>NZ_VTFS01000001.1 GCF_009671245.1 Marinicella rhabdoformis
TCAACCTGATGGCACATGGTCTTGTACTTTGGTCGGCCCTCCTGCTGACGGTGAAGATGTAACCGCTGTTCAAGAAGATGAAGCAGGCAACACCTCTCCTCCAGTCACAGTTCCAGGTGGCATTGATACACAATCACCTGATGCCCCAGTGATTACCTCACCTACTGATGGTGATGTCACTAACAACAACACACCTACAGTCACTGGTACTGCAGAGCCTTTTGCTGACATTGTTGTAACTGGTCCAAATGGTGAAACTTGTACAACACAAGCTGATCAAAACGGTGATTGGTCTTGCGTGATAGCACCCGCTTTAACTGACGGTTCTAATGTCATCAGTGTCGTGGCTACAGATGCAGCGAACAACGAANCCTGATGGCACATGGTCTTGTACTTTGGTCGGCCCTCCTGCTGACGGTGAAGATGTAACCGCTGTTCAAGAAGATGAAGCAGGCAACACCTCTCCTCCAGTCACAGTTCCAGGTGGCATTGATACACAATCACCTGATGCCCCAGTGATTACCTCACCTACTGATGGTGATATCACTAACAACAACACACCTACAGTCACTGGTACCGCAGAGCCTTTTGCTGACATTGTTGTAACTGGTCCAAATGGTGAAACTTGTACTACACAAGCTGATCAAAACGGTGATTGGACTTGCGTGATAGCACCCGCTTTAACTGACGGTTCTAATGTCATCAGTGTCGTGGCTACAGATGCAGCGAACAACGAATCTGCACCTGCCACTGTAACCATAACGGTTGATACAATTGCACCTGATGCACCTGTCATCATCACACCAACCAATGGCGCACCGGTAACAGGTACGGGTGAACCTGGTGCCACTGTAACGGTTACCACACCGGGTGGTTCTACTTGTACAGCTGAAGTTCAACCTGATGGCACATGGTCTTGTACTTTGGTCGGCCCTCCTGCTGACGGTGAAGATGTAACCGCTGTTCAAGAAGATGAAGCAGGCAACACCTCTCCTCCAGTCACAGTTCCAGGTGGCATTGATACACAAGCACCTGCTGCTCCAGTAATCACATCTCCCGTTGATGGTGTAACCACCAATAACAACAGTCCATTAATCACGGGTACTGGTGAAGTAGGTTCTACCATCACGGTCTCAGGTCCTAATGGTGAAAGCTGTGAAACCTTGGTAAATGGTAATGGCGAATGGTCCTGTACCTTAGACACAGCACTTCAAAATGGCCAAAACACCATCACAGCAGTGGCTTCTGATGATGCAAACAATGAGTCGGCTGAAGACAGTGTCACCATAAATATCCAAAGTGGCATAACTCACACTTTAGACATCAATTTTGATGGTGCTGAATTGGTGACTACTGAAATGGGTGGTACCGACACATTCACAGTGGCACTCACATTAACGCCTACAGCTGATGTCACTGTTAATTTAAGCAGCTCCAATACTGATGAAGGCACGGTTGCGCCAAGCAGCTTAACGTTCACAACAGCTAACTGGAACATCGCACAAACTGTGACTGTGACCGGTGTTGATGACACAGACTACGACCTTGATCAAGATTATCAAATCATCACCAGTGCATTGGTTTCTGGCGACAGTAATTACAATGGCGTAAACCCTGCGGATATTGATGCAGTGAACATTGATGATGACGAATCACCAGATGTCAGTGCATTCTTGACTAACTGTGTGGCGGGCATTCAACCCAATCATCCTCTGACTTACTTCTTAACGGTTCGCAACGAAGGTAACAAGGACATCTCAGCGGCTGCGGTCACTGCCATGTTGGGCGATAAAGTAACTGAAGCCAGCTGGGTTTGTGAAGCGTTCGGAGGCGCATCGTGTGGATCAGCCATGGGTACTGGTGACATCAATGCCAATGTGGATTTAGTTGTCGGTTCTCACGCCGTATTCACCATGAGCACTATGGTATCAGGCCAGTTACTTGATTTTATTGATTCAACAGCTGCCATTGCCATGCCGCAAGGCGAAACTGATGTTGACCCATCTAACAATGATGGCGCTGACAGTGACTTGATTTATCAATTCATCTTCAAGAATGGTTTTGATTGTGCTGCACCTGGCACACATCAAGACACCAGTAACTTGTTGATGCAAATTTTAAATCAATAAACTGAGGTTTATAATTAAAAAAGCCGACATGGATTTCCATGTCGGCTTTTTTTGTGGATAATGACATGTATGTAAAAGCGACTAAAAAAATGGACACTCTCAACACATACGCAGATTTTTTAACCTATTTTATGTCTTTAATTGTGCTCGGCATAGCCATTAAGTACCGATACATTTCACCATCTAAAAAGGAACCCATAACCCTTATGGGCAAGCAGTTTGGGCGTAATCAAGTGACTGGTTTTGCCACCATAGTTTTCATGGGTGTCGTGATTCAGCTGGTTTCTAACACAGTAGGTGCTATGAGAGATGGGTCCATTCTTCAAGAGCCTGTGATGATGGGAAGTTTTGCAGCGTCTTTTGCTTTATTGGTGACTGCAAAAAAATAGCATGCCAAGCCTGCTTCTGTGAATAAAATGCTGAGCCAAGGTTTGCCCCGGACTCATTGATAAGCAAGTTTAAAAAAGTTTAATGCGATTAATCAATTTCAAACCCTGATTCAAAAATCAAATCATCAACAGGTAAATTGACTTTGAGAATAAAAATACCACTGTTGATGTCAGAAATAATCACCATGCCATTGTCAAAAAAAGGATAGACATTCCATGCACCTTGAAAGCTTTGGTTTGAATCTAGTTTGGGAACGGTATCAAAATAAGCCACCTCTTCCATCTCTGCTTTTGATAAATCTTTCAGTCTTAAAACACGCAAACCCCGTGAATAATTGGCCTGATATGTATGATTACCGACAATGTATTGGTTGTGATCGATACTGGCGCCACCTGCTTCATGAAAACCTTTAAAGACAGGTTGATCTAAATTCGTCATGTCCATAACCAAAGTTCTGGTATTTAAATCATCTCTGCGTTCATCCAGCTCATCATCTATCACAAAATATTTTTGATCTTCGGTAAACCAGCCCTGATGAGTGTATTGAGACCCTGTATAACCTGTCCTTGATACCAATGTAGGCGTACTTTTTACGGACACATCAACAACGGTCACAGTGTCCTCATTACTGGCTATGCAAATCTCTTTTCCATGATAATCTGTATCAGGACCTGAATAATTCAAGCATTGGGCATCATGGGTATAACCATCAGCTGAAAAACATCCTGCAAAAGTGGGGTTTGATGGTGTATTGATGTCAACCATATGCAAACCACCGTCACAGGTATTACCTCCGGTCAAATAAGCGAATCCTGAATCTTCATTAATCACAATATTATGGGCTTCTTGAAAACCACTTTGTTTGTATACTGACGCTGCGGAAAATGTCACAGGCATGTTTTGGGCATTTAACAGCTGTGAAAGGTCAAATACTTGCATGCCATGATCACCAATGATATCTGCCACTATATAGGCATAGCCATTGTATGTTTTGATGTCACGCCAAGTGCTTGACAAACCTGCTTCACTGGGCAATTGACCAATGTATTGAGGGCTTTGTGGATTTGTGATTTCAATAAATGAAGTGCCGTTTGATCGGCCGACCAAAGCAAAATAACGACCTGAAGCTTCATCTTTCCAGCCCCAAGAGTCAGACCCTTGGCCACCACCTATTGCAGGTAAATCTAAATGCCCAACCAAATCAATATTTTGACAAGGGAAACCATCAGCCAATCCATTAACACATTGGGTGGTCCCTTTGAATTGATAGCCTGTATAAGGTTGGTTATGAGCGGCGTGCATCATTTGGGCAAAATCCCAGTCCGGGTATTTCTTACCTAATATGGCAGAACGGGCTGGCGTTTGACAGGCTTCCGCAGGAAAATCAGCCAACAAAATGGCAATGATTAAAAAAATTATAATTTTCACTTACCTACTCCAGATTTCACCACTTCACCTGATTTAATCACTGTACTGATGTTTTCCATTTGTTTGATGTCATCAAGCGGGTTGTTGTCAACGACAACCATATCGGCATAAAAGCCTAGGGCAATTTGGCCTAACTGGTCAGATTGGCCTAATAATTTAGCCGCATTGACAGTGCCTGCTTGCAGTGCTTTTTTCTCAGACAAACCAGCTTTGACCATCAAAGCAAACTCTTCACCATTGCGACCATGTTCTGAAACGCCGCTGTCTGTACCTAAAGCAAAATTCACCCCGGCTTTGTGTGCTTTTTCAAATGAACCTGCAATAATAGGTCCAATAGTCGCCGCTTTCTTGGCAATCACCGCAGGAAAAAAGCCCTCAATTTTAGATTTTTCTGTCACCCAATCACCAGCAATCAAAGTAGGAACAAGGTATGTCCCATGCTTTTTCATGGCGGAAATCACTTCATCATCTAAATACGTACCATGCTCAATACTAGACACGCCTGCTTTAATGGCTCTTAACATCCCCGCCTTGCCATGGGCGTGCGCAGCAACTTTGAAACCATAATCCTTGGCAGTGGCAATGACGGCTGCCAATTCTTTTTCAGTAAATTGTGCATTGTCTCCGCTGGCCGCTTGACTCAATACACCACCTGTTGCCGTGATTTTGATCAAATCAGCACCGTCTTGATACCTTTGGCGAACGGCCCTTATGGCATCGGCTTCACCATTAACCACACCATGTTCTGGGGTAGGATGAGGAAACAAATGATCTCGGTAACCGTTACTTGGATCGGCATGACCACCGGTTGTACCCAATGATTTAGCAGCAGTATAGATTCTTGGCCCTTTGACCTTCCCTGCTTTGATGGCTTTTTTCAATGCCACCGTTACATTGAAGCTGTCACCCAAATCACGGACAGTTGTAAATCCTGCATTCAAAGTTCGCTCAGCAAATTGCACTGCATTCAAAGTCACATCAGCTTCATTCAATTGGTATTTTTCTAAATAGGTGTTCGGATTGTGCTCAAAAGACAAATGGGTGTGCATGTCCATCAAACCAGGCAAACAATATTGATTGCGATAATCCAAATCAATTTCTGCTTGGCTGTCGTATTTCTCCACTTTAACAAAACGATCACCCTCAATTTCAACCAAACGATTGGGCAACATTTTGCCCGATTCCGCTTCAAATATGTGTCCACATAATATGGTGGTGGCATCAACTTGCGTTGAAAGTGCGGCCATCAAAGCCAAGGTCAGTGTTATTTTCATGGGTATTCCTCTTTTTATTTTATTGAGTTTTTTATATTTTGTATTAAATGGCAGTGAGAATTATAACTGATTCATTATTGCCTCTATTTCTTCAATGGTTTTGGGTGCGTTTTCACTGAGGATTTTGGGACCTTTTTTGGTCACTTGTATGTCATCTTCGATGCGGATGCCTATGCCTTTCCAAGCATCAGGTGCTTTGGTGTTTTGGCCAATATATACACCAGGCTCAACAGTCAGCACCATGTTTTCTTCTAATTCTATCCACAGATCATCAACACGGTAATCACCACAATCATGCACATCCAAACCAAGCCAATGGCCAGTCATGTGCATATAATATTGCGCATACAGTCTTTCTTCCAAGACTTGATCTAATGAACCTTTAAGGATTTTCAAGTCTAACAAACCTTGGCTCAATGTCTTAACAGCAGCATCATGAGGTGCATGCCAATGTTTACCTACTTGCACTTGCTCAATGGCATCATATTGAGATTGCAAAACCACTTGGTATAAATCTTTTTGACGCGCTGAAAATTTACCATTGGCTGGGAATGTTCGGGTGATGTCGGAGGCATAAAAGTCATATTCAGCACCGGCATCAATCAGCACCATGTCACCGTCTTTGATGGCTTGGTTGTTGTTGATGTAATGCAAAATACAGGCATTGTCACCACTGCCTATGATGGGCGGGTAACTGGGGTGTGATTGATTTTTGACCAATTCATGCATGAATTCAGCCTGCAAGTCATATTCATGTTTGCCGGGCTGACAAGCTTGCATCATTCGAATGTGCGCCCTGCTGGCCAAATCAGCAGATTTTTTCATGCATTTGATTTCTTCGTTGCTTTTATACAAACGCATGTCATGAATGGCGTGACTGATGGACATCAGTTCTTCAGGCACGGGTGACTTGTGCCATTTCCTTGATTCAATTGACTTCATCCATTGACTGATTTTTTGATCAAATGCAGCATCTTCACCGAGTTTGAACATGATTTTTTCTCGCCCTTGCATCAGCTGCGGCATCATTTGATCTATTTGCTTAATATCAAAAGCCGCATCAAATCCCAAATCATCTTCAACGCCTTTAGTTCCTAGCATGGGCCCATCCCAAATAATTTTTAAAGGATCTGCTTCACGACAAAACATCAAATGATCACCAAACTCAGAACCTGGGCAAAGCACCAACACCGCATCTGGCTCATTGAATCCGCTGAGGTAATATAGGTCACTGTCTTGGCGGTAGCCGTAATGCACATCGCCATTGCGAAGGTACTCTGCCCTACCATTGAGGATGATGATGCTGTTTTCACCAGCAATTTTCATTAATTGTGTGCGGCGTTTTTTGAATTCTTGGGGTTTAATCATGTGTGGTGTTTTTTTATTTAATGTATTTGCTTAACGTGATGAGTTTTTCCATTGAAAGCGGCTCAAGTCAACCGCATCATTTAAACCCAAAACCACCCCTTCTTTCAACAAGCGATTGACTTGTTCTTGGTGGCTGGGCTGGTCTTTTGGAATTGAAATTTTGCCTTGGCTACTAACAATTCGATGCCAAGGCAATTGATACTTTTGACTGCATGAATGCAAAACACGAGACACTTGACGCGCACTTCGAGGACTGCCTGCCAGTTTGGCAACCTGACCGTAAGTTGCTACCTTGCCTTCTGGCACTTGGGCAATCAAGTTAATGATGGTTTCAGTTAATGTACTGAGGGGTTTCATGCCAATAGATTTCACCTAAAAGCTGATTTTACATCTATTTTCGCACACAGACAAAAAAAAAGGCGGTTCAAAGTGAATTGACCGCCTTTACATTTTACTGATGATGCTTGATCATTCTAGTTTTGCCTGATCATCTTTAACGGATGAACCACCACCAAATTTATCTTTGGTCCAGCCCACTGCTTTTTCTTTAAGCTCAACAAACTTCTTAGAACCACGTTCTAGTTTCGCTTCCCATTCAGGGTTGGGTTCTTGTCCTTCAGTCACTTTAAAGAAAACTTGCATCAAAGCCGTCATGGCGATGGGATCAATCAAAGCCGCTTTGATACCCCAAGCTGTCACTATGGCCAGCACCAAAACCCACATATTTCCGTCATAACCGGTTAAACTCATCAGGCCTGCCAATGGGGCAAAAACAATGATCAACACAATCAATGACAACACCCAAGTGATGATGGTCAGAAACAATGCGTTTTTTAAAAATGTTTTGTAATTTTGACCATACAGAACCAAAGCCTTTCTGGCATCTTCCCAAGGGTTTTCCGAGTTGTTACGGATGTAATAAGCCAAGATGACTTCGTCAACATAAGTGAGTGACATGTTAACTACACCATTAACGAATTTAACCAAACCTTGAGGCAAAAATGGCAAGAAACTCATCACTCCTGAAAAAATGCGGTTAAAAGTTTTCAGCACACCTTTAATGATTTGATCCACACCAAACAAGATTGATGATTCTTTGAAGCGTTCCTTGACCACTTCTTGGGCGTATTTAACTTGGCCTTTACCTTCTGGCATGGGCTCACCATCTAAATGCTTTACGATGACGGCGATGTGACCTGCTTTGACCATATACAGCAAATATTCACGGACATAATACAAAACACCACTGACGATAGAAAAACCACCGACCATGCCGTAAAAAATACCACCTTCCTTACTGTCACCGACACTACCAACCAGGCTGCCAATACCACCGCCTAAACCGGTTCCTAAAATATAGGCCAAGGTGATGCCCATGTATATCAAAAACCGAAACAGCACAAACTCTTTGGTTTTCCATAACGTGCCCAGTACCTGACCTAATTTAAAATCCCACATAATTCACCTCCAATTCAGGCGAATTCAATCACCTGTTTATACATTTTACTTGATTGGTCGGATACCCACTGCTTGTTTCAACTTGGCCAACAAAGGCGTTGCATAAGCACGGGCTTTTTCCGCCCCCTTAATTAATTCCTTTTCTATTATATCGGGGTTTTCCATCAGCTCGTTGTATTTTTCTCGAGGTCCTGACAATTCTGTGTTGATCATCTCAAAAAGCTGCTGTTTGGCTTCACCCCATGCGATCCCGTTCTCAAAAGCCGTACGCATTTCATTCACCTGCGATTCAGTTGCAAACGCCTTATAGATATCAAACACAAAAGAATCGTTCGGATCTTTAGGCTCCCCCGGCTCTAACAGGTTGGTTTTGATCTTCATGATGTGTTTTCTGAGCTTTTTCTCAGGCAACCACAAAGGGATGGTGTTGTTGTAACTTTTACTCATCTTTCGACCATCCAAACCTGGCAAAATCGACACCTTGTCATCAACAATGGTTTTCGGCATTTTAAAATGCTCACCAAAATGGTGGTTAAAACGGGCACCGATATCACGGGCCATTTCTAAATGTTGCGTTTGGTCTTTACCCACTGGCACTTCATCGGCATTGAACATCAGGATATCAGCTGCCATCAAAACAGGGTAACTGAACAAACCCATGGTGACACCTTTGTCAGGATCGGCTTCGCCCTGTTCCGGGTTTTCGGCTAGGTTTTCAGCCACCTGCGCTTTGTAGGCATGTGCACGGTTCATCAAACCTTTTGAAGTCATACAAGTTAACAACCAGGTTAATTCTGGAATTTCAGGAATGTCAGATTGGCGGTAGAACATGGCTTGATCTGTGTCCAAGCCCAATGCCAACCAAGTGGCTGCGATTTCTTTGGTTGATTGTGCCACGCGATCAGGTTCCCAACATTTAATCAAGGCATGAAAATCTGCCAAGAAAAAATAACTGTTGATGTCATCCAGTTTGCTTTTTTTAATGGCTGGTTTAATTGCGCCAACATAATTACCTAAATGTGGTGTGCCTGTGGTCGTTATTCCTGTCAAAACCGTGGTCATGTCCTGATTCCTTGATTCAATAAAGCGGGCTATTTTAATCCTGCCCACCACATTTGGAAAGCCCAATTTGATTTCTTCGACTGGTAAATCGCATCACAAATAAGCTAAAATGTAGCCTTTCAGACTTCTAACAGTATTTATGTCTTGGCAAGGAAACTACATCAACCCCTATGTACCACACGGAAAAAAGTGCGATAAAGTTAAGAAAATCACCGTTTCAATCCCATTCGAAGTACTGAAAATACTCACCGACGAACGCACCCGCAGACAGGTAAGCAACCTCAAGCACGCCACCAACAGTGAATTACTCTGTGAAGCATTTCTTCATGCATATACAGGTCAGCCTTTACCCACAGATGAAAATCTCAGCAAAGACAGCAGTGAATATGACGACATGCTGATTAATGCATCTAAGGAAGATTGCTAAAATTTGCCTACCTGGATTAACTAAAGCAAGGGTCGATTTTTCGTCACTGACGTATTTTTAATGATTTCAAAAAAATAGGAACTAATTGTAGGAAAAACGAGGACAGGCACTCCTTCGGAAAAACGAGGACTGTAGTGGTACAGTGAGTTGTTTCAGGCGATTGAGTTAGTTTAACGCAGTATTCTATAGAAAGGCTTTTATTGGACCATTAATAATTAACATGTTGTAGCTGAACTTTTTTGAGTTGAAGCAGTCTGATGGTTTTTTACAATATTTAAAACCATGTTCAAATCACTGTTAATATATCTTTTCCTTATCACTGCGACTCAACCTGCACATAGCAATTCAGAATTTCAAGCTGGCATTCATTATCAAGTGATGTCACCCGGCATAACCGCCGAAGACAATAAGTCTGTTATTTATGAGTTCTTTGGTTATACCTGCCCCGGCTGTTATGCCATGCAACCTGTGATGCATGAGTTAGAAGACAAAGCTGAGTTTAAATTGATTCGTGTTCCAGTAGTTTTTCATGAAACCTGGGAGCCTTTTGCCAAAACATACCATACATTAGAGTTAATGAACTTAACTGAAAAAACACATGCTGCAATTTTCAATGCCATCCACGTGAATAAAAAAGCCTTGAGAAACCTCGAACAAATAGCAGAGTGGCTGGATGCCTCTTTTGATATTGATAAACAAGAATTTTTATCAATGAGCAAATCTTTTGCGGTAGATGGCAAAATGAGACAAGCAGAGAAACTAAGAAAGTCGGTCAATGTCACCAACACCCCCACTTTAATTATCAATGGAAAATATAAACCCAATAACAGCAAATTGGGTACAAAAACCAACATCATCAAAGCATCTCAAGAACTGCTAAAAAAATAAAACACAATTCAGCGTGAACATTTTTTATTACATCACGCTGATTTATTTTTAAACACAGGCATTTTGGCCTATTGATTCTTAATCCACTTTTCCTATAATGTGGTGATGAACTTTAAAAGCATACACAGTTTCATTTTTGTTTTGTTGTTGGCACTAACGTCCAACAACCTGCATCAATGGCAACCGCACGCCGAAGATTCGGTATGTGAAGTGTGTTTACTCAGCAGCCACGATGGCGTCATCCCTGCTGAAACTGATCTTCATATTCAAATTGCTGAACTTACTGTTCATCAATGGAAAAATATTGAACACAAACACCTTGTTCAAGGTGCCTTCATTGAACCCATTCGCGGCTCACCTATAAAAAATACTTAAATTAAAGTTACTCATCACATGCACTTTATTCTGCATGTCTTTGTTTTATATGATTTTTAAGGATTTTAAATGCGTTATATTTTTTTATTGGTGCTGGCTTTTGGTGCCAAAGCACAAACTGATACTGCCGACTTGATTGGCTCATTAATTGACAAGAGTGGCGAACCACTTGCTCAAGTAACCGTCCATTTATTGGACTTGAACACCCAGACACAAACTAACAACCAAGGTGTTTTTACCTTTGAGCAATTGCCATTGGGAGAGTATGAGATTGACATTGAAATCTCCACCCAACAACATTACAACACCAGCATTCAACATGATGGCACTGAAGTAACCATCAATGTGGATGACGTGGCTTTAGATAAACTCGTGGTTTCTGCCAACCCTTTAGAGCACAACCAACTCAAAATGACCACACCTGTGAGCATTCTGGATGAAGAACAACTGGTCATGGACCGCTCTTTAAGTATTGACCAAACTTTGAACAGCATTACTGGCGTAAACTCAGGGAGTTTTGGCGCAGGTTCCGGCCAAGTGGTCATTCGTGGCCAACAAGGTCCCAGAGTAAAAGTATTACAAAACAACACAGGCTTACAAGATGCTTCCAGTGTCAGTCCTGACCATTGGATTTCTAGCGAATCATTGTTAGCAAAACAAATAGAAGTCCTCAAAGGACCTGCAACATTACTTTATGGTGGTGGTGCAGTCGGCGGCGTGGTCAATGTGATAGACAACACCATACCAACGACTGTTCCTGATGATCTGGATGGTGCGATTGAAGGCCGTTTTTCAGACAACACAATAGGCGAACAAGCCTTGACTTTTGGTTTAGATGTGCCAATGGGTGACCAATTTGCAGCACATTTCAGTGGTTTCCAAAATGAAACAGATGATTATCAAATTACTGGTGAAGCAGAATCTGAAATCCTACATGACGCTGAAGGTCATGAAGAACACGAGGAAGAGGAAGAAGAGCATGAAGAAAACCATGGTGTATTAGAAAACTCTTCAGTGGAATCTGATGGCTTTAATTTAGGCTTTTCTCACATCACCGATGCTGGCCACTGGGGCGTATCATACAGTCAATTAAATCGCAATTACGGCATTCCTGGACATGCCCATAACGACGAAGGGCATGAAGAAGAGCATCACGACGATGAAGAAGAACATGAAGATGAGCATGAGGAAGAAGTGGTTAGAATCGATTTAGAAAAACAAGTCTTTAAATTAAAAGGGTTACATCGTTTTTCTGAAGACGGTTTTTTATCTCAAATGAAAATGCACTACGCCAACAGTGATTACCAGCATGTAGAGCTAGAAGGTGATGAAGTGGGCACAGTTTTTGACAATGAAGCTGACGAATGGCGTGTAGAACTAACACATGAACATGTTATTGGGTTTACAGGTGTTTGGGGATTACAATGGAACAACCGTGACTTTTCCGCCATTGGTGAAGAAGCTTATATCTTGCCTTCGGACACACAGAACATTGGCTTGTTTTTGATTGAAGAACGCGAACTATCTCAAGGTCATTTAGAGTTTGGCGCGCGCTTTGATCGACAACAAGTTAAAACCAACCTGTTCCCCACATTGAAAGATAACGCTTTCAGTATCTCAGCAGGCGGCACTTGGGAATTGAACGACCAATGGACCATGCCCATTAATTTTGCACGTGCTCAACGTTTACCTACTGCAGAAGAATTGTTTTCGAACCAATCTGGCGCTGAAGAACTGATTCCTCATTTGGCGACTGGAACCATTGAAATAGGCAACATAGACTTGACTCACGAAACAGCCAATAATTTTGATATTGGTTTGCGTTACCGAGGTGACAAATGGCAGTTCAATGTTTCTTGGTTTTACAATAAAGTCAACGACTTCATCTTTTTGCAAGAAACTCACGAAGACCACCATGATGATGACGAGGAAGAAGAACACGAAGAATACCCTACCTTTGTCTACCAGCAACAAAATGCCACTTTCAAAGGCTTTGAAGCTGATTTGACGCTGTCAATTGATGACGCCTTCAATAACCAATGGGCTTTCCGCTTGTTTGCTGATGCCACCACTGCAAAACTAAGTAAAGGCGGCTATGTGCCGCGCATCCCAGCCAATCGCGTTGGTCTTAATGTGAATTGGTCACGTGGCCCATGGTCTGTGATGTTGGACTACACACATGTAGAACGTCAGAATGACTTGGCTGATTATGAATTACCCACAGCCAGCTATGATGACATGAGCTTAGGGATTAACTGGTTACACTTTGGTACACGAGCAGAAACGTTGGTGTTTTTAAAAGCCAACAATTTGCTAGACGAAGAAATAAGAGAACATGCCTCATTCACCAAGGATATCGCACCACTTCCTGCACGCAGTATCAGTGCCGGATTAAGGGTGAGCTTCTAAAGGCATCCTTTAAAAGAACATGGTTCAATGCTAAAATGCGCAGTCACTTTTTTGACTGCGCATTTTTAACCATGAGCGAACACCAAAACAGACGCACATTTGCCATTATTTCGCATCCTGATGCGGGTAAAACCACCATCACAGAAAAAATCCTTTTATTTGGTGGTGCGATTCAAGTTGCAGGCTCTGTAAAATCCAGAAAATCTGATAAACACGCCACATCTGACTGGATGGAGATGGAAAAAGAGCGCGGTATTTCTGTCACATCTTCTGTGATGCAGTTTCCTTACAAAGGTCGCACAGTCAACTTACTGGACACACCTGGCCATGCCGACTTCTCAGAAGATACTTACCGCACCCTGACCGCCGTTGACTCGGCTTTGATGGTCATAGATTGCGCCAAAGGTGTAGAGGAACGAACCATCAAATTGATGGAAGTTTGTCGCTTAAGAACCACCCCTATTTTTACTTTCATCAACAAGTTAGACCGCGAAGGTAAAGAACCGATTGAGCTATTAGACGAAGTAGAAGACGTACTGAAAATCAATTGTGCACCAATCACTTGGCCGATCGGGATGGGTAAACGACTCAAAGGTGTTTATCATTTTTTGAATGATGAAATCATGCTTTATGAAGCAGGTAAAAACTACGAAACACAAGAAGCCACCATCATCAAAGGTTTACATTCACCAGAGTTTGATGACGCTTTGGGTGATGTTGCTGCAGAATTTCGTGAAGAATTAGAGTTGGTTCAAGGCGCTTCTCATGAATTTGACTTAGATGCGTATTTGGCTGGCGAGTTGACCCCTGTCTTTTTTGGTTCTGCGATTAACAACTTTGGTGTTGAGCCATTACTAGACGCCTTTGTTGAAAATGCCCCTGCGCCACAACCTCGCGCGGCTGAAGAGCGAACTGTTGATCCGTCAGAAAATAAATGTACTGGTTTTATCTTCAAAATTCAGGCCAATATGGACCCCAATCACCGAGATCGCGTGGCCTTCATGCGCATCTGTTCGGGCGTGTTCAAACAAGGCATGAAGCTGAAAAACACGCGTTCCGGCAAAGACATTAAAATTCCCAATGCCCTGACTTTCTTAGCCGAACAACGTGAACACGTAGCAGAAGCACATCCAGGTGATATCATCGGCATCCATAACCATGGCACCATATCAATTGGAGACTCGTTCACTGAAGGTGAGCAGCTACAATTCACAGGCATACCCAGTTTTGCACCTGAATTATTCCGTCGTGCACGCTTGAAAGACCCACTGAAATTAAAAGCCCTACAAAAAGGATTGGCGCAATTGTCTGAAGAAGGTGCGACACAATTTTTCAAACCTTTGATCAGTAACGAATTGATTTTGGGTGCGGTTGGTGTGTTGCAGTTTGAAGTGGTCGCTTATAGATTGGAACGAGAATACAATGTGCATGCCATTTTTGAAAATGTTCAAACCCGAACCGCTTGGTGGGTTGATTCAGATAACGATAAAAAAATGCAGCAATTTCTCAATAAAAATGAAGCCAATTTGGCCCGTGATGCGCACGGTCACTTGGTTTACTTAGCACCTTCAATGGTCAACTTACAACTGGCCCAAGAACGCCATCCAGACATCCGCTTCCACAACACCACAGAAAATTTAAAAACTTAATTTAAAAACCTTGACACAAGGAGCGTATTTGTAGAAAATGCGCTTCCACTTTGTGGCTATATAGCTCAGTTGGTTAGAGCACAGCATTCATAATGCTGGGGTCCCAGGTTCAAGTCCCGGTATAGCCACCATTTCTTTTAATGGTTTCGCAAAGTGCATCACAAAATCCACACCCTGTTTAAACAATACCGTTCCAGCTGTTATAATCATTCAATGAATAAGTTAATTTTGCTGTTATTATTATCACTGACATTTGCACCTCAAGCAATTCAGGCCCAACCTGTGGAATGGCTTACTTTAGGTCAAAACGACTATTCTGAAGGATATAAAACTTTATATCGATTAAAGTTAGAAGTCCCTAAAGGGGTGCATGATGCTTATGACATTAAAAAAGGCATGCAAGTTATGCGTTTCAAGCTCACCTGGTTGCCTCCAGTAACCCAACAATCAGACGTTCATTCACATTTTAAAAACTTGTTAGAAGCCACTTTTAAATCCCCTGAAGACTTGAAGTTCAACCAGATTACATTGACCCGCTTTTATACAAAACTACCCGAAGCTCAAAGACACGACGAATGGCTTTTTGAATACTCGCCTCAAACGGGTACAAAAATATTAATTAAGGGCAAAAAAATACACAGTTTAATTGGTTCTGAAGCCAATGACGCGCTGATTCAAGCGTGGCTCCATAAATCACCTGTTGTGACTGCTAAATTAATGAAGCGCTTGTTAAAGGCACAAAAATAAATTCAGTTCAAAATTAGATTCCTTACTCTAATTGGATTTTCTATAATTATCTTTTTTAAATTTGAATGATATCTTCATGTCAGGCGTAGAAACATTATTTAATAATTTATGGCTTCAATATACAGCCATTAACCCCCAAGCCGAAGCCATACATCAGTTGTTAACTGAGCGTGGGGAAACAGTGGTTAATGACCACATTGCCATTCGGACTTTTAACACGCAAAAACTAGGTATAGATTCGATTGCACAAGTTTTTGTAGATTTGGGTTATGTCAAAAAAGATGCTTATGATTTTTCGAGCAAAAAGCTCAATGCCTTTCACTACGAACACCCAGAAAATCCCAACCACCCCAAAGTGTTCATCAGTGAATTACAAGTAGAGGCATTTTCTGAAGAAGTGCAAGAGATCATCAAAAAACTTGATGACCAGGTTGATGTGACCGCACCTTTTGAAAGTGATTTCATTTATTCTGGCCGCCCTTGGGAATTAACTTTTGATGACTACATTCGCCTGCTACAAGAAAGTGAGTATGCCGCTTGGACCGCAGCCTTTGGTTATCGAGCCAACCATTTTACTGTTTCAATCAACCACCTCACTACTTTCTTTGATATTGAATCATTGAATGACTTTATATTAAACAATGATTTTGCCATGAATGAATCTGGTGGCTTAATTAAAGGCACCCCTGAGCAACTTTTAGAACAATCGTCAACCATGGCACCTTTGGTCAATTTGGCTTTCAGCGATGCCAACCACTTGGTTCCCAGTTGCTTCTATGAGTTTGCCAAACGATATCCCATGGACTCTGGACGCTTGTATCAAGGTTTTATCGCTGCATCAGCTGATAAAATATTCGAAAGTACAGACGCCAAATAAGTTAAAACTGAAAGGACAGTTAAGCCAACTGTCCTTTCATTATTCAATCCCTTTTATTCAACCTGGCTGGCCATCAACACGAGGTTTTAACCAAATCCCGGTGTAACGAATGAAAAACAAACCAAAAGCAAGTACCCACAAGCCACCAGACAAATCAATCACAGCCTGATATGACATAAGCTTGAACGCTGGAAATAGTACACGAATAACCGTTGATGCCACCAACAAACTGAATGACCAAAATAAAACCTGAGGCGGTTGATGTAAATTCCTGCCCGTATGACCAAAACTGACCCTAGCCATCATACCCAAAGTCACCATCGCCAAGCACCCCACTGTAAACAAGTGCAAGGCCAAAAAATAGCCAAATGGTTTAAACACCGACACGGCAGTGGCAGCAAAGCCAAGCACCAAGAAACCATAAGCCACATGCAAAACCCAAACCAATGGCTTTTGCCAAATTTGGTGGTTATACCAACCCATCAACCTGGCAGCATGCAGTCCAAAACTGACCAAAGACAAAGCCAACAACAACCAAGTCCCCCATTCTGTCAACCTGAACCAGTTGATGGTCACAACAAATGCAATCATCACTGGCGGCCACAGCTTTTCAACCCAAGGATAAGATTTGGCTTTGTAATGTTCGGTTACACCATTTTGGCTGAACATAGGGAATACACGGCCGGCCATCACACCAATCAACAACAACATCAAAAACAATGCCGTGCCTGTCATTTGCATCGCATACAACGGTTGTTGTGAAAGTAACATGACATGGGTCATCAGATTCATAGTGAAAAATAAAGCCACCAAAACGATCATCTTGTAATTGCGTTTGTTACCCACTTTGACCAACGGATGGGCAACATAAAAAGTCAAAACAACGCCAAACAATACATCAACCACAGCAATAACCAGGTTAGGTACAGCAGGAACAAAAGCCACCACCCTCCCTAATAACCACAACAAAACCAGCATTTTTAAGTGCCGATGGGAGGCAGTTGGCACACCCGTCCAATTCTTAATAGCTGTGAGTAAAAATCCAGCGATCACAGCCAAACCATAGCCAAAAACCATTTCATGTGCATGCCATAAATTGATGCCGTAATAGTTCAGACCAGGAAAATGCAATCCATGCCGGATACCCAGCCACAACAGCATGGTCACAACCGCATATAAACTGGCACAAAAGAAAAAAGGGCGAAAACCCAGTTGCCATATAGCCAAGCCTTTTACAGAGGCTTTGGCATTTAAATCATTCAATGGAATATTCATGGCAGCAGTGTATGATTAATGCGAACCATTATCATTGATACAGGTCAAGATTGTTGTAATAAACAAAATTAAAGAAAAAAAATACCCGCAATACTTGTTTCAGTATGGCGGGTATTGAGTAATTATAAATAATAAATTCTTAGCTTTCTTGTTCTAATTTAGCCCATGAATCACGCATGGTGACCACTTGATTAAAAATGGGCTTGTCCTTTTCATAAGTCTTATCACGTTTGAAATAAGCATTGCGCTCAAACTGATAAGCCGCATCACTGTTTTGATCAACAATACCTGGTTCTAACATGGCATTGTGGATGATTTCCAAGGAGTCTGGATTGATGGTGTCTAAAAAGTTTTCCACTGACGCAGGCTTAGGGTGATTAAACAAACGATCATACAAACGCACTTCAATGGGTTCAGCGTGAGCCGCAGAAATCCAGTGAATGGTGCCTTTCACTTTACGACCGTCTGCTGTGCCGCCACGACTCTCAGGATCATAGGTACAGCGCAGCTCAATTACATTACCTTCAGCGTCTTTAATGGCTTCTTTGCAGGTGATGTAATAAGCATGACGCAAACGCACTTCCCTGCCCTCAGTGAGGCGGAAAAACTTGCGATTGGCATTTTCTTTGTAATCACTTTGTTCTACGTATATTTCACGGCTGAAAGGGATTTCACGCGAACCAAATGACTCATCTTGTGGGTGGTTACTGCCAGTGAGTATTTCCACTTTGTCTTCTGGGTAATTCTCAATCACCACTTTAAGCGGTCTAAGCACTCCCATCACACGTGGTGCGGTTTTGTTTAAAACATTACGGACCGAATCTTCAAGAACCGTCATTGAAATCACAGATTCTTTTTTGCTGATGCCCACATCTTTGACAAAACTTCTGATGGCTTCAGGCGGATAGCCACGGCGGCGCATTCCTGAGATGGTTGACATTCGCGGGTCATCCCAGCCATCAACCAAATTTTCTTCAACCAGTTGATTCAGCTTGCGTTTAGATGTGATGGTATAGGACACATTCAAACGCGAAAATTCAATCTGTTGCGGGTGACATTCGATGTCTACATTATCAATGACCCAATCATACAAGGGCCTATGGTCTTCGAATTCAAGCGTACACAAAGAATGCGTGATGCCCTCGATGGCATCCGACAGACAATGGGTAAAATCATACATCGGATAAATGCACCAAGCATCACCTGTGTTTATGTGGTGCATGCGCTTGATCCTGTAAAGTACAGGGTCACGCATATTGATGTTGCCAGAAAGCATGTCTATTTTGGCACGCAAAACTTTGGCACCATCAGCAAAATCACCGGCCCTCATGGCTTTAAATAAAGTTAAGTTTTCTTCAACCGAGCGGTCACGGTAAGGACTGTTTTTACCTGGTGTGGTGTAATTACCACGGTTTTCTCGAATTTCTTCTATGGATTGGTCATCGACATAAGCCACGCCTTTTTCAATTAACTGAACTGCAAAGCCATACAGTTGCTCAAAATAGTCCGAAGCATGAAAATTATTTTCGCCCCAATCAAAACCCAGCCATTTGATGTCGTTCTTGATTGATTCTGCATATTCATTGCTTTCTTTTTCAGGGTTGGTGTCATCAAAGCGTAAGTTACATGTTGCTTTATAATCTTGTGCCAAACCAAAGTTCAAACATATCGCTTTGGCATGACCCACGTGCAAATAACCATTGGGTTCCGGTGGGAATCGTGTCAGTATTTTGTTGTGCTTACCGCTGGCCAAATCAGCATCAATGATTTGAGTAATAAAATTTTCTGTGACGTTCTTGTCTGTCATGCCAAATTCTGAAAATAAATAAACCGCATATTTTGACAGTTATCATTATAAAAATCGACATTTATAAGTCATTTATAAAGCACATAATAGAATTAGAACTATTAATCATAAGTCACGAATAATTCAATCTTAAGAATACCTGTACTTGCAATTATGCTAATATATAAACGCCAATTGGGCACCATGTTGTCAATCAATCAAAAACACAATCCTGACATTAAATGCCCAACTCAAAACACATTGACAGTTGATGTCATGGCAAATTTATATTTATCGGAGGAAATAGTGAAAAAATCTTTAACGCTCATGGGGTTGTTTTGTGCATCCCTTTCGTGGTCTAGCGACAATAACATCAGTTTCATGCACCACAAATTTGACCCAATAATTAAACCGCCAGCTGGTACTCAATTCAACTCAGAAAAATCAACCGCAGTAGGTTTAAAGTTCATTCAATTTAACGGAAAAATCAAACAAAATTGGTTAACTCAATTAAAAAACCAAGGGATAAAATTGATTCAATATTACCCTGACAATACTTATTTGGTTTGGGCTTCAGGCCAACAAGTTGAATCACTTGAAAATTTAAACCATATTCGTTGGACCGGGCAATTTTTACCTGAATTTAAGTACAGTGAAAACTTGAAAGGTAAAACTGGAGTGATCAAAAACATTGACGTTCATTTTTATAACAGCGGCAACCCTCAAACAATCATCAGCAAACTGGAACAAATGGGTGCATCAGTTGCACATTACTATGCTGCTGACACCAAAGGCCAAACGTTTGACGCCATTATACAGTTAGATGCCGATTCGGTTAAAAGCATTGGACTCATACCCGAAGTCATTTGGGCTGGTTATCAAAGCGATCTACCCATCTTAGATGATGAAAGTACATCTCAAACAGTGGCAGGCAACTTTGATTTAAGTAACGTTCCCGAACTTAATTATTCTCAATGGTTAACAGATATTGGCCTAGATGGTTCAGGCGTCATTTGGTCAATAACAGATACTGGAGTGGATTATACACACAGTGACTTAAACACCAGAATCGTGGGTGGCTACAATTACCCTGGTTGCGAATTTAATGACCCTGGTGATGACCCAGCCTCTGGTGGTCATGGTACACACGTAGCAGGAATTACAGGTGGTGATGCCACCGGTGGGTTTACAGATGCCGACGGTTATCTTTATGGACTTGGTGTGGCACCAGCATACTCAATCTTTGCTCAAAACCCCATCTGTGGCAGCCAAAATAGCTGGCCACCTGCCGGCGGTTGGCAAGAACTATCAAAACAAGGTGTCTTAGGTGGTGCTGTTGGTTCAAATAACAGCTGGACTTCAGGTGAAGGTGCCAACCATGGTTATCAAGCCACAGAAAGAACCATTGATATGGCGGTTAGAGACGGTAACTTTGATACACCGGCTACAGCTGAAGAATTCATTTGGGTTTTCTCTGCAGGTAACTCAGGTCCAGGCTCTAATACTTTAACTTCTCCCAAAGAAGCTAAAAATGTGATTGTCACTGCCAGTACCGATGCCTATCGTGTATCTGGTAATGTAGATGCCATGTCAGGTTTTTCTAGTCGAGGACCTTCAGTAGATGGCAGGTATGTACCTACCATTGCTGCACCGGGCGGGTCAATTGGTTCTACCCGAAATGATGATGGAGGCTCTTGTGGAACAGCCATTGCTGGCACCAATGATTTGTATTCTTTGTGCTCAGGAACCAGTATGGCCGCACCTCATGCCTCAGGCGCTTTGGTGCTGATCACACAATGGTGGAAGCAAAATAATGCCGGTGAAAACCCCAGTGCAGCGATGGGCAAAGCTTTGCTGGTTAATACCGCTGTTGACATCAATGACGGTGTGCCTATTCCCAACTTCAATGAAGGCTGGGGGCGAATCAACTTAAAAAACTTGTTTCAAGCAGAAACCACATTCAACTTCTTAGATCAGACATATATTTTTGATAACACAGCCGAAACTTGGCAAGTGACTCGTTCAGTGGATGATCCCAATAAACCACTGAGAATTTCTGTTGCTTGGAGTGATGCAGCTGGTGCTGTTGGTGCAAATCCTGCACTGGTTAATGATTTAGACTTAGAAGTCACTACAGGTGGGCAGACTTATCTTGGTAACCAGTTCAATAATGGTACTTCGGTAGTTGGCGGTAGTGCTGACAGCATCAACAACATCGAAAATGTGTTTATTGAAAACCCGGGCAACTCTGTGACGATTAAAGTTACAGCCACTAATATAGCTGGTGATGGTGTGATATATTCAGGTGATGACACCGATCAGGATTTTGCATTTGTTTGTGGCAACTGTTCTGTTGATCCTGATTTTGAAATTGACACCACACCTTCAAATTTATCAGTGTGCTCACCTTCAGATGCAGTTTATGGCCTTGATGTGGTTGGTATCAGTGGTTACACAGATCCGGTAAATTTAAGCGCTGCTGGTACACCTGCTAATGCCACTGTTAACTTTGGATCAACCACAGTGACACCAGGAAACAGTACCACTTTAACCTTGTCAGCTATCGACATGGTGGCACCAGGTTCTTATAACTTTGATGTCCAAGGTCAGTCAACATCAGGAACCAAAGACTATCCTGTCTCACTTTCTGTTTTTGGGTCGATTCCTGGTCAAGTGACTTTAACTGACCCAGCTGATAATGAGTTGAACATTGAATTCATGCCAACTTTCTCTTGGCAAGCAATCAGTAATGCCAGTACCTACTTGATTGAGATTGATGACGACATGAATTTTGGCTCTGTGGATTATTCAATGACCACATCAGAGGTTACTCACAGCATCAATACCAACTTAAACAGTAATACCGTTTATTATTGGAGGGTCAGTGCCAGCAACACCTGTGGTGATTCCATTTATTCTGACGTATTTTCGTTCACAACTTACCCAGCCCCTGGTGATTGCTCGATAGGCAGTTCGGCGCAAGAAGTTTATGGCTATGGCTTTGAAAGTGGCCTAGACACCTGGACAGTTGGAACAAACATTCCTGCGGGACCAGACACCTGGGCTATCAACACAACAAACCCTCATACAGGAACCAATGCCATGCATGCTGAGAATGTGGGAGAAGTTGGAGACCAGATTTTGACCTCACCAGAAATCAGCATCCCTAATGACTTGAACAACCTGACCATGCAATTCTGGAACAACCAAATCATCGAAGATGGCAGTGGCCAATGTTTCGATGGTGGTTTGCTGTTCGTTTCTACGGATGGTGGAAATAATTTTGACCAGGTGACTGATGATAAATTAATAACCGACCCCTATGACTTTACACTCAGTGGTCAATACAGCAACCCCTATGGCGGTTCAAACGCGTGGTGTGGTGACCCCCAGGATTGGCTAAACTCTGTTGTTGATATCAATGACTATTCTGGACAAAATGTGATTTTCAGGTTCCATTTAGCTACAGATTCATCTGTAAATCATGAAGGTTGGTATATTGATGACTTTAAAATCCAAGGTTGTGCTATTGATGACAATGACTTGATATTTGAAAATGGATTTGAAGTTCCTGCACCTTAACTTTTAATCTTATTTAAAAGGAGACACCTGTCTGGGTGTTTCCTTTTTTTATACCTGAAACAAAATCCCATCATCCAAACGCAAAGCAGTTAATAAACCTCCCCACACTTTACCTGTATCCAAACAGATCACATGGTTGTCTTGATAAAGGCCCAATGCTGACCAGTGACCAAATACTATTTTTTTACCCACTTTGGCTATCCGAGGATGCCGAAACCAAGGCATAAGTTTCGTATTCTGGCGCAAAGTGCCACTCTCATCTAAATTCAGACCACTTCCAGAACTTTTCAAGAACCGCATCCGTGTCATGGCATTGACAATAAACCGTACTTTCTCAACCTTATCAGTAACTTCTGACCACCTCAATGGATAGTTTCCAAACATGTTTTTAAAAAACAACTGAGGGTCTTTTTGCATTGATTTGCTTACCCTGTTGGCATGTTTATGCCATTTTTGAGGATTCCACGAAGGGTAAAAACCGGCATGAACCACCCAGCATGTTTCATATTCAAACAACAAAGGACGTTGAATCAACCAATCCATCAAAACCTGACAATCTTTGGCTTTGAAAATTTTTTCAAATTCTTTGTTATTCCCTCTTTTCTCAGGACAATGGTATCTGGCTAACAAACTCAAATCATGGTTGCCGAGTACAGAATCACAACAATGCTGATGTGCATAAACCCACCTGAGCATTTTTAATGATTGACCACCCCGGTTGACCAAGTCACCACAAAAAGTGATGCGATCTTGTGCTTCATTAAAGTCAATTGCTTTCAGCAGCCCCTTAAATGCATCAAAACAACCTTGAACGTCACCAATGATGTAATGCGCCACTCAGACCCCGAATCGTGCTCGATAGACTTTTACTTTTTGCAGGGCCTCATCATCTTCAGCTAAAAAATCCAGTAAAGATTCTAAATTAGCGATCGCAATCGTCTCTACATCAAATTCACGATGTAACTCTTGCATCGCTGAATTCATACCCTCACCACGCTCTTGTCGATCTAAAGCCACAGCAACGCCACAAGTAATGGCGTCATTTTGCCTGATCATTTCAATCGACTCACGCACCGAAGTGCCAGCTGACACCACATCATCTACAATCAAAACATTGCCCTTCAATGGTGCACCAATCAACTGTCCCCCTTCACCATGCCCCTTGGCTTCTTTGCGATTGAAACACACGGGTACATTCCTATCGAACATGTCATAAAAAGCCACACTGATGGCCGTGGCCAATGGAATGCCTTTGTACGCAGGGCCATAAAGCATGTCGAATTCAACACCAGAATCAACAATCGTTTGGGCATAAAAGCGACCCAGTTGCGCCAATGAAGCCCCGTCATCAAACAAACCCGCATTAAAAAAATAAGGGCTGACGCGGCCAGACTTTAAAGTGAATTCACCAAATTTAAGCACTTGCTTGTCCACTGCCAACTGTAAAAATTCTTGCGCTGTATCCATGATTGTTTGAGCCATAAAGAAAGAGAACATCTTGCTAAAGACGAAACATTTTTTCAAGTGTTATAATCGCCGATTTAAACGCTTGTCACTATGAAAATCATCACATTGAATGCCAATGGCATCCGCGCAGCCGAAAGGAAAGGCATGTTTGACTGGTTAAAAAAACAAGATGCAGACATTTTGTGTATCCAAGAAACCAAGGCCCAATTGCACCAACTGCCACCTGCTACCTTCATCCCACAAGGCAACCACCACTTCCAAGCCGATGCCGTCAAAAAAGGCTATTCAGGTGTTTCTATCTACAGCAAAAAGCAGCCTGTCAAAGTCGAATACGGTATCGACTTTGCTGAATTTGATTCAGAAGGCCGCTGGGTCGAAGCCACATATGATGATTTGATTGTGGTTTCATTGTACTTACCCTCAGGTTCGGCCAAAGAAGAACGCCAAGATTTTAAATACGTCTGCATGGAAAGGTTAGAACCCAAATTCAAAGCCCTACTCGCTCAAGACAAACCCTTTGTTATCTGCGGTGACTGGAACATCGCCCACAAAAAAATAGACATCAAAAACTGGCGCGGCAACCAAAAAAACTCAGGTTTCTTGCCCGAAGAACGCGAGTGGATGACCAAGTTATTTGACGAATACGGCATGGTAGATGCCTTCCGTGTGGTAGAACCTGCTGAAGAACAGTATTCATGGTGGTCAAACCGAGGCCAAGCTTGGGCCAATAACACCGGCTGGCGCATCGACTACCAAATCACCTCACCCTGCCTCAAAGACAAAGTCAAATCAGCCAACATCTACAAAGAAGAGCGTTTCTCAGACCATGCACCAGTGATCATAGAGTATGACCTTTGATTACAAGCAATAAGCCGAAAACGGTGGGTTGGCGCTGCCAACCTACTTTTTATTATTTCAATCAGATATAAAAATACAGGTATCTAGAAAAATATAACGCCAACAGCAAGCGCGCCGCTTTTTGACGTCGCCTTGGCTGTTTTTGTTATGAGTTTTTAGTTTGCATCCCACATCCAATATTTATTTCCTTTCAATGTAAATAGGTAAACCGAAACATCACCGGCATCTTTATAGCTGTTCAATTTCTTTTCTGGCAGTCTATCCCACAGCCATTCGATCTCTGATACTTCGTGCCCTTCCCCGGAAAAGGACTTCAAAAATTCGTCCTTACTTTCGAAATCTTGTTTAGATGCAATTCTCTCGAAGACAGGAAGCTCGCCGTCTACTAAAGGCCATGCAGTCTCCTGCAAAGTGGGTAGCGCTGGAGTTTTGTACATTAAAGTGACCGACTCTTCCGAGTCATCGTCGTAGTATTGGTTTGCTTCTATTTCTAAGTCGATTAACTTTCCAGACTTGAGGCAAGCTTCGCAAATACAGTCAATTTCATTGATGCCGGCGTATCCGCCAGTATCAAACCAAACTCCTACCTTGCTACAGACAGAACATGGTTGCGGACTGTCTACTAGAAATGCAAACCCCTCTGGATCTCTAAAGTATCTGAATTCCATGCTCTTACTCATAACAATTTATTAAATACACATTTTAGCTTATTAACAAGTTTTAATGACGCAGTTTATGCAGGGTTTCTTAGGGTTTTGGCAAAATTATTTACCATTTCAGACAATGTTTAATTGTTTCAAATGATTATTAAAATATTCACAAAGGGATCATTATGACTGCAGATGTACAAGAATTTGTTGGCAAACAAGAAGTCGATAAAAAAATAATAAAACCAACATCTCGTCACACCGGCGAAGGCCGGTGTCCATGCCATTGAGATGATTCTACTGGATTTTTTATTTTGGGTTTTTTAAAATTTGTACTTTATAAGCTGGATTACGGCCTTCGCCGCAATGACTAAAGTGGTGAGCGCAAATCTAAATAAAAAGGAATCTGTTCACGCGATACATCGGGATATGTTCCTCTCAACTGATGAACCGATTTGAGTAACTTAAAAGCATCCAACCATTCGTGGATGAATTGTTGCCACCTTTGTTCGGTTTTGATTTGTTTGCAGTTAGTTTCATAGACTTTTTGCCAGCTCCAGAAATCATTGAGTAGGGATTCATCAGTTGATGCTGAATCCATAACATGGGTATCTTGGTATTGGGCCAGCAGTTTTAAGCGCCAGGCTTTGATGATTTGAAAGGCTTTGGGGTGGTAATACAGCGGCTCTGATGTGCTGGCTTGGTATTTGCTGACGGCAGGTCCTGTTCCGAAAGGTACGCGGTCTGACAGTCGGGATTGAATCTTGACCACGGGTGTTTCGGGCTGCCCTATTCGACCCAGTTTGGCCAGTTTGTTCAATAGGTAAAAATCTTCACCGCCGCTTTTGACAGGAAAGCCGCGCACTTTGGCATAGGCTTCAGCAGACACAATTAAGGTGCTGCCGAGCGGAATGTAATCATATTGGCTGCCGATGAGTTTCATGCCCCACTGGTAGTAGTACATTTTAAAATCATATTGCTGCTGGTAGGTCAATAATTCCAGGTCGTCACTGACATGTTCAAACGGCAGGCTGATGCCAGTACAAACTTTGTCATCATTGTAGTCGTCACTATAATCATCGGACACATCAAAATAACCCACATCAAAGTACCCAACTGGCAGCACCACATCGGCATCGGTGCTGAATATCCAAGGTTTGATAATTTGTTTTCTTTGAATCAAAGTCAATGCCGTGTCAGCAGCAATTTTTCGAGCCAATCCCACGCCTGCTTTTGGAGAAAAGGGTTTGTCATTGTAATCGAGTATCAAACAATCCCAGGCGTTTGGCGTGATGATGAGTTGATGCGGCGCTATTGAGACTTTCTTTTGTGCTGTAGCAATCACATGCTGCTTTAAAGCTTCATTCTCTTGTTCAAATTGCTGCGACTTTTTATGGCCTTCGGGTCGGTTGATGCAAGCAATAATCAAAACCTTTTGGTCAGTTTGATTTTGCATCAAATGATCAATGGCATCAGGTGATTCACCACATATGGGCAGAATCAATACCGCTTCCCATTCAAAATCAGTTGGAAAATCAGCCAACTCAATCGCATGGCTGAATTGGCTCAGGTATGTTTTGGTGCCATCTTTTCTCAATTGAAGTCTTTTACAACAGGATTAATTGATTTTAATGAACCGCAGCACGGTAAGGCAGTTGCTTTACGATGGCAGCTTCTTCATCCAATAAAACGTCCAAACGCGCATTCACCACATCCGCATCATAGTACTGGTGCGCCAGTTTCATAAACAAAGTGTAGTGCCTGTGCTCTGCTTTTGCCAAACGCACATAGAAGTCTTTCATTTTCGGGTCTTCTAAAGCTTCACCCATCATGTGAAAACGCTCATGACCGCGGCGCTCAACAATACTGAACACCAACAACCGATCTAATAAGTACATTTCACTGTTTCGGCGTACGGTACTAAGCAATAATTTAATGTATGGGTCCTTTTCATCATTGGCCTGTTGTAAGCCTTTGTCGAGCATGATTTTAATCACTTCTCTGAAATGGGCCATCTCTTCCATGGCTAAATCTATCATGCCACGAACCAAATCCGGCTTGTCTGGGTAATGTTGAACCATCGACATCGCCAAACCAGCGGCCTTGCGTTCACAGGCGGCATGGTCTTGTAAGAAGGCATCGAAATCTGCCTTAGCCACTTCTGCCCATTCCGGCTTGGTGGCAGCCCTTAATTCAAATTCAAACATGGTTAAATCAGTCCCAACTCTAAGGCTTTAAGAACAGCCCTGGTGCGATCACGAACACCGAGCTTAGATAAGATATTTGAAACGTGGTTTTTTACGGTACCTTCAGCGACAAAAATGGAATTGGCAATTTCTTTGTTACTGTAACCACCGGCCATCAGTCGCAATATTTCTGTTTCACGGTTGGTCAATGGCTCTGGACGTTCAAAACTGACAAAGTCATTCTTCAAACCTTCAATAGACTCCAAAATACGCTCAGTGATTTGAGGTCGAACGATGGTTTTACCTTCGGCCACTTGTTTGATACCGTCTACCAGCTCTTCTAGCGGCACATCTTTCAATAAATAACCTTTGGCACCGGCTTTAACACCAGCCAAAATCAATTCTTCATCATCGAAAGTTGTCAAAATGATGGTGGGTGGTAATTGTCCTGATTTAGATAATTCATGTAATACATCCAATCCATTCATAACAGGCATGCGCATGTCTAACAACATCACATCAGGCTTCAGTTTTGGCACCATTTCTACGGCTTCTTTCCCACCTTTGGCTTCACCAATCACTTCTATGTCATCAGCAATTTCTAACAAAGCTTGTACACCTTGTCTGACTAAATTTTGGTCATCAACCAACAATACTTTTATCATTACTTATTTCTCTTTTAATGTCTGAATGAATCTCACACATATTAAACCGGGAATGTCAAAATCACATGGACACCATCATCTGATGTCATGACCACATTTCCACTGAGCATTTTAACCCGCTCTTTGATGCCTGTTAAACCATTTCCTGCATGACTGCTACCAAGACCCACACCATTGTCCTTTACTTCTAACACCACTTGTTTGTCAGTTCTGAATAATTTAACAAACAAATGACTGGCGTGGGCATGTTTCATCGTGTTGGTGATTAACTCTTGGGTACACCTTAAAATGGTTTGTGCCAATTTAGGGTCCTCAACCAGAAACTCCTCAGGAATTTCTGAGGAAACTTTCAACCTAGGCAATCCAGCCAATAATTCTCTCACAGCCTGACCCAAGTCTAAAGTACCAGACTGCCTGAATTGTCCCACCACTTCTCGCACATCAGACAATAATAAACGCGCTATAGAGTGTGCTTTTTTAACATAGGTTTGCGGTTTGCCTTCAGTCATGTGAGATGCCGCCTCCAAGTTTAAAGTCAAAGCAGTTAAATGATGTCCAATCAAATCATGCAATTCTCTTGAAATCCTAAGACGCTCATTGATGCGAGAAGAATCCGCCAAAAGTACTTGAGTGGCTTTCAGCTCAGTATTTAATAAGCGCAGTTCTTCTTTTGCATTTTGTTGTCTGAATGCCACCAAAGAAATAATAAACGAAAACGCTGAAGCTCCCAGATAAACGAAGAACAATACATATTGCACCATCGCATTGCTGTTGACTTCGCCAATGAATTGAAATTGAATCGCCAGCATTAAATTACTGGCCAGCAGAATAACTAAACTTTCTTTGATATTAAAAAACCAAGGCAACAAAACAGAAGTAATCAACGCATAAACAATACCTATCGCGCTGTTGGTGATGTAATTTATTAAAAGGATTGAGCCAATTTGAAGCAATACAGAAAGCCAAGCCTTGACTTTAAAACTGATTTGTCCAATGTTATGGGTAACTGCCCAAAAGACCAGACCAAACCCCATATGGGCACTTAAATACAGTGTAAAGGGTGCTGTGAATTGTTCAAACTGAAGGAACAGTGGAATCGACAAGCTGAGCCAAATAATCAGCCCAGCCAGTCGAATCAATTTGATGTGAGAGTAGCGGTACACCCCTATTTAAAATGTTTATTTGATTTTAAATTCATCGGGCTTCATCATCTCAATATTTTCGGTGATATTGACATCACCTTTTAACCAAAAGTAAATTTCATTGGTACGACTTAATCGGCGAACCACCAATGCAGTGTCATTTCTTGTATAAACCAAATCACCACTTTTCAATTGCTCAGCAGAATAGGCTTTGGTAACTGCTTTGTTTCTGATGTGATCGCGACGCAAAACATCTTGATCAGAAGAGACATCATCGACAGCTGTGAACACCAACGACGTTCTTTCAACCACTTCTGATTTGCTGTCATCCGCCTTGGATGATGCTGCTTTAACAACGGCTACTGCCGCTTCAGTCTTTTCATAGCGCTCTTGGGATTTGTGTTTGATGGCATGAACAGATTGATCAAATGTACCTTTCATCCAATAATAAAAAGTGCGGCTGTTCTTTTCTCGAACAATTAAAACCACATTATCTTTAATATACAGTTCATCATCTTCAGTGATGCTTCCATATGACAAAGTCCCATTCGCTTTTTTGTTTTTAGCATACCGCTTTCTTAAGTAGGTTTTAGCTGCATCACGCACTTCATCTGCACGCTCTTCTTCTGTTTCAACCTCTCCAGCTTCAGGCTCAACTTCAACAACAGCCACGGATTTAGGCTCAGGCTTAACCACTGGCTTTTGTACAGGCTTGGGTTGACTCACGGTTTTAGTCGGTTTAGGTGCATTCTTAACCACTTTATGCTCAGATTTTGGTAAAGCCATGTCTATTTCAACTTCAGCAACTGTAGGTTTACCAGCCATAAACTCATCACCAAATTCTGGACGCTCTACTGTGGTATCAATTTCCGGTTTGTCATCGATTACCACTTGTTTTTGAACCACTTGATTGTTGCCACTGCTTTTCACAGTTTGACCCATGTATTTGGCTTTTGTGGCTGTGATACTGACACTTTGGTGTAGTGAGTCTTTGAAAGTCATCATCACATTTCTTTCACCACCTTTAGAAAGGCCCGCACGAATGTTGCTGTGCCATGCTTGTGGTGCAATGACTTTCAACTGCCATTTATTATTAACAGCTTCTTTACCGATGTCTTCAAGTTTAGCTGGACGATTGGGCATTTTGTATTGCTGCTCAGTCATGCCCCATGATGGCAATTGTGCCAAAACTACAGCACTCATCAGCAACATGCTTAAGATTAATAATTTTTTCATCATTTTTCCTCAATACCCCCTGTGGTTAATTTGATTGGGTCCAATATGGCCCTTATTTCTTCTTCTGTTAAATCTGTGTTTTCTAAAGTCACATCCAACACAGAGCGTTTTTCTTTATAAGCTTGTTTGGCAATTTTTGCACCTAATTCATAGCCTATAACTGGATTCAATGCAGTCACCAAAATAGGGTTTCTACCCACATTTTCTGAAACCACATCGACGTTGACATTAAATCCTGCAATCGCCTGATCTGCCAACTGTACGCTGGCCGTTGACAATATTTGAATGCTCTGTAGCACATTATAAGCGATAACAGGTAACATCACGTTAAGTTGAAAGTTTCCAGACTGTCCACCCACAGCTACCGTGGTGTCATTACCAAAAACTTGGGCGCAAACCATAGCAACAGCTTCAGGAATCACTGGATTCACTTTGCCTGGCATGATTGAACTGCCAGGTTGTAATGAAGGCAACTCTATTTCACCTAATCCTGCCAATGGGCCTGAATTCATCCAACGCAAATCATTGGCCATTTTCATCATGGTCGTGGCCACAACTTTCAATTGACCAGACAATTCAACAATATTATCTTGTGTGCTTATGCCGTCAAACTTGTTGTCCATTGAACTGAAAGGCACGCCTGTGGTGTCCATTAATTTTTCAGCAAACAGCGCTCCAAAACGTGCATCGGCATTGATACCCGTGCCCACAGCTGTCCCACCTTGCGGCAAATCTGAAACACGAGATAATGAATCTTCTAAACGGGCAATGTTATTTTCTAAACAACTGGCCCAAGTGTTTAATTCTTGACCAAAGGTCACAGGCATGGCATCCATTAAATGGGTGCGCCCAGTTTTGACCACGTCATTCAATCCTTCAGCTTTTTCACGACACACTGAAATCAAGTGCCTTAATGAGGGAATCAATTGCTGTGTTACATTCAATGTACAACTGACAGCAATGGCCGTAGGAATGACATCATTTGAACTTTGACCCATATTCACATGGTCATTGGGGTGTATTTCTAAAGCATCTGTGGTTGCCAAATGTGAAATCACTTCATTACAATTCATGTTTGAGCTGGTTCCAGATCCAGTTTGGAACACGTCAATTGGAAAATGGCTGTCCACTTCACCTGATTGAACTTGTTCAGCAGCTGCTTCAATGGCCGCACAAACATCAGCAGGCATGTGTCCCAGAGATTTGTTGGCTTGGGCAGCAGCTGCCTTAATGAGACCCAATGCTTTGATGAATTCTCGCGGCATGTTTAAGCCACTGATAGGAAAGTTGTTTACAGCACGTTGTGTTTGTGCACCATATAAGGCGTTTGCAGGCACTTGTAATTCGCCCATGCTGTCTTTTTCTATACGGAATTTGCTCATAATTTCATTGATAAATAAATCGAGCGCAGATTATAAGTCCAACACAAGATAAAATCGAACACATTGCTTTGTTTTTTTGTGGCATCACACACAATTTCAAGAAAGCATATTACTTCATTACACACCAATAACCAGTGAAGAAAGTCACTATAATGTTGCAATAGATTTAACAACAACCGGTCTCAGTCACATGCAATCAAATTTTTAATGCGGAGTAAAACATGAGAAAAGTCATATTAATGTTGGTCATTTTGCCACTATTTGTCAGCGCGGAAGGCTATTTTCAAAAGGCTGATGATGTCACCCCCCTGCTTCCAGGCATGAGTATTCCGACATTCTCAGCTAAAAACATTAAGGGTGAAGGTGTCACCTTTTCATCAGAAAGCATCAAAAAGCCCTTCATCCTTACGTTTTATCGAGGTGGCTGGTGTCCTTACTGTAATTCCCACTTGGGTGAAATGAGACAAGTCGAAAGGCAACTAAAAGACATGGGGTTTGATGTCTTTTTTATCAGCCCAGACCAGCCCGACCACTTAATCAACAGCCTTAAAGACCAAAAACTCAAAAAGAATATTGACTACCAACTGCTCTCTGACAGCCCCATGTCAGCAGCTAAGGCATTTAAAATTGCATTTAAAAGTAGAAGCTGAAACGGTCGAAAAATATAAGAGCTGGGGCATTGACCTTGAAAAAGCTTCAGGCCACAAGCACCGCCTACTTCCTGCTCCAGCGACATTTTTGGTGGGAACAGATGGTATGATTCAATTCCAATATATCAACCCAGATTACAAAATCAGATTGGCACCAAGCATCCTAATGGCTGCAGCTCAAGATTACCTTAAACGCAAGGGCAAATAATGTATTGACCTAAAAGCGGCAGTATGATTGTTTTCAGAAGAATGAAACATTATAATGCCGCTTTCAATTTTTGGCACGAGCATGCAACTTTCTGAATTGACAGCCATCACTTCCGTAGATGGTAGATACCACAGTAAAACCAAACACTTGGGACATATTTTTTCTGAGTATGGATTGATTAAAAACCGTTTATTGGTTGAATTAAAGTGGTTGATTAAACTCAGCCAACAAGATGGTATTGACGAGGTCAGCCCATTAAGTCAAAAAGAAGTGGATTGGATCATGTCAATTTATGACAACTTCACTCCAGAAGAAGCGCAAAAAGTCAAAGACATTGAAGCCGTTACAAATCATGATGTTAAAGCGGTTGAGTACTATATTAAGGACCAACTCGACACCAATAAAAACCTGAAAATTAATAAAGAGTTTGTTCACTTTGCCTGCACCTCCGAAGACATTAACAACTTATCATATGCATTGATGCTAAAACAAGCCAGAAGTGAAGCATTCAAACCCGCTTTACAGCAAATCATCAACACCTTGGCTGACATGGCATTGGAATTGGCAGATACGCCAATGATGAGCAAAACCCATGGCCAACCTGCATCACCTTCAACAATGGGAAAAGAGTTAGCTAATGTTGTTTTTCGTTTGAAATACCAATTAAAACAATTAGATAACATCACATTGTTCGGAAAATTAAACGGCGCAGTGGGTAACTTTAACGCACACTACAGCGCTTACCCAGAATTGGACTGGCCACAAATTTCAGAAAGTTTTATCAGCGACTTGGGGTTAACATTTCACCCTTTCACTACCCAAATCGAGCCGCATGACTTTGTTGCTGAACTGTGTCATAACATGATTCGATTGAACGTCATCTTAGTGGACTTTTCACGTGATGTTTGGGGATATATCTCAAATGGTTATTTCACACAAAAAACAGTCGCAGGCGAAATTGGTTCATCGACCATGCCACACAAAGTCAACCCGATTGATTTTGAAAATGCCGAAGGCAACTTGGGCCTTGCCAATGCCACTTTGAATCACTTGGCTGAAAAACTGCCTGTTTCTCGCTGGCAACGAGATTTGACTGACTCAACTGTATTGCGTGCTTTGGGTTCAGCTTTTGGGCATTGCGCCATTGCATGGGCTTCCCTGCAAAAAGGCATGGGTAAATTGGCCATAAATAAAGAGACATTGCTTAATGACTTAGACAACAACTGGGAACTTTTGGCAGAACCGATACAAACAGTCATGCGTCGTTATGGCATAGAAAACCCTTATGAAAAACTCAAAGAATTGACCCGTGGACATAAAATTGATCAAGTACAAATGCAAGCGTTTATCGCCACATTAGACATCCCTGAGGATGCCAAAGCCCGCTTGATGAAAATGACGCCAGCCAACTATTTAGGCAACGCCATAGAACAAGCCAAGAAATTCTGAGTCTTTCCTTGAATATCAAAGACCTGTTTGCCAATCAATCCATCACCGCTGAAGAATTTCTTCAGCGGTACTGGCAAAAACAGCCGTTTCTTTTTCGCAATACTTCATTAGACTTTAGCTCACTGCCCAATCCCGTGCAGCTGTTTAAGTTGGCTAGTGAAGAAGACGTTCAGTCTCGCATCATCTACAGCGAAGACAGCAAGGGGTATCAAGCCATCTATGATGACCCAGATGCTTGGGAAGATGTGTCAAATTTCAATCCAACGCTACTGGTTTCAGACATAGAAAAGTGGAGGCCTGAGACAATGGCCATTCTTGATGCTTTTCCATTCATTAAATCATGGCGACTGGATGACTTGATGATTTCATTTGCCCCAACAGGTGCATCGGTAGGTGCTCACACAGACCACTATGATGTATTTTTAATACAAACATCAGGCACTCGCCAGTGGTCATATGATGATAAGCCATTGAAAAAAACTGAACTTGTGAAGGCAAGTGATTTGTCTATTTTAAATAACTACCAAGCCAAAACCACAGTAGAATTAAAAACCGGTGATGTTTTGTACTTACCACCTGAAATTCCACACCACGGCATTTCAACAAGTGAAGATTGCATGACCTGTTCTATCGGCATGCGCGCACCTTCTCAATCAGAAATGGTGATGGCTTTTGCTGAATTTATTGCCAACCGCTGTGATGAGACTAACAGGTTCACTGATCAAGGCAGGATGGATAGTATCTACAGCTTTGACAACAATGACATTGAAAAATTTAAGCAGACTATTTTATCTGCTTTTGGCATTAAAAATGACGATTGGGGTCAATTGTTTGGCCAGTTTTTCAGTGAATACAGACAATTGGAGACCCTAATTGAAACGCAACCAGAACACATCGGATTGTGGCAAAAAAATCCCATGGTGACTTTTTTATATCAAATTTCAGGAGATACTTGTAAGTTGTTTATCGACGGTGAAACCTTTGAATGCGCTGCTTCATTTGCTCAAATGATTTGCCATCAGCAAACCTTTGAAAGGCAAAACAATGAGGTATTTGAAAAACTAGTCGAAGCGGGATACTTACAACCCGTCACTTAAATTCAATAATAAACAACCTGATTTTTACCCATCAATTTAGCCTGAAACAATGCCCGCTCTGCTTGGCCAATTAATTTCTCATAGGAATTCATCCCAGGTGCAGCTGATGTGAAGCCAAAACTGGCAGTCAATTTCATTTCATCATCTTGATAAATAAACTGTTGATTCATGATGTGCTCACGCATTAAATTTAGAAAAGATTTCATTTCATCTTGAGTGGCATTATATAAAACAAAGCAAAACTCCTCTCCTCCCGTACGCCCCATGAAAGCATTCTCTGGCAACATCGACTCACAACGCTTGACCAAGTCAATCAAAAAATAATCACCTGCGTGGTGCCCAATTTCATCATTCAAAACCCTAAAATCATCCAAATTCATTAGCCCGAATTGCACCTCCGTATGAACAACATCATTACGCTTAAAAACCTCGGCCAACTTTTTCTCAAACCCTTTTCTGTTTGATGTTTTGGTTAAATAATCTAAATGGGTTTCCAATTTGGCCCGATTTAACTTTGACCAAACCCGCCATAAAATTAAAAACAACAGTATTAATGAGACCAAAAGTGAAATGATAAACATCAGTTGAAGGCGGTTTTGTTCATCCTTTAACTGTTCATTGTGCAGTAATACCGCATTTTGTTCGTTCAACAACCGAATGGTGTTTTCCTTTGCTCCCACAGCTTGAGCAACCATGGCATAGGCCATATTTTTTGATTTCAATTCAAACTGCTGGTTTTGTTCAATCTGACTTTTTTTATTAAGCAACTCAAATGCAGCCTGATAGTTTCCTTCCTGGTCTAGCACATTGATTAATACATCCATCGCCGTTACTTTAAAAATCACATTTCCTAAGCTGGTATATGACAATGCCAGTTTTGCATATTTTTTGGATCCAACATGGTCATCTAACAGATAAAAACCTTGGGCTAAAGTGGCATAATAAGCACTGCTTAAATATGGGTAATTCAGCTCCAACACTTTGGACTCATTTGACAAATGATTGTCCAGTTTGGCTTTAACATCAATGGCCTGATATTCGTTATTAATGAATTTAAAATAATGCCAAATGGTTTGTGAAAACTGAAGGTATAAATGCTCGTTGGCTTGTTCACAATGCATTGTAACTTCTTGCAACCTGTCTTCAGAACTGTATTGATAATTTTTTTCTGACAACGCAATGTTCAAGCGATTAAACATGATACGACAAAGGTACTCTGGCGCGTTTTCAGCCAGGTGTTCAAGTGCTAACAATTTATCTTCGGCCGAGTTATATTGAGACAGATTAACCAAAACCATGGCAGCACCAGACAAATAATATTTTAAATATTCATCTGTCATTGTTAGCTCTCTGTGTAATTTTTCACCCCGCTGCAAAGACTCGAACGCCATGACATACTCGCTTGTTACCGAATAGACCAATGCATTTTGTACGTGACCGAATAGTTCAAAAGGAGAATTTGGACATTTTTTTATGACTTGTTTGTTTTGCTTCAGTGCCTGCGCAAACTCGCCCTTATAATATGGAATTTGAGCTGATAAAAAATCAAACAAACAGCTTTGCTCATCAGACATAGCTTCTTTATCTAACTTTAAACGCTCAATACCCGCAATAAATGAAGGTATATCAGAGGTTTTTATTTCATATAAGTGATTGAGTTGATTATCAACCACATTTGATGAGGCCGTACTGAAAGGGCCCATGATAATTACCAAAATAATGAGCTGTTTTAAAACGCAAGTCTTCATATTATTTTACTGTGTATAATATTTAATTCCATTTAATTTTGTATGTGTGCAAAATGTCTTTAAGTATCTTACCACTTACAAGCGTTTTTCACTGTATCCAAAGGTGACTTTTTTATTTTTTTTACATTTTTTACCATGTAGGCTTTGACCCTGCTTTGGTTTGGGTATAATACGCGTTTCATATTAAAACTGAGAGCTCCTTTGAGTAGCTGGATTAAAGAAAAACACCAATCGGCCCCATTTTTTGGCGCCAATTCGGCTTGGTTGGAAAGTTACTACGACCAATACTTGGCAGACCCACAATCTGTGTCACCTGAATTGCAAAAATTGTTCATTTCTTTTGAGCAAGGCCAAGGTGACGTCAGACACCTGCCAATCATAGAAAAATTTGAAATGGCAGGCCGTTTACCCGCGGGTGCAGCTGTCATTTCAGGCGATGCTGCGCACCAACATAAACAAGCTGCCGTATTGCGTTTGATCAATTCATACCGAGTCAGAGGTCATCAAAAAGCCAAACTGGATCCATTAAATTATTCTAAAAGACCTGATACTCCGGACTTAGAATTGAGTTTTCATGGTTTAACTGAACAAGACTTGTCAGCCAGTTTTGATACAGGGTCAATGGTTGCACCAGATCAAATGACTTTAAAAGACATCATCAACACGCTTGAAAATGTCTATTGTCAACACGTCGGTGTAGAGTACATGCACATTGTTGACATCAAGAAACGAGAATGGTTACAGCAGCGTTTGGAAAAACACGCTGGTGAATTTCCATTCAGTGATGAAGACAAGAAAAACATGTTGCAAGAGCTGACACACGCCGAAGGCATGGAACGTTATTTGCACACTAAGTATGTTGGACAAAAACGCTTCTCTTTGGAAGGTGGTGATGCACTGATTCCGCAAATGACTTTTTTGATTAAGCATTTGGGTGCCAAACAAACCAAAGAATTGGTCATTGGTATGGCACATCGCGGTCGTTTGAACATGTTGGTCAATGTATTGGGTAAATCACCTGGCGAATTGTTTGATGAATTCGATGGCGTTAAAGCCGATGAATTAGACAATGTGAACTCTGGTGATGTGAAATACCACAAAGGCTACTCTTCAGATGTACCTACTTCAGGTGGCGATGTCCACTTGGCTTTGGCGTTCAATCCATCACATTTAGAAATCATCAACCCTGTGGTTTTGGGTTCTGCACGAGCGCGTCAAGTTCGCCGTAATGACAGCAATAAAAATGCCGTGGTGCCTCTGTTGATTCATGGCGATGCCGCCTTTGAAGGACAAGGTGTCATCATGGAATGTTTTAACATGGCGATGGTTGAAGGTTATGATGTTGGCGGTACGATTCACATCGTTATCAATAACCAAATTGGTTTTACAACAACTCATGCCTTGGATAAAAAAGCCGACCTGTACTGTACTGAAGTGGCCAAAATGGTTCAAGCACCGATATTCCATGTCAATGGCGATGATCCAGAAGCCGTTGTCTTTGCGACTAACTTAGCAGCAGATTATAGACAGGCCTTTGGACAAGACGTAGTTGTTGACCTCGTGTGTTACCGTAAACATGGACACAACGAAGCCGACGAACCATCTGCCACTCAGCCCCACATGTATAAATTGGTCAAAGCGCACAAATCACCACGTGAATTGTATGCTGACCAATTAGCACAGGCAGGCGTTGTCACAGCCGATTATGCGCGCAACTTAGTTGACGCTTACCGCGACAAAATGGATAACAAGGAAGGCATTGTTGAATTTGGCCCGACTCATAATAACGACAAATATGCCGTCGACTGGGCAGACCACATAGATGGCGATTTATCAGAGCAAGTTGACACCAACATCACTCCAGAAAACTTCAAAAGATATGCCGAAGTCATCACAAGCTTGCCTGCGGAATTAAAACCCCATCCAAGGGTCAATAAAATCAACCAAGATCGCATCAAAATGATGAATGGTGAACAGCCATTGGACTGGGGCTTTGCTGAAACCATGGCCTATGCTGGCATTCTTGATGAAGGACACCAAATTCGCATTGATGGACAAGATTCTCAACGCGGCACCTTTTTCCACAGGCATGCTGTTGTACATAATGTAGATGTCAATGACAACTACACACCATTAGAAGCTTTGCAAAAAGACGGCAATAAAATCGACATCATTAACTCAGTTCTTTCAGAAGAAGCTGTTCTGGGTTTTGAATATGGTTACGCCACATCTGAACCCAATGCGTTGGTCATTTGGGAAGCACAGTTTGGTGACTTTGCCAACGGTGCTCAGGTCGTGATTGATCAATTCATTTCTTCAGGTGAAGCCAAATGGGGTCGCTTGAGTGGCTTGGTGATGTTTTTACCTCACGGCTTTGAAGGCCAAGGACCTGAACATTCATCAGCACGGTTAGAACGCTATTTACAATTATGTGCCGTCAACAACATGCAAGTGTGCATGCCATCGACACCTGCACAAACGTTCCACATGATTCGCAGACAAATGTTGCGTAAAGCACGCAAGCCATTGATTGTCATGACACCTAAGAGCTTGTTACGTCACAAAATGGCCACGTCTAAAATGGAACAATTAACGCAAGGCGGCTTTCAAAAAGTCATACCAGATCGTCGCTGTGATGCCAAAGACGTTGAACGTGTGATCTTTTGTTCGGGCAAAGTATATTACGACTTAATTGAACAACTAGACAAAGAAGGCGTCAAAAATGTGGCTGTCAGCCGTGTTGAACAACTGTACCCCTTCCCAAGAACAGACTTGAAAAACGTATTAGATAACTACAGTAACATTAAAGATGTGATTTGGTGCCAAGAAGAGCCTATTAACCAAGGTGCTTGGTTCCAAATCAGACACCACTTACAACATTGTATTGACAACCGATTCCCACTGCATTTTGCAGGCAGAAAAGGCTCGCCCTCACCTGCTGTGGGCGCATTAAAAGTACACATGAAAGAACAACAACAATTGATTTTAGATGCCATCCATGGGGAACATGGTTCGGCAATAGACGCGGAGTAATTATAGTATGAGCATTGAAGTTAAAGTCCCGGTTTTACCTGAATCGGTAAGCGATGCAATCGTAGCCACATGGCACAAACAACCTGGTGATTTCGTCCGCCGTGACGAAAACTTGGTGGACTTAGAAACCGACAAAGTGGTTTTGGAAGTGCCTGCTCCAGCCGATGGCGTATTAAAGTCTATCTCTGCCGAATCTGGTGATGTGGTAGAAGGCAGTCAAGTATTGGCAATAGTTGAAGCAGGCGAAGTGCCTGCTGAAAGCAAAGCTGAATCCGTAGCTCCTGCTGCAACAAGCACACCTGCGGCAAACAGCAAACCTGCTGAAAGCGCTGCTGCGCCAGCCGCCGCTACTCCACAAGGAATCACCACAGGATCTGCGGGGCCTGCTGCACGTAAAATGATGCATGAAAATAACATCGATGCATCGCAAGTTTCAGGTTCGGGTCGTGGAGGTCGCATCACCAAACCAGACGTTCAATCTGTGGCCAACATGCCAATGGAAGAGCGTGTACCTATGAGCCGTTTGCGTCAAAAAATTGCTGACCGCATGATTGAAGCCCAATCAACTGCTGCCATGTTAACTTCATTCAATGAAGTGGACTTGAAAGCCGTGATGGACATCCGCAAAAAATACAAAGAAGAATTCATCAATAAGCACGGCATTAAGCTGGGCTTGATGTCGTTCTTTGTTAAAGCAGCCACTGAAGCTTTGAAAAAATTCCCTATTATCAATGCCTCAGTTGAAGGCACTGATGTGGTTTACCATAAACAACAAAACATCGGTATCGCTGTGGCAACAGATCGTGGTTTGGTTGTTCCAGTATTGAAAAACACCGACGCCATGGGCTTGGCTGACATTGATGCAGGCATCCGTGATTATGCAGTCGCTGGTAATGCAGGTAAATTAGCGATGGAAGACTTACAAGGTGGCACATTTACCATCACCAATGGTGGATCTTTTGGCTCTTTGATGTCTACACCTATTTTGAACATGCCACAAAGCGCTATTTTGGGCATGCACACCATCAAAGAACGTCCAGTCGTCGTTAATGGTGACATAGTAGTTCGTCCTATGATGTATTTGGCCTTGACCTATGATCACAGAATCATTGACGGTAAAGATGCTGTACAATTTTTAGTTCAAGTGAAAGAGTCTTTGGAAGACCCTGCACGCTTGTTATTAAACATATAAGGAGCTTATCATGACAACACAATATGACGTGGTAGTAATCGGTGGTGGACCAGCTGGCTATGTGGCAGCTATTCGCGCTGCTCAAATGGGCTTCAATACATTATGTGTTGATCGCTTTAAAGGCAAAGACGGTAAATATGCCTTGGGTGGTACCTGTTTGAATGTGGGCTGTATTCCATCAAAAGCCTTATTGGATTCATCAAAGCACTTTGATCACATGACACACAGTTACGATGTGCATGGCATCAGCTTTGAAAACCCAAAAATGGACGTGGCAACCATGATTGCCCGCAAAGACAAAATTGTTAAACAATTAACGGGTGGCATTGCTCAATTATTCAAAGCCAATAAAGTTAAATACATAGCGGGCTCTGGTAAGCTGTTGAAAGACCGTCAAGTTGAAATCACCAACGACGATGGAACGCAAGTCGTTCAAGCCAACCATGTGATTTTAGCCTCAGGCTCTGTGCCCATCTCAATTCCAAACGTAGAAATCGACAACGAACACATCGTTGACAATTCAGGCGCACTAGACATCAATGCCGTACCCGAAAGATTAGGTGTGATTGGTGGCGGTGTGATTGGACTTGAATTAGGCAGTGTTTGGAACCGCCTGGGTTCTGAAGTTAAAGTCTTCGAAGCCATGGACACATTCTTAGCTGCTTGTGACCAAGGCATGGCCAAAATGGCAGCCAGAACATTCAAGAAACAAGGATTGGACATTCACTTGTCTACCTTTGTTAAATCAGCCACCATCAAAGACGGTAAAGTTAAAGTGGTCTCTGAAAAGAACGGCGAACAAGTCACTGAAACATTTGATAAGTTATTGGTCGCTGTCGGCCGTAAAGCTGAAACGGAAGGCTTATTGGCGGACGATTGTGGTGTGACATTAACCGACCGTGGTCAAATTGACGTCAATGACGACTGTCAAACTTCTGTACCAAACGTTTGGGCCATTGGTGATGCCGTACGCGGCCCCATGCTGGCACACAAGGGTTCTGAAGAAGGTTCTGCTGTTGCTGAACGCATCGCAGGACAACATGGGCATGTAGACTTCAACACCGTTCCTTTTGTTATTTACACTGAGCCTGAGTTGGCATGGGTTGGTAAAACAGAAGAACAATTGAAAGAAGCTGGCGTTGCCTACAAAGTCGGTACATTCCCAATGGCGGCCAATGGCCGTGCCTTGGCCATGAATGAGCCTACAGGTATGGTTAAATTGTTGGCTGACGAAGAAACCGATGAATTATTGGGCGCACACATCTATTCTGCCAATGCAGCAGACTTGTTGTCTGAATGTGTGGTTACCATGGAATTCAAAGGTTGTGCTGAAGACTTGTCTCGCATCATCCACGCGCATCCTACGCTTTCTGAAGCTGTATTTGAAGCAGCGATGAACGTTGACAAACGCGCCATTCATAAAGCAAATTAAAAGTAAAACTTTCAGAGGCACCCAAGGGTGTCTCTGAATTTTTTAAATGTTTTGCTGGTCAGGTGAACTTTAAGCAATGACTGCAGTCTTTTGTTTTATAATATTTTAAATAATTATTCATGGGCAACAAGTTAACAACACAACACTGGATTTTACAGCTTTTGGCTGTTGTGCTGTTGTTCACGCAAACCGTTTTATTGGCCAACGAATCTTCAGAGCTCACCACGCCTGCTCAATCCACTGAAACAGAACAGCATGAGCATGTTGATCAACACCATGACGAACACCAGTTATCATCAACTTTGAGCGAACTGTCATTGGATGAAGACAAATGCAATGACACCCAAACCTCCTGCGATAATTGTCATCACTGTCATGGCAGCCACGTCAGTTTGATGCTCACGTTATCAGACACACTGAAAATTGAACCTTCCGCTCCCTATTTCTTATCCCCAAGCCCTACCATCAATAAAATAAGGGAAGGCATAGACCGCCCCCCTATTCACTTTTACCTGTAAGTCCCCAAAACCAAAATATTTAACTCGGCTTTAGCAGTCAGTTCGTACATCCGCTTATTTTGCATGAATTGATTTGAAGTCAACAAACAGGTAATTAAAAAATGAAACAACAAATAAAGGCGGTCATTCCAGTGACTCGCAATTGTATGCACACACTTATATTGAGCATCATGCTGTTTTCTTTGGTGTGTGTGGCATCAGCAGAAGGCTCCGAAACCACCTACAGTCCCAGTAAAAACGGTCAGTTGCTTTCTTTAAGTGAAACTCTGAAACGTATTTTACAAAACAACCCAGAACTAAAAGGCTTTGAGTTTTTAAAAAAACAATGGCAGGGTCAAAAGGAAACTGCTGAACTTAAACCGGAGCTTAGGCTTAACATTGGCGCAGACAATGTCTTTGGCACAACACCATATACAGGCATATCTCAATCTGAATTTTCTTTGTCATTAAGTTCTGTTATTGAAACCGGAAAAAAAGATATTGGCGCAGCCAGCAGTTTGAACAACAAATTCAAATCAGTGAATTCGGTCAGCAATTGGCCACTTTAGATGTACTGGCCAACGCAACACAAAACCACATCACACTGATTTCAATACAATCTCATATCAAACTGTCAGAAGCCGAACAACAATGGGCAGAAAAAAACCTAGAAATGACGCAGTCTCGTTTCAAAAAAGGGGTGGCATTTAAAGCAGAAGTGTTTCAAGCCAAAGCGACCTTAAAACAAACAGAACTCAAACAACAGCGTTTAAAAAACCAACAAAAACACTGGCAATTGAAATTAGCCAACTTATGGGGAAGTTCTGTTGCTGACTTCGAGACTGTAACAGGCGACTTAATGCACTTCAATCAGCAACTTTCATTGGATGTTTTGTTAATGAACTTAAAAAAATCACCGTATATTCAACGATTTACAGCAGAAACCAGACTCCAAGAAATCACTCGCCAACAAATCCAAGCCTCATCAAAAAGCGATTTTAACTGGGAATTAGGCATCAACCGCATACAAGAAACGCAAGACACCGCGATAATTGCTGGGTTTTCCATGCCACTGTTCAAGCAGCAAAGAAACCATGGCGTATTGTCAGCCAATGCAGCCAAAACAGCTCAAATCAATATGCAACAACAACAGCAAAAGCTGAAGCTTGAAACACAGCTCCGACAAGCTTTTCAAAACATAAACGCCACAATGTCAGAAACCAAAACATTGAAAAATGAAGTGATTCCATGGCTTAAAAAAGCCCACCAAGAAACACTGAAAGCGTACCAATTAGGACGCTACAGTTACCAAGAATTGCTCACAGTTCAAAAACAAGTATTCGACGCAGAGCGCCAATTAATCGATACCGCTGCGGCAACACACAGACACGAAACCATCATAGAACAACTGAGTGGACAATCACTCAACAACAGGAATGCCCCATGAAATCAAACATAATAAAACCCGTGACTTTAACCGTTTTTCTTATCTTCAACATGTGTTTTCAATCGGCATTTGCATCAGAAGGTCACGACGATCATGGTCACCATGGACATGATGAAGAAAAAGCAACCACCATCAACAGTGAAGTAAGCAAAAAGCAAAATTTGCAAACGGCACTGGCTTCGGCTGGAACCATAGAGCAAAAACTCAAAGTGTATGGCAGATTACAAGCAGCGCCTGAACACATGGCCGACGTCTATGCCCGCTTTCCAGGTGTGGTTAAAAAAATGACTGCCAATATTGGTGACGTGGTTAAAAAAGGCCAGACATTAGCAGTTATTGAATCTGACAACAGCTTACAAACGTATAACATAACCGCACCGATAGATGGCATGGTGCAACACCGCTACTTAAACCCTGGTGAAGTCACCGCAGACCGAATTTTATTCAAATTATTGGACAGCCAATCTTTGTGGGCTGAATTGAAAGTCTTTCATCAGCAAAGAAAACAAGTCCGTGCACAACAAAAAGTCAGCTTGCTTGATAACAATGAAAAAATTGTCAGTACAATTCACCACATGATTCCAGGGCCTGAAAATGAGCCTTATCTACTGGCACGGGTCCCCTTTGACAACAGCAACAAGCAACACACGCCGGGAGACTTGATCAGTGCCGACATCACGGTTTTTGAAAGTACAGTTGATGTACGCGTTGAAAATAAAGCCATTCAATACATGGAAGGCCAAGCCATTATTTTTATTCAAAAAGGCGATGAATACACAGCTCAATCAGTGACTCTTGGGGTAAGTGATGATGATTATACAGCCATCACATCAGGGCTGATGGCAGGACAAAGCTATGTCACTGACAACAGCTATTTAATCAAAGCCGACATAGAAAAGTCTGCGGCCGCTCATGTTCATTGATGGGGAGATAACATGATAAATTCAATAATAAAATCCTCAATAGATAGGCGCATTTTGATTGTGACTTTGGCACTGGGATTGGTGGTCTTAGGCGTTTGGAGCTATCAGAAACTGCCCATCGATGCGGTACCTGACATCACCAACGTACAAGTGCAAATCAACACGAAAGCACCCGGTTATTCTCCTTTAGAAACAGAACAGCGCATCACTTACCCCATTGAAACGGCTTTGTATGGCCTGCCACAATTGTCTTACACCAGGTCCCTTTCTCGTTATAGTTTGTCGCAAGTAACAGTGGTATTTGATGAGGGCACGGACATATATTTTGCCAGAAACCTCATCGATGAACGTCTGGGAAACATCCAAAGCAGCTTACCCAAAGGCATCGACCCAATGATGGGACCCATTGCCACAGGGCTGGGCGAAATATACATGTACACAGTCGAGGCCACAAATACAAAAGCGAAAACAGATGATCAATATTTTGATGCCATGGCATTGAGAGAGATTCAAGATTGGATCATCAAACCCCAGTTGGCACAAGTGCCTGGCGTGGTAGAAGTCAATACTTTGGGCGGCGAAGAAAAGCAGTACCATGTGTTACCCAAACCCATATTGATGCTGGAACACCAAGTGAGCTTGGACGACATTGCTGAAGCATTAAAACGCAACAACGACAACCAAGGTGCCGGCTTTTTAGAGCGCAATGGACAGCAACTTTTGGTTCGCTCTGAGGGGCAACTTAAATCCATCGAAGACATCAGTTTGGTGGTGGTAAAAACACATGGTACGGCACCTGTTCGCATCAAAGATGTGGCCGAAGTGGCCATCGGCCGTTCATTGAGGTCAGGAGCTGCCAGCAGTAACGGCCAAGAAACTGTATTGGGAACCGCCATGATGTTGATGGGCGGTAATTCACAACAAGTAGCCAAGGCATTTGCTGCCAAACTGGAAGAAATCAAACCCACTTTGCCTGAGGGCGTGACAATCAACACCGTTTATGACCGCACCGTTTTGGTCAATAAAACCATCAAAACCGTTCAAACGAACTTGATTGAAGGTGCCTTGTTGGTGATTGTCGTTTTGTTTCTGTTACTCGGTAATTTCAGAGCTGCTTTATTAACCGCCGCCGTCATTCCACTTTCCATGCTGGCAACCTTTTACGGCATGGTTCAAACTGGGGTCTCTGCTAACCTGATGAGCTTAGGTGCTTTAGATTTTGGGTTAATTGTAGATGGCGCTGTGATCATTGTTGAAAATTGTATTCGAAGACTTTCAATGGCACAAAATAAAAAACCAAACATTTTGCCATTAAATCAGCGGCTGAAAGTCGTCTATCAAGCCACAACTGAAGTAATTAAACCTGCACTGTTTGGTGTGGCCATCATCACTGTAGTCTATATCCCCATCTTCACACTCACAGGTGTTGAAGGCAAAATGTTCCATCCAATGGCGGCGACAGTGGTCATGGCATTAATTGCTGCCATGATTCTTTCTTTGACAGTTGTACCTGCACTGGTGGCCATTTTGCTCAAAAATCGTGTCAGTGAAAAGGAAAGTGTCATTGTTAAGGGTGGTAAATCTGTATACGAACCTGCTTTAAAATTGGCATTAAAGTTTAAGTATACAGTGCTTGTAATGGCCTCAGTTTTGCTTGTTTTCAGCATATGGTTGGTTACCACCATGGGTTCAGAGTTCGTGCCACAACTGGATGAAGGTGACATCACCATGCATGCCATGCGCATTCCTGGCACCAGCCTGACACAATCAACGAACATGCAAAAACTGTTGGAACAAGAACTGCTGAATGCCCCTCAAGTGGCTAAAGTGTTTTCAAAGATTGGTACAGCTGATATTGCCAATGATCCGATGCCACCGAATGTCACAGATACCTTTGTGCTACTCAAAGACCGTAGTCAATGGCCAAACCCTAAACTGAGTAAAGCTGAGTTGGTCCATCAAATTAAAGCTTTGGTGAACCAAATTCCGGGTAATAACTATGAATTCACTCAGCCCATCCAAATGCGATTCAATGAATTGATATCTGGCGTCAGATCTGACCTTGGTATCAAAGTTTTTGGTGATGACATGGCAGTCTTAAAAACAGTGGCATCAGAAATCTTGAAAGAAATCAACCAGTTGCCAGGGGCAGCCGATGCCCGCATTGAACAAGTTGATGATATTCCTGTATTAAGCATTGAACCCAACCGAACCATGTTAGCTCGGTATGGCTTGAATACCGAGGATTTACAGTCACTGCTGTCTGCCGGTATTGGCGGAAAATCTGTAGGAGTCATTTACGATGGGGACCGTCGATTTACACTGGCTATACGCTTACCTGAAGACATCAGAAATGACACCCGACAGTTAACGTCATTGCCCATTCCATTACCTCAAGGCGGTTACATACCTTTAAGTGAGGTGGCGACAATAGAACAACAAGCAACAGCGGCACAAATCAGTCGGGAAAATGGCAAACGTCGTGTGGTCATTACTGCCAATGTAAGGAACAGAGACTTGGGGTCATTTGTTGAAGAAGCGAAATCCACATTGGTAGCCAATGTTAAGGTTCCCAGTGGCTATTGGCTTGATTACGGTGGTACTTTTGAGCAACTTGAATCAGCATCACAAAGGTTAACTGTTGTGGTTCCCATCACCTTACTGATCATTTTTGGGATTCTGATTTTAGCAGTGAGCTCGGTTAAAGAAGCACTCATCATTTTCTCAGGTGTTCCTTTGGCGTTAACTGGTGGTGTTTTTGCTTTGTGGCTGCGTGATATGCCATTGTCGATTTCAGCTGGTGTGGGTTTTATTGCCTTGTCTGGTGTTGCTGTATTGAATGGCTTGGTAATGGTGGCGTTTATTCGCAAGCAATGGGAAGAAAGTGGCCACCTGATACAAGCCATCATCACTGGCGCACTGACAAGATTCAGACCCGTACTCATGACGGCTTTGGTCGCCAGCCTCGGGTTTATCCCCATGGCACTTAATACGGGTACAGGTGCAGAAGTTCAAAGGCCATTGGCCACTGTTGTTATTGGTGGCATCACATCCTCCACACTTTTAACACTGTTGGTACTGCCAATCTTGTATTTGTTGATGAACCGAAACAATCATTTGAATTAAAACAATACCAGCTTATCAAGGCATTCATTTTTGAGTGCCTTGATAAAACGGGTTTCAGATTTAAGTCAACCGAATCACTCCTTAATAACAAGCCCGAATTGTGATTTTTTTGCTGTCACACCGGTATACATCACGACCTGTTAAATCGCATTACCAACCCACCCTAAATTACTTTGTTTAACTGTACTCAAAAAATGAAGTTCATTGCATCTGGCATTGATTATTTTTTACCCTACATTATAAAAACCATTCATCTTTTGCACTTTTTGTCAACCAGATTCAAACAAACGTTTGAATTTGTTTTTATTTTATGTTATTTTAATCTCGCCTTAACAAAAGGCCAACAGATTCTTGAACCAATGGGGACGCAAGTGACATTAATAGTCACACCATAAACAAGAAAAATAACATCATATAAAGAGGGTTAGTATGAAACTACAAAACACACTGCTGTCAATCAGCGGGTCGGTACTATTATTTGCCACCACAACAGCTTCAGCAGCGCCACAAGTCAAACACTTGGCCGGGCCTGCTGAAGAAATTCAATTGATGCAAAAAGCCGCACCAGAAGCCGCTGCCATCGTATCAAAATCAGCACTGGTTCCAGTCAACCTTTCTGATTCATCAACTTGGAACAAACAGCTTTTGATCGACGGGGACAATCCTAAGGTATTACTTTTTTCTCCCAATGCAGATCAATGGGAAGTCAAAATCAAAGCCAACAACCACAACAAATCTTTAAACTTAAAGGAATTAAACTACACTGTTTCTGAAACCCTATTTGGTATGGCAGAAGAAAAGTTCCCTGCAGTTCAATATGATTTGCAAAACATGACATCAGGACGCTATCAATTCAATATCAAGAACTTGAACAAATCTAAAGGCCAAGGCGAAGGCTACTTATTATTGAGCGGCGACTCACCTTACCAACTGAGCTCGTTCACAGGAAAACATGGCTATTTAGTAGGAGAAGAAGTCACCCTATTCGCCAATGCTTTGACCAGTGACAATTCATTCACAATGGTCAAAAATGATTTACAGTTGATTCAATCAGCAAACATTCGCATCACAGCACCTGATGGAAACACCTCTTCACGCACAATGTTTGATGATGGTTTTTCAATCGACAAAGCCGCTTTTGATGGTCAATTCACGACTTCTTTTGTTGCTCAAGAACCCGGTTTGTACCGTATTCAAGTTGAAGCCCATGGCTTAACACCAAAAGGTAAACCATTTTTCAGAACCATTGAACATGTGGTTCCCGTGATAGATGACCGTTTGAAGCTGACATCTAAAGCAGCCACAGGTGAATACGTTGCAGATCATAAGATTAACCTGACTTTCAGCACCCAACAAATGAACAAAGCAATGTCAAACTCACGCTACCGTGTGATTGCTGAAGTATGGGGACAAGGTTTAAAAGGTGAAGAAAAAGCGATTACATGGCTGTCTTCTATTGTTGACACCAAAGGTGGGGAAATCAACCTGCAATTAGACGACCGTTGGTTGTTATCAGCAGGTCAAAGTCAAAATTACAGCTTGAAAAACATCAGAATCGAAGACATCAATCACTACATCAGTGTATTGGAAATTGATCAACTGAACATGCGACTGCCTGTAGTTTCTGAAAAATCAGCAAGACTATTTGATGGCCAGATTACACAATCAATGCTTTTTGGTAACAAACCGAAATCAGTCGCTAAAAACAAAGCCGCAGGTGGTAAATTGATGCTGGTTCATGGTTATTGCTCAAGCGATGTATGGGGCTCACAGCAAGGTCAATTCAGTAACAGCGTGAAATTCAGTGATTTCAACCAAAATCGCTCACATGATGCTTTTGCTCAACGCATAGATACTTTTGGTGACAACTACCCTTCATTTGGTATCGTGGCACACTCACAAGGTGGCGCAGCTGCTTTGCACTTATACAGCTACTATTGGAGCGGCTTGGATGATGCCGGTTCTGGTCGTTTGATTCAGTCTGTTGGTACACCCTATCAAGGCACACCTTTAGCGGGCAACTTGGCCTCTGTTGGTAACGTTTTTGGTGTCGGTTGTGGCTACAACTCTAACTTGACCACTTCAGGTGCCAGCTCTTGGTTAGCGGGTATTCCTACATGGGCCAGAAATGCAGTAAATTACTACACAACTTCTCCTACCACCAAATGGTGGCGTCCTGACTGGTGTCAAATTGTCACAGACCCATTCTTAAGAGACCCAGATGATGGAACCACTGAAAAACATCGTGGCCAATTATCTGGTGGCGTCAACAGAGGTCACAAAACAGGTCAATGTCACACCGATGGCATGCGTGACATGGCACAAACCAAAGACTCAGGGCGAAACAGCACCATGAGCAGCAACGCGTCGCGTTAATTAAGTTCACGCTAACCATGTGTTAGCGACTCAGTGAGAAAAGCGTCCGCAAGGGCGCTTTTTTTATACCTGAACTTAAAATCAAACGCCTCAAAGCAAGTCTTCCAAACAATACAAAAAACAGAATCTTTAAAAAAACAACTTTGAATGTCATGGTTTCTTTATGGAAAGCGTAGTAGTAAGTGAATTAACAAAGGAGACAATTCATGAAGTACTTAAGCATTTGGTGTTTAATCACCCTGTTTGCTTTTTTCAGCAACACACAAGCCGCCACATTTTACGTAGGTGATTCCACCCAGTGTAATCAAGCCAACCACTATGATAACTTACATTTGGCATTATTAGCTGCAAACAGCAATGGCAGTCAAGCCGATGAAATCAGGTTAACCAACACAGTAAGCTACCAAGGAGATACTAATGGCTCATACTCAATAGCTTTATCAAATGCAGGCCATATAACCATTGCAGGTGGTTATGGGAACTGTGGAGATCCAGTCAATACCACTCCGCCTAACATTGGGAACACAGCAGATGCTGTATTCGAAGTCAAAAATAACGCATTGGTTTCTTTAAAAAACCTTAAAATTTTGGGAAGTGACTCAAGAGGTATTATTGTTAATGAAAATGCCGCTTTATATTTAGAAAGTGTGGATGTTTCTGATAATGTGGCTGGCATTAGGGTATTGGGTGGCGCCTATGTTGAGTTAGACGAGAACACCACAGTTTTTAACAATGGGCATTTGGATGACATTCCAAAAGGCGGTGGTATTTGGTGTTTTGGTAACAACTCTGAAGTCACAATAGCTGGTAAACTAGGAAAAAAATAGTGCCATTTCAGGCGGCAATCTGTACATTGAAGATGGCTGTTACGTCACTCTTGAAGGCGGTGCAAACATCAAAGGCGGCATTTCAAACGGCATGGCTTATAGTGCACACTACGGTGGCGGCATCATGGTGCATGATGGTGGAGAATTATTTGCGGATGGTGATGAAGATCGCGTGCTGATTACTGACCATCGTGCCATCTATGACGGTGGCGGCGTTTATGTTTACGGTACAGGCAGGGCCACACTAATAAATACTTACATAGCCAGGAATATAACTGAAGACCACGGTGCTGGCTTATATGTCACCAATGGTGGCACATCAGGATATCAAGTCGTAATGGACAGGATCGAAACCTGCCCATTTATCATCAGCTGCTCGGAATTTGAAAAAAATTCATTTATCAATGAGCTGGTATACATCAACAACTCAAAAGTAAAAATCAGTCGCACTTTGTTTGACAGGAATGAACAGATCGGTGCAAACAATGAATATGCATTAATCAATGTAAGGCCCGGAGCTGTCTTGCATATGAGCCACAGTAACATGTTATCAAACGACAGTGATTACCTTTTTGTCAATACAGGAACAACTGAAGTTTCTCACCACACAGCGGCAAAAAATTATTCACAACCTTTATCAGGTGGTGCCAGTGATTCACATGTGTGGTGGTCTTCATTTGGCAACTTACGATTTGAAAACTCTATTTTTCAGGACACTCAAGGTGGATACAACGCACCAACAACTTCACCTAACATCTCAGGCAAATGTAACTTGATAGATAATAGCGTTAATTGGCCGGGTGATTCATATACCATAGGTACAGCACAATTTATTAACGTAACAGGTGGTGATACCCGCCAACTTTCCAGTTCAGAAGGCGTCGATATGTGTCAGGAGGACACTTTCGCATGGAGTACAAATCGAGACATTGAATACCAATCATCTCCCGTAAATGAAAACACCAATCCTCAAGGGTTGCCAGGAGAAGTTGGTGGTTTGTATGACGCTGGCTTTGATGAAGTTTATGACAACATAGGAACAGATGAATTCTTGTTGACTGTGCAAAAAGAAGGCTCTGGAACTGGCGTTGTGATCAGCGATCCACTGGGGATTTCTTGTGGTTCTGACTGTACTGAAGTGGTATTTAATGGTACTTTGGTTAAATTAACTGCTACCGGCACTTCAAATAGTGACTTTATCAGCTGGAGGGCCTGCCCGCTTCCAAGTGGTAACGATTGCTTTGTTACGGTCACAGAAAGTCAAACCATCTATGCAGAATTCCAGCCCGATGATTTAATTTTCAGTGATGGATTCGAGTAATTTATTGATGACTAAAAAAGAACTCAATCATTTATAGACTGAGTTCTTTTATTTTTCTCTCTATTTCTGGTAGTGACAATTCATTGTTATTAATAACATCGGCTATTTTTTTTAGCAACTTTTGAGCCCACTCACCCCGTTTCGCTTTTAGTGCATACCCAACAACCTGCAATTGCGCATCTAAATATTTAACATCTGTTTCTTGATACAAGTCTTTCAATTTATCAGTCCATAAAACAAAATATTCAAACGAGGCATCATAGTCTTTCAATTCAAAATAACTTTTGGCTACCAGCAACAATGACTGTGCTAAGTTGTTTTCATCTCCCTCAGTCCATAAATCGATGTGTTTTAAGTTATTATATATGGCTAACTCATGTTTTCCTGCTTTATACAAAACCCGGCCTAAAACGCTGTGAGAATGGTTGACCATCAATTGATGGTCAGAAAAATTTTTATTTATAAAAATTACATTTTTTGAAGCCTCTTTTGCGGCTTCTTCAAAACGGCCCAAGTTTGACAATGTCAGTGCCAAGGCTTGTTGTGTATAAAGCGTCGACCTGTGTGCCTTGCCTAATGTTTGAGATTCAATTTGATACATATCTTCCAAGATTGGCAAAGCTTTTTCAGGTTGGCCAGTGGCATTCAAAATCGTAGCAAAATTAGCCTTGGCATTCATGGTTTCAGGATGGTCCTTACCAAAAATATCCGCTAACATCTCTGTTGCTTTAGCTAGTTTCTCTATTGCCGGCTCAAATTGATTCTGATAATAATATGCCAGACCTGCATTGCTCAATGACTGTGCCAAGCCCTCACTGCGGTCACCAAAACGTTCCCTGAAAATTTGCTCAGCGATGGCCGAGCTTTTCAAAGATTCCACTAACTGCCCATCTAACCATTGAAATGCAGAAAGTGAATTATATGCACCACCCAAGCCCGGGTGGCTTTCGCCAAGAACCTTTTTATAACCTTGAATATTTTCTAAAGTCAGGGCCATGGCTGCTTTAAAATTACCCAGCCGATCATGGAATTCAACCAAATCTGAATTCAAACCCAAACTCAAAACATGAGTCAATGGCAACGGGTGGGATTTTTTAACCGACTCTATAATTTCGATAGACAGTTCGGACTCGCCTTTTAGATAGTGAATTTCTGCCAATAAAGCCTGATTGCGAATGTATTCATGTTCACTTAACTCAAACGCATCAATACGTGCTTGATAATCAAAAGCTGCATCGTATTCACCCGCTTGAGCAGCTACAACAGCCCTCACCCGCATCACCCCACTTTTTGCCGATGGTGTTGAAAAACGCTGTTCATCTGTTTTTGACAACAGGTGTTTTAAAATTTCAATCTCTCCCGATGCCAACAAGTATGCTGTCAACATTGAAATGGCTTCTTCATTTTTGGGTTGTATCAACAATCCTGCATTTAATAATTTGATTGCTTCTGGATAATAACCCAATCGTCCATTGGCTAAAGCCAGAGCCACATACAACTCAAACTTTATTGGGTCATCCATGGCCTCATCCACTTCAATTTTATTTGTTGCAGACAACAACAATTCTTTCGCTGAAATGTCTATGCCTTGTGCCGTATCAGGGTCGGTCACACTGAAAGCATCCAACATAAACTGCTTCACAGCATGGGCCTTATCAGCCTCTAATTGAATAACTTTATTCTGCACCCCCAACAATGAAACACCCACAATCAGCGTAACAAACAACAGCATTGAAGTGACGAACAAAGCCGTTCTTCGAACGACAAAACGGTTCAATCGATACCACCATGTATTTTTACTGGCCGATACAGGCCTTTTCATTTGCCAAAGTTTCAAATCTTGCCTAAAACCAGACATGTCTTGGTAACGAATTTGGCGATCAGAACTGAGCGCCTTGAGTAAAATGTTTTGTAAATCTTTGTCATCCAACCTAGACAGTAAAAGCTCGGACACATGTGATTCATCATCAACACACTTTCTAAATAATCGGTTCTCTGGAAAAGGTTGTTTACCTGTTAATAGAAATACAGCAACCGCAGCCAAAGAAAATACATCCGATGAAGTATCAATGCTTTCATTGTTAATTTGTTCAGGCGATGCAAATGCTGGCGTCAATGCAATAAAACTGCTTTGACTGTGTGAACCTTTTTCAGTGTGAGCCTCTGAATTAATTAATTGAGCGATACCAAAATCCAAAACTTTCAGGTGGCCACTCTGATTTACCACTAAATTTGAAGGCTTGACATCCAAATGAATAATCAAATTTTGATGTGCATAGTTTAGACCATCGGCTGCCTGAATCAATAAATCAACAACCCGACTCCTGTTCATGAACTTTTTCTTCACATATTCATCAATCGGTAAACCTTTGTCTAACAACTCCATCACAATGTAAGATTCACCTTGTTCCGTACTTTCTCCATGGTGAAAATCAATCACATTCGGGTGTGATAATGACGTCAATATGCGCTGTTCTTTCTGAAATTTTTGTTTTAACTCTGAACTGTGCTCGGGCAAATTGAACAGTTTAATGGCCACAGGCTTTTGCGCTATATTACTGTTACGTTGCGCCTTGAACACCACCGACATGCCACCCAAACCAATCAGTTCAATCAGTCTATAACCATCAACTTCATCTCCTTCTTTCCATACTTTCTTCATAACAGGTTGATACTGCTGACCTATTTGCGCATCAAACTGGGTATCGGAATGTTGACTGTTATTAATCAAACTTTTAACTAATCGCAAAACTTCGTAATCAATGTCTTCAAAAGTTTTCAGGTTCTCCATCGCCTCTTCAATCGTATTGAATGACAAAGATTGAAAGATTTCGTTGGCTAGCTTCAGTTTATTAATGTTCAATGTCATTCTCAATCATGGTTAACAAGAGGGATTTGGCTTGATTCCATTGCCGAATCAATTGCCGTTCAGAAAGACCAAAAATTTCAGACAATTCTTTAAATGTAAAATTAAAAATGATTTTCTGTTGTACTAATTCAGCCAAATGAGCATCTATTTCATAAAGCAAATCTATCAAGCGATCAACCTCAAACAAGTCCAAACTGACATCACTTGAACCTAAAATTTGAGAATAGCTTTGTTCAATAACCAGAGCCTTTCTTTTCAGTCTTTGTTTACTGCGGACTTGGTCAATCAAATAGCGGCGCATTGCCCTGGCCAAATAATTCAATAAATGCCGCCGATCTTGATTGTTCAGGTTTTTAACTTGAGATAATTTGAGGTAACACTCATGTGCCAAAACTGTGGCACTTATGGTGTTGTTGTTATGAAAATGAGCTAACTGCTGATGCGCAGCCACTTTGATTTCACCATATAACAACGAATAAATATAATCTAAATCTTTTTTATCAATCGAGCCTTTCTGACCCAAGATTTTTGTGATTTCACCTGCCTGCATTCACTCATTGTAGCGCAGTTCCTTTTAAACTTTAAAGTTAATAGGTTTAAAGTTAACGCCTGGATTTGTCATGTTAATTCTATATTATCAACATTAAATTATGAACCAAACGATCATACAAATAACTCAGCTATCTGTGGTTTTATTTGGGTAATAACTTTTATAATCACAGCCATTAAATAATATTCATTCAAATAAAAGGATAAATCACATGAAAGTCATAATGATTATTTTGACCTTGATTGCCTCTCAAATCACCCACGGCAAAGGAGAATCAAACCAACAAAACCACGATTTACATGAACACAACAGCCATCATAAAAGTCATGAACCGCCCAAACCATCTCTTAATCAGGGAAAAAAGTGGCAAATGGATGAACACACCAGAAAGATGTTTCAAGTCATGGTTCAACGTACACAAACAGACATGACACCCAAAATGCTTGGGGAACAGCTCAACCAAGACCTGCAAAAATTAATCAAAGGTTGTACCATGACTGGTCAAGCCCATGACCAACTCCATCTGTTCCTAACACCCTTCATACCAGCAGTACAAGCTTTGGCTCATGATGGATCAGCGCATAAATTACATCAAGTTAAAAGTGCTTTGAAAGACTACAAAAACTATTTTGAATAAACAAATCAGCAAACGCTGAAATCGAGTATTCATTGAATGCCTTTTAAAATAGAGGAACTGATGGAAACGACCCTCTATTTTTTAGGCTTGCAGCTCTATTTATCCTGTTGTTTCAGCACACAACAGCCACAAATCGTCTATAATCGCGCCTTTTTACATATCCACTGGTCAGAAGAATGATTACAACTGCAAACATTGCCATGCAATTTGGCTCAAAGCCCCTTTTTGAACACATCTCAATGAAATTTGGTAACGGTAATCGTTATGGCCTGATTGGTGCCAATGGTTGTGGTAAATCGACCTTCATGAAAATATTAACAGGTGCGCAAGTGCCCTCTTCTGGAAATGTCAGTTATGATCCTGACGACCGCATAGGTGTTTTGGGTCAAGATCAGTATGCTTTTGAAGAGTATTCTGTTATTGATACTGTCATCATGGGTGACAAAGCTTTGTGGGAAATCAAAGCAGAACGCGATCGCATTTATGGCTTGGCCGAAATGTCTGAAGAAGAAGGCATGAAAGTGGCTGAACTGGAAGGCACATTTGCTGAAATGGACGGTTATTCAGCTGAAGCGCGAGCGGGTGAGTTGTTATTGGGCTTGGAAATCCCTGAAGAACAACACTTCGGACTGATGTCAGAAGTGGCACCTGGCTGGAAATTACGTGTTTTATTGGCACAAGCCTTGTTTGCCGACCCTGATGTGCTTTTGCTTGATGAGCCGACCAATAACTTGGACATCAACACCATTCGCTGGCTAGAAGACACTTTGAATGCCAGAAAATCAACCATGATCATCATTTCGCATGACCGTCACTTTTTGAATTCTGTCTGCACACATATGGCCGATTTGGATTATGCACAATTGCGTTTATTCCCTGGTAACTACGATGAGTACATGACTGCAGCGACTCAAGCACGTGAAAAACAGTACGCAGAAAATGCCAAGAAGAAAGCACAGATTGCTGAGTTACAAAGTTTTGTCAGCAGGTTCTCGGCCAATGCATCTAAAGCCAAACAAGCCACATCGCGCCAAAAGCAATTGGACAAAATCAAACTGGAAAACATCAAACCTTCTTCTCGCGTGAACCCTTATATCATTTTCGAGCAAGGTAAAAAATTATTCAGAAATGCTTTGGAAGTCAAAGATTTGAACAAATCTTACGATGACCAAAAGGTACTTAAAGGCGTTGACCTGATGGTTGAAGTGGGTGAACGCATTGCGGTCATTGGTTCAAACGGGATTGGTAAAACAACCTTCTTGAACTGTATCACCGAAACCATCGACATTGACTCTGGCAAATTAAAATGGTCTGAAAATGTCAACATCAGCTACTTCAAGCAAGACAACATGGGCGAATTTAACGACAATATGACGGTTTTCGATTGGATGGACCAATTCAAGCAAAAAGACGACGACGAACAAGATGTGCGCAGCGTTTTGGGTCGCATGTTGTTTTCTAAGGAAGATTCTAAAAAGAAAATTAAAGTGCTATCAGGTGGAGAAAAAGGCCGCATGATGTTTGGTAAAATCATGTTAGAAAAGCCCAACGTTTTGATCATGGATGAACCGACCAATCACTTGGACATGGAATCAATTGAGTCATTGAACTTGGCCTTGGAAAACTACGAAGGCACTTTGATTTTTGTTTCGCATGACAGACAATTTGTATCTTCGATTGCGACTCGCATCATGGAAATCAAAGAAGACGAAGTGGTTGATTACCGTGGCACTTACCAAGAATACTTGGAAAAGCAAGGCATCAATAGCAAATAACCATTAAATCAAACCATTGACGTGATACCAAACACCTGGTGTCACGTCATCCTTGGTTTCACATCACCCAAAAGGCAAGCTTGCTATTAATGAAGCCATGTCACAATCTAAACTGTCCAACAGCATGTGAATCACCAAACCCGCACCGATAATGCGTGTCGGTTTCCAAAACACCATCAAAACATACAGCACAAAGAACCACCATTGATGTAAAGGATGAAAGCCCATACTACATCGCATGGGATCATAAACAGGTGTAGCCAATAAGTGATCTAAATCCACCAACATGGTTAACCACATCACCAGTACTGCTTGACATAAGGTTTTTCTAAAAACCCAAAATGCCACCAATAAAGGGACTAAAAAATGCAGTAGAATGTGTGTCATTTATCAAAGCAGTAGAAAATGCTACGTATTATAATCTTTAAATTGGTACTGATTAGTTCATTCATTGCAAATGCTAACGAAACCACTTGGGTCATCCGAGGCAATCAATCCCACCTCAAAGACCATGGCATAGAAACTTCAGCATCAAACCATGGCTTCAGCAGCATAAACAACTCCAATAAAATCAAAGCAATGGCGCACAACAGCCATAACCATTGGCAGCTTTTAGCACAAAAGGACTTCAAGCCCATTCAACAATCAAAAGCACAAAAAGGTAATGCTGATTCAAATATCATTGCCCTACTCGATGAATTAGATACAGACCGCTGGCTTAATGACGTCACCACATTAACCGGCTGGAATCGCACCACTGGCAGCAATGACAATGACAGCGCCAAAGATTGGATTGTGAATAAAATGGCTGCATTAAACCTGTCTGTATCAACCCCACAGTTTAATGTAGGTAACAGCACCACACACAACATCATGGGTGAACAAATTGGTAGCACCCGACCTGATGATTGGTATGTGATTGGCGCACACATGGATTCAATTCCAAGCAATGGCAATGCACCGGGCGCCGTGGACAATGCCAGTGGTTGCGCAGCGGTACTTGAGATGGCTCGAGTGGCCAGCTTTTATGAATTTGAAGGCAGTTTATTGTTTATTTGTTACTCCGGTGAAGAGCAGGGTTTAAATGGTAGTTATCATCATGTTGACAGCATGAATCAATCTGAACGTGACCAAATCAAAGCCGCACTGACCATGGACATGATTGGTTACACAGACAACAGCGACCATGACTTATTACTAGAAACCTCAAGCGCTCAACAGGCCATCATGCAGCATTTAGAACAGATGGCGGCTACCTATGTACCCGAACTGACCGTTTATAGCAGCCTCAACCCTTTCGGCTCAGACCACATGCCATACATCAATAACAACATGCCGGGTATTTTATCGATTGATGATGACTGGGACCAATACGACGACTACCACCGAAGCACTGATTTACCAGAAAACCTCAACAACAAACAAGCTTTGTATATCATTAAAACCAATATGGCAGCGCTCGTCAGTTTGGCCACCTTGGTTGATACCGATTTAATTTTCAAAACCAGCTTTGAAACAGACACCATATGAACAAAGAACAATCTCATGCGTTTGACCACATGTTTCCAAGTCACAATCAGCTGGCCGCCTCTGGAAAAATAAAATGTACCCCCGCTGATTTCAGAGTGACAGAAATAAATGACCACATAACGTTCACTGGTGAAGGTGAGCACCTTTGGTTGTGGATAGAAAAAACCGACACCAACACCGATTGGGTTGCCAAACAATTGGCACAGATCTGCCAAGCATCAGAACGCAATATAGGCTATGCGGGTTTAAAAGACCGACATGCGGTAACCCAACAATGGTTCAGTGTGCAGCTGCCAAAAATTGATCAAGCCACCGACATCCAAAATGCGCTGCCTGACGAAATGACGATTTTGCGCAGTGAACGCCACAACCGAAAAATCAAAACAGGCTACTTACAAGGGAATCGATTTGAATTGACGGTTAGAGATATTGAAGGCGACCGAGGATGCATTGAAGCCAACATCCAAAATGTCATTGACTTTGGCGTTCCAAATTACTTCGGTGCTCAACGATTTGGTAAAGACATGGGTAATTTACCTAAAGCGATAGATTTCTTTAACGGCCGCTTCAAAACAAGAAATAAAAACTTAAAAAGCCTTTTAATATCAAGTGCTCGCAGCCACATTTTCAACAATATTCTCGCCGCAAGAATAGCCAACAACACTTGGCACAGACCGATAAAAGGCGATGTGATGCAACTCAATAACAGCCACTCATGGTTCAAATCCAGTGAAGCCACAAGCGAAGAAATCAGGCAACGTCTTAAAGAAAAAGACATCCACATTTCTGCCGCTTTGTGGGGTGAGGATGCAGTTCAAAGTGAAGCTGAATGCGCCATTTTTGAACAGTCTATCGCTGACCAAACACCACAATATGCCAAAGGCTTTGAACAGTTCCGTGTCAAGCAGGATCGCCGTGCTGTCAGAATGTGCCCTCAAAACTTAAAATTTGAATGGCTTAATGGTGATTTAAAACTCACATTTGAACTGCCGCCAGGGGCTTATGCCACAGTGGTTTTGCGCGAAATCTTAAACTGTTCTGAGGACAGAAAAACCAAGGCTTAAGCAAATCATTTATCATCACTGAAAATGAGGCCAATTGGTGATAGAATAGCTCCTTTTTTATTTCTGTAGAGCGCACCCTTGAAAGCTGAATTGAACGCCGAAACGATATTATCTGACCAACCTCACCAATGGGTCACACACCAAGGTGTATCTTTGTGCTTGTTGGGCACTGCGCATGTATCTCAAAAAAGCGCTGATGTAGTACGCGACTTAATAGATACTAATGAGTTTGATGCTGTGGCCATTGAATTGGATGAAATTCGATTCCAAGCTTTGACCGACCAAAACCGTTACAAAAATATGGACTTGGTCAGCATCATTAAAAACAAACAGACCGGTTTGATTGCGACCAATTTGGCCATGAGCGCTTACCAAAAAAGATTGGCCGATCAATTGGGTGTAGAGCCTGGCGCCGAAATGAAACAGGCCATCGAATCTGCACAAGAGCAAAACCTGCCATTATGGAAAATTGACCGCAGTGTGGGCATCACCATGAAACGCACTTGGCGGTCTTTAAAATTCATGGAAAAAATTAACCTGATTTTTGGGTTTGGCGGCTTTTTTGAAAATGAAGAGGTCTCAAAAGAAGAAATCGAAAACCTAAAATCTGGTGACATTTTAGAAAGCACATTCAAAGAATTTTCAGAAAATTCAGAAAACCTATTCCATTCTTTGATTGATGAACGTGACCAGTTTATGGCTGCCAGACTTCAAGAAGCCATCAACGCCTCTCAAAACAAACCACAAAAAGTACTGGTCGTAATTGGCGCAGGGCATTTGTCAGGCACCCACAATTACATGAAAGAAGAAATCAACACGGCACAAAGCATCAAAGCATTAAACACATTGCCTCCCAAAGCCATTTGGGTTAAAGCATTGCCTTGGTTGATTACACTGATCATATTGACTGGTTTCATCTGGGGCTTTTCAAAGAACCCTGACATGGGCTGGGACATGATCAAAACATGGGTTGTTTATAACGGCCTCATGTCTGCTGTTGGCGCACTGCTGGCTGGCGGGCACATTTTGACGATATTGTCTGCCATGGTGGCCGCACCATTCACCTCTTTGAATCCAACCATAGCAGCAGGTATGGTGGCTGCATTGGTAGAAACTATGGTACGTAAACCCAAGGTCCATGATTTTGAGGCTTTACAACAAGATGCCACCCATGCCAAAGGATGGTGGAAAAACCCAGTCACTCGGGTCTTATTGGTTTTTGTTTTGACCAATGTGGGGTCATCTCTGGCAACTTGGATTTCAGGTTTTAAAATATTTAATCAATTGATTTGATGAGCCACTTTTATCATGCATGCTTTTTCAATAGGCCCTTATCACATACCTCACCCAGTCATGTTGGCTCCCATGGCAGGAGTGACTGACCGCCCTTTCAGACAAATGTGTCGGAACTTGGGTGCATCATTTGTGGTTTCTGAAATGCTCAGCTGTGATTTGTCACTATTGAAAACCGCGAAGACACAATTTCGCATGAACCATGAAGGTGAGCCTGGCCCAATTGCCGTTCAAATTGCTGGAGCCGAACCCAAAACTTTGGCTGAAGCTGCCCTATTCAATCAACAAAATGGGGCACAAATCATAGACATTAACATGGGTTGCCCTCAGAAAAAAGTGGCCAAGAAAAAATGTGGCTCGGCTTTGATGGCCTATCCTGATCTGGTTGCAGAAATTTGCCAAGCTGCTGTGACAGCCGTTGACATACCTGTCACATTAAAAACCCGACTGGGTGTAGACAGTGACAACCAAAACATCTTAGAAATTGCTCAAATTGCTGAACAATCAGGCATCAAAGCCCTTTTCATTCATGGTCGCACCAAAGCCCAAAAATTCAAAGGCAGCGCCGACTTTAAGCTCATAAAACAAGCCAAAGCCGCCGTTTCCATTCCCGTCATCGCCAATGGCGACATAGACACCCCAGAAAAAGCTCAAGCTGTACTTGAAATCACTGGATGCGATGGCATCATGATCGGTCGTGCAGCCCAAGGTAACCCTTGGATTTTTAAACAAATCCAGCACTACCTTGAAACCGGCACGCATTGTGCCAAACCCACTCACCAAGAAATTGTCGATGTGATGTATCAACACGTCAAAAACCTCCACAATTTTTATGGTGAATTCACAGGTTGCCGCATGGCAAGGAAGCACATCAAGTGGTTCCTCAAAGGCTTGCAACTTGACCCAATCACCCGCCAAATCATGAAAATTGAACAGGCGGAGGAACAACTGAAGTTCATTCAAAACAATCTAATTCATAAGGTCGCATAATCATGAGTATTTTTAATTGGTTCAACAAACCCAAATGGCAAAGCCCAAACGAACAAGTTCGCCTCACCGCAGTCCAAACAGACAACGATGCGGCATTACTTGATGCCCTGCCACAAATCATCAGCAGTGACAGCAGCATCAAAGTACGCAAAGCGGCCTTGAGCCGGATTGACGATACCCATCAATTGCATCAAATTGCTGAGCAAAACGACCAAACCGAAGTCAAAAAATTGGCACGAAAAAAATGGACACATTTGATGGCCAAAAGCAAAAATACCGATGCCATTAAAAACCTCAATGACAATGAAGCTTTGCTGTATTTGGCAGGTCAAAGTCAACACAGTAAAATGCGACTTCAAGCTGTCAGCCAGATAAATCAACAAGGAACTTTAGGCGACTTGTTACTCAATGAAAAAGACCGTGAAGTTCAGCAAGCCATTTTAGAAAAAATTACACAAGAATCTACTTTACAAAGAATTTCTAAGCCCCTGAAAAAGAAAAATAAATCCCTATATCAAAGCATTCAGTCAAGACTTAACCAAGGAGAAGATTTAAACCAAAACAACAGCTTGGCATTGAAAATATGTAAACAGCTAGAGGCAGTGGTTCATCACAAAGCGACTTGTGATTTAGAAAGCATCAGCAGCCAATGGCAAGCGATTGAAAAAAACTGTGATGCGACATTTAAACAACGCTACAACGGCGCATTTGCTGCCGCAAAGATGATACTCGACCCAGAACATCGTGACAGCTTTTTAAACAAACAAAAAGAACAGCGTGCCAAATCACAGCTGTCAGAAGTCATTAACGCCAGTGACAAATTAACTGATTTAGACCTCAGCCAAATTCAAAGCCAATTAACCAAGTGCCAAACCATTGACACTTCGGTATTGAGTTCAGAAGACAAAAATCAACTGTCATCTGCAATTGATGCTTTCGCTGCCAAAAGAGACGAAAAGATGCAGCAACAACAGGTGCCAGAAAGCGCGACCAAAGCTTATGATGAATTACAAAAAGTACTGGCCCAAGAGATAGTCCAGCCCAACCAACTAAAACAATTCAAAACCCGCTGGCAACAAGCCACTCGCGGCGCACACCCATCAAGCAGCTTGAAATTACTGTCAGACCAGTACGACAGTGGTATCTTGAAACTGGCTGAAAAAGTGGAACAGTCAGCCCAAAAGCGTGATGAAGCTGCTCAACAACTGATTGATATGATTGACAAGGCACAGACTGAAATTAAAGACGGTCACTTGTCAAAAGCCAAAATCATCACAAACCAAATGGCCGCATTGAAACGCACCGCAGGATTCAAGCACCCATTGGTACAAAAAAATAAATACAACATCGACAATGTTTGGACTCAGTTGAAAGAGCTGCGCCAATGGCAGAAATGGAGCAATGACAAAGTACGCCAGGACATCATTGACGAATTGGTGGCCTTGGTTGGTACTGCCACACACCCTGATGCTGTTTTGAAAAAACTGAAAGATTCTAACGAACGCTGGTATGCCCTCGAAGACATGGAAAAATTAGAAGGCGACAAGTTCCCTTCTCGTAACCAAAAAATGTGGCAAGACTTCAGAACCGTTTCAAAAGCACTGTTTGAACCCACTCAACCCTTCTTTGAAAAACGTTCTGAATCACAAAACAGTCATTTGGATGAAATTAAAGCCTGTATTGATGAAATGCTGCAAGTTGAATTAGAAAGCAGCAATGAACGCGACTTGGCCAGAATGACTCGAAATGCCATCAAACACCTAAAATCACTGGATCAAATTCCACCTAAACAACGTGGACAAATGGCCAAGAAACTGCGCAAAGGCATAGACCGAATAGATGGCCAATTGAGCACTTGGTATGATGCCGCTGAAACAAAGAAACGTGCTTTGATTGATCAAGCCATGGCATTACATGATGAAGAAGATTTAGCCGCTGCGATTGAACAAGCCAAGGGTTTACAGGCACAGTGGAAGAAAGCAGGCATAGTCAAACAATACACAGAGCGCAAGTTGTGGAAACAATTCCGCAAAGCCAATGATGCCCTATTTAACAAACGAGATGATGCAAGCAAAGCTCAAAATGAGGCTCAAGCTGCGCACAAAAAGGCGGCACAATCGGCATTAGACAAATTCAATAAAGACCTTAAAAAAACCAAAGACAGCAATGAAATCAAACAATTGAAAAACAACTTGATACATACATGGCAGGCTGAATTTCAAGACATCAAACAGTTGTCTTCAAACTACCAAGCCGCTTTGTCCAGCGCAGATGATGCTTTAAACAAACAACAATCAGCCAAAGTGCTGTCCTCGCTGGATGCTTTAAAACAGTTTGATGTGACTTGTCAGTCTGAGGACTCTGATGCCATTGAAACCGCATTATCGACTTGTAGCGACAGTGAAAAAGCGGCATTTCTAGCCAGAAAAGAAAATGTTGCCGATGACCAGCACTGTGACGAATTGCTGTTACAAGCAGAATTTTTAACAGGCAAAGAAACGCCAAAAGCACATATGGAAGCGCGCATGGCCTATCAAGTCAAAGTCTTATCAGAGCGCATGGCCGGTGAAAAAGTGGCCGGTGAAAGTGAGCAAGCTTTGGCTTTATTAAAATCTTGGTACCTATCAGCCAAGTCGAACAGCTACATCAAGAACAATAAAAAACGCATCAACAGTAACATCAAAGCCCTAGAAGCGTTGTTATAAGCGTTGTAGTCATCAGCCTACCCGACTGTTGAGCCAAAAATGGTTCAACAGTCCAGCCTGATAAGGACTAATGACACATGAATCTAATGCCAAGCAGCTGTAAACTGACTGGCTGAAATTAAACCTAAGTGAGAGGACTATGAAAAAAACCTTATTAGCCACTGGCATCGCGTTAAGCTTGATGTCATTCAATGCACCTGTTGCATTTGCCAAAGAAGCCAAAGCCGTGACGGCACAACAGGTTTCTTCGGGTATCGATTTGAATAACATGGACAAAACAGTCCGAGCCCAAGACGATTTTTACCGCCACATGAACGGCTTATGGTTAGAATCATTTGAAATGCCTTCAGACAAATCAAACTATGGTGCTTTCACAAAACTAGCTGAAGAAAGTCGTGAACACGTAAAAGCCATCATCAATGATGTATCTAAAGCATTGAACGCAGATGGTTCAGCAGAACAAAAAATTGCCGACTTATACAAAACATACATGGCGACAGAAGTCATTGAATCGGCCGGTATTTCAGCGATTCAAGGCGAATTGGATAAAATCCAAGCGTTAAAAAACAATGATGACCTGTCTGAATACATGGGTTATGCTGACATTTACAACACAGCCCCTATCGGCATGTACGTGTACATTGACCAAAAGAAATCTGATGAACACATCGTATACATTGGTCAAAGTGGTTTGGGCATGCCAGACCGCGATTACTACATGAAGGATGACGAAAAATCAGTCAAAATACAAAAAGCCTATGTAGAACATATGGGAAACATGTTGAAATTAGCGGGCATCAAAGATTCAGCTAAAAAAGCCAAAGGCATTTACGCTTTAGAAAAATCTTTAGCCGAAGGTCAATGGACACGCATCCAAAACAGAGATCGCGAAAAAGCCTACAACAAAATGACTTTCGATGAATTTACTGCGAAAGTACCTGCAATGAACTGGGATGCTTGGTTAACCCACACCATGATCGACAAACCAGCTCACGTCGTTGTCACCCAACCGAGCTATTTGGAAACTTTAAACAAAGTATTAGAAAACACCAGCATGGACGCATGGAAAGATTATTACACTTTCCACATGATTTCTAATGCAGCGAATTCTTTAAGTAGTGAATTTGATAAAGAGAATTTCACTTTTTTTGGCACGGTTTTATCAGGTACCACTGAACAAGAACCTCGCTGGAAACGCGGTGTAGATTTAGTCAATGGCATCGCTGGCGAATTGGTTGGTGCGGTGTATGTTAAGCGCCACTTCCCACCTGAAGCCAAAAAACGCATGGTGACTATGATAGAAAACCTGCGTACAGCTTATGGTGACAGCATCAAAGAGCTGCCTTGGATGAGTGAAGAAACCAAAGTCAAAGCTTTAGACAAACTGGCTAAATTTGATCCTAAAATTGGTTACCCTGACGTGTGGCGTGACTACACAAAAATGGACATCAATGGTAAAGACTTGGTTGCCAACATGAAAGAAGCCACGCGCTTTTTAACACACCGCAACAGAAGCAAGATGGGTCAGCCCATCAACCGAACAGAATGGGGTATGAACCCACAAACGGTTAACGCTTATTACAACCCAACCAAGAACGAAATTGTATTCCCTGCAGCGATTCTACAACCACCATTCTTTAACTTGGCTGCTGATGAAGCCGTGAATTACGGTGGCATTGGCGCTGTGATTGGTCATGAAATGGGCCATGGTTTTGACGATCAGGGATCAAAATATGATGGCGATGGCAACTTGAAAAACTGGTGGACTGAAGATGACTTGAAACAGTTCAACAAGTTAACTTCTAAATTAGTTGACCAATACGACGCCTTCACAGTGGTTGACGGCACACATGTTAAAGGTGAGTTCACGCAAGGTGAAAACATCGGTGACTTGAGTGGCTTAGCGATTGCATACAAAGCCTACAAAGCCAACTTCCCAGAAAATACTGTGATTGATGGCTATTCATCTGATCAACGATTCTTTATGGGTTGGGCACAAGTTTGGATGCGTAAATACCGTGATGAAGAGTTATTGAAACGCATTGAAACCGACCCACATTCACCTTCTGAATTCCGCACCAACGGCATCTTGAGAAACTTACCTGAGTTTTACAAAGCCTTTGATGTGAAACCAGGTGACGGCATGTACTTGGCACCAGAAGACCGTGTAAAAATTTGGTAATCAAGTTTTCACAAAAACTAAAAAGAAGCCTCGATTTTTCGGGGCTTTTTTGTGCCTTAAATTCCTAGACTGAACACCCAAAAATAGATTGAAAATCCCCATACGCGCCACACTAACCTAAACTGAATGCAAAAGAGCAACACAACTTGATAACGGCCAAGCTCAAATTTTAAACAACTCAATAATGAACAAGTATTCAAAGCATTCGCGGAATCAAGAAGCAGTCAATAAACGATGTTAACTTTGCCAAGGACAGTCAGTTTCAAAATACGTTACCAGAAAATCGATCAAACACCTGACCCGATAAGTCAGGTGTTTGGTTTCAGGATATAAAGCATAACAACCCAAAACGCGTTCAGGTAACTGGCCTTCAAGCACAGGAACCAGCTCACCAGTCCGTAATGCTTTATAGCAGATAAAATCGGGCAAAAAAATTAAACCTTGCCCCCTAATGGCAGACTGGCAATTGAACTCTCCGTTGTTTGCCCTGATACTGTGTGGCATCTTTAATTGCCATGGTTTGCCATCGGCATCGGCAAATTGCCATGAATCTGGACCACCGCTGTATTGCACAAACTCATGCCCTTTTCTCAAATCTTCTGGGCGCTCAATGACTGGATGTGCGGCTAAATAACCTGGGCTGGCACACAAAACGATTTTGGTTGAGGTCAACTTTCTGGCCTTTAAGGTCGATTCTGATAACTTCGCAATCCGGATGCCCATATCAAAGCCCTCTTCCACCAAATTCACTAAACGGTCGCTGAAGTCTATGTCAAAAACCACATCAGGGTGTTGTTGATTGAACTGCCATATGCCTTCGGTTAAATGACTCAAACCAAAACTCAAAGGCACGGCCATGCGAATCCTGCCAGACAAGGCTTGGTGTTCATCCTTTACTAGGGCTTCTGCTTCGGCTACATCCTCTAATATACGCAAACATTGCTGATAATACGATTCACCAGCAGCCGTTAACGTTTGCCTTCGGGTGGTTCGAGTCAACAAGGTCACTCCCATGTGTTGTTCAAGTTGCTGTAAACGCTTACTGACCACTGATTTGGCCACGTCTAACTGATCTGCCGCGCTAGATATGCTGCCAGCCTCAATGATCCTGACAAAGGTTTGCATGTTTTCTAATGTGTTCATTGTTCTTTTATTGGAAACAGTTATTTAGTATTTTGACACTTTATTGTTATTTTTAGAACCATAAAATAGAATCAATACAAAAGTAAATAAAACAAAAACACATGACACAACACATTTTACAATTAGACAGCAGCGGACAACACGAACACTCAGTAACCCAAAAAGTCACTGCACAAGTAACCGAAGCCATCAAAGTCTATGGACAGGAAAAACAGATACCATCAAATACAGTTAGGCGGGACTTGACAAACAACACACCTTTAATTGATGGTGAGTGGATGCAAGCCAACTTCACACCTGCTGAGCAAAAAACACCCGATCAAATAGAAACTTTGGCGTTCTCTGACCACCTCATCGCTGAATTGAATCAGGCAAATCATTTGGTCATTGGCGTCCCCATTTATAACTTCAACATCCCAGTCGCATTGAAGGCTTGGATTGATTTGATTGCCAGGGCCAAAGTGACTTTCAGGTACACTGAAAACGGCCCTGAAGGCTTGGTGACGCCAAAAAAAGTTTATTTGGTGTATGCCTCAGGTGGCACGCCCATGGGTTCAGCGATAGACTTTGCAACACCCTATTTAAAACACGTACTGAGTTTTATTGGCTTGGATGATGTGACCCTAATCGACAGCAAAGACTTTGATTTAGATACATTCAAACAATCGCTACTGGCATAAAAGGTAATACAGGCAAGGCAATACATAATTAGGAGCACACCATGAACAAATACAAAACAGTAGATCAAGTCTATCAAGGCATCGCGACCTCCGATGGTGATGGTGTCAAACTCACCCGAATTATTGGTATACCGGAATTAAAGCAGTTAGACCCGTTCTTGCTGTTAGATGCCTTTGGCACAGATCAGCCACAAGACTATATCGGAGGCTTTCCACCTCACCCACACCGTGGCTTTGAAACTGTGACGTATATGTTAGAAGGCCGTATGCGCCACAAAGACAGCATGGGCAATGAAGGTGTCATTGGTCCAGGTGATGTCCAGTGGATGAGCGCCGCATCAGGTGTAATACATTCTGAAATGCCGGAACAAGAAGGTGGCTTATTGGCTGGGTTTCAGTTGTGGGTGAATTTGCCGCAAAAAGACAAAATGTCACCACCTAAATACCAAGAATTCACGCAGCAAGAGATACCAGTTGAGCACCAAGCCGGTGGCATCAGCATCAAAGTCATCACAGGAGCCACAGCAAAAACCCAAGGGCCTGTGAATCACCAATGGCGCAGTGAAGCCCAAAGCCATGCTTTGAATTATTGGGACGTGGTGGTGCCTCAAGGTCAAACCCTTGTTGAATCGATTCCGGCCTCACACAATGGTTTTGTTTATGTCATTGACGGTGAGGTTCAGATTGGTGAGAACAGTGAGTTTGTAAAAGGCGGTCAACTGGCCACCCTACTCAATGAATATGAAAGTAATAAATATGAAAGTAATGAATCTGTAGGTAATGAACCTGAAGACAAAGGTAAAGCACAACAAATTAAGGTTAAAACGAATTCAGACAGCCGTTTCTTGCTGGTCACTGGCGAACCATTAAATGAGCCTGTTGTACGTGCTGGCCCCTTTGTCATGAGTACCCATGAAGATTTGAAGCAGGCTTTTAAAGACCATGAAAATGGCGTCTTGGTCAGTTGAATCAAGCATGAAAAAGCGTCATGTTATCAATCCAGAAATTATCGATCCAAAAAACCGCTATAATCATAAGCAATCACTTAGAGCGATACCATGAACAACATCAATATCTATTTACACTTTGAAGGCAACTGCAAAGAAGCCTTTGATTTTTATCAAGCTGTATTTCAAACCGAAATCCTACACACGTCATTATTCAGTGAAATGCCCCAAAATAACGACGGTAACGATCACTGTACAGTGGAAGAAAATGACAAAGACAAAATCATGCACATATCTCTGCCAATTAATGATCGGTTTGTATTGATGGGTTGTGACACCATAGGTAGCCAAACCGAACGACACAACCCAGGTAACAACTTTGCTTTATCAGTCAATCCAGAAACTTTAAAAGAAGCAGAGCGTGTTTTTGCAGCGCTTTCTGATGGTGGCGAAGTCACCATGCCCTTAGAAAAATCCTTTTGGGGTTCTTACTTTGGCATGCTGACTGACCCATTCGGTATCCAATGGATGGTCAATTTCGAGATTCCACAAGATGAATAACAAGCAGTGATCTTTTATATGGTAACAAACATCACTAAACCATAAATCAGCCGCATCATTCACAAGTCAATCCGTCATACTCGGGCTTGACCCGAGTATCTATATCACCTATAAAAAATCACTCTTGTTGATATTCAAACACTTTTTGGCCACCCACCCACGTCTCTAATACTTTAGTTTTCCATATATCTTGTTTGTTGATTTTAAAAATATCTTGATCAACAACAATAAAGTCTGCATATTTACCCACATCTAAAGAGCCACTGAATGATTCAGCATGGGCAGCAAAGGCCGCATTGATAGTAAAACTTTGAAGCGCTTGCTCAACTGACATGGCTTCATCAGCATACCAACCACCTTCGGGTTGATTTTTTCGGTCTTGACGTGTCACTGCGGCGTGCAAACCATAAAATGGATTGATCAATTCAACTGGAAAATCTGAACCCGAAGCCACTACAGCACCAGACTTTATTAACTTTTGCCAAGCGTATGCCCCTTTGATGCGTTCAGCACCCACTCGGTCTTCAGCCATGTTCATATCAGATGTGGCATGGGTGGGTTGAATGGATGCAATGATGTCATGTTGCTTGAATTTAGGAATGTCATCTAAACTGAGGATTTGCGCATGCTCTACGCGATGTCTGAGTTTTGAGGATTTCATATTCGGGCGAGACAACAGCTCAATCACTTCTGCATTGCCTTTATCACCTATGGCATGTACATTAGCCTGAAAGTCATATTGAACCAAAAGACCTAACACCTGCTCAACTTGTTCCGGCGTTTGCACATAAGCACCTTTCATTTCAGGCTTGTCACTGTAGGGTGCTTTTAAAATGGCACCATAACTGCCTAAAGCACCATCCACCATCAGTTTCACAGAGCGAATGATGATGTGGTCATCGATGTTAATTTGACCTTTTTTCAATAACGCTTCAATGCCATCCAAATAGCCAAACAACATGCCATAAACACGGATCGGCATAGCCTCTTTAAAAGCCAAAGCTTGGTATTTTTCATAAACAGTTTCATCAATGCCTGCTTCATGGACAAAAGTCAAACCCACCGACAATAAATCCTTAAAGGCCAGTTGCAAAGCCTTGTCTTTCACCTCTGAAGTGGCCTCTGGCAAATGTTTGGCCACCAATGACATGGCGTTGTCAATCAACACACCCGTAGGTACACCTTCGGCATCTTTGATGATCAGGTCATTGCCTTTGGCTGTTTCTCGATTGATACCGGCAATGGCCAACGCTTTAGAATTAGCCCAAGCCGCATGCCCATCAACGCGACGCAGCCACACAGGACGGTCATTGACCACTTCATCAAGCTGATAACGGGTTGGAAAGCTTTTGCTTTCCCACTGTACATGGTTCCAACCACGACCTAATACCCAAGGCATTTTGGGGTTTGCTTTAGCAAAAGCTTTGACTTTATCTACGGCTGCATTGGCACTGGGCAAATCCCTGACTTCAACCAACATTTTACCTAAGCCATAATTCAAAATATGACCATGGGCATCGTGTAAGCCAGGTAAAACAAACTGCCCTTTACCATCAATCACCTCAGCAAGCTTGGCTTCTTCTTCAGTCGGCGCAATGATTCGACCCGTTTCATTATCAAAATACAGGGAATCAAGTACAGAAAGCTGCTTACCATCATGAGAATAAGCAACAATGTTCTTTAAATGTACCGGTGCAGCAAAAACTGAACCATAAAAAAACGCGATAAAGATAAATGTAACTGCCTTCATAAAACCAAGCCTGAAAAAAAGAATCAGTTTATCATGATTACTCACGGCTGTGAATTTTTGTGAATTCCCTTTAAAATCAGTTTAAAAATGCTATCATGTTGCTTTTTAGAGAGAGGAGAACCATGAAAAAACTAGCGTTAATTACAGCCATAGTAGCCACTTTATCACTCACAGCTTGTAGTGAAGAAGCCAAACAAGAATCACAGGCTCAAGCCAAAGAAGTGAAAGAACAAATCAAAACAACTGCCAAAAAAGGCAAAGAAGCTGCTGTTGATGCCGCTGATAAAGTCGCAGATTCTGCCAAAGACTTAAAAGATGCCACAGTAGAAAAAGCCGAAGAAATTTCAGACGCTACCATGGATAAAGCAGAAGAGTTGAAAGAAGCAACTAAAGAACATGCCAATGATGCCATGGCCAAAGCCGACGAGTTAAAAGATGATGCTTTTGAAAAGGCTGGCGACATGACTGAAGCAGCAAAAGAAAAAGCCAAAGAGCTCAAAGATGGCGCTGTTGAAAAAGCCAACGAATTAAAAGACAAAGCAGAAGATGCCGTTGAAGAAGAAACAGACGGTGACAACTGATTTCACCTGAGTTGTTCGTTATTAAAAAAAGCCGTCAATTTGACGGCTTTTTTAATCGCTTATTTCCTTAACAATAACCCCGGGATTTTCTAAAACCTGGTATTCAAAGTGAATTCGCTTGCCTAAGCATGCAGTCAAATCAACGTCAAAATGTAATGGAGAGGTCAAGCCAGACTGATACGCTGTAATTTCTTTGTCCTTATACACTTGAATCGATGTAAAAATTTGAAGCAAACCAGATAAATCCAAATCATCAGGCACAGCAACCACTGCTGCAGGTATCACGTCACAATCCATGCTTTCCAATCCATCAATTAACGTTTGATCAAATTTGAAAACAGCACCTAAGTCGCGCCGAAAACTGTCCTTGTTTACGTGGTTTTGGCTGAACTCTATTGCAGGATCAACCCATATTAAGGACAATGTAATTGACTCAGGTACCAGTTTAGCTTGCGGATGGTTTTGCATGATGTGACGACATACGGCGACCTGAGGTTCTTTCTGTAAAGCCGTTTGCATCACTTCTACCAACACCACATCTGGCGCATCGGACATATCTGTCAAACAATTCATCGCATCACCACAAATTAAATTGACAGGCTGATCATCTAAAGACAAAGCATCCAAAATTGCATTGACTGATTGAATGGATTCCTCATGAATATCGATGACAGTGAACCTAACACCTTGACCTTTAAATTTAACCAGCAAAGGAATCAACAACACAGCCAAAGGGCCACAACCCACATACAGCAGGTGAACAGATTCATGCCCTTGGTCAAGTAAATCCTCTACAGCAGCATGAGCACCCCGAATGAATTGAATCGTTCTGACGTAGTCATCCGTACACCTGGCTGCATTACTCGGCGAAATGGCCAAACCATGTGGTGTCAGTGTTTCACCAGCTGCAATCCCCTCATCTGGGCAGGCATTAAAATCACTGACATTCAATAAAATATTTTTTAATGCCATCACCTCAGGCCGCAACTGACTGGCAGGCCTACTGAAATTTAATAAATCAACAACACATTGATTGAGTTCGCTGTTCAAGCCCACCTTTCCCTCACCTCTAAAAACGTCAAAATCAAAGGTTTACCCCGCCTGTCTGAATGGCCCATAATTTTTGATACCTTCCACCTTTTTGAACCAATGAATCGTGGTTGCCAGACTCAACAATCTGCCCTTGGTCAATCACATGAATTTGATTCGCATGCACCACTGTCGATAATCGATGGGCAATCAAAACAATCGTCCGTCCCTTGGCTATTTTCTTCAAAGATTTCTGAATCGCAGCCTCTGTTTCATTATCAACCGCAGAAGTCGCTTCATCTAAGATTAACAGCGGTGGATTTTTCAATAAAGCCCGAGCCAATGCGATGCGTTGTATTTGGCCTCCTGACAGTTTAACACCCTGCTCGCCGACTTTGGTTTGATAGCCTTGATCTAATTGTTCAATGAACTCATGCGCTTCGGCCAATTGCGCCGCTTCTATGATTTCTGCCTCAGTGGCTTGGTCATTACCGTATTTGATGTTCTCAAAAATACTCGCATTGAATAAAAATGTGGCTTGAGAAACCAAGCCAATTTGCGACCGCAAGGACAACATATTGATGTCTTGGATCAAATGACCGTCTAATTTGATGCTGCCAGTTTGGCTGTGATAATAGCGCATCAGCAGTTTAATTATTGTGCTTTTACCAGAACCGGTTTGGCCAACAAATGCCACGGTTTCGCCAGCTTTCACGTGTAAGTTGATGTTTTTCAGTGCCGGTTCGGCCTGCGAATCATAAGTGAAATCAACCGCATCGATATCAATGGCACCTTTAAGCGCTACATCTTGTGACTGATCGTGATCCTTGATGTGAATCGGCTCATTCAATAAACCCAAAATTCGCCTTGCTGAAGCCATGCCACGTTCATACAAATCCATGGTGTTGGCCAAATCCCTGAATGGCCACAACAACCTTTGTGTCAAAAACACCAAAACACCGTAAGCACCCACGGCCAAATCACCGTTCAATGTATCCAAACCACCAACAATAAATGTTGCCAAAAATCCAGTCAAAATCGCCATCCGAATTACTGGTGTGAATGCCGAACTGACTTTAATCGCCGATTCATTGGCTTTCATATATTCGGTACTGATGTCAGCGATGCGTTGCTTCTCAAAAGACTCTTTGGTGAAGCTCTTGATGGTTGCCACACCTGATAAATTATTATTCAAAGCCTCAGCAATTTTCCCTGCTTTTTCACGCACCAAGGCATACCTCGGCTCAGCTTTCCTTTGGAAATAAAAGGCACCAAAAATAATCACTGGAATTGGTGTGAAAGCCAACAGCGCCAACTTGGGAGAAATCAGAAAGAACACCGCACCCACTGCCACGACTGATGTGACCACTTGCAAAATGTCATTGGCACCAATATCCAAAAATCGCTCCAACTGATTCACATCATCATTGAGGATTGATGTCAGCCTGCCACTGGATTGGTTCTCAAAGAATCGCATGTCCATGCGCTGGATATGGGCATAGCAATCAACCCGAAAATGGTGCTGAATCTTTTGCGCCAAATCACGCCACAAACGCATATAGAGGTATTGAAAAGTGGATTCACCTGCCCAGATGAAGAACGTCAAAACACCCAATAAAAACAATTGATGCTTGGGGTTAGCAATACCCATGGCAGCAACAAATGAATCTTCCTGGTTAATCACCACATCGATGGCGATACCAATCAAAATCTCAGGCGCAATGTCGAACAGTTTATTAACAACAGAACAGATGCTGGCCCAAACAGCCTGTCGTTTGAAGCCTTTGCCGTAAGATAAAATTTTACTTAAAATCACCGTTATTCGCTCCATTCCAAGACATCATCACCAGACTCAACCGCAGACAACAAAGCCGCAAAAAACATTTCAATTTCGACATCGCTTATTTCATTGGTACTTTTATCTTTGGTACTTTTATCTTTGGTACTTTTATCTTTGGCACTTTTTTCTTTGGCACTGGCCTCATTGACATCATTGACCGCATGATGGCTCACCACCTGAATTTCTGTAAAAACCCAATCGTCATCCAACCTTTCAAACGGCTTACACAAAACCATATCGAACTGCTGCTCACACTTTAGCAATTCGGCATTCAACTGTTGAAGCGGTGCTTTGAGTTTAATTTGAAAGCCATTACATTCAGGCTTATCCATGACCAACATCTTGAAATCAATCAGCACTTCACTGATTGCTTTTGTTCGTTCAACCCAATCAGGAATCTGTGGTAAATTCTTGTCCAAACCTTCCAAGGCCGTAATCAAAGAAGGAAAAGCCGTCCACATGTTCGATCCCAAACGGTCACGCCACACAGCACATGATGACAACAAATCGTCATCACCTAACAACAAAGCACCAGAAACTGCCCCAATGCCCTTATAAAGGGACACATAAACCGAATCAAACAAAGCCGCAATGGCTTCAAAAGATTTGCCATAAAAAGGTGCCGACTCCCACAAACGCGCGCCATCCATATGAAAATGCACACCCTCTTCATCACACCATTGGCGCATCTTGAGTAACTCATCCCAAGGTGTCAGCTTGAAACCCGCCCGACGCAAAGGCAACTCAACCACAAGCACTGCTACATCATTTGAGAGCGTGTACAAATCAGCAGCATCAAAGGGCTTGCCAATACCACCCAAAACCACACCTTCCAAACCCATCAAAGCCTGATAAGCATCCTGTTCATCTTGTGCAATGTGCGATTGTGGATGCACCACCACACGATTGTTCTTCTTGGATTCGCACACGGCTTTCATCAAAGCCAGTTGACAAGTGGTGCCCTTGTTAAAGTACATCGCATTGGGCTTGGCAAACAATTCTGAAACACGATGTTCCAATAAGGTCACCAGCGGCCCATTGTTGTACCTGTCCACAGACACGTCCACGTATTGTGATTGACCCATCACTGCCAGCCATTGCTCATGTGACAAGCTTTGCATTCCTAAATAGCGCATGTGGTATTTTGTGTTAACGGAAAGCATTAATTATACGCACCAGACCCTGAAATAACTATGCAGCCATGCGCATTAGCCTTAATAAATTCCTTCCCATTTACCCAGGCTGTATTTTGTTATAGAATAATTGACTTCCAAACCATTCAATCCATTCGGGGGAATCATGAATACAAACAATAGAACCAAAAAAACTGCAGTTTTACTGACGCTCCTTTCAGTCAGTATATGTAGCCAAGCCGTCACTTATGACTTTGAAAACATTGGCCAAAATGGGACCAGTTTTTCTTCATCAGGACAAACATTCACCGTATCACCCGACCTGATTGGTATTTATTTTGAAACATACGGTTCCGAATTAAACGGTAATGGATTAACTTCTGACGGATACTTAGATACAGTCTATGGTACATCAAAGTCGGGCAATGTCGGAGGCATCAATGCCCCTACAGGCATGACATTCAGGGCCCAAAGCTTTGATGTTTGGCCTTCTGAAAACCAAGGAGGCGTGGTTCAAGACACTGGCGCTTTGGTCAGGGTATTGGGCTATCGTAACAACCAACAAATCATCAGTGAAAATGTTGCCATGATCGACTTTGGCCAAAACACCGCCTTGAATGTCAGGTGGCACCGCATTGATTTAACTGGAACTGCATTTAACAATACTGACGTAGATTCAGTACAATTTGAGTTAATTGGCAACCAAGATTACATTGCTGTAGATAATTTTATCTATGACAATTTGCAATCAGCCAATGACCTACCAACCATTGGGGGCACAAACAGCAGCCAAGGGGTCAATGATGACGCCACCATTTTACCCTTCTCAAATGTGACTTTGGGCGAGCCTGATGGTGACAACATCAGCTTAATTGTCACACTAGATGACAATGCCAAAGGTATATTTACCTCAGCTTCTTTAAATGCATCAGGCTTTTCGGGGGCGGGACCATACAGTTTGTCATCGATGACTGCAGCCAATGCACAAGCAGCCATCAGACAATTAGACTTCAACCCAACAGATGACCGTGTGGCTCCCGGCCAAACAGAAACAACCGCTTTCACCATCAATGCGTCAGATGGAGTCGGTTCGATAAATGACAACAGCACAACGGTTGTGTCCACTTCAATAGACCAAGTCCCAGTTGCTAGTTTTGATGAATTTCTTATCTTAGAAGATACAGCTAATGCAACCTATGATGTACTTGATAATGACAACGATGTTGACGGCGGCCCCAGAGTCGTAACATCAGTTGATAATCCGACTCATGGCACAGCTAATAACAACTCAACCAACATTTCATACCAACCAGACGCAGATTATTGCAACGATGGAAATGGAACGGATAACTATTTTTACCACATCAATGGCGGATCAAGTGCTGAAGTTTATATGTCTGTCACATGCGTTAATGATGCGCCGTCATTTACGGTCATGGGAGATGTAGATGCCACAGGTTTGGTTGATGCACAAATGTCAGAGATTCAAGTCCCAGGTTTTGCAGAAAACATCTCTATGGGGCCTGAGAATGAGAACAGCCAGGCTGTACTTGGCTTCTTTGCCAACTGCACTGATCCTGATGGCGTGGTAGATCAAATTCAAATTGATTTCAATGGCAAATTAATTATCGATTTCACATTAAACCTTGGCGTGGCTTCATGCCAAGCAACGTTATTAGACAATGGCGGGACATTAAACAATGGCCAAAACACATCAGCAGCTGTCTTCTTCAATGTCTCATTCACTGACATGATTTTTGAAAATGGCTTTGAAAACCTCGCCGACTTCATTGCATCATTAAATAAAAAGTTAACAATGGCTGGCTTTAACAAATCAATTGAGGTTGATGACGCTTTGCAAACCCTTTATTTCAATGGTCAAGAATTGATTCTTAATAAGCAAGACAGCCCAAGCAAACAAAATCAAATGATTAAATTGTGGCTCAAATCCACGCTTTACGACTTACAGTTTTAAAATTAATTTATAAGCATAAAAAAAGGCCTGTGATTGAAATAATCACAGGCCTTTTTTAATTTCACCTTAGGCCAACAAATCCTGTTCACCACTGTTTTTCTGAATGTAGTGCGCGACAAAAGAACAGCTCGGTATCACTGACCAGTGATTCACACGTGCATAAGCCAAAGCATATTTCACCAGTTCTGTGCCTATGCCACGACCGCCCAAATCACTGGGTACGATGGTGTGGTTGTAGTCAGCCACGCCACGACTTAACGCATAAGACAGGTAGGCGGTGTGACCATCCACAACGAGTTCAAAACGTTGGGATTCTTCATGGTGTTTGATTTTTTTATACATCATCTGACTCCTGGTTTTTTGTTTGCTTATCAAGCGGTGGTTTTTCCTTAGGTGGCAGTTCCCTATGTATTTGTTCCTTAGGTTCTTGCTGTTCATTTGTTTTACTCATCAACAACAAACTCCTGACATCCGCCCCACCCACTGACTGATGAATGCGCAAGTCAAAAGCATCAACAACCGCATAGATGTGATCAAAAATGTCACTTTGGATTTGTTCATATTCAGCCCAGTCTGTGGTATTTGTGAACGCATAAATTTGTAACGGCACGCCTTTGTCTTCAGCGGCCAATTGACGCACCATCAAAGTCATGTCTTTATGGATGCTTGGATGATTTTGTAAATAATTAATCAAATAAGCGCGCATGGTGCCAATATTAGTCAAACGCCGACCATTGATTTTAACTTCCAAATTAAGCTGCTCTTTCTGGTTATAAACCTCAATCTCAGATGATTTCTCACTCAAATAAGGAGCCAATAACTTGGCCTGATTCAAACGCGCCATCAATGCCTCGTCTAAAAACTTGATGCTGCTGACATCTAAATATATCGCACGCTTGATACGCCGACCACCAGACTCTGTCATGCCCTGCCAGTTCTTAAAAGAATCAGAAATCAAAGCATAAGTCGGAATCGTGGTGATGGTCTTGTCCCAATTTTGCACCTTGACTGTGGTTAAACCAATCTCAATCACATCACCGTCCGCACCATAACTCGGCATATCTAACCAGTCACCGATGCGCAACATGTCATTGACCGACAATTGAATACCAGCAACAAAACCCATAATAGGGTCTTTGAACACCAACATCATCACCGCTGTCATGGCACCCAAACCACTGACGATCAGCATCGGCGAACGACCAATGACCACCGCAATCATGAAAATAATCGCCACCAATGCAATGAACAACTTGATCGCCTGCAAAAACCCTTGAATCGGTAAATTCTTGGTCTTTTTGTTGTTTTTAGCAAAATAAGCAAAAGCATCTATCACAGAGAAAAAAGTCAACATGATAAACAAAATCACCCACAGCAAACTGAACGCCGACAGCACTTCGCGCAAAGTTGAGCCCTCATTTAACCAAAGAATCGCTTGCGCATGAATCAACACACCTTGTAAAGTCAAAGCCAACCGACTGAACAACTTTTCCTCAAACAAAACAGTGCGCCAATTCCTCCTGTAATTTTTAGCCATCCGCTCAATCGTCTTCAACACCACGCGGTGCAACACAAGGTGAATAACGACAGAAATAACAACAATAACCAACAAAACAGCCAAAGCCATTTGAATCTGCGACAACTCAATACCAAAAGGAGACAACCAATCTTTGATGTGATTTTTCATGTATGCATTTTTTTAGGAATGCCCATAAACTGGGGGTGAAATGTTGTTTTTAAAGCCACTGACTACAAAGAGTCAAACAGCACAAGCGGCACTGTTTGACCACACACCACTAAGCCAACTCTTTGAACCACAGAAGGCCATAAAACCACATGAATAAAATTAATTTAAAAAAGTGTCAGTAAACTCTGTTTCAGTTGTTAGTAGTGATTTAGGTGGTAAAAAAATTCAGGATTTTTATGCCATTTTTTATCAAAAATTTAAAAAACAAAACGGACTCGATATGAAACACATCACACAATTAAAATATTTAAGCTTTCTGATATTAAGCCTCATAGGGGGTCAAAGCTCAGCTACGAAAATCAATCATTCAGACAACACCTCTGACAATACCTCAATTAACAACTCAGAATTTCAATTCAAAAGCGCACTACAACAACAAAAACTTACAGCATTTGATGGCATGGCTGATGATTTTTATGGTACAGCAGTCAGCATATCAAACAACCGCGCTTTGGTTGGTTCTAAATATCACGACCCAAGCATCAATCAAGTCACAGTCGAGAATGCAGGCGCTGTTTATTACTATGAGTATGAAAATGGTCAATGGACTTTTAAACAAAAAATAATCGCCAGCGACGCCGATACCAATGACCAATTTGGAAATGCAATCAGCCTGTCTGGCGATCGTTTGATGATTGGCTCATTCAGAAATGATGAAGAAAGTGGAGATGCCGGCGCGGTTTATGTTTTTGAATTCAATAATTCAACATGGGTAGAAACAGAAAAGTTAACTGCCTCCGACGCCGCCAATAGTGATTGGTTCGGATACACCATAGCCGTCCATCAAGACACAGCCATGATCGCCGCCAGTTCTAATGATGACTTAGGCAACAGATCAGGTAAAATTTATGTTTTCAATCACGATGGACAAAATTGGATTGAAGGACAAAAATTAACCACCAGCGATGGCACCGACAACACCCGCTTAGGCGCATCTATCAGCCTGTCAACAAACCGCATGGTAGCAGGTGCCAACTTCCACCCAACAAATGGCCTGGCCGGCGGTGCAGCCTATGTCTTTGAATACAACAGCAACAATAGCCTGTGGGAAGAAACACAACAACTGCTGTCTGATTCAATAATCGATGGGGCCAATTTTGGCCATGCTGTCAGTTTATCTGGTGACCGCATCTTAGTCGGCGCCATTGAAGACACAGGAATCGTTGCTGACTCAGGCGCAGCATACCTTTTTGAATACGATGGACAATCTTGGGCTTTAAGACAAAAAATCACCGAAGCTGCCGTTGACGGTGGTGATGAATTTGGATCTGCGGTCAGCGTGGTGGGTGACAGGCTGTATATTGGTGCCCAGAATGCCGGCTTCAATGGCGCCTATTCAGGGGTGGTTTATGTTTATGACCGCTTAAGCGATGACATGTTGGGCACTGATTGGGTAAAAAGCGATGAAATATTCGGCCTAGACACCAACGCCCGAGATGAATTTGGCGTGTCCATCAGCATGGACGGCGGCCAGATGATGATAGGCGCCCACAGAGACTTCGCAGTCGCTAATAACGGTGGATCTGCCTATATTATGGATGCCTCATTTCCAGTAAAAGTCTCAGTAACAGGCCTATCCGCAGGCAATGATTTCATAATACAAAATAATGGCGGTGACGATTTAACCATCACAGAAAACAGCACCGTGATGTTTCCAACCCAACTGTACCAAGGTGACAATTACACCGTAAGCGTGGCATCGCACCCCAGCAGCCCCAACCAAACTTGCGCCGTCAAACAAACCGAAAGCCAAATCAATGCCAACGGCCAAAACAACGTTGAAGTCGCCTGTGTTTACACACCCTACTTCGTCGCCGGCCACGTCCTCAACTTAATCGACGGCAACCAAATGACCCTACAAAACAACCAAGCAGATGATTTAATCATCAACCAAAGAGGCGCCTTCATCTTCGCCCTGCCCTTGAATGATTTAGAAGACTACGAAGTCATTATCAGCAGCATGCCCAATGACCCCATCCAGCCCTGCACCGTCATCGATGGTCAAGGCACCATCGAAGGCGCAGACATCAACGACGTCGTCATTTCATGCCAACAAGGTGATGATTTGATTTATAAAAGCAGCTTTGAGAGTTTGGATAATTGATTTGGGAATTTGTTAGTGTATTTTTAGAAAATAAAAAAGGGCTGCCTGATGGTAGCCCTTATTTGTTGGTGGAGACGGCGAACGCCGAACTTATTTATAAGTCATTGATATTAAATGTGAATAAATTGCTAAAAATTATTTGATTTGAAATTACCACCATTATTACCACCAATTGTGATCTTTAACTGATTTCTAGAATATTGAGAATATTTTCTCCAATTTGCTCATCCAGTTCTAAAGTGTTTGGATTGAAGACTGTTACATAGCCCATTTTGCATTGATGCTTGATGTGCTTTGGCTCGTTTTCTGAGTCATTTGAATAATCATCTGTTTTATAGCTTTGAAATTTGTTTTCCTGGCTATTACCTGGATATAGCAACAATCCCTTTTTAGCGTCCCAAAATCTACAATAGCTATAAATTTGCCTTAAGTCAGAAACTGAAGCAGAAATATTCAAAGGTCTTTTCCACTTGGTATCAAGAATATATGTATCACAACCTTTTCTTAAGACGATATCTGGCTTTAAGCTGTTACTTCCCCAGAATGCCTTGGACTCTTGTCCAGATACTTCAATATCTGTTCCCAAACAAGACTTATGCAATTGCTTCAGAATGTATTCTTCCCACAGTTCATTCATATCGAACAACAGAGATAACATTTTTTCTTTGCCACTGGCTATATCAGGCGAATAATTAAAAATGATCAACCTTGCCAGCTCTAAAGCATAAGAATAACTTAATGTTTTCTTATTGAGCTGAATGTTGTTTAACTGCTTCGATGTGATTTTTTTGTCCGCAATTTCTGGAAAGTTTAATAAGACTCTTTTACTGAAATCATGCAACCTTGTACCGCTGGTAAACTGGTCAACTATATTTAGTGCTTTCAATAATATTTGATGAATTAAATGGTCTGTGTCGTAGACATGGTGAGTCGTATAAAAGCGTTCTTTATGCACTGCATTGTTTCTGATGTGTCCTGCAAACTCTAGTTTTCCTTTTAGTGCATAAGTATTTTTGGTTTGTTTTCTGTATTTCTTGATCAACCCTTTTCTGATTAATCCGTCAACTTCATGTAAAAACAAATCAAAATAGACTTCTAATAGGTTCAAGTTTTGCTGTTTCACATGAGCCGCGCTTGTTGATTCAGCTTTTAATTTGCCACATGTCTGTAACATCTTTAATAACAGGCCTTTCCATTTACCATCATCATCGTCTTTATCTGCTTTCGGGTTAATCTCTATGATTAATCCATCGACTTGGATAACACCAACAAATTGCTTAAATTTAATCCCTTTAGAAATAGGATCAAAGTAATTGCCATCATGAAGTTCATTTAATTTTAGGAATGCATCTAAATGTGACTGCTTGAAACCAAGCTCACCCACATATAAGCGTTGATGTTCAAAAACTGAAATTGTTTTAAATCTTTCCACAACTAAGCTTAGTTAGTTTCTTTTTTATTAAACAAGTCAGATACAGCTTCCATAATATTTTCACTATTAACTGTTTTCAAAACATAGGATGGGTTTTTGAAGTCATTTAAATTTTCGTAAGTAAAATTTGCAAAAGAAATATCATCATTTTTCTTCTTCTCAACGAACCCTTTACCAAGTACCAAACCAATCTTTCCATAATCACCATAAAAGAATTCTTGAAGCAAAGGCATTATTTTGTTGTTGAATGCTTTAGCCAACTTTTTCTTTGTATCAATTCCAATAAAGTATGAATGTCCTATGGTGTGATCTCTATCAATTAACAGTTCAATGCGTTGATTAATTGTACTTAATAAATCTGGAAGCTTGATGCCATCAACTTCGTGGCTTTCAATAACTCTCATATCAGGCATCACTTCTTTAAATTCAAAGCGACGTCTTAATGCTGTATCCAAAGCCTCTACAGATCGATCAGCTGTGTTCATAGTTCCATAAATATCCAAATTTGAAGGAACACTGAATTGATCTTTGGAATATGGCAATGTGATGCTTATTTCGTTCTTAGCACCTTTTCTTTTATCTGTTTCAACCAAAGTGATTAATTCACCGAAAATTGCAGACACATTACCTCGATTGATTTCATCAATAAAAATAGCATACCTATTATCTGGGTCTTTTTCTGCTTTAATACAGAGTTTTTTAAACACACCATCCTCGACTGTATAACCTAAATCTTTTACCTCATCTTCATCCTCTGGAAAAACTGGTTTAATGCCTTCTATAAAATCCTCATATGCAAAGGACTGATGGAAAGTCACAAAATCATAATGCTTAATAACTTTATCTGGATCAGCTTTATAGTTTTCAACGGAGTTCTTTAAATCAATTAACTCGGGAATTAGCTCATTAACTTGTTCCTCCAACACCTCCCAGTATGAGTCTTTTGTTTTAGTGAAAATATGAGGGCTCATTCTATTCGAAACATTCACAAATTCACATTCATTAATAGTATGGCTTTGTAACTGTCCCCATAGCGTTGGTCTAACTGTATTGGAATTAGACAGACTGGCCTTTTTTTGAACCCACTCATGTTCAAAAATATCTGAGACTTTTGACTTTCCTAAGTCCAACAATGCGATTGCTATGACTTTCCACCAAGAACAATTACTAACAACATTTTCAAAAAACTGTTCTTTAGATATTGATGAACCTTTAGACGTATATTTATCAAACAGTTGATCTTTCAAATAATATGTTTTACCAGTACCTGGTGGACCATATAGAATTTGATTTTTGGGTGGTTTCATACGCTTTTCAACCTTTGTCTGATACCAGTTTAGTAACTCTAGATACTGCTCTTCAGTAGCCTCAAAATTAGTGCCCTGATTTCCGGCTTTAAATTCTGAAAAAGCTATATCTCTGCTGGTTTCATTAGATAATATTGGATTGTCAGCCATGTTTTTGATGACTTTAATTTTTACCCTTTCAGTAATTTGGGTTTCGGATGGTTTTAGATAATATTGCTTCTCAGCATCTTCTTCTTCAAACTGGTGAACATGTGAGATAACTTCAGCCAGAGCATAACAACCAGAGTTTTTTCCAGTTAGCCATAATATGACTTTGTCACCTTTTCTTATTTTTGTTTTGTGAGCTGCAACTTTCCAGCTATTAACATGCTCATTATTTAGTGCTTCAACAATGTTGTAAATATTAGGATTACATTGGAAAATCCAGTAATTGGTATTCGTTTGATTGTTTTTTAAAAAGGCTTGATACTTGTTGAGTGCTTGTTTGAGGTGTTTGTAGCTTTCTTTAGTTAAAACACCTTTGCCAAGATTTTCAACTTCAGTGATTAAAGAGCTCGTTTTTTCTGAAGATGTTAGGTCAAAAATAGATTCAACTTTGATATAGCTTTTTGACAAGTAAGGCTCTTCTTCTATTAGGTTCTTAAATAATCGTTTTAATGCATCATGGTAAATTGCTAATGTTTTTTCGCTTATCTGACCACTCGAGGTTGACCATAAGCAAAAGTTTATTTCTTGATTATTAGTATAAAATGAATCGTTCGAATCAATATAGATTTCATTTAAATCTCTAATTAGCTCAATAAAAAGTTCAGAATTTTCAGATAAAACATTTTCATTTTTTAAATTAAAATAAAATTGTTTGTCTTCAACAAGAAACTCAAAATATTCTTGATACTTTTTAGATATTGATTTCGCTTTACTAATTAGATGATTGTAAATTTCGTTGCAAATTAAGTTTTCGTAAGCATTTGATTTATTTCTATGTATATCAATGTTGAAATTTAACCCATTGTGATTTATCGAAATACCTATCACTATGTGACTGTACTCATTTAAAGATGAGGAATAGCGGTTCCAAAGATATGTCATTACATTCCCGCTATTCTGCCAGCCACCATGCTGCTTTTGATCAATTTTGATTTTCGACTTTTCAATTAATGAATCGGTAAATGCTTTGAATTTTTTATAATTTTCACTGAATTCGCTCTTAACCTCCTTATTAAGATTCTTGAGTTCAGCCTTGTGATACTTGTTCAGTAACTCTACTGATTCTGAAATAAAACTTTTCATAAAAATTTTCTACAATCCTTTCAATAAGTAATTAAATATTTTACAAGTATGCAACCTAGCATGATCATTAGCACAGTGAATTGATTAATCAATTAAAACCGCCTTGGCAATACCAATCATTATTTGATAATGCTTGATACATTGCTGATTGCCATGAATTTTTATTTTTCCGATATTGGACTAAAAACTGATTATTCAGATAGTTTTTTATTTCACTCACTCCTGTATTTTCCAAGTAAATTCCCAATAAGTCTTTAAGTGTTGACAGTTCTTCAGCACATAATTTCACATACTTAGAATTCAAATCAAAATCATTAAAATGCACTTTGACTCTATTTTTTGATTCTTCATCCCAATCACTTGGTGGATTGACTAAAAATTGTATTGAAGCTGGTCTTGTTTCAATTACTTCTGCATACAACCATTGTTTTTCATAAAACTTAGAATCACTAAAATAAGGGTGTAAAGTGAGCTTTCTTTTTTCTGTGGCTATTCCTGATAGTTTATCTTTATTACAGTCTTGACAAGAAGGTACCAGGTTTATTGGTAAAACAGAAATTAAAGGGAATTTTGATTTTGGAAGGTAGTGATCAAGTGGATTTACAAAACCAACTCCGCAATAAGGGCATATACCATTAATAGCTAAAGATTTAATTTCATCATAAACGTTTCTCGCAGGCTTTCTTTTAGGAACCATATGTTCAGTATATAAGCCTTTTAGCTCTGCTTTTGTTACTTGACCTATTGCTATTTGATCATTTTTACAACTGACTGATTTAATTTGATGAAAGTCTTCTGTGTCAGCTTTTAAGGCATACTCATTTCCAGCATCTAAAATTTGCTTTGAAATATTACCAATTCTCTGTATCAAATCGTGTTTATCGCCTGGAATACTATCGAAACATAGATTAAATGTAGCTTCAGCATCGTGGCTTGGTGGATTGATTTTCCTCATTATCCCTCAGTCTGTTTATGCTTTTTTGATAGAATCAAAGATCTGAGCAATGCTTTTCCTTCAAATCCAATTTGACCGTCGTATGCATCTATAATTTCTTCATAATTTTTTCCCTCATCAACAGACTGACTTAATAAATCGTGAAATCCTGATTTCGAGACTTCCAGGCGAAATACTTCTCTGGTTAGAATACCAACATTTTCTGCAAACGTTTCAATTTCTGGTTCATACACATTCATTACAATTCCATTTCTAATAAGAATATTCACACAAGACTTAGGAATTTCCTGTAGAACAACAGGAGAATGAGTTGCAATAATTGCCAACCCGTTTCTATTAACTAATATATCATTCAAAGCCCTAATAAATGCGGATAAAAGTGGAGGGTGAAGATGGCTCTCGGGTTCATCAACAAAAACTATAGTTTTTTCTTCAACCGTTTCAACTAACTTTGTTATGGATAATAAAACAATCGCATGTCCTGAGCTCAAAAGTTTAAAAAACTTTTGAGCAGATCTATTAAATTTTTGTTTATTTTTAGAGCTGTCCCTGTCAAATAATTTAACCAGCCTATGTATATCCATATCTTTGAAATTAGAATCTGACTCCAATGTAGCAATGGCATTTAACCATCTTCTATTTTTAGCTGAATAGGCAAAAAAATTTGTAAGACTGTCAGCAAACTCTATACCTAATTGTGCTTTATCTTTAAGAACCCATTCTGGTTCATCAGTATTTGAAATATTCTTTTTTAGTCCAATATACGAAAAACGCCTACCTTGATTTTGGTCTAAATTATATGCAGGAGGGTCAAATGAATCAAAGGCACTGAACGAAATCGAAACTAAACCAGCGAAGTAATCATCACTTATTGGCTCTTCATCTACCCAATCAAGATCATTAAGCCTATTAGTAAATACACCATATTCTTGATTAGATTCTGGGTGATCCGGAGTTTTTAATAATGCGTTTACCATGTTATTTAAAACAGTTGTTTTTCCTACTCCGTTTCGCCCAATTAATACATGCATATTTGTAGACGGTTTACTATTAGGGCTCACTTTGAACTTCAGTTCAATATCTGAATATTTTTCACATTTATCTTTTTTGTATGTAAAGTCATATTTTGAAAGTGCAGCTTCACCGTTCAGTATTCTCTGAAATTGGTGTTCTATAGACGAGTAATTGACCCCCCTTAATAATGAAGTTTTAAATGCATCTTCATCTTCTATTTGTTTTCTTCTTTGTGGCTCTATGGCAATATCATTAAGAGCTGTAAGAATTTCACGTGCTTTTTCTAACTTAAAAATTTTTACAAAGTTAGTGTAGTAATCAACATCTTGTCCTAAAGAATAAAATTCCTCAGGCAAATTTGTAAATTTACTTTGTAATTTTTCTTCAGTCCATTCACTACTGTGTCCCCTATAACTAATCTTGACGCTACCTATTTCATGCTTATTCTCTCTATCATCGAAAATAATCAGCTGAAACAGTGTTTTATATCCATAATCATCCCAATTATCTGCCACAAGATAACCTGTATTGAAGCTTTTTTCAGGAGGATATTGACCATATTTTATAACTTGAAAATCCATAATTCTCCTAATACTCCCAATCCTCATGTGCCAGTGGTGATCTATTCAAAAGATCTCGGCGTGATTTCCAATCTGGCATGAGGTCATTCAATATCTTTTTGAATCGCTCATTGTGGTTGCGCTCATGGAGGGGAATCAATTCATGGACAAAGAGGTATTCCTGGCAATCAAGGGGCTTCTTGGCAAGCTCTAGATTGAGCCTGATGCTGCCTGTTTCGGTATTGACAGGCATTAGTGGGATAGTAACCAGTTGATTTTTTATTTTTTGTGAATTGTGGGGATTGAAATCAGAACATAGCATTGGCATATTAATTTGACAGTTTAGTTTTGCTTGATGATTCATTCAGTTTTTATAGTTTTAGACACATTAAAGAGCAATAATTTCTGTACAATATAAAACTTAATTATAACAAAGCAAATGTTTAATAATATTAATTATGTCTATTAATCCAAAATTACATGAGGGGTTTACAAAATTTTTTGAGAACCCATCAAGAACTGCACTGCGCGAGTTATTAAAAAATGAAGTGGGTGAGCTCGACAATTTAGACTTCAAAGAAACATATCCTGAAAAAAGTAAACTAGCTAAGCATTTATTAGCGATGTCCAACTCTGGAGGCGGGATACTTGTGATTGGAGTTAAAGATGGTGACACACCTGAGTCAAAAGGTATAGAAAGAATTATTGATAAGTCAGACTTGAATAATATCTTGACACCATTTCTTCCTGATGGATTAGTATACGAAGTATTGGATTTTCCTTTTAAATCCTCTGAGTATGGTGCATTAGTTGGAAAAACATTTCAAGTAATTCTAGTTGACGATCTTGCTGAACAAATTCCATTTTTAAGTTTAAAAGCTGGAACAAATATTAAGTTGAATACATTATACATAAGAAGGAAAACTCAGTCTACTGAGGCTAATCATAATGAGTTTAATAAAGTAATTAATCGAAGAATAGATAGCGGCCACTCATCAACGTCAATTGACAACTTAGAAGAAGATTTAAGGCATTTAAAAATGCTTTATAACTCTATTAATAAAACAAGTTCAGATCATCAATTTGCTGAGACATTTAGCACAATTGCAAGGCAAATAGGAATGTTCTCAAAAGACAACCCTGATTACCCAAATGAAAATTTCAATGAATTCATTGCTGAAGCAATTAGAAAAAAGAAAATAAAAATTTGCAAATTATTAGGCATATGAAAAAGTTAAGGGACCACCACCCATTAGATGTTCACAATCGCAAATTACCATAACTTTATAAGATTTTTGAAACTGATTACAGAGGTGTTATTGACGGTGGGAATTATAAATTTACGTCCTTGTATTTTCGCCTACATGGATGTAGGTGTGCAGAACAGGCAATGAAATTATTGTGGTTTTGCCGGAGGTAAAGAAGCGTTCATGTAATGCCGTAGTTCGTGTGAACACGGATGTGGAAGCTGCCCGCCTTCGGCGTTCAAAAAGGCTGTCCTGCTCATCTGAATTTTAATTCAGTCAATTAATGCAGTTCGATGTGGTCGCTTTCACTGAGTGTTCTTTTCAGTGAAAAAAGACCCAAGAACTCACTAGTGATTAGTCGAACCCACTTTGTACGAGTTCGATTCTAATCGCCGTCTCCACCAATAAAAAAGGGCTGCCTATTGGCAATACAATCATTTGAATAATTAAACTATATCAGGAATGGATTTTCTGAAGTTAATGATTTGGATTCTAGGCGGGAATTATAAATTTACGTCCTTGTAAATTTACCCTTCGGGTCGTACTTCGTACGTTCATTTTGGCTGTCCTGCTCATCTGAATTTTAATTCAGTCAATTAATGCAGTTCGAAGTGGTCGCTTTTAATGTTTGTCTTTTTAATCAGTAAAAAAAAGACCCAAGAACTCACTTATGATTAGTCGAACCCACTTTGTACGGGTTCGATTCTAATCGCCGTCTCCACCAATAAAAAAGGGCTGCCTATTGGCAATACAATCATTTGAAAAATTAAACTATATCAGGAATGGATTTTCTGAAGTTAATGATTTGGATTCTAGGCGGGAATTATAAATTTACGTCCTTGTATTTTCGCCTACATGGATGTAGGTGTGTAGCGATAGCAGGACGCGGTAGCTGCCCCCTTCGGGTCGTACTTCGTGCGTTCAAAAAGTCTTCCTGACTTTTTAGTCGAACCCCGCTTCGCGGTGGGTTCTCATGATACCGCCGTCTCCGCCACCCAAAAAAAAAGCCACCTGATAAGGTAGCTTTTTTTGGGTGGTGGAGACGGCGGGAATCGAACCCGCGTCCGCAAATCCTCTGCTTGAGGCTCTACATGCTTAGTTTAGGCTTTTAATCTTATGCGTTACACTCCGCCTAACAGGATGGCAACGCACCAGCTCAGATTTGATTTAACCCTTGGCGTCTAAACAGCACAAAGAGCGATCTTGCTAGTTATGACGGACAATTTACTCACGCAAGCTTGGGTAAGTGTCCGTTTAGCTTATGCAGCTAAAGCGTAGTTATCGTCGTTTGCAACTATAACTTTTGACATTCGAGTTTTACGAGGTATGTGTCTCCCTCGGCATGCACCTACAAGTTTCGTAACCCACGTCGAAGCCAGGTCGTCCCCTTGTATCGTTATAAAAATATGAGGTGAAATTTCATAAATTCAAGAGATAGAATCTTAACACCAATTCTTTTTTTAACAACATAATTTTTATTCCGCAAATTTGTGACAAGTAAAAGTTATGGTCAATCAAAGAATCAGCTAAAAAAGGCACGTGACACAGATTTGTCACATATGTGTCACAGGACAGTATTAACCGATAAATCTAGAAAGTGAGCAATAGTCAAATTGGCAAGCTAATTAATCATAGTTCTCAACAATACAACTCAGCGCTAATAGTTGATATAACTGACTTTAAAGAGTTTATATTAATAAATGACTTGGATCCCAAATTGAATTGATGGTGACGATTGCTTTTGATTTTAGAATTGAGGAGTGTGCAGCTAAAGCGTAGTTATCGTCGTTTGCAACTATAACTTTTGGCATTCGAGTTTTACGAGGTATGTGTCTCCCTCGGCATGCACCTACAAGTTTCGTAACCCACGTCGAAGCCAGGTCGTCCCCTTGTTTTGTATTCAATGATATGGTGTCTTGGACAAAAATATCAAGGTCGTGTATTGTAGCATTGAGTTGATACATAACAAGCAATATAAATGTAATCAATTGAGTTTTATTTGCTTCAGTTTAATGCTACTCGTCTTTGATGAGCGTGCAATAATAGCGGCTGATGATGGTTTCTATTGCTGGTATATCGGATTTTTTATAGGCATATAAGTAGTAATCTTGATACCAGCGGTCGTCTTTCCAATGATAAATACCGTCGGCATTGTCGCCTGATTTAATGTGTGAAATCAGTTTTTGACTGGTGAGTGTATCTTCCAATTCTTTATAGATCTCAGGTTGAGGCAAACGGATTTGGACTTTTATTTCACCACGAATGGGTTTGTTTTCTAGTGCAATTTTCGCGGCCTTTTTGGCAGAAACCTCAGTTATTATGATGTCTAAACTTTCCAGTACAGTTTTGAATTTTTTCAATTTTGCCTTTGTCACATAAACCACCTGCGGTGCCATCAATTGTAAATCCATCACAAGATCACGCGCCGCTGACCAAGAGTCAAAAGCACCATGTTCTTTTAATGCATACATCACCGGAACCAAGGCCATAGGCTGAGATTTGGGCTCAAGCGTCAAAGGTATTTTTTCAATCTGTTCAGGCATATTTCAAAATCAGCTTTTTCATTTAAGTTTGCTTTCATTTAAATTAATTTTCATTTAATTTTATGGGTCATATTGCAAAGGCTTTGAAGCGGCTTGGTTTGTTAATTACCTTATCAAGCGCACCCAGCGCCAAAGATTCAGTATATCAGCCAATGATTGGTGAAGCCATCAAGAACATGACGCCATAATGCCTGATGGCATGGGTTTTACCTAAATACTTGGGCCAAACACGGCGAGTAAAATTAATATGATGATCGGCATGACTGAGATTTAACTACTTTGGATTGATGCGGTCAAGTGCCATTTACCAGACCCAATTGTTCAATTTGTCTTATCGGTAAATTTGATTGTTGTGGCACAGCGTACATCTGTTCATTATAATTAGCAAAAGCAAGATTAATCCACACTAATTGCCAACACACAGCTAAAGACAAACATGACCAAAACACTGTACCCTAACATCGAACCCAATCAGTTATTTCACTTGACCGTTTCTGACAGTTTCGATTCTGTCAGGCACGAGATTTATGTAGAAACTTGCGGTAACCCAGATGGTGTGCCAGTGGTTTTTGTTCATGGTGGACCAGGAGCTGGCTGTGGTTTAGATGACCGTTGTTTTTTCAACCCTGAAAAATACCACATCATTTTGTTTGATCAGCGTGGTTGTGGCCGCTCTAAACCTTTAGGAAACATTGTTGAGAACACGACACAACATTTAGTCCAAGACATGGAGGCCATTCGTGAACATTTGAACATAGATCGCTGGGTGGTGTTTGGTGGTTCTTGGGGTTCGACTTTGAGTTTGGTCTATGCGCAAACACACAGGGACAAAGTTTTGGGCTTGATTGTGCGTGGTGTGTTCTTTGGTACGCCAGCGGAGAACAAATGGTTGTGGCAGGAAGGCTTGAGTCGTTTTAATCCAGAAGCTTATGCGCGCTACAGTGGTTTAGTGCCTGAAGCCAAGCAGCATGAAATTTTAAAGCATTATTATCAAATGATGACCAGTGGCGATGACGCCGCTCGAAATCTGGCGGCTTTTGAAATGATGCGCTGGGAAGAACATGGTTTTACCATGCAGGACAACGAGATACCTGAAGACATGGAAGCTGCCATGGAAAATGACGGTTGGCACCAAGGCATGTTAGAGGCCCACTTTTGCGTGCACAATTGTTTCATTGAAGACCAACCCATTGCAGATAACTTGTCGGTTCTTGAAGGCATGCCTGTGTACATTGTCAATGGTCGATACGATATGTTGACACCGCCTGCCAAAGCGTATCAACTGCACCAAGCCCTGCCTGACTCGCATTTGGCCATTGTTGATCGTGCCGGTCATGCTTCGAAAGAACCTGATATGGTGAATGCCTTGGTCAGTGCCACTGATTCGATGTTACAAAAGTTATCTTAAGTTTCCACTTTCAAGTGATAAAATAGCGACATGAGCAAAAAGAATTTACAAATACGCGACAAGACCATTTTTGATGGCTTCATTGTGAAATACATTTTAAAGCTGTTCTTTAAAGTTTGGTTCAAACTGGCAGGCTGGAAGCCCATCAAATCTGACTATGAAGGTGCTGGCATCACCATAGCCGCGCCACACACCTCAAACTGGGATGTCTTTTATGCCATGGGTGCTGCGGTTTTATTTGATATTAAAATCTATTTCACCATCAAGGAAAGCTGGTGTCGCATTCCAGTCATTGGTCGCTTGATGATGTGGATGGGCTCCATTCCAATCAACCGCTCAGGTTCTCAGGGGCAAATTGACAAGATCAAGCGTTTTGTCGACAAGCACAAAGGCCGCCAAATTTTCTTCCTCTTCACCCCAGAAGGTACACGAGGCAAAGTCGAAAAGTGGAAAACAGGTTTTTACCATGTCGCTGATGGTTGTGATTTACCTATTTTCCTCGCCAAAGTCGATTTCAAGAACAAAGAATCAGGCGTGTTTCACACCTATAAATTAACCGGTAACAAAGAAGAAGACATACGCTCCATCCAAGAATCTTATAAAAAAATTCATGGTAAGTTCCCCGAATTACAGTTCCCAGAATACACCGGTCCCATGCCTGAATTATCAGACATGGAAGCCAAAATACTCAAAGCTGTTTATTCGGCCAAAGGTGTCGCCACACGCCTGGATATTTCCGCCAAACTGAACATTGCTGCCAAGTTAGATCAAGCATCAAAAGGCTTAAAATCAAGGATTGTTCGCACATCACAAATGGCCAAAGACGCCAAGCATGATTTGGGTGCCAAGCTAGACATAGCTGGAAAAATACAAGCCAACAAACTCAAAGCCCAAGAATTATCAACTGCCATGCTGGAATTTCTGGTTGAAAAAGGGGTGCTTGAAAAAACTGAAAATGAAAAAACTGAAAATGCAAAAACAGAAGGCAGCCATGACTCAGAACCACATTACAAACTCACTTTCGCTGGCAGAGGCTGTCTATTGCACTTGTACCCGGCTTTGCATTAACTCACCACATGATAGCCAAGCACCTACAACAAATGATGGTGGCTGATACGCGTTATACCTAGGCCAAATTTAACAAGTTAAACTGAGCCTTTAGGGTATTGACTGAAAATTTCGCAGGACAATAAATTAAAGACTGGCGTGAACCCATTTCATCACCACAGGTGCTTTTGTACCTCTTCAGCCAGTGATTTTGGCATGTTATGTGTTGTGGCCAAGTTTTTGAATTCAGAAATGGCCTCTGCCACTTCATCAATGATTTGAGTGAATACTTTCTGATCAACCGTTTTGAAACTGTTTTTGGCCACCTGGAGTAAATCTGCTTTTGTGTGACCTTTTCTTTTACCCGCCGCGCTCATCCAATGCTGATTAACCCAAGGGTTATTCGGCGCGTAACAATAAGCCACATCGTATGCCGGAGAAAGTCGCCAACGACCGTCTTTGAGCATGAAAGCGAAGTTTTTTGAGTGGTCATCATTGTTCATGGCCATGATGTTAAAGCACATGCGTTTGTAAATTTGTAGCGCGTCGGCTTTGGGCAGTTTTAATTGCCTGGCGACTTGGAAGAGTTCTTCATAAGAAAAAGAACCCGGTGTTTGGTAATCAACATGGGCGATGGCCGTAAGTGTTTGGACGTGAATTTTTTGATTACCCACGCGGTCAAATCGTTTGGTTAAAAAGTGACGTCGACTGCCCTCTTCTAACAAGTGACAAGGCATCATATCGATACCGCATTGTTGCGCCATCAGATAGTACACATATTCGCAAACACCATAACCTTGTGGATCACCAAAGGTTTCTTCGTTCTGGTTGGTCTCGGTCACTCCATCGAACTTCATTAAATAATGTTCAAAGCCTTTGGGCAAATCAACTTGACCACTGACGGCCTGTGAAAAATCAGAATTGAAGCCCAATACGGCTTTGGGTCTGGCACCACCAGCACTTGTGCCTACGGCTATCAATGGCTTAAGCGCATCAGGGTTGCTGCCCACACTGACATTAACATCGCTTCTGCTGTGCACCACATCTTGTGCCAATTGACGCAATTCATCAATTTCAATCTGGTGCTTCTCAGTCAACACACTGGATTCAATTTGTGGCCTGTATTCCAAAGCCCCCATTCCTCGGGTGCCTGTATACTGTAAGCGTTCCAGTGGGGTTATGGCTTTGGTCCGTCCCATCCTGATCATCCACTGATTCAATATGGAGTTACCGAATCGATCAGGTAAAGAATCAGCCACCATGCCAGGCAAACCAAAGAACGTTTTGGGATTGATGTGTCTGAAACTGTAGATTTCACCCGCTTTAACCGGCATAGTTATCGGGGCCAACTCAACACCCTGGCCCACAAATTCAGGGGTGTACTCTAAAAAGCCATAGAGCTTTTCATCATCATAACCCAGCGAAGCGACATGCTGTCCCAGGTAGCTAATCTTGCAATAATCAATCACCAGTCTGGGCTCTCATCGCTACTATCAGGCTCCCCTTTTTTTCTCGCCCGCATTTTTTTACTGCCGTGCTTGGTCATTTGAACAGGAGATGGTAGTGGTTCAGGAAATAGGTTTTCAAGCAAATCATCAGCGCCCAGAGGAATCAAAATAGCCACAAAAGTTTTTAAATGGCACTCACCTTTTTCGGCACCCTTAATGGCTTTAACAGACAAACCACTCATGTCCGCCAATTCTTGTTGTGTGATGTTTTGCTTTAACCTCAAGTCTTTCAACCGAGAAGCCAACAAATCGATCAAGTACGCAGTTCTTTCACTCATACCATGCATTATACATTAATTTTTAATAATACCAAAAGGTGTCATTAAATATTTAAAAGAAACTTAATAGCACCATAAAGAGCCATTAATTACAACAACACACATTGACTGGCAAGTTTTAGTCATAACTTAAAAGCAATAACAAGGAAATGACAAGGACACACATATTTTTCATTAATAGGCTTGCCAAAATAACTAACATCTGACTAATATAAAAATTATAAACCGAATATTATTTACACACAATCTCGAGGTGATTGTACTAAATTAGCATCGCGTGATTGCTATCAAATGATTATTATTTAGCACTGAATCAAGAATTAAATTCACAAAATGGCTAACTATGAAAATCAACTGAAAATGATTTCAAAAATTGTTTTTCATTCTCGCATATTTCACATTTACTGCTTATCAATTCATAAAAAAGTTTCGAAGGGCTATAAAAAGCAAAATAAGCAGAATCACAGAAACACCTTTTTTTCCTTCTTTCTTCCTTTCTTTTTTTGAATCCTGCTGTTTGTTTACAATCTTTTTAGCCGCATCACAAGGTTCAGCGTCGGTTTTCTGTTGACCTGCTTCAAGCTCCGCTTTAAACCCCTGACTTATCTCATACTGACAATGAGTTTGAGCAACAGCATAAGCTTGACTGCCTTTAACCAAACCAAACTCTTGTGGATCTAACAACAAACCATCCGCCGCGTCAGCCAAACAGGCCGCAGCAAAACATTGAATAATCAAAGCATGATCGCTTCTGCCTGCTTGGCTGTATAACTGTAATTCAGAAGTCATTGACTGAACCAACTGTTGAATAGACTCATCCTCTGTTGAGTCACTGAGTTCTTGTCGTAATTCATCATTTAATTCACTGAAATCAAAATTAAACTCATAAGCTTCAAACTCTGTGGTTTTGCTCACCAGTGGTGGTGTCAACCGACATTGAACAACGGTGTCGCAGGCCGCCTCTTTTCCAATAACAAAACCTTTTGGAAATTGAGCCTCTATTCCGGACTGCTTTAATTTTTTTATCCATTTGTGCTGCGTTTCAGCACTTGTTTTATCTAGCAAAACAAACAAATCAAAGCTCATAACATTCCTTAATTAAGTAATACCAGTAATTTAAACACCCCCTGCTTTCAAAAGAAACCATTAAATGTCATTCCAATTTTTCTCTGGCTATTGAGTTGAACAAGGTAACATTCATCCAAAAACCATTTGGACATGAACACGGCATAAAGTATCATGCACCTGTCTGATCAAATCATTACCATGAAGAAGAAAAAACCTTACCAGTTAGAATTGGAATTCAAAAGAACAGAATACCAAACTGAATTTTCACTGACCCAAGTTGATGACCCGGTTTGTGAAAGGGTTCAGACTGCAGACCACTCACTTGATTCGACATTAAACAAACCGTTGCCAAAAGTCAAAATTTCAACAGCAACCAACAGCCGCTTCTACAGAACCAAAACCAAATAAAGCTCATCTTTCGGCTTAACCTGTGATTGCTGTCATTCAGAAAACATTTCAATACCTTTTAGCGACGTGATTCATCAAGGTTATGCTTATAAAGTACGTTTTTACATCGCTTATGTTATTTCTGCATAAAGGTATGCTTTCTAGTCAGTTCACATAATTAGTTTAGCCATCTAAACTTCCACTTAATTCATCATTCGAATCCAACGTGAGTTTAGAAAACATGGCATTATTGCAACAAAATGGCGCTTTAGATTTGCAACAAGTCACGCAAATCATTGGTCAATTGAACAGCCAACAAAAGCTTTGGCTATCTGGATATTTGGCAGCTGCTGCTCAAAATAGCACAGAAGCCAATCCAGCAAGCACGCCAGTACAACTGGTCCACCCAAAAGAAAAGTTAAGTATTTTATTCGGCAGCCAAACAGGTAACAGTGAAACCTTGGCAGAAGCCTTATATCAAGATTGTCAATCTCAAGGAATTGCTGCGGAGCTGCTGTCTTTGGCAGATGTCACAGCCAAAGACCTGAAGAAAAAAAGCCATGTGGCATTGATCATCAGTACACATGGTGAGGGCGAAGCCCCAGATGATGCCGAGATATTTTATGAGCAATTGTTTTCAAAACGAGCACCTGAATTAAAACATTTACATTACAGCCTATTGGCATTGGGAGATTCAAGTTATGAGTTATTTTGCCATACCGGTAAAGAAATCGATGAACGCTTGTCAAGCTTAGGTGCACAAAGCATCAGCCCGCGGATCGACTGTGATGTTGATTTCAATGAAGATGCAAGCCGATGGCATCAGGATTTATTGCCGAAGGTTAAAGACACCCTCAGCAGTAACATCACTGCCCTGCCGACAGCATCAACACTGAATCAGTCACCCAATCTTGTATCCAGTTACAACCGAAATAAGCCTTATGTGGCAGAAGTATTACAAACACAAAAAATCACGGCCGATGATTCAGACAAGTATGTTTACCACATTGAGTTGGCCATTGATGAAAATGCCATCAATTACCAAGCCGGTGACAGCGTCGGAATCATCGCTCACAATGATGAACATTTAGTCGATGGCATCATTGAGTTATTGGTGGCAACTGAAGCCGAACAAGTTCAAGTAAAAGACAAAAACATCAGCTTGAAAGAGGCATTGACCAAACAATTAGAAATTACTCAAATCAGCAAGCCGTTCATCCAATTCGCCGCCACACATTTAAAAGATGAAGGTTTACAGGCAATTGGTTCAGACCATGAAAAATTTACCCGTTTTGTTGCCGATAAGCAGCTGATTGATTTAATACAAATACACCCTGAATTGGCTCAATTACCGGCACAAGAATTGGTCGATCAATTGCGCGGCTTAACACCTCGGCTGTATTCAATTGCATCATCAGGCACTGCATTTCCAGATGAAATACATTTAACTGTTGGCTTAGATCACTCCGCCAACCACAATGGTTTGGCCAGCGGTTTATTGTGTGACCGGCTTGAAGAAGGGGATGAAGTTTCTATTTACATTGATCAAAACAAGCACTTTAAACTGCCCACAAACAACAGTACCGACATCATCATGATTGGTCCCGGTACGGGCATCGCACCATTTCGTGCATTTATTCAAGAACGACAAGAGCAAGACGCCACTGGTAAAAACTGGCTGTTTTTTGGCAACCCGCATTTTGACTCAGACTTTCTTTACCAAACAGAATGGCAACGGTTCAAAAAACAAGGCTTGCTGAATCGCATCGATTTGGCTTGGTCACGCGATCAATCTGAAAAAATCTATGTCCAAGACCGACTGTCAGAAAACAGTGCTGACATTTGGCAATGGATTGAAAACGGTGCGGCCATTTATGTGTGTGGCGACGCCAACCGGATGGCCAAAGACGTGGAAAACACATTGATACAAATCATCAGCGAACACGGTGGTTTAGATACCGCAGCTGCAACCAACAAACTGAAAGAGCTGAAACGCAACAAACAATACTTGAAGGACGTGTACTGACATGACTAATGAAACTAAAAATGAGCGATTGGATGCGGTTGAACACATTAAAATCAACAGCAACTATTTGCGCGGCACCATTGTTGAAAGTTTAAACGACCCCATTACCGGCTCAATCGCCGAAGATGACACCCAATTAACGAAATTTCACGGCACTTACCAACAGTATGACCGCGATTCAGCCAAGCAGCGCCAAAAACAAAAACTGGAACCCTCCTACAGCTTCATGATTCGTGCCCGCGTGCCTGGCGGAATTTGTAGCACCGAACAGTGGCTGGCGATTGATGAGATGGCAGACACTTATGCGAATCAAACCATCCGGCTGACCACTCGGCAAGCCTTTCAGTTTCACGGTGTGATTAAAACAAAGTTGAAACCAACGATTGCTGCTATCAATCAAACCTTATTAGACACTTTGGCCGCTTGTGGTGATGTGAATCGCAACATCATGTGCTCTGCCAGCCCAGAGGTTTCCGCCGTGCACCAACAAGTGTTTAAAGATTCAGTCGCCATCAGTGAACACCTTTTGCCACAAACCCGTGCTTATCACGAGATTTGGTTGGATGGTGAAAAAGTCACTGAATCACCCAGCAGTAACCCAGATCATGAACCAGTCTATGGAAAAACTTACTTACCTCGCAAGTTTAAAATAGCCGTCGTCATCCCCCCAAGTAACGATGTAGATGTGTTGGCTCATGATTTGGGTTTTATAGCGATAACAGAAAATGACCAGCTGGTCGGATACAACGTCACCTGTGGCGGCGGAATGGGCACCACCCATGGTGACCCAAAAACGTTCCCATTACTGGCGCATGTGGTCGGTTTTTGTTTACCTGAGCAAGCGGTAGCAGTTGCTGAAGCGGTGGTCAAAACACAACGTGACCATGGCTGCAGAACCAACCGCAAACATGCCAGATTCAAGTATACCGTTGATGACCACGGTGTCGAATGGTTACAACAACAATTGGCAGACCGTTTGGGTTACGCACTACAAGAGGCCAAACCTTTTGAACTGACCAGCCATGGTGATCGATTTGGCTGGCATCAAAACCATGACGGTTCTTGGAACCACACGCTGTTCATCAGCAACGGCCGCGTGATTGATAATGAGCAGACCCAAATTCGCAGCGCCTTAAAAAGCATTGCCCAAGCTTATCAAGGTGAATTTCGCATCACACCCAACCAAAACTTGACCATTGCACAAGTGGCTGAAAGTGATAAAGCTTTGATTGATGATTTGTTGAATCAACACCAAATCAACGGCAAACCTTCAGCAACCAGACAATTGGCCATGGCCTGTGTGGCTTTACCAACCTGCTCTTTGGCGATGGCAGAAGCAGAACGCTACTTACCTGATTTCATTACTGAAGTCGAAAAAATACAAAGCAAACATGGCATTGCCGGTAAACCCATCAGCATACGCATGACTGGCTGTCCTAATGGTTGTGCCAGGCCTTTTGTATCTGAAGTCGGCTTTGTCGGTAAAGCGCCAGGCCGCTATAACATGTACCTTGGCGGTCAACCCAACGGCAACCGCTTGAATCAGTTGTTCCGTGAAAACATCACAGAAAGTGACATTTTGAGCCATTTAGATGCTTTGATTGGTGACTATGCCAAAGCGGGCAACACAGGCGAGGCTTTTGGTGATTTTGTCATTCGCCAAGGCCACGTTAAGGCCGTGACTCACGGTATAGAGGTTCACATTCAAAATTGATGGTGACATCAAAAACAAAAACAATGGCATCACTATGGCAGTCATAAACAAAACACATCCGATGAACAGTTTAACAAATAAATTAAACCCAGAATTAGCCACGATGGACGCTCAAGAACGCATCGCATACGGCTTATCACAATTGCCTGCTGGATTTGCATTGACATCCAGTTTTGGCGTCCAATCTGCCGTGTGTTTGCATTTGGCCACCCAAGTGATGCCAGACATTCCTGTAATTGTGATTGATACCGGGTATTTATTTCCTGAAACGTATCAATTTATTGATGCCCTCTCTGAGCGCTTGAATCTTAATTTAAAAGTGATTCAAAACCCAACGTCTACTGCATGGTTTGAAGCACGTCATGGGCAACTGTGGAATGCCGGTCTTGAAGGTATAGAGCAGTACAATCAGCTGCGAAAAACAGCCCCACTGGAACAAGCTTTAACCGACCTGGGTATCGCCACATGGTTCAGTGGCATCCGCCGAAACCAAAGTGACACGCGCGCCAAAAAAGACTTTGTTGAATTTAAAAACGGGCGCTACAAGGTACACCCCATTCTTGATTGGTCTGACCGCGATGTGTTTTTGTATTTGAAACAGCATGACCTGCCCTACCATCCGTTATGGAAAAAAGGCTATTTATCTATCGGTGACACCCACAGCACACAATCCATTCATCAGGTGGATCAAGTTGAACAACTCAGGTTCTTTGGCCTCAAGCGTGAGTGTGGAATCCACGAATAAACCTCAACGCCAAATCTATTTGCACATTGTTTTTGTGTCTATTGAACATTGATTCTTGACTCTTTGAGTAAAATAGAACCAACATAATCAGCTGTTATCAATCACTTGCATACCTGTTTCTGCTAAAGAAGTTTCCACCACCTTATTTATTTGGACTAAAATAACAAAAGGACTTTCAAGAGAACGGAAATGATTTATCAATTCAATCACATAGAATTGGACACTGAAAAATTCACCATAAAAACAAACAATGAACAACAACATGTTGAACCCCAGGTATTCAATCTTATTGTGTACTTATTGGAAAACAGAGAATGTATTGTCAGCAGAGATACGTTGTTAAAATATGTTTGGAATGACCGCATTGTCTCCGATACTTCTATCACTAACAGCATCAAGTCAGCCCGTAAAATTTTAGGTGATGATGGTCAAAATCAAAAAGTAATAAAAACAATTCATTCAAGGGGTTATCAGTTTATCGCTGAGGTCACACAAGAATGTCGCTCAAAGAAACCAAACCAATCAACTTCCAAACCATTAACCCCAGACACATATACAAATTCAAACGCAAAAACATGGGTGATGACCCTATTGATTGTGGCATTCACTGTTTTGGCTGGTTATTTATTGAAACAACCGTCATTTACACAAGAATCACATCAAAAAGAAAGCATCAAAAGCATTGCAGTACTGCCTTTTTTCAACAGCAGCCCAAATGCCGACTCTAACTACTATGGCTTCGCCTTGGCAGACCAAATCATTGGGGAAATGAATTATTTAGAACAAATTTCTGTCCGCCCTAGCAGTTCAGTTCGAAAATATGCCACCATCAACTATGACCCCATCTCAGTCGGTGAAACGCTTGGTGTTGACTACATACTCAGCGGCCACTATATGATTAATGGAAATAACATCAGGATTTCTGCTGAACTGGTTCACACCCAAAAACAAAAAATAATTTGGCGAGGGAAGCCCATTCATACGCCTCACCAAAATACTTTCAAAGTACAAGATATGCTGGTCAAGCAAGTGATTGCCGGATTGAAAATGAAATTCCCTACGCATAAGCTCAGTAAAATTCAACAAAACATTCCACAGAGCCCACTGGCTTATGAATATTATTTAAGAAGTATCGCCTACCCTTACACCACGGATGGACACAGATTGGCAGTAGATATGCTCAAACAATCTCTCTTACTGGATGACCAATATGCGCCCACATACATACAATTGGGTAACAGAACCCGTCGTTTGGCACAATTTGGATTGATTGAAAGCGATACATCAATAAACACAGAGCAATATTATTTAAAGGCCTTGTCTCTTAACAAGGATTCATTGGATGCCATGGCCTACTTATCTATGTTTTACACCGAAAGCAACCGCATAGATGAAGCCATTGAATTGGCTCAAGATATGCACCAACTCAACCCAAACAATGCCAATACAAAATTCACTTTAGGTTACATCTATAGGTATGCAGGCATGCTAGATGAAGCGATAGAAGAAATGGAAGGCGCCGTTGCTATTGATCCACATAACATCAAATTCAGGTCTTTAATTGGCACCTATTCAGCCATGAGGCAATACCAGAAAGCGCTCGACATGACTGCGCTTTACCAACCCAGCCCATTTACATACGGTTGGCAAGCTTTGATGCACATGAACTTAGGCAATACAGAAAAAGCTTTGGCATTGTATGACTTTATTATCAAAAAACACCCTCAAAACTTATGGGCTAAAGTGGCCATCATCCATAAATCATACCTACTCAATGATTTTGCACCTGGATTAGAAGCCATAGCATCGTTAACCAATACCGATGTTTCAGATGGAGAAACCATCTATTACACCGCTGCCTATTACGGCTTATTAGGTGAAAAAGACAAAAGCATAGACATGCTTCAGGCTGCCATAAATGCAGGGTATTTTAATTACAGGGTGATGGCTTCGAATAAATACTTTGAAGCTTTTAAAGCATCTCCTGAATTTAAAGCGGTGATTCAAAACGCAAAAATAAAACATTTGGCATTTCGAAAAAAACACTTTCCAAAGCTATAGTTTTCACTGTTTTATCCGCACATTTTTTACAATCATTACCAAAAAAATACATAATCTTCATGTATCAAAACTGAGTCTCCACCATAATTTTCTTAAGTTTTATCAGAACAAAAGAGGAAATCATGGACATCAATGAAAGTAAATTAAATCAACTGCTTGATCAAGTAGTTGTTGAAATGGGCGCAGCCGCCAATGGCCCTTTGGTTACGATAGGAGATAAACTGGGCTTGTATAAAACCCTGGCCGAATCTGATGCCTTAAGTGCCAATGAGCTGGCCGAAAAAACCCACACCGCTTTGAGGTATGTGCAAGAATGGCTGGCAGCGCAAGCCGCATCGGGCTATGTTGAATATGATGAAACCAATCATCAATTTTTCATGACGCCAGAACAAGCCGCTGTATTTGGTGACTCATCCAGCCCTGTGTTCATGACAGGTGCATTTTATGCCATCACTTCTTTGTATCACGATGAACCCAAAATGCTTGAAGCTTTTAAAACGGGTGAAGGCATCTCTTGGGGCGATCACCACACATGTTTGTTTTGTGGTACCGAGAAATTTTTCAGCCCTTCTTATTCAGGCAACTTGGTTAACAGCTGGATTCCTGCATTGGATGGCGTGACAGAAAAGTTAAGCAAAGGTGCCAAGGTAGCTGACATAGGTTGTGGTCACGCAGCATCAACTGTCATCATGGCCAAAGCCTTTCCCAAATCGCACTTCATCGGCATCGACTTTCACCAAGAGTCAATAGACCAGGCACAAGCCCGAGCTGATGAAGCTGGTTTAAAAAACATAGCATTTAAAGTCGCCACAGCCAAAGACTATGCCGACAAGGATTTTGACTTCATCACATTCTTTGACTGTTTACACGACATGGGTGACCCAGTGGGCGCATGTGCACACGCAAAAAAAGCGTTAAAGCCCGATGGATCTTGCATGATAGTAGAGCCTTTTGCCAATGACTCTGTTAAGGACAACCTCAACCCAGTAGGTCGTGCTTTTTATGCCTTTTCAACCCAGTTGTGCGTACCCTGCTCTAAGAATCAAGAGGTGGGTCTGGCTTTGGGTGCGCAAGCTGGTTTGTCGCGATTAACTGAGACGATCAAAACCGGTGGCTTTGCTCACTGTGAAAAAGCAGCAGAAACACCGTTCAACTTAATTTTAGAAGCTAAAAATTAATCAACAGAAAAAATAGAATGCAAACCCGCCTGTAACAAATGCTGGTTTGCATTCCAAAAGCACAAATTTTACAGCTGACAAATTAACAATCAAATCGCTACACAATCATTAGCCAATCTTCATGTTTTTTAACACTTAGATTACTAAGCTAATAACCATTCAAAAACAAAACAGGAGTAGTCATGAAATATATAATCACACTGATGGCAATGGCTTGCCCAATCATTTCACATGCTGAACTCAGCATCAAAGAAAATTTAAATGAAGCTGAGCGATCACCACTGTTTCAACAAAAGTTTGCCAGCAGCCTGATTTCAGCCAAAGGACTGGACACCATCAAATTACACAATGGCGTTGACCTACAGTTTAAAAAGTACACCGATTTAACTCGGCTGGATCAAAATGAAAAATTCAAACCTTTACTGAATCAAAACACTGTCAATCAGTACTTACGTGCCAGACCGACCTATTCAGAAAACGTGTTGCAATTACAAGATCGCTTGATAGTAGAAAGAACGATGAAAGTTTCTCTTAAACCAGGCGTTTGTAAACAAGCTGATATTCCTGTTTCTGTGAATGAGTTGTGTTTTGTCAATGGCAATGAGCAACTGCCAAGCGGCACCCATACTTACCTTAAAAATTTGCGGCAAAAATTGACAAAAGCAAAGCCATCAACCTTATTTAAAAACAACATCACAGTTGGACAATTGCGAGCCATGAATGATGAGCAATTGTTAGATGCATTATTAAACAGTGATGAACGCGAAATCTCTTTAGTGAGCGTTTTGCCCACAGAAGTTTACAATCAAGTTCCCACAAGCAACCTATGGAATACCCAACAAAAACTCAAAACATCGAATTTTAATGAGACCAGTCACGCCTCTGTATTGGCAACCCAGCAGTTTAGTACTGTGCCACAAAGCCCAATACATAACTCCGGCGGTAACAAAGTGTTCCCTACAAATTATTTTTTAACGGGTTTTACCGTAGGCAGAGAAATTACCGACACCATAGAAATCACATTGGCACCATCAACCATCTTCACAGACCGGTATTTTGTTCGCTTTGAATATGGTATCAGTGCCGGATTTGGCTTGCGCTTTCCTTTTTCCGTGTCAGTAGAGTCAAAAGCCATCAACAACAGAAAGCCCCAATCACACTCAGATGGTTTGGTTGTGAAAACTGCTCCAGCAAGAACAAGCAAAAGTCCAAGAAGGAACACAACGGTCAAAAGTCGAAGGGGCACTGACCCAAGACTGGCCAAAAACAAGTCGAATTCGCAGAGAAAACTTAACACAAGAGTCAATATTGCAAAAACCAATAACGCAATTAAAGCACGAGACCATCGCCAAAGTGCAGCAAATGCACCTCAAGTTGCAGCTGGTGAAAACATCAGTGATAACTCAGGCCCTAAAGTCACCCATGCAGAAGTAAGCATATCAGTTGAGCCAGTCAATGTTAAAAGTGATGGATCACCCGCCTACCCTGCGGTTAATTTACACCAAACAAAATACTTCAACGGCAAAGAATTTGTCCTTGAGTTTAAAGCCGGCTGTAAATTCAAAGCCTCCATACCAGGAGATGACATCAACCGTGAATGCCCTAATATTGACTTCAGTAAAAGCCGCGACATTGATCCAATCATAGGTGATGACAGGGCCAAACTCGCCACACTGTGGCTGGATGGCAAAGCCACAGGTTTGTATTTAGAAGTGGGCGCTGGGAATGTTCAAGTCGATGTCGGCATCCAGTCTAACCTGACCAACGGTCGAATTCGGTTTAATGCATATGGGTACAACAACACACTGATAGAAAACCAAGCGAATCACTCGTTTTTGTTCGAAGACAAGAACACCCAAAAATTTAATGTGATTAATGACAACAACAAAAATTCAGCCTTCAACATCAATTCGCCCAGTTATGGTTTTGATTTAGAACTGCTTCCTGTAGCCAGAGCAAAAATCAAAGTGGATTTAGGCATTAAGAAACTGAGTAAAACACTGGGGCCATACAGCTTAGATGCACTGTCCATGACATTAGGCTCATTCAGCTTAGGCCACCATGAAGGCACCGTTTCCAGTCACATTTACAGCTTATAAATTCAGTCAGGAGTACACAATGAAAATAAACATATTGACCATACTGTTTATCATCATGTCACCAATGCTACAAGCGGCAAAACCTGCAGCTTGTACCGGCGTGGCCAAAACATGCACAGAAAATGACCGCTTTGACAAAACCATAGACGGACAAGAATACAGCTGCTATTCGTGTAAACAAGTGGTGTGTAAATCTGGAGGTTCAGGTCCTATAGCCGGCACTGAAACTTCGTCAGTCTGTGAATCCAAAGCCCCAAGCGGTCGTGCACTTATCAGTACACGCCAAGAATTACAATTTGATGAAGCCGATGCGATATTTGGAAAAAAAACCGAGGTTAAAGGCGCTCACCCCAAACCCAAAACAACCTCAAAGCACACCACAAGCACAAAGCGCACCGCAAACACCCAGGGTAACGATCACAGATACGCTCAAACAAGCAACAAAAAAAGTCACAGGCGCTCTAAGGGTACTGAAACAGAACAAATAATTGTACCCAACAACAGGACTCAAGTTGACCACCGAAAAAAAAGCCGCATTAAGAAAAACACTGAAAGAGGTACCAAAGCGCCTGCAATCACACAAATAAAAGCACCTTCACAAGTCACTTTATATGATGTCACAAACAATCAACTCAGCATCATTTGGATGGACAACGCCAACAATGAATATGGTGTATCAGTAGAAAGAGGTAGACCACAAAATGATCGCGGTGGTATCAACTACAACTGGCAACATGTATTCAATGTTGAAGAACGGATTCACTCAAATGTAAAAGGCACTGGTTGGCGTACAGACGGTGACGACGGCTTGTCCTCAAATACAAAATATTGCTACCGCTTAAGGGCATATCGAAAGTCATTTTTTTCAAGTTACAGTAAAACAGTGTGTACCCAGACCAAGTAAGCTCACTGCTGTTTATAATCCTAGCTTGAGTGCTCAAATTGGCACAAACTGGGGTTAATAATTCAGTCTTTTGTTCTCTGGCTGCTTTTTAATCCCAGACAATATGCTTTGCCCAAGCCACTCTTGAGCAACCGAAGTGTATTTTTCATCACCAAAAATTTTCAACCTATTTTGTTTAATGGCATCATCAAAATCATGCCAGCCCATCCAAACTTCAGTCAGGTCTTTTGAGTTGGCTATGATTTGGACATCGACTTCATAATCATTGTCCTTATTACACAAGTCCACACTGTCATCTTCAAACACCAGCCAATAATCAGCCAAGCCATCATCAATGTCTGTTAAGTGAATATGAGCAATAAAAGGATTAGGAAGAATGGCTATGCTTTTGGCATTTCTCATGATATCCCACATCAAAAAACGTGGATCCAAATCATCCAAGGACGGCGTGGTTTGTAACCACTTTTGTCCCCACCCTGCCATACCAATGATCACAGGTTCCAGCGCTTGTCCTGCATCGGTTAACTTGTAAGTGATCTGATTGCCTTTGAGGTTGGTCTTTTTAACAATAACACCAATATAAACCAGTTCTTTCAAACGCTTGGACAACAAAGTTCGGGACATTCTTGGTACGCCACGACTGATGTCATTGAATGTATTGGAACCAAACAACAGTTCACGTAAAACCAAGACAGTCCAACGGTTACATAAAATCTCGCTTGCCATTGCCAAAGGACAATACTGTCCATAACTGATGTATTTAACTTTATCCAATTAATTACCCCGCACCATAATAACCCTAACCATGCTAACACCCGAAAAACCACGAATCCAGTACTGTTTCTGTACCCGTGAGTAAATCTTTTACACTGGATGAGCGATACAGACAGCTTTTATACTGGCATGACTTTCTCAAAACAAACAACCAAGGAGTACTGCATGAAAAAATTCATCATAGAAAGAAACATTCCAAACATAGGCACATTCGACCAAGCCGCATTGAATGCGGCATCAGCACAGTCTTGTGATGCCTTGAATCAAGTGGGGCCACAAGTCCAATGGATAGAATCATTCGTTACAGCCAATAAAACTTTCTGTGTATATCTGGCCGAGGACAAAAGTTTTATCGAAAAACACGCAGAAATTTCAGGCTTCCCAGCCAACAACATCACAGAAGTACAAACCATGATCAGCCCTCAAAATGCGGGGTGATTTAATAAGTAAATACCATTAAGGTGGCAGAATAAGTTACTTTACTGCCACCCTTTTGAACAATAATTATTGAGCCTCTTCGAATTAAGTTTTCGTTTTACGATTAAAAAATTGAACCACAGCAAATACAAATGTAGCAACAGGCAGCAAAAACATGAGTCATCACAAAACGAGCGCCCACCCATAATGATTTTATAATTTTGTTTTCAGCTCTGACTTCTCCCATAGACTTATTATAATCTAACTTAGCAAACATTCAGTTTTAATTGACAACATTCAATTCAAATACCAAAATATGGTATTAATCAATATTCTAATTTCATTATGGGAAGAAACACCAGTGTCAGTTTAGGCGAACATTTTGATGAATTCATTGCTCAACAAATCTCCGAAGGCCGTTATGGTTCAGCCAGTGAAGTCATCAGAGCCGGTTTACGAAAACTCGAAGATGAAGAAAAGAAGATGGAGACTTTGCGTTTTTTAATCCAAGAAGGCAAGGCCAGTGGTACAGCAGAATACAGCTATGATGGCTTGATGAAAGAACTGGATTCAGAATTAGGTTCATGAGTCAATTCATACTATCTGGGTCAGCTCGTTCCGACTTAAAAAGCATAGCGAGCTATACCCAAAAAACTTGGGGAGCACAACAAAGGCGACTTTACCTCAAAGAAATTGACGAGTCATTTCACTGGATAGCTGAAAACCCAAAAGCTGGGCATCCATGTAATGAAGTCAGTCATGGCCTCAGAAAACAGCCAAGTGGACAACACATCATTTACTACGAAACCCAACAACACCATATTTTCATCATTCGTGTGCTGCATAAAAGCATGGATGTTTCTCTACACTTTAAGTAGCTGCCTGTCCAGTGAATTGAGGTTTATAGCAATAGATTATAGAATCATGTCTCACAAATGCTTAAACTTATCCAGCTTGGTTTGTAGGTAAGCTTGGTTGTGCGGATTGTGGCCGACTTTGACTGCGATGCGCTCATTTACCGTCACACCCGCTTCTTCAATGGCGGCAATTTTTTCAGGATTGTTGGTCATCAAGTTAATGGTTTTAATACCAAAATGTTTAAACACATCTCCCAGCATGGCATAGCTGCGGTTGTCTGGTGCGTGACCTAAAGTAACATTGGCATCGAATGTATCGACGCCTTGGTCTTGCAATTGATAAGCTTTGATTTTTTCAGTCAAACCAATACCACGACCTTCTTGTCGCAGGTAGATCAACAAACCCTGCTCGGCCTCACCTATCGCTTTCATAGCGAAAGCCAATTGTGGACCACAATCACAGCGCAAACTGAACAAACCATCACCGGTCAAACATTCAGAATGCACACGGGTCAACATGGGTTGGTCTAAATCCAGTTCACCATGATTTTTTTCATCAGTAACTGGATATTTCACCATGGCCAAATGTTCTTGACCATTGTGCTCAAACACATGCACCTGAAAATCTGCGTATTCAGTGGGCAACTTGGCTTCAGTGATGAATTGCGTGCTCATCAGTCTTCATCACCTTCTGTTGCGCCCTCAATGTCTAGCAACAAAGTTTCTTCAAGTTTCAGTAAAGCCAAAGCAGCTTCTGCAGCCTCCTTACCTTTATTTTCCTTACCGAATTCACCCGATGTAGCCGATCTTGCTTTCGCTTGATCACCATTTTCTACTGTGATGATGCCATTACCAATCGGCATGCCATAATTCAATGAAACGTCCATGATGCCACGCGCACTTTGTTCACATACATGATCAAAATGTGCGGTCTCACCTCGAATCACACAACCCAAGGCAATCACTGCATTAAAACTGCCAGATTCTGCGACCATTTGACAAGCCAATGGCACTTCCAAAGCACCTGGCACGTCGAATCGTTCGTAGTCAACACCAGCAGCTTCTAATGCTTCGATGGCACCTTGGAACAAGCCGTCATTGATTTCTTTGTAAAAAGGGGCCGTTATGATGGCAACATGATGTTCGTTGGTATTTTTCATATTTTTAGTGTTCGTATTGAATATATTGGGAAATTTCTAAACCGAAACCAGACAGCGCAGGATATCGCACTTCCGGGCTCATTAATTGCATCTTACCCACATTCATGGCACGCAGGATTTGTGAACCGACGCCCACATTGTGGTAGGCAAAATTATTGTCTTTGGATTTTGATTTGCCCATTTCATCGATATCAATAGACACCGATTCATTGGAATTCAAAATAACCACCACGCCTTCTCCTTTATCGGCTATGGTTTTCAAGGCGCGTTGTGTCGTCCAGTAGTCATCAGAGGAATCCACACCGCGCAATTCACGGAAGAAGTGGCCGTATTGGACACGAACCGGCACAGGTTTTTCTGGATTGAACTCACCGCGATAAAAAGCCAAATGTTCGGTGTCATTGATGTGGTCTTGGAATTTTTTGACTTGAAAGTCGCCCCATTGGGTGCTGAATTCAAACTCACTGATGACCTCAACGGTAGTCTCCGTCATCATGCGGTATTCAATCAAATCGGCAATCGTACCAATTTTTAAATCATGCTTTTGTGCTATCTTCATCAAATCATCACGGCGCGCCATGCTGCCGTCTTCGTTCATGATTTCGACAATCACAGCAGCTGGTGTTTGACCCGATAACAAAGCAATGTCACAACCCGCTTCGGTGTGCCCTGCCCTTGATAACACGCCACCTTGTTGTGCCATCAATGGAAAAATATGTCCAGGCATCGCCATGTCTTCTGGTTTGGCATTGACTTTTACCGCATCAATGATGGTTTTATAACGGTCATAGGCAGATATGCCTGTAGTAATGCCATGGGCGGCATCAATCGAGATGGTGAAGTTGGTTTCCAATTGCGCCGTGTTATTGGTCACCATCAGTGGCAAGCCCAATTGCTCACATTTTTCTTTGGTCAAAGTCAAACATATTAGGCCGCGTGCATGTTTGGTCATGAAGTTAATCACTTCAGGTGTCACGGCATTGGCCGCAATAACCAAATCACCTTCATTCTCACGGTCCTCATCGTCCATCAAAATGACCATCTTGCCATGTTTGATGTCTTCAATTAGTTCTTGCGTGCTGTTCAGTTGTAAGCTCATATTTTTTGCTCTTTTTTATCGTCATTACACGGCTGCCCTAAAGGCCCTACTTTTGGTGACCGGGTAATCTATAGCGAAGCGGGTTCGAACGCAGTTCGAAATTTTAATCGTATATTAATAGTTATTCTAATTTGACTGACAGGCCAACATCTTTTCAACGTATCGCGCCACGGTGTCAATTTCAACATTCACCGCATCACCGGCTTGTAACGCACCCAAATTGGTGTGTTCCAAAGTGTGTGGCACCAAATTCACCGACAACACACCCTGATCCACAGTATTAACCGTCAAACTTGTGCCATTGATGGTGATCGAACCTTTAACCGCAACGAATTTATCTAATTCTGCGGGTATTTTAAAGGAAAACACTTCAGAACGGGCGCTTGCCGTGCGAGATAAACATTTGCCCACCGCATCGACATGACCCGAAACCAAATGACCACCCAATTGATCTTGTAAAGTCAAAGCAGGTTCCAGGTTCAAAACCTTACCCACTTGCCAATCACCCACTGTGGTTTTATTGACGGTTTCTACAGACACATCAACGGTCACTTCATCGCCTTTGAAGCTGGTCACTGTTAAACAGACGCCATCCATGGCGATTGAGTCGCCCAGATGAACGCCTGACATGTTCTTGAAATTAGTTTTGATGGTCATGTGCAAATCCCCCCCGCGAGATTCGCGGGCTTGCACTGTACCCAAAGATTGGATGATACCTGTGAACATAGAATAACTGATTATTTTCAATGCCTCTGATATGGCGGCTGATTCCATTAAATCAACTTCAACTCATAATTATTTTATTCAACAAATTACACTTGACTTCTTAGAGACTACAGCTGTAAACTTTAGACACCCAAAAAGCACTATACTCATGAATATTGCAGAATCAGAGTTAACAGTCATCTCCACACTGTGGAAACAATCTCCATTGACCATAGGTCAAATAATAGAACGCGTTCAGCACAACACAGACTGGCATGACAACACAATCAAAACATTGGTTAACAGGTTACTGAAAAAAGGTCACATCAGCCGTGTTAAAGATGGCAGGCAATTTTTCTACAGCCCGATTACAGAAGAGAATCAAGTCGCAGAAACTGAATCCAATCAATTACTTGACCGTTTTTTTAAAGGCAAACTATCTCCCCTCTTGGCCCACTTTGCTGAGAATAAAAAAATCACACAACAAGATTTAAGTGAAATAGAAAATATCATTCAAAACATAAAAACAGATATTCAAAAGGGCGAAACTGATGAGTGATTGGCTTTTACAAAACACCTTGACACTGTCTGTCACCTTGATGCTTATCCTCTTTTTAAGGTTACCACTGCGTAAATATTTGGGAGCACATATAAGCTATGCCCTGTGGCTGCTGCCTTTAATGGTATTGGCACTCCCCTCTTTGTTGAAATATACCCTTGCAGAAGAACAATGGCTAAGCGTCACCACAAGCTTTCAACCACAGCTGATTCAAGGCTTGCCACAAGCCACATTGAATCCACAATACGATTGGTTATTGGCCGTATGGCTGATTGGCTTTTTAATAACAGCGGTTTTAAAAATTGTACGAATGATTCGCTTCAATCACCATGCCTTGCTCAATGCACAATACTTAAACCCAGAAATTTGGCAGCTTGAGACAGGCCGAGTTAACATAACCCAATCAAAACACATTAAAACACCATGCATCAGCGGATTGCTTTTTCCAACCATCTATTTACCGACTGGCTTTGACTCAGATTACAGTCATGCACAACAGCGATTAATCATTCAACATGAGCTACAACACCACAAAAATGGAGACCTGTGGTTTTTAATGTTGGCTGAAATTTATTGCAGTGTATTCTGGTTCAATCCTTTGACACACATAGTAAAGCCATATTTTATCGTAGACCAAGAGCTGGCCTGTGATCGACAAGTTTTAAAAGAAGCTTGTCAACAAACCCGCTTGGACTACGCTCAAGCACTTCACCAAGGCCTAGTGACGCAACTGTCACCGATGTCCTTGTCATTTTTTACAGTAAAACACGTAAGGTTTATTATGCTCAACAAACACCAAAACAACACAACAAAGACAGTTATCGGCTTCACATTGATGGTGCTGCTTACATTCACAGCAAGCGTATTCAGCCAAAGAGCCATTGTTAATGAAGATTCAGGCCAGAAAGTAAGCTTTAACTTTAATGAAAGCGCTTTGCCAATGGTAATTCGCTTAATTGCAGACGCAACAGAAGTTGAAGAAACTTTTGTAAACGAAGATTTGTTAGCGGGTAAATATGTTACAAAAGAAGTTAGAAATACCAATGTATTTAAAGCTTTAGACGACATTTTAGCCGATCAAGACTTACAAGTCAGCCGAACCGATAAGGTTTGGACTTTTTCAAGCTTATAAAAAATATCCATTTCTACAAAAACACAAACCACTTTAATTAGAAGTGGTTTTTTATTTTTATAAATAACCAATCAGCTGTGCCTCTCGTTAAAGCTATAACATCTAACCTAAAAGAGCAGACCACATGACGATTAACAGACGACAATTACTCAAAAACAGTCTCGTAGGCTCAGCGGCTTTGGGCTGCTTGAGTCTATCTGCTTGTGCATCAAAAGCCCTTTCCCCAACGCAACATAAAGCCCAAAACATGATCATCAATGGCAACATGGTGATTTCACCTACATTTGGTGAACCATTAGATGAGACATCAAAAGCTCAGCTTCGACAAACTGGATTAACAGCATTCAAACAGTCAATTGGGGGCTCTCAAGGCACATTTGAACAAACCAAAGACATACTGGATTCTTTTAAATACATCTACGAGGCCAATCCAGATGTCTTCATGCATGTCAATTCAGCACATGATTTATTCACTGCACAAAAGAGCAACAAGATTGGCATCATTTACTCTTTTGAAGCCGCAACAATGCTGGTTGACGATCTAGATAACATTAAATATTTCGCTGACCGTGGCGTGCGGATCATGCAACCAGGCTACAACAACTCGAATGCCTTTGGTGCTGGCGTGATGTCTATCGAACCACCATTGGGCTTAACCAACTTAGGTAAAGAAGCCATTAAAGCCATGCAGGCCAACAATGTTTTGGTTGATTTATCTCATGCGCATGAACAAACCGCTTTTGATGTGTTGAAAGTCAGCCAAAGACCAGTTGGTATAACGCACACGGCTTGTTTTGGCGTCAATCCACACCAAAGAAACAAAAGCGACGCCCTACTCAAAGCTGTTGCCCATCAAGGTGGTGTAGTGGGTATCTATGAAATGAGCTACCTGACACCAGATCTAGAACAACAATCTCTTGATGCCTTTATGGCCCACATATTTCATGCCATCAATGTCTGTGGCACTGACCATGTAGGCATCGGCAGTGACACACCCGTTTTAGGCTTTGATACCGGCGAAGAAAGCATGAAGCAATGGAATGAAATTAATGCCATGCGTAAAAGAACAGGAGTGGCCGCGCCAGGTGAAGGCCCGCCTCCTTATGTCGTTGGCCTGAATGGCCCACATAAGATGCACGGCATCGCGGACGAATTGATAAAACGTGGCATGTCTTCGGCTTCTGTCGATAAAATAATTGGCAATAATTTCGCTCGCTTATTCAAAGCCGCTTGGTAATCAGTCACACCAGCCATCAACAGCAAGTGCATTGATTGTCATGCACTTGCTGTTTATAATGTTTTGATGTCTGAAAGCAATAATAAAAACAAATCCCAAAACACGTCTCAACGTTTAACTGGTGAAAAACTGAATTTCATTATCGCCATATGTGCGATTTTGATTTCTGCGGCCTCTTTTTATGCCACCTACTTACAAGCAGATGCGGCCAACAAACAAGTCAAAGCGATGACCTTACCCATGGTTCAATATGAACATGGGAATGCCAACAGCCAAGATGAAGCAGAAATTAATTTTTCTTTGGTCAATGCCGGTGTAGGACCTGCCATGATCAAGTCTGCCGAATACCAATACAAAGGCAAAAGCTATGACAGCTTGTTCGACATCCTTAATGTCTGCTGTGAAAGCGCCTCGCTTAATTTTAAAAACAAGGCAAATAATCCTGAAATAGACATGCCCCAATTCATCACCAGCCCTGTTGAAAACAAAATCATCCCTGCTCAGGACGAATTGTTTATTATGCGTCTGGAAAAACACCCTGAGAACAATGACATTTGGCATGCCCTGAATGACATTCGCTTTGAGATTAGGTTCAAGGCTTGTTATTGCTCTTTACTCGATGAATGTTTTGAAACCAATGAACAAACTGAAACGAAAGCCGTAAAATCATGCCAATGATGATTTAAAACAAAACCAAAACTATCAGTAATTAAATCATAAGTTAAGTATAAAAAATCATACCCACAAATTTAAACTTCTAATAGAATACCCTTTTTGAGTCGGCTCACAGTAGTGAACACAACAGCAAATACTCTAACCCAAGACCAAAAGTGCCAGTTCTTATATGCGGCTTTGAAAGAAGCCCAAGACAACATCCGCACTTACGACACCAAAGCACAGATTGTTGGTATTGGTTTTATTTTTACCATCGGCATGGCAACCCGGTTCAACACCTGGTCTCAAATACCTACTGAATGGCAACTGTGGACGACTTTATTTACTTGGGTTTTGATTATTGTACCTGCGATTCTATTTGGAGCCGTCCTTTACCCAACTCGACGATTTGCGCCTTCAGTTCTGAGAAATAAAGATTTAGTTAAGGGCATGTTTTACATGAACGAAGTTGAAAGTGTGGCTGATTATGTTGGACAACTGAATGACATGAACACTGAGCAAGAATTATCATACGAGTTACTCAAAGTTTCATATTTGCGTGACTTGAAACGCCGCCATTTCTTGAATGCTTTAACCGCAGCCACAACAAGCTTGTTTCTGCTTTTTGTATTGCAAATCGTACCAACGTTGACATAATTAATACCTAACCGAACAATCACAAGGTCCTTGTTTTATAGCGCTTATACTTGACGAGTAAATTTGTTAAGATAAAAGAACATTTAAAATCAGAACCAACTTAATGAAAAAAATTGTCATCATCAGTACGTTTATACTGATTCAAGCTTGCAGCCAAAATCAATCCATCAAATCATCCCCTGTTGAAGCCAAACCTGTTGAAGCCAAACCTGTTGAAGCCAAACCTGTTGAAACCAAGCCTGTTGAAACTAAGCCTGTTGAAACTAAGCCTGTTGAAACTAAGCCTGTTGAAACTAAGCCTGTTGAAACCAAACCTGTTGAAACCAAACCTGTTGAAACCAAACCTGTTGAAGCCAAACCTGTTGAAACTAAGCCTGTTGAAACTAAACCTGTTGAAACCAAACCAACAGTGCGGTCAATCAAAGGGCAATTGTCATTTGATTTATCTGCAGTCAGAGACAATGAAATAGACAAAGAGTCAACGGTTATTTATTTCAAATCAGACTCGACATCAAAGATGAAACTGCCTGTTCAAAACCACCAAATTGTGACCCAAAACAAAAGGTTTTTGCCCAGTGTTTTGGCCATAACCAAAGGCAGTTCTGTTACTTTTCCCAACCGAGACAGGATTTTGCATAATGTGTTTTCGGTCAGCCAAGGGAGTGAATTTGATTTGGGTCTTTATTCATCAGGTGAAGAAAAAACTACCGTATTTGATGATGCTGGCATCAAATTTGTTCACTGTAACGTTCACCACTCCATGCAAGCAGATATATTGGTTTTAGACACACCCTGGTTTACCAAAGCCAATGAAAATGGTGAATTTGAATTAAACCAAATACCGCAAGAAGCTGGCACATTGTATGTCTGGCACCCGAGAGCCGCATTGCAACAATTTACAGTCAATCATGACACCAAAAACATACCTGACATTGAAATTGACATCACCAGAGCGAAAGTGCCTAAGCACTTGAACAAATTTGGTAAATCTTACCGCGCAACCAGAGACTGATATGTTTAAAAGATTTTCGTTGAGTAAAAAATTAACTTTTGCCACCGGTTTTTTGATTGGGTTAACCGCATTAATCTCCATCATGGTTTCTTTCTTTTTTGGTAAAGAAATAGCGGATGATACCGTTTCACAAAAGTTATCAGCCAGCCAATCAGTTCAAAAAGCCTTCACAGAACAAAGGGCGACACAACTGGAATTAATTTCTATGTTGGTGGCTTCAGACCCAGCCTTTGTGGCCTATATATCGGCAGCTACCAGTCAAGCAGAACGAGATGAAGATGTAGACACCGCCTCTATTCAAGACTTATTGTTGGAACGCAAACAGCAATTTGGATTCGATTTTGCCATGGTAACCACCACTGAAGGTCACCAATTAGCCAGGTCTGACCAAGCCATGACCGCCTACAAAGATTTATCCTCAGAGCCATTACTTAAACTGACCATGGAGGAATTATTGCCTCAAGCAGGTTTTTGGGTGGACAAAGAGACACTCTATCAAGCATCAATCATACCTTTGGCCAGAGGAAGAAACTTAATCGGCTTCTTAATCACAGGCCTGTCTATCAACAACACATTAGCCAATGAAATCAGCCAAATCAGTGGGTCAGATATTATCATTTTGCAACGTGAAGGCGACCAACTCAAGTCTCTGGCTTCAACCCACAGCCTAGAAATCACCAATGACATCTTAGCCAAACTTTCTGCGCTACAAGCACAACAAAAAACAATCAAAGATGGCACCCTAAAAGTCAATCAAAACACGCTCTCTTTTGAGTTTAATCCATTTGATGCATTACATTCATACAATGAGTTATCACTGCTATCAACCGTGTCGAATGACTTGGCATTGCAACCTTTCACAAACACACGCAATGCACTGATATTAATCGGTATATTCATGGCTCTGGCTGGTTTTATATTGTCATACTTGATGATAAAAAACACCATGAAACCTTTAGATCACATTGCCCGTTCTACAGCCGCTTTTGCCAATGGCGATTATGAAGTCACCTTCCCTAAAACCGTCAACAAAGACCTGTTCTTGCTCAGCAATTCAGTCAGTAAACTGAGTCATGAGATCAGAGGACGAGAAGCCCTTTCAACACATTTAATCACCATCAGTAAAAATAAATATTTCGACAAAGAAGAACAGTCTTTGAATGAAAAATTCAAAGCAGGCACAGTTTTGGGCAAACGTTTTAAAATCATTGAAGGCATTGGTTCAGGTGGTATGGGTTTTGTGCTCAAAGCATTTGACCAAGAATTGAACGAAGTGGTGGCACTGAAGGTGTTGAAAACTTCAGTAGATGAAGCACAAAGTTTAGACAGTTTTAAAGAGGAAATTAAAATTGCCCGCCGGATCACCAACCCCTATGTGGTCAGAATTTATGACTATGGCTTAATTGGCAAACATTCCTTTATTTCTATGGAATACATCAGTGGTCACAGCATCCAAGAAATCATTAACCAAGAGAAAAAGTTGTCACCATTGGCCGCCAAGAGTGCAGCGATTGACGCTTGTATCGGCTTACAAGCCTCACATGAAGCCGGCATCATTCACAAAGACATCAAGCCAGCGAATTTGATTGTGTCATTAGATGCCAAGATTAAATTGATGGATTTTGGCATTGCCTCATTCAATTCTTCAGTCACCAAAGAAGCCTCTGAATCAAAAGTAGAAGGCACCACCGATTATTTATCACCTGAACAGGTATTGGGCAAAGGTGCTGACGAGCGTTCAGACATCTATGCCATGGGTGTTTTGATCATGCAAATGTTCGTTGGACACAGGCCATTTCATGGTGTCAGTGCCGATGACTTGATGCTTAAAATTGTCAATGACGAGCCTATACCCGTGAGGTCTTATTGGGCTGATGCGCCTGAATTATTGGTCCAAATCATTGGCAAGTGTTTAGAGAAAAAACCGAATGACCGTTACCAAAGGGCTTCATCTTTGTTGATTGACTTGAAAAACTTAAGATTTGATTAACCGTTTTTTCAATTAAAAAAGGCAGCCTCTTTCAAGAGCCTGCCTTTTTTATTACCTAAATAACAATGATTTACTGATAGGTAATGTCTTCTCTCATCGGAGCAAAAATAGCCAAAAATTGATTTTGTAAAGTGAATGGCACATTTGCATCTTCCATGGCCAAAATCAAATCTTCTACAAACACATCAAACTCAGAGTATTTAATCTCTTGTCCACTGTGTGCCTCAACCATGTCTAGACCTTCATAAACACAAGGCCCACCGGTTTCTTGGCACAATTGGCTGACAATCCTTTCATGCAAATCTTCACGAACCGTTTCTTTAAACAAAAAAGCGATTTTTTCATTGTTCAAAATTCTGTCCAATAAGTTTGAAGTGATTTGATTGATCACCGGCTCGCCGCCCAATTGATCATATAAACTTTCAGTTTTTTTATGGTTAGAACACGCACCAAGCGCAACCAACATGGTCATTATTAATATTTTATTTTTCACAATCAAAACCCTCCATTAACAGAAACATACCAACCTTTTTGGTTGGTTAACGTAGCGACATTGCCTAAATCTGCATAAGCCAAAACCAAAGACACGTGTCGATTGGGTACCCAAGCGACAAATACATCTTTCCAGTGGCTCTCTTTGGCAAAGTTCAGTTGCCTCTGTTTTTGTCTGAAGTCAACACCAAAAGCCAAGCTTTTATTAACAAAAATACCAAAAGAGGCTTCTAAGTTGACATCCCTACCTGATCCATTATCACCTCCAAAACCGAGTAAACCCGTTTCAATCGCCTCTGTTGACCTTAACGTCATGGTAGCAAAACCATTAAAACCGCCAGGCTTTCCTAAAAACAATTTGGTGGCACTGAGGTAATAGTCAATGCCTGTGTCATCTTTGGCACCCACCACTGAAGGAATCAAAAAGTCTTTGTTCTTTTTATATTGAACACCAAAGGCAATTTGTGGCATTTTGCTGTAGACCAAATTACCACCCAACCTGACTTTGGCACCTATCACATCTTGATTCAATGTGGCACCTGGCAAACCAATGGCAGGACCTAAAGTGATCAAATCCAACTCTTGTTTAGCAAAAGAAACTTCTACTCGATTGTGCCAACCCACAGAAACACCTTGCATGTCAAAGCGGTAATCGCCTGTATCTACACGGGTTAAAGCTGCCAAAAAATCAGTTTCATCAGACTCGCCATAGCCAGCAATCGTTGCCCAAGGAACCAATCCGCTGCCGGATGCCCCTTCAATTTGAGTCACGGCTCCGGTACCCAATTGCCGACTCCCAGCATCCGCTGGCTGTGTGGTTATCACTATCAAGCAGATAAGCGCACACCATTTATTTATATCAATCATTCTCACTTATAATCACTCCTGTCTAAAACGCATATTCAGGATACATTAAATTTTCGTAAAAAGCGAATCCACTTTTTAACTTAAAGACTAATATTAAAAAAAATATTGCTTATATATCAATCTGATACAGAAACATTAAAACAAAAGTCAAACCCCAGTTTTTTAACATTGTTTACATTCAAACACAGCCTTTGAGGCATATGGTCTATGTCCAATTTAACCAGTGGCTTGGCCAAACTGCCCATAAACACCGGTGCGGTATAAATCAACATCTCATTGAGCAGCTTGTCACTAACCAACTGACCAGCTAAAGTCGCACCACATTCAAACAGCACTTCATTGATGTTTTGATTTCCCAACCACTTGATGATCGCTTTAATATCAACTTGACCTTGGGAATTTGGCATCTGTAGTACCTTGACACCTTTTTCCTCTAATCGCTTGATTTTATGTGCATTTTCATTACAAGTAACGACCACACAACGAGCATCATCAGCAATGATTTTGGCATCCAATGGCAAGCGCAACTGACTGTCCAAAACCACACGCAGTGGTTGCCTATTAAGTCCATTCTCACCATTGAAATCATGAGTCAACTTGCGGTACTTTTTCGGCAAGTCATCAGGCCTGACGGTTAATCGGCAGTCATCAGATAACACAGTACCAATGCCAGTCACAATCACCCCACTGCGCCCGCGCCAATACTGAACATCTTGGCGAGCCTTTCTACCCGTTATCCAAAAACTGTCACCATTGGCCATCGCCGTTCTGCCATCCAAAGATTGCGCCATTTTCAAGCGCACCCACGGCAAGCCCGTTTTCATGCGGTGCAAAAAGCCTGCATTCAAGGCCTGCCCTTTTTTCTTCATTACACCGGTCACCACTTCAATGCCAGCGGCCCTGAGTTTGTCATATCCTTGACCTGCAACCAAAGGATTGGGGTCGTCATTACACACCACAACGCGCTTGATTCCCGCTTTGATCAAAGCATCGGCGCATGGTGGGTTTTTGCCATGGTGGCTACATGGCTCTAACGTAACATAAGCTGTAGCGCCTTTGGCTTGATCACCGGCTTCTTTGAGTGCCAATACTTCGGCATGAAGTTGGCCGACGTATTGATGAAAACCTTGGCCTACAATTTCATCACCTTTGACTATCAAACAACCCACTTTTGGGTTTTCGCCTACAGTAAACAAACCTTTGCGCGCCAGCTTGAGGGCTTTTTTCATGAATTTTTTCATGTGCTTTTTATGGGATTTTTTTCCGTATTTCTTATCGTGGCTCTTGTGCATTCGTCGGCTGTTACAGATAATGATGACTTTGTATTTTACCGAATAAAAACCATGAATCCAAAACATTACCGCCACATCATCGAAGACGCTTTGCATGAAGACATCCAAACAGGTGACCTCACCAGCGAAGCGATATTCCCACGCCGACAAATGTGTACGGCACAATTGATTGCCAAACAAGACGGCATCGTGGCAGGTATTGAAGTGTTCCGTGAAGCATTTTGGGTATTGGATGAAAACGTGGAAGTGACTTTGAATTTCAAAGACGGCGATCACTGTAGAGACCGTGAAGTGATTGCTGAAATCAAAGGACCCGTGCTGTCGGTTTTGGGTGCAGAACGGGTGGCATTGAACCTGTTACAACGCATGAGCGGCATTGCTTGCTTAACCCATGAATTTGTTAAGCGTTGTCAGGGCAAATGCAAGGTCTTAGACACCCGAAAAACGGTACCAAACCTGCGTGTTTTGGACAAATGGGCAGTATTGATCGGCGGCGGCGTTAACCACCGCATTGGCCTATACGACATGGCCTTGATCAAAGAAAACCACATCAAAGCCGCCGGCGGCATCACCCAAGCGGTCAACCACATATTGGATTTTGATAACCACAGCCGCAAAATTGAGGTTGAAGTGACCAATTTGGATGAACTGCGCGAAGCCCTCACCTGTCCAGTTGACCGCATCATGTTGGACAACATGGACAACGACACGATGCGCGAAGCCGTAAGTATCACGAACGACAAGATTGACTTAGAAGCCTCAGGTAACGTCAGTTTGGACACCATAGAAGGCATCTCTAAAACAGGCGTAGATTATGTCTCAATTGGCGCCTTGACCCATTCGGTAAAAGCCATGGACTACAGCTTGTTGGTGGTCTGATGAAAGTCGCAATTGCCCAGATCAATGTCAAGGTCGGTGACCTGCACGGTAACACCGAACGCATCATTGAAACGATTAAAAACCACCGCGAAGCTGTTGATTTGATTGTCTTTCCAGAGCTGGCCATATGTGGCTACCCGCCTGAAGACTTGCTCTTTCACCGCCAGTTTATTCATGATTGTTACCATGCGGTTCAAACCATTGCCGACCATTGCAAAGACGTCGCTGTGGTTTTGGGTTACCCAAGATTTCATGCCCATGAACCTGATAAATTACACAATTCAGCGGTCTTGATTCAAAACGAACACATCAAGATGGTCTATGACAAACACAAGCTACCAAATTACTTGGTATTTGATGAAATGCGCTATTTCACAGCCGGTGGTCATGACGGCTTAGTGGACATAAGCTTGGCAGGACAAAGCATAAAAGTCGGCATCACCATCTGTGAAGACATTTGGTATGACGCCGAACCTGTGGTCAACCAAGCGTCACTAGGCGCTGACTTATTGATTAATATTTCGGCATCACCCTATGCGGCAGGAAAAATTGACCGCCGAATAGACATGCTCAAACGCCGCGCGGAAAGCTTTGAAACACCCTTGATTTATTGCAACTTGGTCGGTGGTCAAGATGAGTTGATATTCGATGGCAGCAGTGTGGCGATTGACCGTCATGGTGATGTGATGTGCCGCTTAGAAAGCTTTAAAAACCAAGTGCAAATCATTGATTTAAATGATGAAACTAAAGTCGAAACCACCGACAACAACACACTTAGCAATGAAGCTGAACTGTACCAATCCTTGGTCATGTGTACCCGCGATTATTTTGTTAAAAATGGTTTTTCAAAGGCTGTCTTGGGTTTATCAGGCGGCATCGATTCGGCCTTAAGTGCTGTGATTTGTTGTGATGCCATTGGCGCTCAAAACGTCACAGGCTTACTGATGCCCTCAAAATTTTCATCAGATCACTCTGTCGCTGATGCCAAAGCCTTGGCTAACAACATGGGCATGCCCCATCATGTGGTTCCTATTGAACCAATGCATCAGGTATTTGAATCCAATTTATCACCACTTTTTGACGATTACTTCCAAAACCTCACAGATGAAAACCTACAAGCCAGAATCCGTGGCGTGTTGAACATGGCCGTCGCCAATAACCAAAACGCCATCTTGCTGTGCACGGGTAACAAAAGTGAAACCGCAGTAGGCTACACCACACTGTATGGCGACATGGCCGGTGGTTTTGCCCCCATCAAAGACCTGTTCAAGATGCAAGTCTATGCCCTGTGCCAATACCGAAACACCCTGGCATCTGATGATAAACCCGCCATTCCGCACAACACCATCGAAAAACCACCCTCAGCCGAATTGCGCCCAGATCAAAAAGACTCCGATTCGCTGCCTGATTACGCAGAATTAGACCAAATCCTAGAAGCCTACATTCACAACCACCAAGACGCCGAACAAATAGCCGCTTTGGGATTTGATTTAAGCTTAGTCAAAAGAATCCTCCGACTGGTCGACATCAACGAATACAAGCGCCAACAAGCCGCTCCCGGCCCCCGCGTCACCCAAATGGGCTTCGGCAAAGACCGTAGAATGCCAATTACCAATGGTTATAACCATTAGTTGAATTAAAGGAATGACGTCACCCTCGGGCTTGACCCGAGGGTCTTTTTTAAACGAGCATAACTCCTAAAATCCAGTTCATTTAAATTTGTAGGATGGACTCCGACCATCAAAATTTATACATTCTGACAACCATGCGATGGGCAAAGCCCATCCTACGAAACTTCAATCGCTTTTTTAATTTTATAAATGCTTTTTAAACCACTGAACTATTTCAGTAATGGCTTTAGGTTTATTTTTCATTAAACTATGGTTATCACCAGGATAAACTACTAGCTTATGGGGGATGTTGTTTTTGGATAATGCATCAGCAAACGCTATGGAGTTATTAACGTCCACCCGATTATCATTTTCACCATGCATCAGTAAAATTGGTACTTTGGGTGACAGTTCATCAACCCAATTTATTACTGACCGCTTTTCCAGTTCTGCCACTTTATTTTTATCGTAGTCAGGAATTGTTGCCTTAAAGACCTTTTCCATTTCAGGACGAAAATCAAGTTCTTTGACCAGGTCGATAACACCAGCGATAATGGCTATCGCTTTAATTTCTTTTGATTGCTTGACGGCTAAATGTGTTTGCATACCTCCCCGGCTGGCTCCAAACATTCCGATTCGTTGCTCATCAGCGTCCTCAATATTAGGAATATACTCCAATAATGCAGTTACATCATTGACATCATCCCCTCCAAATTGATCTTGCAAGGTCTTATTTCTTGTATTAGTTCCGCGATATTGACTGCCGATAATAACAAATCCTTCATCGGCAACAGGAAATAAATTATGCATCATAGAGCCGAAAACGACAGCACCATAATTACCATTACCACCCCTGTTATAAATTAATACAGGTAATTTACCCGTTGATAGCTTGGGTTTGATTACATAACCACTTACCGTTTTTCCATCAACAAAGTACTTAAAGTTGACGCACGATAAATTACTTTGATAATAATCGAACTTTTCTTTTCCAAAATGAGAATCAAATTGAGTCAAAGCCATTTTCAGTTTTTCAACTGACTTTATTTTCTCTTTATATTTTTTTTCAATGTGGCTACGCCATGAAGAATAATCAGTAAAAATCCAAGTAAAGCAGCTTTTTTGATCTTTAACCCGTTCATCATTAATTAAATTTGATGCTTGCGTGCTAAACGATAAAATAACTAATGAGGTAATTAGTAGGTATTTTTTCACATGAACTCCTGTTGGTGATTGACACTTTTAAAAAACTATTAAACACATATTATATACTATTAACCAGATAAAACCTGTATATCTAAAATCAATCTGCTTTGTACTTATTGCAACAACCAATAAATTATTAAGTGGATTCTTTTAGTGGTGGGTTTTGGACCCACCCTGCTTTTAACCGTCCTGCGTCGCTGCCAATTGAACGGCCGTGTCTGTGTACTGGTGAAATTTCACCGCCATACCATCTGCCATCTGCCAAACATGCGCGACGGGTGCTTCAAAAGATTTACCCGTGGTTTTGTGTGTACCATTGTAGGATCCCAAAACCACAATGGTGTCACCGTCTTCAATGAATTGATGCGGTTCTGCGGTAAAGCATTCCCAATCACCACCTAATTTCATAAACACATTTTCTAAGATTGCTTGCGGCCCAACAAACACGCCACCATAAGGCCCGCCCAAAGCTTCAGTCCACTCAATGTCATCAGCTAACACAGACAACACGGTGGGGATATCACCCGTGGTAAAGGCTTGATAAACATTCTTAATGGTTGCTAAATTTTTACTCATGCTATTCCCCTATTTAATTAATTGTTTCTACGTTATTTTTGAAAGTTAATTCACGTTTGACAGAACCCATCCATCCTAACTACTTTATTATTGTAGGGTGGGCTCTGCCCACCATTGAACGTTCAAAACAGATGGTGGGCGGAGCCCACCCTAACTGACTTAGCCCTACTCACCTTGCTTAGGAATATCAGAACAATACCCTATCAGTAATGTGAAGGCTTGATTGAACAGCAACAATTGATTAACCAACTCCACAGGTTTTTATATTTCTATGATTTCATATTCAGGGCCGAGGCGATACAATTTTAGTTTCGATCCTTTAACTGATGGAATAAAAACTTCTTTCAAATCACCAAAAGTGTATTTTGATTTTGTTTCATACCCAAGCAAAATCATTTGAGCAAGATCCTCTGGTAATACCCCCATTTTTAACTGATGCCAAAAACAGAATTCATGCGGCCATTAAGGGAGGTCGCCCACCGTTTGCCTTGTGTGGCCTTTCACGATTATAAAACCAAAGCCACTTTGTTGCATAGTTTTGTACTTGCTCTAGTGAATCAAACAGATGTTTACTGACCCAACTGAACCTGATTGTTCGGTTGTGTCTTTCAATATAGGCATTTTGCTGAGGCTTGCCAGGTTGAATATATTCAATTCGAATATTTTGTTGTTTGGACCAATTTATAAACTGATAGCTAATTAACTCTGGCCCATTGTCACATCTTATAACTGCTGGCTTTGTACGCCATTCAAATAGGTTTTCTAATACCCTGATTACCCTCAATGATGGGAATGAAAAGCTGGCTTCGATCGCCAAACCTTCACGTTTAAAATCATCAATCACGTTAAATAAACGATACTTTCTGTCATCAATTAATTGATCATGCATGAAGTCAATCGACCATACTTGGTCTTTTCTGATGGGCTCTTTCAAAGGCTCAGGTTTATTGCGCTTCAATCGTCTGCGAGGCTTGATACGCAGGTTTAAAACCAGTTCGCAGTAGATTCTATACACACGTTTATGATTCCAGCCAAAATGCTTTACGTTACGCAAATAGTCAAAACACAACCCAAAGCCCCAGTCAGTTTCTTTTGTGGTGAGTTTCATCAGCCAACCAGCAATCTCATCATTCTCACCTGACAGTTTGGCTTGGTTTTGGTAACATGTTTCACTGATACTAAATGCTGCACATGCTAATCTGATGCTTGAATCATATTTGGCTATGGCCGCCTGAGCCATTCGTTTACGAAAAGACGGCCTTACCACTTTTTTGATAGTGCATCTTTAACCATTTCCGCTTTTAAACGCTCTTCTGCATACATCTTTTTCAAACGACGATTCTCAACCTCAAGCTCTTTCATTCGCTTCATTAGTGATGCATCCATACCACCATATTTTGCACGCCATTTATAAAATGTGGCAGAGCTCATACCGTGTTCACGACATAAATCTGGCACAGGTACGCCTGATTCATTTTGCTTAATAATTGCCAGTATTTGGCTGTCTGAATATCTTGATGTCTTCATGTAAATCTCCTCAAATTTCATTATAAGAAAATTCTACTTTTGACGTCAGCTATTTTTCGGGGGGATTACCGGTGAAGCCTGCGACTACATTCACATGTGATTGTTCAGAGTTTAAAAGCGTGGCGATTCTTTTTGTTATTTGGGTTATCATGTTCACATAGAATCTATGACGAGATATGTATGACTTGGTTGAGTATTTTACCGCCTTTAGTGGCGATTGCTTTTGCGATTTGGAAGCGTGAAGTAACATTGGCTTTGTTGTTGGGTATATTTACCGCTGCCATGATCATGAGCGGTGGCAATCCAATCACTGCTTTTGTTGATGTCACAGCGCGCATCGTGGATGTATTTTCAAGCGCCTATAACACCCGCGTTTTGATGTTCAGTTTGTTGATTGGTGCGTTGATTCAATTGATTCGTATATCAGGTGGTGTCACCGCTTTGGTCGATTGGTTGACCATGAAAAAACTGACCAACAGCCAACGCAAAGCGGGCTTATTGCCTTCCCTACTCGGCAGCAGCATTTTCATTGATACCAACATGAGCGTGTTAACCGCTGGCATCTCATCACAAGCGGTTTTTGACCAACAAAAACTGAGTCGCGAACGCTTGGCTTATATTATTGATTCTACTTGTGCGCCCATCAGTGTTTTGGTGTTGCTCAATGGTTGGGGCGCTGCCATTTTAGGCTATGTGCAAGAAACCGGTGTGGCCGATCCAGTTGCAGTGATGGTCAGCAGCATTGGCTATAATTTTTATGCCCTCATCACTTTAATTATCGTTTACTACACCGTGCTGAGTACCCGCGTTTATGGCTCCCTGAAACATTCAGAGAAAACCATGCAATCAAAAGGTCCTGCCATAGCTGAAGACAGTGATTTACCCCAAGCGACCAAGAAACGATACATGTTGCTGCCCTTGGTTTTCATGGTGTTAAGCATTCTTATTTTCATGTTCATTACAGGTGACGGCGACCTGCGCCAAGGCTCAGGTTCTGAGTCTGTTTTGTGGTCTGTGATATTGTCTGTGATGTTGGTTTTTGCTTTGTTGCGTTTTGATGCCAAGAAACCCACCAAATTTTTGATGGAACAGTGCTTCAAAGGCATGGGTGAACTGCTACCATTGGTGACCTTAGTTTTATTGGCCTTTGCGCTTTCTGCTGCCATGGGTGACTTGGGTACGGCGAAATTTGTCACCGCGGTGGTCAGTGATTCAGTGCCTGTGTTCTTGATTCCAGCTTTGTTATTTGTGATAGCTGGCTTTGTGTCTTTCACTACTGGCACTTCTTGGGGTACATTTGGGATTTTAATTCCTATCGCCATACCTTTGGCCATGGGCTTGGGCATATCGCCCGGTTTAGTTTTGGGTGCGGTACTGGGTGGTTCGGTCTTCGGTGACCATGCATCGCCAATTTCTGACACCACTGTGATTGCTTCTTTGGCGGCCGGTTGTGACTTGCTTGACCATGTTAAGACACAGTTACCTTATGCCTTAACTGCCGGTGGTTTGAGTGTGGTTTTGTATTTAATTTTGGGTGCTTTGCAATAGCTACAGCAATAAACGGTAATGTAATCGGGTAAAAGTCACACCATCGACGGTGCTGGCCTCTTCTTTAACGTATGTGGCGCCGAGTTTGTCCACCGCTTTTCTTGAACGCATGTTTTGTTTTGCCACATGGAACCAAATTTTTTTAGCCCAAGAGGACACATGGTCGATCATTAAGGCCTTCATTTCAGTGTTCACGCCCTGAGCCCAAAAGGATTTACCAATAAAGGTGTAACCGATGGCGATTTCTCGTTTGTCCTTATCTAAATCATAATAACGGGTTGATCCAATGATTTGGCCTTGCTTCAGCACAACAAATGCACTTTTTGAAGCCAATGCAGGTTCAAAAAAATGCTGTTTAAAATGTGCTTTTTGATAACGGTCACTGGCCGGGTGCTGTGCCCAGATTTCAGGATCAGATGCCACAGCATACAAGGCATCAAAATCAGAAGCCAAAAGTGGCCTGATTTCACACAATTGACCAATGAAGGTAGGTTGCAAGTCTGTCATGTTACTTTTAGAGGAAGAATAACAGGACAATTTTACTGTGAGTCACCATGGATGCGGATAAATTTTTCTAACAATTCAAGCTCACTTTCTGGGCGATCAGGGTCAGGTATGATGCAATCAATTGGGCACACTTTGATGCATTGCTCCTCATCATAATGGCCTTTGCACTCAGTGCACAAATCTGCATTAATTTCATAAATTTCTGTACCATAACTGATGGCCTCGTTGGGGCATTCAGGGTCGCACATGTCGCAATTGATGCACGCTTTGGTGATGGTTAAGGCCATGGGCTGCTAACTACTGGCTGTTAAAGCGCATGATCAAAGCCAACTCTGGCGTTTCAATTGCTTGTGGTAAAACAATATCCACCACATGACCTGACCCTTTGGCATCATCAATTATCGCGCCATTTTTATCATACATTTCGGTGAGCCTGAAGGTGAAATTACCTTGGGTCGTCATGACTTCCAAATCATTACCCACGACGAATTTATTCTTAACTGCCACTGTCATTCGTTTGCCTTTGGCAGCAATCACTTCACCCACAAATTGTTGCGTTATACTACTGGAATGCCCTTGCTCATAGTTTTGCGTTTGTTGGTGATTGTGGCGGCGAAGAAATCCTTCGGTGTAACCACGATGCGCCAAATGACTAAGCTGAGTTGACAAGCTGACATCCAAGGGTTTGTCATTGACCGCATCATTGATGGCTTTGCGGTACACCTGTGCGGTTCTGGCACAATAATAATGGGATTTGGTTCGGCCTTCAATTTTAAGAGAGTGCACGCCCATCTTGACCAAACGCTCCACACAAGCCACAGCCATCAAGTCTTTTGAATTCATGATGTATGTGCCGTGTTCATCTTCATCAGTCGGCAAATAATCATCCGGTCGGCCTTTTTCTTGTAACAACACCATCTCATCAGCACCAAGCGCCCGCGGCAAAGGGATCACATCACCATGTTGGTTTTGTTTTGCAGGGTGGACGTCGTATTGCCAACGACAGGCATTGGTACACGTGCCTTGATTGGGGTCGCGTTTATTGATGTAGCCAGACAACAAACAACGGCCAGAATAAGCCATACACAAAGCACCATGGACAAACACTTCCAGTTCCATATCTGGCACTTTGAATCGTATTTCTTCAATTTCATCCAAAGACAACTCACGTGATAAAATCACTCGCTCAATACCTTGGTTTTGCCAAAATTTAACCGTCGCCCAATTCACTGCATTGGCTTGAACTGACAAATGAATCGGCATGTCAGGGTATTGTTCACGTACCATCATGATGAGCCCCGGGTCCGACATGATCAACGCATCAGGCCGAAGCTTAATCACGGGGTCAATGTCCCTTAAATATGTTTTGAGCTTGCTGTTGTGTGGTGCAATGTTACTTACCACATAGAATTGTTTGTTGAGTTGATGTGCTTCATCGATACCAATGGCCAAATTTTCTAAATTGAATTCATTGTTTCTTACACGCAAGCTGTATCTGGGTTGACCGGCATACACCGCATCGGCACCATAGGCAAAGGCATACCGCATGTTCTTTAAACTGCCGGCAGGTGACAGCAACTCTGTAGCTTTCATGGTGCACAATATTTGATAAAGTGCGGATTTTAGGTGAAGTGAAAGCCAGCTATGGCTTGATTTATGCTTATTTTAAAGTAATTTGACTTTTATCATCCTGCCCAACAAACAAAGCCACCACGCCAATTAAACAAGCATAGCGAAATGCGGACCCCAATACAGGTCCGCGCATGGCATCAGAACGCCACAACTCAAACCATGATTCAGCTACAACAATAAAACCAAAAAACAGCATAAATATAGCGATGCCACAACCTGACAATGCCCAAACCTTGGCTTGATTGTATTCATTTGATTCAGCAGTCCTTTTTTGCCACAATTTTAGTGATCCAATAGTGCACAACAATGCAGTCAGTAGTTTCGATGTCACAATGAATAAAGCGCCCAACCACACAAGCCAAGAGGCATCGGTGGCTTGCCATTTATCAGTGCCACCTTCGAAAGTGACCATTGAAGTGGTGGCTTTGACTGCCCCTAAAGTACCACCCCAATCCATCAAGTTATGCAATGCACCAACATAACCCCAAGAGGCTACTGCCAATACCAACATGATTTTGACAAAACGTATCATTTTAATCCCCTCTATTTAAATTCCAACTCCAAACTCAGTCATACCAGCCTTTAAGCTGTTCCATACTGACGCCACAATTTTTAAACACTGTCTTAACTTCATCAGTTTCTTTTTTGGAAGCCAAGTTAAGGTATGAATGCGTTTTCAAAACACATTTGACTTGTTGCTCTGATACGCCAAATTCGCCCAGTTCTTTGATGGCCGCGCGGTTAACCACTTTACCCATACGCTTTCTGACTTTGGCTTTATACGCTTCTTTTTCTTTGTCACTCAGCCCAGCGCTGTTGTCTTCTTGTGTTGCTGCAACTTCTTTATCAACCACTTCAGCTCCACAAGATGACAGCACAAACGACATGACCAAAAAAACCGCTAACATCAGAATTTTATTTAATAAAAACATCTCTTCCCCCTTGTAGTTAGTTAACAAACCATTACTATTATTTATTTGGCTATCCTTTTTGTCAATCAATGTGCCCAATATCCAAACTTTACCTCAACCTTATAACCAAAAAGATTACTGAGGATGTAAGCCATAGCCTGCACTTCTGTACCTTCAGTAACAATAAGTTAAATATTGAGTTTATAGTGCAATCTGGTGAAAGGCACACCGTCGACAAAACTGTCTTCTTCTTGAGTCAAAACGGCACCTAATTTTTCTACGGCCTTTCTTGATCGCTGGTTTTGTTTCGCCACATGGAACCAAATGACTTTAGCCCATGAAGACACATGATTAATCATCAAATCTTTCAGTTCTTTGTTGGTGCCCTTGCCCCAATAATCACGACCAATGAAAGTGTAGCCAATGGCGATGGATTGCTTTTCAGGATCAATGTCATAATAACGACTTGAACCAATCACTTGTTCTGTTAGTTTATCTATTATGACAAAGGCCCTTTGTGATTCCAAAGCAGGCATGAAGAAGTGCTTTCTGAAATGGCCTTCTTGGTAGCGGTTACTTGCAGGGTGTTGTGCCCAAATTTCAGGATCTGATGCCACCTGATACAAAGCATCAAAATCTGATTCAGACAATGGCCTGAGTTTGATTTTATTCCCTGAAATTATTGTCAGTAAATTAATCTTCATTTTTTATTGAAATATTGTTATTTTATGTGATTTTATTTTTCACAGACACATCACCCCAACGACCTTTTAGCTCTACTTCAATCATTGAAAGGAATGATTTATAGTGGTCAATTATGGGCTCGTAGTAAGAAAATTCTACTTTTGACGTCAGCTATTTTTCGGGGGGATTGTCATTGTCTTTAGATTTGATTGGGGAAGTTAGCCAGTAATGAAATTGAAGTTTGTATAATTTATATAAAAACCACAGTCAAATTAATGATGTACATATATCCCCTTTACTTATTGTAATCAATTTTCAACAATGTATTGGGGAATAATGTTGCACTTTTTGCAACTAAAATGGCTTTTATCGTTTTATTCAGCAGATAAAACTTCATCTAGCACATGAAAAGAACCAAATACCAATAAGCGGTCCTCAGCTTGAGTACATCGTTTTGCCAGGTCGTATGCCTCTTTAGGTGAACTGAAACATGACAGTAAACCCACATGGTCAGCCATGGTGATTTTTAAATCTTTAAGTGGGCTTGCGCGATCACCTTGTAATTGGAAAACAAACCAATGATCAATGAGGCCATCAAATGTGGGCAACCACGTTTCTAGCTGTTTGTCTTTAAGCACAGAAAAAACTGCCCTGGTTTGTCCTGATATGGGGTTTTGATTTAACCATGCTGCCAAGGCATGTGCAGACTGGAAATTATGGGCCACATCAGCAATGACTGATGGTGATTCACTGATGGTTTCTAAACGCCCTTGTAAGTGAATTTTTTGTAAAGAATCAGACACATCCTTTTGATTTAAACCATAGCCCAGTCGAGATAAGGTATTAATAGCAGCAGCGGCATTTTGGATTTGCCAGTCGCCTTGTAAATTGGGACGAGCCACTGGATTCAATTTCAATTCAGCACCAAGGTACTCAAAAGAATCATTCAGTAGTTTAATTTGATAATCTCGATTAAGTATATGGAGGTCACAAGATATTTCTTGAGCATACTTAACTACGCTTTTAGGACAATCCATTGAACCAAAGGTTGCCACTTGATCGGTCCTCAATACACCTGCTTTTTCTTTACCAATGGTTTCCTTGTCATTCCCCAACCAATCAACATGGTCAATATCCACGCTTGTGATGATGGCAGCATCTGCATCCAAAACATTAACCGCATCTAAGCGACCTCCTAAACCGACCTCCATCACTTGAACATCGACTTCTTTTGAATCAAAAACACAACAGGCTATCAAAAATGCATACTCAAAATAGGACAATGAGATGTCGGCTTGAGCGTCTGTTATGCGTTCAAACGCAGCTACGATCACATCATCAGACACGGGCGTGCCATTGATGCAAAAGCGTTCATTGTATTTAAAGATATGCGGCGATGTGAATGTGCCTACCGTTTTACCTTGACCTTGTAATAATGCACTGAGAATGGCGACGGTTGAACCTTTGCCGTTAGTTCCAGCCACAGTAATGGTTTGTTTGGGTTTTAAACTGAGGTTTTGATGCACCTGTTTAACACGTGCCAAACCAAGATCAATTTTGTCTTGGTTCAGCGTGTTTAACCAATCATCAAGCGTCTTTTTGCTCATCGGCTACGATGACTTCATCAGGCTCTATGGCTTGATCGATTCGTGGTAAAAATAAATCCAATAAGTTTGAAATTTTGTCGCGCATGTCATGTCTTGAAACAATCATGTCTATGGCGCCGTGATCCAATAAAAATTCTGATTTTTGAAAACCTTCAGGCAGTTTTTCTCGAACGGTTTGTTCAATCACACGAGGACCTGCAAAACAAATCAAAGCATTGGGCTCAGCAATATTCACATCTCCCAACATCGCCAAAGAAGCTGAAACTCCGCCAGTTGTTGGGTTTGTCAACACCGAAATATAAGGCAAGCCTGCTAACTTCATTCGACTCAATGCGGCCGAAGTTTTTGACATTTGGAACAATGAAAACAAAGACTCTTGCATTCTTGCACCACCTGAAGACGAGAAGTTAATCAGTGGCAACCCCTTTTCCAAAGCCACATGAGCAGCCCTAACAAAACGCTCACCAACCACAGACCCCATTGAGCCACCCATGTAACTAAAGTTGAACGCAGTAACAACCACATCACGGCCGTTTAATTGGCCTTCAACAGCAACCAAAGCGTCGGTTTCACCTGTTTTCTTTTGTGTAGCAGTGGTTCGGTCCTTGTATTTTTTGCTGTCTTTGAACTTCAAAGGATCTTCAGGCTTAATGGCTGCACCAATTTCCACTTTATCACCTTCATCTAAAAAGTGATTGATTCGATCTCGACCAGTTAATCGCTCATGGTGTCCGCATTTAGGGCAAACACGCCCTTGCTTTAAGAAATCAGGTTGATACAAAACGGCTTCACATTGGCCGCATTTGTCCCATAAACCTTCTGGAATATTTTTCTTTTTACCACCGCCTTCTGTACGAATGCGCGATGACATGATTTTTTGAAACCAACTCATATTCAGTTCATTTTATTGTGGTGAACAGCAAATTATAACGAATTCAACGCGATTCGGATAGGTTTTAAGAATGACTCAATGGTAGAAACCACAGATTTTTCATCAACACAGTTACCTAGTAACTTAACCAAGGCGCTGCCAATCACAACCGCATCAGCCTGTTCAGCAACAGCTGTAGCCGACGCCGCGTCCTTTACTCCAAAGCCCACAGCAACCGGTAACTCCCCTAATGCTTTCAGCTTTAACACGTCTTTATTCACAGATTCACTGTCCAAATCAGCAGAACCAGTGACACCTTTCAAGGCCACATAGTAAATAAAACCAGTTGCCGATTGCATGATGTATTTAATTCTTTCATCAGTCGTTGTAGGCGCTACCAAAAAGATTTGGTGCATGTTCTTTTCTGCTAGCAGTTTTAACAACTGCTCAGATTCTTCTGGTGGAGAATCAACCAACAACACGCCGTTAATACCACATGCATTGGCTTGTTTTACAAATTCTGAATAGCCAAAACATTCAATTGGGTTTAAATATCCCATTAATAGCACTGGAGTGGTAGTGTCATTTTCTCTAAACGAAGACACCATAGACAAAACGTCATTTAAACCAACCCCTTGCGCAATCGCAGACTCTGAAGACAACTGAATGACTTCACCGTCAGCCATTGGGTCCGAAAAAGGAATACCCAGTTCAATCACATCTGCCCCATTGGCAACCAATGCATGCATGGCTGAAACGGTTAATTCTGGTTTTGGATGCCCTGCTGTGATAAATGGCACCAACGCTTTTTTACCAGCCAATTGTTCAAACTTTTGTGTTAATAAACTCATACCGAAACCCCTTCAATGGCGGCAATAGTGTGTACGTCTTTGTCTCCACGGCCGGACAAATTGATGACGATATTTTTATCTTTATCCATGGTTTTAGCCAGTTTCATGCCATAAGCAATGGCGTGTGAACTTTCCAAGGCAGGCAATATGCCTTCAACCTTTGTCAATGTGTGGAAGGCATGCAATGCTTCATCGTCATTGATGGTGACATATTCAGCACGACCCGTGTGATTTAAAAAAGCATGTTCAGGGCCAACACCAGGATAATCTAAGCCTGCAGATATAGAATGGGTTTCAATAATTTGGCCATCGTCATCTGACATCACATAGGTTCTATTACCATGCAACACACCCACCTTGCCTGCTGTAATTGAAGCCGCATGTTCACCAGTTTCAACACCGTGACCACCCGCTTCCACACCATATAACTTGACCGATGCATCATCTAAAAACTCATGGAACAAGCCCATCGCATTAGAGCCTCCGCCAACACAAGCAACCAAAGCATCGGGTAAACCGCCTATCTTTTCAGCCGCTTGACGTTTCACTTCTTGACCAATTACTGCATTAAAATCACGCACCATCGCCGGATATGGATCAGGCCCTGCCACTGTTCCGATGATATAAAACGTATCATCAACGTGGGTTACCCAGTCACGCATGGCTTCATTTAATGCATCTTTCAATGTTTTAGAACCTGAAGATACAGATCGCACTTCTGCTCCCATAAGTTTCATTCTATAAACATTAATGGCTTGACGTTGAATGTCAACTTCACCCATATAAACAACACATTCCAAACCCATACGTGCGGCAACTGTGGCAGTCGCAACACCATGCTGCCCTGCACCAGTTTCTGCGATGATTCGCTTTTTGCCCATCGCTTTGGCCAATAAAATTTGACCAATGGTATTATTAATTTTGTGCGCGCCAGTATGGTTTAAATCTTCACGTTTTAGCCATATTTTTGCGCCACCCATTTGTGTAGTTAATCGTTCAGCTAAGTATAAAGGTGAAGGACGGCCAACATAGTCAGCTAAATCATTTTGAAAACGCTGTTGAAATTCAGGGTCGTTTTTAAATTTAGAATAAGCTTCTTTTAGCTCTTCTAAACAATGCATTAAGGTTTCTGAAGCGAACTTGCCGCCAAAGTCACCAAAATGTCCTTTATCGTCGGGGTAATTTGCGTAAGTAATGGTCATGATGGGTTTACCAAATGAAATAATTGTTTCATTAAAAGTGGCGATTTTACGCCACGTGAAGATTCAATGCCACTGCTGACATCGAGATATTGTGTTTGTGTTTGATTAATGGCTTGATTGATATTTTCAATATTCAAACCACCAGCCAAAATTAGCCTGTGCCTTAACTCAACAGGAAAATTAAACCAGTCGAAAGCTTCGCCTGAACCACCCAACTGCCCTGATTGATATGAATCTAATAAACAATACTCAGCATCATGGTAACAATTAACTGATTGCACCCATGGCTGATTATCAAGCATGGCTATGGCTTTCCAATAAGTGTGGTTAAACTGACGGCAGAACTCGGGTGTTTCTTGGCCATGAAACTGCAACACATCAGGCTTTACTCGTGCCAAAACTTCTGCCACGTATTCGGCAGTCGGATTAACAAACAAAGCGACAACTTTAGGTTTTTTTGAAGCCGAAAAGTTCCTTAAATGTAATGATAATTTTTCCCCTTCTTCAATTGTCACATAGCGTGGACTTTTAGACACAAACACCAAACCTATGGCATCTATGCCTAACTTACTGGCCAATTCGACTTCTTCTTTTTGCTTTAATCCACAGTATTTAATTTTGATGGTCACATTATATCCTTGGTATTTCAAAACAATCGGGGTAAGTCACTCCTGCAAAAACCAAACCATTTGGCGCTGCGGTAACTCCCGCCTTTCGGCGGTCTTTACTTTCAATGATTTCACCCATCCAACTCACTGGCTTTTCCCCCTTTCCTATGGGAATCAAAACACCCATGACATTTCGAATCATATGATGCAAAAAACCATTGGCTGTAACATAAAAATGTATCAACTCACCTTCGCGAACAACACGTGCTTCCGACACCGTTTTGACTGGCTCTTTTGATTGACAATTACTTGACCGCAATGCAGAAAAATCATGAGTCCCCAATAGAATTTCTGCAGCCTGTTGCATCTTAATTTCATCAAGGGGCATCAATTCCCAGGTCAAATGATGGCGATTTATTGCCGGTTTAACATTCCGGTTAAGAATGGTGTATTGGTATGACCTTGTTAACGCGGAAAATCTTGCATGAAAATCATCAGCAACTTGTTTAACCCACAATACTGATATAGCCCTGTGGTTTGAGGAATTTATCCCCAACCGCCACTGTCGATCAGAACGATTGGCAGTTGTATCAAAATGAATTACTTGGTGACGAGCACTCACTCCTGTATCAGTTCGTCCACAACAAAAAACGGACACTGGTTCATTGGCAACTTGGCTGATTGCTTGCTCTAGGCAACTTTGTACTGTATTGCCCTGTTTTTGACTTTGAAAGCCAAGAAAAGGTTCTCCATCATATTCAATACCACAAGCAATACGCATAAAAAAAGCCGGACTATAAAATCCGGCTTATTATAGGTCATTATTGACTTAGTTTACATATCATCTAGCAGCTTCTTAGCCATTTCAATTTGCGATTCATCACCTTCAGCAGCGACTTCTTTTAACAAGTTTTTCGCACCGTCTTTGTCACCCATTTCCAAATAAGCCTTTGCTAAATCGATCTTGGTATCAATCACATCACCATCTTCTAGCATGTCATCTAAATCCAAACCTAAGTCAATTTCAGAATCATCTGCTTCAGTAGTAACTTCTAAAGATTCAGTCGAATCATCAGAAATATCAAGCACTTCATCAAACGCATCTTCAGAAGCATCTGCTGCCTCAGAAACAACTTCTTCAGCTTCTTCAGCTATTTCTTCTAGTTCATCATCAAGGTCAAATTCAAAATCTTCATCTAATGAAAAGTCTGGCTCTTCTTCTACTGCTTGTTCTACAGCTTCAACTGCTTCTTCTCCATCACCAGACAAAGAGTCTAATGCGTCATCAATTTCATCAGACAAATCACCATCTGTAGCATCATTTGATTCTTCTAAATCATCTAACTCACTTAGGTCAAAATCAAAATCTTCATCTACATCAAATGACTCTTCTAAAACCTCTTCAGTATCTTCAACAACGTCGTCAACAGCACCTTCAATCTCAGAATCAAGCTCATCATCAGAATCATCATTCAAAAAGCCATCTAAATCAAATCCATCATCTACATCTGAATCACTTTCTTCGTCAACTTGTTCTGGCTCAGTGATGGCCTCAGGTTCATCATCAAAGCCTTTGAAAATGTCTTCATCTTCATCTTCATTTTCTTCATCGCTTTCAAAATCAATTTTTTTGTCTAAATCTGCCAAAACATCATCCGCCATATCTTCAACTGGTTCGGTTTCAATTAATGGCTCATTAACTTTGGTATCTTCAGTTTCGGTTGATAAGTCTTCAATTTCACTTTCTTTACCATTGTTTCTTGATTTAATGTCATCTAAAAAGCTGGTTTCTTCAGCCACATCTTTGTTTTTAGACCTTAAAAACTTAGGAACAAATATCAATACCAACAAGGCTAACAGTCCTAAAGCCAACCATTGTAAATTTTCCATAATCCAATTAACCCCCTTATCTACCATTGATTCTTCTTTATTTTGCGGTATTGAAAGCGCTTTTACTTCAGTTTTCACTGGTTCAGCTTCGACAGCTGTACTTTCTTCAGAATCAGTCTCTGATTCTTCACCAACAGATAAATCTGTAATCATTGACTCAGGTTCAGCAGCCATTTCTTCTTCAGTTAAAGCAACCGATGGATCATCACCCCAAACATCGTCAGACTCACTTGATGTGGCTTCTTCTGTAACAGTTTCGTCACTGTCAGTAAATTGATCTTCTAGGTTTGCTAAATCGTCACTTTTTATTTCCAGTGCAGCTTGTTGCACTTCAACAATCCCTTCCAGTTCTGATAATCGCTCTTTCAACTCTGCATTTTCAGAATCTTTGTTATACAACTCTTCTGCTGTTGCGCTTTCATTCAGATTTTCATAACTTTCGCCTTCCAAGCCTCCATTTGAATCTTCCTGATCTGTACTTCCTGCCAATTCAACACCATAATCAATGGTTTCAGCCACTGCTTCTTCTGGCTCAGAATAATCAGGTTCGGTGGTTTGAAAACTTGAGTAACTTTCTTCAGCTACTTGGCTGGGAGCCCAGGTGTCATTATGTGAACGAACCAAGTCCAATGCATCAGTTTGACTGATTGACTGTAATTCATTGGCATCAGGAATCATCAACCGACTGCCTTTGATCAACTGATTGATGTTGTTGTTAGCAAACGCCTGAGGGTTGCTATTAAACAAGGCGGCCATCATTTGATTGGTGGTTAATGCACTGGGTTTATTTTGATTTGCTAAACGCCACAATGTATCTCCAGACATCACTTCTATTGAACCAACAGTCGTATCGTAGCTAACTGCTTCCTCAGGTTCTTCATCCGTAACGTTTTCTACAGTATCTTCAACAGCATTTTCTTCAACATCAAATTGATTGCCTTCAGAAGCCTCAACCCTGGTTTGAACCTGTGGGGTTTCATCAACAGCGTCTGCAACCTCTTCAATAATTTCGGATTCTTGGTTAGTTGTTTCTTGTGCAACTGGAGTTTCAGTGATGATTTGACTGCTGCTGTAAACTGGAGGATCAAGTAAGATGGTAAATTCACGGAAAATTCGACCATTACCCCAATTAACATCCAGCAACAAAGAAACAATCGGCTCACTGACTGGCCCAGAAGAGGAAACTTTGATTAACAGTGGATTTTCTTCATCTATTGACACACTGATATTACCAGGAACAAAGGACCTATCTAAACCTACTTTTTTATAGTCTTCTGCACTGGCTAATTTAACATCAAGACCAGATAAATCCTCATCATCACCAATCATTAGGTTAATGCTGGCATGCAAAGGTTGATCCAGTGCGGAATGTACCTGTATGGTCCCCATTCCTAGAGATTGGGTGTCTTGTGAAGCCAAGGTTAAGCCCATTACTAAGCCTAGTAAAATAGATTTTTGTTTCATAATTTTCACTGTTTGTCGCTGTGTTTAGTACAAAAGAACGCTAATAACTTTTAGATATTAACCAATTCTACAATAAATTACCAAGAAATTATCTAAAAAAAACGTGCTAACTTACTCTTTATCCAGTAATTTTATCAGCTCTTCAGCTATTTGAACACTGTTCAAAGCCGCACCTTTCCTTATGTTATCTGAGACAATCCACATATTGATACCATGGTCAATTGATATGTCTTCACGAATTCTACTCACATAAACAGGGTCATTCCCTGCACTGTGAACAGAAGGTGATGCAAATGACATACTGGCAGGGTCGTCCATCAATTCAACACCCGCTGTATTTTGCATTAAAGATTTAACTTCGTCAGCAGTAATTTTGGCAGTTGTTTCGATATGGACTGCTTCTGCATGACCATAAAATACGGGCACTCGAACACATGTTGGATTCACTCGCACCGAACGGTCTCCCAATATTTTTTGGGTTTCCCAAACCATTTTCATTTCTTCACGGGTGTAACCATTGTCTTGAAACTCATCAATCTGAGGAATCACATTAAAAGCAATTTGTTGAGAAAAAGCGTTGTTTTGTAACGGCCTGAAATTCAACAATGAACGGGTTTGTTCCGATAACTCATCAATGCCCTTATTACCCGCACCTGAAACAGACTGGTAAGTTGCCACATTGATGCGCTCAATGCCTACTTTTTTATGAATGGGCGCCAAGGCCACCAACATCTGAATGGTTGAGCAATTGGGATTGGCAATGATGCCTGTTTGTTTGAATTCAGCTATTGCTTCTGGGTTCACTTCAGGCACCACAAGCGGCACATCTTCTTCATTGCGGAAATATGACGTGTTGTCAATCATCACACAACCTGAGTCAACACACTTGGCTACATATTCAGCAGAAACAGCCGCACCAGCTGAAAACAAAGCAATGTCCGCCTTACTGAAATCAAAATGTGCCAAATCAGCAACTTGCACTTGTTTTTTATTGAAATCTATAAAGTCACCAGCACTTCGTTCACTGGCCAAAGGGAATATTTCATTGATTGGAAACTTTCTTGATTCCAAAATTTCTAGCATGGTTTTACCCACTGCACCTGTGGCGCCAACCACTGCTACATTATATGTTCTCATTTAACTTTTCCTGATTTGGTTTGTGCGTGGTGCCTGAGCAGATGATCCATTAAGACCAATGCCATCATGGCTTCCACTATAGGTGTTGCTCGTATCCCAACACATGGATCGTGCCGACCTTTGGTCACCACCTCAATGGCTTCACCATGAATATTTTCACTTCGACAAGGGATTCTTAACGAAGATGTGGGTTTAAATGCCACACTTACCGTGATAGCCTGCCCTGTAGAAATACCTGCTAAAATACCACCGGCATGGTTACTCTGAAAATTGCCATCGACAATTTCATCTCTGTGAACAGAGCCTTTTTGCGGGACAGAATCAAATCCAGCACCGATTTCTACACCTTTTGAAGCATTGATACTCATCATGGCCAGCGCCAATTCAGCATCTAACTTTCCATATACTGGCTCACCCAATCCTGCGGGTACATTGATTGCTTCCACGTCGATGCGAGCACCCACTGAATCACCTGACTTTCTTAATTCATCCATGTAATCTTCAAGTGCAGTAACTTGAGCCACGTCGCCAGTAAAAAAAGGATTGTCGTCCACTTTTGAAACATCACCTTTTTCCAGCTTTATCTCACCAAGCTGAGACAGCCAAGCTTTTATCTCAATATCATGATTTTCTTTCAACCATTTCTTAGCCAATGCACCGGCTGCCACACGCATGGTCGTTTCTCTTGCTGAAGAACGACCGCCACCACGGTAGTCACGGATACCGTATTTATGCCAGTAACTGTAATCTGCATGTCCGGGCCTGAATGTTTCAGCAATATTTGAATAGTCTTTGCTTCTGGCGTCTGTATTTTCAATCAACAGTGCTATTGGATGACCCGTCGTTACTCCTTCAAAAACACCAGAAACAATTTGTACATCGTCTTTTTCTTTACGCTGTGAAGTGTGGCGTGATTTGCCCGTGGCGCGACGTTCCAATTCGACCTTAATTTCTTCAACAGTAATCGGCATACCTGGTGGAAAACCGTCCAAAACACAACCGATTGTGCTGCCATGGGATTCACCAAATGAAGTGAACACCAAATTCTTACCAAAACTATTGTGTGACATGTGTATTTAAGAACTCCTCAAAATAGGGTTTGAATTTTAACAAATCTGCCTTACTAAAAACACAAATACCCTGACCATCTCCCAGAAAATCGTCTGTTTCATCAGAAGAAAAATCCAACCACATGAAGTCAACATTCGGTAACGCTGTTGTCAATGCCTGGTCATAAAAGCCCACTTCTAAAAACAAATAACCTGCTTCAGTTAAATAATCAGCTGCTTGAGACAATATTTTCACTGGAATTTCCAGTCCATCGCGCTCACTGACCAAGGCCATTTTGGGCTCGTGAATAAATTCTTGGGGTAAATTTTTATACTCTGTTTCATCCACATAAGGCGGGTTGGTAACGATCAAGTCGTATTGTTTATCCAAACTTTCAAACAAATCAGAGTGTATCAATTGTGTATGTGAATTCAATGCCAGCGCCTGCTGGTTTTCCTTGGCTAAACTTAATGCATCCTCACTCAAGTCGGACAAATCCACTTGGCAATGCTTAAAATAATGCGCAATCGCCAATCCAATACAGCCTGACCCCGTACACAAATCCAAAACGCCTTTTACTTCATCCATGTTTACCCACGGTGAAAATCCACAGTCTATCAATTGGACAAAAGGAGAGCGAGGAACCAACGCCCGTTCATCAACTTTAAAATCAAGTCCTGCGAAAACAGAAAACCCCAACACATATGCCATGGGTTTTTGTGTCTTAATCCGCTCTTCCAAAAGCTGATTTGCAGCTGAAATGACTTCAGGAGATACTGCATCACCTGTCATTTGATTTAACGTTTCAAAATCAACAGCCAACATTTTCATCATCAACAGCAGCACTTCATCTTCTGCAGTAGTCACACCGTGACCATAAAATACTTTTGATGCTTGCAGTTGCTCACACAAGTTATGGAACAATTCTTTGACGGTCAACATTTCGCTCAATATAAAAAAAGGCTACAATGCCTGTTTTTACCTTGTGGGTCAATCACTAATTTGCCCTTATAAAAAAATATGCTGAAAAACTTATTGATACTTTCTATTGCTTGGCTGTTAAGCGCTTGTCAGCCCAACGACCCAATTGAATACCAAAATTTAAAACTGTTTCCTCAAGGAAAAGCATTTTCTGGTTTCAGTTTAACCAATCAGAACAAAGAAAAAATAGATGAAAATGCATTCAAAGGTAAAACATCTGTGGTATTTTTTGGTTTCACCAATTGTCCTGACATCTGCCCAACCACTTTACAGGAACTGAAATTAACCGACAAGCTATTAAAAAAGGCAGACAAACCGAGTCCGGACTTTGTTTTTATATCAGTTGATCCAGACAGAGATAAGCCTGAAAACTTAAAAAGCTATATTGAATATTTTAATCCTGACTTTACAGCCGCAACGGGAAGTGATGCCAACATATTGTCTCTGGCATCTCAATTGGGTGTTGCGTATCATGTTGAAGATCATGATGAAGCGCAAGTGGTTTATGATGTAGACCATTCTTCAGCCTTATTTCTTATCAATGAAGCTGGTGAACGAATTGGTATATTTCCAGCACCACATAATGCAGCCACTTTGGCCGCAGACTTGACCTTATATATGGAGCAACAATCATGAGAATCATTGCATTGGCATTCCAATACATACTACCCCACCGCATGCTATCAAGACTCATGTACCATTTGATGCGCATTCGCTTCAAACCCATCAAGCATTTCACTTTGAACAGAATGATCAAAGCATTCAATATCAATTTAGATGAAGCCGCTAGTGCCAATTACGATGATTATGAGCATTTCAATGCTTTTTTTACCAGGGCATTAAAGCCAAGTGTCCGACCCATTGACACCATGTCAGACAGCATCATTTCACCCGTTGATGGCGTGATTTCGCAAGTGGGTCAAATAAAAGATGGCAGAATCTTTCAGGCCAAAGGCCACGAGTTTACTTGTAAAGAACTGATTGCATCCGAGTTTGATGAGGATTTCAGGAACGGCTCGTTCATAACCATATACTTGTCACCTAAAGATTATCATCGCATGCATGCGCCTGTGACTTGTGAATTAAAATCCATGCGCCACATCCCAGGCCGTTTATTCAGTGTGGCTGATTGGACCACGCAAAAAATCCCACGTTTATTTGCACGCAATGAAAGGTTGGTCAACATATTACAAACACAAGCAGGTAAAGTGGCTTACGTTTATGTGGGTGCCATTTTGGTTTCAAGCATGGAAACAGTTTGTAATGGTGTCATCACACCACCGTATGCCAGTCAAGTTACAGACATCATTCCTGAAGGCAAAACCCATTATAATAAGGGCGATGAAATGGGACGCTTTAATATGGGTTCTACTGTTATATTATTGTTTCCAAAAGACAGCATGGCGTTTGAACCAGAACTTCAAGCCGGGTCCCCACTTAAAATGGGCGAACGCATGGGCACAATGTTACAATAAACATTGGATTCCAATAGGGAACTTTTTATCTAAAACTCAGTCAATATCTGCATGAAAACTTTTATTTTTATCTTCATTACAACAGCATCCATGATTGCCTCCGCGCAAACAGCACTTCAAGACATGCAAGATTCAGAGTTCCTGCCAGAATCTAATCCCGATCATCAATTTGACTATCAAGAAGTCAAAAAACAAACATTTACTGACTTTGAAAGTGCGGCCAAGTGGGCTGATGTAGTCGCTATTGCGCAGTTAACCAACATTGACTACACCAAACAAAGGGCACTCAATGCTGAAGGTCAAGCATACTTAACAGTCCGGGTAGGATATAAAGGTGTACAAAAAAATGAACTGCTGATTATAAACGCCAAGGGTTTTGAAAAAGAAGCCTGTTACTTTCCTGATAAAGAGGGAGTCGAAGGACAAAGGTACCTGGTTTTCCTAAAGGCCACAGCATCAGATGGAGAGTACACAGGATTTAAACCCTTATGTCAGCTACCTATCCTATTGACTGATACAGGTCAATATGCACTCAAATACCCTTTGGATACTGAAATTCCAGTTCCTGATACATTGGTTAAAAATTTATCCTACAAAGATCCACATGCCACAATTGACACATCTGAATGGACTCACCTTAAACGTGAAGAAATTGCAGAAAGTCAGTTCATGGAACTAACAGAAAAAGATGACCTGTTTCAAAAACGTTTCTTTTTAAGCTATACCAAAGGCATCATGATGTATGAAATCAGAAAATTGATGAACATACCGATTCAACCCAGAATCACTTCTAAACAAAAATAAGTCATCAAATTGCCAACACCGACCTTTTTTTGGCTGATTTTTAACTAAAAACCAGCCAATAAACCCAACTTTCCACCTCCTTAAATGGTTATTACCACGTTTCAGTTCACATTTTTAAAATAATTTTAAAAATTATTTTTTATGTTATTGTAAGTCTTCAAAACATATAAAGTATTTTTTAAACCCATTTATCCTTTATATACAACAACTTAATCAACTCTCTAAATTAGAATAAACTAAAATACCATTGAATTCGCATTAGTATTTTTCATGCATTAGATAAATTTAATTTGCAATCACTTCACTTATATATACAATCATTGCGTCACAAAAAAACAAAAACAAATAATGTGACAAAAAGGGTTAACTATTAACTCATTAGTTTTAACAAAATAGAGGAGAGTTATCTAATGCAAAAATTAGATGGTGGCACGAATGTGTCAAATAATTCATTAAAGACAGCAATCACGCGTTCATTGATGGTTGCAACAATGGCAATGTCATGTCAAACAGTTCTCGCACAAGACGGTTCAAGACCTGGTGCGGACTATTCAAATCAAATCAGCGGCTTGAACAGTGAAAAAACCATTCCCGGCGCCTACATCGTTGTTTTGAAAGATGACGAAGTCAACAGTTATGCAGCTACTTTAACTGTCAGAGAAGGTGGTTCACAGCGAGCACAAGCGGTACAAAACATGGCCGTAGATATGGCTACAAGAGCTGGTGGCGAATTGGTTCGCACCTACTCTAACTCAATTAATGGTTTTGTTGTCAATTCAAGAGCTGTTGGCTTAGTTGCTAAATTAACCAACGATCCTCGAGTAGCCTTTATTGAAGCTGATCAAAAAGTTTCTATCGGTGCAACACAAAATAACGCCACTTGGGGTTTAGACAGAATCGATCAAGCTAATCTACCATTAAACAACTCATACAGTTATGATTACAACGGCAGCGGTGTAAATGCTTATGTAGTTGATACAGGTGTGCGCACCTCACATAACGAATTTGGTAACCGCGGTTCATCCGGATATACAGCCATTAATGACGGCAACGGCACTTCTGACTGTAATGGTCATGGAACACATGTTGCAGGTACTGTAGCTGGTTCTACTTACGGTGTTGCTAAAAATGCCAATGTAATCGCTGTACGTGTACTGGGCTGTGATGGTTCTGGTTCAAACTCTGGTGTTATCGGCGGTATTGACTGGGTTGCTCAAAACCACGTTAAACCTGCTGTTGCTAACATGAGTTTGGGTGGCGGTGCTTCATCTGCTACTGATAACGCAGTACAAGGTGCTGTTTCTGCTGGTGTGACTATGGTTGTAGCTGCTGGTAATGACAACTCTAACGCTTGTAACTACTCACCTGCACGTGCGGCCAATGCCATCACTGTTGGTTCAACATCAAGCAACGACAGACGCTCATCTTTTTCTAACTACGGTAACTGTTTAGATATTTACGCACCTGGTTCAAGCATTACTTCTGCATGGTATAACAGCAACTCTGCTACCAATACCATCAGTGGTACTTCAATGGCTGCACCTCATGTAGCTGGTGTTGCTGCTTTGTATTTGCAAAACAATCAAAATGCTTCTCCTGCTCAAGTTCAAGCAGCTATTGAAAATATTGCTGTAACAGGTAAAGTAACAGATGCTAAGTCGGGTTCGCCTAACATATTGTTACAAAACTTCGCCGCTGGTGGCGGTGGTCCAGTAGATCCACCAACAGGTGGTAGTGAATTGTCAAATGGCGTAGCCAAAACTGGCTTGTCAGGTTCACAAGGTTCAGAAACTTTCTTCACTTTAGACGTACCAGCTGGTGCAACTGATTTGAACTTTGCCATGAGTGGTGGTTCAGGTGATGCAGACATGTATGTCAAGTTCGGAAGCGCACCAACTACTTCGACTTACGATTGTCGCCCTTACAAAAATGGTAACAACGAAGACTGTGCATTTGACCCAGCTCAAGCGGGTACATATCACGTGATGTTACGTGGCTACAGCTCTTTCTCTGGCACCTCTTTAACAGGTAGCTTTACAGAAGGCAGCACAGGTCCTGGACCAGGCACAAACTTCTTTGAAAATACAGACAATGTAACCATTTCTTCTGGAGCAGCCAACACAGTGAGTTCTTACATCAACGTAACACGCACTGGTGCATCTGGAAGCATCACTATTAAGTCTGACATCGTTCATACTTACCGTGGTGACTTAGAAGTTAAGATTTACGCACCAACTGGTGAAAATGGTACTGTTCATGCCCGCACTAACTCAAGTGACAGCGGTGACAACTTAACTTTAGATGTCACTTTGAATGCCGGTACCATCGAGTCTAGCGGCCAATGGCGTTTAGAAGTCACTGACCATGCTAACTATGATGGCGGTTATATCGATGCTTGGAGCATTGAGTTTGAATAATTAATTATTCAGAGCTTTAGACTAAAAGGGAAGCTTCGGCTTCCCTTTTTTGTTGTTCAAAACAACTAAATCATATTTATCAAGCCATTCACAATCATATTTTACTGGTCAGCAGGTTCGATGAAAAAGAGCCGACTGAGGTAGCACTTTTACTGAAGGCATTTATTCCATTCTTCCCTCTGCTGTTTTTTGCTATAATCAAATAAGGGATAAACATTTGTGTGTTTTATTTAAACCATAGGACAAATTAAGGAGGATCATTGTGCACCTGATTTTAATATTTATAGCAGTGGTTGTACTCTACCTGTGGTGGCAAAACTATTTTTCCCAGACAAACTCCGTCACATCGAATCAAGTACCAAATCACTCCGACCATTACACCATCGCTTTTTTGTCGCATGGCAAAATCTTTTGTCGCAAACCAGCAGGTGACATCAAGGAAATCCACAGCCCATTCATACAGGGAGTGGTAGAACGTACCGAAAAATCTAAACAACTCCACAGTTGGAAAGAAGGTACCACTTTTGACGTGTCAGCAGGCGGCGGTATGAGGACACACAAATCTGCGAATATTGAGTTACACGCCACCTCCTTCCAATTTGTTTCAACAGATCATGTGATATACGCATTAAAAGACAACAGTGTTGGCGGTCTGTTTGGCCAAAACCTCATCGATGGCACTGAACAAAGGTTGATTCATAAACAACACTTATTACTCGAAGATTTAGCCATCAATCCAGATGGCACCCAAGTATTGTGTACCTCTCTCAACCAAAACGGTGCTGCAAATATCGGAATCATAAACATAGACGGTAGCGAATACCACGAATTGACATCTGGTGATACCATCGACACACACCCTGCCTGGGTACAAAATGAGCCGCATAATATGTTGTTTCAATCTATTGGCATTGCACGAAATGAGCACGGCTATCAAGCAGCACATGGCCCCGCATCAATACAAATGCTTAATACCAAAGAGGCTGAATTGGAAGCAGTCAAAGAAGCTGAAGATAAAGATTACTTACAACCTAAAGTTGCTCCCGACGGTTGTCTTTATTTTATCCAACGCCCATATGAAATACCTCAATATGCCACCAAAAACCAACTCACAGACACCCTACTCTTTCCTTTTCGATTGCTGCGCGCATTGTTCCATTACTTGAACTTTTTTTCTTTGATGTATTCTCGCAAGCCACTAACGTCTGCCAACGGTATAGAATCGCAAGCCGACTTGAAAAACATCCTTGTCAAAGGCAAACATTTTGATGCCGAACAGGCATTGAAAACTGGAAAAAAGGTGAATGGCGTGCCTTCTGTGGTACCTCAAGACTGGCAACTCATCCGTCGCACACGCTACGGTGAAGAAAGCGTTGTTGCAAACCATGTCGCTTCCTATGATATCGCTCAAGATGGCAACGTAGTTTTTACCAACGGCTATGGTGTATTTGTCATTAAACCAGGGTCTTTACCCACATCGGTTTTTGAAGGTAAATTAATCACGGAAGTCATCATTGACAAAGTGAACTCAGTTCAAAAACCCACCTGATTCATACTGAATTTGGCATGTTTTTTTCTTTTTGTAAGATGAACAAAGTGGCACCAACAATCAAAGCTGAGCCCAACCACAAAGCACCTGGCGGCACATAATGAAAAACCACCCAGCCAGCCAAAACATTCAGTGGCAACTTTATCAAATCAAAAGGTTGAACAAAGGAGGCATCTGCTTTGACATAAGCTTTGGCAATAGACCATTGCGCCAAGGCCACCAAAACACCTGACAACACCAAAAGATACCACATACCAGGCGTAGGCGCAGTAAAATTAGGTACCGCCAATATAAAATTAAATGGCGCAATTAAAATCAACAAATACACCACCAATGAACCCTCTGATTCAGTATCCGCCATGGTTTTTATCATCAATGAAGAACCCGCCCAAAAGAAAGCAGCTGCCACGGGTAACAATGCGGCTAATTGGAAATCATCATTCCATGGAGCCAAAATAATTAAACTGCCAACAAATCCAACAAGCGTTGCCATCCATCGCGCCAAACCAACCTGCTCTTTTAAAATCAAAGCCGACCCCATGGTCACGAACAAAGGTGATGTCATAATCAAGGCAATCGCTTGCCATATCGGCACAGGATAGGCCAAAGCTGCCATCCAAAACTGAATACCTATCACCGCCAATATCACCCTGAACACATGGGCTTTCATGCGTTGTGTTTTCAATGCCGTCATCAAACCCGCATTTAACAGCCAAGGCAGCATACAGATAAAAGAGATGAAATACTGGAAGAAAGCCACAACTGTACTGTGTAAGCCTAAGTTGGCACTTAAGTATTGACTGGTGGTGTTTACCACCGCGAAGCTGGCACCAGCCAAAACCATCCACATGGCTGCCTGTACAGGATGGTATTTATTTTTTTCAGTCATGTGAAAACGCTAAAAAATCAAACTTAATATCAATACTGTTACACCCGTCACTACCACCGGAATCACCAATGACACCATCGCAATGTCTTTGTACGACTGCTTGTGTGACAATCCGCAAATGGTCAATAATGTGATCACCGCACCATTATGAGGCAATGAATCAAATCCCCCTGAGGCCATGGAAGCCAATCGATGCATCCACTCTGGGTTGATGCTGTATTGTTGAGCCAATTGGGCATAGGTTTCACCCAAGGCTTCAAGTGCAATCGTCAAACCACCAGAAGCTGACCCGGTGATACCTGCCAATACATTGACAGCGACCACTTCTGAAATCAAAGGGTTACCAGGCGAAATATTAATCACAGCATCTTTGACCAAAACAAAAGCAGCCAAAGAAGCAATGGTGGCACCATAACCCACTTCAGAGCCGGTGTTGAATGTCGGTAACATCGAACCCAAAGCACCCTTGGTCATGGTTTGGTTGATGCTAACAAAACGGCGCCAATGAACAGCAATCACCACCAAATTCGCCGCCAATAAGGCAATAATCATAGACCAAACAGCGACCAATTTATTGACAGAAATGGCTCCATATTTAGCCTCAGCCAAGTAACCAGTATCCCAGGAAGGAATGATGTGTTTTTGAAGCAAAAAATTCAACAGCACCACAACAACAATAGGCAACAAAGCCAACATTAAGTTGGGCAAGTGCTGACTGTCTAAATGTTCAGGTTCATGCGTGTGATTTTCACCATACCCTTCTGCCTGATGGGTTTTGATGCGTTTGTTAATCCACAACAAGCCACCGACCATCATCGCCAAGCCCGCACATATACCAATCAATGGAGCGGCATACATATTGGTACCGAAATAACTGGTTGGAATGATGTTGTGGATTTGTGCCGTTCCGGGCAAACAGGTCATGGTGAATGTGAAAGCACCAAGGGCAATGGTGGCAGGAATAAAACGTTTAGGCAAATTGGCTTCACGGAACAATGCAGCGGCCAAAGGATAGACAGCAAAAGCCACCACAAAAGCCGACACGCCACCATAAGTCAACAAACCACAAGCCAAAACAATGGCCAAACTGGCATGTTTGATACCCAACGCTTTAATGATTCGATGGGCAATGACTTTCGCCGACCCTGAATCTTCCATCAGCTTGCCGAAAATAGCACCCAATAAGAAGATAGGGAAATACTTCACCGCAAAGCTGCCCATCTTGCTCATGAACACCTGGGTGTAAATACCCATCATTTGGCTGCCTTCACCCGCCAGCACCACCGCTAACATGGCCAAAATGGGGGCCAAAATGATGACGCTGATGCCCCGATAGGCGAGGTACATCAACAATCCCAAAGACAGCAAAATACCGAAAACACCCATGTATTCCATAATTATTCCTTAGCCGTTTTAATTAAGTGATGCTGATTGAACAGCTTCTTATTTCGCACCCAGGATCATCACACTGTCGGCTACAATTTCATAACTTTTCTTAGGTAACTCACCTGCACCTTCAGATTGATAATGTGCAATTTGCTCATCACTTAATTCTTTGGCTTTTAAATATCCATAGACACGTGCTTCACCTGATGAATCCTTAGGAATCAAAAAAGCATGGTCATTAAAATCCACGCGCGCAAAATCATCACCATCTGTCAAAATCATCCAACAGCCCATTTTTTGACACACTTTGGTAATTCGACCTGTCATCACACGCTTTCCTGCAGTGTGTTTTTCTGGTGACTTCATCACGGCTTGTAAAGGGTAATCCGCCTGCTTAATGCGTGGCCAAGTGGTACCATAAACGGTATGGGTTCCCATCATTTCAGTGACAACAACTTCTTTTGCTTTCTTTTTCTTTTTTGCCGGTTTATCTGCTAACTTTTGAGTCTCGGCATACAGCGCTTGTGCCTTAGACAATGCCACAATCACATCATCTGCATGGGTTTTAGGCTCCACTTCTTCAAAATGTTTAACAATCACACCCTGCGGATCGATGATGAAAGTTTGACGTTTTGCATAAGAAATCAACCCCATACCACCAGCCACACCATAGGCTTTTGACATCACTTTGTCTTCATCCACCAACAAATCAAAAGGCAACTGATACTTATCAATAAATTCTTGATGTGATTCAGCATCATCCATAGAAACCCCAATCACAACAGCATTCATGTCGACTAATTTTTGGTACTTGTCTTTAAACTCATTGGCCTCAACGGTACAACCTGGGGTGTCATCTCTGGGGTAAAAATACAGCGTCAACCACTTGTCTTTAAACTCAGACAACACACGTTCATTGCCATTTTGGTCTAAACGCTTAAAGTCTGGTGCAACAGCACCCGTCATGTTATTACCAGCAACCGCAGCGACTGAGAAACAAAGTAAAATCAAAACAAACCATTTTTTCATGATTGCATTCCTATTAAAAAGCCACTATTCTATCAAACCCATAACCGAGACATTGTCTATGTATCAAAATATTTTGCCCAAGGGCGCAAAAGTATTGGTGGACAGCCAAACCATTGCTGACACCACCCAAGCTTTGGCGAATCAAATCAATCAAGATTATCAAGGAAAAGAGGTGGTATTTTTAACCATCATGAATGGCGGCATGATTTTTGCCTCTGATTTGTCTAAAAAATTAAATATAGACATGGAGATGGATTATTTACAGCTCAGCCGATATGGCAGTGGCCAGACAGGTGGTGAATTGATATGGAAATACCAACCTGAAACCGTGATGCAAAACAGACACGTGATACTCTGTGACGACATTTATGACCAAGGCCACACACTCGAAGCTGCCCATGCTTGGTGCAAGAAAAAAGGCGCTCTGACTGTAAAATCTGCCGTACTCGTTCACAAAGAACATGACCGCGAATATGCCGCCTACCAAGCCGATTACATTGCACTGACCATTGAAGACCACTTCATCTTTGGTTATGGCATGGATTTGGATGAAAAATTGCGCCAATTACCTGAAATTTACTTCATGCCACCCAAGGCATAAACCAACACCCATGAAAAAAGCTGACCTCATCACCCAAATAGACACCGCCATTAAGCGGGCACATGCACCCTATTCTCAATTCCATGTAGGGGCTGTCATCATCGATGAACAAGGTAATAACCATGCCGGCTGTAATGTAGAAAACGCCGCCTACCCGTCAGGCTGCTGTGCAGAACAAAGTGCCGTATCAAACATGATCATTCAAGGCGGCAAAACCATCAAAGACATCTACATTAAATCCAGCAGTGACATGCCCTGCCCACCTTGTGGTAATTGTCGACAAATCATCTCAGAATTCAGTGATGCTGAGACGAAAATTCACATGCTTGATGGCAACAACGAAATCACAAGCTGCACACTTGAACAATTACTGCCTTCACAATTCAACGCCGACTGGCTCAAAACAGAATAATCCGAACACACGAACACAAAACACCACATCCCGTAGTCGCAGGATTCACCCCTGCCTTGCACCGCAACAGCCTAAAAACAAAACAACCCGTAGTCGCAGGGCTCACCCCTGCCTTGCACCGCAACAGTACAGCAAAAACACAGTCAATTTCCCACCACAGGAAAATGCTTGAAATAATTTTTTAAAGACTGTGTTTGCATCGCCTCAACACTGCTTTGATGATAATTTTTCCACAGCAATTGACCACTTTGCATATCAAACAACAGGCTGTTTGAAACCGCCACACCATATGGGGTTATCGTGGTATAAACTGAACCACCCGATGCGCCTACGGATATCGCCGTACTCATCAAAGCCATGCCAAAACCCTTACCAAAAGAAACACGTGGCCGCGTGACTTGAACAAACAAAACAGCTGACCACTGCGCTGTATCAGATAACTCATGTTCTAAAGCCACAGGCATCATTTGTAAACGATTCAAATAACCCATATTATCTTCTTTTACTGAAACCATGCCATGACCTTGGAATTGCGACAAAGTATTCAACAAGGCATCCTGCTCTTCTGCACTGATAAACTGAGATTCAATCAAAAAAGGCGGTGAAATCAGCTGTTTTTGATTTTTTTTGTTGTGATAAAGTTCGAAATCAAAATCAGCGTTCAACAAATAACCACTGCTTTTTGAAACAAAATAAACAGCCTCATAACCTTTCTGGTTCAGCACCAAAGACAAGGTCTCTTGCAAACCCGCCAACTTTTCACGATTCAAAGGCAAATCATAGTTATACAACTTCCCCACATCATCAACAAATTCAACATAGTCCATCACCACATAAATGCGATCAATCGATGCTTCAGACGTCACTGGGTTGACATATTGATATTTCGGCGCACAGGCTGACAACAGCATCAGAACTGGCAGTAACAGAAATAAAATGGTCGAATTCTTTTTCATGGTAAAAGTATAGGCTGAATCAAGAGAAATCATTTTAGCAGTCAAAAAAGAAAAGCGTTGAACAGTTTACAATTGAAAAGCAATAATTCTTACATTTTTAAGTAACTCTTGGTTTATTTGCAGGCAGAAATGGTGGAGGTTTTTTGAACGACGATTATGACTTTAAAAATGAAGCATTTGTTAAGCATGGCTAAACTCAATACTTGCTACTCACTTTAATAAAACCAATATTCTTATTTTTTGGTAAGTTGCGTATTTCACACCAATACTCCTCACGTACATCTTCATCAATTTCTGCTGTAGTAGAATATAGAGCATCACACCCATCTTTCCTACAACCAGAAATCCAATAGTGTTCTCCCGTTTCAACATCAAAGTAGTTTGACTTAAACCCAGACCCACTTAAAGTTTGAAATGTTTTACCAGCAAAACGTACAGACTTACCTGACTTGGAAAATTTGACTCGACAAATTCTTGCTGAGCCAACCATCCCATCACCTCATTTATATTCAATGTACACTATTCTCGTGGAAGGTCTCATATATTCCTACGTTTAACGCCCGGCTAAATCGCCGGAACGGAGTTGTTTGTTTTGTGCGAGCGTAGCGGAAAAGCACAAAACGAGCAACGCAGTGGAGGTCGATTTGAGCCGTTTGTTATAAGCCTTTACCACGGAGTTTTTTCCTTAGAGCTTTAACACCAACTAGTTTTAGTGAGCAGTGCCTTGCAAATATTAACTCAGCAATAAACGGTACAACTATTAATATAACCCCGAACATTACCCAGCTTTGCAAGTATAAACCAGCATAAATTGCTACCACTGGAATGAAAGCGCCGCCAAAAGCGAGCACCCATTTTGACAGTGAAGTGTATTCATATTGTGCGAAACATTTCTCGCAATGCATTATGTTTGTAAATGTAAGAAGCTTTACTTTAACTGCAACCTCTTCACATTCTAGGCACTCTCTCTTCATGGCTTATAACAATTTATTAAATACGCATTATATGCAATTAACAAAATAAAACCTGTCGATTTAATGCCCTTTTTAGCCAAATAATGCGAACATTTGCTGATCTATGTACAGTAAGCGCATACCTATTTAATGTATTCAAGTTTAAATTGCTTATCTGTTTCATTATATTAGTTATTCGTGTTTATATTGCAGTTGAAATACAATTCAAAAGAATACTGAAAGGCAGTTCAAGACAGTGCTTTCAATATGCTTTGTTTTAAATCTTCATCTTGCATCGCCACATGCAGGTTTGCCAAAACAAACCCTTCCTGTGAACCACAATCGAACCGCTGACCATTGAGTTTAACCGCTTGTAAGCCTTCGCCTTTCATCGCTTCGAACAAAGCATCGGTGAGTTGAATTTCTCCGCTGTGATCTTGTTGCGTTCTTTTGAGGTATTCAAATACTTTGTGAGGCAGGACATAACGACCAATCACGCCAAACTCAGAAGGCGCATCTGCCACAACCGGCTTTTCTACGATGTCATCGACTTTGGTCACATCATTTTGCCACTGTTTTGGTGCAATCACTCCATAAGATGACAAACGCTCTTGAGCCACTTGCTCTACGCTGACGGTCGCTTGTTGTGAGTTTATCGCAGCATCCATCAATGGTTTAAGCGGATTCACCTCACTTTGAATAAAGTCATCGGCCAGAATCACGGCGAACATTTCATCTTCATCAATCAGCGTTTCTGCCTGTAACACGGCATGACCCAAGCCCAATGGTTGACCTTGTGGTACAAACACGCGCTTCACTTCCAAAGGTATGGTGTCCAGTTTTTTCGCCAAATGTGGTTTATTTTCTGCAAACTTTTCACGCAAATCCGGCATCGGATCGAAATGGTCACTGATGGCGTGTTTACTGGAACTGGTGATAAATATAAGCGTATCTATGCCCGCTTCAATCGCTTCTTCCACAGCATATTGAATCAAAGGCTTGTCAATGATAGGCAACAGTTCCTTTGGGATGGACTTAGTCGCCGGTAAAAAGCGCGTTCCCATGCCGCCCACGGGAAACACTGCCTTGGTGATTTTTTTCATGATTGTTCCTTAATTATGTCCTTTATTTCCGCTTTAACCACGGCCAACTCTGGGCTGGTTTTAAATTCTGGCACCATGGCCTTCAAAGCTTTCTTCAAAGCATCCTGTTCAAACGCCAAAGCCAGTTTTTGTGCTTGATTGATGGCTGTTACCAAGCCTGCTTTTTGATCCGTTTGGTATTTTGCTACGTGAATTTTATCCACTGGCGTGTGGGCCAACTGCTCCACATCATAGTGCAGCTCTTCATTTAATTTTTCACCTTGTCGCAATCCAGTGAAACTGATGTCAACTTGACCGGCCTTCCCGGCCAATGCAATCATCCGTTCGGCCAAAGACTTGATTTTGATGGGTTTACCCATATCCAACACCAATATGCTGTTTTTTTCACCCAAAACCAAACCTTGTAATATCAGCTGACAAGCCTCAGGAATGGTCATGAAGTAACGCTCCATGTCTTTGTGTGTGACTGTCACAGGACCGCCTTGGGCAATTTGCTGTTCAAACAAAGGCACCACAGAACCTGCTGACCCCAGCACATTTCCAAACCGCACCACCAAATAATCCGTGTTGCTTATTTGATTTTTGAATTGACAGTACTTTTCAGCCAAACGTTTGGTCGCGCCCATCACACTGTATGGATTCACTGCCTTGTCAGTCGATATCAGCACCATTTTATCAACCTTAAACTCATCACAACAGTCGGCCACATGCTGTGTGCCCACCACATTGTTTAAAAACGCTTCAGATGCATGGGATTCTAACAACGGCACATGCTTATAGGCTGCGGCATGAAACACCACGTCAGGTTTAACCTGTTTGAAGACATGGAATAAGTGGGCTTTATTCACCACATTACCCAACAACGATTTCACAACCGTTCCACTGGCACTTAACTCTTTATCAATCGCATATAAATTGTATTCAGCATGGTCAACAATGGTCAACTGACTGACACCAAAACGTGTCAACTGGCGACACAGCTCAGAGCCAATTGAACCGCCACCACCGGTTACCAAAACCGATTTGTTTTTAACAAAATCAGCAACGGGCTTCCAATCTAACTCAACTTTGTCACGCCCCAGTAAATCTTCAACAGTAATCGGCTTCAACTGGCTGACATTCACCAATTGTGCATCAAAATCTTCTGGGTCAGGCGTGATGCGAATTTGGCAGTGACTGCCAGCAACTTGATCCACCACCAACCTGATTAACTCAGAACTGGGCTGACTTTTGGCAATCACCACAATATCCAATGACATGTCAGTAATCAACTGACCCACTTGGCTTAAATCATGCCGAATTTTAACGCCACGCAGTTGCGCACCTTTTAACTTGGCCGTGTCATCAATGATGGCCATCACATGACAAGAGCCATTACTGGCCGCATTTCGGATAAATAAATCAGCCAAATTTCCCGCACCAATCAATAATACTCGCGGCTTATCAATCGCACTGATTTTGAAGTGCCTGTCTTTCCATATTCGGTAAGTGATGCGTGGACCACCCCATAAAATCACCAGAAAAATCGGGTAAAGTACCAGTACACTGCGTGGTATGCCATCTAATCGATTCCACAAAAAGAAAAACACCGCGATGGACAAAGCGCCCAATACAGCAGACTTCATCAGGTTCATTAAATCGGGCACACTGGCAAAGCGCCACAATCCACGGTACATATTAAAGAAATAACTGACCACCGCTTGTATAGCCAATAAGCAAGCGATATCAAATGACCACAGTTCTATGTCGCGAGATTCGGGTAAAAAACTGTAACGCACAACAAAACCCAAAACCCACGCCAGCCAAACCATGAACAAGTCATGGGCAACCACTGCGAGTCTTAAATGAAACAATCGATTTAACATGGCGTCATTCTACCTTGATAGCTGTAAAGTTTTGATAAAAAACACAGCCAAAAGCACATATACCGCCAATGCCACTGACCATTGAATGGTTAACCCTTTTCCAATTAAGACATAACAGCTGATCGCACACAGGGCCGTCACAGCTGCATATGAAAAAGCAACTGTGGCATGACCGGCACCGGATTTGACCCAGCGTTGATAAAAATGCGTGTTATGCGCTTCACTTAAGCGCGCTCGGTTTTTTATTCGGACCAATAACGTGTAGCTGGCATCAGCGATAAAACCAGCATGTAACAAAGCCACCAGCGGCAATGACAGGATGCCTTCAGTTAAAACAAACACCGCTAACCACGCCTGAACAAAAGCCAAAGGCAAACTACCTGCGTCACCTAAAAACAATCGCCCAAGGGCCAAGTTAAAAACAAGGAAGAGTAAAATTGACCCAAGTAATTCACCAGCCATCAATGTCAAATGGTCATTCTGGCCACTCAAAACTACCGCATAGAACAACAAAACCACAGCGGCATGTAAGCCTGCTATGCCATTGGCACCGTCCATAAAATTAAATAAATTCAGCCACCAAACTATGGCCAACAATAAAAACACAGTCCATATGACTGAAGAAAAAACATTGAATTGATACAGCAACAGCAAAGTCACCAACAACTGTGCCAGCAATTTGGGTTTCGCTGACCAATGCCAAACATCATCAGCCAATCCCACCAACAACATCAGCCAAACACCATACAAAGGTGATAATTCAGGTGATTGGTATGTCGCATAACACAACCAAGGTAACAGCACAAAAACGCCGCCTGCGGTCAATGTTTTTCCTTGGTGCAATGAACGTTGATTGGCCTCGTCTCCCAAAGCATGTTGAGAAAACACGTAGACGTAAAGGTAACAAGCCAAAGCTGTGCATGACCACATGCCCAGTATCAGCTGCCAATTATTCAGATTCAAGTCCATAAATAGGTTTCACCACATCCCAGTTTTTACATGACGGACATTGCCAGTGTTTTTGTCTGGCACCAAAGCCACATTTTCTACACCTCAATTGAGGCTTCCCTTTGAGCAGTTTATTAACCAAGGACTTTAAAACTTCAAAGTACTTCTGGTTGACATCCTGTACGTCATCCGGACTACCATCCTCTTTTGACAAATTCAATTCCAATAAGGCATTTAAACCACGTACAGAAGCACGTTTTTGCAGCTGTTGCTCAACAAAATCAGCCGCAAAAGTGGCGCCCTTTTCACTTTCGTACCATTTGGCTAAAGTCAATATAGGTGAAACACCATGGTAAGTCTCCATCAATGACAACAGCCAACTTTCCAGTGCTGCTCCCTGACCTAATTCGAGGAAACATGCAGCCATGTCATCAATAAACAGCGGCAAATAATCTTTATCAGCTTTCACTGCCAAATGATACAAATCCAAAGCCGCCTGCAAATCAGTTTGAGCGACCTTAATTTCAGCTTGGGTAATCAAAGCACGCGCACAACGTTCATCAACACGCAAAGCCGAAGCCAGATTTTTTTCAGCACCTTCGAGGTCTTCCTGACCCCATGCCAAATCAGCCAACTCACAATAATAATGGGCAATCGGCACATGCATTTGTCGTTTTGAAACATTTTGAAAACGTTTGGCTGATCGAATCGCTTCTTGCCAGTCTTGCTCTTGTTGATAGATGTCGGTTAAGGCCATCAAAGCTTCAGGTGTATGCACTTCCAATTCAACCAACTCAGAAAACAACACCTCTGCCCTGTCTAAAAGGCCTGCACTCATGTAATCTTTACCTATGGCAAGCAAAGCACGGGTGCGGTATTTTTCTGGCAAGTTAGGTTGTGATATCAACGCTTGATGTAATTTTATGGCACGGTCAACTTCACCTTTTCGTCGATACAAGTTACCCAGAGCCAGTTGCGGCTCAAATGTTTCGTGTGAGGTTTCCGCAAGTTGAATGAAGACATCAATGGCTTTATCAGATTCATCGTTAAGTAAATAGTTTAAGCCTTTGAAATACCTGTGATTAAGTTGTTCAAATTTTTGTTGATTGTTCTTTTTACGTAACAAACTTGCCAACCAAGCACCCAATAAAATACCGCACAGTAATGCAGTGGAAACCCATAAAAAAGTATAACTCATGGTAAAAGTTGATTTGATTCAGGTTGATTATTCATTTCTTGCGTTTGTTTGTCGTTGAGTTGATTGTATTGTCGTTTCCAATGAACAGCTTCTCGTTTGGCTGGCCATACCCACCACACACCGGCAATGAACAGACCGCATAACAAACCGCAAACAGCGAAAACCAATAGTAAGAAGCCCATGGGCAAGGTCAATTGATACCAATACAGATTCAATGCCACAGATTCCGCATTCAAACTGCTCAATGCCACAGCACCAATCAACAACAATAAGGACAGCGTTATGCCAACAACTTTTTTCATAGTCAAACCAAAGTTAACAAGTAAAAAGCATTATAGCCCAAGCACTTAAAAAATGCTGTCAATCAAACAGCAGAAGCTATTTTTTGTTGCGTTAAATCAGCCAACTCTGATGTCCGTTTTGCTTCCACATCAGCCAAAGAAACTGGCTCGTGAAAAGTCAAAGTAATGGTTCCAGGCAGGATGCGAACACTTTGCGCCGGCATGACTTTATCGGCATCTGCAATTGACAATGGCAAAATAGGTAAACCCAAGTCTTTGGCCATTTTAAATGCCCCTTTTTTAAATGGATTCAAAGCCTGACCGCTGCTGCGCGTACCTTCAGGAAAGAAAAACACAGATGTACCATCAACCAATGTGGCCTTTGCCGCTTCCATTGAAGCCAAAGAAGCTTGGCGATTCCTTCGGTCAACAAAAATATGGCCAATTTTGTAACAAGCAAAGCCCAAAAACGGCACTTTTCTCAACTCTTGTTTAATGACCCATTTAAAGTCCAGTGGCATGTGTCCATATACCGCTAAAATATCATAAGTACTCTGGTGATTGGCAACCACCACATAGGATTGATGCGCTTCAATGAGCTCTAAACCTTTGGTCCTAACCTTAACAGGTGTGATCCATAAAATCACTTTACCCCAAAGCCTTGCCACATAACGCCCTGCCCACTTGGCACCACCGACATGAGACATCAAAGCAATCACTATACAAACCAAAGCAGTCCAGGTCCATGCCACAGGATATAGGAACAACCACACATAAATTTGATAGAGATTTGACAGAAATTTTCGCATCAACGGATTATACCCGATGCCTCACCACGGTTAAATCTAAAATTTTCCCAACATGGCTCTGCCGTCAATCAGTTATCGAAACCATGCTTAAATATCAAATCTGTAAACGGCATCACATCAACCTGCCATGTATGTTCAAAAACAGGAAGCTGTGGTTGTATTGAGCTGTGAACCAAGGGTGACAAATCTTTCACCGTCACTTTCACTGTCACCGTTGTATTTACCTGATTTTGTGTAGGCACGAAGTCAAAATCTTGGGTCACAAGGTTTGAATCATAACTACTGACCACACCACCTGCGACCTCCCATGTAAAAGACAAGTCATGGGTGGGTTGTAAACTGTCAACACTGAGATTTAAAACATCTCCCATCATTACTGACGCCTGATTATTTACTGGAACAGCACTGCCAGGCTCGATTAAATTCAATAATGCATTACCCGAACCATAGGGCACTTGAAATACCTTTTGGACGAAAGCTTGTTGACAGACTGGACAAAACGGAGAACCTAAGTAACGCATATTACAAGCACTCACTGGTCGGTACATGCCTGCTGCAAAATACCTGGCACCTTCAAATAAACCGGTGACTTGGCTGTATTGTTGTGTGTCAGGCGTAGGAACTGGTGTTGACTGACTGACAAAATAGTTCCATTTCAAATTGTTGCGACTGGTGACATCTGTGACATTGGCTTCACAGTCAGGCCCATTGATGTCACTACATGTTGGGAAACCAGGATAGGCCGAATCATACTCATCAGCTAAATCGGTAAAAGAATGACCAAATTCGTGAATAAAAACGTCCGTGGCCAGAGCATGTGCCGAAATGGTTGAAAATCCACCACCTGAACCACCATATGTCCCATCGTTTACCAACACCACAATTTCATCCCAATTAGGAGACAGCGCGGCATCGGTATAAATTTTACTGCTGTTAACAGTCAGCAAACGATGAATGCCACTGGTACAATAAGTCGCATCAAAACGCGTGTTAACAAATAATGGTGCTTGCGGATCGGTCACACCCCCGCAGGGACTGGTAGGATGGTCTGCACCTTGTTGGGCACTTTCTAAAAACAACCGATCAAAACTGATGAAATGACCATAACTGGCATAGGGCTCAAAACTGTGCATATAGGACATCACCGCATCGGCGTGTTGATCAAATGTATTGGTTTGATTAATCAGGTAACCATCGCCCATGAATAACAAGTTTATCCTGTTGTCGATACTGCCTTGCGATTTTTTTGAACCTGTTTTTTTTGCCACGATCCCACTGGTCATTTCATTGATAGCATACAAATGCTCAATGGGTTGATCTCTGAGATTCAATCGCAATTGTTGCGCTTGACCCTTAGGTGTCCTGACAACAAAAGTTAACTGGTCTTGTTCAAAACTGCTGTCAGCGATGTGATTGAAGCCATGATGTTCTGAACGCTGAACTTTTAATCGTTTTAAATCTATGAACTGAATGACTTCACCGAAATGGTTTTCAACAGCCACATAGTCTGATGACTTAACTGTTTGAGGTTTTGATTTCGGTGCAGGTAAATTAACTTCTTGTAATGAATACAGTGACAGACCATCTGATGCGGTCCATTGAAATACCATATAGTCGAATGGGTCAGCATGTACAGTAAAACCACAGGCCATCATCAGGCCAAGAAATAACGCTTTCATGATTGTTAAGCCCTCAAAACAATTATTTTAAGCCTTGTGATAAACAGAATCAATTTCTATGAAACATTTCACCCCATTCTGGCTTATCTTTTTTTGCTTATGACAAAATAACATCAGCTTTGGTAAAATTGACTTTTTCAGTACGAGAATCATCATGTATAAAGTACAAAATAAAATCAAACAAACTGCATTAACAGCCTTGGTTTTGATATTAACCGCCTACTCACTCCATGCAGAAGTGTTATTGATTGAGCGTGTTGAATCAAAATCGGGCATGTCTTTACCCACCAAAAGCCAAACCATGGCCAAAGTTCAAGCACAGTTTGGAGAACCATTAAGTCAATCTGCACCAGTAGGCGAACCACCCATCACACAATGGGCTTACGCTGATTTTGTGGTTTATTTTGAACACAGCCATGTCATCACCACCGTCATCAAAAAGTCCAGCGAAACAGAAATTGGGCCAAAAGCCATTGAACCCGCAAGTCATAATGAAGAAACAAACCCTATTGATAATAAGGACAATTAACAAAAACAGATGAATCGCCAACAACAAATGCAACAATGGCTCAGTGAACAACTGACCACAATCAACCCATCTGCCGGTGCAGGTTTTAAAGTTGAATCAGCATCAGAAGATGCCAGCTTTCGTTCATATCACCGTGTGACCCAAGGCAATAAAACCTGGGTATTGATGGATGCACCACCCAGTCATGAAGACTGCGCACCGTTCATTGAAATTCAAAAGCTGCTGTTTGAAAATGAGGTGTGCGTTCCTGAAATCATTGCCCAGGACTTGTCTTTGGGTTTTTTGTTGCTCAGTGATTTAGGGAGCACCCTGTTGTTAGGTGAGTTAAATGACAATAATGCTGATGACTTATATGGAAAAGCCTGTGACCAGATTCACCTCATGCAAAGCATCACATCCAATGCCTCAAACTTACCTGCATATGACGAGGCTTTATTAACCACTGAAATGAATTTGTTCAATGAGTGGTTTATCGATCGTCATCTGGGAGTGACTTTAACTGACAACGAGCAAGCCACAGTCAGCGCAGTCCAACAGTTACTGATTGATAATGCATTGAGCCAACCACAAACTTTTGTCCACCGTGACTTTCACAGTCGCAACCTGATGCCTCAGGTGAGTGGTCAAATGGCGGTGATTGATTTCCAAGATGCTGTTTATGGGCCCTTAACCTATGATTTGGTATCACTTTACAAAGATTGTTATATTGCTTGGCCTGAAGATCAAGTTTATCAATGGGTAGACTCATTCAGGCATGAATACAATCAGAAACACCAAAGTAACCACGATCAAGCGACTTTTCTTAAGTGGTTTGACTTGATGGGCGCACAAAGACACATGAAAGCGATTGGCATTTTTTGCCGACTGAACTACAGAGATGGAAAAAAACATTATTTATATGATATTCCACGCACCATGAAACACCTACAAATAACTTGTTTGGCTTACCCTGAATTGGCTGACTTCAATCGTTTACTTGATAAAATTCAACCTCGATTTCAAATCGCATGAAAGCATTCATACTGGCCGCTGGAAAAGGCGAAAGGCTGAGGCCACTGACACTCAAGACGCCTAAACCTTTAGTCAAAGTTAAAGATAAACCGCTGTTACAATGGCATTTAGAAGCTTTGAGGGCTGCTGGCATTTCAGACATCGTAATTAATGTATCTTGGCTTAGAAATCAAATTATTGATTTTGTTGCTCAAGATCAATTTGCTGACCTGAGCATCTCAATATCTGATGAAGAAGATGAGCCATTGGAAACGGGTGGCGGTATGTTAAAGGCGCTGCCTTTATTAGGTGAAATGCCTTTTCTGGTGGTCAATGCCGATGTGTTCACTGACTTTAATTACAAATACTTGCCACAACTCAATGCAGAGGACTTAGCACACCTTGTTTTAGTCAATAATCCTGACCACAATCCAAAAGGTGACTTTTCTATCCGGAACGGCAGACTTTCAGAACAACAAGCACAAAAACTCACTTACAGTGGTATAGGCCTATATTCACCCAAACTTTTTGAGTTGGCCGATTTAGATGGTAAATTCTCAGTGGTTCCTTTGATCAAACAAGCCATAAAACTCAACAAGGCATCAGCCAAACAACACACAGGTATCTGGAATGATATAGGCAGCCCCGAACGCCTCGCTGTTTTGAACGGTTCAACACTGAATAAATAAAACTCAGATTCAAACACATTTGATATAAACTGATATGCCCTATTATGCTTGAGGATTTGTTGTGGAATATGTAGCGATTGTTTTGGTTTTGGTTTTATTGCAGTACACGTTTTTTTCTATCATGGTCGGTAAAGCCCGTGGCACCTATGATGTCAATGCACCTGCTGTTACCGGTCATGAAATATTTGAACGTTATTACCGAGTACAACAAAATACACTGGAGTTATTGGTTGTCTTTATTCCGGGCATGTTTTTATTCGCCTCATACGTACACGCTTTGACCGCTGCTGGCTTGGGTGTCGTTTTCTTCATTGGCCGCATGTTGTATTACAAAGCCTATGTCAATGACCCAAAATCCAGAGGCATTGGTTTCACTTTGACCTTCCTTTCAGCGCATGTCCTCATCATTGGTGGCATGATCGGCGCAGTCATTAAACTACTGTAACATCACATCAAAAAACCACAGGTTTCAGCGATTAGAATCTGAAACCTGTGAATTTATTATTCAATTACTTTTTGAACAGATTAAAAACCAATTTGGCATTTTCAATATCAGCTTCTTCTGTGTCACCAATCATCGGCGCAATACTGACATTTACGTCACCACTCAACACATTCAAACCACCAAATCCCACTTTTGACCAATAGGCTGCATCACCCACACCGTCAACAACCTGATTCTCGTTGTTTTTCTTCATCATTTTTTCAACCATGTCATTTGCCATATCTCCAGCGACCGCCTTTTGATCTGCTGTTAAACGCTTTTCTGCCGCTGCCTTGGCTGCATCAATTTGGGCCTGCAACTGCTCTGGACTGAGTTTTCGAGGTACATAGTTTGAAGCTTTGCGTCTTGCTTCAGACAATGAAATACTTAATTCACTGCTTGGGACCTTCTGCCTCATAGATAATTTGCCCTTGCCTCCATTTTGTGCTGAAACCATCATGTTATCTAACATCAGCTTTTCTCTGGCTTCACTGTCAGCCCTGTCCCACATGAACTTACATGTGAAATTGCTGCCATAAGAATACTGCTCTGATTTAATTTCAGTAGTGATATTGAATGTTGATTTCAAATCCTCAACATCAATCACAGCACATATTTTTTCATCTGACATATAGTTATTTAACGTTGAACCAGAAACTGCCACTGGCTCAGTTTTTTTGGCAGACTGCTGGCCATTACCCAAAGCCTCACCTGACGGGCTGCTTGATTGATCTGAACCACAAGCGACTAAACCCAAAAACAAACATGGCGTCATTGTTATTACTTTAAACTTCATACATCTCCCCTGAAAAAAAGCAGATAATGATATCAAAACAATCACATGGATTTAAAGTATTTTGAATGAGTTTTATAAATTCAAACCATGCATTTATGTTTTTTTACAAACAACATCATAACTGCACACCTAAGAATCTTGGTAAAAACATCCACCAATTTATTGACATTAAAAACCACTAAAAAAGTGCACCTTTACAACAATCTGTATTTTCATTATCATGATACCAACTCATAAAAAGCTCAAAATGTGAACAAAAGAAACCTTAAAGTGTTACTTGCATTTGTCTTGCTGATCTTCACCAGCTTTTGGCTGAAACAAAATGAAGAAAAAACACTCACCAAACAAGTAAACACACCCAATACAGTCACTCAAAAACCTGCGTTTGATCTTGAGAAATTTGAGAAAGAAGCGAAAGAAAAACAAAGCCAGAACGATACAAGGTTTCGGGACAATTGGTTTAAACAGTTGGCTGGTAAAATCCCTAAACCTTTAAACAAGACCCCCACTTTCTTACAAGCGTACAGGGATTACAGGTATTTCAATCGTTGTGAACAAATCATCGCTGCCATTGACGCTGGCTCACCTGCTTATGCATTCGCCATTCCCGGTTTTCAAGCCAATAAATTTGATGTGTTGAGTGACTTACAGAAACTTAATTTTGAAAAGCGTGTGGGTAAATGCCAACATTTGGCCCATGCCTTCATAGACCTACCCTATTCGACACAAATCTCCATCAGATTACAACAACGCTACCAAAGCATACAGCCCAAAACCGATGAAGAAAAAGCGCTGGAGTCGATACTAAAGCAAATCACTGAGTTTAAACACACCTCAGGACTTTTAAACAATTTAAAAAGGGGTGAACGCATTGATCACAATCTATTTTTTGACCTCAACAATCAACGAAATGCGCTGCGCAAAGAATACCCACAAAGAACATTACTTTTTGGCGGGTACAGCGAAGCCGACCAAGATTTGGTGGCAAAACTCGATGCGCAAATGGCAGACCTAGATAAACAAATAGCTGCCAACACGTACTATGATCATGAGCAAATTAATCACCAACAATCAAATAAAGACACAATAGCTCAACAGTTGATTCAAAACTACTATAAAACGCCATATCCAGATACATTGTTAGCCATGTATGATTTATTCAACAACGATTCGCACAAAGTAGCATTCAATGCTTATGAAAAACAATATGGAAAAACAATATTACCTGAAGAATATGGCATGTGGTTAGAGCAAGCCGTCACTAATTTTAGGGCTTGCGAACTCGGATACCCATGTGGCCCAGAATCAGAATTAACTGAAACTTTGTGCTTAGAATTTATGAACCCAGATGCCACAAAAGCTTGCGACCAAGCAGTGACTACCCACTATATCGATAACTTACTGTCTGAAAATCAACTGCTGGATGTAGAAACTTTACTTAAGGAATGGTTCTGATGAAAAAAGTAATCATCATCAGCGTGGTATTATTTTCAATCTTTTTATTCCTCTCGTTTTGGTCAGTCACTGATTCAATCGAGGAAAATTCAATTGATGAATCTAAAAGCACCAAAAGCACAAAACAACTTCCCAATAAAAAAACGTCAACCCTAATAACTGATAAAACCAAAACTATTGGATCTCAAACATCAAATCAATCATCCGAAGACCTGCCTCGCAACCAATTTTTTCACCAAGACCCATTAGTCGATATGATTATGGGCATCAACCATTTCAGCTTGTGCATCATTCAAAACAATGACAAGACGTCACAGTTATCATCTTTGAATGCAAAACAGAAACAGTTTCTACAACCTTATCAGGATCGGTGCGAGACTGAAATCAAACAAGTCAAGAATTACCAAGTTGATAACATGGTGACTCGAATGAGCGACAGCATGAGCAAATACGGCAAAGACCACATCTATTTACAAATGATGAACAGCCGCAGTCAACTGAGTGATATGCTGGCTGACCAAGCCTTAGAGACCATAAGAAACATGAATGGCAATGAATTGATCATGGCCACATCTTTACTAAAGCCCTATTTTAAACAGCACATTCTCCCCATGATTCACGACACATTGGGTGGTAATAATGAGCAAGTTTCCCTCATGGCAATGAACCAAGCAATGACCTTGATTGCATGTCAATCAAGTGCCGATTGTTCAGCAACCAGCGGCTTGATGTTGGCGCGTTGTGTGGACCACGAAACGGCCTGTGGACTCAACTATTTTGAATACATTGAAAGCCACTATATGCCAGGATTTCGAAATGAAGTGATTTTGGCAGCCAACCTTTTACAAAGCCACTTTGGATTTGAACTTTAACAACAAATACAATGGTTCTCACCTTTATCTTTTCGTATTTCCTAAGGCAGGCAATTGTAAATTTTGAGCAATTTATCCACGCGTGATACAATCGCTGCCTAAATAAAAAAACATATAAATAACAAATTAAAAAAACAGGGAATTTATGAGTCACAAACACCTTTTGATCACATTTTTATTGTTTCTGTCTGGAGTGGCTTTTGGCGCTGAGGAAGAAGCCAAAACAGTCAGTCAGTATGCAGGAACCTGGCTGTCTATTGTGCCTCCACTTTTGGCCATTGCGATTGCATTGTTATTCCGTAATGTGCTTCCTGCCTTGTTTATCGGATTGGCTGTCGGTGTTTGGATCATTGCTGACTTAGGCTTACAAGCCTTTTTCTTAGCACCTGTTCAAGCTTTTGAAACTTATGTCGTGAATGCTTTGGCAGACAAAGACCACGCTTCTGTGATTTTGTTTTCTTTGATGATTGGCGGCATGGTCGGCATCACATCGCGCAATGGCGGTATGGTCGGCATTGTCAACATCATCATCAAATGGGCCAACACCACCAAGCGTGCCAGTTTGGCCACCATTGGCATGGGCATGAGCATCTTCTTTGATGATTACGCCAATACCCTGGTCGTAGGTAACACCATGCGTCCGGTGACTGATAAGATGAAGGTATCACGAGAGAAACTGGCTTATTTGGTCGATTCAACAGCAGCACCCATAGCTTGTATTGCCTTAATCACCACATGGGTGGGGTTTGAAGTGGGCTTGATTGACGATGCATTGAAAGGTGTCGGCTATGAAGGCATGAGCGCCTATGCGGTGTTTTTACAAACCATTCCATTCAGTTTTTACCCTATTTTGGCTTTGTTACTGACCATTTACATTGCCAGCACCGGTTTGGATTTTGGCCCCATGTATCACGCTGAAGTCCGTGCCAGAAATGCCTCTGTCAGCTCTTTGGATAAAGAATCACATGCAGAGGAAGAAATTCAACCTGTAGAGGACAAACCACACCGTGCCATTAATGCGGTTTTACCCATAGTATTTTTAATTGGTTCTGTGATGGTCGGCTTATATGTCACCGGTCACGATCCATCAGTCGAAAACCAAAGCATCAAAGACATCGTTGGCAATTCAAACTCATACCAAGCTTTGCTTTGGGGGTCTATGGCTGCAGTAATCGTTGCTGCATTTTTAAGCATCAGTCAAGGCATTTTAACATTACAACAAACCGTTAATGCTTGGTACAAAGGTCTGAAATCTATGATGTTGGCCATGACCATTTTGTTGTTGGCTTGGTCACTTTCTGCAGTCACGGAAACATTACAAACCAGTGCTTTTTTGACTTCTTTGATTGAGGACTCATTGGCAGTTCAATGGTTGCCAGTGATTATCTTTTTATTGTCTGCATTGACTGCTTTTGCCACTGGCTCAAGCTGGGGTGCCATGGGCATATTGATACCTTTGGTGATTCCCATTGTTTGGAGTTTGATGGCTACACAAGGTTTTACTGATCCTGAGCACCATTATTTATTGTATGTCACCATTGCCAGCATTCTCGCCGGTGCGGTATGGGGCGATCATTGTTCACCCATATCAGACACCACCATTTTGTCCTCTATGGCCTCAGGCTGTGACCACATTGAACACGTAAGGACACAAATCCCTTATGCTTTCTTTGCCGGTGGATTCGCCATCATATTAGGTATCATTCCTGCCAGTTTTGGATTTTCGCCTTGGTTGTCATTGGGTGTTTCAGCGGTGGGCATGTTCTTTGGATTGAAATTAATGGGCAAAAAAGCATGACCCCTCCCTCCACACCTGCCTCAAGTGACGTCAGGGATTGGTTGCCACGTGTGACTGTAGCAACCATTGTTGAAGATAACGGTAAGTTTTTAATGGTTGAAGAAGACATTTATGGTGTCAAAACATTGAACCAACCAGCAGGTCACTTAGAGCCTAACGAATCATTAGCTGAAGCGGCTGTACGCGAAACTTTAGAAGAAACAGGTTGGCACATCAAGGTAGACCACCTGATTGAATTTTCACAATGGACCAGCGAGAACAGTAAAAACCACTACCTGCGCTCTTGCTTTGCCGGTACGGCCATAGAATTCGACCCTGAACAGGAACTCGATGACGGCATCATCAGGGCCATTTGGATGACCCGAGATGAAGTGGCATTAGAAGCCCATAGACTGCGTTCACCCCTTGTTTTGCACCACATTGACCTCCATATCAAAGGCAAATCAACCGACTTAGATGTGTTCAGCTTTTACGACTGATACACAAAATTAAAATACCATGAAACAAAAAGTCATCATAGGCATGTCAGGCGGCGTAGACTCTTCAGTCAGCGCGGCACTTTTACAACAACAAGGTCACGACGTGGCCGGCATGTTCATGAAAAACTGGGAAGAAGATGACACCACTGAAGTGTGTACCGCTGATGAGGATGTCAAAGACGCGCAATCTGTCGCTGATAGACTGGGCTTAAAGCTTCATCGCCGCAATTTTTCCAGCGAATACTGGGATTATGTATTTGAAGAATTCCTCAGTGAATACAATAAAGGGCGAACACCCAACCCTGACATATTGTGTAACCGTGAAATTAAATTCAAAACTTTCCTCGACCACTGTGACGACTTGGGCTATGAAATGATGGCCACTGGTCATTACGTGCGCAAAGACGAAAAAGACGGCGAATTTTTCTTACTCAAAGGCTTGGACAACAACAAAGACCAAAGCTATTTCCTGTACGCCATCAACCAATACCAACTGTCTCGTTCACTGTTTCCAGTGGGTGAATTAGACAAGCCTGAAGTCAGACAAATTGCTGAATCTTTGAAGCTTTCCACTTTTGATAAAAAAGATTCAACTGGCATTTGTTTTATTGGTGAAAAACGCTTTCAAGATTTCTTATCACAATACCTCAAGCCAAACCCTGGAAAAATCGTTACACCCGATGGCCAAGTGATTGGCAAACATTCTGGTTTGATGTATTACACCATTGGACAAAGGCAAGGTCTTGGTATCGGTGGTGTAAAAAATGCCTTATCCGAACCTTGGTTTGTGATTGCCAAAGACCACAAGAAAAACCAATTGATTGCGGGCCAAAGCACACACAACCATTTGATCATGGATGATGAATTGGTCGCATCACAAGTGACTTGGATTTCTGGTAAAGCACCGAAGCTGCCATTCACTTGCCAAGCCAAAATCAGGTACCGTCAGCCTGACCAGGAGTGCACCATAACAGCCATCAATGAAAATGGTGAAATCAGAGTGGTATTCGACCAAAATCAACGTGCCATCACACCTGGCCAATCGATTGTGTTTTATGACGGTGAAATCTGCCTAGGTGGCGCCATCATTGAACACTCTAATCGACTCACATCAACTTGCGAACTGAAGAATTAACACCATGAGAGACCAAACCATAGCACTGGCTGCCGTATATCAAGCATCATCTTTAGCCCACGAACTGGCCAACTCTGGCACCATTCGCGATCCAAAAGGCTGGGAAACCAGCTTGAACAGCTTGTATAAAATTGATGCCGCCAGTACAGAAGATGTATTCAATAATGACATGAGTGGCTTGGCCATGGGCTTGAATGCCTTGATCAAATCATTTAATAAAGATGCCCATTACATCAACATCATTAAATACACCATCACCCTACTCAGTCTACAAGGCAAGTTAACCAGCCGTGATGAAATGATTAACCAAATCAGTCAGGGACTGAGTAATTCTAAAGTGCTACAAACTGCAGACGAACCCTTCAATGACGCAGTTGTTACCAAGCTCGCTAACATCTATTCGCAAACCATCAGCCAAATGCAACCACGTGTGATTGTGGCAGGCCAACCATTTCACCTTAAAAACCCGGCTACCACAGAAAAAATACGCGCTGTATTATTGGCCGGCATCCGTGCCGCCATGCTGTGGCGACAGGTCGGCGGTACACAATTGCAACTGTTATTCAAACGCAATGCCTATATTGAAGAAGCCAAATCATTATTGAGGGTCTGATATGAAGTACCTGCGGAAATACTTACTGCTGTTATTGTTAATACCCACGTTCGGTTTAGCAGAAGGAGAAAAAAAATCTGGTTTAACGCCAGAAAACATCCATGACTTGGGTGTCATGCTATCCCCAGCAGAATCACAAAAGCAAAAAATGGCGCTCAAACTCAGTGCCCAGTGGCATGCAGGTTTAAATAAATTCCTTGCAGAAACTGAAGACCCTTATTTATTGGCCCTGGCATTGTTTCGCATAGTCAATGATGACAGCCACCGTCAAGGCATGAGCGTCATCAAGGGTCAGGAGAAAAAGCCATCCAATTTACCCGCCGAGCAGATAGCAAAAAACATCAATAATTTGGTAGAAAATGCAGCCCAGTTAAGACCAGAAACCATAACCATTTTGGCTGGCATTTGTTTTTATCAAAGCATCGTGCCGCATTGTGACAAACCATTGATGATCAATTCTCGGATTAAACATGACCGGCTTAACCTCATCAGTTACATCCAACCATTGGCGCTTTCCATACAAGAAAATGACCAAGAAAAAATCACCAAACTACTCAATCTGATGACAAAAACCGCCTACAGTGACATGCATTTTTATTTGCTGCCCAGTTTCCAAGAAGCCATCAAGCGTTACGCTACTGCCAACCCCATGCCTCAAGAAGTCGTTGACAATGAACTGGCCTTTTATAAAAAAATGCAATCACCCAGCGATGAAGCCAAAGCAAGTCGTAAAAAACACATGCGAACAGAGTTATTGTATCTTGTTGAAGTATCAACACTAATGAGCTTTCCTGTTCCAGGCTTTCGCGTTCTTATGGATTATTGTAAAAAAGACAGCTCACTTCATAATCAGTGCTTGAAGGTTGCAGATATTTTGATAGAAAAAAGCCGCGATGACATCAGTACAATTGTTGGTTACCAAATCAAAAAGTCAGTGCTTGAAGTAACTAACAAAAAAGATGCCGCAACGACTGTTCAATCACAACTTGAAACTTACAAAGAAAAACGACAATGCTTATTGGACTACATCAACGAACACCGCTTCAATGATGTACTTAAAGGCATTGAGCAAGACCGCATACGCAATAACCCCATGCACACCGAATTCGAAAACTTCATCAAACAAACCGAATACCTCTACGAAAAAAGAATTGACCAAGCGGATATCAAAGATCCCGCTTACTGCTTGACTGAGTAAAATTCCCTTACCGTCATTGCGGCACAGGCCACAATCCAGTATTTGAACATAGACGCTATGTGAATTATTTGATGGTTCTTAAGTATGATTGTTTATCCTGTATTTTCTTTGTTTCGGCTTAAGTTTAAGAACGCTTCGCTTTGTTTGCTCCGCAAACTAGACTCCGGCCTTCGCCGGAGTGACGGTAGGAGCGTCATTGCGGCGAAGGCCGTAATCCAGTGTTTGAACAGAGAAGCTATGTGAATTATTTGATGGTTCTTAAGTATGATTGTTTATCCTGTATTTTCTTTGTTTCGGCTTAAGTTTAAGAACGCTTCGCTTTGTTTGTTCCGCAAACTGGATACCAGCCTCGCCTAAAGCGCCAATTTTGAGCGCCGATATGAAGGCAATGTGCTTCATTGCAACGACATAAGCTTTGACAGCAAGTGAAGTTATCAAAATACCACCCTGAACACCAGAATCAAAGTTTTCGCTCATAGTCTGAATGATGAAATGTGAACTCAGTCACCAACTTGAGCCCGCTTACCAGCTAATTCATGCAAAATAATGTACCAATGCTCTAATGCAGAATAAAAGGACTTCACAGGCATGCGTTCATTCAAGCCATGAGCAAAAGCATCTTCATCACGTAAAAACATGCCGGAAACACCAAAAGTAGGGATGCCATTGGCGCGTAAAACTTTACCATCTGTGCCCCATGGAACCATCGCCGGAATAACGGGCACATTCGGGTATCGCATTTGGACTGCCTTAGTCACTGCTCGAATTACATCTTCTCTTAATTCCGAGGCTGGACTGGCTAATGGTTTTTCCAGCATCTCAATTTCAACATTTTCCCCAGCGACCGTTTGCAATACAGTTTTAACCTCACCAGGTTTAATCCCAGGAAAAATCCTACAATTTACCGTGGCCGTTGCTGATTGAGGCAAAGCATTTTCAGCGTGCCCTGCATTGAGCATGGTGGCCACACAAGTGGTTCGTGTTATACCCACATATGACGGTTTTTCATATAAATAGTCAATCGCCTCTTGGTTAGACGGGTCTTTGGCAAATTCAGACATGGCTTGACTTAAATTTCCAGATTCTGCCTTTGCAGACTCGGCAAAAAAACGCAATGTAATGTCATTATAACGAACAGGAAACCTAAAATTTTGTACTTTTTTCAAAGCATCAGCTAAATCATAAATCGCATTGTCACTTCTGGGTGTAGAACTGTGGCCACCAGGATTTCGTATGGTTAATTCATATGTTGCATAAGTCTTTTCAGCCGCTGACATCCAAAAACTTGTGGGCTTATGCTCTGAATCTAAACCACCGCCACCATCATCTGAATTTAAAGCAAATTCAGCATCCGTTATATCCCTGTGCTGCGTGACCAGTAATTCGGTGCTTAACATCCCTGTTTCTTCATCTCCTGTGAATGCGATGATGAGGTCACGAGTAGGCATGAAACTTTCTGCTTTCAAACGCAAAAAAGTCGTTGTTAATGTTGTAACACCCATTTTATTATCCATGGTGCCACGGCCAAAAAAGTAACCACCCTCTTCAATCAATGTATATGGGTCTCGTTGCCAATCTTTCGGCAACGCATCGACAATATCCATGTGCGCAACTAATAAAATCGGTTTTTTATTCGCCGATCCATCTCCGCGATATCGAACCACCAATCCTGCAATGTCTTCACCATCACTTGATTTAAATGGCAATACATTGACATCTTCTTTTGGAAAGCCCCCTTGGATAAATTGATTGGCAAGGTATTCCGCCATTTTTGGTACTTGCCCATACCCAGCTGCTGTTCTGTAAGCAATCAGTTGCCGGTAGATTGTAAGGGCTTGGACTTGGTATTCTTTGCTGAAAGAGCTGCTGTTAATAGACTTTTCAGCCAAACTCAAATTAACAAAACCCAGAAATACAAATATAAATACACACTTAACTTTGTTCACGCCGATTCCCCACCTAAAAATAAAGAACCAGAATAACACAAGCAAGCTGACACCTTCGTGCTCAATGAATGGCAAGTCACTTATTTAAATGATTTTTCCCTTTACAAACATACCGGTGGCATTTTGGTGGATTCTTGGAGTACCCAACAAAACGGCACCATTACAAATGCCATTAGGGATGATGTTATTGAAATCACTCAACTGTGTACAAATCAAGAGGATTAAGTCATCCTCAAAAAAAGGACAACCATTAAGTTGCCCCTTCATTCTCAGTAGAAAACCTTCAATCCATCAAATGCTCAATAAAATAATCACTTTGCATGGTGTACAAGTGCAATGACGTACCCTCACCTTCCACTATGCCGTGTCTGCGATTTGGGTAAGACATAAAATCGAATTGGCGGTTGTGCTTGATCAATTCATTTTGCAAACGTTCTGCCCCTTGGTAATGTACGTTGTCATCACCTGTACCATGAACTAACAACAATTTTCCGACCAAGTTCTTGGCATGGGTAATCGCTGAGGCTTCTTTGTAATTGTCCTCAAATTCTGCCAACAAACCCGAATAGCGTTCTTGGTAAATCGAATCGTACAAACGCTGATCAGGCACTGGTGCACGTGACACACCCACATGGTATTGTTCAGGGTATCTGAACAACATGTTTAAAGTCATAGAACCACCACCAGAGTGTCCCCAGATACCCACACGATCACAATCAACATATGACCAACGTTTACAAATCGCAACCAATGAATCTGATTGGTCTCTGGCGCCCAAAGGACCAATGTTGCCATAAACCGAACGACGCCAATCACGACCACGCGGCGCTTTGGTACCGCGATTATCAACTGATGAAACCAAGAAACCTTTTTGCGTCATCATCAAATGCCAAATATTGCGAGTGGTGTAGAAGTCTCCCGCCGTTTGACTGGCCGGTTCGCCATAAACATAGTTGATGATGGGGTATTTTTTGTTTGGATCAAAATTTGGTGGTCGCATCATAAAACCATCCAATCGCAAACCATCACGCGCTTCTACGCTGTAAAACTCCACTTCACCTTTGGCCAATTGGTCAATACGCTCAAACAATTCAGCATTGTCTTCTAACACGTGGTGCGCTTTGTGATCAGGCAATGAAACCAAAGAAGAAACAGGTGGTTTCATAAAACTCGAAACCGTGTGAATGGCCCAAGTTGAATCGCCAGACATTTTATAACTGTTGGTGCCAGTGTTTGCTTTTGGTGTTACCTGCTCCATTTGACTGCTTACTTTGTCACCAGAGCCATCCAGACGAGACCTGTGTAAATAGCGCTGTGCCACGTTGTCAGGTGAAGCGATAAAATACAACCACCCCTTATCTTCATCGACAGAAACCAATTCAGTCACATCAAATTCGCCCGGTGTTAAATCTGTAACGGTTTTTCCGTCACGTGACACACGGTACACATGTTTCCAGCCATCACGTTCGCTTTGCCACAAAAATGATTCAGAATCCTCTAACCACTTGGGGTCTTCGACTAATTCAATAAACGTTTCTTCTTGCTCAACAAAGAACGGCTTGGCCTTGCCTGTCTTGGCATCAGCATAGAACAAGGTGTTGGTATCTTGCTTGCGGTTCATCTGCTGAATTAACACCTGTTCTGAATTATCAGCCCAGTCCATGCGTGGCACATACATGTCTTTTGCTATACCGGGTAAAGTGACCCAAACAGTTTTGGGATCCTTGACTGTACTGATGCCGATTTTTGCACCTGAATTTTCTTCGCCAACCTTTGGATAAGGAATCGAAGTAATTTCTGGATACAGTGTGTCTGTGTTGTTGATGATGTGAAAGTCTTGCGCCGCGTGGGTATCCAATTGCCAATAAGCAATACGCTGGCTGTCAGGGCTCCAGCGGAAGCCATCTTGGATGCTGAATTCTTCTTCATAAGCCCAATCAAACAAGCCATTGATAATGGTATCTGATGCATCCGTGGTGATGGCAGTGATCTCACGGTTGTTCAAATCTTGAACATAAATATTATTGTGATAGACATAGGCAAATTTTGAACCATCAGGTGAAAATTTACCGAACATCATTTGGCTGGCTTCCGCGTCTTTTTGACCCAATTGCCACAAGTCGTCATTCTCTAAATTTAACGCCCAGTATTCTCCACGGGTTTTGTCACGCCATACATATTCGGCTTGGGTATAAATCAAAACACGCTTTTTGTCTTTTGACCAAACATAATCATCGACTGGCAAGGCGTTTTCAGCACCCTCTGGTGTCAATTGTGCCAAAGTAATCAGCACTTCGCGGTCTAAAGTAGCTGGATCATATTGAACAATTTCTTCATACAACTTGATGTCATCACCATAACGGTCTTTTTCAAGTTCAGCATCTTCAAAGCCTTTGGCCGTTTCTAAAGCGGTAAAACTGGCGCCGTCTTCTGCCCAACGAACCACGCCAGGACGTTTGGCGTTGTATTCCCAGTCTTTAAAAATGGCTTCATTGGTCAACAGCACGCCGTCATTTTTTGTTGTCATGTTTACTCCCTCTTGGGTACTTTTCCTTTCTTGAACACCTGCACAAGCGGCCAGTGAAATCACAGCCAGACAGGTCGCCGTTCTTCTAAAAAGTTGTTTAACTTTGGTCATTGATTATGTTCCTTTTGTTTGATTGTTGGGCCAGAGTTTGACTCAAACTTATTTTACAGCGATAGATTCTAACAGCTACAGAATGAACTTTATACCGCTATTAGCCATTTGTATAGGTAGATTGAATTGGCACAATTAAACCATTTATTTTTGAGTTTATACTCTAATGCTTCGGTGCTAAAATACGCGCAAGTAAACCACCGCCACAGAGAAGTAGACTGTACAAATGAGAAAGACCAGCCACACAGGATTAGATCGATTGATGATTGAATTGGACCGAGGTTTAAAAACTTTGGGCCACCAATCTGATGTGGCTGCTCAACGTCCTGGCAGCACATCAAAAGAAGTTCAATTGACCAAGGCCCGCAAGCAACACACCATTGGCCTGATGCGCATCAACCACACCGGTGAAGTTTGTGCCCAAGCCTTGTACAATGGACAGGCCATGATGGCCAAAGACAGTTCAACTCGCGAACATTTGTTACAAGCGGCCAGTGAAGAACAGGATCATTTGAATTGGTGTCAAGTGCGCTTGGATGAATTGGGTGGCAAGCCCAGCATCTCCAATCCACTGTGGTATGCCCATTCTTTTATGCTGGGCGCAGTGGCAGCTAAATTTGGCGACCCCATCAGTTATGGTTTTGTGATGGAGACTGAACACCAAGTAGAAAGCCATTTACAAGAACACATTGAAGACATTGGCGATGACGATCCACGATCGTTAAAGATTTTGCAACAAATGCAAGCCGATGAAATCAGACATGGCGAAAATGCCAAGTCAGCCGGCGGTGTCGAACTGCCGCAAACAGTAAAAAACGTCATGACAGCAATGTCGAAAATAATGAAATTTGTCAGTTATAGGGTTTAAGCATGAATGATAATGTGAACGAAATAGAAAGAGAGTCAATGGAATTTGACGTGGTGATTGTGGGTGGCGGGCCTGCGGGTTTAGCAACGGCTTGTCGATTGGCGCAACTGTCTCAAGAACATGGTAAAGACTGGCAAATCGCTTTGGTCGAAAAAGGGTCTGAAATTGGTGCCCACATTTTATCAGGAGCCGTCGTTGAAACAGGCGCACTGACTGAATTGTTTCCAGACTGGAAAAACATGGGTGCACCGGTTAAAACCGAAGTCACTGATGATGAATTTCATTACTTGCGTGGTTTAGACAAAGGCAAGAAAGTGCCTAATATGCTAATCCCCACACCGATGAAAAACCATGGCAATTACATCATTTCATTGGGTAATTTGTGCCGTTGGTTAGGTGAACAAGCTGAAAATTTGGGTGTTAACATCTTCCCAGGCTTCCCTGCTGAAGACATCCTTTATAACGAAGACGGTTCAGTACGTGGCATTGTTACAGGCGACATGGGCGTCGGCGCTGATGGCCAAGCCAAAGGCTCATTCGAACCCGGCTATGAATTATTGGCACCACAAACCATATTCGCTGAAGGTTGTCGCGGTTCATTGGGTAAAAAACTGATGGCCAAATTTGATTTACAAAAAGATGCCGACCCACAACATTATGGTTTGGGCATCAAAGAGGTCTGGCAAATTGACGAAGCCAGTTCTGAAGTCGGTAAGGTGGTTCACACTTTGGGTTGGCCATTGGATAACCACACCGAAGGTGGCGGTTTCTTATACCATTTAGACAAAGGCACTGTCGCTTTGGGGTTTGTCGTTGCACTGAATTATGACAACCCATACCTTTCTCCTTTTGAAACCTTCCAGCAATGGAAACAAAATCCAGTGGTTAAAAACGTCATCAAAGGCGGTAAACGCGTCTCATATGGTGCACGTGCGATGAACAAAGGTGGCTTTCAATCCTTGCCTAAACTGACCTTCCCAGGCGGTTTGTTGGCTGGTTGTGAAGCGGGCTTTTTGAATCCAGCCAAAATCAAAGGCACACACACCGCATTAAAATCAGGTTTGGTGGCAGCAGAAACATTGGCCGAAGCCTTATTGGCTGAAAAAGCCACAGGTGAATTAACCGCTTACAGCGACAACATCAAAGCCTCAAGCATCTATGCCGAATTGAAACAAAGCAGAAACTTTGAACCTGCTTTGAACAAGTTGGGCACATTTTTTGGCGCCGCTTTCACTTTCATGGACCAAAACATCTTTCGTGGCAAACTGCCCTTCACATGGCGCAACCCAACACCAGATTACGCGACATTAAAACCGGCTGCTGAGTGCAAAAAGATTGAATACCCAAGACCTGACAATGAAATTTCTTTCGACCGTTTGTCATCGGTGTTTTTATCCAGCACCAACCACGAAGAAGACCAGCCTTGTCATTTAGAGTTAAAGGATAAGGACATTCCTATCGCAGTGAATTTACCCAAATGGGCTGAACCTGCACAGCGATATTGTCCAGCAGCAGTTTATGAAGTGGTTGAAGAAGGTGGAGAAAAAACCTTCAGAATCAATGCACAAAACTGTGTTCATTGCAAAACATGTGACATCAAAGACCCATCACAAAACATCAATTGGGACACCCCAGAGGGCGGTGGCGGCCCCAATTATTCAAACATGTGATTTAAATATCCAAGGCGACCATCAAGTCGCCTTTTTTGATTAATGTTGCTAAAATATTAAAATGGAATTGCTTTTGTTTATTGTGCTTGTTTTCTTGTGTTTTGCTGTTGCATGGCAAGAAGTTCGAATTCGCAAAGAAAAAATACATAATCAACAGCTCATTCAACAAGCTAAAGTATTAACTTCGAACTTACAAAAATCAGAACACAGCAGCGAAGCCAAATCTAGGTACCTGTCTGGAATTTCACATGAATTGCGTACGCCTTTGAATGTCATCATGGGTTACGCGCAAATATTGGAACAACAGGAAGATAACCCTAACCAAATTCAAATCAAACTGATTCGCCAAAATTGCGAACACCTGAATCACTTGATTGAAAGCCTTTTAGAATTCTCCGCCATGGAGGCAGGTAAACTTAAGGTACAAAAAGAACTGTTGAACCTACCTGAATTGATTAAACAATTAAGTTATATGTTCCAAAACATGGCAGAAGAAAAAGGTTTAACTTTCAATGTCAGCTGCCCCGACTACATCCCTGAATGGGTCAAAACAGACCGCCAAAGGTTGCGCCAAATCTTAATCAACTTACTGTCTAACGCGATTAAATTCACTGAACAAGGGGCGGTTAATATAAAACTTGAATACCGCAGCCAAGTGGTCAAGTTCACCATCGAAGACACTGGCAGTGGCATGAAAGCCGAGGACATGGATAAAATTTTCCAACCATTTAAACGCTTAAAACAACACCAAAAACACACCGCAGGAACAGGTTTGGGCCTGCCCATTTCTAAATTATTGGCTGAATTATTGGGTGGAGAATTACAAGTCAGTAGCCAATGGCAACAAGGCAGTCAATTCATCTTGAAATTGATGCTCTCGCCACAATCAGCACCTACCGAAACCAACGAAGTCCCAAGCCCTCTTCCATTGACTAATAAGCAACTGAATATTTTGGTAGTTGATGACCAGAAAGCACATTTAGATTTGATGGCAGCAGTATTAAAAACCTTGGGCCATAAAAGCAGACAAGAGCTCAACAGCACAGCAGCATTGGATTTATTGGCAAACAAAAAGTTTGACTTACTTTTACTCGATATCAATATGCCCGAACTGAGTGGTTGGGATCTGGCCGAACACATTCGAACTGCCGGACATCAAATGCCCATCGTGATGCTTTCCGGTAATGCCAGGGACCAAGTGGGCAGTGAACAATCACACCACCAAGCCTACCTGACCAAGCCTGTTCAAATTGATCAATTGAAGCAATGTTTGAACCAATTGACCCAGTCTCAAGACGTCACTCAAGAAGAACAATCTCTGGCAGAAAGTCAGACACACCCTATTTCACTGAGTAAAAGCCAACAAGCCACTTTGCAAAGCATGGCCGATATTGGACACATCTCTGGTATTTTGAAAAAAATTGAAGAATGGCGACAACAGCAACAAATCGGCAGACACAGCTTCAACAGGTTAAAATCAGCCGCCAACAGCTACCAAATACAACGCATTAAGGACCTGTTAAACCATGCCCAAAACTGATGCCACTTTACTCATTGTAGATGACAATGCCGATGCTTTGGGTTTAATGAACCAAACCTTAGACCAGGCAGGCTATACGGTACTTGTTGCTAACAGTGGCTCGCAAGCCATTGAAATATTGGACAAAGTTTCACCCAACCTGATGCTATTGGACGCCATCATGCCAGAAATGGACGGCTTCGAAACCTGTCGACTGATTAAGCAATCACACCCTGACCTGCCCGTTATCTTCATGACAGGACTGAGCGAAACAGAACACATGGTCGCGGGCTTCGAAGCTGGCGGCGTAGATTATTTAGTCAAGCCAGTTAACCACCAAGAGTTATTGGCAAGGGTCAAAGTCCACATCAACAATGCCCAAGTCACACAAGAAACCAAACAAGCACTGGATGATTCGGGACAATATTTGATGTCGCTTGACAGTGAAGGGCATATTTTGTGGCGCACAGAACAAGCCCAAGCCATTGTCAAAACCTTAACCAGTAAAGAACGAATCTTGGTCAATGACTGGATTAAGGACACTGACCGCAACCCACAATTGATGCTACAACAAAGTCCCATCACGCTCACATTAACCCTGGTTGAACAACAAGCCGAAAACAGTTACTTGGTTAAATTCAAAGCCCAAGATTTAAAGTTTGAAAAACAAACACTGAAAAACAAATTAAAAATCACCCGCAGAGAAGCCGAAGTGCTGTTTTGGGTAGCACAAGGTAAAACAGACTGGGAAATATCACAAATCCTCAGCATATCAGACCGCACAGTGAATAAACATTTAGAACAGATATACCGCAAGTTGGGTGTCAGTAACAGAACCGCCGCCAGTTCACAAGCGCTTTCAGTCTTGTCATAAAAAAACACTTAATCTAATTACGAATCTTTCGCATTTGCATTACTATGCGCATTTTATAACAATGACGCACAATGAATAAAACCACACTCAACCTCGCGATTTTGCTTGCCATTTCACCTCATTTGGCATTAGCCGAAGAAGAAAAAGTTGATAACAAGGAACAACTTTCAGAAATCAAGGTCACTGGCTCATCATCAGGCTTAATTTCTTATGTCTCAGCCACTGGCGCTAAAAATGACACCCCTATTGTTGATACCCCACAATCTGTATCGGTATTAACAGCGCGCCGTTTCTCAGACCTTGGTGCCGAGTCTATTCAAGATGCTTTGGGTTATGTAGCAGGGGTTTACAACGGCCCCTATGGCGTTGATAGTCGTGGTGATTGGTCGCAAATTCGATCAGTTTCTCCTGTCCAGTATTTAGATGGGTTGCGCACCAACTTTAATCACTACAACAACACAAGGCCGAATCCATACAGCATGCAACAAGTAGAAATACTGAAAGGACCCAGCTCTGTTTTGTACGGACAAGGGAGCTTGGGTGGTGTGATTAATATGGTCAGTAAAAAACCACAAGCTGAATTTCAGGGTGAAATTTGGGGACAAATTGGCTCATTCAATCGCAAACAAATTGCCGCCGACTTTACTGGTGCCTTGAATGAAGACGCATCAGTACAATACCGCATGGTGGGTTTATTCAGAAATGCCGACCACCAAACCGACTTTGTGCCTGATGATTCTGTTGTCATCAACCCCAGTGTCAAATTTGTTATCAGTCCGCAAACAGAATTGACCTTAATTGGTAATTGGACCAAAAATGAGACGGGCTCAAGCACACAATTTTTCCCACATGAAGGCACCATACTTCCCGCGCCTTATGGACAGATCCCTGTCAATCGATTTGTCAGTGAACCCGCTTTTGATCGTTACGACACGGAACAACAATCTGTCACTACCCTGTTCAACCACGACTTCATGAATGACTGGCAAGTCAGAGGTGGATTGCGATACAGTGATTCCAGTGCAGATTACCGCACCATGTATGGATGGCCACCTGTTTTCCAAGACGATGACCGCAGCATATTACGTTCTATTTATATCAGCGATGCCACCGCAGAATCTTTAACCGCTGATGTACGCCTACACGGCAATAAAATGTGGGGCAACAGCATACATCACCTGGTTTTCGGCATCGATTACCAAAATGTAGAAACTGACAATAACAGCTTGTTTATGTACGGCATGGGCGGCTTATTAGATCTCTACAACCCGGTTTATGGTCAAATAACTGACTTACCTACCCCAAGTGACATTCCAAACAGCCCGGCCAATAAAATCTATCAAACAGGGTTTTACTTTCAGGATCAAATCTATTGGGGTGACCATTGGATCACTTCTCTGGCAGTACGCAAAGACACCGTGAAAAATAAAACTGAAATCACAAATGCCCAATCTGACTCTGCCACAACAGGCCGCCTGGGAGTCATGTATCAGTTTGATAATAACCTTTCTCCTTATGCCAGTTATTCAGAGTCATTTGAACCGGTTATGGGTCTGGACGCTTATGGTAAACAGTTCAAACCACGCAGTGGTGAACAAGTTGAATTGGGGGTGAAATTTCAACCAGAAGGCACCGAACACCTGATCACTGCCAGCGTGTTTAAGATCAAAGAAAGCAACCGAACCACTGCCTTATCAGCTGATGATTTAAACGACCCTAACTTGATAGACCCCAATGGACAAATTCAAGTGGGCGAAGTAGCAATTGAAGGACTGGAAATTGAAGGGCAATTTGAATGGAAAAATTTGGACATCTACAGCAGCTATGCTTATGTGGACTCTGAAATTACCAAGAGCAATCAGCTGGGTGAACAAGGGGCACGTTTGGCAGCGACGCCTGACCACATGTTTTCAACGTGGTTGACTTATCGTCCAGAGGCTTTTTGGCCAGGCTTTAAAATGGGCTTGGGCTTGCGCTATGTGGGCGATACTTCAGATGGTTCAGCCTTTGTCGCTTTGCCTGATGGTACGGTCATAAATGAGCCTTTGCTGACAGATGATTATACCCTGGTAGATGCCATGATTGGTTATGAAAAAGGCGCCTATGACTTCAGCTTGAATGTGGATAATGCCACCGATAAAGTGGTGGCCACCAGTTGTTTAGCCCGCGGTGACTGTTTCTACGGACAAGCACGCACCATCACTGCCAGCATCAAATACAAATTCTGATGAATTGGCAAACATATATGACTTTTGTATTGGCTTTGGCCGTATTGTGCTTGGTTCCATTTTCTTGGTACCAAGCGCAAAAATATAAAAAACAAGCGGTGCGTTGGTTGTGGCTAGGCGCTTCAATGCTGGCACTGTGCGGTGGTTTTTACCTGTTTCAAAAACAGCACGGCACAGAATTTGCCGTTTTTTTTGTTTTATTTCACGTCAGTTGGTTGGCTTGGATTTTTATCAGCCGCCAAGCCAAAGTGAAGACAGAAAAACAGCCCGCCAACTATGTGAATAAAGGGCCAAAAGGCAAGCCATTTGTATATAAACTCAGTGTCTTTTTACTTGCTGGCACTTTGGCTTTACTTGCCAGCATTTTAGTTTCACAAGCCTTGGCAAAACTGTTGGTTTCACAACTGATCAACCAATGGGCAACAACTCTGATAGTCGCACCATTAGTTTGGGGCGGTTTGGTTACTTGGTTGGCTTCTGATCGCATCATCTACAGACCCATATTGGTGATGATTATATTCACCTCACTTTCTTGGTGGTACATCGCATGAATTTGATTAAAAAATTAACGCCTTCAAAACATTTGGTTAAACAAAGCCTACAAGGTCATGCTTGGATGGGCCTGTTTTGGGCTGGCCTGTTATACCTTATTTGTTTGAGCGGCACCTTGGTGGTGTTTTTTCCTGAAATGGAACGCTGGGAACAACCACTTGAGGCAGAATACACAGAAATGTCAGCGCCGGCTATTTCTCAAGCCCTAACGGCATTTCAACAAAAAATAGATGAACCCATTGAGTCTCTGTATTACATTTATCCCAGTGAAGATATTCCAAGGGCACATGTATCTGCCAATGACCAAGAATGGTGGCTTAACAAAGCGGGAGATTTAACCGAAGCGGTGGATGCGCCGTGGACATCCATGATGACTGACCTGCATATTTATTTGCACTTACCGCACACCATTGGCATCATCATTGTGGGCATGCTGGGTGCCATGATGTGCGGACTGGTCATTTCAGGTGTTTTATCACACCCCAATTTATTCAAAGATGCTTTCAAGATGCGCTGGGGCGGTAACAAACACCTGGAACAAACCGATTTGCATAACAGGTTGAGCGTTTGGAGCCTGCCTTTTTTCTTGGTTATCAGCTTAACCGGTGCATACATTGGTCTGTTTGGTGTCAACATGACTGTGGCAGATTATTTTGATGAAAGCATTACTTCAGAAGAAGTCATCAGCACAGTGTTTGGCGATGACCCACTCATCGATGAAGCACCGACAGTAGTTAGTATACAAACCATTCAAGACGACCTGAAAGAACGGGAACCTCAGGCTGAATTTTTATATTTGGTGGTTCAAAAACCAGGCACGGATGGCCAATATGTTGAAATGGCGGCCACCTTACCCAATAGGTTGATTTATTCAGAAATATACCGCTACCATAGCGATGGTCGGTTTATAGATTATCAACATTTATCAGACGGCGATGCTGGCAGACAAATAGCCTACTCTTCTTATAGAATTCATTTTGGCCATTTTGGCGGCGTCTTCACCAAAATCATGTATGTCTTACTTGGTTTTGCCATGACAGCCATTACTGTCACTGGTGTGAATATGTGGTTCAACAAAAGAAAAATGCGCAACCACTGGTATTATTTGTGGAATGGCTATGTTTGGACCACACCAATGTCAATTGCGCTTTCTGCAATGTGCAGCATGGTGTTTGGTCTAAACCCTGTTTATACTTTTTGGATTAGTTTGGTCATTCTCAGTGCGGTAGCTTTACGCTATCAGGATGAAAACAAACATAAGAATTATCTTCAGTTATTGCGTTGGCTTACCGTTGGATTGACCGTGATGACAGTTTTTATTCACGGTATAAATTTCCCATATGAAAAATGGTATTGGATTTTCAGTGGCAGCATCATTTTGTTGTCAATTTTACCGGTACTGAATCTTCGGTTATGGACCTATAAATGGGCAACAGCGTGAAAACTTTCAAGGCTTATAAAGGCAAAGCAGTGGTGCTTTTTTTCTCGCGCAATATAAAATTGGTGTTGGTTGATTGAATCACGCCCAAACTGAGTAACTGGCGCATCAAAAATGTTTCCAGTTGCTCGGTGTCTTTGACCACAACTTTCAAAACATAATCAAAATTACCCGCAATGGCATTGCACTCAAGAATAAATGGGCTGTCTTCGATGAACCTCAAAAACTTATCCAGCGTACTGATTTCATGGTCCAACATGGTCACTTGGACATAAGCCATCATAGAAAAACCCAATTTTTTTCTGTCCAGTAGTGCCACTTGTTTTTGGATAAAACCTTCTTGCTGTAATTTTTTTAGTCGCCGCCAACAAGGTGTTTTAGAAATACCTACTTTATCAGCCAAATCTTGGACATTGATGTCAGCATCCCTTTGCATCACAGAAAGTATTTTTACGTCTACCTCATCTAATTTAGCCATATAAACCATTAAAAATAATATAAATAGAATTATATTCTAATATTACCCAAAGATAACAGTGATTAAGAATTTTATTTTGCCTATTATCCCTACAATATACTTTTTCAAATTAAATTGATTCATGGACAGATACACCAGCGAGCAATATCAAGCCAAACAAGCAGACAAAACGGGCTTTATCAGCTACACCAAGGAAGAACATCAGACATGGGCGGCTTTATACAAAGAGCAAATCGATCTGGTTAACCGGCACATGGCCAATGAATATTTAGAGGGATTGGCCACCATCAATTTACCCGAGCATCGGATACCTCAATGTAATGAAGTGTCAGAACAACTCCAAAAAAATACCGCTTGGGAAGTGGTGCCGGTGCCAGCACTGATTGGCTATGACCGCTTTTTTAAACTGCTGTCTGAGAAAAAATTTCCAGCAGCCTCTTTTATCAGAAGCAAAAAAGATTTCCATTACGTCAAAGAACCCGATATCTTTCATGAAATATTTGGTCATACACCCTTATTAACCAACCCGATAGCGGCTGCCTTTTCACAGCATATTGGTCAATTGGGCACACGCTGTGACAAAAGCGACCATGTGTGGTTGGCAAGGTTGTATTGGTTCACCATAGAATTTGGCTTGATCAAAGACACCAATGGTGAAATCAAACCACTGGGCTCGGGCTTGGCCTCCTCGCCTTCTGAAATACAATATGCGGCCAAAGATGAATGGGTGGAACGCAAACCTTTTGACATCCTTGAAGTCTTGAGAACACCCTACAGGATTGACATCAAACAACCCATCTATTTCGTACTAGATAATATTGAGCAATTAGAAGAAATCATAAAAAGTGACATCATGTTTTATATTAAAATGGCCAGGAGCCAAGGCTTAAAAGCCCCACATCCAAAACTTAAGAAGGCAGGATAATGACAAAAGAGCTAAATTTAAACGAAGCCCATTGCGAAGCCTGTAATGGCTTGGTTGACTGTATTGAAGCCACTGAGCTGGCTGAGTGGATGGCATTGATTGATGACAATTGGCAGCTGAATGATGACAACGACACCATCACACGTTCATACAAATTCAAAAACTTTGCAAAAACCATGTTTTTTGTCAATGCATTGGCACACATGGCAGACCAAGAGCGCCACCACCCTGATGTGACTTTTGGTTATAACTATTGCCAAGTCAGTTACACAACGCACGAAGCAGGCGGCCTGACACGCAACGATTTCATTTGTGCGAAAAAAGTAGATACCATGTCTTAATCAAATATGAGTAAAACTACAGTTTCAGTTTAAAACCTTCATGATTGGCTTTAAAACCCAACATTTCATAAAACCGCAGCGCCTCTGGGCGTTGTTTATCTGAAGTCAGTTGTATCATTTTACAATGGCGTTCTTTAGCACGATCAATAGACCATTGAATCAATTCAGCACCTAATCCTTGCCCCCTGAAATCTTTGTGAACCCTTACACCTTCAACCAAACAGCGCCAAGACCCCACATGTGTCAAATAAGGAATAAAAGTCAGTTGTAGCATGCCAATGGTGCCACCATCAGATGTCAAAACCATCAACTCATTGTTTGGGTCACTGCTTATTGCTTGAAAAGCATCTGAATATTTCGAGTTCAGGGGCAATTGAGCATCCTCTCTCAAAGCCCCCAAAGGATCATCTGCTAACATTTCTATCAATTGTGGCAAATCACCAAATTCAACCTGCCTCACCGAATAATGTGGTTTCACCTTATTGCTCACTTCTTTCTGCCATTCAACAACCAACCCAGCGGTGTGGGCCTAACCATTACCAAATAACTCAACATACCCACCCCCAAAGTCACGGCACAACTGGTCAGAAATTGCCAACCCATGTGCCAGCCACTGTCCATCAAATAAAATTGCACCATAAACAACAAGGGCAAGTGAATCAGGTATATCCAATAAGATGCATCAGCCCACAATTTCAATTGCTTGTTACTGCGGTTCAAATAACGTTGCCCCAGCAACAAACAAAACAATGTCATATACAATGCGACCACAGACTCAGCCAAAGCGACAGGCAAATGACTCCAGCTCATGCTGCCATTGCCCGCCAACATCATTGCCATTTGCGGTGAAATCACATCAGGAATGGTTTTGTAAAAGTAGGTAAAAACAGCCAAAGAAACCAATAACAACAGGTACTTATAAGGCTGCCATGATGTCAAAGTGTTGTGCTGTTGCTGCATCAAACCACCCAAAAAGAAAAACAAGCCATAAAATAACAAGGCCCACCATTGTGGCACCGCTTGCTCTGGTGCAGGATGAGGAGCGGGTACTTGGAACAAACCCACGGCCAACAAAACAGGCATCAACAGCAGCAAAAACACTGGATGCAAACACCATGACCACACACGCCATGTAAACACTTTCAACTTGTATAACAATGCCACCACTACCACCAACATATACAGGTAATACAAAAACCACAAATGCATGCTTGAAAACGGTGTTTCAGGTGGCGTTCCAGTGGCGGGTGCGCTGAACATCATTTTGATAAAGAACAGCATGGGGGGCAAGTTATCCACATGCTCAATGGCCCATGAAATGGTCAAACCCACCAACCAGAAAAGCAAAGGCAAAAACAACAAAAGCGGTAACAATATGCGCATGCTGCGGTGTTTCAAAAAGCCCAGTACACCGTGTTTTTTCAACAACATCAAGGCAAAATACCCCGCAATAAGGAAAAACAAAGGCATGCGAAACAAATGACTGAACCAATTGAACACATCAAAACCCCAATGGTAATTCCCACTGGCGGTAAACCATATATTTTGCATCAATGGCCCAAAAGCCAATGACGCATGGAAAACCACCCCCACCAGCATCGCCAAAGCGCGCAGGTTGTCCATATAATGCAATCGTTCACTATGGTTCATGCCTGGGTTTATTTCTTGATTCATGTCCTGATTTATCATGTTCATCTCATTGACCTCAAATAAAATCTTTCTTGCGTGATTGCAGGTAAAAAGTGGTCGCCACAATAAACAAAGCCACCGCCATTTCAACAACAATAATTGTCATAGCTGTGCTGTTCCAAACAGCCACACCACCATTCAAATGCTCATAAATACCATCAAAACTGCCCACCCAAAACATGAACAAAGACACCGAAATATTGGTGAAGGTAGTCACCACAATGGTCCATTTTTCAGAGCCAGTGACCAACGACGTGCCCAGCACCAACAAAAATGACACAAAAAGTTGAATCAAAACAATCAAAGCGATCGGCATCAAACCATTAGACAAATGGGGCTTAAACGCAATCACGGCCAAAGTGGCCGCGGTCAAAACACACCAAGCCACACTGTATGCCCCCAAGTTAAAAATCAATTTGCCTTTGGTGTAATCCATACAGGTGACGGGTAAACTCATGATAAAAGGCATGGTCTGCTCTTTGTGCTCATTCACGACCGAAGAAAACACCAACAAAGCGCCAATTAATATCACCACACAAAGGATTAAAGTCATGGCCAAATAAAATGCCTTGGTGCTCTCTATCAAGAAAATAGAAACCGACAACAAGCCCAAAATACTGAACAACCAAAAATTCTGCTTGTTCAATGCCCAATCCTTACGCACCAATGCGCCCACGATGCCGCCCTTTACATCATTCATTTCAACACCCACCTCTGTACTCATTGCCTTATTCATTTTTGACCTCCTATTAACTCAGTTTGCTGTCTGCTAGCTTGCACTTCCGAGACAAATATTTCTTCTAAGGTCATGCGTTCTACTGACTCAATCTCGGCACCACAATTTCTATACACTTCGGCCAAGTCATCATTAAAGCCATTGCTGGTGATGATGGCTTGGTGCCCCACCCGCCTTTGTTCAACGATGCCAACCATGTTGGGCAATTTCACACCATCATCCACCTTCAAACGCAAACGGCGCCATGATTCCAGATACGATTCTTTGTCCTTCGATTGAATAATACGACCTTTATCAATGAACGCGATGTGGTCCGATAACTGTTCAATGTCTTGGGTGTTATGGGATGAAAACAGGATACTGCGGTCACCCTCTAACAACACATCCATCAACTCGTTCAACACCTCATGGCGTGCCACTGGGTCTAATCCCGTGGTCGGCTCATCAAGGATTAATAATTTTGGACGTCTGGCCAACATCAAAAGCAAAGCTGCTTTGACACGTTGTCCATGAGACAATCCTTTGATTTTGTGATCTGCCAATAAATCAAAACGCTTGAGTAAGGTCTTGGCATAGCCAGAATCCCATGAGACATAAATGGATTTCATGTAATCCATGTGCCATTGGATATCCACCTTGCCATACAATCGCATGTCTTCTGAGGCATAACCAATGTCCCATTTGGCCGCCCTTTGTTGTTCAGGTAAACGGTGGCCCAAAACATTAACCGAGCCGCTGTCCTGCTGAACCAAGCCCATCAAAATCCTTATGGTGGTCGACTTACCCGCACCATTGGGCCCAATAAACCCCATGATTTGACCCGTTTCTAGCTGCAAATTAAGGTCAGTCAATTGAAAATGCGGATACGCTTTGTTCACACCACGCGCTTCGAAAGCCAAGTCGCCTGAAGCCAAATTATTAAAATCCGATTCAATCATGACCCACATCCGCTGAACTGTTTGTCTTTGTTGATTGATGCTTTTCTGCTGCTTGCAGTGACTCCAAACGTTGTTGTACTTGTTTAATGTTGAGGCCCAATGATTGGGCAATGGTCATGGCTTCTTTCAAATGCTTGTCCATTTCTTCCTCCTTCAAATGATCAGATAGGTTTTCAATTTCTGCCACAAATGAACCGCGCCCGGGCTGCGTCACAATGACGCCCTCAGCTTCAAGTTCTTGGTAAGCTCGTTTGACAGTAATGACGCTGACTTTAGCCGCCACCGCCAATTCGCGTATGGACGGCAACTTGGCACCCAAAGGCCAATCACCCAACGTGATGCGTTGCTTGATCTGCGCCATGATTTGCAAATACATGGGCCGACCATCGGTTTGTGACAAAATAAAATCTAGTGGCATTGCTGTGCATACTGTATATATTCAATATGCACAGTATACACAGATATATACACACTGCAAATATTATCTGATATTTGATATTGCGTCGGGTTTTATAAATTTGTACAATTGCCCTATTTCTCAAACCTTTTCACACATGAAATTTCTTCAACAAACGTTGTTGCTCTCACTGATTGCAACACAAGGTCATGCCTTAAACTCACCAAACCTGAGCGACTACAAACCCGTCACTCAAAGCCAACAAAAATCCAATCAAACAGTTAACGGTGGCACCCCGCTAACTATGACTGATGGTAATTATTTGATTTCTACTTCTGATGGATTGATGGAAATTAATGTTGTTGATGGCAGCTATACTTTGATTTCAGAAAACAGCTTAGCCAACAAACATTTGAGAATATCAGGTACCACCATTTATTTAGCACATGAATACAACTATACAATTGAAAAGCTCAACACAGTCAATGCTCAATTAACGACGTTGGCTGACAATGTAGAAGCTTCAGATTTTGTCATCGGCACAGATAAGATCATTGCCAATAGAAGGTACAACAGTTGTGGCAGCCATTACATTGTTTTCTTGAATTCTGGAAACGTCTTTGAAAGCACCCAATGTGAGGAAGGATGGAGAGGTGTCAACATCAATGACAACGAATTATATGTCTCACAATACGGTTCACAATCCATCAGAAACATTGCATCACCTACTTTCAGCACACAAAGTATTCCAGAAAGCGGTCAAAACTTCCTTCGAGACATTGACGGCGGGTATTGGGTCATCAATGGCAGTCAGTTTAAGAAATATGATACCAATCAGAGTTTGATCGACACCTATTCAGTCGGTGCGAATTTCGATCGCGTTTCTATCAGAAATGATGGTTTGCTTGTTGGCGAAACCTACAACTCAATTCACCTGCTAAGGCCTGACCATCATTTTCACAGAGCGTTAGACCTGTATGTGTACAACAGCAATTCATCAGGACAGTTTATTGGCACTGTAACCGTGGACGGTGACGCCGATTTAATGCCTTTTTGGTATGAAACCTTATACGGGCTAAACCCAAACGATGCCTCTGATGCTTTACTTGACAGTGATTCAGATGGCCTAAGTAACATTGAAGAGTACAACCAAAAAACATTCCCAGATGATGCCGACTCTGACGATGATGGACTAGATGATGGTACAGAAGTCAGCATTGGTACCGATCCACATAACCCAGACAGTGATGAAGATGGATTAAATGATGGTATTGAATACATAGATTTACAGTCTAATCCACTGTCCTCAGACACAGACGATGATGGTATTGATGATTTAACAGAATTTCAATTCGGTTTAGACCTTAATGTTTCCAATGTCGGAATGGATACAGACAATGACGGCATTAACGACTTAGATGAAATCATATTAGGAACCAGCCCCATCAATAATGACTCGGATTCAGATGGTGTGATTGACGGTGATGAATTGAACAACAACACTGATCCACTGGACAGCGACACTGATGATGATGGCTTGAACGACGGTGATGAAGCAGACACAGGCACAGACCCTTTGAATACCGATTCAGATGGTGATGATTTGGAAGATGGTTTTGAAGTACATACTTTACTTTCCAACCCACTCAGCACTGATACTGATGGCGACCTGATGCCGGATGGATGGGAATACCTCTACGGCCTGAATCTGATTGTTGATGATTCAACAGAAGATTTAGACAATGACAACTTAAACAACTTGTTAGAATTTCAGTTGGGTGGCATTCCTACCAATCAAGACACTGACAACGACAACATCATGGATGGTGACGAATACAGCCTGGGCTCGAACATCAACAACAGGGACACCGATGGTGACCACATGCCAGACGGTTGGGAATTGTTGAATAGCACAGACTTACTAACGCAAGATGCCGATTTGGACAATGACATGGACGGACACAGCAACGGCATCGAATATTGGAACAGAACCGATGCAAACGATGACACAGTATTTCCAGTGCCCAGTCAATGGAGTACCTACCAAGGTAACCCACTGCACACAGGATTCCAACCCACCTCAATAGTGAGCTACAACCCGACACCAACCACGTCAATTGACATCTCAGATACAAGCCCTAATTTATTGAATGCAGCCACAATGAACCACGACACTGTGATCATCAGCTACACAGACAATTTAGTGGCCTTCAACAAACAAACTGGGGCAGAAGTTTGGAGGCAGGTTTTCCAGGTTAGCTCTACCAATCCTCCAGCCATTGAAGACAATCGCGTTTACATTCAAACAGGTAACCACAACAATGCCACACATTTAAGATCATACGATTTAGAAACCGGAGCCTTGAATTTTCAATCACCCCACAGTGCCCAATGGGAAAGCTATTTAGCACCCACCATTGATGGTAACGTCGTTTATATCAATGGTGGCTCGTACGGTGGGGCCTATGCATTTGATAAAATCACAGGCGACCAACTGTGGTTCAGCTCGGCTTTCAACCAATTCGATATGTGGACACCATCAATAGATGAAAACAACGCTTATGGCTACACCTATGGTAACTTGATTGCCGTAAATAAAACAACGGGTGCGATGGTCTATTCAACAGATGACCCCAGTTATGATTGGCATGGTTACTCGACCAATCGAGCTGTAATTTTAGGAGGTTATGACACAGCCATCGTATCGGACCAACGAAATTATACCGGTCACATTAGCGTTTTCGACCGCATAACAGGCGACTTGTTATGGACCCACATTTCAGAGTACCAAAACCAAATGGCGGCATCCAATGGGATATTGTATTCTCAGTCCAGGAATGGTGTTTTATATGCTTTTGAAGAACGTTCTGGCCTGGCGCTATGGAATTTCACCTTACCGCTTGGCGACGGATTCTTAAACAACATGATTGTTACCAATGAACACATCATTGCCTCAGGTGGGAATCAAACCTACTTCATTAACATCAACGCCCAAAGCATAGACTTCACCATACCCATGTCTGGTGAAAAAGAACTGAATGAAAACAATGAACTATTAATCACTTCAGACGAAGGCGTTATCAAAGCTTTTAAACTCTTGGGTGACTTTATCTTCAAAACCTCATTCTAAAAAGCCGAACGTGTAATAAAAAAAGCGCTGACACCAGCGCTTTTTTTATGCATGTCCCGTCTTGAATTAATGTTCCACACTGATTATTTCACAATAACTCAATCAGATTGAGACCTGTAAAGTATTTTGTTGATAATATAAAATCACCTAAATGCCCTAAATTAGTCATAAACCGCGGCACACTTCACAGCTTATTTCTGCTTCAAGGCGTAGAATAACTTATTTGGTTTTGGGGTGAGCGCAATGAACACATTAACAAAAACAATTTTTCTACTGACGTTTTCGGTATCAGTTTTTGCTGGGAGCGTTAACATCAACAACCCCATCATGTTTGTCACCCAATTTCCAATAGCAGAAGACTTTGCTACCATTGGTTCAACTTTTGCCAACCACATTACACGCATGAACAGGGTCGCTCGTGGCGGTGATTTGTATATCCGCTACCCAGATGGCACATTGCGCAATTTAACTCGAGAAGCGGGTTTTGGTGTTGTTGGCCACCAAAATGAAAACGCCATTGCGGTTCGCGATCCTTATGTGCATTGGAGTGGCAACAAAGCACTGTTCAGTATGGTCATCGGCGCACCTGAACAATACGATTACAATCCCTATTATTGGCAAATTTACGAAATCTCTGGATTTGGCCAAGGTGAAACCATAAACATCGCCCGTGTCAATGGGCAAGCCAGTACTTACAACAACATCACCCCCATCTACGGGTCTGATGATGCCATCATTTTTACATCAGACATGCCAAGAACAAAAAACCGATTCAACTACCCACAACACGACGAATACGAATCAACCCCGACCAATACTGGCCTTTGGAAACTGGTTAACGGCCACCCCACATTGATGCAACATGCACCCTCAGGCTCATTCAGCCCTTTTATCGACAGCTTTGGTCGTTTGGTTTTCACCCGCTGGGATCATTTACAAAGAGACCAACAAGCTTCACCAACAAACTACGACGGCCGATTCAACTACAGTAACGAAAATCCAGGAGCCACTCCGCTTAATACGATTGAAGAGGTCTTTCCAGAACCACGCCCTGCTGAAACATCTTTGTTACAAGGCACAAATCTGATCGGTAACCGCATCAACCATTTCTTCCCATGGCAATTGAACCAAGACGGCACCGAAGAAGAAACATTGAACCACGTTGGACGACATGAATTTCACAGCTATTTCGACCGCAGCATGAATGATGATGGTAATTTAGTTGAATTCATTCCAGGCATCAGCAGACCAAACCAGAACAGCATCCTCAACACTTTTCAAATGGACGAAGACCCGAACCAAGCAGGTCGTTACCTCGCCATAGAAGCACAGGAATTCGGCACACATTCAGGCGGCCAATTAATTGCCTTTAATCTGCCTGTCGGAGCAAACCCAGCACAAGTTCAAGTGGACTACCTCAGCCACATAGCCACACGAAATTTTGTCCTTGATGGTGGTAATGTACCACCCGAGCACGTCGGATTTTTCAGAGATCCCATCACCATGCGAGACGGTCAAGTTTTTGCATCTCATACATCAGAAACCCACCAAGCTGGAAACGATGGCACACGTGCCAACCCACAACCTCGCTACGACTTCACCATCAAAAAATTGTCAATGAACCAAAGTAATTACATGATTCCAGACGAACGCCTTACCAGTTTAGGCAACGTCACCATCACATACTACGACCCCGATGTACTGGTCAATTACACAGGACCCTTGTGGGAGTTACAGCCTGTAGAAGTCGTCAACAGAACCGTACCACCGATGACCGAAGAAACCCTGCTCGACCCAGAAGCTCAAATTTTCGCTGAAGAAAGCATTGATGCCGATTTATTCAAAAGCTATTTAAGAACTAACAACCTCGCCGTCGCCGTGATGCGCGACGTCACCACCCGCGACGAATTAGACAAACAACAACCCTATAACCTCAAAGTCGCTGGCAGTCCTCACCAAACCATTGGAACAGGCGGCACCTTATATGAAATGTCACACATGCAATTCGTTCAAGCCGATCAAATTCGCGGCTCAGGCGGTACCGCAAATCCAGATGCCGGACAACGCGTCATAGCACAATTCCTCCATGACCCAAAAGCCATGGACAACAACATCCCACTTACTGGTGCACCTGAAGGCAGCGCAGAAATCTACCCAGACGGTTCAGTCGCCTACTTCGTACCCGCACGCCGCGCTGTCAGCTGGCAATCCTTAGCACCCGATGAAACGCCTGTCGTACGCGAACGTTACTGGATTACTTTTCAGCCCGGAGAAATCCGTGCTTGCGGTGGCTGTCATGGCGTCAATGAACAAGACCAAGCAGGACAACTGCCCTCAGTCATCAAACCCGAAGCCTTCAGACAACTGCTGCGCTACTGGGATGCTAACTTTGAAGACCTCATCTTCGCCAATAGCTTTGAAACCGATTGAATAAAACACAAGGCCGTAAGGTGGGCTCAAGTCCACCCTACATTTTTTAGATTAAATAAGCTTGCTTTTCAGGAATTTCACATCCCTTATGCCCTACTTTAAACTCAAAAGCAGTGCCTGTCTGATTATCGAAACTTATGCTGCTGTATTTGAAAAACCAGTCTGTTCTTATCACTGTAATTGATTGATACCAGTCTGGTAATCTGTGTACCAAGTTTTACCTTGATCTTTGCTGACCTGCAAGTCTCCATTAATACAACTTAAGTATATTTGCGAGGCGGTTGAGATTTCAGGGACAAATGTTGAGCACCTTTGTGGGATTGAACTGACCTTGTTGGCTTCATCATTGGGCAAAGCTTCATTAATAGAACCATAGTACAAATACAATTGATAGGGCTTCTTAAAGCTTTTTAGGCGGTAAGAACCTTTTTTATATCTTTTGATTGGACTGGAAATCAGAAACATGTTGTTTTCATCAACAACAAATACATCCCGAGTATAATTAAAACCACTGACAAAAAAATCCCTGGGCTTTCCTGAGTACACCTTTTTATCTTTTGAGCCGCTTGTCATTTGAATCGAAGTTTTATTGAATCCCAAACTTTTTTTCACTACATAGCCATTAGACTGAATTACGTCTTCATGTTGGTTATAAGCATCAACTCGGTAATTTATGTTTTCTAATTTATGAGAAGCCACTTCCCTTAAATTAGAAAAATTTGAACTTAACTCGTAAGTATATCCCCTTCTACCAGGCATATGAACTGACAACTGTATCACTTCATCTGTGACTTGAATATTCATGACACTCGCTTCAATTGGTAACAAATCCAAAGAACGCCAACTCATCAAATCTTCACTGAAAAGTACAGCACCATATTCACCTCCGATGACATAACCATTAGCGACTTTGGCGATGGCATTGTATTGTTGCACCCTGCCCGTATTGAACTGTTGCCATTGACCAGCTCCAACCTTTCTAGAAATCAAACCATGTCGGTGCAGCATGATACGTTCTTCACTGTTTTGCTGATAAAAATATTTAAAAGGCAGACCACTCATAAGTTCAGGTGGTTGTATAGAACCTGATTTATCTACTTCAGGCTGATATAAAGCCACACTTGAAAATATGCTTTTATATTTATTCAAAAGTAAAGCCGCTAAATCTAAACCATCATCTTGTACTTGTACCATGGAAAACGACTTAACTACGCTATAATTATTAATACCATGATGCTGAGGAAAGAGTAATACGGTTCCCACATCCGTTATCTGATTCAGCACCACTTCGAAGGCAACTTCATTATGATTCGCTTTAACCGCATGAGTTTCATGGAAAATAACACAGCCAGCATACTCGGTATCTTCATAAACATCTTCAACCACATATCGACCTGGTTTTAAATATCCACCAAACACCACTGAGGCATACTTTCTAGCGGCATTAACAGGCAACAAACGAAAAGACTTGCCACTACTTACATTTTTTACCGTAACAAAATCCCAGTTTGACAAGCCGCGTTGATAATTAGAATTGGTAGAAATTTGTAATACTACCAGCCCATGTTGTGTACCATCAAAAGATTCAATCTTTACTACCTTATCACCAAATAAACCTGCATTCGCCCCAAAAACAAGCAGCAGCAGTAAAATCAAGAGCCCTTTTTTTATCATAATCAATCCTATTAAGTGAGTACCAATAAATGGCAAATTCAATCTGTTATTGTATAATTTATCGCGGTTTTTTTGGGTGGATAATTAAGCATTTTTCACTTCTCTCACCAGCATCTTAATGCCCTAAAGACCCAACATTTGAAAGGAATACTCAGCTTTGTAAGGTGGGCTTTGCCCACCACATTAATTGGTGATATTAGTTAGTAAAACCACCTAACGATTTATCGAAAATTTTAACTCTTGTTGTCCCGTGCCGCAAATTGGAACTTAAAAACCATCACCCACATATTGCTCAACACGTCAATCAAAGGCCGAGTTTTTTCTTTAAATAATCACTGGTCAAATGTTTGGAAATGTCCATGGGATCACATTGTGTTTTACCAGAATTGACCGCAATCGGTCCAATTTGATTCGCCACTTTCAATGCCGCTTGGTTCAAAACCACACTCCTTTTCCCTATCCCCATCAGTGCACCACCCATAGACAAATGAACACTGCTGTCTTCATCTTTATAAGAACCTTCTATCTGATTGATAAAACTCATAAAATACGTCTCATCAGGCGCAGCTTTCTTGGTTGATTTAGACAACTCATAAACAAAACCATAAGCACAACGTCGCCTGACAGGATCATCACTTTCAACCCACTTACTGGCCATTTCATCAATAAATTTCGTCTTCGCCACCGGCGCACCACAAGCCGAATATACATGCACCATCATGCCAAAATCCAAATCCTCAACCTGCGATTCCATTTGCTCAGTTGTAATCAACTTTGGATCATCAATCAAAACCCCAATCACTTTCATGTCATAACAATCACTGGCCCACAAATCCATCGCCAAATCATGATCCTTACCCACCTGCTTGGCCAGTTTACGCAAAACAGTCAACCCAATACCAAAACTGCTGTAAGGACTGTCAGGAAACATCTCCTGCCAATTATCAATTCCCCGCTGATTCTGATTCGCCTCCAACAACGCCAACACACTCGCTTTATCCATACCACCACCCCAAAATTAACCAATAAATTAACCAACTAATACTATACGCCACCCAAACTAATTTCATAAACTTAAAAAGCAAAATTTGGTAGGGTGGCTTTGCCTACCACAGCATACCGTTGCAGAACGTTATCTCATTTTTTGGAGTAAATGTGAAGATTTTGAACAATTGCTTATGGCTTGAAATGCCTACAAGGTTTTTTCTCGTTCCTCAATCTCCTGATTGGGAATGCATAGTGCTACTGAAGTCTTAAAGGCCTTACTGAGGGAATGCATAGAGCTACTGCTGCCCTAAAGGCGCAACTGTTGGTAAAAATGCACAGAGTTTTTTATGCCAAACAGCCTCCTCAAGGGTTTCGACAAGCTCAACCATCTTGAATTAAAATTTTTGGGGCGGGCTCTGCTCACCACAGTCATACCATTCAACAACGGTATCCAATTTTGTAGGGCGGGCTCTGCTCACCACGTAACATAGCAATATTGGTGGACAGAGCCTACCCTACTATTTTACTGAGCTTGCAAGCTATTATGATTTTTTCGCTGAGAAGCAGGGGAATTTAATTTTGATTTTTGGCTTTGAGGCTGTCCTCTGATTTGACATTTTAAGACACTTTTTTTAGCTTTATTCTGCCGTTGAGTTGCAATCAAATGGAAAGGAGATCTTCGGGTCAAGCCCGAAGATGACGTTAGGTGGGAATGTCAGTTCTATGCTAGGTCCTTCGGCTTCGCTCAGGATGACAGGATTTTTTTGAGCTATTACCGTCATACCGTTGCAGAACGGTATCCAGTGTTTTGAAATAAGTGTTGTAATCTTGGGTAGTGACGTATGGAACGCTTCGCGTTGTTTGCTATGCAAACTGGATACCGACCTACGTCGGTATGACGGTAGATAGGAATTGGTGGGCGGAGACCACCCTACTTTTTTGTGGGTTGGTGTATGAGGTCCTTCGGCTTCGCTCAGGATGACAGGATTTTTTTCAATCAAAGCCATTGGCGAAGATGAAGTCGATGATGTATTCGTAGGCACCGATGTCGAGTGTGCCGTCGTTGGGTCTTATTTGGGCGTTTTGGTGTTTGAGGTAGCTTTGGGTTACGTCGTGGTCTGGTAGCAAGGATTGCGGGATGGTGTCGCCTTGGTCTATGACGGGTGCGCTGGTTGTGAGGCCGTAGTCTTGGGTGTTTTCGTTGAGGAAGCCGGGGGCGGTTCCGGTGAGGTTGAAGCCTTGGTTGTTGACGCTGCCGTTGATGGTGTCGTGGCTGTTTCTGTAGTCGGTTTTTATCCAGTTGTGGTGGTAGTTGAACGTGCCGTTACCGCCCATCAAGGCCAAGCGGTTACCTGAGGCTGTGCCGTAGTAGATGTTATTGAAGGCTTCTATGGTTTCGTCATTGGTAGACAGGCGCACCCATGTGGTGTTTCCGCTTCGTGTTGAGACCAGTGTGTTGTTGTAAAAATAGAGTGTGCCTTTGCGGTAGTCAGCGATAATGTCACCGTCGCCACCGTAATGGACCATTTGTGAATTACCTGCACCATCGGGCTCTATCAAAATGTTGCCATATACATGAGTTGTGCTATAGCTGGGGTGGTTGACCAGTACAGATGAGTCTTCGGCATCGACCAAGTCGAGTTGTCTGTTGCCGCTTTCAATCCAGTTATACCGCACCACCAAGCCTGCCGAACGGTCTTTGAGGTTGTTTCCGCCTGCACCCTGTCTCAATGGGCCAAAGCGGTTGTACTGGAATGTGATGTCAATGGCGGCTGAATAATTGTTGTGTTCATAGAATCTGTTGATCACGCCGTTACCATGGATGTGGTTTTTTTCTATTAATATGTGCTGTGTTTGGCCACCATTGGCACCGATGAACAGGCCGTTTCCTGAGTCGGTCAAGGTGCAGTTGCGGATGGTTAGGTTTGCTGCTTTTTCGACGTAGATGCTGGCGGCGTTGTTGCTGTAGCTTTCTGTGCCGCCTTGGTCATTGGTGAAGCTGTAATCGACATAGCCTGAACGCACTTCGAGGTTGTCGATGATGATGTGTTGTGGCAAGCCGTCGCTGGGTGTGTTTGAGCCACCGATTTTTATCACACCACGTTTTTCGTTCCAAAAGTTAACGCTGGAAACGGTTGTTGCACCATTACCGTCTATCACGGGCTGCTGTCCTTGTGGCCCGTTGACACCGATGATTTCAATGGGGTTTTGGGCGGTACCCTGAGCATTTATAACCCACTTTTCTTTGTAAGGTTGATTGCGCCAGTGGATATACACGCGGTCCCCTGCTTGTAAGTTGGCCCAGTTGACGTCGTCAATTTGTGACAGGGCTTGGTTCGGCCCAATGCGGTAATCGGTTGATTGTGCTTGGCCCACAACAAATTGAATTGTGATCAACAACGCGGCCCAAATTTTCAAGTTATGTTTCATATACACCTCAAATACTGAAAAACAGCTTAGCATTTGAGGTGCTTGTTTTTTGTTAATCTAATCTCAATTACGAGAATGAGGCATTCTATTCAAAAGTGTCCTGCATGTTTTCGATACTGGCCTCTACTTTTCTGGGTTTTGAAAAATAGGCAATGTGGTAAACCGCCTCACCTTCTTGCACCAATGGAATGTTTTGTTTACCTATGATGATACCGTCTGCGTGGCTGTGAATGTAGGAACTGACATCGCCCAAAGGCTTTTTAATTTCCGCCAACACATCACCTTCTTCGACACGATCACCCAGTTCTTTTTTGTGAATCACAAACCCACTGTCTGAAGCCCTGACCCAACCACTGTTACGTGCGACAAAAGGTTCCACAGGGGCTTTTTTGCTTCGCAGCTTGGGTAGCATGTTCAAATGGCGCAATACATTGGTGATGCCTTTGACGCCAACTTTGATAGACAATTCATCAAAGCGCAGTGCTTGTCCTGCCTCGTATAACAACATCGGAATACCATATTCAGCGGCACATTGTCGCAATGAACCGTCCCTCAAATTTGAATTAACCAATACCGGTACAGCAAAGGCTTTGGCCAAGCCAAAAGTCACTTCGTCATCTAAATTGGCCCGAATTTGCGGCAGGTTACTGCGATGAATGGCCCCCGTATGTAGGTCAATTCCATAATCGGATTTTGACACCACTTCTTGCATAAACAAGTGGGCTATGCGACCGGCCAATGACCCTTTTGCAGACCCTGGAAAGCAACGATTCAAATCACGGCGATCAGGCAGGTATCGGCTTTGGTTCAAAACACCGTAACCATTGACCATCGGTACAGCGATTAAAGTACCCTTCAGTGAGTTAATCGTTTTACTTTTAATCAACCTGCTGATGATTTCTATGCCGTTCAGTTCATCACCATGTATCGCCGCACTGACGAATACTGTGGGCCCCGGTTTTTTACCGCGCTTGACATAAATCGGTATGTTCATGCTCGTGTCGGTATACAACCGAACCGTCGGCAGCTCTATTTTCTTGGTTTCGCCTGGCAATATGTCATGCCCACCAATAACCAGCACATCTTCTGTTTTATTCTGTTTAGCCATTCAGCCTAATCCTCTAGAATAATAGAACACAAACCATATGTGTTCAGCCCATCGATTATAAAGTTAAAATTTCAAATTAAACAGCTTATTTATTCGCCAGATAGCACAAACAGTGAAGTGTTTCATCCGTTCACGACATGAGTTGTTAATTCGTACTTAATATTTTTTTAATTATTTAGGTGTTATAGTTATGACACTCTTAAAATAGAAAAAACATGCCAAGAATTTTATTTATTGTTGCTGCTTTGATGTCGTTTGTTGATGCCAAGGCGCAAAACATCAACATTCAACCCAGCTCACCCAATGATGAAAGCCTGATTTCGATAATTACTGCTTATAGTTGCGATATTAATACCGAAAGCATGACCCATTCAATCAATGGTTTTGTCATTGAATTTGATATTGAAGTGGATTACATTTTAAACAACCCGCTTTGTATGGTGGATCCACCGCCACCGCTGACTTACACTTATCCAATCGGTCAATTACCCGCCGGTGATTATGAATTCATTTTAAACACCACTTTCTTGTTCGATAACAGCGTCAGCCAAAGGTCATTCTTTATCACTGTTGGACCGGCCCCTGCTCAAGTGCCATTAAACAGCAGCCTTCTGATCTTTTTGGTTCTTGGTTTCAGTTTCATTTGGTTTAGAAAAAGCAGCTAATGACTCTTAGTTTCATGAGATTTAACTGACCATAAAAGGTATTTGTATCGGTCAGTTAAATTAGCCAATTAAATTAATCTGCCAGAATCAAGTTATAAAAAAGTACCGACCCTTTTCAAACCTTCAACAAAGGCCGATGGGCGCCAATGCATCCACACCATGCGTGCTTTACCAACGATATTTTGTTCGGGTATTAAGCCAAAAACCCGGCTGTCGGCACTGTAATCACGGTTATCACCCATACCAAAATAATGCCCTTGTGGCACCACCATTTCAGTGAACTGGAACGGGTGGCTAATGCCATTGGCGGTTAACATTTGGTGAGATTCACCGTCGATGGTTTCGGTTTTTTCTAGCAGGCCAGTTGGGCTGATGTCATCAAGAAAGCCTTGGTAAGCTTTGGTTTCAGTTTGGCTTAAAGCTTCACCATTGATGTAAACCATTTTGTCTCTGGCATCGTATTTCACATGATCTCCGGGCAAAGCCACGACGCGCTTGATGACGTCAATTGATGGGTCTTCAACTGAACGGAAAACGAACACATCGCCGCGTTTAGGCGAACCCGTTTCAATCAAAGTGTTATGAAATACCGGCATTTTCAAACCATACGAAAACTTATCGACCAAAATAAAGTCACCGGTGTATAAAGTCGGCATCATCGAAGAGGAAGGGATTCTGAATGGCTCGAATGCAAAACTTCTGAATGAAAACACCACCAACAACACGGGTAAATATGCCCCAACTTGGGCACTGACCCTGCCCCATTTATTCAATTTTTTTGTTCTTCTCTTTTGGAATTGATAAACACCCCAAGACAGCAATGTCACAAGAAATGCTAAAAATATCACTGCTTCGTAATCAAAATGTAATTGGGCAAAATGTAATTGGCCAAAATCTACTTGTCCCATGGTTTCCTCTCTTTTCAGTTTAATTAAAGAGGTAGAGCCTGAAACTTGACCATTGGTTCACCTAAGCAAGACCATTTGCTGATAAAGTGACTTTTGGCATAAATGTGATGCTCTTATTTATTGCATCAAACTTTAGCCTTCTTCAATATCAAAGTATTTCTCGAGTTGTTTGATTGCCACTTCATTTTCTAACAAATAAGCCAAATCCAATGCGTCCATGTCATCATCATTCATCTCATAAACATCTGCACCACGAGCGATTAAATGATCAACAATGCCGGTGTGTTCATTGTACATTGCTGAAGCGGCCAAAATACTGTTATTATTCAAAAGCTTGGCATCCAAATCTGCACCCAGTTTTAACAATTTATCAATCACTTGCGTGCTTTTGTTGTAACTGGCTGCACCAGACAAAGGTGTACCTAAGAAAATACCGTCCGCTTCATTAACAGCGGCACCACGTTTCACCAAAGCTTCAATGATTCTGACGTCTTCTACTCTAGTCGCTGCCCACATCAATACAGGACCGTTTGAATTCCCTGGTTTGAGTGCTTCTTCGGGAATGGCAGCCACATCTTCCAGTGTCGCCTTTTCCCAGTAGGCTTGTGTACTGAATTTTTTGTGTGGATTCATCAACCTCATCGCTCCCAATCCGACACCAATAATGACAATCAACAACAATAATATAAGTTTCGGATTAACCATGTGATTTTCAAGCGTGAAGAAGAGACATCAGCATAATAGCATGTGTGGTTTTATGCAAATGGTTGCATAGCAGTTACGCTGTGCTTTAAAAATTTTTCAACAATGGTTTTATTGTAGGTTGGCTCAGCCCACCAATGTAGCCAAAAGAAACCAAAATGGTGGGCGGAGCCCACCCTTGTATGCTACCGCCCATGCTTTTGACTTGAATGCCTCAGTTTTTACATAAAAAAACATAAATCCCTATGCATTCCCACGCAGGAGCGTGGGGAACGAGTTGAGGTGCTCACCCACCCACCTGCCAAAAGACTTCATCTTGGTCATTCAGGGTTCGGGCCAAGACAAAGAGGTAATCTGACAGGCGGTTTAGGTACTGTGTGGCTTCGGGTTCAATTTCGTATTCTTTAGCCGCTTTCCATGTTTTGCGTTCGGCACGGCGGCAGGTGGTTCTGGCCAAATGGCATTGGCTACCGGCGGGGTTGCCTGCGGGCAGGATGAATTGTTTCAATGGCGAGAGGTTTTCTTGCATTTCATCAATCCACTGTTCTAATTGAACGATATCTTCCTTTTTGATCAAGTTGCCTTTGTATTGCGCGACTTGAGCACCTAAATCGAACAGTTTGTGTTGAATGATGGACAGTTGTTCGTCTATGGCTGAGTTGTTGCCCATGGTTGAATTTAAACTGCGCACCACACCGATGAAGGCATTGGTTTCATCGATGTCACCAATGGCGTCACACAAGGCGTCACTTTTGGCAATTCTGGTGGCGTTGGCTAATCCTGTTTTTCCGGCGTCGCCAGATCGAGTGTATATTCTTGTCATTATCCTATGTTTTTCCTTGCTTTGTACTTGAATAAAGTTGGGTTTAAATTTTGTCCTTAATTATAGTTTTTACTTGCTTTAAAACCAACAAGCCATTGACTCTTGAGCCGCTGTTAGAATTATTTAATAGTTTCATTAAACTTTGGTTGCAGTGACTTAAGGCTGTAATGTATAGTTCGCTCAATTTTTTTGCAATCATCAGGGCGGACAAAGATGAAAAAAACCATATTGAATGATGCACACCGCAAAGCCGGTGCCAAGATGGTCGACTTTGGTGGATGGGACATGCCCATCAATTACGGTTCACAAATCGAAGAACACCATGCAGTTCGTCAAGATGCAGGCATGTTTGATGTCTCTCACATGACGGTTGTCGATGTGACTGGCGCACAAGCCACAGATTTCTTGTATAAATTGTTGGCCAATGATGTCACCAAGATGAACATCAACCAAGCCATGTACAGCACCATGTTGAATGAACAAGGTGGTGTGATTGATGACTTAATAGTTTACAAGCTGGCTGATGACAACTACCGCGTCGTAGTGAATGCCGGCACCCGTGACAAAGACATCGCGTGGTTTGAGAAGCAAATCACTGCTTTTGATGCCCAAATGGTTGAGCAACAACAAGCGGCAATGATCGCCGTTCAAGGCCCAAATGCCATCACCAAATTGCAACCTTTGATCGATGTCGATTTAACTGACACCAAACGTTTTTACGCTAACTATAACAATGAAACCTTTGTCGGTCGCACCGGATATACCGGTGAAGACGGTGTTGAGATCATCATTGCCCCTGAGAAAGCAGAAGCCTTGTGGGATCAGCTGATTGCTGCGGGTGTCAAACCTTGTGGCTTGGGCGCACGTGATACCTTGCGTTTAGAAGCAGGTATGCACTTATACGGTCAGGACATGGATGAGCACATCACACCATTAGAATGCGGCTTGGCTTGGACCATTCGCAAAGATGATGACAGTTTTATTGGAGCCAGCGCCTTGGCTGAGTTAAAATCGAAGGGTGTGGATAAAAAATTAGTCGGTCTGGTCTTACAAGACCGTGGCATTTTACGCCATGACCAAACATTAAGTGACGAAGCAGGTAACGCCGGCATCATCACCAGCGGTGGTTTTTCACCATCCACAGAAAAAGCCATAGCCATGGCTGTAGTTGATAAAAGCATGACAGGTACTGTGAATGTTCAAATTCGCAAGAAGTCTTTGCCTTGTCAAATTGTCAAATTACCTTTTGTCAGAAATGGTAAATCATTAATAGAAGCCTAATAGAGGCTTAACAGAGGATCAATCATGAGTTACGTACCAGATAATTTGTTATACACAGCCAGCCACGAGTGGTTAGAAAAATTAGACAATGGCAATTACAAAATCGGCATCACCGAATTTGCTCAAAGCCAATTGGGCGACATCGTTTTTGTAGAATTGCCTGAAGTCGACGAAAGCTATGCACAAGAAGACGAGTGTGGTGTTGTTGAATCTGTGAAAACAGCGTCTGACATCTACTGCCCTGTTGCAGGCACAGTAACCGCTGCCAATGATTCATTAGAAGACACACCTGAGTTAATCAACGATTCTCCGTATGATGACGGTTGGATTTTTGAAGTGGAAGTAGCTGATGATGCCGATTTAGGCCACTTGATGTCAGCAGAAGATTACCGCAACTCTATCGCAGACGAAGATTAAAGCCAAAGGTTTAATAGAACATGCCATTCATTCCACATACTGAAGACGAAATCAAAGACATGCTCGACACCATTGGTGCCGACAGCATCAATCAACTGTTTGACGAGATTCCTGAAGAATTGAGGTCATCAAAATTGGATCAAATTCCAAACCGCATGAGCGAAATGGAAGTGACCAAGTTCGTTACGGCTTTGGCCAAACAAGACGGCACGCCGACCTGTTTTGCTGGTGCCGGTTCTTACGAGCATCACATCCCCGCGGCTGTTTGGCAATTGACCACACGTGGTGAGTTCTACACCGCTTATACGCCTTATCAGCCCGAAGTTTCGCAAGGCACTTTGCAAGTAATCTACGAATACCAAAGCATGATGGCGCATTTGACTGCGATGGAAGTCTCGAACGCTTCTTTGTATGACGGTGCATCGTCTTTGGCAGAAGCTGTTTTGATGGCCGTACGCGCCAACAGAAAGAGCAAGTCAAAAGTGATATTGGTACCTAAAACGGTTAACCCTGTTTACCGCCAGGTAGCACACAATATTGTACATAACCAAGACATTAAATTGGTCGAAGTGAACTTTGATCCAAAGACAGGTTTAATTGACCAAGCTGATTTGGCACAATACGAAGGCCAAGACATCACGGCTGTTGTGGTTCCACAACCGAACTATTTTGGTTTGTATGAAGACGTACATGGTTTGACCAATTGGGCACATAAACAAAAAGCCATGGTCATAGCAGTCGTTAACCCGACTTCACTGGCCTTGTTGTCAGCCCCTGGAAACTGGGGCGAAAATGGCGCTGACATTTGTTGTGGCGAAGGACAACCGATGGGTGTTCCAATGTCTTCAGGCGGTCCTTACTATGGTTTCCTAACCTGTAAAGAAGCCTTGGTTCGTCAAATGCCTGGCCGTATTGTTGGTATCACAGAAGACTTAGAAGGCAAACGTGGCTTCGCCCTCACCTTCCAAGCCCGTGAACAACACATCAGACGCGCTAAAGCGACTTCAAACATCTGTACCAACCAAGGCTTGATGGTCACCGCTTCAACGATCTACATGTCGTTGTTAGGTTCTGAAGGTTTGCGTAATGTTGCCAGCAACTGCATCAAGAACACCGACACATTGAAACAAAAGCTGAAAACTGCTGGTATTGAATTGGCCTTTGATGGCGCGGGTTTCCATGAGTTTGTCATCAAGGTTAATGACGCTGAAAAAACCATTGAACAAATGGCCGCCAAAAACTATGTTGCTGGCGTGAATATTTCAGAGTCTTTCCCAGAACTGGGCCAAGTGATCCTGCTGTGCGTCACCGAAACCAAAACCGACGCAGATTTGGATGAGTTTGTAGCAGCCCTAAAAACCTGCATCTGAGTCACTGAAGTTTCAAATCAAAAAGCCCAAGCTGTTATAGTAAAACTGCTTGGGCTTTTTCATCATTCTGTTAATTTTTTACCGTGCCATGGACAATAAACCCATGTTCCATTGACTTTTTTACCATCTACAGGACACATTTTCTTTTTTACCAACGAACTTAATGGCAAGTTCCATTCGTATGTGTCACCAGAAAAAACCAATGAAAAACTACCTTTCTCAGTCGCTTGTGCTAACGATTGACCTTTGTTGCTTTTATTTTCAAAGGCAAAAAAGTGAAAGTTTGAACCCATTTCTCCTAACATCGCTTCAAACACAGGTTTCATTGATTGAAACAATATTTTCAAGTCTGGATCAAGTTCTGTATCAGCCAAAGGATAGTAAACAGTACCTTCTGAATCCTTCAAAGAAACACCGGTGCGAATTTTATCAGCTGGTTCATAGCTAACTGAACCAAAAGGGCTGATGACACCGTCAACGACAGCAACAACCATATACTTCTCAACCAAATCAGTCACGTCTTTGATGATTTCATCAGTCATAGTAGGATCACTCTCCCCAACTACTTCCCAGTATTCAGTGGGTAACCACCAAACCATTTTCATCGAATCATATGACTCGCTCATCTTTTGAGTTTCAGCCATAAAATCATTCAAATCAACAGATTTGAGATCGGCTTGAACGGTTGAACTCAATACAAAACACATGATAACTTTCCAATGCATACTCAATCCCTAAAAAATAATGTTTCAGTATATCCTAAATTGCATTTTTTAATTCGTCGATTTGGATTTTTAATTGCCCTACCTTAATGCTAAAATATTAAGATGATTAAAAACCTGCTCGACAAACTGTTCTTTGCATTCGGTGTGATTGTATTTTTACAACTGCCCCACTTTATTGACCAATACACCCAGCGCATGGGTGGCTTTGCCGCTTCTCAAGCACAACAAATTTCAGAATACCAAGCGATAGCTGACCAACATTTTGAAGGTAACTTAAATGCTTACATATCTCGCCTAAAAGAAAATACAGACCCAGTGATTGCAGCCTCTGCCAAGATGGTCACTGAAAACATTGAAGGTAACAAAAATATCAATAAAGACTTACAAGTCTATGAAAATGAACCACTTTGGTATCAACTCCCCTATTTCTTATCCCATGTGCGAGTTGATTTAGCACGAGGCACATTCAATAACTTCTCACCAGGCGTACCAATAAATCTGTGGGCTTGGGGCTATGGCATTCTGGGCGGTGTACTGTTCAGTTTACTGTTTCATGGCATGGCTAAAACACCAAAGCTGGTTAAGAAGAAGTTGGTTAAGAAGAAAGCGATTAATTAGGTTAATACATACTTGTAGGTATTTTTAATTAATCAAACATATGCATTCCCACCAACATTAGGGCCCTTAAGGCAGCAGGAACTTGAGGAACGAGGTAAAAATTAATTAGGTTTATTAATCATAGAAGCGTAGGGCGGGCTCCGCCCACCACATATTTTTTTGTGAGCAGAGCCCGCCCTAACTTTCTTCCCACCAAAGCACCTATTTTGGTGGGAAGAATCTTTAATCTGCTTTAGCCTAAGGCAGCCATGGCCGCATCGTAATCCGGCTCATTAACAACATCAGAAACCAACTCGGCATGAATCACTTTGCCGTCTTCGTCAATAACCAAGGTGGCACGGGCATACAAACCCGCCAAAGGGCCGTCGGTCATTTTGACGCCATAATTTTCAGCCAAAGCGTTGTATCTAAAATCTGACGCCGTAACCGCATTATCAACACCTTCAGCACCACAAAAACGATTCAACGCGAAAGGCAGATCCATTGAACCAAACAACAAAACCACATCGTCTCTGCCAGACAGTTTTTGACTGAATGATTTTAACTGTAATGCACAAACGGCTGTATCCACACTGGGAAAAACATTGAAGACCACTTTCTTGCCTTTGTAATCAGAAAGGGATACTTCGCTGAGGTCTGTATTGACCATTTTAAAATCAGGTGCGGTATCACCTACTTGCGGGAAGCTGCCTTGTGTATTTACTGGATTGCCTTTGAAGTTAATGTTTGCCATGCTGTTGTTCCTTATTCAAAAACAATCAGTTTAACCTTGCTTATCTTTGGCTTCAAGACTTTGATGAATTGACTCAAAGTAATGTAAGCCACCCTCACCTCAGTGCCGCTACTGTGTTAAAATCTGCTCCTTATTTAGATACCGTTGATAACACACCGCAAGCGGTTTAATTGACAAAGGACAGTTATGAAATTATTGGTCAGAAACATTGCACGAACAGTTAAAGAAGAAGAGTTAAAGGCAGCATTTGAGAAATTCGGTACAGTCCAATCGTGTAGCATTGTAATCGACAAAGAAACTGGCATTTCCAAAGGCTTTGGTTTTGTCGAAATCCCTAATCCAGGCCACTGTAAAGCGGCAATGAAATCACTCAATGGTAAGGAGTTAGCTGGCTCTTTGTTGCGTGTTAAAAAAGCCGAATCTGCTGAAGACAGAGAAGCCAAAGAAAACAAAGCCATTGAGAAAAAAGAAGCCAAAGCCAAAGCCAAAGAAGAAGCTAAAAAAGCTGAAGAACAGCGTAAAGAAGAGCGACAAGAAGAGCGGTTGGAAGCTGAAGAATCTGCAGCAATAAAATCATTCACTTCAAAAACCAAATCTTATGGTAAAAACAAAGGTGTTAATGACCATATTTGGAAAAAATAATACCCACCTATGTCACCAAGTATGACTGCGACACACCCATTTGAATCTCTAAGCCCTGACTGTGTTATGTCAGCCATTGAACAATTGGGCTATGCTTGCAGTGGACACGTCATGGCGCTGGGCAGCTATGAAAACCGCGTATATCAAGTCGGGTTAATGGACCAAGACACACCGATCATCATTAAATTCTACCGCCCTGGTCGTTGGACTGAAGCGCAAATCCAAGAAGAGCATGACTTCAGTTTTGAAGCTGCTGATCATGACATCCCAGTGGTCACACCGATTAAAAATGATACGGGCCAAAGTGTATTCAAACACCAAGGCTTTATGCTCGCTGTTTTTCCAAGAAAAGGCGGACACTCACCTGAGCTGGATTACCAGGACAACTTGTCGATTATGGGCAGGACTTTGGCTCGTTTGCATAACATCGGTGCCAGTAACACGTTTATACACAGACCACAGTTGAATGTTCAGACTTTTGGTCACGATATTGTGAATTATGTGGCTGAACACCACATCCCATTTGAGCACAAAAGCAGCTATCTGGGTGTTACCGAGCAGATATTAGCTGTTGCTGAGCAACAATTGAACAACGCTCAAAACATCCGTGTACATGGCGATTTACATGTCGGCAATATTTTACTGCGAGATGATTTGGCACATTTGGTGGACTTCGATGATTCACGCATGGCACCCGCGATTCAAGACATTTGGATGCTGTTATCTGGAAATGCTGAAGAACAAGAAGTGCAATTACAAAAAATCATTGCCGCTTACAACGAATTCAGAGACTTTCCACACCATGAATTGCACATGATTGAATCATTGCGCAGCCTGCGATTGATTCACCACACAGGGTGGATTGCCCGACGATGGGACGATCCTGCTTTCCCTGTCGCCTTCCCCTGGTTTGAAGACTTCAATTATTGGACCCACCATATCCAAGACTTACAAACACAATTGGAAGCGATCAATCAATCTGCCACCAGTTATTAACAAGCCCCGTCATTCCAGTCGAGCGAATGGTCAGGTAATGAAATTGGTACGGTTAGAACTTGTTCTAGAAGCGCCGCTTTAATGCCGTAAACCGTGAGGGCAGGAATCTCAAACAACTGATTACATCCTTCGCGGTAATGACGGGAGGTAAAGCACAAAAAAAGCCGATGATTCAAACCATCGGCTTCTTAAACAAACTGATTAACTTGTTTTACAAGTAATCATTCCATTCTTTAACTTTATCAGCTTGTGCTTCTAACAAAGCATCAACGTCACCTTCTAATTCGATGGTTTGGATTGAATCACCGCCAGCAATTGAGTTAACCACTGCTTGATCTGCTTCAGACACCACTTCACCGAAAACTGAATGTTTGCCGTCTAACCATGGTGTCGCAACGTGTGTGACGAAAAATTGTGAGCCATTGGTGCCAGGGCCTGCATTGGCCATTGATAAAATACCTGGCTTGTCATGCTTTAAAGAGGCATCAAATTCATCTTCAAAACGGTAACCTGGCCCACCAGTACCCGTACCAATTGGACAACCACCTTGTACCATGAAATCTGGAATCACGCGGTGGAAAGACAAATCATTATAGAAACCGTTTTTAACTAGATTGACGAAGTTCGCTACAGTTACTGGCGTTTTTTCGTCAGTTAAATTGATATTTATGTCACCTTTACTCGTTTTGATGGTCGCTTTGATCGCCATAATATTTTCCAAATTAAAAAAACATATGTGGGGTAATTCATTTAATTTTCAAGTTGTTGAGTAAAAAAACCTTGATTGAATATGGATTCATTTTTGGTTATGATATAAACAATAAATTATTGAGAGAAATGATGCGTTTACTGACTATCGTCATGATAGCGACCTCCATGAGTGCGGCCGCTTACTTTGAAGATGACATCAAAAATATCGAGCCGCAAATGATTGAATGGCGTCGTGATTTTCATCAAAACCCTGAGCTCAGTAACCGAGAATTCAGAACCGCTAAAATTGTGGCTGAACACCTATCCAAACTGGGTATGGAAGTTCAAACTGAAATTGCTCACACGGGTGTTGTTGGCCTACTTAAAGGTGGTAAACCAGGCCCTGTGGTCGCCCTTCGCGCTGACATGGACGCCCTCCCCGTTACTGAACAAGTTGACTTACCCTTTGCCTCTAAAGCCACTGACACTTACCGTGGCGAAACAGTCGGCGTGATGCATGCTTGTGGTCATGACAGCCATGTCGCCATGTTAATGGCTGCGGCAGAAGTATTGGCTCAAAATAAAGAAGACATTGCCGGTACCGTGATGTTTATATTTCAACCCGCTGAAGAAGGCGCTCCCAAAGGAGAAGAAGGTGGTGCTGAATTGATGCTCAAAGAAGGTGTCTTTGATCAATTAAAACCTGAAGCGGTGTTCGGCATCCATGTCACTTCTGGACAACATTCAGGCAATGTACTTTACAGGACAGGACCTTATATGGCGGCTGTAGATGATTTTGAGTTGACCATCAAAGGCAAACAAGCCCACGGCTCACAACCTTGGAAAGGCATTGACCCGATTGTCACTTCGGCACAAGTGATTAACTCAGTACAAACCATCGTGTCTCGAAAAGTCAATGTGACAAAAGCGCCTGCCGTTGTTTCATTTGGCGCCATCAAAGGTGGCATCAGAAACAACATCATTCCTGATGAAGTCACCATGGTCGGTACGATTAGGAATTTTGACATGGACATTCGTGATCACATTCATGATCAATTACATCTGATCACCAAGAACGTGGCAGAAGCCAATGGTGCAGTAGCTGAATTCAAAATCAACCATGGCTATCCAGTGACTGTAAACAACCCAGAGTTAAGTGAGCTCATGAAGCCGACATTGGCCAAAGTTTTTGGCGCTGAGCACATCATAGATTCTGCTTTGATTACAGGTGCTGAAGATTTTTCATTTTTTGCTAATGAAACCCCTGGCCTTTATTTCTTCATAGGCATCACACCCAAAGATCGCTCATTGAACGGCATCCCATCTAACCATTCTCCACAATTTTACATTGATGAAGCGGCTTTAATTAAAGGCGTTGATGTGTTTGTTCAATTGGTCATGGATTATCCCCAAGCTCAGTAAATATGACAAATTTGATTCATCATGCCAAGCTCATCACGGTGAGCTTGGCATTGATTTTTTTGGTAGCCTGTCAAAATAACAAACGACCAGATTTAGGCCGGCTTTATCTAGACCATGCCACAGATTTCAGTAATACTCCATTAATAGTTATCCATGGCACCATGGGCAGCAAATTGCGCCATAAGGAAACACATGAAGAAATGTGGATTGGTAATTTAAAGAAGCTGGCCTTCTCCAATTACCGTGATTTGGCCTTAGAAATCAACCCAGCAACACTTAACAACCTAAACAGTGAGTTAGAAGCATTTGAAATATTAGACTCTGTTTCTGGTGTTAATTTTTATGAAAACTTGATACAAGTTTTAACTGAAGTCGGTGGTTATCAATTGAACAAGGTGCATGAGCCCATACAACCTGGAAGGCCGCTCTATTTATTCAATTACGACTGGCGACAAGATAACGTTGTCAGCGCTCAGAAACTCAGTCAATTCATTGATGACATCCTAATTAAACACCCCAGCCATCAAAAAGTAGATGTTGTGGCGCACTCTATGGGAGGGCTTATCGCCCGATACTATATGCGTTACGGAGATAAAGACGTTTTAGATGGCAATATTTTTACAGGCAAAACCACTGCCAATAAAATACGGCATGCGATTTTTTTGGGCACCCCGAATTTAGGCTCGGTATTAACAGTGAATCGCTTTATCAATGGTTTTAACTTTAACCTGAGAACCATTCCCATTGATGTTTTGGCCACCATGCCCAGTATTTATCAATTATTACCCTATGGCCAACATGCATGGTTATTTAATACCCATGGCCAGGCCATTCCTTTAGACGCCTATTCGCCAAAAATGTGGCAAGACAACCAATGGGCAGTCTATGACCCTATAGTACAAGAAAATTTCAGAAAACAGTTTGATGATCCTGCACTTGCTGACACCGCTTTAACAACCCTCATTACTTTCTTTAACAAACAGTTAGAACGAGCCCGCCGATTTGCATGGGCTTTATCAGTCGAGTTAAAAGGGCAGCAACATGAGTTCATTGTCTTTGGCGGAGACTGTAATATGACCACCAATAAACTGGTCATTGAGAACATTGATGGTCAAAATCATATCAGATACAAACCTCAACAAATCACACACCCCGTTCCAAACATAGACTACAGAAACTTGATGCTGTCACCCGGAGATGGCCAAGTCACTAAATCGTCATTACTGGCACGTTTTGAAACACAATTCAGTCCAAATTTTGAACCCGCTGTGCCCATAAAATACCCCATATTTTTATGTGAAAACCACCTTAAATTAACCCGAAATTTAAATTTTCAGGATAATTTATTGCACATCCTACTTCAATAATTTGAACACCCATTCTGTAGTTTCATCAAGCTAGGTAACACGTGCTCATTCCAAACCCGCTCACGCTCTTCACTTGATGCATCTTCGTGATACCTTTTCTTTACCCCAAAGGTGGATAAGTCAAGGTGTGTGGTGGCTGTGATTTTATGGCGAGCCAGAGATTTACGAGCACAATGTAAAGGACAACCATCCAACACCAGCACTTTTCGGTCTGACTTTGCGGTTTTTAATAAAGAACGCACATCACCACCCACTCCTGCGATGCAAGACATTTCTGCCAAGCGTTCTCGATCTGAGCGAACCGCTAAGGTATTGGCTAATTGGGCTGCACTGGAACAGCCTGAACATGAATAAATCAATGGTAATTTAGCATAGGCTTGTTTGAGTGATAATTTTGTTTCAACGGCTTTAGCTTTCATTAATTTTATCTATTAAAAGGTTCAAAGGCGGTATTGTAATCAGCAACCACATGTCGCCACATGATTTAGATCAAGCACAAATAAACAACCTGCAAACCCTACAATCGTTAAATAATGGCACGCAAATATTGATTTCTTTAGAATGACTTAACACTTCATTAACCGATTATTTCGAATCCACCTGTGAGCCTATTCATACTATAATATATGTTTTTAGTGAGATTAATTGTGAATTCAGATTCAAAATTTAATTTCAAAGCCATTGGTATTATCTCTCTTGTTATTTTGGTTTTGATATTTACCCTTCAAAACATTGAAACTGTTACAGTTAAATTTTTATGGTTTGATTTCTCAATGTCCAGAGCCGTTTTGGTTATCACCTTATTTGTTTTGGGTTTCATCATCGGAAAATTTTCTAATTTTAAAACCAAGAAAAAGTTAAATCATAAGTGACATGGCATACCTTCACAGCTTAATTAACGACCCTTCAGCATGGATTGCTTTACTGACATTAATTATGAAACTGAGTGTCCAAACGAAGCCATCAGCTACGGTGCTGAAATTTATGAGGTTGAAGCCGCATTATGCACGACGTGTATACATTATGTACAGTTTGAAAAGGCCATTGCGATACTGAACAATGCACCAAGGCCTGACTCATCGATTGCAGTATTCTTGACACCAATGATTCAGAAAGCGAAAAAGAATGATTAGAAAGTTTGCGCGGATTCAACCACAAGAATAACTTCAAGCAGATTGTTTTAACAGTTGATCGAGTTGATTGACCTGCGCTGGCTTGCTGAACAAAAACCCTTGGGCTGATGTACAATCTAAACCCTTAATCAAATCAAATTGAGCTTGGGTTTCAACCCCTTCCACAGTCACTTCATAACCCAGATTGTGGCCCATCTCTATCATTGATTTTAAAAGAACATATGATTTTTCATCAGTACAAATGTCATCAACAAAGTATTTATCAATTTTCAATATATCAACTTCAAGGTGCTTCAGTGAAGCAAAATAAGAGTACCTGCTACCAAAATCATCAATTGCCACCTTGACACCCAGTAGTTTTAGTTTTTTGAATATATTGAGGTTTTTCTCGTGCGTTTGCACCACACTTTCAATCACTTCCAACTCCAGTTTAGAAGGCGTGATGCCCGTTTCAATAATGGTCGTATTAACTAAATCAACTATACTTTCATCTAACAAATGATTCGGGGAAATATTAACTGCCATTGTCAAATCGGCAAAACCTTCTTTTTGCCAAGACACACATTGCTTACAGGCTTCATTTAATACCCACTGTGTTAACTCTTTGATCTTTCCTATTTTTTCTGCTGCTGGTATGAAGTCCAATGGCTCTACATTACCAAGCTCTGGATGCCGCCAGCGCAATAAGGCTTCAAAACCAGTCACCTTGGCAGAAGCTATATCAATCTGTGGTTGATACACGATATTGAACTGTTGTTTGTCTATGGCTTCTTTAAGGCATTGTTCCAGTTTAAACCTATACTCCGCATTTCTAGATAATTTGGGTGTATAGAAAGTGGTTTGATTTTTGCCTTTTTCTTTGGCCCGATACATCGACACATCCGCTGCTTTAAATAAACTTGAGATGTCTTTACCGTCATCAGGAAAATGGACAACGCCAATACTGCAAGTTGGATTGATGGTTCTGGAGGCCAAATTCAGTGGTTCTGAAATTTTGTCAATCGACCTTTTGGCAATGGTTCTGGTGGTATTTTCTTTTAGATTTTTGACTAAAATGCAAAATTCATCCCCTCCCAAACGGCCTACAAAGTCCATGGCTCGGCTGGCATCTTTTATTCGACTGGCAATAATTTGAAGTAATTGATCGCCTACGTCATGACCAAGACTGTCATTGACGTCTTTAAAATTATCTAAATCTATATATAACAAACCAAAAGTATCATTTGAGTCCAAACTCTCTTGAATCGTTTTCTCAAGGTTTTGATAAAAGTATGCACGACTGGGCAAGCCAGTGAGTTCATCAATGTATGCCAATGTGTGAACTTTCTTTTGAATTTGATCGCGTTCCATCACGATACCTGCCAACCTGGCTGCAGCTTCTAAATCCGCAGACTCTTCCTCATTGGGCTTGGCCACATGGTTATAATACATACCAAATGCGCCCAATACTTTTCCAGTAGAACTTTTTATCGGTTCTGACCAACAACTGCGCATGCCATGAGGCAATGCGAAATGTTTGATATTAACCCACTTTGGATCGCTGTCGATGTCTTCTACAACCACACGATTGCCAGTATAGGATGAAGTCCCGCAAGAACCCACATCAGGCCCGTATTCTAATCCATGAACGGCATCACAATACGCTTTAGGTAAACTGGGTGCCCCGCCATGCAACAGTTTGTTACCGTGCAGCTCTAACATGGAACAGCGAAGGCCAGGATGACGCTCTTCATACATCAAAGCAATGGCATCATATATTTCAGCAGCAGGCGTGCCAATGGCTATTTTTTTGAGAATTTCTGTATTTTGAGCATTGTGCTTTTCAGCTTTTTTCCGCAGCGTGATGTCAACATGTGTCCCTACCAATCGATCATGTTCACCATCACCTTTACTTGCTACTAAAAACGCCCTAGACAATACATGTATGCTCCTGCCATTACGGTGAAGCATTCGCATTTCAACTTCAAATGAATCGGATTCTCCATTCGTATAAGCTTTAACTTGGGCTAATACACGCTCTTTTTCATCTGGGTGAACCAGTTTGGCCCAAGTTTCTAAGCTGTTTTCTAGCTCATTTTCCTTATAACCCAGCATGCCCTTCCATCTGGGAGAATAATACACTTCATTGGTATTTAAATCCCAATCCCATATGCCATCATTGGCTCCCTTCAGAGCCAAGGTGAAACGCTCGACTTTTTTCTCTAAATTATTTTGCTGACTGATATCAGGAGGTATATTTGTCATTTTAATCCCGCACACACTTTGATTTATCATACAGCTTAAGCCAAAAGAAATAAAGAAATGCCCAGGTCACAGGCACAGAATGCGAGAAAATTGACCTACATTTGAAATCATGTTGTCAATTGCTTTCATCAGATATTAATCCACCTCATTGGGTAAAATCTGAAATTCAATGAAAACATGAGTCATATAGAGGCCAGAAAGTGGTACTTAAAACTCACTGCCAACCGCTTAACCAATGCTGTTGATTTTGCAAAATTTTCCAGTCTATTTCAGCAGCGCGTTTTGTTATGACTGCTTCAATTTCACAGTACAAAACAAGCCCAACTTCATCAAGCTTTAGTTTTGTCACTATAAAATGTTTTTCCTTGTTGACTGGTTTGACTGCAGTCCATTTAGAATGTAACAATTTTTTCGGATTGATTTGATTCACGGAATAAAATACCCAATTCACTTTTAAAAGCACACCATAAGCTTGGGCATGTCGAATTTATGTAAAAAACTGGCCATTAACTCATCCTTGAGTCGAATTGATTCTTACAGCTTCATCCAGCTTTTTTTATAGTTAAAAAATCTGATTATGATTTTAAATCAGGAACTTAAGATTCATTCAGCGGCAGTATTTTCGCTGAGATTGCTTTGCTTTTTTGATGATTGATGCCCTTTTGTCATCGTCTAAAAACACCTTTTTACCCGTTTTAGGGTCCATGCGACTCATGCGAACTTGCTGCTGGTATTTTTTTATGGTGTACCGGGCTTTTTGACACTGCTTTTGATTTTTTAGCGCTGTTTCCTTGGCTTTTTGCTTATTTTCTCTGCGTTGTTCCAGGTAACTCTTTTCAGGCTCTTCTTCTGATTCAGTAACGATTTGAGGCTTTTCTGCCACATCCATGGCTTGCGCAACCTTAGGCTGCCTGTTACTTACTTTAACTTCATCAGTTTGTTGATTTTCTGGCTTTTCAGCAGAATAATGCGTATTGCCTTCTTCATCGACCCATTTATAAAACTTTTGTTTTGAGGTGGCAGTGGATGATAAAAATATCAGGCCAATCAATAATAATTTGTTCATCTATAACAGTCCTTTTTAATGATTAAATCAACCTTTTATTTTTATTCGGTTGTTCATGTCTTTACTTTGTGTGATCAGTTCATTACTGGTATCAACATTTTTGTTTTTTGCCAATCGATCGTACAGAACCACATTAACCGTTGCAGCCAAATTCAAGCACCCAATGGTTGGTATGTACACAACAGCATCAGCTGCATCAATCACTGCTTGATTGATGGTTCCATCTTCTGGACCAAAGACATAATAGGCGTTATCCGGGTGCTCAAATTGATGCAGTGGCACCGCATCCTCAACCAGTTCCACACAAACCACTTTTGCATTGGCAGGTTTCGATTCAATCAAGCATTCCACACCCTTCAAAGGTATGCTTTCACTGCGATTCTTTGTGTCTGTATGAAAACTGGCCGCTTTATCATAGCGGTTTCCCGTATAAAATATAGAGCCCGCAGCAAAACAACCTGCTGCTCGTAAAACCGCACCGACATTGGTTGGGCTCTTTGGATTGATTAATCCGATGGATACCTGAGTCTTGCTCTCTTTTGAATTAGGCTGCTGCATAACAGGTTATTATTTATTAAAAACAGCCTTGATTGAAAACTCAGCTTCACCGGCCTCAACCCAATCACTGGTGTTTCTGTAATAAATCGTCAACCTGTCATCACCCCGTTTGGCGGCAAACATGTAATATTCAGGCTTGTCAGATGATGAATAAGATTGAAAACCTGCTTCTTCAGTCGCTTTGCGATATAAAGCAATCACCTCTTCTCGTGATTTATTTGTGCCAAACCTCGCAATCGACTCCACACGATCACCACCTGCCGTATCGTATGAATCACTGATGGCCAAACGTGCATCGGGCAAGCTCGGCAAGCCAAATGGCATGGTGTATGCTTCGGCTAAAGCCGCACTACCGCAAACAACTGACACAAAAGTCAGTAACATTACTATTCTTTTCATTGGGTTTCCGTGATTATTTTTTTGAATTTGTGGCTATATTAACAGAACGTAGCTTTTTCAGTTTGGATATTATCGTAGGTTGGCGCTGAAAGACGACCAAAAGAAGGGCCATTAAGGCAGCCCAATAAGTTTTTCCGGTTTTGGATTGCGCAGACCTATGCCAACTTACTTTGCTTCAATAATCTCGCCTTATTTAACTTCAGCTACACTTTATAGCATATTAGTATAAACAACAGGTTGATTAAACAAATGATACATCATAATATTCGTTTATTCTAAATTATCTAAAACTAATATAATGGATTTCATAATGAATAAGACTGTATTAAACTTATTGATCAAAAACAAAAAAAAATTAGGATTAATAGCAATTGCTATATCAATTTTGACGTGGTTTTTAGAATTTTATGGCGTGGTTTATGTCTGTCCATATTGTCGAACACAAAGAACAATAATAGGTCTACTAGGCTTATCTCTTTTACTGCCCAACACCAGAAACTGGCTAAACTTGTATGTAGCAACGACTTTAGCAATATTTGGTTTTTTCGTGGCTTCATACCAGCATTTTGAAGGTTGGAAAAAGATAATGTCTGGTAAATTTATATGGGGTGAACAATGGTACCTAAATTCTTGGTTACTTTCTGGTTTTGCCCTTTTTATCATATCCGGCCTACTGTTACTTATTTGGACATCAGTCAAAACAATAGATACAAACAGTAAGTTGAGTCAATAAATTAAATAACCATAACCCAAAGGCCATGTCTTATCGCTTCATGGTGTTTGGGGCTGTATTAATCAAAACCACAGGAGGTGAATGCAAACTTGTTGAGCAATATTGAGTTTATTCTTTTGCCTTTAAGTTTTCCTGCTTCATTTACAAATGATTCGCGCTTCTTTTGGTACAATGCCCTTCCCTTGTGATTTTTCAGATTTATGTTGTTTTCAAAACTCAATATTCAGTCAAGTTCTAACGGCCAATCTGGTCAAAATATGGCATGGCAGCATGTGGCGGGTTTGGCCTTGCCGTTGGCTTTGGCTGAATTACACCAGCAGTATGAGGGTTTGTTGTTGGTTTTGACCGATTCAGTGCACCACAGTCGGGTTTTAGAAGAAGAAATTGCTTTGTGTAGTCCCAAAGACAAGCAAAGCAAAGGTGCACATGTGTTGCACTTTCCAAGTTGGGATACTTTGCCTTACGATGTTTTTTCACCTAATCCTGAAATCGTTTCAGAGCGGATGCAGTTTTTGCATCAGTTGAGCACCATGAAACAGAAAGCGGTTTTGGTGATGCCAGTGCAGAATCTGATGCAGCGTTTGCCTAACAAGGATTTCATCAATGGCCGCAGTTTGAGCATCAAGTTGAATGACCAGTTTGACTTACATCGCTGGCGTGGATTATTTGAAAAAAACGGTTATGTGCATGTCAATGAAGTGCGCGAGGCCGGTGAGTTTGTCGTTCGTGGTGGTGTGCTGGATTTATACCCGATGGGTGCGCATGAAGCGTATCGCATTGAGTTATTCGACGATGAGATTGAAAGCATTCGAGTGTTTGATACCGACACCCAATTGACCATCAAGACGGTTAAAGCCGTCGAAGTCCTGCCGGCCAATGAGTTTCCTTTCGATGACAACGCCCGAGAATTGTTTTTGAGTCGTTTTCGTGAGCAATTCGAAGTAGATACGCGCAAATCAACGATATACCAAGATGTTCGTAAGCAGATTAAGTTTTCTGGCATCGAACAGTACTTGCCGTTTTTCCACAAAGAGTTGAGCGATTTGTTCGATTACTTGCCTGAACAGACGCACTTTGTCCACTGCCATGCCACCGAAGCGATTTTGCACACTTGGGAAAAGCAGATTGAAGCGCGGTATGAAGACCGAAAGCATGATGTGCAACGACCGATTCTCAAACCAACACAGATTTACCAAACAGCTGACCACATATTCAATGCGCTTTCGGCTTTTGAAAGTACTTCCATAAATCAAGCCAAAGCCGATCAAGCCAAAGATAAAATCAATGCCCTAGACTTTCACAGTCAGTTACCTAAACAGTTCAATCCCGAATTAAAACAAAAGTTAAGTGAGTTCTGTGATGACTTCAAAGACCGATTGCTTATTTGCGCTGATTCATTGGGGCGACAAGATTACATTTTAGAAAAACTGAAGTCTGCCGATAAAAAATTCGAAATTTTCAAAAGCATCGCTGATTTTATAAAAAGTGACGCCCAGCGCGGCATCACCATCGCGCCCATTGAAGTCGGCGTTCACTTAAAAGAACAACAAATTTCGATTCTTGATGAAGGCTGTTTGTTCGGCAAGCGCGTTAATCGCAGACAGAAAGTCAAAAAGTACAATGCCAGCCCAGGCGATGTGATTTCAAACTTGACTGACCTGCATTTGGACTCGCCTATTGTCCATATTGACCATGGTGTCGGCCGTTACCGAGGCTTGAAACTGATGGATTACGACGGTGAAGCCGAATACCTGGAAGTCGAATACATGGGCGGTGACAAATTATTCGTGCCCGTTTCATCTTTGCACTTGGTGACCCGATATTCAGGGGCCAATGAAGAAAATGCGCCGTGGCACAAACTCGGCTCAGAAGCGTGGTCAAAAGCCAAAGAAAAAGCGGCCAAGAAAGTCAAAGACGTGGCCGCTGAGCTGCTGTCTTTATATGCCATGCGCGAAGCCGCGGGTGGTCATGGTCTGAAATTGAACCAAGACGACTATTTACAGTTCTGCCAAGGATTTCCATTTGAAGAAACCGAAGACCAGTTGAATGCCATTGATGCCGTTATCAAAGACATGAAAGCGCCGACCCACATGGACCGCGTGGTGTGTGGCGACGTGGGCTTTGGTAAAACAGAAATTGCTTTGCGGGCGGCATTTGCAGCGGCCAATGACGGCTTACAGGTGGTGCTTTTGGTTCCAACCACACTTTTGGCTCAACAGCATTACGACAATTTTGTCGATAGATTCGCACCGTTTCCGATTAAGGTCGCTTTGTTGTCGCGCTTTGTATCTGGTGCTGACACTAAAGAAACCCTGCGCCAATGTGAATCAGGTGGTGTAGACATCGTCATAGGCACCCATAAATTGATTCAAAAGGGCATCAAATTCAAATCATTGGGTTTGGTTATCATTGATGAAGAACACCGTTTTGGCGTCAAGCAAAAAGACAAGCTGAAACAACTCAAAGCCGATGTCGATTTCTTGACATTAACAGCAACCCCCATTCCAAGAACGCTGAATGGCGCATTATCAGGTTTGCGTGATTTATCTATCATTGCGACACCGCCGAAAGCCCGTTTAACGGTCAAAACTCAGGTGGTCGAGTGGAACAACAGCGTTATCAATGAAGCCTGTACACGCGAGATTCAACGCGGTGGCCAAGTGTATTTCCTACACAACGAAGTGCAAACCATTGAGCAGATGGCCGAAAGCATTCAAAAGATCAACCCATCAGCACGCGTGCGGGTGGCACATGGTCAGATGCATGAGAAAGAACTGCAAGATGTGATGGTAGATTTCCACAAACAACGCTTTAATATCTTGGTCTGCACGACCATCATTGAGTCAGGCATCGACATCCCTTCGGCCAACACCATCATCATCAATCGCGCCGACAAACTGGGTTTGGCACAATTACATCAATTGCGAGGTCGGGTCGGTCGATCTCATCACAAAGCCTTTGCTTACATGATCATTCCAAGCTGGAAAGCAGTCAGCAAAGACGCCAAAAAACGACTGGAAGCCATTGAATCTCTTGAAGATTTAGGCTCTGGATTCACCCTCGCCACGCATGACATGGAAATCCGCGGTTCAGGTGAATTATTGGGTGAAGAACAAAGCGGGCAAATTCAAAGCGTCGGCTTCAGTCTCTATTGTGAAATGTTAGAACGCGCTGTGGACGCCTTGAAAAATGGCGAAGAAATTGATATTTTGAGTGAAGATGCCACACACATAGACATTGAACTGAATATCCCTGCCCTGTTACCAGAATCGTATATTTTCGATGTGTACACACGTTTGACCTTATATAAGCGCATGAACAATGCCAAAACACGTGAAGCCTTGGATGAAATTAAAGTCGAATTGATTGACCGTTTTGGGCAATTGCCAGAGGCGGCACAAAACTTACTACATGTATTAAATATCAAATTAAAAGCCAAACAACTCAACATCGCATCATTGGTTATGAATGAAGAGTTTGCCGACCTCAAGTTCAAAACGTTCAGCCCAACTTTTTATGCGCAGTTAATTAAACTGATTCAGTCTAACCCCGGCACATACAAACCCTTGCCAAATGATGGTTTAAGGTTGCTGGGTGAATTCGATTTAGCCGAACAAAGGATTGATGCCATCCACCAATTATTTGATATACTGCAATCATGAAAAAAATGATGTATTTATTACTGGCCATTCAAACAGGTCATGCAGCCAATTACTTACCCTTGTCTTCTGGCATCCAACTATATGATGTTGAAGTGCTGGTGTTCGCACGCTTACTGTCACAACCTGAAAGCAATCAAGTGAGCAACAGAGCTGAAGTTGACTTAACCTCACTCAATGCCATGGAAGCGGCAGATGATGACATGGCATGGTTGATTGAATCAGAAAAACCTGATCAAGAAGGAGACCAATGGCAAGTACCCATTGAGGGTGAAAAGACCAGTGATGCGAAAGCCCTCGCCTGGTTTTCCTTCAATGATTTACCTTCGGACAATGCCGTTTTCAATAAAATTGACAAACACCCCAGTATGCGCGCCTTGTTTTACCAAAAATGGCGTCAACCTGCCACGCCTTATAGAAACCCAGGTTTTGTCAAAATATCAAATTGGTCAGAAGACATTCCAGTAGATCAACCCTTGGATGCACCAGAAGAAGAATCTATAAGAAACAACACATTAGCAGGATTCGCAAACGAAAATGAACCCGAAGATACTTTTTTAGTACCGATAAAACCTGATTATACGATCAGGGGTAAGGTGGCTTTTTCTAAACAAAGGTTTCAACACGGACATGTAGATATTAACCTTTACAGAGAAAGTCTGGATGGTGAAACCATCATTTACCGAACAGAGCAAAGTACCCAAATTGAATTGGGATCATGGCAATATTTTGACCACCCTCAATTTGGCGTTATGATGAAAGTCACTTTAGTTACTGATTTTAGCAACAAACCCTAAAAACCAAAGATGGATAAACAACCAATTAAAATCATTGCTGTTTTTTTATGCTTTTATTTAATCAGCGCATGCCAGATAAAAAATAAAACCACACATCAATCAAAACCGAATCAAATTTGGCAACTCGAAACAACACAAAGTCAACTCAGTTTCATCAGCACCAAAAATAACAACATTGCTGAGTCTCACACCATTAAATTTCTTAATGGACAGATTAACAGCGAACTGAAAATGAAATTGAATTTAGACTTGAATCAGCTGGAAACACAAATTCCTATTCGCAATCAAAGGATGAAAGACCTGCTTTTTGAAACAGCTCGATTTCCAACTGCTCAAATACTAGCCCAAATTCCAAAAACGGTTCCATTCGGCACACCTGTAACCATAGATTTTGAGCTTAATTTACACGGTGTGGTGAACCAGCTTCAGGCAAGAGTTCTGGTGCAAATTAACGCCAAAGACCACTCAATGTCAGTGATAAGCTATAACCCCATCCAAATCAATGCCAAAGCATTTAACTTGGATGAAGGTATTAACCAACTGACACAAGTCGCCAAACTAAAGGCCATCAGTTATGAGGTTCCTGTTGACTTCAAACTGGTATTCAATAAAATCGAACCAACCAATCAATAACTGACCACCGGCACCACAGTACATCAGGCGGCGGTCAAATCAGGAGAATAAAATGGGGATATTATCAGGCAAAAAAGCCTTAATCGTTGGCGTTGCAAGCAACCGTTCCATTGCTTGGAGTATTGCTGAGTTTATGCACCAACAAGGGGCTGAATTGGCCTTTACTTACTTGGATGACAAACTCAAAAAACGCGTTGATAAAATTGCAGCACAAACGGGCTCTGAAATTGTTTTGCCATTGGATGTTGCCTCAGACCAACAAATTGAAGACGTTTTCAAAGAATTAGGCAAAGAATGGGACGGCTTAGATACCATCGTTCATTCAGTCGGCTTTGCTCCGCGTGAATTATTGCAAGGCAATTACTTAGAAAACTTAACCCGAGGCGGTTATCAAACGGCCATGGATGTCAGTTCATATAGTTTTGCTGCATTGGGTAAAGCTGGCCGTGACATGATGCAAGGGCGCGACGCCTCTTTATTGACCTTGTCATACCTTGGAGCTGTGCGTGCCATGAATAATTATAACGTCATGGGTGTTGCCAAAGCTGCACTGGAAGCCAATGTGCGATACATGGCGCATGCTTTAGGTTCTGATGGCATCAGGGTCAACGGCATTTCAGCAGGCCCAATCAAAACATTGGCTGCCTCAGGTATTGGAAACTTTAAATCCATGCTTGATCACGTCGAAAAAGCCGCTCCTTTAAAACGCAGTGTCACACAGATGGATGTCGCCAAAGCAGCTGCGTTCTTATGTTCAGACTGGGCATCTGGCATTACGGGTGAAATCACTTATGTTGATGCAGGATACAACATCATGGCCATGACTGAAATTGGCGATTAATCAAAAGCAAAAAATGTCACTTTTTATAAGCCATTGAATCTTCAATGGCTTTTTTATGTCTTATTACTGACAAATTCCACTCTAAACTTGAAGTTTAGCTTCAAATCACTAAAACTGTGGTCAACAATAACAAAGCAATTTCATCAAATTAGGGTAGAGATTGTTTAAAAATAGCTTTGACTTTTTGTCAAAGGGGGAAAGAAAATTGAAGGTCCAATTGTCAGCCTTGTTGTGCAGTGTCTTTATGTTTTTATTGAACATAAATGTTTATGCCAATTCTGAGACTGAAAAAACAAATCTGATTTATTGCGTTGACCCTGATTGGTTCCCATTTGAATCAATCAAAGATGGTAAACACATTGGCATATCTTCTGACTACGTCAAATTTGTCGCCATGGATGCAGGACTTGAGCTCACATTCCTTCCTACTGAAACCTGGCAATCCACATTAGATCACCTGATGGCAGGAACATGTCACATCACGCCGATGCTGAATAAAAATGAAGCACGGAGTGAATTTTTGGACTTTTCTGACACCTACTTTAATTCTCCTAATGTTTTGGTTTCGCAAAAGAACCAACCTTTTTTAAAAGATTTTGATCAAATCGATGACCAAGTGGTTGCTTTGAGCGAGGGCTTCAGAATCAATGATTATATCAAGCAAAAGTATCCAGAAGTGAAAACCAGAATATATGCTTCTGTTTTGGAAGGCTTGATGTCTGTTGCAGATGGTGAAACTGATATTTTTGTTGGCTCAATGCTTTCAACCAATAACTATATACAACAGCATGGTTTGCATCAATTGCGCATTGCTGGATGGGGTGGACCAGAAGACAACCTGAGGTTTGGTGTAATCAAAAGCCAATCTGATTTACTGCCCCTGATTAACTTTTCTCTTTCTCAAATTGATGATGCACATAAACTGGCCATTTATCACAAGTGGAATAACATCACAGTGATAGACAACACCAATTATGGTCTGATAAAAAAAATGGTGATGTATGGTGCCATTGCTGCTGTTTTTTTGCTCAGCTACCTGTGGATGATGAAACGTTATAACCGACAGTTGCAACAACAAAACGTCGAACTCAATCGCTTAAAAAGCGAACTGACAAAGTCTAATCAAAAGTTCAAAAAACTCTCTACACACGACTTATTGACTGGACTTTACAACCGCTACTATTTCGATATGGCATTGGCAGAAGAGTCCTCACGATATGATAATGACAACCCCATTGCACTGACTGTCATTGACATTGATTACTTTAAAAGAATCAATGACCAATACGGCCACTCAACAGGTGATGTGGTACTGAAACTGTTTGCTCAACTGTTAAAAGATTTAGTCAATGATATGGACGTATTGGCTCGATGGGGCGGAGAAGAGTTTGTTATTTTCAGCAACAACACCTCTTTGCAACAAGCGCATGACAAATGTTTTGAAATACAAAAACAACTTAAATTGACCACCTTCCCAGGTATAGAACACATCACAGCCAGTTATGGCATCGCTTCACTAAAACAAAATGAAACCATGTCTGCCTGTTTTCAAAGGGCTGACCAAGCATTGTACAAAGCCAAAGATGAAGGCCGAGACAGAATATGTATTGCTGATGCGGCTGAAATTGTCAGCTCTTCAGCCTAGCAACATCATTTACTGATGCTGTGCCAACTGGCTTCAATCACTTCTTTAATATTTTCTTCAGTTAAATTGATTTGTTGCATTAATTGCAACCGAGCCAAAACTGATGATGTTTCAAGACTTAAGACACTCAGCACTTCATTATCTAAATCCTTAAAAACTTTTTGCGACTTCCCTGCTTCAAAAAAACGCGTCAAAGGCTCGAATAATTGCATGATTTTTTCACTTTGGACGGCTTTTTGTTTTGGTGGCAAATGATCAAATTGGTCTTTACACAATACGGCCGTTGGATGATCTAAGCAGTAATTCCAAAACTGCAGCCAAAAATGTTGGTATTGAGCAAACAACGTGGCTTTGTCATCGTATGATGCAAAAGTATAACTCGCAATGTCAGTTAATATTTGCAAATGCAATTGTAAAATCAAATCTTCTTTATTTTCAAAATGATTGTAAATTGAACCCGCAGCAACACCCGCCGTATCGGCTAATTGCTTCATTGAAAAACCATGAAAACCGTGCTTAGAGAGCAACTCTTGAGTGGCCGCTAAAATGAGATCCCTTTTACTTGACATATTTTTGTTTTAATTAAAAGCGGCTACATTATCTAAATTATTGGAAAACTTCAATGATTGCATCAAAAACGATGCAAATATGATAAAATACTGCCTCCATTTTCCAACCAAACTACATCCTCAAAAGCCGTGTATCCATTCATGGATTCGGTAATCAGCGGGAGTTAAATACTTTGGGTAAATCAGGATCCATAAAGCTTTAGGTAAATGGCTTTTAACTACACAGTGAATTATACAGACTACGAGGCAACTATTACATGTCAGATTTCTTAACAAATTACCACCAGCATGTCGCAGAACGTGCAGAACAAGGCATTGTGCCTTTGGCTTTGGACGCCGAACAGACAGCACAATTAATTGAACTATTAAAAAACCCAGCTGATAACAACACTGAAGAATTGATGTCGTTGTTTACCACTCGTATCCCTGCTGGCGTAGATGATGCCACTTATGTCAAAGCATCTTTTCTTTCGGCCATCGTAGCTGGAGATGAATCTTCGCCTTTGATTTCTCAAATTGAAGCCATCAAAATCTTGGGCACCATGCAAGGCGGCTACAATATTGAGCCCTTGGTTAAAGCACTAGAAAATGATGAATTGGCAGCCACAGCTGTTGAAGCTTTATCTCACACTTTATTGATGTTTGACAGTTTTTACGATATTGAAGAAATGGCCAAAGCCGGAAACAACCACGCACAAAAAGTCATGCAATCATGGGCTGATGCAGAATGGTTTACAAGCAAAGATACGTTGGCAGAAAAAATCACTTTAACCGTTTTTAAAGTTACTGGCGAAACCAACACCGATGATTTATCACCTGCACAAGATGCTTGGTCACGCCCTGACATCCCTTTGCATGCCAAAGCGATGTTGAAAAATGCCCGTGAAGGTATCGTACCTGATGAAGAAGGTGTGATTGGCCCAATGAAATTAATAGACGAATTAGAATCTCGTGGCTTTCCTTTGGCCTATGTGGGCGACGTGGTCGGTACTGGGTCTTCACGTAAGTCAGCCATCAACTCTGTGTTATGGCACATGGGTGATGACATTCCTTTCATTCCAAACAAACGCGCTGGCGGTTTTGTTTTGGGTGGTAAAATTGCTCCAATTTTCTTCAACACAGCTGAAGATTCGGGCGCATTACCAATCGAGGTTGATGTTAACAACCTGAACATGGGTGATGTGATCGACGTATATCCATATGAAGGCAAAATCACCAAGCATGACAGTGATGAAATTTTGGCTGAATTTGAGTTAAAAACTGATGTATTGTTAGATGAAGTTCGTGCCGGTGGCCGCATTCCATTGATCATTGGTCGTGGTTTAACACAACGTGCCAGACAGTCTTTGGGCTTACCGCAAAGCGACATATTCCGCACACCACAAGATGTGGCCAGCAGTGACAAAGGCTATACTTTGGCCCAAAAAATGGTCGGCAAAGCCTGTGGCGTAGAAGGTGTTCGTCCAGATCAATACTGCGAACCAAAAATGACCACAGTAGGTTCACAAGACACCACTGGCCCAATGACACGTGATGAACTGAAAGATTTGGCTTGTTTAGGGTTTTCAGCAGACCTGGTGATGCAGTCATTCTGTCACACTGCAGCCTACCCTAAGCCTGTGGATGTTAAAACACATCACACCCTGCCTGACTTTATTCAAAACCGAGCTGGCGTTTCATTGCGCCCTGGTGACGGCATCATTCACTCTTGGTTGAACAGAATGTTGTTGCCTGATACGGTTGGAACCGGTGGTGATTCTCACACCCGTTTCCCATTAGGAATTTCATTCCCAGCCGGTTCTGGCTTGGTGGCCTTTGGTGCGGCAACTGGCGTCATGCCTTTAGATATGCCTGAATCTGTTTTGGTTCGATTTAAAGGCGAAATGAAACCAGGCATCACTTTACGTGATTTGGTTCATGCCATTCCTTACTATGCCATTCAAGAAGGCTTGTTAACCGTAGAGAAAAAAGGCAAGAAAAACATATTTTCTGGTCGTATTTTAGAAATTGAAGGCTTGGGTGACTTGAAAGTTGAACAAGCTTTTGAACTGTCTGATGCATCAGCTGAACGTTCTGCAGCCGCTTGTACTATCAAGCTGAATGAAGAACCTATCATTGAATACTTGAATTCAAACATCGTGCTACTGAAGTGGATGATTGCTGAAGGTTACGGCGACAGACGCACCATAGAGCGACGCATTGTAGCAATGGAAGAATGGTTAGAGAACCCTCAATTGATGGAAGCTGATAAAGACGCAGAATATGCAGCTGTCATAGAAATTGATTTGGCTGACATCAATGAGCCGATTTTGTGTGCACCAAATGATCCAGACGATGCCAGATTATTGTCTGAAGTACAAGGCGACAAAATTGATGAAGTGTTCATTGGCTCTTGTATGACCAACATTGGTCACTTCCGTGCCGCTGGTAAATTGTTAGATAAATTCACCGACACCCTACCAACACGATTGTGGATAGCACCACCGACCAAGATGGACGAAGCCTTGCTAACCGAAGAAGGCTATTACAGCATCTTTGGAAAGAGCGGTGCGCGTACTGAAATGCCGGGTTGTTCTTTGTGTATGGGTAACCAAGCACGTGTGGCACCGGGCTGTACCGTGGTTTCTACATCAACACGCAACTTCCCTAACCGCCTGGGTCAAGGTGCCAACGTTTACTTGGCATCAGCTGAACTCGCTGCGATTGCTTCATTGATGGGTAAATTACCAACCGTTGAAGAATACATGTCCTATGCATCTGTTTTAGAAGAAGGCGAAGCAGACACCTACCGTTACATGAATTTCGATCAATTAGACCGTTATTTAAAAGACGCGAAAACAGTGACCTTGGAATTAAAACAAGTGAGCTAATAGGGTGACAATCCTTAAAAGGCCGCACAACTGATGTTGTGCGGCCTTTTTTTATTAATAACTGGCTGAACTCCGCTTTTAAATCAAAGCATCAAATACACCTCCTGCTACCCTATAAATTTGTGTCTAAAAATGGCATAATATTAGGTCGTATTTTTACTAACTGTTCCTGACAGTGTTCAGACTTTTAGGAGCAAAAACAGAGGATGGTTCATGAGTAACACGTTAAACACTGCCATGAAATTGGCTTGCAATAACAAATCATACACGTATTTCAGCTTAAAAAAAATTGAAGAGCTATACGACATCAGTCGCCTGCCCTTCAGTTTAAAAATTCTTTTAGAAAACCTGTTACGAAATGAAAATGGTATAGATGTGACAGTTGAAGACATCGAAGCCTTGTGTAAATGGGACCCCAAAGCCAAACCAGCCACTGAAATCGCTTTCACCCCTTCTCGAGTGGTATTACAAGATTTTACCGGCGTACCTGCTGTTGTTGATTTGGCTGCCATGCGTGATGCGATGAAAGCGCTGGGCGGTGATGTTCAAAAAATCAATCCACTGTCACCAGCAGAACTGGTGATAGACCATTCCATTCAAGTAGATAAATACGGTACAGCAGATGCGGCTGTAATGAACACTCAAATAGAATTTCAACGCAACATGGAGCGTTACGGTTTTTTAAAATGGGGCCAAACGGCATTTGATTCCTTCAGTGTGGTGCCACCAGGCAATGGTATTGTCCATCAAGTCAATTTAGAGTATTTGGCTAGGGTGATATTTGGGGCTGAACAAAATGGAGAATTGATGGCCTATCCTGACACCGTGGTGGGTACGGATTCACACACCACCATGATCAATGGCATTGGCGTTTTGGGCTGGGGTGTTGGTGGTATTGAAGCAGAAGCTGCCATGCTTGGACAAGCCATTTCCATGTTGATACCTCAGGTGGTTGGCTTTAAATTGACAGGCAACTTACAAGAAGGTGTCACCGCTACAGATTTGGTATTAACCGTTGTAGACATGCTGCGTGAACACGGCGTGGTAGGTAAATTTGTAGAATTTTTTGGTTCTGGTTTACAACACTTACCTTTGGCAGATCGAGCCACCATTGCCAATATGGCACCTGAATACGGGGCCACTTGTGGCATATTCCCTGTTGACAAAGAGTCACTGCGTTACCTTTCTTTGACTGGCCGCTCTGATGAACAAGTCAACTTGGTTGAGCAATATGCCAAAGCACAAGGCATGTTCCATGACGAAAACAGCATTGAAGCAGAATACACCGCTGTCTTAGAGTTAGACATGAGTACAGTGGTACCTAGCATATCAGGGCCTAAACGCCCACAAGATCGCATTGTATTGACTGAATCTAAAGAAAAATTTCAGTCGCTGTTCAAAGAATTTGAAAACGGTCGTGCGAAAAAATCTATACCTGTTGCGGCTGAACGTGGCAATTATGAATTCACAGATGGTGACATTGCCGTTGCGGCCATCACATCTTGCACCAACACATCCAATCCCGCAGTCATGTTAGGCGCTGGCTTGCTGGCCAGGAATGCCGCAGCCAAAGGTTTAAAAGTCAAACCCTGGGTTAAGACCTCTTTAGCCCCTGGCTCTCGTGTGGTTTCACATTATTTAAATGGCGCTGGTGTGATGGATGATTTGGAGTCTCTTGGCTTTAATGTGGTTGGCTTTGGTTGTACCACCTGTATTGGAAACTCAGGCCCGTTAGATCCCGCTTTATCCTCTGCAATCAATGACAATGACTTGATTGCCACTTCAGTATTATCAGGTAACAGAAACTTTGAAGGTCGCATTCATGCTGACATTCAAATGAATTTCCTGGCCTCACCACCTTTGGTTGTGGCATATGCCATTGCAGGCACCATGGATTTTGATTTACAAAATGATTCACTGGGTGATGACCAAAACGGCAATCCTATTTATTTGAAAGACATCTGGCCCAGCAACCACGAAATAGCTGACACCATACAAAAACACGTGTCAAAAAGCAGTTTTTCTGAAGGCTATGAAGGCATCTTTGAAGGAGATGAAAACTGGGAAAAAGTAAAAACCACACAATCGGAGCTGTTTGATTGGCAAGCTGACTCCACATATATCAAAAACCCGCCATACTTTGAAGGCATGACCTTAGATGTGGGAACCATTGATAACATTTCAGGCGCTCGCGTTTTGGCCAAATTAGGTGATTCGGTGACGACTGACCACATTTCTCCAGCAGGTGCCATCGCAGAAGATTCGCCAGCCGGGCATTACCTGAAAGCGAATGGTGTTGAGAAAGTGAATTTCAACTCATATGGCTCAAGACGCGGAAACCACGAAGTCATGATGCGTGGCACCTTTGCCAACATCAGATTACGAAACCAACTGGCTCCAGGCACCGAAGGTGGTTGGACCCGTCATCAACCTTCTGATGAAGAAATGAGTATCTTCGATGCCTCAATGAAGTACCAAGCTGAAGGCACGCCTTTGGTTATCATAGGCGGCACTGAATATGGTACCGGCTCATCACGTGACTGGGCAGCTAAAGGCACTAATTTATTGGGTGTTAAAGCAGTCATCGTACAAAGCTACGAGCGCATACACAGGTCTAACTTGGTTGGCATGGGTGTCATCCCGTTGCAATTCAAACCAGGCGAAAGTGCCGATACATTTGAACTGACAGGTCATGAAGTCTATGACATCAGCGGCTTGAAAAATGGCGAAAGTAAAGTGGCTCAAGTTAATGCTACCAGACCAGATGGCAGCGTTGTGACTTTTGAAGTCGATGTTAGAATCGACACGCCTAAAGAAGTTGAATACTGTCGTCATGGTGGTATTTTGCACTATGTACTGAGAAACCTGGCTTCATAATACAGTACTGATCAATGCTTAGAAAAGCAGGCTTCGGCCTGCTTTTCTAATTTTAATCCGTCAATAATTCAAACCCATCTTCAAATATCAAATCATTACCCAATTGAGGGAAAGCAGATGTACAATCTGATTGAGACTGCGGCGGATTGGCAGCAAATCGTATGAACTCAAAATCTCCTCTGCTGCCACTCCCCACGCCATTGTTATCCCAAGTATGAGACATTATTCCTAGCTGAATGGTTTCAGACATACCATCATGATTGAAATACATGGGATTGGCCTGACCATCACCAGGGGCAATGATTTCAGGCGTTACATTGTTGTTATTACGCCAAGTGGTGGTACTGACACCATCGACATCATGATTGTTATAAAACGTTTCTTGCCGCCAGTCTTGAATCGCATCAGCCCAATAATAAAAGTAAAAATCACCTCCAATTCGACAAGCCAATAAATATTCTTCCATATGGACTTGCTCTGTCAGAAACAAATTAGAAACTGAATTCACCGTCTTTTTCATCTCTCGAGCAAAAGTGACTCCATTTTGTCCTTGTCCTCCCATGTTGTACATCACCCAGTTTTCATCTTGATTGTGGGTTCCAGAAGCATTTCTGATCACAAAACCAGCCGCGTTAAAACCAACATCCGGCGGCAGGTCTACGTCATCACCCGCAGAAACCCTTAAATTAAGCACCACTGAAAAATTCCCTGTCACTTCTTGATAAATGAGTGGTCCATAGTCATCTTGAAACCAACCATTGTGATGTATCACGTCTGGAACGACAGTCAACAACCCACCACCGATTTGCATCTCACTTGCGCGTTCATCCATTTGACCTGCACCCAATACTTGCCATGCACTGGTGTTGTTGTTCAACAAATCTATTGATTGATTGAACTCATCATCAAACGGAATGGCGCTTCCAAGTTGAAGCATTTGCCCCTTAGCAAAAACTTGACCACTGCTTATTAAACTCAAAAAACATACTGCCAATTTAATACACATAATTTCACCTCACCCACTATCCTACAGATAAATTTGATTAACACATGTTCAGACTACTGTCTTTGGCCTCAACCGTGAAGGACTTGGCAGTTTTTATTTGGTATTTATAATTATCATCATTATGAAAAACACAATCCGTCTATTTTTGTCATTTCATAGCCATACACAGTAAACTTCAATGATGACATTTCATCTTTTTTGGTACAATTCAGTGCATCAACAATAAAGACAAAAATATATCTTACCCATGAACATTCGATTGATAATAATTTTTACCTTCAGTAGTTGCTTAACCCCTGCTTATGCCATTAAAGAACAGCCACTGATTGATCAAATAACCACATGCTCAGCCATAAAAGAGGAACAAAGTAGGTTGGCATGCTATGACGCCATAGCAACAACCAAAACAACCAAGCCTCTGGCCTCAAAAGAACAAACCCCCACCAGCACTCACACCATCACCAAACAGTCATTCCCACATTTAATCGCTGACTTGAATGAAACCAATTTACAGTTCAGTTATGGCCAGTTGGATTTCTTAGGCCATGATTTCAACTCGGTATTGCTGGGTGTTGGAAAAAACCAGTCGGTTAAAACTTGGCAATTCAAGTCCAGCAATCCCATAACATTCAGTGTGTTCGGCCAGATTCGGTCTCAATTTGATGTCAGCCAAATAGACACCAGGAATAACAGGGGCGGTGCCTTAATTAACACAGATTTTTCGGTCGGTGGAGCACTGGTTCAAAACTTAGCAGATTGGTCATGGCGTTTTTCATACACCCACAGGAGCACACATTTAGGAGATGAATTCCTCATAGACAACCCAGAGTATATCGAAGACAGATTGAACTTATCCTATGAAACCGTCAAATGGACCGCATCACGTTCAATCAACAGCTGGGACGTATATGCCGGCTTAGGTTTGATAACCCGTTCAGAACCCGGTAATTTAGGCAAACACATGTGGCAAGCAGGGGCTCAATACCTTGGCCAAACCCCATGGTTGAACGCTCCATACTTACGACCCGTGGTAGGCTTGGATTTAAAGTCATGGGAAGCAGCTGACTGGGTAATTAATGCCACATTCAGAGCAGGTATAGAAATCCAAGAGTTAACTGACTTACCTTTTCAAATTTTGTTTGAATACCAAGATGGGCACTCGCCCTACGGACAGTTTTACACCGAAGATTTGAGTTTTATGGGACTGACCTTTTTACAGAACTGGTAAAAAGGTCAATAATTTTAAATTGATCAACCCATGATGACGTGGTTGAGGTCATAAAAACCCTTGCTTTTGCCTTTAATCCACAGAGCTGCTTGCAAGGCACCTTGGGCAAACACGTCAGGGTCATGCGCAGAATGTTCTAATGTGATGGTTTCACTGTTCAATTCACAGGTGACTTCGTGTATACCAGGAATTTCACCTTTACGTACGGCCTCAATTTTAACGTCACCTAATTGAAACTGAGACTCAGAAAATTTTTGCATTTTTCCAGAAGAGTCAACCGCTTGAGCCAAGCTGATGGCCGTACCAGAAGGCGCGTCCTTCTTATGTATATGATGCGTTTCTTTGATGGAAAAATCAGCATCTGGATTAAATTGCTTGATGATTTGGAGCATGTTTTTCAATACTTGGACGTTGATTGAAAAGTTACTCGTCCACATCACAGGAATGAATTTAGATGCATGGGCCAATCGGTCATATTGCGCTTGTACCAATCCAGTGGTTCCACTGACCAAAGCCGTTTCACTCATCACACAAAAATCAACCAGCTCGTCGAAGCCTGCTGATTGACTGAAATCAATCATCACATCTGCTGCTGTGCCATCGGTGTTGTAACTGGCCAAAACATTCATCGCTGGCAAGCCAGCCAATTCACCCAAATCTTTACCCAGTGATGGACTGTTTTCAGAAACCAATCCCGCCAACAGCTCACAATCATCTGACGCAGCAATCAATCGAATCAAACATTTTCCCAAACGGCCAGAGGCACCAGCCACAATGATTTTCAATTTATCCGTCATGCCATCAACCGGTCATTTTATCTAAAAATGATTTCACATTATCAAACCAACCTTTTTTGCGTGGGTTGTTTTTGTCACCCGACGCTTTGATGGTTTTGTCTAATTGCTCTATTAAATCTTTTTGCTCACCAGACAAACTCACTGGCGTCTCAACATTGACTTTACAGTGCAAGTCTCCAGTACTGTGCGAACGAATTGATTTCACACCCTTGCCTCGTAAACGGAACTGTTTACCAGACTGTGTTTCTGCCGGCACTTTTAACTTAACTTCACCTGTCAAAGTCGGCACGATGATTTCACCACCTAGACAGGCTGTAGCAAAGTCTATCGGCATCTCACAGAATAAATGATCACCTTCTCTGACAAAAATCTTATGTGGAATCACATGGATATCCACATACAAGTCACCGGCTGGACCGCCTTGTGGACCTGCTTCACCTTTTCCAGACAATCTGATGCGATCGCCTTGATCTACACCTGCTGGAATTTTAACGTTCAACTTAGTTTTTTCTTGCTTGCGACCTTGCCCGTGACAAGAACCACAAGGGTTTGAAATGGTTTGGCCTTGACCCTTACAATCAGGACATGCCTGTTGAACAGAAAACATGCCTTGCTGCATGCGAACCTGACCCACACCACCACAAGTAGAGCACGTCGAAGTCTTTCCGTCTTTTGATCCCGTACCATGACATGGATCACAAGAAACCATTGTCGGGATATTGATTTCTTTAGAAACGCCATTGATGGCTTCTTCTAATTCAACGGTCATTTCAATTTGAACGTCGCGACCACGTTGTGGACCTTGACGCCCACGACCCCGACCGCCGCCGCCAAAAATATCACTGAAGATGTCACCAAACATGTCACCGACGTCACCGTGGAAACCGCCGCCGCCAAAACCACCGGGACCTTGTCCACCGCCTTGACCAGATACCGCATCAAAGCCATATTGATCGTATGCTTGGCGTTTTTGTTCGTCCTTTAAGATTTCATAAGCCATTTGGGCTTCTTTGAATTTATCTTGCGCACTCGGATCATCGGCATTCCTGTCAGGATGAAGTTTCATCGCTGTGCGTTTGAATGCTTTTTTGATTTCTGCCGCTGTGGCTGATTTTTCAATGCCCAGAATCTTGTATAAATCTTTTTGTGCCATGATTTTTAATCGAGTCTTTATATTCTAAAAAACCGCCTGAAACTTATTTGCTCCAGGCGGTGTATTACATAACCAGTAATTAAGGTGAGTCACTCACCCACTGATTTATTTTTTGTCGTCGTTTACTTCTTCAAATTCAGCATCAACAACATCATCATTACCACCAGCCGCTTCTTCACCCGCTGCGGCATCACCTGCTGCTTGTTCTGCTTGAGCCGCTTGAGCCACTTTTTGCATCACAGGTTGAATCGCTTCTTGTAACTTGTTACTGGCGGCTTCAATGGCTGCTTTGTCATTACCTTTAGTGGCTTCATTTACAGCTTCCACACCTGCTTCAATCGCTGCTTTCTCACCGTCTTCGATGATTTCTTTGTGCTCTTCCAACATTTGCTTCGCAGAGTGTGTCATCGCATCGGCACCGTTACGTGCTTGTGCCAACTCTTGGAACTCTTTGTCTTTTTCAGCGTTCAACTCAGCATCTTTAATCATGTTTTCAATTTCTTCGTCTGATAATCCAGAACCCGACTTGATTTCAATGCGTTGCTCTTTGCCGGTCGCTTTGTCTTTCGCTGATACATGAATGATACCATTGGCATCTATATCAAAAGACACTTCAATCTGTGGCATGCCACGAGGTGCTGCTGTAATGCCTTCCAAGTTGAATTGACCCAAAGATTTGTTCGCTTGTGCCACTTCACGCTCACCTTGTAATACATGAACCGTTACAGCAGATTGATTGTCTTCAGCCGTTGAGAACACTTGAGATGCCTTGGTAGGGATCGTTGTGTTTTTCTCAATCAACTTAGTCATCACGCCACCCAAGGTTTCAATACCTAATGACAATGGTGTCACGTCTAACAACAGAACGTCTTTCACATCACCAGACAATACACCACCTTGAACCGCTGCACCCATGGCAACTGCTTCATCAGGGTTCACATCTTTACGCGGTTTTTTACCAAAAGTCGCTTCTACAATGGTTTGTACCGCTGGCATACGTGTTTGACCACCAACCAAAATAACGTCAGAAATTTCATTCAATGAAACACCTGCGTCTTTAATCGCTGTCTCACATGGTGCCACAGTGCGTTTAACCAAATCTTCTACCAAAGACTCTAATTTAGAACGTGTGATTTTCACATTCATGTGTTTAGGGCCTGATGCATCAGCCGTGATGTACGGCAAGTTAACTTCCGTTTGATCCAAAGATGACAATTCGATTTTTGCTTTTTCAGCCGCTTCTTTCAAACGCTGCAAAGCCAATGGATCATTTTTCAAATCAACGCCTTGGTCTTTTTTGAATTCAGAAACCAAGTAATCCATCACGCGGTTATCGAAATCTTCACCACCCAAGAATGTGTCACCATTGGTCGCCAACACTTCGAATTGTTGCTCACCATCGATGTCAGCAATCTCAATGATTGAGATATCGAATGTACCACCACCTAAGTCATAAACAGCGATGGTTCTGTCACCACCTTTTTTGTCCATGCCGTAAGCCAAAGCCGCAGCTGTAGGCTCATTGATGATGCGTTTCACTTCTAAACCGGCAATTTTACCTGCATCTTTGGTCGCTTGACGTTGAGAGTCATTGAAGTAAGCAGGGACTGTAATGACCGCTTGTGTCACTTCAGTACCCAAATAATCTTCAGCCGTTGCTTTCATTTTTTCTAAAATTCGTGCTGACACTTCTTGTGGCGCCATTTTCTTACCGCGAACTTCAACCCAAGCATCACCGTTGTCTGCACCTACAATTTTGTAAGGCACGATGTCTTTGTCTTTTTTCACCACGTCTTCGGTCACTTTACGACCGATCAAACGTTTGATCGCGAATAATGTATTTTCTGGGTTGGTCACTGCTTGTCTTTTTGCAGATTGACCGACCATGGTTTTACCGTCTTCGGTAAATGCCACAATTGAAGGTGTTGTGCGATCGCCTTCAGCGTTCTCAATCACCTTGATGTCGTTACCTTCCATGATGGCAACACATGAATTGGTTGTTCCTAAATCGATACCTATAACTTTTGACATTATAAAATCCTCTTAAATAATAAATTTTTTGATTGACTGGTATTTATGGTCGCTTGCTTATTTTTTCAAGCCAGAAACCTGCGCTCATTGATATTATTGAGCCACAACTACCATCGCTGCGCGAATCACTCGATCGTTCAGCAAATAACCTTTTTGAAATACATTAACCACCGTATTTTTTTCATGATCTGGCGAGGCTATCATGCTCATCGCTTCATGTTTTTCAGGGTCAAAGGCTTCGCCCACTGGATTGATGATGCTGATGCCGTTGTCCTCTAATACTTTAGAAAAAATCTTGTGTGTGTTTTCTGTACCTTGAACCATGGCTTCTGTCGTCACTTCGCAGCTGTCGTCTTCAATCACTTCCAAGGCTTTATCAAAACTGTCCATCACCGGAATCAAAGCTTTGATGATTTTATCGTTTGAAAACTTGCGCGTGTTATCAATGTCACGTTGCATGCGACGCTGTAAATTTTGCGCTTCAGCAGCAATCAGTAATTTTTCTTCTTCTTTGGCTGCTAACTGGGCTTTTAAGTCATCAATGGTTTGTTGCATTTGTTCCAATGCGTCAACCGATGTCTCACTCAGCTCTTCAACCACTTCATCAGATTCAACTTCTGTGCCTTCATCTGTGCTTTCAGCGGCATTGATATTTACCACTTCTTCTATGTTTTCATCGTTGATTTTATTTTCTTCACTCATGATTACATGTACAACAAATTAATAATGGCTCAGATATGGTGATAGCCAGTGACATTTCAAGTTAGCAAAGCTAAAATTAAACGCGTTTTTTACAATTGAAACCACAAACGGATGCTTGAAAGCCTGTACATCAAAAATTTTGTCCTCATTGACCAACTCGAATTGGATTTTCATCAACAAATGTCTGTCTTCACTGGTGAAACCGGTGCGGGGAAGTCAATACTCTTAGGTGCACTGTCTTTGTCACTGGGTTCACGTGGTGATGCTCAAGTGGTTGGCCCTTTTGCTGGTGATTGTGAAATCATTGCCACATTCAATACAAGTAACAATCAAGCCGCGCAAAATTGGCTCAATCAAAATGATTGGCACAATGAAGACAACGAATTAATATTACGCCGACAAATCAACGGACAAGGGCGCAGTAAACTATGGATCAATGGCCGCCCTACGCCCGCCAGTCAAGTGCGAGAACTGGGGCAAACCTTGGTTCAAATTCATGGGCAACACGATCAAATAAAGTTACTCAACAGCAACAACCAAAAACGCATTGTTGATATTCATGGTCAGCACAATGCGTTGTTATCAGCCACCGCCACTGTCGCCAACGAAGTCAAGTCGATTGAACAACAGCGAAAAGAACTGGTAGCAGCAGGCTCAATGAGCCAAGAGCAATTGCAATTGATCCAATACCAATTCGATGAATTAGAGCAATTGGCGCTCAATCAAGGTGAATATGAATCATTACACCAGCAACTGAGTGTCGCCACACACGCACAAGACTTGATTGGCACCACAGAACAGGCTTTATTGGACTTACAAGATGGCGAACACAATGCGCAGCAACTGTTGAGTCACACGCAGCTTCAATTGAACCAAGCCCAAGGCATGGACTTTAAAGACATTGAACAAATGTTAGAAGAAGCCGCCATTAACATTACTGAAGCATACAATGAACTCAAAGTCCGCCAAGAAAGCATAGAAAACGATCCCGAACAACTAAATCAAATCGAAAGCAGACTGGATGCCATCGCACAGGTTTCTCGCAAACAAAAAATCATGCCAGAACTGTTGTTTGATCACCACCAACAGTTAAAAGAAACCTTAGAACGACACGCACACCTGTCTGAAAATCAGGTGAAGTTGGATCAAGCCTTTGAAAAAGCTTTGGCCAATTACCGATCTCAGGCTAAAAAACTGTCACAAGCCCGCCAAAAAACAGCTCAAGTTTTGGCCAAACAAATCAGCCAAGTGATTCAAGACCTCGGTTTACCTGACGCCCAATTACGCATCGACATCGAACATGACATTGATAAACTGCCACAAAAAGACGGCAATGACCAAGTGACGTTCATGATTGCCACCAATAAAGGCCAAAGTTATCAACCACTGAACAAAACGGCATCAGGTGGTGAGTTGTCTAGAATATCACTGGCTATAGAAGTATGTAGCCAGAAGAAAGACAACGCCCAATCCTTTGTTTTCGATGAAGTCGATACCGGCATCGGCGGTGCCACTGCAGAAAAAGTCGGTGCCATCATGCAGCAACTGAGCCAAAACAACCAAGTATTCGCGGTCACACATTTGGCCCAAGTCGCCGGTCACGCCCACGACCATTTGCTCATCAGCAAATCATCAAAAGGCGAACACACCACATCAAAGGTTGAACACCTTAACCAACAACAACGCATTGAAGAGTTGGCCCGAATGTCTGGCGGAGAAACCATTACCGAAACCACATTGGCTCAAGCGCGTGAGTTTTTGAAAGTTTGAATGGTTTCTTTATTTCTTGGATTCAAGTAATAAGTTTTAATAAAAGTTAATCTAATCTCAATGTTAGAAACTTCCAAGCCAACAGCACCATCAAAAAGGCAATAACAATCAGTTGCCATAATTGATTAAAAAACGGCACCGGAGTTGCGGGGCTCGACCCTTGGTATAAATTTGCACCTATAAAACGACCATTTGCCACACTGCCTAAAGTATATCCAGACTGATAAATTAATTCACTTTCATTATTTTCAACATGAATTCTTTGAATTGTTAACTCAGAACTTAAACTGCAAAGGCCAGTTAAGCAGACAATTTCAGGGCCACTGACTGTTAAAAAGTCATCTTGACTAATTCTACCTACTGAACCAGATAACCGTACAGGGTCTTCATTAACTGCAGTTGGAATAGCTTCCCCAATACCTGAATTTTTATTTATGATGTAATTGCTATTTAAACCCATCACTAGCAAGTCAGTATCTTGTTCAACGGGTGAATGATAAACCGATTCATTGGGATAAGAAAACACCCAGTTTTGACTGGCATCTGAAAGTTTTCTCGAAACAAAATCACCCTGATCGTAATCACGGTAATAAAAGTTTTCACCCTCGTTATCAATCAGCCAAACTGACATTGGATTTTGAATCGTGGTTTCGTATTTTAGTGACAAATCAGCTGTCTTAAAAGTAGATATTTTTCTGTGATTAGTGGTGTAATTGAAAGCGTTCAATGTCATATATTCTGAATTTTTACTGACAACCACAGCTTGTATTGAGTATCCTGGAAGGCGAATGACTTCAGTCATTTGATTGTTCGTCAAATCTAATTGGTTAATGGCATTGATACCAGTCCCAACACCTAAAATCATATAAAACAGTTTGCTGTTATCGGAGCTTAAAAATATTTTATCTATGGATGATAGGATACTAGGGTCCTGCCATTCCTGTACCACTGTTAACGTTTCCGTGTCTATACGAATAATTTTATTACCTTCAATTGAAGTATAAAGATTTTTTTCAGAGTTATCTAAAAAAATAGGAGCACTGTAATAATCAATTTGACCTATTTGAATGGTTTTAATGATTTGACCTGAGTCTAAATCCAACACACTGATTGAATTACTGCTGGGGTATGGAAAATCTGCCTCTATGATTGGTAAATAAGCCACTTTTGCATTCAAATTACATTGAATTAAAACTAACAGCAACCCTAAAATAAATTTTTTCATCATTTCATCCTACAGCAAAATTGATTCGGTTAAAAGTGTACTATTGTTTGTAAACCACACCTTTTTTCATCACAAAACCCACAGATTCAAGTGCTTTGATGTTTTTCAATGCATCTTCACTTGCAGCAATGATGTCTGCACGCATGCCCACTTTAATTTGACCTCGGTCTTTAAGACCTAATAAGTCAGCGGTATTGATGGTCGCTGATCGAATGGCTTCTGCCGCACTCATGCCGCGATTCATCATGGCCGATAATTCCAATGCATTTTGACCATGTGGTATCAATGGAGCATCGGTTCCAAGGGCGATGGGCACACCTTGGTCTATGGCTTTGGAAAGGTTCTCTTGTGCCAAGGGCAAAACATACTTCGCTTTGGCTGCCATTTTAGGGTCAATTTTGTCCATGCTGCCGGACATGCTGTCTATTAAGCCAGTCGTCGGCACCAGATAAACGCCATGCTTTTTCATCAGTCTCATGCCTTCTTTGTCTAACAATGATCCGTGTTCAATGGATGCCACACCGGCATGAATAGCCGCTATAATACCTGCTGTACCATGGGCATGTGCCGCGACTTTGATGTGATGACGAGCCGCTTCATCAACAATCGCCTTCATTTCTTCGTTGCTTAACTGTTGCGCGCCGACTGAGTCTTCTAAGGACAAAACACCCGCCGTGGCGTGAATTTTAATCACTTTGGCACCATTCTTAATTTGATACCGCACGGCTTTAATGGCTTCATCGACACCACTGACAATGCCATTGATTGGGCTTTGTACTATTAGGTTTTCAGATAAGCCCAAAGTCAAATCACCATGACCGCCGAGTATGGTTATCATGTGCCCTGCCGGAATCACATCAGGACCTACCACCCAACCTTTATCAATCGCTTCAGCCAATGCCACATCTATCAATTCATCGGTGATGTGGACTGTGCCAATGTTACGAACAGTGGTAAAACCGGCCATCAATGTTTTTTCTGCATTCTTGGCCGCACGCAAAGCACCACCAGCGGCACCTTCTTTGGTAATGATGTCATCAAAACCACCATTGAAGTCCAAGTCCAAATGGGTGTGCATGTCCATCAAACCAGGAACCAAATACTGTCCAGATAAATCAATGACCTCAACACCTTCGGGCATCACATCAGGATTAATGGCTTCAATCATGCCATCTTTAATTACAATATGAGCAGGTGACTGCCATTGACCAGATTCAACATCAAGGTAAGCTTTGGCCTTGATTAATGACCCTGTGGCATGGACATTTAATGCAAGTGACAATACCCAAATTATAAATACAATTTTTTTATTCATACGATTTCCCCTTTTTTAAAGACATTTTTATTTATTCGAATCAAAAGATGTAAACAAATATTTTGTCAAATAAATGATATAAACCATTAAGTAAAGTATTGGCATTTTTAAATACTTCAAATATCGCAGCTGTCGCCAATTTCTTTACGCATAGTTTTTAAATAATCATTGAGTGCTTTTTTACTTTTGTTCTTTTCCTCAATCATTTTCTCAGCTGAAACCAGATCATCTGTTGAATTGACTAAACAGTCACAATCTACAGTAACTTTTTTCTCTCTTGTTTTACACCTTTTTTCAAGCTTTGATAAAAATTTATTTTTGTATTTTGATGCTTCATTCACACTGGAGTTTACATTGCATGAAGATAAAAACAGCAACACAGCAGAAATAAAAAATCCAATTATTATTCGATTGTTCATATTCATACGATTTTTTAAAGCACTTATATTAAATGAATTTCCTTAGCTGAATCAATTTAATTATTTTTGCTACAATACCAACAATTAAAATTGACCAGGGACAACAATGAAAAAAACCACTTTAATTTTGGCCATGAGTTTGGCTTTGAGTGCTTGTCAACAAGATGACAAAACAACCGAGGAAACAACTGAAGTCCAGACAAACCAAACCACTTCAGTACCCGTTCAAGAGCAAGCAGTCAAAGTTGATTTTGATGCTTTGTACCAAAAAAGTACCGCCACATTATTTTCGGCACGACCAGTTTCTGCCAGCATGTATGGTTTAAATGAAGCAGAAGCCGGTGGTGCTTATAGCCACCGTTTGGATGATTATTCGCCTGAGGCAGAGGCCAAATTGCGCCAAGGCATGCGCGAATTGAAAAGCAAAATGACAGCCAGTGACGAACAATCTGGTCAAGCCGAAGAAAATCGCCAAGTGATGATGGACATCAACCAATATTTCGCCGGTGACGAGGCTTTTGATATTGGCTACATTGATGTTTGGATGGGCTTGTCGGCCTTTGTTATCAACCAAATCAATGGCCCTTTGATTGACGTACCGAATACACTCGCCAACAACCACGTCATCAATTCATCTGAGGATGCCGCTGACTACCTCAAACGCTTAACGGCTATGGGGACATTTGTAGACCACGTGATTGCCAAATCGCAACATGACATAGCACAAGGTTGGTTAGCACCCAAAGTCATCATTGAAAAAACCATTGCAGGCTTAGAAAGCTTTATTGCCCCCAAACCTGTTGACCATCCTTTGATGAAACATTTAACCGATTCAATCAAAGACATTGAAGGCATGACTCAAGCTGAAACCGACAAAATCACACAAGCGACTTTGAATGCTGTTTCAAATGTGGTTTATCCTGCTTACCAAAAAGTCATTACCCAACAAACCGCCCTACTCGATCAAGCACCTACCACAGCGGGTATTTGGGCACAGCCCAACGGGGAAGCGTTTTATCGCAGTGCTGTAAAAGTGTTGGGAGACACCGACTTATCACCACAAGAAGTTCATGATGTGGGCTTGTCTGAAGTGGAACGCATTTTGGCTGAGATGGACGCCATTTTTCAAAGTGAAGGCATGACCGAAGGTACTGTTGGTGAACGCATGACGGCATTGAATGACGACCCTCGCTTTTTATACGAAGATTCAGATGCCGGTCGGGCGCAATTATTGGCCGATTTGAATGGGCACATTGCTGAAATCAATCAGCGAATGCCTGAACAATTTGGCACAGCCCCTCCTTACGAAGTAGAGGTGCGCAAATTTCCTAAATCTCGCGAAGCCAGTGCACCTGGTGGCATGTATAACTCACCGAGCCTTGACGGCTCTCAACCCGGCATTTACTGGATTAACTTGCGCGACATCAAGGCCAATCCTAAATTTGACCTAAAAACCTTAACTTACCATGAAGCCAATCCCGGACATCACTGGCAAGTGGCTTTGAACTTGGCTCAGGACTCTTTACCCATGTTGCGTCGCATCGCACCATACAATGCCTTTGTTGAAGGCTGGGCTTTATACTCTGAGTTGGTCGCTTTTGAAATGGGCATGTATGAAAATGACCCATTTGGTAATTTAGGCCGTTTGAAAGCCGAACTGTTCCGTGCCGTGCGTTTGGTAGTGGACACAGGGTTACATTATAAAAAATGGACACGTGAAGAAGCCATTAAGTACATGGCCGAAACAACAGGAACTGTTGAATCAGATGTGGTCGCTGAAATCGAGCGCTACATGATTTGGCCGGGGCAAGCTTTGGGCTATAAAATGGGCATGATCAACATGGTTAAGTTACGCCAAAAAGCCAAAGATGCCTTGGGCGAACAATTCGACATCAAAGCATTCCATGACTTGATCTTACTCGGCGGTGCAGTACCCATGTCTGTATTAGATAAAAAAGTAGATGCTTGGATACAGTCTCAACAAAGCAAGTAAACCCACAATAAGCCCCATGAAAACAGATTTCTTGGGGCTTTTTTATAAATAAGGCGAAAACAGCCAGAAAAAACCATCCCTCAACTTTTGCCACAAGGGGCGTTTTAGGATGTCACCTATGGTGACTAATTCAGATTGATGCTTTAATTCATGGGTCAATCGGCTCATCTCTTCACAAAAGGGTTGATCAAACACTTCGACCATCAGTTCAAAGTTCAGTCGCAAAGACCTGGGGTCAATGTTGGCAGACCCCACCATCACATAGCAATCATCAACAACCACCAGTTTACTGTGTTCAAAAGGTGCAGGTTTTCGATAGATTTTCACACCCCAATTAATCAATTCACCCATCATGTGTTGCGTTGCCCAATCTACATACCACAGGTTGCTCTTTGCAGGTAACAACACTTCCACAGTGACGCCTTTTTGTACAGCAGAAAGCATCACCGCTATCATGCCTTTTGATGGTATGAAATAGGGAGTCATCAAAATAACATGTTCTTTTGCTGCCGATATCACCGCATTTAAGGTTAAACTCAGCTTATCTAAATCACCATCAGGGCCATCGGCAATTAAACGACAGTAGCCTTGTGCCTCAATTTCTGCAGGACTGCGTTCTAACATTTTACTGAATTCACCTGTGGCCAATTGCCAATCACGCCAAAACAATTCACTTAACTGTTCAACCACACCACCTGTAAAACTGAAATGTAAATCTGCGGCACCATTTTTAACAGCCGATACACAGTGCTTGTGAGTGATATTGATTCCCCCAGTAAAAGCTACACGCTGATCTACCACCAAAATTTTGCGGTGGTTTCTTAAATTGATACTGATTTGCGGAGGAAACCACCGAGGTGGCAAAAACGCAGCACAACGGATTCCACTTCTTTTCAATGTTTTGAGCATACTTGGAACAGAATATCGTGCGCCAATGCCATCTATCAGCACATACAGTGACACGCCACGCTCATGAGCAGCTTTTAAAGCGCCATTAAAAGCTTGACCAGTGGCATCATTACCAAAAATATAAGTCGATAACAGCACTTGGTGCTTGGCTTCATTGATGGCTTTTAACATCGCCGGAAATGCTTGCTCCCCATTTCTTAAGCATTGCCATTGGTTGTTATTTGTTAACAATCCCGGTGTAATGGTCTCTGCAATGGTCATCAGATACTTTGCTTTATGTTTTTTCTTTAATGCAACACTTGATAAGTCCACCTGTGCTTCTTTTAGCAACATCTCTTTTGATAATTGCTTGGCCTTGCTTTTAATTCGGTTGATGCCAAATAACAAATAAGCCACCGAACCAGCAATAGGGAGGACCAAGCATGCCACCACCCAACCCAAAGCCGAGCGTGAATCACGTTTGTGCAACAAAGCATGACCCGCACTGAATAATCCCAATACAACATAAGCAATGAAAAACACCAGCCAAAAAGTGCTGCTCTGTGCAGCTAAATAAAAATTGTATTTAAAATCATTCATGTGTAAACACGTTCAGTTAGCAGATAAACCAGCAGCACCCCCAAAACAATAAAGCTTACGATATTGACTTTCATCAAGGGATTATAACTTATTAAACGATAAACTGAATGAACAGTCACACAATACAGGTACACACATGAAAACAATGAAGGCGGCTATATTTACCCAACCAGGTACAATCATTTTAGATGAAAAGCCTATTCCCAAGGTTGGCCCTGGAGATGCTTTAATTAAAGTCACCATGACCACGATTTGCGGCACTGATGTTCATATTTTAAAAGGTGAATACCCAGTAAAACCCGGGTTAACCATTGGACATGAACCTGTTGGTAAAATTGTGGAATTGGGCGAGGCCGTTTCTGGCTATGAAGTCGGTCAACGTGTGATTGCGGGTGCCATCACACCTTGTGGCCAGTGTTTTAGCTGCCTTGACGGGCACCACTCACAATGTGGTGGCGAAGCCATGGGTGGTTGGCGTTTTGGCAACACCATTGATGGCTGTCAAGCTGAATACCTGCTGGTACCTAATGCACAAGCCAATTTGTCGCTGATTCCAGATGACCTTTCAGATGAACAAGTTTTGATGTGTCCGGACATCATGAGCACGGGATTCGGTGGTGCTGAATCGGCTAATATCAAGATTGGTGACACCGTAGCTGTCTTTGCACAAGGCCCCATAGGCCTGTGCGCTACAGCAGGTGCCAGCTTACGTGGCGCCACCAAAATCATTGTTGTCGATGGCATCAATGAACGTTTGGCTGTTTCTAAAAAATTAGGCGCACACCATACCATCAACTTCAATGACGAAGACCCAGTCAAAGCCATCATGAGATTGACTCAAGGACGTGGTGTCGATGTGGCAATAGAAGCGTTAGGAACACAACTAACCTTTGAAAGCTGTTTAAATGTTTTAAAACCTGCAGGCACCCTATCCAGCCTTGGGGTGTATTCTGGGAAATTAACCATGCCGCTGGAGTCGATTGCTGCAGGTTTAGGTGACCACAAAATCATCACCACATTGTGCCCAGGTGGTAAAGAGCGCATGAGGCGATTGATGTCCGTCATCGCTTCTGGGCGTATAGATCTCAAACCTATGGTTACTCACAGGTTCAAATTAGATGACATCGAAGCCGCTTATGACCTTTTTGCCAACCAACGTGATGGTGTGATGAAAATTGCCATAACACCTTAAATTCCACTCAATTTAAACCCAGTCTGATTGTTCGATTTATTTTTCCGAATATGGCAACAAGGACAATGAATTGGACGGTCAGGCCAATCTACTGGATAATATACACATATTTTAATTCACAGGAAATCATCATGAGTATTAATACAGGTATTGATAAAAATTCACTTTCAAAAACAGTACAGGGCTTGAGCGAACTGCTTGCAGATAGTTACACATTATATTTAAAAACACACAATTATCATTGGAATGTAACCGGCCCTCAGTTTACTTCTTTGCATCAAATGTTCGAAGAACATTACACCGAATTAGCCACTGCAGTAGACGTGATTGCTGAACGAATCCGTGCCTTAGGTGCATTTGCTCCAGGTTCATATTCGGCCTTTGCAAATCTGACAGCCATCGAAGAAGCTGGTGAGCAATTGGATGCCACCGGCATGGTAAAAGATTTGTTGGATGGCCATGAAACCCTTGTGCGTCGTGCACGCACAGTGCTTCAAAGTGAAGCCTTGGAAGCCGACGATGTCAGTGGCGATTTACTAACCCAGCGCTTGGACGTGCATGAAAAAACAGCGTGGATGTTGCGCGCTTTATTGGGCTGATAGTAACCCAATATGACCCACTGCCACACCTTGTCTATTCACAAGGTGTGGTCATAAAATATCGCTTTGCTTTGACTGGCTAAAATAACTCCTGATTAAGCCAAAAAACGTCACAAACCACACTACCAAAGCCACCCATAACATACCATGTGAAAAATAAGACAGTGGCTTAAATTCAGCAGTTAATGCCAAATTATGAGTCGCTACCGTGTACATACCTAAAGGGAACACGATACTCCATTGCATCGGATCATAGACCATCGGCAATTTATGATAAACGTGCTTCCACAAACCAAAAATAACCAGCAAGGGTATCCACCAAGTGGCCCATGTCCATAACATGATGGACATCATTTTAACCACCGGACGCAAATCTATTAAAGACGGAAATATGGGATCATTTAACAGCAGATTTGTCCCTGCATTGGCACTGATGGCTGCCGCTCCCATAATCACCCACATCAACGGCGAGTAATCGCTCAGCTGCATGTCCATAAAGAAAATGCGGTAACAGAATAGCGTAACGAATATGGCATAGAAAATCATACCCAATGCCCAAAGCATGTGAATTTCCACCATCATATAACCAGCAAACTCACCCAGTTCAGTGGCAATTTTTGAACCCAGTATCACCAAAGATTGCGTACCAACAATTAAAATCAACCAACCACCATGTACCACATTCACATTACGGTCTGGATGGGCAAAACTCAAAGCGGCAAAGCTGAAATACATCAACACCGACCAAAACAAAAAAGCCAACACCCAACTGGCTAAGGCCAAACTGTGATGTCCTGAATCAAACAACAGAACGCCACACAAGTTAGTCGCTGCGACGAATGAAAAAAAGATGAAGGTGGTCTTGGGATTGAGTAAGTTTTCCAACACCTCTTTGGGAAAAACCAATAACCGCCATGTATACAGCAGCAATAAAATACACCAAGAACTTAAGGTCATGCCATAAAAGGCTTTGGCAACATCCTCGACATGCCACATATCCAGCCCGATGGTAATGATGCCGGTTGCCATGGTTAAAGCAAAATACCCGGGATAAAGGTTTTTCAACCAATGTAATTTATCTCTGGTCATATTTATCTTTCAACGCTGCAAGTCCGCTGAAAAAACAACCTGTTAACCACAATAGCGCACCAGGAGCTACATAAAGAAACCAAGTGTGCTTTTGATCTGAGAGTAATGTCATCAGCGCGACAAAAAACAAAATTCCAACCAACCAAAACAACACTTTACCTACCAAATTTAATGATTTACCCGCATCATTCGTATCAACTTGACCCATCACAACAACCCTTTAAAACCCGTATTGGCCAACGCCTGATACAAAACAATCGCTGCGGTGTTCGACAAATTTAAACTGCGGCTGTCTTTTTGCATAGGTACTCTGATGTTCTTGGTTTGTTCAGAATCCAATACTTCTGGCGGTAAACCCCGTGTTTCAGGGCCCAACAATAAACAATCACCGGCCTGATACGTCATTTCATGGTGATAAGCTGTTGCCTTTGTCGTCACTGCATAGATGTGAGTAAAGTCTGTGTTTTCGATGAAAGCCGCATAATTATCATGCTGATGCACATTGGCCCATTCATGGTAATCCAAGCCAGCCCGACGCAATGCTTTCACTTCCATATCGAAGCCCAAAGGGTGAATCAAGTGCAGTTGTGAACCCGTATTGGCACACAGTCTGATGATGTTTCCGGTATTGGGTGGAATTTCTGGTTCAAACAAAGCGATGTGGAACATATGATGTTAGTTTTGGCTAAAGTAGCATTCTAAATTGAAATGGTAAACAAGCAAACAGAAAATCAGCATCATTTTTACCTTAAATTTTATATAATGATGCCACACAGTAAACGCACAGACAGGTATGAAACCAGCAAGCCCAAAATCGTTCAATAAGAAAACATTTAAGGACAGTGCATTCTGGCCCTACATGCAACTGATGCGTTTGGATCGACCCATTGGCACCCTGTTGTTACTGTGGCCTACTTGGTGGGCTTTGTGGGCGGCTTCAGATGGTCATCCTGAATGGTCTCACTGGCTTATTTTCACTGCTGGCGTTTTTTTAATGCGTGCCGCGGGTTGTGTGATTAACGACATATCTGACCGCAAGTTTGATGGACATGTAACACGCACTGCCGCTCGCCCTTTGGCACAAAACTTGATTCCAGTAAAACATGCATGGCTGTTGTTCATTGGTTTGTTATTCCTAGCAGCCTGTTTGCTGTTATTTCTTCAGCCTTTGACCATTTATTTGGCTCTGGCTGCGGCTTTCTTTGCTGTTACTTATCCACTGATGAAAAGATTAACTTATTTGCCCCAAGTGTATTTAGGCATCGCCTTTTCATTTTCGATTCCCATGGCGTTTGCAGAAATTACGGGCAGCGTGCCCAAAGTGGCTTGGTTACTTTTTGTCGCTAACATTGTCTGGACCACAGCCTATGACACAATCTATGCCATGATAGACCGCAAAGATGATCTGCGAATTGGTATTAAATCTACGGCCATTTTGTTTGGCGATTTGGACAGACACATCGTCGGCATTTTACAGTTAATGACTGTGGCCGCCTTATTCCTCGCTGGTCAACAATTAGAACTCACAGCACCCTATTTCCTTTCTTTACTGGTCGTCGTGTGGTTGTTCGTCTATCAGCAGTTTCAAATCATGGGGCGAGACGAAAACAAATGCTTCAAAGCCTTCTTGCACAACAACTGGGTTGGTATGACTGTGTTTTTAGGGTTTTTTACTCATTACCTATTGAAATAATTTCAAACGTTCATAAATAGTGTTTAACGATTGATTGCCTTCGGGGATTGATTGAAACCGATCGACACTCAATGGTGAGTGAGGTCATTTAAATCGACTCGGCATTTGCGGGTCATAACAACTTTCTTGCTAATAAAACTGGAGAAACACATGAACTTTGATTTAACACCATTATTTCGTACATCTGTGGGCTTTGACCGCATGGCACAACTTTTGGACCAAGCCAATCGCATTGACCAAACCCCAAGCTATCCGCCATATAACATCGAAAGCATCGATGAAAACAACTACCGCATTACTTTGGCTTTAGCAGGATTTGGTGACAACGATTTGGCCATCACTTCTGAGCAAAACACATTGACCGTGAAAGGCAAAAAAGAAGCTGAGGTACAAGGTAAATTCATACACAGGGGCATTGCTAACCGTTCATTTGAGCGCCGGTTTCAATTGGCCGACCACGTCAAAGTGAAAGCCGCCAACATGGACAATGGTTTGCTACACATTGAACTGGAACGCGAAATCCCAGAAGCGATGAAACCCAGAACGATAGCGATTAATTCCAACAAAAACGCCATCGACCAAAAACCCCATGTTGTGAAAGACAACGCGGTGAAAGACAACGTGGCCTGAATTGACTGCCACAATTAATTAGTAAAAAGCCCGCTTTTGCGGGCTTTTTTGTGGGTATAATTTGTTTCGTCCTAAAATAAGTTGCAACTAGCCTATTTAGATTGCTCGTTAAAAGTTTGGGCACATTTTTGGCAAATACATGCCTTATTTCTTTGTTCAATTGAAACCTGTTTAATCAACTCATTAGGAAAAGTCATGATTTTGCTCTTACACCAACAGTTATCAAAATCTTGGGAATTGATTGCTTCTGCACAGTGATTGTTTTCACCACACAGAGGACAACGCTGATGATCAATCTTTATGTTAATTTTCAATGACTTCACCTTCAATCATATGCATGTATCCTTAGGACTGGTTATTTGGCGCATTTGTTCAGTCTTTAACAAAATAACAAAAGCCCAAGCATGAAATCACGATTGGGCTTTTTTCTATATCTTAATGGTTGAAATTCAGTTCATTATTTAGTCGCAGACACCAAATGACTGAGTGAATTAATCGCCACCATGATGGTTGGATAGTCTGCGTTTTTCTCAGATTTGATGCTCATCATCATGTCTTTGACCTTCTTCACTTTGTCATTGTGCTCTTGAGACCATTTACTGATGATTTCTTCACTGCTGAGCTTTTTGTTGTCATAACTTTTCAGCAATGAAGCTGTCAGTTGCGCATGGTGGTTACTTAAATCATCACGCAAACCACCACGGGCATAGACATGCCATTGATTATCTACCACCAATTTTTCAACCATGGTTTGTAACCAAAGTAGGTTCAAAAACTTGCCTAATGGGAAATAAACATCTGCGGCTTTTTTAACGGCTATGTTTTGTTTATTGGCCACACTGACCACATCCAAAGCAGCACTTAAATAAGGCAAGGCAGCGATAGCCTCCGACAGTGTTTTCTCAAAACCTTTACGCTGTAATGCTTTTTCAACACGAGTTTTAGCCGCTGCGTCAACATCGTTAATGTAATCTGTGAAATTATTTTTGAATTGATTAACGCCTTTTTGCAGTGCAGTCACTTGTTTTTCAATGTCTATTTGATGCCCTACATTGTTAAGTACCCAACGAATGGACTGTCTGACAAAATGCCAAATAGCTACAAATGCTTCAACCTGTTGATCTGCATCGACTTTTAAATCATGGGATTCAATGCCTGCCCACAATTTGTTTAGCCCAAACAATTCAACAACCACATAGAAAGCCTTACAAATGGCACCCACATCAGCACCGGTGTCTTCGTTCATGCGTTGAACAAAAGTAGCGCCCATGCGATCAACAACTTGAGATGTCAGAATGGTACCAATGATTTCGTTTTTCAAACGATGATTGTCCAAATATTTGGCATCAATGGTTTGTAATTTTTTAGGGAAATAATTCACCATTAATCGACGCAACCAATCATCATTGAGTGCTCCAGATTGAATCACCTGTGCATATAAATCCAGTTTGGCGTATGACAATAACACACACAATTCTGGGCGTGACATGCCTTCACCATTCAGCCTTCTTCGTTCTAATTCAGCATCTGTAGGTAAAAATTCAATTTCTCGGTCTAACAAACCTTTGGCCTCTAACAAACGAATCAAATGAGCTTTGGCACCAATTCGTTCGGCACTTAAATGTTCCATAAAAGCCAAGGTTTGGGTTTGCTTGTAATTGTTCTTCAACACCAAATCACTGACATTATCGGTCATTGAGGCCAACAATTCATTACGTGATTGAATGTCGTACAAACCATCTTCCATCATCGCTTTAAGCAGTATTTTAATGTTCACTTCATGATCAGAACAGTCAACGCCAGCGGAATTGTCTATGAAATCCGTATTTACTCGACCACCACTTTCAGCAAATTCAATGCGGCCTTTCTGGGTCATACCCAAGTTACCACCTTCGCCGAAAACTTTACATTTCAGTTGTTTACCATTAACTCTCAAAGCGTTGTTGGCACTGTCACCCGCATCTCCATCACTTTCATCACTGGATTTCACGTAAGTGCCGATGCCACCGTTCCAAATCAAGTCCACTTCTGACAACATCAAACGTTTAATCAATTCTTGCGGTGCCAGTTCATCATCCTTAATTTTTAACCACGTTTTCACCTCTGTTGAAATCGGAATGGATTTATCAAAACGAGAATAGATACCACCACCTTTAGAGATCAAACTGGCGTCATAATCTTCCCAAGATGAGCGCGGCAATGCGAACAATCGATTGCGTTCTTTCCAGCTTTTGGCTGAATCTGGATTAGGGTCTAGAAATATGTGCATGTGATTGAATGCGGCTTTTAGACAAATGTGTTTTGACAGCAACATACCGTTACCGAACACATCACCCATCATGTCACCAATACCGACCACTGAAAAATCTTCAGATTGTGAATCAATACCCATTTCTCGGAAGTGGCGTTTGACTGATTCCCAGGCACCTTTGGCAGTGATGCCCATGCCTTTGTGGTCATAACCTGCTGAACCTCCTGAAGCAAATGCGTCACCCAACCAGAACCCCCTAGATTCAGAAATGCCGTTGGCAATGTCTGAAAATGTTGCCGTGCCTTTATCGGCAGCGACAACCAAATATGGGTCATCTTCATCATGCCTGACCACATCCAATGGAGGTATGATTTTTTCAGCTTCGATGTTATCCGTGATATCCAACATGCTACCAATAAAGGTTTTATAACAACTGATGACTTCTGCCATCACTTCATCCCGGCTGCCTTTGGGCATTTGTTTAACCACAAAACCACCTTTTGAACCCACTGGTACAATGATGGAATTTTTTACATTTTGTGCTTTCATTAAGCCCAAAACTTCTGTTCTGAAATCTTCGTACCTGTCAGACCATCGCAAGCCACCGCGGGCGACTTTGCCCATACGTAAGTGCACTGCTTCCACTTTAGGGGAGTAGACAAAAATCTCTCTGAATGGCACCGGTTTTGGTAAAAATGATATCGCTGATGAGTTGATTTTAAAGCTCACCGCCGGACGGTAATTCCCCGCCTCGTCAGATTGGTAATAATTGGTTCTCAATGTGGCTTGAATCACTTCAACCACTTGGCGAATGATGCGGTCTTCATCTTGAGACTTAACTGACTCTAACAAAGAGCCAATCACTTTGACGATTTTATCTGAAAACCCAGGTCGAGTGAATTTGCGGCTGCGCGTGTATTTATCCACACAATCTTGCTGGTATTGATTCAACTCAATGTCTAAGTGCTGTAATTGCGTTTTGTATTTTTCTTGTACCACATCTAAGTAATGTCGCAATCCTTTACCTTCATTATCATCTAAACCAGGCTGAAAACGCACACCAAACAGTTCAACCAACCAACGTGTGATATGAGGCTGATTAACCAAAGCTTGCATGATGTAGTCTTTGCTGTATGGAATACCCGTTTGCATCAGGTATTTCACCATCGCACGCAAGAAAAACACTTGCCTCCAAGTCAAGCCACCTAAAATAACCAACTGGTTCAATATATCTGAGTCCATTTCTCCTTTGACCACTTTTTCAAAAGTGTCATGAAAACGCTCTTTCACTAATTCCAGTTCTAATGACTGACCTGTGGCCAGTTTTAAATCGAAATCTTGAACCCAAATGGTTTTACCGTCTGAACATGTCAGCTCATAAGGTCTTTCACTGACCACATGCAATCCCAAATTTTCTAAATCTGGTAATACTTCACTTAAAGGGATGGTGTTATTGAACCTAAAAACTTTGAACCTGAATTCGCCTTGCCTTTGAACATTGGGCTCATATAGGCTCATTTGAATGTCATCATCATGCTTCAATTTGGCCGCATGCTCTACATCATATGAGGCAACCCATGGACTGACCTCTTCTGTATAAACAATCGGAAATGCGCCACTGAACTGCTGTTGATATGCCAATGCAGTACTGGCATCAAACCGTTCGTTCAATATGGCCATCAATTGATCATCCCAAGTTTTGACAGCTTCTATTACTTCAGCCTGAATGGCTTCCAGGACTGACTCAGAATACTGTTCAATATCACGAATCACCACATACAATCGTGCATAGTGTGAGTCGTCAATAGCAACTGAAAACTCAACTTCTTCACCACCTACTTGCGACACCAGAATTTGTTGAATTTTTTTGCGGTTCCTTGTGTTGAATAAATCACGCGGAACAAAAACCATGAAAGAACAATATCGGTTGAATTTATCCAAACGTGCAATGACTTGAGTGGTCACTTTTTCTTGTATGACCAGCGCTTGATAGGTCAAATCAAACAGTTCTTTGCTGTTACTTTGATAGACTTCATCACGAGGCAATGTGCCTAAAATGTGACTGACCATTTTTCCACTGTGAGACTGTGGCTCAAAACCGAACTTCTTACTGACTTGTTTGACCTTACGTTTGATGTATGGAATTTCAGATGGACTGATGCTCAATGCAGTTGAAGTGAACAAACCAATAAATCGATGCTCTGCAACAACCTCACCTTGTTCATTGGTTTCCAATAAGCCAATATAATCCAAATTACCATTGCGGTGAATATCTGAAATGACATTAACTTTTGTTATAAGTAACAAGTCTGACTGCTTCTTCACTTGATATTGTGACAAAGGAATCAAACTCACTTCATAGGCATTTGTTTTCAATGCACTGTTCAACAATCCCAAGCCAGTTTGATCACATGGCACCAACTGGTCATTTTTGACTTCGTATTTTCTGTACCCGAGAAAAGTAAAATTATTATCAACTAACCAATTTAAATAACGACGCTGAGAAGCGGCTACTGGTGCATCGTTCAAATCGCCCAATGCAACCGAAGCTTCTTCCATGCAAGCAAGCATCGCTTTCCAGTCTGAAACCACTAGGTGGATTTTTTTCATCAGCTTCGTCAAGTGTGTTTTAACTGAGTCATGTTGTGTTTCAGCTAAGCGGCCAACTTCAAAATAAATCACTGATTTAACATCGGCTTTTTTATTCGCCGTTTTCTTTTTAATCACCCTTCCTGACTGCTCTTGCTCAATATGAATGATCGGGTGAGATAACAATTTAATTTCCAACCCAAGCTCTGAACAAGCCAAAGATGCTGAATCAACCAAAAATGGTATGTTCTGGTTGACCATTTGGATGACCGTTGTTGTGGCATCATTCTCTGGATTGACAACTTCAATAATGGGAAATGTCAAATCACTATTTGACATGCTGTTAATCAAGCGATCGACTGCTGTAGCCCAGTAGACATCGTCATGGCGTTCCACCTCCTCCAAAGACATGTGTGCTAACAGCTGCTGTGTCAACTGTTTGGCACTGTCAATGTAAGGAGATTGGCTATTTTCTATGAATTGGCTGACGGCCTTGATGTGTTTTTTATGTTCACTCGTCAATAATGATTGCATGAAATTCTCTGATAATTTTGATAATTGTCCCAGGGTGCATCCTCATTGACACACACCATATCTGCTTGCAATTTTACCCGCTCTAATAGGCGAAATATAGTGCTAAATCCATTTCATTTACCCTTAATGCTTGGCATTGATATAAATCAAAAAAGGCCACCTGTGATAGGTGGCCTTTATAAAAGATTTTTTTAACTTAATTAACCCTCTTTTTCAGGCATGGACAGATCTTTGTGGTGTCTATAAATCTGATACTCCCAAGATTCTATCCCACTTCTGAATTGTTCAAACAACTTGTCTGCTTTTTTCTCAGACTTCAGGTGTTTTTTAACCACCTTATATACAGTTTCTTCAGGAGATTCCATGGCAGCATAATTTTCATACGGTGTAACTAACTGCATCACGCCTTCGCCACCTTCTGGATAGGACCATGACCAGCTTTTAGGCCAATTATTTTCTTTCAGAATTTTGGTAACTTCCTCTATGGCTTTACCTGTTTTTCTCCACCCGCCTACTTTCATTTTATACGTAGAAACGCCAACATAGTTGGCTTTTGCATCATCCTTCCATGAACTGTTCTTAGTATCTAATTGTGAAAAGTTATGGTTGTATTGTGCAACATGAGGATGAACCGTTTCAAAATAATGCTTTCTGGATTCGCTTTTCATATACCACGTATCATAAGCATCAAACTCAGCCCAAGTGGTACAGCATGATCGAACAATATAACGGCTTATGTTACTTCCCGTAACAGGTGTAAAAACCTGCCAACTTCTTGGATCGTTGTCCTCTACCCTGAATTTCATGTGCTCAATCAGCGCTTTTTCAAATTCAGCCGAATGACCCGCTTTAGGCGTCATTTGCCAGCTGTCTGATAGAATAGTCGGCTCTTTCTTTTCATCTTCAGCCACACACAGTGAAGGTAAAACCAACAAGATAATTAATAATTTACTAAGCTTTTTCATATATCCCCCACGGAATTGAATTAATTAAGTGCGGGTTGACTTAATTAATATAAAAGATAAACCCATGTTTTGTCCATAAAATGACTGTTTTATTGACCTTTTCTGTTCGTTTTCGCTTCAAGTTATTAACACTTATAACTTTTTACACTTAATATTCTGTTATTAATAGCTTGAATTTCTTCGTTCAATACTTAAAATTCAATATATCTCTTAATCAAGATGAAAAGATATAATGAATTTAAACCAATTATTCAAAACCCTTTCTGATGAATCTCGAATTCGTCTGATTTTGTTGCTCAACCAACAAGAGTTGTCAGTTGCTGAACTTTCAGAAATCACACACTTAGCCCAGCCAAGAGTATCTACTCATTTATCCCATTTACGAAAAAACAAACTGGTTATTGTTCGTAAACAAGGTGTCAGTGCTTATTACCGGTTCAATGCTGATTTACTGAATGCGGAATATGGTGATTTTTTGAATATGATAAAAAACCATTATCAAGACAACCCTTTGATTGAAGAGGACAACCAAAGACTCAATGAAGTGATGAACGCCCATGCGCAATCTAATAAATGGGTTGATGCCGTTGCCGGCGACATGGAACGACATTATTCGCCAGGTCGAACATGGGAAGCCACTACACGTGTTGTTGCCAAATTAGCGAAACTTGGCGCTGTTTTGGATATTGGTTCGGGTGATGGTGTTTTGGCGGAGTTGATGTCTCAACAATGTGAGCATTACACTTGTGCCGATAATAATGCCAAGGCCATTGAAGCTGCAAGAAACAGACTCCATTCAGCACAAAATGTATCATTCACCACTTGTGATATGCACCATCTGCCTTTTGAAAACAACCAATTTGATTGTGTGATGTTGCTGCATGTTTTGACCTATTCCAAAGAACCAGAGCTGGCGATAAAAGAAGCACTTCGGGTTTTAAAGCCAGGTGGCAAACTTTTGATATCAACCCTTTTCAAACACAAGCACCAAGAAGTAAAAGAAGTGTATGGTCATGTCAACTTAGGATTTGAAACCCAAGAACTGGTGCACTTATGCGAAGCTGCTGGCGGTCAATATTGCACTGCTTCTATTACATCTCAAGAACAAAAAACGCCTAACTTTAAAATCATTACTGCCTCGGCCAGCAAATAATATGAATACCAGAAAACAGATCGTAAAAGAATTAAAACACCGCGTATTACTTCTAGATTCGGCTATGGGCACCATGATTCAAGGCCACAAATTGGATGAGTCAGCATTTCGAGGTGACTTGTTAATAGATCATCCTATGCCTTTGAAGGGCAATAATGACATTTTGTCATTGACCCAACCCAAAATCATACAAGACATTCATGAAGCCAACCTCGCTGCCGGTTCAGATTTCTTAGAAACCAATACATTCAATGCCACTTCGATTGCACAAGCTGACTATGGCACAGAATATTTAAATTACGAAATCAATAAACAATCAGCTCAATTGGCCAAAGCCGCTTGTAAAAAATTCAGCAGCAATGACAAACCCCGTTGGGTGATTGGTGTTTTAGGACCTACCAACCGCACAGCATCTATTTCTCCTGACATTAATAGACCTGAGTTTCGAAACGTCAGCTTTGATGAGTTGGTTGCCGCCTACAGTGAATCTATTCGCGGCTTAATTGATGGCGGATCTGATGTGCTGATGGTTGAAACCATTTTTGACACATTGAATGCCAAAGCCGCTTTATTTGCACTTCAAACAGAACTAGAATCACAGCAAAAAGACATCCCCATCATGATTTCTGGCACCATTGTAGATGCCAGTGGCCGCACCTTATCTGGACAAACTTTAGCGGCTTTTTATCATTCTGTTCGTCATGTTAAACCTTTGTCCATTGGCCTCAACTGTGCATTGGGTGCTGATGATTTAATCCCTTATATCAAAGAGTTATCAGATATTTGTGAATGTTATGTAAGCATTCACCCCAATGCCGGATTACCTAATGAATTGGGCGAATATGACCACACACCTGAGCTCATGGCTGATATTTTAAATGACATGCTCAACAAAGGTCATATCAATATATTGGGCGGTTGTTGCGGTACCAAGCCAGCGCATATAGCTGCCATGGCCGCAGTGGCCAGCAAGCACCCACCCAGAAAGCCCACTGTCGCTAAACCTTTGACCCGTTTGGCCGGTTTAGAGGCTTTGACACTGACTCCAGAATTGAATTTCATCAATGTCGGTGAACGAACCAATGTCACTGGATCTTTAAAATTCAAGCGGCTCATCAAAGAGGACAAGTTACAAGAAGCTTTGGAAGTTGCACAAGAACAGGTCGACAATGGTGCACAAATCATTGACATCAATATGGACGAAGGCCTGATTGATTCGAAAGAAATGATGGTAACCTTTTTAAACTTGATAGGCTCAGAGCCAAATATTGGGCGTGTTCCGATCATGCTGGATTCTTCCAAATGGGAGGTCCTTGAGGCGGGATTGCAACACATTCAAGGCAAAGGCATCGTTAACTCAATCAGTTTAAAAGAAGGTGAAGCAACTTTCATTAAACAAGCCAAACTGTGCCAAAAATATGGTGCAGCAGTGATTGTAATGGCTTTCGATGAAACAGGACAGGCCGACAGTTATCAGCGAAAAATTGAAATTTGTAAACGTGCTTATGATGTTTTAACCCAAACAGTAGGCTTTGCACCTGAGGACATCATTTTTGACCCCAATATTTTTGCCATTGGAACGGGTATTGCTGAACACAACAGCTATGGAAAAGATTTTATCGAAGCCACCCGTTGGATCAGAGAAAATTTACCACATGCGCACATATCAGGCGGTGTTTCTAACATATCCTTTTCTTTCCGTGGTAATAACCCGTTAAGAGAAGCCATACATTCTGTTTTTCTTTTTCATGCCATCCAAGCAGGCTTGGATATGGGGATCGTTAATGCAGGTCAATTGACCGTCTATGATGACATTCCATTGGATTTGCGTAACAAGATTGAAGACCTGCTCTTTGACCGTGATGACAATGCCACAGAAGACCTGATGGTGATGGCGCAGGATTTGCAGAGCAGCGCCAAAGATGAAGGCGATAAATTGGCATGGCGTGAACTTCCAATTGCTGAGCGTATCAGTCATGCATTGGTACATGGTTTGATCGAATTTATTGAAGTAGATGCCGAAGAAGCCATGCATGACTTGGGTGAGCCCCTAGATGTTATTGAAGGGCCTTTGATGGATGGAATGAATGTGGTTGGCGATTTATTTGGTGCAGGCAAGATGTTTTTGCCACAAGTGGTTAAATCTGCACGTGTGATGAAAAAAGCCGTGGCCTGGTTAACCCCACACATTGAAGCCAAAAAAGGAAAAAGAAAAGCCAACGGTAAAATCGTTATGGCTACAGTGAAAGGCGATGTTCATGACATTGGCAAAAATATTGTCGGTGTGGTTTTGGGTTGTAATAACTACGAAATCATTGATTTAGGAGTTATGGTTCCTGCAGAGACCATTCTTAAAACTGCCAATGAAGAACAAGCTGACATCATTGGGTTGTCAGGCTTAATCACACCATCTTTAGATGAAATGTGTGATGTGGCCGCTTTGATGCAACAAAGAGACATGCAGTTGCCTTTGTTGATTGGTGGTGCAACCACTTCCCGTACCCACACCGCTTTGAAAATAGAACCCGAATATGCTAATGACACTGTCTGGGTTAAAGATGCCTCACGTGCAGTAGGTGTTGTTCAACAGTTACTTTCTGATAAAGACAAACAGGCATTTGGCGATAAAGTAAAAGCTGATTATCATGAAATCAGAGAACGAAGAAAAAACCGTGTATCCAATAAAGGGCTTATCAGCATGTCTGATGCACGGGACAATAAAGCCCAATTAGATTGGTCAATCACACCACCACAACCAAACTTCACTGGTATAAAAGTCATTGATGACACACCATTGAGTGTGCTTGCAGAATATATTGATTGGACACCTTTCTTTCAAACTTGGGAGTTACATGGGCGTTTCCCGGCCATCTTGACTGATGAAGTGGTTGGAGCAAGTGCCAGTGAGCTTTATAAGGATGCCCAAGCCATGTTGAAACAAATCATTGATGAAGAATGGTTGCAATGCAAAGCTGTGATTGGTATTTTTCCAGCCTATTCAAAAGGCGATGATGTGATCATTGAACACAATCAACAGTCACATCGACTGATGAACCTGCGCCAGCAAGCAAAAAAACCCAAAGCCAACCTGTGTTTGAGCGATTTTATAGCGCCTCAATGTGAAGCATATAAGGATCACATTGGTGCTTTTGCTGTGACATCTGGTTTGGGCATTGAAACTCATGTTGAAGCATTTGAAGCCAAACACGATGATTACAACAGCATCCTACTAAAAGCATTAGCCGACCGTTTAGCTGAAGCACATGCTGAATACATGCACCAACAGATGCGTACCCAATATTGGGGCTATTCACCTCAAGAAACTTTTAATAATGACGACATGATAGCTGAAAAATACCAGGGGATCAGACCCGCCCCTGGCTATCCAGCTTGTCCTGATCACAGTCAGAAAGAAACCTTGTTTGAGTTATTGGATGTGACCAGGCACACTGGGATTGAATTGACGTCAGGTTTGACGATGTACCCAGCAGCGTCTGTCAGTGGCTTTTACTACGCACACCCTGAATCTCAGTATTTTGTTGTTGGTAAATTAACCGAAGAACAAGTCAAAGACTATGCTGAACGTAAAGGCGTGACATTAAAGCAAGCCGAAAAAACTTTGCAAAATAATTTAGCGTACTGAGCATTCATGTCATTATGTTATCGTATATAATGGCATATTTAATAGTTCTTTTATCATGCCTTGTTACGAAATTGATGGTGTAAAACCGGTGATTCATCCTAGCAGCTATGTTCACCCAACAGCTGTCATAATTGGATTGGTTACCATTGGAAAAAATTGTTACATCGGACCACATGCCAGCATACGTGGTGACTACGGCCAAATCATTTTTGAAGATGGCGTCAATTTTCAAGACGGTTGTATTGCCCATGCCTTTCCTGGAGGTCATACTACAGTGAGAGAAAATGGCCACATCAGTCATGGTGCAGTCTTACACGGTTGTGAAATTGGCGCCAATTGCATGATTGGCATTCAAACTGTCATTATGGACAATGCCATAATTGGACCCGAATGCATGATCGCAGCACTCAGTTATATCAAACCAAAATTTGAAGCACCCGCTCGATCTGTTATTGCAGGTTCGCCTGCTGAAATCAAGCGATCGGTTACTGATAAAGAAATGCATTGGAAAACCAAAGGAACTGCTGTCTACCATGATTTAACCCAAAGATCATTGTCAACTATGATTGAATGTGATCCTTTGTCAGAAAAAACAAATCAAAAAATTGACCTCAATATTCCTCAATTTAAACCATTGAAATAACTACATTTCAAAAGTAGCATAAATAGGCAAATGGTCACTGGCCACTTTGGCGATTTGCTTTTGGTATTTTTTTGCATTCAAGCATTTTAAGCTGCCCCTATAATATATTCTATCTAACCCGCCTCTTGGAGAAAATGAAGGGTATGTTTTGATAGCCACTTCTCCTCGTTTAGTTTGGTGATCTGTCGCGCATTTAAATTCTCTGCCTTCAACAAAAAGTATACGCAACAATGAACGCCAATCGTTGAAATCACCTGCAACCAAGCAATCATCTTTAAAATTCAATTTTTTAAATGGCTGGCTATTTAATAAAACGGCACACTGTTTGCGTCTTTCTTTTGCAGATAAACCCAAGTGCCAATTAAATACATGTAAGGGTTTGGATACATCAGTAGGGCATGATATTTCTGTGTATAAACAACCCCTGGCTTTTTTATTGTCTATCGTTAAGTCTATATTTTGTGATTTTCTAATAGGATATCTGCTGAATGTGGCATTGCCATAATGACCTTTGGGTAAGTTGACATTCAAACCCAAGTCATAATAAGGGTAGTCAGTGGCTTCAGATAATACTTTTGCCATATCCATAAACTGAGATCTAGGCACACCACTGTCTACTTCTTGTAATAAAACAATATCTGCATCAATGTCTTTTAATATTTTAATGATTCTTTTTGGTTGATAGCGTCTATCGAGTCCAATCGCACGGTGAATGTTATATGTTAATACTTTAAATTGCATGCTGTCCCCATTATGGAGTAATTATTGTACCGTATGTAACAAGTTGACAGTGTTATATATTCTTAAATTTAAGGCAAAAAAAAGCCCCAACGTATGTTGAGGCTTTTTTAGTATAAGATCCTGGCGATGTCCTACTCTCACATGGGAACTCCCACACTACCATCGGCGATGCTACATTTCACTTCTGAGTTCGAGATGGGTTCAGGTGGTTCTATAGCTCTATTTTCACCAGAAAACTGGTCGCTTATGACTGCTAAGGTCATAAGACTGATGTTTGGAATATGAATCTAAATCTTTGATTGAATTAATGGGTCTAAAGTTTGATGTATATAAGTCATCGTTATCTCNTAAAAGAGACTTTAATCCTTATAAACTTGTCATACTTCCCAAATTCCTTGGGTGTTATATGATCAAGCCTCACGGGCAATTAGTACTGGTTAGCTTCATACATTACTGCACTTCCACACCCAGCCTATCAACCTTGTAGTCTTCAAGGGCCCTTTAGGGAGCTTAAAGCTCCAGTGAGATCTCATCTTGGAAGAAGCTTCCCGCTTAGATGCTTTCAGCGGTTATCTCGTCCGAACATAGCTACCGGGCAATGCCACTGGCGTGACAACCCGAACACCAGAGGTTCGTCCACTCCGGTCCTCTCGTACTAGGAGCAGNTTTCCTCAAATCTCAAACGCCCACGGCAGATAGGGACCGAACTGTCTCACGACGTTCTGAACCCAGCTCGCGTACCTCTTTAAATGGCGAACAGCCATACCCTTGGGACCGGCTTCAGCCCCAGGATGAGATGAGCCGACATCGAGGTGCCAAACACCGCCGTCGATATGAACTCTTGGGCGGTATCAGCCTGTTATCCCCGGAGTACCTTTTATCCGTTGAGCGATGGCCCTTCCATACAGAACCACCGGATCACTAAGACCTACTTTCGTACCTGCTCGACTTGTCAGTCTCGCAGTCAAGCGCGCTTTTGCCTTTACACTAACCGTACGATGTCCGACCGTACTTAGCGCACCTTCGTGCTCCTCCGTTACTCTTTAGGAGGAGACCGCCCCAGTCAAACTACCCACCACACAATGTCCCCGATCAGGATAACTGATCTAGGTTAGAACTCCAATTACACAAGGGTGGTATTTCAAGGACGACTCCATGCATGCTGGCGCACACACTTCAAAGTCTCCCACCTATCCTACACATATCTAATCAAAGTCCACTGTGAAGCTATAGTAAAGGTTCACGGGGTCTTTCCGTCTAGCCGCGGGTAAACTGCATCTTAACAGCTATTTCAATTTCACTGAGTCTCGGGTGGAGACAGTGTGGCCGTCGTTACGCCATTCGTGCAGGTCGGAACTTACCCGACAAGGAATTTCGCTACCTTAGGACCGTTATAGTTACGGCCGCCGTTTACCGGGGCTTCGATCAAGAGCTTCGCACAAGTGCTAACCCCATCAATTAACCTTCCGGCACCGGGCAGGCGTCACACCATATACGTCCACTTTCGTGTTTGCATAGTGCTGTGTTTTTGATAAACAGTCGCAGCCACCTGGTCTCTGCGGCCTCCATTAGCTCTGAACCTATGGAGGCGTACCTTCTCCCGAAGTTACGGTACCATTTTGCCTAGTTCCTTCACCCGAGTTCTCTCAAGCGCCTTAGAATTCTCATCTTGTCTACCTGTGTTGGTTTACAGTACGGTTCTCATATACCTATGCTTAGAAGGTTTTCCTGGAAGCAGGGCATCAATCACTTCGTTCATAAATGAACTCCTCATCACGTTTCAGCATTGTAAACCCGGATTTACCAAAGTTTACTGCCTTTACGCTTGAACCGGGATAACCATCACCCGGATGACCTAGCCTTCTCCGTCACTCCATCGCAGTATATAAAAGTACAGGAATATTAACCTGTTTCCCATCGACTACGCATTTCTGCCTCGCCTTAGGGGCCGACTCACCCTGTGCCGATTAACGTTGCACGAGGAAACCTTGGACTTTCGGCGAGGGGGTTTTTCACCCCCTTTATCGTTACTCATGTCAGCATTCGCACTTCTGATACCTCCAGCAAGCTTCTCAACTCACCTTCACCGGCTTACAGAACGCTCCCCTACCATGCTAATAAATTAGCATCCGTAGCTTCGGTACACCACTTAGCCCCGGTAAATCTTCCGCGCAGACCGACTCGACCAGTGAGCTATTACGCTTTCTTTAAAGGATGGCTGCTTCTAAGCCAACCTCCTGGCTGTCTGGGCCTTTCCACTTCGTTTCCCACTGAGTGGTGATTTTGGGACCTTAGCTGACGGTCTGGGTTGTTGCCCTCTTGACTATGGACGTTAGCACCCATAGTCTGTCTCCCATGATTGCACTTTGCGGTATTCGGAGTTTGCCATGGGACGGTAGGTCGGTGTGACCCCCTAGCCATAACAGTGCTCTACCCCCGCAAGTGATACATGAGGCACTACCTAAATAGTTTTCGGGGAGAACCAGCTATCTCCGAGCTTGTTTAGCCTTTCACTCCAATCCACAACTCATCCCCGCATTTTTCAACATACGTGGGTTCGGTCCTCCAGTCGGTTTTACCCGACCTTCAACCTGGTCATGGATAGATCGCTCGGTTTCGGGTCTAATCCCAGCAACTATGCGCCCTATTAAGACTCGGTTTCCCTTCGCCTACACTACTCGCTTAAGCTTGCTACTGAAATTAAGTCGCTGACCCATTATACAAAAGGTACGCCATCACACCCCNAAGGATGCTTTGACTGCTTGTACGTATGTGGTTTCAGGGTCTATTTCACTCCCCTCACAGGGGTTCTTTTCGCCTTTCCCTCACGGTACTGGTTCACTATCGGTCAGTTGGGAGTATTTAGCCTTAGATGATGGTCCACCTATATTCAGACAGGGTTTCTCGTGCCCCGCCCTACTCACATTCATCTCATAATCTCTTTCGCATACAGGACTCTCACCTTCTTTGGTTGGCCTTCCCATGCCATTCTGCTAAAAACTATGAGACTTTTGGGCTAGTCCGCGTTCGCTCGTCGCTACTTGCGGAATCTCGGTTGATTTCTTTTCCTCCGGGTACTTAGATATTTCAGTTCTCCGGGTTCGCTTCACATAGCCTTACAGCTACATGATAACCTTTAAAGGTTGGGTTTCCCCATTCGGAAATCTGTGGGTTATACGCTTTCGTGTCAGCTAACCACAGCTTATCGCAGACTTACACGTCCTTCATCGCCTCCAACTGCCAAGGCATCCACCACATACGCTTATTCACTTGATCATATAACCCCAAAAAATCTGAAGTTACAGTCACGAGTTCATATGGATTGATATTGGAACAGTGCTAACTGTTCCGCTGGTCTCTATTTACATTAAATAACGATTCTTTATATACACTATAAAAATTCTTTAAGACGCCATTGACTCAAATCAAAAATTGATTTGTAGAAATAATCACTCATCATGATTACTTCTGACTCATATTCCAAATTGTTAATTTACTAAGTATGCCGCTCCGTGCGGTCAAAGGCAGTTCGCCTTCTAATAAAAATCCTTATATAACAATCGATTGCTAAGCAATCCTTCGTTATATAAAAACCCTTAAAGTCCAAACAATCTCTTTAAGCAATTTTGTTTTAAACTAGGCAAAATCAAATGAAGTGTGCGAACAGCACATGAATTTGACTTTAACGACGTTTAAAGCAAAATTTGGTGGGTCTGGGAGGATTTGAACCTCCGACCTCACCCTTATCAGGGGTGCGCTCTAACCAACTGAGCTACAGACCCGCTTGCTTGCCCTTTTTACGTTTCTCTGCGTTACACTTGTTCATCGCTCTGTCACATACTGACGTATGCTCCATCGCTCTTCACAGCGTGTGCCTTGATAAACACAAAAATGACTTTGCAACCACTTTAATAAGTGATCACAACAATCGGTATAAAACTGGTGGAGCTATGCGGGATCGAACCGCAGACCTCTTGAATGCAAATCAAGTGCTCTCCCAGCTGAGCTATAGCCCCATAAGGTTTTGCTTGTCATACTTTTGCTTATAAGATAACTTTTGTTGGACACTCGGGCAAAGAGCCTGAGAGTATACTTTTAGGAGGTGATCCAGCCACTGGTTCCCCAACGGCTACCTTGTTACGACTTCACCCCAGTCATGAATCACTCCGTGGTGACCGTCTTCCCGAAGGTTAGACTAGCCACTTCTGGAGCAACCCACTCCCATGGTGTGACGGGCGGTGTGTACAAGGCCCGGGAACGTATTCACCGCGACGTTGCTGATTCGCGATTACTAGCGATTCCGACTTCACGCAGTCGAGTTGCAGACTGCGATCCGGACTAAGATGTACTTTCTGGGATTAGCTCCACCTCGCGGCTTGGCAACCCTCTGTATACACCATTGTAGCACGTGTGTAGCCCATCCCGTAAGGGCCATGATGACTTGACGTCGTCCCCACCTTCCTCCGGCTTATCACCGGCAGTCTCTATAGAGTTCCCACCATTACGTGCTGGCAACTATAGATAGGGGTTGCGCTCGTTGCGGGACTTAACCCAACATCTCACGACACGAGCTGACGACAGCCGTGCAGCACCTGTCACTCAGTTCCCGAAGGCACGGGTCCACTACAGACCGTTCTGAGGATGTCAAGGGATGGTAAGGTTCTTCGCGTTGCATCGAATTAAACCACATGCTCCACCGCTTGTGCGGGCCCCCGTCAATTCCTTTGAGTTTCAGCCTTGCGGCCGTACTCCCCAGGCGGAGAACTTAACGCGTTAGCTTCGCTACCAATGCGTCTATAGCACTGACAGCCAGTCCTCATCGTTTAGGGCGTGGACTACCAGGGTATCTAATCCTGTTCGCTCCCCACGCTTTCGTACCTCAGCGTCAGTATAGTGCCAGTTAGTCGCCTTCGCCACTGATGTTCCTCCAGACCTCTACGCATTTCACCGCTACGCCTGGAATTCCACTAACCTCTCACTTACTCTAGCCATACAGTTTCAAATGCAGTTCCCAGGTTAAGCCCGGGGATTTCACATCTGACTTATAAAGCCGCCTACGTACCCTTTACGCCCAGTAATTCCGATTAACGCTCGGACCCTCCGTATTACCGCGGCTGCTGGCACGGAGTTAGCCGGTCCTTATTCTTGTAGTACCGTCAATATCATATGCTATTAACATACAATCCTTCTTCCTACATAAAAGTGCTTTACAACCCTANGGCCTTCTTCACACACGCGGTATTGCTGGATCAGGCTTGCGCCCATTGTCCAATATTCCCCACTGCTGCCTCCCGTAGGAGTCTGGGCCGTGTCTCAGTCCCAATGTGGCTGATCATCCTCTCAAACCAGCTATAGATCGCAGTCTTGGTAGGCCTTTACCCCACCAACAAACTAATCTAACGCGGGCTCATCTAGTAGCAAGTGCTTTCAAGAAGAGGCACCTTTTCGTCCGTAGACCACATTCGGTATTAATCCGGATTTCTCCGGGCTATCCCCAACTACTAGGTAGATTCCCACGCGTTACTCACCCGTCCGCCACTCGTCAGCAAGAAAGCAAGCTTTCCTCTGTTACCGTTCGACTTGCATGTGTTAGGCATACCGCCAGCGTTCAATCTGAGCCAGGATCAAACTCTTCAATTAAATTGGCGATGCAAACACAAGTGCTTACACCTTATTCATTGTGAGAATCAATTAAGATTCTCGGTTTGACCTCTAACTATATATTATCAAAAAAATTACGTGAATTTTTAAAGTTATGNGTCAGCAAGAAAGCAAGCTCTCCTCTGTTACCGTTCGACTTGCATGTGTTAGGCATACCGCCAGCGTTCAATCTGAGCCAGGATCAAACTCTTCAATTAAATTGGCGATGCAAACACAAGTGCTTACACCTTATTCATTGTGAGACTCAATTAAGAATCTCGGTTTGACCTCTAACTATATATTATCAAAAAAATTACGTGAATTTTTAAAGTTATGGTCACTTGTCGTTGTACTCATTCAAGCACCCTTTCCAAGTGTCCACAAAAGTTATCTTATTAGTTTTTAAATTACTTTTTAAACCCGCTGGCATTTCGCTCAGCAGGGGGCGATATTATCGCCGTTTTGATTTCGTTTGCAAGCTTTATTTTCAATCTTTTTCAAAACCATATCAAACCGCTTTCAAAATCTTTTCCCTTCATCTCGAAGGGCTGCGTATTATCGCTTTATTTTCACCTTATGCAAGCGGTTTTTTCATCTTTTTGAAATTTAATTCAAAGCCAATCAAAAAACCTTTTAAACAGTCACTTTTCGTAACCACTGCCTGACAAGGTGTGCGAATTATAGACCCAAAAACTTTCTTGTAAACCCTTTTGTGACACTTTTATGAAATTAGTGAACTTTACCTGTTTTTTGGAGAGGAGCTTTTACGAAGAATAATTGAAAAAGCCTGAGATGTAACACCTCAGACTTTTAACCTTACTTTTTATTTAAACTAAACATAATAGTTTAAATAAAGCCCATTACCTTATGGTCCACATAATGCAGGAGGTGGATTAGGAGAGTAATTTAACAAGCAATAGTCTATTCCCTCAAATTCAACATCTACACTGGGCTCCCCACCTGCAGCCGCAAAAGTACATGTACCAGAGAAAGATTCGTTATAGCCATTTAAACCTGCCAATATTAATGCATTGGAAATTCCATTGTCATTAGTTGTAGTAGGAGCAGAGGCCACTTGAAGGATACCTCCTGAAGAGTCACACTCAGCAACCAATGCTGCTCCTCCTATACCAATACCATCACCACCAAACAGGAACAATTCAATGTTGATATTTCCGCTTGCAGTTACAGAACTTGGGCTTGCAGTAAGGTAACCTGCACCAGGATTAGCCACTCTAACACAAATATCAGTATCTTCATCAACACATGTCAAACTTCCCGACCCAAATACAAAACCAGAGTCATCACTTTGCGTGATAAAGCCTGCGACTCTTGCTATACCTGTTGCACAACCATCAGAGCCTGTACGGTTGTTCATTACACCAGAACCCGATTGACCATCAATTGAACCAGACCCTTCACCTGAGAATGCCCAAGATATTGTTCTACCCTGTAAAGGATGACCTGCAGCATCATAAGTACATGCTGTTACATAAGCATCTTGGTTTGCTGGGATTAATGATGGGTATGCAATTAACTCAGCACGCAAATCTGTTCCACCTACAGACCCTAAGCCTGGGTAAACAACAGTTTCTACATCAGTCACGGTTCTGGTTACACCATTGATGGTTTCACCTATACCTTTTGCATATATTGCAGATAGCTTACCTAATTTAGATACCGGAAAATTCATATATGTAGTTGCAACACCGTTATCACCTAATGTTGCTGAGGCTTCGATATTACCGTCTAACGCACGACCAACTGCATATGGAAAGATATCCATGTCATTGATAATGGAGCCAGTTAAATCATTTCTGTTGAATCTTTCGCTGATTGTCAATCTTGTTTGTGAATTAACTGTTTGGACAGTAGAAGAACTTTCTAGATCTTCATTACCGTGAATGTCTTCACCCCAAACTAACAATGTATCACCAGCTTGAACACCGTTAGCATCATCAAAAAACCTAGCAGACTGAGAAGTAAATTGATTACCTCCTTCTTGTGGGTCGCCATCTATACCAGATATTGCAAAAACACCATGACCATCTTGAGGGAAACCATCTAATGGACTGTCAATCAATCCAAATTGAATCGTTTGAGGCAATGCTGGGTTACCACCTTTATCAGTACCTATAACACTTACACCCATTGTATATGTACCGTCAAGTTGACCTGACCCTGCAGCTAAATTCAAGTCAGTCACACCGTTAACGAAGAAGTTTTGTAAGTCAGGAATTGTGATGTCTAAACCAAACAAAATACCGTCACTGATTACAAAATTATTAGTGGCCGTTATTGGATCTTGTAATCCATTATCTACATTGTTATCTGCTCTGTCCGTGGTTACTGTCATAACAACAGTATTTGGATTGTTACCACTGTGTAATGCCAAAGAACCAACACCATTAGCTGATGACAATTTAACAGAAGTACCCTGCATTGGAAGACCTTGGGCATTTGTGGTTGAAACAAATTCACCGCTATTAGGCCCGTCTGTAGTGATATCAACCAGAATATTATTTGCGTTGTTTGGGTTTGCTACTGGAAGACCATCTGCATCAGATACAAAAACTTGAACAGATTGAGATTGACTGCCTCCTGAACCGTTTATATAACTGTGACCGCTGCTGTCTACTGCAATACTCGCAGGACCGTTCCCACTAGAGGATTGAACTGTGATATCAACTGTTTGGCTAATGGTATCACCTGTAAATTGATCTAAAGCATTGACAGTTATAGTAGCGGTACCAGGCTGAAATGCCCAAATAAAGATTGTACCTCGACCTGCAACCATATCAACAGGACCACTACCCAACAATACGAATATTTCATTAGTTTCAGTTAATGGGTCGTCATCAGGCTCAGTTTCTGGATCGTCTAAAGTTGAAAATACTGCTACATTGGTATTGCTAACGGCAACACCAACAGTGGAACCTTCATTACCGTCTGAAAGAGGGTTAACATAATTACCTAAAGGGTCTCTGAAAGATATAGTGGCTTCAGTCATATATACCGTTTCGAATGCCTCTCTGGGACTTAAGCCAAATACATTGGCAGGCAATGTGGTAGCTTGAGGCTCAATTGTTAAGCGGTCAAAAACTTCGGGGCCTTGAGTCACATTATAATTTAAATTATTAAAGGAAGTTCTACCAGTCTGAGGGTCTACAGCTGAAGCAGTTAAAGTAACAGAACCAGTCAAAGAGCCTGAGTGAATAAAGAAAGTACCATTACCACCTGCAGATTCATTAAAAATTGTACCAAACATGGTTGTAAATTCATTGATGTCAGTTGTTTCTGGGTCATCTAAAGTAGAAATTGGAGCCACTTGTACATTAGAGGTAGTTAAATGAATTTCTGTACCATCTGGGATGGGAGTACCATTATCAAATGTCACCCTTACTGTTACCTGTGTATAAAACGGTGAATCAAGTGTAACAGGAAAGTCATTTGTATTTGCTGGTAGCGTTTGTGCAACTGGCGTTAATGTAATCTTTAAGTTTTTACCAGCCGGACCAGTACTTGCACCGCCAGAATCACTACTTCCACCACCACATGCTGACAAAACCAGCCCGAAGATTCCGCAAAGAATTATTTGTTTTGTATATTTAAACATAGAATTGACCTTTTCTTTTATTTATAAACTTTCTTTAATTATTGTTGGGGTTACAAAAATCAATAACTCAGCCTTATTATCTTGAACTGCCTTGTTTCTGAATAAATTGCCTAGCCCAGGTATATCACCTAAAACTGGAACTTTTGAGCGTGTCGTTCTTCTTACTTGCTCATAAATCCCACCTAAAACCACTGTTTGTCCATTTTCGACTAACACCCTAGTTTGAACTGATCTGGTGTCAATTGATGGAACACTACCTCCGAGAGATGTAGAAATTTCTTCACCAATCGCATCTTGATCAACTTTTAAAGTTAAATCTACACGATCATCTGGGGTAATCAATGGCGTTACAGTCAACGCCAATACAGCATCTTTAAATGAAATACTAGTTGCTCCACTAGAAGTAGCTTGTTCATAAGGAATTTGTACACCTTGCTTTATAACTGCTTCTGTTTGATTTGCAGTAATAACCCTTGGTGATGATACCACTTCACCACGGTCTTCTGTCTCTAAGGCTGATAATTCAAGATCTAATAAAAAATCCGCAGCTAAAATACTAGCAGCCCATCGACCGGCAGAAGAGGCAGCAGTAGGCAAATTAATGTTTAATCGTTCACCTAGTGGAGCTCCAGCAATAGGATTGCTTAATTCAGAATAATCAGGTTGGACAGTCGGTACTCCTGAACCACTTGCTGATGTATAACGATTTATTAAGGCTGCATTATTCAACCTATCTACAGCAGCAGCACTCCCACCCGTGCTTATAATGTTTCCGTAACGGTCTTCATGAGACCCGTTTATTCCAAAACGAACACCAAGTTCATCTCCAAATTTTTCTGTTGCAACAACAATTCTTGATTCTATTTGTACTTGTTGAACCGAGCGGTCTAAAGAATCTACCAATTGTTGAACGACTTTTAACCTATCAGGGACATCGCTTACTAACAAAGTATTTGTACGCTCATCGAAAGTAACTGATCCTCGGTCTGATAAAAAACTATTTTCACCTCCCCCTGAGCCTCCTCCTCCTTGAACATCTCCACTAATTAAAGCGGCCAACTCTTCGGCTTTAGCATAGTTTACTTGAAGAAATATATTATCCAAAGGTTCCAACTCTTCTTTTTTACTTAAGGCCTCCAACGCTTCTTGTTCCCTTTGTGCAATCTCAGAAGCTGGTGCTATCCATATCACATCACCGCTTCTTCTTTTATCCAATTGTTTGCTTTGTAAAACGATATCTAATGCCTGATCCCATGGAACACCCTGCAATCTAAGCGTCACACTTCCTTGCACATTATCGGCAACAACTATATTAAGCTGTGAAGCATCTGCTATTAATTGAATTACAGATCGAACTTCAACATCCATAAAATTAAATGAAACAAGGTTTCCTGTATATTCTATCTCATTATCTAGTAATTTCGATCGATCAACAGCTTCCACATCCTTTTCAGTGATTTCTAACGTGTATTGGTTTCCAGTTTGATAAGCCATATGATCATATAAACCATTGGCTTCTATTTCAACTTTAACATTACTACCAGATTGACGAGCATCTACATAACTAACCGGTGTAGCAAAATCAATGACATCGAGCTTTCTATCCATTGACTCAGACAAGGTAGCTCCCAATATTTCAATCATTATTTTTTCACTGTTTTCAGTCAAATTGACTATAGCATTAGGTGAATCAAAACCAAGTTGAACTACTCCTTGACCAGACTCCCCCCGTCTAAAATCAACTAAATTGACTTCTGAGTTTGTAGCTTTCTTTGAGGTGTTTGAAGCTCTGTTACCAGACAATGTTAAAGACACTGTATTACCAGTCACTGAAACACTGTGCTCACCAGCAGAAATTAGATCGATAACCGCCCTGGTTTTCGAGTCAGTAGAAACCATCCGAAGCCCCTTAGCCACACCAATACCAATGGCCAAATTTCTTTTTCCAGAGGCGTTAACAGTACCTGAAAAATCAAGCGCAACCCTTGACGGCACATTGGTTACAAAAACCTCAGGTTCGATTGCAGAACCAGAAAATTCAAAATCAATTACAACCGCACCATTCGCGCCAGTTTTTAAATTAACATCTTGAATTTCTGATTGAGCAGCTGCCTGACCAATAAAAACACATAACAACAGACACCATTTCATATAATGCTTTCCTTTTAAATATTGTTTAGAACTTCTTATATTACCTTTCATGCAACTACCCTCATTCTTCTTTTAACGCCATAGCGGCTTCACGTTCACGCCAAGCGCCTAATCCATCATTAATCCATTCACTGATAACAATTTCATTTTCAGCAATTGAAACAATTTCACCATAATTATGCCCAACAAAATGACCAACTGCCACACGCCAAATATTTCCATCTGGGTCTATAACTAAACCCCAAAAGTCATCTTCTTGTTGGTAGGTTCCAACCATCATTAAACTGTCTAGTGGAAAAGACTCTAAAAACTCTTTTCTCCTTGTTAAATCAGGACCCTGACCATTCTCAAATGCAACCATCTGCTCTTCTGTAGGCTCATCTTCTGACTCTTCAAGATCGTTTGAAAATGGATCGCGACTCGATTGTGCATTGTACTCAAACACTTCCATTGGCTTGATTTCTGGCAATGGATCAATTGGTTTTGCAGGCTTTGCTTTTTCATTGGCAATAAAACGATTTAAATCTTCTAGGTTATTAGCACAAGCTGACAACATAAAAAGCATTAAAACAATCAAAAGGTTTTTCATTATTTGTTCCCTCCAGATTTACTGCCACTATCCATCATTGCCTGTTCATTTTCATCTAAGTAACGATATGTTTTTGCTGTCCCCTCTAATAGAAGCTTACCACCTGATAAAGAATCACCCAGTGGTTTTAGCGATATATCATGCATCGTTAATATAACTACACGAGGTAAAGATGCCACACCACTTACAAATGCACCAAACTCATGATAATTCCCTTTCATTTTCAAACTTATTGGTTTTTCCGCATAAAAATCTTTTAATGTCTCAGAACCTGGTTGAAACAAATCGTTTTCTATACCGCTGGCCAACGCAGTTTGAGATATGTCTACAATCAAATCTGACATTTCATTTTTGCTTGGCAGTTGTCTAAGCATAGACTTCAAAATAACTTCCATTTCTTCAAGTTGATTTTTATAGGCAGGTAATTGCGCAGCTTTTTGGTATTTATAGGAAAAAGTTTGCTTATGCTCCAATTCTTTCTTTTTCAACCCTTCAAGTTGTATTCTTTGATCTTTTACTACAAACCAATATACACCACCAACAATGGCGACCATTGATACTATAATCAAAAATACCTTAACCCTGTTTGGCGCTCCACCTAAGTTTGCTGTATCTAAACTTTGAAGTTCATCAAAAAAATTCATTATGCATCAACCTCCTCAACTTTACTGTCACTCTTCTTTTTATTAGGGTTTGTCAGGTTAGCACTGAGTTTAAATTTTTGTTCGTGTGACGTTAGTGTGTCATCATTTTTAATCAAAACAACATCCACCCCTGCAAACCAATCCGAAGCTTTAAGTTGATCCATATAATCAGAAATACGAGCATATGATTGTGCATACCCCTCTACAGTCAACCTAACACCACTTTGCTTGATATTTTCCAAGAAAACACCGTTAGGTATTGTTTTAACCAACTCATCGAACAAGTGAACCATTTGCGTTCTATTAGCTTGTAACTCTTCAATTACTTGCTGCCTAGAAATTAAACTGGCTTTTTTTGCCTCTAACTCTTTTATCTCTGCAATTTGCCTATCTAATTTGGCAATTTCATCAGTCATATACTGATTTCTTTTATTTTGAAACTTTATGCTTTGATCAAAATAATAATATGCTGTCCCTGCAATCAAAAGAGCCAATATAATTCCTGCAACCAGCATGACATAAAATTCATTTGTCATTTGTTGGCGTCTTTCCTCGCGCCATGGGAGTAAATTAATCTTAACCATCAGTCAAAATTCCTCATTGCTAAGCCCACCACAGACATCAAAGAAGGCGCATCTGAATTAAGCGCTTCTTTATTCACTTTGGCAGAGTGTTTTAAATTTTGAACAGGATTAACAATTGATGTAGGTACACCAATTTGCTCTTCTACTAGTAGATCAATATCTTCTATAGCAGCACATCCTCCACCCAACATTATACGATCCACATTACTGAATTCTGTAGCTGAAAAAAAGAATTGAAGCGCTCTGCTAACTTGTTGAACAACAGAATCTTTAAATGACTGCAACACTTCTGATTCATAGCTGTCTGGAAGACCTCCTTGCCTTTTCGCAAGTCCGGCCTCTTCAAAAGACAATCCATACCTTTGCATAATTTCTTCTGTCAGCTGTTTGCCTCCAAAAGCTTGCTCTCTGTTATAGATGCCTACACCTTTGTGCATGGCATGCAATGTTGTTTTATTTGCCCCAATATCAAAAAGCGCAACAACTTCCTCGTCTTCAATTCCATAATCAGGCTTCATCATGTCAAAACAACGCTCAATAGCAAAAGCCTCTACATCAACGACCTTCAACGTTAAGTCAGCACCTTCAAATGCCTCTAAATAAACATCTACATTCTCAGACCGTGAACTGGCAATCAAGATGTTATTTATTTCGGGACTGTTATCTGCCGGCCCTAAAACAGCAAAATCAAGATTGACTTCATCTATTGGGTATGGAATGAACTGATTGGCATCTAAAGCAAGCTGCTGCTCCAAGTCATCTTCATTCAAATCACTAGGCATTTGAATGATTTTGGTAATAACAGCAGAACCAGAAACAGCCGTCGCTACATTCTTAAGCTTTACACCAGATTTGTGAAATAGTTTACTGATTGCTGCAGAAACCATATCTACTTCAGCAATATTATTATCCACCACCGCATTAACTGGCAACGGCTCCACACCATATCGTTCAACTTTCATGTTGCCAATGCTTCCACTGAGCTGTAACAACTTCACTGCAGAGGAACTGATATCAACTCCTACCAATTGAACTTTGCTTCTACCTAACAATTGCAAAATGATTCTCTCTCTTTCTAATTTGATTCATGAAACGTTAAAAACTGACACAATAATTTGACTATTACATTAAATTCAGTGTTTTAAATCTGTGTTTTCACTCACATTTCGTTAACGTACCTTAACTATTTTAAGAAGTCATTACAAGAATAACTCTTAAAGTACTGAATAATCAATATATATTATTATTTTATTTTTACCCCAAAGCAAGTAAAAACAACAAAAATTAATCGCATCTAACAAAAAAAGTACAAAATGATTATTTGTAATTGAGAATAATTATCTGATATAAGAGACCATTTGCGTCACTATGACCTAAATCATTAAAACTGACACGTCTTACCAAAATGAATTTAAAAATAAAGAAATAGATGGTGGGCCCTCCCCGACTTGAACGGGGGACCTGCCGATTATGAGTCGGATGCTCTAACCAACTGAGCTAAGGGCCCTTTATTAAGTAGGTCAATACCCAGAAAGTGGATAGCAACCAAAAGATGTCGCATTATAACTTATTTTACATTACTGACAAGCCTGATTATTATAATCATGCATTAAAGTGTAAGCTCCCAACATTACAAACGCATTCAACTTTAATTGGCTCAAACTACCATTATTTGTAATAACATCATTGCCCAGTTCAAGCCTTGCCTTCCTGCTTATTTGTGAATTAACCATATCCTTAGCAAGCCTGACTTCAATTGAATCCCTTTCCATTAATCGACTCAACTGTACATCCTCACTCACGTCCACTACACAAACGCGATCAAAAAAACCATATTCTTGTTGACCAGAATACAAAGGGACTACGACTACAATTATTTTTGATGTACTCGTATCGAGCTGCTTTAACAACTCATGCCTAATTCTGGGGTGCAATATTGAATTAAGCTTCAAAAGACTTTCCTTATCTTGAAAAACCAAACGCCTTAAATAAGATCTATTTAATGCATTATTTGAATCCAAGATCTGACTACCAAATGCAGTGACTAGTTCAGACAACCCATCAGAACCTACCTCAACCACTCGTCTTGATAAAATGTCAGTATCAATGACATCAACTCCATTTTCAGCAAAACAATTCGACACAACGGTCTTACCCGAAGCCACACCTCCTGTTAAACAAATCAACAATTGAGAACTATCTTTTCTTAAGGTAAATACCATTCTAACAACTCACCGCCAAACAGCAATGTTATAAAAATACCCGCAGACAAATAGGGACCAAAAGGAATCTTTCCACTACCATTTCCAAAAAACTTTTCTACAACTGCTGCCAACAACCCTGTGATAGACGCCATAATCAATACAATTAATAATGGTTCAGCTCCCAACCATGCACCACCAGCAGCTAACAACTTAAAGTCACCGTACCCCATGCCCTCTTTACCAGTAGCCAACTTAAAAATCCAGAAAACCAACCAAAGGGACAAATAGCCAACCAATGCACCCACCACCGCTTCTTCAACAGTAATAAAAACACCAAACAGAGAGATAAAAAGCCCTACCCACAGCAGGGTCAAACTCAACTGATCTGGAATTAAATAGGTGTCAACATCAATTCCAGTAATAGCAATCAAAAACCACAGTAAGATTAATGCCGCAATCAATTGATAACTGAAGCCATAAGAATAAGCCAACAACAACGACAGAAGTCCCGTCAACAATTCAACCACAGGATAACGCCACGGAATAGGCTCCTTACAAAAACCACAAGCACCTTTTAAAAACAGAAAACTAAACAAAGGAATATTATGCCAAGCCCGAAGCTGTTTTTTGCACTTAGGGCAATAAGACCTTGATAAAATTAACCCTGGAGGCTTGGTTTTTTTGAATGGTTTTTCTAAGTACTCAGCACACTCCTTTTCCCAACTATATTTTAAAATTTCTGGGTATCGCAGAATCACAACATTTAAAAAGCTTCCTACAACCAAACCCAATATAAAAATAGATAAAAAAAGCAGCCATGGATTGGCTGCTATAACTTCAGAAAATTGCATAATTTTTTAAAACACAGATGCCATTTTAAAGATTGGAAGGTACATGGCAACAACCATCACCCCAACCAATCCGCCTACCAACACCATGACTATTGGCTCTAACAAACTACTCAACGCGTCAACTGCATTAGCCACTTCATTTTCATAATAGTCCGCGCTTTTACCTAGCATGGCGTCTAAATTACCGGACTCCTCACCAATCGCAGCCATTTGCACCACCATATGAGGGAACAAACCAGTTTGACTCATTGCCAACTGCAACTGATGACCAGTAGATACATCATCTTTCACTTTCAAAACAGCATCTCTAAAAACCACATTACCAACTGCACCCGAAACTGTATCCAACCCTTCCACCAATGGAACACCTGCTTTAAAAGTAGTGGACAACGTTCTGGCATATCTAGCCACAGCCGCATCATATAATATCCCACCCACAATAGGTATTTTCAGTGATAGTCTATCGAGGAAGTGAGCAAACTTTATAGATCTTTTTTTAGCCTGACTAAAGCCAATTACGATTCCAGCTATAACACCTACAACCACATACCAGTTTGCCTGCATGTATTTAGACGCCGAAACAACAGCCAACGTCAACCCGGGTAAGTCAGCACCAAAGCCTTGAAACATCTCTTGAAATGCAGGAACAACTTTAACCAACAACAGAATGGTTACACCTAAAGCAACAAATAAAACTGCCATTGGATAAAACATGGCTTTTTTAATTTTTCCTTTAATTTCTTCAGTTCGTTCTTTGTAGGTGGCGATGGTATCCAGTAATTCGTCAAGCACACCTGCTTTTTCACCCGCAGCAACCAAATTACAATACAATTCATCAAAATATAGCGGATGCTTACCCAAAGAGTCAGCCAAAGTCGAACCCGATTGAATTTCGGTCTTAACATCGTTGATCAGCTTTGCCATCTTAGGGTTGGCCTGACCGCCTTCAATAATTTCGAAAGCTTGCACCATAGGCACACCTGACTCCATCATGGTGGCCAACTGCCTACTGAATAAAGAGATATCTTGTGGCTTAATGGGTTTTGCACTTGAAAAAAGTGGCTTGGCTTTTTTATTGATTTTTTTAACTTGAATGCCCTGCCTTCTGAGTTCATTTTTTGCCAATGTAATGTTTTTAGCCTGCAAGTCTCCTTTCATTTTTTTGCCGATTTTATCAACTCCCACCCATTGAAAAACCAGTAAATCGTCTAACTTTCTATTTTCAGCTATTTTTGCCATAATATTTAATCCACTGTAACCCTGTTAGCCTCTACCAAACTGGTGATGCCATCTTTAACTTTAATTAATGCAGACCGCCTGAGGTTGTTGATCCCGTCTTTATCTGCTTGATCAGCAATTTCCAAGGAGTTCCCTCCCTCTAAAATAATTCTTTTGACATTGTCAGTCATCGGCATCACTTCGTAAATACCCACTCGACCTTTATAGCCTTCATTGCATTTTGAACAACCAACCGCATCAAAAATTGTCGCCTCGCTTAAATCCTGATCTGTGAATCCAGCCTCCAACAAAGCCTCGTTTGTCAGCTCCGTAGGCTTCTTACAATCTTTGCACAATCGTCGCCCCAACCTTTGAGCAATAATAATAGAAACAGAAGAAACCACATTGAATGCTGGAACACCCATATTTATCAAGCGACTCACTGTCTCTGGTGCGTTATTAGTATGCAAAGTTGACAGCACCATATGTCCTGTTTGTGCCGCCTTAATGGCAATTTCAGCCGTCTCCAAATCTCGAATCTCACCAACCATGATGATATCAGGATCCTGACGCAAAAAAGACCGTAACGCCGCCTGAAATGTCATGCCTTGTTTGGCATTTTGCTGCACCTGATTAATGCCTGCGACACGAATTTCTACTGGATCTTCTGCTGTCGATATATTCCTATCATCTGTATTCAGGATATTTAATGCCGTATATAAAGAGACTGTTTTACCAGAACCTGTTGGCCCAGTAACCAATACCATTCCATAAGGCTTATGAATGGCCTCAAGAAATAATTTCTTTTGCTCTTCCTCATAACCCAGCATTTCAATGCCCATTTGAGCAGCGGATGCATCCAGCAAACGCATCACTACTTTCTCACCAAATAAGGTAGGACAAGTACTCAAACGAAAATCAAATGAACCTTTCCCTAGCTTCATTTGTACACGACCATCTTGAGGTATGCGTTTTTCAGCAATGTCTAATTTAGAAACCACCTTCAAACGAGAAGCAATCTTGGTAGCCAAACTCTTAGGTGGTTTAGCGACCGTTTTCAACATGCCATCGATTCTATACCTGACACGATATATTTTTTCATAGGGCTCAAAATGAATGTCTGAAGCCCCGCGCTTAATGGCATCCAATAACACTTTATTCACCAATTTAACTACTGGTGAATCAGCAGTATCAGTTTCATCTTCATCCTGCTCTTCTTCAGCGCCCCCCTCATCATAATCCAGATTTTCCAAGCCATCATCGCCCAAATCATCCATCACAGAGTCTTGTTCACGGACCACTTCTTCTATGGCCATTGCCAACTGATCCTGACGCACCAATATCGGTTCAACTGACAAATTGGCGTTGAAACGAACTTCATCTAATACTCTAGCATTCGTAGGGTCAGCTATTCCAACGAATAGTTTTTTCCCTCGCTGAAACAAAGGCAATACCTGGTGTTTTTCCAGGAGCTTGGTATCAATGACATCAGCTGGAATTGTCGTGTGATCAACTGCTTCAACATCAATGATTGGAACACCATATTCTATTGAAGCCGCATTAGCCACAATAGCTGCATCTGCCAATTTATTGTCCACCAAGTAACGGAACAGTGGAATTTTTTTCTTTTTGGCATCAGCATCAGCCTCAGTTGCATCTTCCATCGTCAGCAACTCTGCTTGCACCAGCCTTCTTAAAACACCGTTTATTACCACTTAAACACCATTACCCTTTCCAAATTCTCTCCAAAGCCAACCTATTCATCATTGACTCCTCAGTCTTTTTACTCTGCAATACTTTAAATACATTTTCGACCAATGACAAGCATTTAGCCGAATCTTTTACACAATTTTATCAAACATTACATCTACTGTCATGTTGAAAACAATCATCATATAAACAATTTTATACGCAAACGTGTCGAGGTTCACAAATACAATAAAAAACAGAATCTTTAACCGCAAAATTTATTTTATGCAAGCAATCCTAATAATTTATCTTCATTACAGTTTTTAACCCCTATCAGCAACACCATCAATCCCCAATAAACTCCACAACCAAACTAAATCATCACAAATCAAGCCATTTTATGACAAATCATTCTCAATCCATGACAATTAACACACCACAAGACCAGTCCTTTCAGCTAAAATAGCGGCCGAATTTTATTTACAGGAACAGCGTATGAATTTCCACGAATACCAGGCCAAAGACCTTTTCACGCAGTACAATATCCCAGTACCCCAAGGTCAAGTTGCCCGAACTGTTGAAGAAGCAGTGGCAGCAGCCAAATCATTAAATTGTGACATGTGGGTTGTAAAAGCCCAAGTTCACGCTGGCGGCCGCGGTAAAGCGGGCGGCGTTAAATTAGCCAAAACTTTGGACGAAGTAAAACAATACGCTTCTGACATGATTGGCATGACCATTCAAACCTACCAAACAGGTGGCATGGCGCTACCAGTCAATGAAGTTTTGATTACAGAAGCAGCAGAAATTGAAAAGGAATTGTACCTGAGTTTACTGGTTGACCGCGCCAACAAATGTTTGTCGTTCGTAGTTTCAGCTGAAGGTGGTGTAGAAATTGAAGAAGTGGCGAAAACCAACCCTGAAAAAATCCACACCATAACAGTAAACAACAACGAAGGTTTATTCCCTTACGCTTGTCGAAAAGCTGGCTTTGCTATGGGTTTGACAAGTAAACAAGTCAGACAGCTATCACATATCATGATGCAAATGCATAAAATGTTCATTGATTTGGATTTGTCATTAATTGAAATCAACCCTTTAATTATTGATGACAAGCAAGATGTTGTGGCACTGGATGCCAAAATTGATTCAGATGACAATGCAGCTTATCGCCATAAAGACTTAGAAGCATTGCGCGACATCTCACAAGAAGACCCTGCTGAAGCCAAAGCACACGAGCACGAATTAAACTACATCAAGCTGGATGGCAATATTGCATGTATGGTTAATGGTGCAGGTTTAGCCATGGCAACCATGGACGTAATCAAACTCAAAGGTGGTGAACCAGCTAACTTTTTAGACGTGGGTGGCGGAGCAACAGCAGAACGTGTTGCCATTGCATTCAAAATCATTTTATCTGACCCCAACGTTAAATCGATTTTGGTTAATATTTTTGGTGGTATCGTGCGCTGTGACCTGATTGCTGATGGTATCATTTCGGCCATCAAAGAAGTCGGTGTAGAAGTGCCTATCGTGGTTCGCTTAGAAGGCACCAACGTCGAGAAAGGCAAACAAATCCTGAATGACAGTGATTTGGCCGTTATTTCAGCAGATAATTTAGATGACGCAGCGAATAAAGCCGTTGCCGCAGTAGGAGCATAAACATGAGTGTATTAGTAAACAAAGACACCAGATTATTGGTTCAAGGCTTCACCGGCGCACAAGGCACATTCCACAGCGAACAAGCCATTGATTATGGTACCAACTTGGTCGGTGGCGTGACACCTGGCAAAGGTGGCAGCAATCATTTAGACCGCCCTGTATTCAACACAGTAGAAGACGGTGTTAATGAAACTGGTGCAAATGCATCAGTTATTTTCGTTCCACCACCATTTGCTGCTGACGCGATTTTAGAAGCTGTTGACGCTGGCATCAAAACCATTGTAACCATAACTGAAGGCATCCCTGTTCTTGACATGATGCGCGTACGAACTGTTTTGGACGCCAACCCTGATGTTGTCATGGTAGGGCCAAACTGTCCAGGCGTGATCACACCAGGCGAATGTAAAATTGGTATCATGCCAGCAGCCATTCACCAACCTGGCCGCATCGGCATTGTTTCTCGCTCAGGCACACTAACATATGAAGCCGTTCACCAAACCACATCTGTTGGCTTAGGGCAATCAACCTGCATTGGCATTGGTGGCGACCCCATCCAAGGCACTAACTTTATTGATTGTTTACGCTTATTCCAAGATGATGACCAAACGGAAGGCATCATCATGGTCGGCGAGATTGGCGGTTCTGCTGAAGAAGAAGCGGCTGAGTTCATTAAAAAACACGTGACGAAACCTGTTGTTTCATACATAGCAGGTGTAACTGCTCCAGCTGGAAAGCGCATGGGCCATGCTGGCGCTATTGTTGCGGGCGGCATGGGTACAGCCCAAGCCAAGTATGAAGCACTTGAAGCTGCAGGTGTTCGAACTGTTAAGTCTCCAACTTTCTTAGGTGAGACTATCAAAGAATTGGTTTAATAGTTAATCAGTTTACTGAAGGAAGCCGGTTGATAATCAACCGGCTTTTTTTATGCCTTTTTAACACACCTATGTTATATTAATATGATTAAAACTCGTGACGTTACCATGAAATTCCTTTTGGTTTTAATACTTATATCAATCACATCATTGCAGCCAACCTTTGCTGAACAAAAGGTTACAAAAGGTCACTTGGAACTCCACTACAATACTTTTCCAAGTACTTTTTTAGACTCAAAGGTTGCAACCAACTACCAAATTAAACGCTCAAAAAGCCGCGGTATTGTCAGCATAACAGTCATCGACACCGAGCTAACACCAGCCTCTGCCATCGAAGCCGCCGTCACGATTGAGGCCCAAAATATATTGGGGCAACAAAAAACAATTGAAATTAAAACAATCAAAGAAAATGATGGCAGCATTTATTATTTGGGACTGTTCAGGATGAACAACGAAGAAAGTATCAATTTTAAAATTTCTGCCAAATCGAGCAGCAATCAAGCCTTATCACACACATTCACAAGAGAATTTTTTACTGACTAATTTATGAAACTGCTCAACACCTTCACAATCATACTATCCCTTACAGCAACCACTGGAATTCATGCCATGTCTGAAAAAGAAAATACTAACATCTCAATCTATTCGAACAATCAACATGGCGCCTTACACCCAAATCAACTTCAAAACCCGCACAACATTCCAGGCTTTGCCATGATCAGGCAGCACAAAGAACTGAAATTCAAAAAAGGCAAATCTCAACTTTTTTTTGATGATGTAACTGAATTTATTGACCCCACAACCGTCTCTTTAAAACTCAACGACAACGACCAAAACAAAATATCCATCATTGACCAAAATTATCAATTTGACTTGGTCGATAACAACAAGCTATTACAAAAGTATATTGGGGAGTCTATTACCATCAACCACAACTTAGGCGACACCAGTGTAAATACCACAGGCACATTACTGAGCACGCAAGGTGGCCTGATCATCAAGCAAGGCAACGAAACCATAAAAACAATCAATGCCTGGAATCACATCACCTTTAACGCCCTCCCAGAAGGCCTGTTAACTCGCCCAACCTTGGTCTGGCAAATCGATTCTCAACTGTCTGGCTTGCATCCCGTCACCGTCAGTTATCAAAGCCAAGGCATGACGTGGTGGTCAGATTACAACATCACTTTGAATGAAAGTGATTCAGGTTGTTACATGGATCTATCTGCCTGGGTTTCTATTGTCAACAAATCAGGAGGTGACTTTAAAAACAGCCAACTCAAGTTAATTGCTGGAGATGTCAACAGAACCACGCAACAACCACAAAACATTCGAGCAACTGGCGCTAAGCAATTTGCTGAAAGTGACATGACCAGTGAAGCTTTGTTTGAATACCACATGTACCGATTACCTCACTGGGTTGACTTGCCCAACCATTCAACCAAGCAAGTCCCATTAATCAATCCAATCAACAACATACAATGTAAAAAAATACTGACCTACAATGCCACCAACCTGGATCAAATCAATTACCACAAGCCAATCACACACAGTAATTATTACCGCCAAAACAAAGGCCATGTTACCGCCAGCTTGCATTTTGAAAATAGCCCAAAAAATCAACTAGGCATACCTTTACCCGCAGGCAGGGTTCGTGTTAACGTTTCAGACGCTAAAGACGGCAGTTTAGAATTTATTGGTGAAGATTCAATCGATCACACACCTAAGAACGAAAGGCTAGAGCTTAAATTAGGTCAGTCATTTGACGTGACAGGAAACAGAAAACAAACCGACTTCACAGCAGAAAAAAGTGGCCTTAAGGAAACTTTTGAAATCGAACTATCTAACCAAAAACCTCATGAAACGACGGTACAAGTCATTGAACCGATGTATCGTTGGTCCAACTGGGAAGTCTCTTCATCAACCCATAAATACAAAAAAACACAATCAGACAGAATAAACTTTGAAATCAAATTGCCGCCAGAAAGTAAAGAAACCATTAAATACACAGTTCAATACCATTGGCCTCAACAATAAATCTTAGGCTTGTGACTCAAATCACACTCTGAATAATGAATAAGTATTACACTCAAGTGGAACAGGAAAAAAGTTGGGCAGAAAAAAAAGATGAATAAATCAGACGTCAACAACATCGTCAACATCAAAAACAGTAACGGTAAAAGCATCAACCTTGGGCAAATCTTGCCGGATGTCCACAAAATCTTCCTGCGTGGCCTGAAACCTATCATTCAACAATATTATGACCAGCTTGACGACGCTTTATTTGATTTAGCAGAAAAAGCAGAGAACAACGAAAAACAGACGCATTATTTTGATGCCATGCGTGAAGTGCGCAAGAAAAAAGAGCTGATGGTCAGAAAGTTTTCAGAGAACATTCAATCTGTCTTCAAAAAGTTTAAAAAAGGACAGTTTGATTATTTCCAACAAGATAATAAACAAAGCCAATCGCTTGAAGACAGTTTATCTCTTGTAGGAGAAGAAGAGCTAGATGAAAAATTAGCCATAAGCAACATTGTAGGCAAAGCCAACACAAGCCTCCATCAGCATTTGTTTGCCCTAGAGAAACGGTTTACATTACTGGCAGGAGGAACAGAAATCAAAATAGATGACATACCTGTCTCACCCAACGTCACTGTTCATTCTTTTTCCCAGTCTTTAGAGCATTTGACAATAGATGTTACTGTTAAACTCATCATGCTCAAGATGTATGAACGCGCCCTGATCGTCAACCTAAATCAAATTTACCAAGACATCAACGACCATTTGATTAAACAAGGCATTTACCCTGATATTAAATTCAAAGTTGGCAATGGAAGGCGCAATTCTGGTCAACCTCTTTCTCAAAATCAAACAACAGAGCACGCCAGTAATCAAACAAACATACAAGACAACCCATACCAACATGACCTGACTGAACCTAACAACCCTACACAAGGCTATCAACAAGTTTATGTCCCAGATTCTCAATATGAAAACATCATTTCTGTATTGAGCAACAGACACCCGGTTCAACCGAGTAGCATGCCAGTATTTGATCCCAGTGTTGTTCACAACGCATTGAATTTGCTTCAACTGGATGAATTAAAAAGTTTAAGTCTTCAACAAGCAGGCCTGAGCCCAACAGAAATCAAAGACCAGTTAATCAACAAGCTTAAAAGCATGGACACTGATGGCGAGAACAAAGTAGTCAAACAAAAAGATGAGGACACCATAGACCTGATATCCATGTTGTTTCAATTTTTGGTTGATGATCGAAATTTACCAGACAAAATACAGGTATTACTCGCCAAACTCCAGATTCCATACTTACACTTGGCATTGAAAGACAGGAACCTGTTTTCAAATAAAGAAAACAATGCCCGCAAGCTGTTAGATACTGTTGCCACGGCCTCTATTGGATGGAGTGAAGAGAATGACAAGCGTGGACACTTTATCAACAAAATTGAATCTATCATTCAGCATATATTAGAAAACCATCAAGGTGAAATAAATTTTGAATCATTGATTGACGACTTCGAAGCTTTCCACCAAAAATCTGAAAAACGCAGTCATGTTTTAGAAAAAAGAACTTCAGAAAAAGCATTGGGGCAAGAACGAATCTTTCGTGCCAAGGAAAATACTGCAGAAATTTTAAAGGCTAAAATGAAGAATTTTACCTTGCCTAAAATGATCACTGATTTGCTATTGAATTCTTGGGCCAATGTTCTGGTTTTAACACATTTACGCCATCAAGACGAACCTGAAATTCTAGAAAAGAACATCAAGTTTATCGACATGCTGATTTATGTCAGCATCAAAAACAAGTCTAAACCAGCAACCAATGCACAGATTTCACATGTCTGTGAAAAACTGGGTTACGGATTAAAAATGGTTGCATTTGATGAAGCCAGCATCAAAAAAATACGCATAGAACTGTTTGAACTGTTATTGCAAATTAATGGACTCAACCCGGAAAAAAAAGACATAGAATTGATTTCGGCGAAAGAAGCCATTCTCAAAGAACCAGAAGACGGCGAAGAAGAGGCTGAAATTGTTCACTTTATAAAAAACAGAACCATCAACCCGCAAGATAAAGAAGTCAAACACATCAAAGATCAGCATTATGAAGCCGCCAGTAGCATTCAAACCGGTGAATGGATAGAGTTTTTGGCCGAAGAAGACGAAAATAAAAACCTGAGAGCCAAGCTGTCATGGATCAGTCCAATCAGTAACAAACTACTCTTTGTGAACTCTAGAGGCGTCAAAGTTACAGACAAAAGCGTAGATGAATTGGCCAATGATTTTCGGATTGAAATCGCCCGAATATTACAACAAGTTCCAATTTTTGAACGCGCCATGTCAGCCATAGCCAAAAAAATTGAAGCCGATAAAGACGACATTGAGAACCAATCTACGCCATCAAGTAAAAACGAAACTGAAAACAATGTCGATAAGGATGATCCAGAGCAAACGTAAAACCATTGAATAAAGACGCTGCATAAAAAAAACAACACCTCGGTAGCGTGTTGTTTTTTGCTTTATAACTATTTACAAACTGGCTTCGTATGTATTTTGCATCAATGTAGCTACAGTCATTGGACCTATTCCACCTGGTACAGGCGTGATACTTGAAGCTAGTTTTGAAGCCACATCAAAAACAATGTCTCCGCAAATACCGCCTTCTGGCTTCCTATTAATTCCAATATCGATAACTACTGCACCTGACTTTATCCAAGAAGCGTCAACAATACCTTGTTTACCTACTGCCACAAACAACATATCAGCAGCACCTACATGCTGTGCCAAGTCTTTTGTAAACCGATGGCAACATGTTACGGTACCTCCCGCATACAGCAACTCCAACATCAAGGGTCGACCAACAATATTAGATGCACCAACCACCACACAATGCTTTCCCTTAGGATCCAATTGATAGTGATTAAGCAGTGTCATAACACCTCGTGGCGTGCACGGCCGTAAACCAGGCTGACGCAAAGCCAAATGGCCCACATTTCTGGCATGAAAACCATCCACATCTTTATTCGGATCAATACGATTTGTAACCTCCGCTTCATCCATGTGTTCAGGGAGAGGCAATTGAACTAAAATACCATGCACCTCAGGGTCATTATTCAAATCATCGACCAAAGCATACAGTTCTTTCGCTGATGTTTGCCTGGGAAGAAAATGTGCCCTCGACCTAATTCCAGTTCTTTCACAAGCCTTAATTTTATTATTAACGTAGACCTTTGAAGCTTCATCATCACCCACTAAAACCACTGCCAAGCCCGGAGCAGCATGCCCTTGAGCTACCCGTGCAGCAATTTTTTCAGCTATGCTTTTTTGTAGCGCTAAAGATACGGCTTTTCCATCTAGTATTTTTGCTTCAGTCATTTTTAATTCCTGTGATGTGGACAATCTGTTCTGGCGCGGTATTTTATCACCTTTGATTGATGTGTTAGTAAATTTTGAATTAAGAGCTTTCCTTTCAATGGCTCAGTCAAAGACAACAAATACTTCAAGCTTTCATTCGCTTGTAAAATGCCTGCCACACCTGGTGTTGTGCCTAAAACACCCAAAGTGTCACATTGTCTGTCTTGGCGGGCATCAACTTCAGGAAATAAACAACAAAAACAAGGTGCTTGGATATCTGTTGCATCAAAAAAGCTCAATTGGAATTCAAAATCAGTAATGGCAGCAAATATCCATGGTTTGCTTAACTTCATACAATTTTGATTAATGGTCAGACGGGTTTGAAAATTATCACTACAATCCAATATCAGATCCACTGTCTCAAGCAACAACGGTGCATTAAGCTGACTTAAACGCTGGTTAATTGCGTTCACTTTCACACCTGGATTTTGTTTTTCCACCCAAGATTTAGCTGCAGTCACTTTGGGTTTTCCAATTTGATCAGATTCAAAAATCACTTGTCGTGGCAAATTACTTAAAGAAACCACATCGTCGTCAATGATTGTGATCTCGCCTACACCAGCAGCAGCTAAATACTGAAGTGACGGAACGCCCAAACCACCCACTCCTACAATCAACACATGACTTGCCGACAACTTATCTTGACCTGCTTGGCCAAACCCTTTTAACCGCATTTGGCGATCATATCGCTGTCGTTCCTCAGTAGCATCACAATGTGTAACTGGAAGGTCCTCCATAAACCAACCATCAAACCCAGCCTCAACAGAATACAATTTCCCCTCTAAAGCAGGGTTGTTTAACTGGTGACAAAAATCCAAACTCTCCTGCCCAACGGCACAAATCACCAAAATTTTTTGATGCGCAGTAATCAAACTATCTAAATCTTCGCGAAGGTCTGACCAATGTTTAAAAATGGCACCCTTTGGCATTCCTGTTGAAATTCGATCTTCAATACTTCTCACATCAATCAAGACGTTTGATGCATCTTGAGACCAAGCCCATGCCTGTTGAACGTCACATTGCCAAGTCATGACATCACATTGAATTGGTGAAAAGGCTGGATGCGAACCAACTCACCTGAAACCACATCTTGTTGTGACTCATCCAATACAATAAAACAGTTGGCTTCTGTTAATGATTTGATGCGACTGGACTGTTGTGCACCACAGACAGTTACATCTATAGAACCATCAAAACTTTGAACATAATAACCCCTCATAAACTCTCGCCTAAAATGTGATTTGCTCACATCATGAGTGATCTTTCCACGCCAGTTTAAATTACCCATTTCTGCCTCACCAGCCATCACACGCAATGCAGGCCAAATAAATTGGCATAAGGTGGTATAAGCAGAAACTGGGTTGCCAGGTAGACCAAAATACATGGCCTGACCTAATTGGCCAAACAGCATGGGAAACCCGGGTTTAATTCCTGTTTTATGAAATACAATTCGGCCTTCTTCTGACAACACCGAAGGAATATAATCTTTATCACCCATTGACACGCCACCGACTGATATAACCACATCAATAGGCTTGTCTTTCAGCTTTTTAAAAACTTGGCTGACATGCTTTCGGTTATCCTTTAATCGCTTTACTGCAACTACCTCACACCCCATTTGAAGTAATAAGTCACGTAACATAAACGAATTGGCGTCATATATTTGACCAGGTTCGCAATCATTTCCTGGCGACACCAATTCATCACCAGTCAAAATCAAAAGCACCTTAGGCATGGCGTTTACTTTTACTTTGGCAACACCAACAGAAGCCAACAACCCGACATCTTCTGGGCGTAACCTGCGGCCTTTTTTGATCACCAATTGACCCACTTTTAAATCATCACCCTTGCGCCTAATATACGCCCCTTTTTCAACACGCTGATTCAATTTCAAATCATGATCACTGGTAACAGTGGCGTGTTCCTTCATGACGATACTGTCTGCCCCTACTGGCAGCATGGCGCCGGTCATAATCGGGTGTGCATATTTTAGAGAACTCACGTCAGTAGCGTCAGTTCCCGCGTGTATGGCATCTTTAACGGGTAGCTTTTCATGCTCTGATTGCCGCATAGACGACATGGCAAAGGCATAGCCATCAACCCTTGAACAATCCCATGCGGGGACATCAATGGCTGCGGCCACATCCTCTTGTAGTAAACGACCCACCACTTGATTCAATGGCAAACTGATGGCATCAACGGGTGATGAGGTTGCCAGCTCAGCAATGAACTTTCTGGCCTGGGTAAAGGTAACTGATTTTGGATAACTCATGACTGGCATTTTACATTAAAACACCAAAAATCAATTAAGCTTTAACGATTATGATGCCTGCTAGGCTTGATTTTTTTTCGTTTTGAAGGAAATTGCTTGGCTGGATTCTTTTTATCCTTATATGGATTTTTTGCATCGCTGAATTTCAATACAATGGGAACGCCCTTGAGGTCAAAAGCTTTTCGAAAGGTGTTTTCCAAATAGCGCTTATAGGCCATAGGAAGCTTGGTGGTTCGTTTGCCGTGTACAACTATCCTCATTGGGTGCAGACCACCTGAATGGGCATACTTCAACTGAGAACTTAAACCTTGCACCAATGGCGGTTGATGAGCACGGTATGCTTCACTCAACACATTGGTTAATTGATTGGCCGTCAATTCTTGATTGGCACGCTCCATGATCAAGTCAATACGCTCCATTAAAACGCGTAAGCCTGAACCATGCAAAGCCGATATGAATAACAAAGGCACCCATTCAAAAGCTTGCATTTTTAAATGCAACTTTTCTTTTACATAGGCACGGTGCTCTTCGTCTAAGTTATCCCACTTATTTATCACCAACACCACAGGTTTGGCTTTATATGCAATCAAACCAAGCAAATGCAAATCTTGATCAGTGATGCCTTCTTGAGCATCTATCAACAGCGCACAAACCTCTGCCAATTCTATCGATTCAATGGTTTTTAAAATACTGAACTTTTCAATGCCTTCATCAACCTTAGAGCGCCTTCTGACACCCGCAGTATCGATTAAGGTATAAGGCGCATCATCCCAAGTCATTGGTAAACTGATACTGTCACGCGTTGTACCCGGCATATCGAATGCCAAAACACGGTCTTCACGCAATAATCGATTAACTAACGTTGATTTACCCACATTAGGCCTGCCAATCATCGCCACTTTAGGACCATGATCTATCAACTCTGGGATTTCGGTAAATTCCGCTTGGGCTTCAAAATAAGACTTAATAAATAGTTTCAGCTCAGTTAAGCCTTTACGGTGAGCAGAACTGGCAGCCAACATTTCAGTGATACCCAGCTGGTAAAAGTCAGCCAAAGCCATCTCATTAACCATTCCTTCTGCTTTATTTGCGAGTAATAATATATCCTTCTGTGACTGTCTGATTCGATCAAGTATCAACTCATCATGTGCCATCAATCCATCTTTGACACTCACCACAAACAACACGATATGCGCTTCTTCCATGGCTTGGACAATTTGGTCGTCCATAAGCTCAGTTAAATCGCCTTCATCTCCAAACATCCCACCGGTATCAATTAACGTGGCTTTCATGCCTTCTAAATCAGCATCACCATATTGGCGATCTCTTGTCAATCCAGGTAAATCCGCCACCAAAGCATCGCGCGTTTGAGTTAAAGCGTTAAACAAAGTGGACTTACCCACATTGGGCCGACCAACAATGGCAATGGTGGGTGTCATGATTACTCTTGGAAAGAAAAGGCAGTTAACGTGCCATCAAAATTGTAACTGTAAGCCACATCACCAACCACCAAAGGTGAATGATAGAAGCCACTGCTTCCTGCACGAAAACGACTGACAATGTCGCCTGTGTTACCGTCTAATACATGAACATAACCTTCAAAGTCACCAACCATTAAATCGCCCAAGTAAAAACTTGGCTTGGTTAATTCCCTGTGCTTTAAGCTGTCTTGTGACCAACCTTGCGTACCGTCTGCACGATTCAATTGATGAACCACTGATTCATTATCTGACAAATACAATGAACGCCTTGAAACCGTCACACCTGTCACTGAACCCAGATTTTGACTCCACAACACACGACCAGACTCTGTAGCAACAGACATGGTTTTATCAGCGGCACTGGCAATGTATAAATCAGTAGCAACCACATCGATGTCTCCATCAATATCAGCAATCCGATCAATTTCAGTTTTACCTTGGTTTTTAACGACATCCTGTACCCAAGTCACAGATCCATCTTCAATATCTAATGCGGCCACTTTGCCATTATCAAATCCCACATATAAACGACCACCTCGTGCAATCGGTGTAGAATTTCCACGCAATGTTAAATTAGGAATATTGGTATCAAAAACCCAATCACGTTCGCCAGATTGAATATCAAAGCCATAAACCCTTCCATCCTGTGTACGCACAACCACTTTATTGCGATCAATCACAGGTGGACTCAATACTTCTGAAGTTACTTGTGCTTGCCACAAGGTTGAACCCGTATCCAAATCAAGAACAACCACGACACCTTCAGGCGTAGCCACAGCCAAAACTGTGTCACTGATCCCTGGACCTGCTGAAATTTCAACACCCAAATCTTGTTGCCAGTTTTGAGCACCTGTATTGGCATCCAAAGCCACAACCTTCCCTGACTGGGTCGCCACGAACAATTGACCTTTTGTCAAGGCCGGAATCAATCGGTAACCAAAGGCCTTATCCGACTTGTCCAACTTTTTAGTCCATTTGACATTCACTGCACCTTTGCGGTTGATGTCTGTTAATTCATTGGGTTTGATGTCATTTTTGTCAGAACATGCCAACAAACTCAACAACAGGCCAATTAAAGTCAATTTTTTCATGTAAACACCCATGTATGTTAGGTTATTTGACGTTAGCCAATTTCATTTCAACGATTTGGCGACCTGAATAGCCTTCACCGTCATTCAAAGCCAACTGATAAGCTCCTTTTGCTGCTTCTGAATCTCCACGAGCTAAAAACAAATCACCCTTGATCTCTTCTACCACAGTTTTATAAGCCACCGACTGTACGTTAGTTAACAGTGATTCTGCTTGATCCAACTCACCTAAAGAAACTGACAATCTGGCAGAACGCAAATACGCCAGTTCAGCCATCACTTGATCAGGCTTGCTGGCAATAATAGCGTCATACTGCATCTTTGCTTCAGACAATTGGTCTTTCTCTACTAGCTGAGCGGCCAATAACATTCTGGCTTTAATTGCAAACAAATTACCACCAAATTCTGCTTCATAGTCATCAACCATTTGAGTGGCTTCTGATAATTCACCCAATTCAACAACTTGAGCAATTTGTTGGTACTCTGTAGCACCAGCTTGTAATTTTTCAGCCTGACTGTTTTGCCATTGTCCATAACCCCAAAGCCCGCCAATTCCTAAAGCGATGCCTAAGACAATAGTCAATGTGTTGTTTTTCAGCCATTCTTTAACCAGCTGTTCTTGTTCGTAATCATCGTACTCTTCAAAAGCCATATTTATTCCTAATGATTCATTAAATTTAACAAAGCGGGCTATTTTACATGAAGCATCGTAAGATTTCATTCAAAAAGGCCGCTGTGGCTTCAATTAATAAACTAATTAGCTACCCCATTCACATTAAATACGAAAGACTTCTTTTATTAACTGTCAAACATCATCAATCTTTATCGACATTCACCAAAACAGAACCAAATTCAGACTTTCAGTACAACCCACTTTGCGTTAGTATTATCAGCACCGATCTGCGGACAATTCAAAACAATATGCCAAAATGTAACAAAACTTTAATCACAAACTCAAACCAAAATTCTGTGCTTAAAAGGTTTTATAACTACATTAAAATCGGCTCAAAACCCGGTAAAATCCCAGAACTTGACGGGCTTAGAGCTTTGGCAATCATCATGGTTTTGTATTTTCACTTCGCCACTTTTTATCGCGAACACCACGGCTCATATTTTAATCATTTATTTTCTGATTTAATACAGCGTATTATGTTCAATGGTTGGTTGGGTGTTGACTTATTCTTTGTTCTCAGTGGTTATTTGATTTTCCACCACTTAAACTCCTCTCAAGAACACAAACCATCACCCTCACGCTATGCTTTGAAAAGGGTTCTACGCACATTTCCTCTGTACTATGCGATGCTGTTGTTGGTTGCTTTAAAGCTGACCCCTTATCATCACACCACAGCAGGATTTTTAGATTACGTGATACACTTGGCATTCCTTCAAGACTATATTGGAACCACTGTGCTCGTTCCGCTTTGGTCACTCGCAACAGAAGAAAAATTTTACTTATTAGCGCCTTTTTTATTGTTATTTTTGAAACGCATTTCACACAAAAAAGGCTTACTGATTCTGGTGACGGTCATTCTATTACTGAATGCAACAAAAGCCATACTCATTTACCAATCCGAAAACATCACAAATTACATCACTTTCTTTACACAATTTCGAGCACCCTTTCATTTTGCCATCACGTCAATTTTAATGGGCGTCATTGTTGCCCTGTTATGCCAAAGAAGACAGTACCAAATAAGAACATTTTGGCTAAAATCATCTTTGTTAAATGCCTATTGGCTGATTTTTTCGATCTTATTGATCATAGTAATCACATGCTTTACAAATTTATATCAAACCACTGATTGGCAGTGGGTTAATTTAATGCATTTAATTATGGTCACTTGCTTTGGATTGATTGTTTGGCATGTTACCACCCATTCAGGCATAACGTATTTAAAGTGCTTGACCGGCCGATTCCTGAGGATAGTTTCCGTTCTTTCATACGCACTTTACTTAACCCATTATGCTGTTTTACCTTGGACTTACCGACTTCATATAGCCTATATATTCAGTGAAGAAGCCTGGGTTCACGCAAGCACTTTTGCACTTATATATATCGGTCTAACAGTTATTTTCAGCTTGATTCTTCACTATATAGTAGAAAAACCTTTTTTAATTTTGAAAGCTCGTTTATAGATAATGAAATGGATAAACAGTTAAGTAAATTTATGATATGCAACAAATTTCAGGCATAAAAAAAAGCCGCAAAAAGCGGCTTTTTTTGGGAGTATGGCTCCCCGAGACGGGATTGAACCGCCGACCTAATGATTAACAGTCATCCGCTCTACCAGCTGAGCTATCGGGGAATGTGTTACCTTGCTGAACAAGGAGTGGGCATTTTACTCTTATAGTGAAAACTGTCAAGCGCATTTTTAAAAAAAGTTATTTTTTTTCACTTGGCAAGTTTTTATTGATGGCACTGAGCATACCACGCAAGATATCCATCTCATGTCTTTCGATGCGTAAACGGTTAAACATCATGCGAAACTTCTCTTCTAATGACTTACTGTTCTCACCTTTCATGAACTCCACACGTGCAAGCACACCAAACAAATGTTGGTAAAAACTGTCCATCTTTTCCATGGTTGCAAAAGGCACATCCTCCTTTTCAACATCAACAACATCTTGTGTTAATAAACATTGCATGCGCAGCTCATATGCTGCCAACTGAACCGCCGAGGCCAAGTTAAGAGATGAATATTCAGGATTGGCTGGAAAATTAACTAAATAGTGACAGCGTTGCATTTCTTCGTTGGTCATGCCATAGCGCTCTTTACCAAATAACAAAGAAGCACGACCTTTAACCGCATGTTGTGTTAACAATTCAGCCGCTTCACGCATGCCAATCACTGGAATGTCCATACCGCGGGTTCTGGCACTGGTGCCCATCACCAATGTGCTGTCTGCTATGGCTTGATCTACATTTTCGACAACAGTGGCATGATACAACACATCATCTGCACCTGATGCACGTGCTGTGGCTTCTGCACTGGGGTAATCATTGGGTGTCATTAAACGCAGGTCTGACATACCCATCACTTTCATCGCACGAGCTGCGGCACCAATGTTTCCGGCGTGCGAAGTATTTAACAGCGCAAAACTGATGCGATTGAGTCTTTCCATGTATATTCAGTGGTCAAAATTTGCTATCATACGCGGTTCGCTATTTAACATCAACATCATGTCATCACCAGAACTCAACATCGCTAAAAAAGCCGTCATGAATGCCGGCAAGGCCATAGAACAAGTCATTCAAAAAAACGAACTACTTTCGGTTAATAAGAAAGTAGCCAATGGCTTTGTCGAAAAAGCAGAAGAAGCCGGATTGACTGAGCTTTATTTCACCTTAAAAAAAGCTTACCCAGAAGATGACATCCAAACAGAAGACAAGTCATTAACCGAAAATAAAAATGCAGATCGCGTTTGGCAAATCGTTCCTTTAGATGGTGCCATCAACCTGCTTTATAACATTCCACATTGTGCTATGTCGGTTACTTTGTTCGAAAAAGGCAAGTGCAAAGAAACCGTCATCTACAACCCTGTTACTGACGACATCGCTAATGCCGTAAAGGGCAGTGGCAGTTTCTTCAACCAACACAGGATTCGTTTTAACAAAGATTTAGAGCCTCAACAATGCGTTGTACTCACTAACAAACCTGAAAATGGCAAACCATTGGCACCACATTTATTGGCATTGAAAAATCTGAGCAAACAAGTGATTGATGTCAGATCTTTGGGCTGTCCATTACTCGACCTTGCCTATGTCGCTGCGGGGAAGGCGGATGCCTACTGGCAATCGGGGCTTTCTCATTTCAAAACAGCGGCCATTGAACTTTTGATTCATGAAGCCAGCGGCCAATGCTTAGACTTCAAAGCCGGCAGAAATTACAAAGAAAATGAACAAATAATAGCTGGTAATTTAAACAACTCAGCTTGGATAGCTGCACAATTAAAAAACATTTATAATTAATCACAGCAAAAGCAAAGATTCGGACATTAAAAAAGGGCGATAATTTCGCCCTTTTTTAGTTGCTCGATTTGTAATTACAGTTTCACTTGAATATTATCCAAACCATCAATATCTATATCAAAATTACCTGTGATGTCTTGAATGTCATTAAAATCAATTTCACCATCCATTGTGATATACACAAACTCACTACCCGCTTCATAAACCATCAAGGTTAAATCTGACAACAATTTACCATCAATTTTAGCAAAGATGTGTACTTGCTCATCATCTTCCATAACCCTAACAATCTCTTCCATTCCCTTACGAGACAACGACTTGGCCTTAGACTTGAGCCATAATGACACATCTTCAGCAGCGTCATGGTCATCTTCCAACTCATAAACCGTTACCTGTAAACCCTTTAAACCAGATAAAACTTTTGAAGCTTCTTCATCATCCTTCGCGAACAATTGTGCTAAACCCAGCATGCCTGCACCTAAATTGATGCGAACTTCTGGTTCAACACCTAACACATCATCTAGTTCACTTTGCAGGTCTTTTGCTGAAACCATCGCACAAAATAAAAACAGCCCTAAAATCATTAAATTTTTCATTACATTCTCCAAATATTAAATTAATCAAATCGTTAAACAGCCATGGTATTTGCATCTAAAACGCCGAAGCATTGCTTTTGTTACAAAGATAATGAAAAACACAAAATTTAATGATTTTAAGCAAAAAAAAAGCCCCAGCATTCTTGCGTGGGGCTTTTCTGAAATCAACTGTATTTAAATCAAGGAATGTGACTTAAATCAGCACCTTCTTTCTCTACAGGTATCAAGTCTTCTCGGCTAATACCTAATGCCAATGTTGTTGTACTGGCGACGAAGATTGATGAATAAGTACCTACAACCACGCCAATGATTAGAGCAAAAGCGAAACTGTTAATCAAAGCACCACCAAACACATACAAGGCAATCAGCACCAGCATGGTTGTTAACGAGGTGATTACCGTACGCGATAAAGTCTGTCCAATCGAAATATTCATCACTTCAGCGGGTGGCGTTTTGCGAATGGCGCGGAAATTTTCACGCACACGATCAAACACAACAATCGTATCATTCAAGGAATAACCGATCACCGCCAGCAAGGCCGCCAACACCGTCAAATCAAATTCAACCTGAAAAGCTGAAAAGATACCCGCAGTAATCACCACATCATGAACCAACGCCGCCACAGCACCCAATGAAAAGCGCCATTCAAAACGGAAGGTCACATACATCAGAATGCCGATGATGGCATACAGCATGGCCAAAGAGCCTTGCTCTACCAGCTCATCACCCACTTGCGAACCCACAAAATCTGCCTTACTGATGCGGGCTGATGAGTCCACTTGTTGTAACACGGTCAATATTTCATTGCTCAACTTGGCTTCATCGGACCCACTCTCTGTAGCAGCTTGATCAGCGTCAGCATCAGCTTCTGCCACTTCATAAGGCGGCAAAGTAATTTCAATGTCTTTACTTGAACCAAAGTTTTTCACCACAGCATCGGCAAAGCCTTTCTGATGCAATGAGTCACGAATTGCTGGCGCCTCTACACTGCTATCAAAATGTACAACAACAACCGTACCACCAGTGAAATCTAAACCGAAATTCAAACCGCGGGTAACCAATGCACCCAAAGACAATAGAATCAAAGTCAAAGAAAAAACCATGGCGATTTTTCGCTTGCCCATGAAATCGTATTTGATATTAGCTAAAAAATTCATCTTCAACTCCTTAAATCGCAATCGACTGTAGTTTTTTCTTACCGCCATAGATCAAATTGACCAGCGCGCGAGAAACCATAATGGCTGTGAACATAGAGGTAATGATACCAATACTCAAAGTCACAGCAAAACCTTTAATAGGGCCTGTACCAAAAGCGAACAATACTATCGCTGCGATGAACGTCGTTACGTTCGCATCAGCAATGGTAGAAAATGCTTTGTCATATCCAGACTTGATACTGCCTTGAATGGTGTTACCCCCCTTCAGTTCCTCTTTAATACGCTCAAAAATCAATACATTGGCATCCACTGCCATACCCACCGTCAACACAATACCAGCAATGCCAGGTAAAGTTAATGTGGCGCCAAACAACGACAACATCGCCACCATCAACACAATATTCAAGGTTAAGGCAATGTTAGCAATCACACCAAACATGCGGTAATAAATCAACATAAAGACCAAAACAAAAGCCAAACCGATTTGAACTGACATCACACCTTTGTCGATGTTATCCTGACCTAAAGAAGGCCCAATGGTACGCTCTTCAACGATTTGAACAGGTGCGGCCAATGCACCTGCCCTGAGTAACAAGGCCAATTGCGTTGCTTCTTGAGGAGAATCTAACCCGGTGGTTTGGAAGCTGTTTGAAAAGACATCATTGATGCTGGCATTTGAAATCACTTCCGCTTTATCACGGTATTTCATCACACCGTTTTCATCTTTGCCCAAAGGAATGCGCTCTTTGAAAACAACCGCCATCAATTTATCTAAATTGTTTTTGGTGAATTCCAACATGCGAGAAGCACCGATGCTGTTCAATTTAACAGAAACAGCAGGGGTTCCTGATTGACTGTCGAAAGTGGCCTGCGCATCGACCAACTGATTACCCGTGGCAATGATGCGATCTTTAACCAATACTGGTCGCCCATCACGGTCATAATATAAGGTAGAACCTATCGGAGCACGCCCTGAGTTAGCTGCCTGCAAAGCATTGTTTTCCATATCAGTGGCACGGTATTCCAAAGTCGCAGTGGCATCCAAAATATTCTTCGCAGCCGTGGTGTCCTGAATACCAGGCAATTGAACCACAATGCGATCTGCACCTTGACGCTGAACAATCGGCTCTGCCACACCAATTTCATTCACTCGTGTTCTAAGTGTGGTTAAGTTTTGCTCCAAGGCATTGTCTTTTATGGCTTTCAACGTGGCATCAGTTAACTCACCGATAACCACATTTTCATCACCTGTTTCATATCTGAAATTCAACTCAGTCAAATCTTTACGTAATTTGTCATAGGCTTTTTCAACCACGTCAGCAGATTTGAAAGTGATTTTTAAGTTATTGCCTATCCAAGTGATTCGCTTTTTAGGGATTTTTTCTTTGATCAACAAAGCCGTGGCATCAGAACGCAATTGCTTTTGTTTGTTTTCGCCGGCTTCCTGCATGTCCACTTCTAACAAGAAATGCACACCACCACGCAAGTCCAAACCTAAGTTCATGGCAGAACCACCCAAATCAGCCAACCATTCTGGCACATTGGGTTTCAAGTTCATCGCAGTATTGTAGTTGGGCAAAGCTGTTTTTAACACGTCTTGCGCTTTACGCTGTGCATCCAAATCATTGAACTTGACAATGGCTGAACCGCTATCCAACGCAATACTGCTGTGATCCAAACCAGCATCATCTAACGCTTTTTCTATATCAGCAAAGCGTTCTTCTGAAACAGCCTCACCTTTGTCAGTGGTGATTTGCACCACAGGGCTTTGTCCGTAAATGTTCGGCAAAGCGTACAATGCGCCCATGGCCACAATGACCAGTATCAGCACATATTTCCACATCGGGTAACGGTTCATGAAATCCTCTCTTTATTTCAATGATTTAATGGTGCCTTTTGGCAACACTTTGGCAATCGCACTTCTTTGAACATGTACTTCGGTGTTTTCTGCGATTTCAACTTTTGCAAAAGTTTCATCTACATGGGTAATCTTACCTAAAGTGCCACCATTGGTAATGACTTCATCACCCACACCCAATGCATTGACCATCTCTTGGTGTGCTTTCATGCGTTTTTGTTGAGGACGTATCATCAAGAAATACATCACAGCAAAAATACCCACCATGAAAAATAATGTGATCATTGGATCGCTTTGTTGCTGAGCACCTGACTGTGCCATCGCATCTGAAATCAAAAAGTTCATCTTTTTATCCTGTAAAGAAATTAAAAAACGCGGTATTATCCCACAATGAGAGCTGATATATGATTGAAATTACTAAAAATCAAGGCACAATCGCGAATACCACAATTCAGGTCACCGGTGGCTGCCATTGTGGTGCTGTTCGCTTCATTGCACAGGTTGACCCCAAACAAACACTCTTAAATTGTAATTGCACCTTGTGTAGCATGACCGGACATTTACACATGATGGCCAAACATGAAAATTTTGTGCTGCATACTGATAAAAACAACTTAATCAGTTACCGTTTTAATACGCAAAAGGCAGAACATTTGTTTTGCTCACAATGTGGCGTTAAATCATTCTACCAACCCCGCTCTCACCCTGACAGTTGGAGCATCAATGCCCACTGTGTCACTGGCTTCAAAAAAGAAGACTGGCAAATTGAAACTTTTGATGGTCAAAACTGGGAACAAGCCAAAGCCAAGCTCAACAAAGCCAAGCTCAACAAAGATTAAGAATAGCTATGATTAAAACCGAACGATTGACATTAACACCAAACACACCGTCGCTGTGGTCCATCAACGACCATGATGGCAGTACATTAGGACAACTGGGCTTTCTGCACGACATGTTCACCATTGAACTTATTGAAACAGCGAAAAACCTGGGCATCGCCACCGAAGCCGCCTGCGCTTGGCTGCAAACCCAAACAGGACAAACGATTCAAGCCATACAACCCCATGACCCACACAGCCTGACGTTTTTAAAGCAATTGGGTTTTATCGAAACGGATCAAAACATGCTGTGGCAAGGCAAACTGCCATCACCACATTACCTGAGTTTGAACCAAGCTTTAGGCATTGATACACAGCATTTGACCACAAGCTACCACCCATCAGCTTGTCAATTGACAGAATGTGGTCCCGATGTTTTTAACCGTTCGGCCAAACTCACACCAGTAGCCGCTAAAGCGTGGCAAAGCATGCAACAGGCCGGCAATGAGGAAGGTGTGATATTACAGCTGGTTTCAGCCTACCGCAGCCCGAAATACCAAGCAGGACTGATCCAGAAAAAATTAAATCATGGGCAAAACATAGAAAATATTTTATCTGTTAACACAGCCCCAGGACATTCTGAACACCACACTGGCCGTGCCGTTGACCTGTCCACGCCAGGGTTCGAAACCTTAGAAGAGCATTTCGAAAACAGCGCCGCTTTCGACTGGTTACAAAAAAATGCCTTGCGCTTCAATTTCCACCTAAGTTATCCCAAAAATAACCCCGACGGCATCATCTACGAACCTTGGCATTGGTGTTATCATGAAAAATAAGCAACAATTGACAATACCGAGTTGTTCATGGCAGAATAATAATCAGCTCATAACCACCATACACCATGAAAAACACGCTCAATAAAATTTGCTTGGCCTTTGTTATTTTCTACATTGCCAGCATCATGCCGATGCTGTTAAATGATGATCCAACCGCACCCGTTACAAAAAACGTGATTGCTTTATCAGGCATACAAGACCTACAAGCTCACAGTGCCAACATATCCACCATTGGCCCCATGCAAACGGTAACCATCCAATACCAAAAAACAGGTACAAAACACATCAGCGCCAAATACCGCTCTTGGTTTGGAATGAGTCCACAAATGAAATGTTATTCAGAATCAGCCAGCACAGTTTGCAGTTGATTCAAAAACTGTATTTTTTGCGGGTCATAAACAAACTCCCCACCTCATACTGAGAGAACCAGATGTGAGCCGAAAGCACCTATAACAATCCAGTTGTAAGCTCAACATTACCCCCCTAGTACACACAAATGCATTCTGATATAGCCAAGTGATCACTCAAACTTATCAGCAGTTTGCTTTACCTTGAAGGCTTTAGAGAAAATTAAGCCAAAAAAAAGCCCCGCAACTGCGAGGCTTTCTTTATGCTTGAATGACCCAATTACAAATTAATCACATTGGTACATTCTGTGGTTGAACCATCTTCACACACTTGGAATGTGTAGCTCGCGTTCTTGCTGATGCTGAAGCTGGCTGAACCGTCATTGGCTGTGCTGCCATCTAAAGAACCGTTGATATAAATGTCAACATTAGATGTGGTCGCACCTGACCATGACAAGTTTGCTTGGCGGTTACCTTTACTGCGGTTACCTGACAATGTCATGTCGCCTGCTGGTGGCTCAGTTGTTCCACCGTCACAGCTGTTGGCATCCAGATAATCACTGGCATCTTTGGCTTTCACAATACCATAACCGAAGTAAACATCATGACCTGATGCACCCGAATCTGCAGCGGATGCTTTCAAGGCTGCACGGATGTCTTCACCTGTACAGTCAGGATGGTTTGACCAAACCAATGCAGCGACACCAGACACAGCTGGTGTGGCCATAGATGTGCCGTCCATATAACCGTAATCACCCGCACCAATCGCAATGCTTGCTTGAGACGTACCTAATAAAAAGGTTCTGTCTTCTAAAGCCGCACCAGCTGCTGGGATAGATGTGCTGTTGGTTTCACCCAATGTGGCATACAACATACCAGATTCATTGTTAATGATCACAGCACCCACACCACCTGAAGATTGGCAGTTGGCCACTTTGTCGTGGAAAGAAATGTTACCACGGTCTATCATACAAATTTTTCCTGACGCACCTGAGTCAGTCGCTTCAGCGGTGCCCATATAATAAGTTGCACCTGATACTGAACCTGTATTTTCCATGGCAGAAGATGCCACGCCCATACCGTCAGCAGTCAATGAAGCCACAGTGGCCATTCCTGCTGGATATGTTGATAAAGTACCCACACCACCGGCAGTTACTTCGACACAAATGGTTTCATCAAAACGCTTTCTTTTCCCTTTGCCTACTTCACAACTTGGATACTGAGAAAAATCAGCAATGTTATTGTCTGAATCATTGGCACCAACCATCATCACAGATGAATAACCCGCTGGGTATGAACGAACCGAGTTACCGTCATTACCTGCCGCTGCCACAACCAAACCACCGTTGGCAACAAATTGATCAAAAGCATTTTCTTCAGTTGAGTTAGCACCACCGCCACCCAAACTCATAGAAATGATGTTCGCACCCGCGTCAGCACATTTGTCTGCTGCATGGGCCAAATCAGATGAATAACCCCAACCCGATTCATTGAACACTTTAACGATGTGCATAGGAACACCCGGCGCCATGCCGACTACACCACGATTATTATCAGCGGCACCAATGGTACCCGCTACGTGTGTACCATGTGGTCCACCGTGTTGATTCCAGTTACCCGTACCTGGATCATTTGAACCCGTGATGGCACCCCAGTTGAAATCACTGTTACTCGAATCTAAACCTGAATCTATCACACAAACTTTTTGACCCGATTGTAAGTTCAATTGATCGGCTTGTGACTGATATACTGCATAAGGCGTGAGCTGTTGTAAATCAGGATTGCCGGCATCATCATTATAAATACCTAAAGGGAATCTTTTGGCATCGACTTCCATGCCTTTGAAGCCACTTTTGCCTCGCATGTTGTTTTTGCCATTCTCATCTAACTCAACAGCAAACCAACCATCACCTTCTACTAATACTTGGTGACCGTTCTTTAACCCATTACCATTGCTGTTGTGTTTCACAATCATACGCTCTGCATATGATGAACCACCCATGGCCAATAACATGGCCGCATAAGTTGCCTTATACTTCATTTAAATCTCCTCTCTTTTATTTTGAACCCAGGCTTCAAATTGATTGAATTTTTATTGCTTCAGCCCAGCACACGCTCAGTGATTACTCTCTAAACGGTGCGAATTACACCACAAAATTAAATGACAAACAAGGGTTTGAGATAAGCTGTTCTTTTTTGTCAAATAACTTTTTCTAATGTGTGATAACTTTTTGGTATAAACCAACTTGAAAACATCCCAAAGCACCTTCAAACGGTACGAAACGCAAGTACAAATACTGAATAAACATGCAGAATGGTTAAGTTTGTTTTGTTTGACTTATTAAAAATGAATGTACGCATCACGAGTTATTAATGCCATTTGGAGGGAGTGTGATACTGAGCAGCGCGTTGATTAACCAAGCATTCGGGCTGTATTTTCATTTGATGACAAGCCAGTCTTCCATGATAATGTACTTCATCCTAAGTGAGACTCAGCGAGTCGAACGGATCTCACGCAGTACAGTAAAACTGCTGGGCTGCTCGTAGCTCGCTTAAAGCGCCTACTTTTGGTAGCCCTACCACCCTTACTTAAAGAATTATTAAAGCCTGATTCATAGCCGATCCACATTAATATCCCACTGCTTTTTATTCCTTTCAATCATAACCCGTTCAGCAACCGTACTTTTATCCATCAGCTCCTGCCAAAAATTTCTATCAACAGGAAAATGTTCATTAAACTTTGCCACAATGGCAGATTTCATGGCATTGTTACCTTCTTTAAAGGCCTGTTTTAAATGGTACATTCCCTCTGATTCATTTCTGTTCATGAAAAATTGATTTCCCACAATGAACTTCAAGCTGGGAGCGGATTTTTTATAAGTTTCACTGTTTTTAATCCAAGCCAGTTTCTTTTTGTCTTCAGTTATATTCGGCTTGAGTTTGCCCATCAAATTAACCAAATGAGAGTCACTGAAATCTTTTTCGATCGAACCCGTTGAAGTTAAATTTTGAGCATGATACTGCCATACCCTTGACTTGGGTGCAGAAGCCAAATAACCAGTAAGATAAGGTCTACCACTGTGAACAGTTATTTTTCCAAAAGTGAACTTGCCTTGCTCATCCTCGCCATATGAAACCCAATAGCCCATATCATGCAAGTAACTTGAAGCATAAAATTTTACTTTCCTTTTAAACGTTGGGTTAACACTGATTTGAACCAATGAATCAAAAACATCAGGCGCCATTTCAACATTCTGTGGATGCTTTGATAAAACTGAAAGCGCTTGCTCCACCACTTTCTCATCTTCAGACTTTAAATTTTCAATGATTTTTGCTGAACTCAAAATCACCACTTCCACATACTTTTGTTTTATCCTGTCCAAATGATAATCACTCAAAAGATGCTTTAAACTTGAGTCATCACAATACAAATACAAAAACCAAGCCATTTCTTCGAACTTGCGCTCGCTGTACTTCAGTCTATCTTTGATTTTATAAGCATAGGCTTTGCGCTTCTTTAAACTCGGTTCTGCTGCAACATACATGCGCAACAACAGCGGCAACCTACGACAACCTTTTTTATTTTCATCAAAGTGACACTTGATTTGTTTTTTCAACCACCTTTTACTCAAGGCTTTTTCATTAAACCTCAAGTCATGGTGCGCCAAATAGACACTGATGTCCATGCTCAAGGACAATTGCCTGATGCGTGCTTCAGATACAGCCGCAAGTAACAACAAACCAACCACCAAAACCAAGCCGCGTTTCATCTTGGCACCCCACTGTCGCAGTCTGGGCGCAGCGAAAGCCTGTGGGCGTATTTAATTTTGCTCACCTGTACCAACAAAACCCACCATTCGGGACACCAGGTCTCCGTCTTTTTCGACAAAATATTGACCAAGTTGAACTTGATCATATCCATCGGGACCTTTTCCACTGAAAGCGACAGTGACACGAGTGACAACAGCAATCGTGTCACTTTTAATAACCTTCGCTGACCAACCGGGCGCATTTTCACTGAACATGCCGACATAGTTATTCAAAGCCGCGACTCCATTGACTGTTTCTGGGGTGCGAGGATCGTCGTACTGCACAGATTCAGTCACAGCACTTTTTATTTTGGCAAGTCGAAGTTCACCTGCCTCAATTTCCCAAGCATCAAAAAAAATTGAAATGCAATCTGACATATCACTCTCCTGTTTTTAATTTATTTGTAACGCCCGCGTTCAGGGCACTTGTGGAGCAGCGAAGCTGCGGAGCAAGTGTCCCGCTGCAACGCGATGTTAGATTTTTAGCGGGTTCAATTGTCAAACTGCACGACCATGCGAACATTACCGCCCCCACAAATACTTGATAACAAACGCATACCCTCAAAAGCGAAAGACCGCCCTTGAGGAATTTTCTCAGAGGGAAAGCTTTCCAAAAAAGCAGCTATTTCGCTCCAAGTGACCCAAGTATGGCCCCACAAACCAGATGGCACCGGGCCAAACTCTTCCGGGTGAGATGTGTCTGCTGGAATGCCCCTGCTTGCGGCTATGCCTGCAATTGAGGGTGCACTCCGAACGCCGAAAAGCTACCCAAACAATTGGTAATTTCTTTCCAGCAGCAGGCCCAGCTCAATAGCTTTTTGCCAATAGTCTTCGTCAGTAACTACCTGACAGTTGGCCTCAATGTAGCCGTGAATATCTGTTCCCATCACAAAAATCTAACAACTTATTAAACACGCATTATAATCATTAAACAGGTACGAATCACAACATGAATTGCCAAAGCTGAACACAAAAGTTCAATTAAAACCCTAGACACCGGCCATCGCCGGTGTGACGAGCTGTGGGGTTGTCTTGTTGATGTGACAATCTATGATGCGTCATGCCGACGCAGGTCGGCATCCAGGCAATTACAGTGATCATTCAGTATTCGTAACACCCTAATAGAACCCAAAAGTCCGCTTAAAACACCTAGACACTGGCCGCCGCCGGTGTGACGACTCCAGAAAAGTCATGCCGAAGCAGGTCGGCATCCAGGAAATTACAGTGATCTTTCAGTATTCGTAACACCCTAATAGAACCCAAAAGTCCGCTTAAAACACTTAGACACCGGCCGCCGCCGGTGTGACGACTCCAGAAAAGTCATGCCGACGCAGGTCGGCATCCAGGCAATTACAATGATCACTCAGTTTCTGTCACACCCAAACAAAACGACAACCTCATTCAAAACACTTAGACACCGGCCTACGCCGGTGTGACGAGATGCGGGGTACCGGCCTCCACCAGTGTGACCGCAGCTTAGCGTTAAACCAAGTCAAAATACAAATCCCGCCAATTCGGATTCTGCTCTTCAATCAACCTTATTTTCCAAGCCCTTCTCCATTCTTTCAAACGCTTTTCTCTTGTGATGGCAGCTTCCATACTCATGTGCGGCTCAAAATAGACCAGAGTGTGAACAGCATATTTTTTGGTAAACCCTTCAACCAAATCATTTTTATGCTCATATATGCGTTTGACAAGGTTACTGGTCACACCAATATACAAAGTACCATTCCGTTGACTGGCCAATATATAAACTGCGGGCTCTTTCACTTTCTACCTCCTTGCATGAATTTACCTGAACTTTATCATCATACACTATCTTCGGATATTCCACCTTCAGCGACAAACAGACATGCCGACGTAGGGGCATCCAGGCAATTACAGTGATCATTCAGTATTCGTAATACCCGAATAGAACAACAAAGTACGTTCAAAACACCTAGACACCGGCCATCGCCGGTGTGACGAGCTGTGGGGTTGTCTTGTTGATGTGACAATCTATGATGCGTCATGCCGACGCAGGTCGGCATCCAGGCAATTAAAGTGATCATTCAGTATTAGTAATACCTGAATAGAACAACAAAGTACGTTCAAAATACCTAGACACCGGCCTTCGCCGGTGTGACGAGCTGTGGGAATCTTCGGAGAAACTCAAACCAAATCCAAGACCTGACTGACTTGATCTACTGTTATGATTTTAATATCAAGGTTTTTCACCCATTTGCCGGCATTGCCTTTTGGGACAATGGCGGTTTTGAAGCCGTGGTGGGCGGCTTCTTTGAGGCGGTCTTCGCCGTTGTGTACCGGTCTGACTTCGCCGGTTAAGCCGACTTCGCCGAAAACTATGGTGTCTTTGGGCAGGTAGCGGTTTTTGAAGCTGGAAACGATCGCAATGATGATCGCCAAGTCCGCGGCGGTTTCGGTGATTTTCATGCCACCAACGGCGTTCAAAAACACGTCATGGTCGTGAATGGCCAATTGACACATGCGGTGCAATACCGCCAGTAACATCGCCAAGCGATTGTGTTCTAAACCGACTGACAAACGCCTTGGATTGCCCAATGGGCTTTGATCGACCAAGGCTTGAATCTCGACCAATAAAGGTCGCGTGCCTTCGCGTGTCACCATCACCACTGAACCGGGTTTTTCGGCTTGGTGTTCACTTAAGAAGATGGCCGATGGATTTTCAACTTCTTTGACACCGGTTTCGGTCATGGCGAAGACGCCAATTTCATTGACCGCACCAAAACGGTTTTTCAAGGCACGCAGCACACGGTAACGTGAGTTGCCATCACTTTCGAAATACAACACGGTGTCCACCATGTGCTCTAAAATTCTGGGGCCAGCAATCGAGCCGTCTTTGGTCACGTGGCCGACCAAGATGACGGTGATGCGGCTTTGTTTCGCCATGCGCACCAATTGCGCGGCGGATTCTTTGACTTGTGATACCGAACCCGGAATTGAGGTCAACTGCTCACTGAACAGCGTTTGAATCGAATCGATGACCACTAAATCTGGTTGTTTACTCACCGTGGTCGCAATGATGGATTCCACCGATGTTTCTGCCATGCAGTCCAAATCATCCACATTCAAGCTCAAGCGCCGCGCGCGCATGGCGATTTGTGACAAGGATTCCTCACCGGTGACATACAAGGGATTGATCGAAGTGGCAATTTGTGCCGAAACTTGAAGTAACAAGGTCGATTTACCGATACCCGGATCACCACCGAGTAAGATCACAGAACCAGGTACCAAGCCACCACCCAAGACTCGGTCTAGTTCATTGATGTGCGTGGTTGAGCGCAGTTGTTTTTCGGTACTGACCTTGCCCAGCTTTTGAATCGCCACATCACCAGAATAATTGGCGTAGCGGTTGGTCTTGGCTACACCACTGGTGGGTTGGACTTTGACCTCGTCCATGCAGTTCCATTCCTTACATGCACTGCATTGCCCTGCCCATTTGGTGCTGACGTTGCCACATTCGTTGCAAACGTACTGTGTTTTGACTTTGGCCATTACAGCAGACCCTCAGCTTCTTCCGCGGTGAAAGGCCAGTTCAATTCTGCTTCACCATTGCTCAACACAGGTATGCGCACATGGTACAAACGTATCCATTCATCTTTTTCTTCGATGTCTTGCTCAACAAAAGCGATGCCTTTTTGTTCTAACATTTCCGCTGCATGTTCACACAACGGACATTCAATTCTGCTATATAATGTGAGTTTTCTCATGTTTGCATTTTATCATCATGGCAGTCAGTGTATTTGATTTATTTAAAATTGGTATCGGTCCTTCTAGTTCTCACACCGTAGGTCCCATGCGAGCGGCTAACTTATTTATTGGCCAAATCGTTTCTCATGACTTGGTTGAACGCACAGACAGCGTATTCACTGAACTTTACGGTTCATTAAGTCACACAGGGCGCGGTCATGGTACAGACAAAGCGATCATACTTGGACTGTCAGGCCACCTGCCCGATGCCATTGATCCTGATGTTATTCCGGGCATACTGCAACAAGTAAATGATGACAAAAGCATCCAAGCCAATGATGAATTAGCGTTGAAATTCATTGAGAAGAAGCACCTTAAGTTTCACAAAAGAAAAACCCTGCCATTACATTCTAATGGCATGCAATTCACTGCCTTGGACAAAGACGGTAACGAGCTGCTACGCAAAGCCTATTATTCAGTCGGCGGTGGTTTCATCATGGCGCACACGCACATGGCGAAACAACACATCATGGAAGATGACACCGACCTGCCTCACCCTTTTACAACAGGCGAAGAATTGTTAGTCCAATGTAAAACCCATGGGAAAAGCACCGCAGAAATCATGTATGCCAATGAATTAACCTGGCGCACACGAGAGGAAATTGACCAAGAACTCGACACCATCTGGCAAGCCATGGCCGATTGCGTCAAAAGAGGCTTGAACACCGATGGCGTGTTACCTGGTGGTTTGAAAGTCGCCAGACGTGCGCCAAAGTTATACCAACAGCTCAAAGACAACCCCAAAGCGTCTTTAACAGACCCGCTCATTATTTTAGATTGGGTTAACATGTTTGCCTTGGCAGTCAGTGAAGAAAATGCCGCAGGCGGTCGCGTGGTCACAGCACCGACCAATGGCGCAGCCGGCATCATCCCTGCTGTTTTGCATTACTACACACATTTCGTGCCCAACCAAAATCCTCAAGGCATCAGAAACTTTTTATTGACCGCCGCTGCCGTAGGTATTTTATACAAAACCAAAGCATCGATTTCAGGTGCTGAAGTGGGCTGTCAAGGTGAAGTCGGCGTCGCCAGCTCCATGGCTGCTGCCGGTTTGGCATCTGCCTGTGACCTCAGCGATGAAGAAGTGCAAAATGCGGCTGAAATTGCCATGGAACACAATTTAGGATTGACCTGTGATCCGATTGGTGGATTGGTACAAATACCCTGCATCGAACGCAATGCCATGGGCGCCGTCAAATCGATCAATGCCACCCGCATGGCCGATAACAACGACGGCACACACTGGGTCTCATTGGACAAAGTCATCCGCACCATGAAAGCCACGGGCGACGACATGAAAGAAATCTATAAAGAAACTTCACGCGGTGGACTGGCAGTGAACATCATTGAGTGTTAAGGGTAAATTGACAATAAACCCTATATCACCACATAAATTTGAAACAAAAAAATCCCCAGTAAAGGTCGGGGATTTTTTGTTCAATCAATTTTTTCAATTCAGAATTCGTACCCGAACTCTTCTTTGAATTTGGCACGAAAATCTTTCTTTGAAATGTAATGGTTTTGCGTTCCCGCAGTGGCAATTTTAATGCTGCCCAACAATGAAGCAATGCGGCCTGTGGTCTGGTAGTCCAAACCATTAGTCAAACCATACAACAATCCTGCTCGGTAAGCATCACCACAACCTGTTGGGTCGACTACTTTTTCAGCTTCAACCACAGGAATGTGGTACATTGTGCCATCGGCATAAATTTCTGAACCTTTGTCACCACGTGTGATGATTAAGGCTTGTAAATGACCTGCGATTTCACGTGCTTCCATACCCGTTCTTTTGTGAACCAACTCATACTCGTAATCATTGACGGCCATCCACGAGGCTTGATCAATGAATTTTTTCAAGTCATCGCCGTCAAACAATGGCATGGCTTGGCCTGGATCAAAAATAAAAGGGATTTCAGAGTCTTTGAATTCATTGGCGTGTTGAATCATGCCATCACGACCATCAGGACCAACAATACCAATTTTGATGTTTTTGTAATTGGTCACATGGTTTTCATGTGAAAAATTCATCGCACCCGGATGAAATGCTGTGATTTGGTTATTTTTTAAATCTGTGGTGATATATGCCTGAGGCGTGAAGTGGTCATTGCGTGTCATCACTGCTTCTAAGCTGATGCCCAGACTGCTTAACCTTTGGCTGTAAATATCAAAATCACTGCCGACAACACCCATAGGTACAGGTTCACCACCAATCATTTTCAAGTTGTAAGCTATGTTACCTGCCACGCCACCAAAAACTTTACTTAAAGTCGGCACCATGAAGGAGATGTTCAGCTTGTGGATTTGATCAGGCAAGATGTGGTTTTGAAATTCATCTTCAAATACCATGATGTTGTCAAAGGCCAAAGACCCACAGATTAACGCTCTACTCATTTCAGTTTTTCCTCTAATAATTCTTTGGTTTGTACAGGATTGGCCTGCCCTTTGGTTTGTTTCATGATCTGCCCGACAAAGAAATTAAACATTTTCTCATTGCCTGAACGGTAACTGTCCACCTGTGATGGGTTTTTAGCAATCACTTCATCGACCAACGCTTCCAAAGCCGAAGCGTCAGAAATTTGCGCCAAACCTTGGCTGTCTATAATCACGGCGGCAGTATCGCCACTTTGCCACATGATTTCAACCACTTGTTTGGCTATTTTGCGTGAAATGCTGCCTTTGGCCAGTTCATCAAGCAATCCAGCATAGTGTGCAACAGGAATTGACGTGTTTTCGACACTTTTGTCCATGGCATTCAAAAGTGCGGCATATTCGCCCAACAAAAACTTGGCATTCAAATCTGGTTTGGCCTCAGTCAAAGCTTGTGCAGCTTCGAAATAAGCCGATAAGTTTTGATCAAAAGCAATGATTTCAGCGTCATCGGCTTTGATCGCCCAATCATTGACGTAGCGTTCGATTTTGGTCTCAGGAAATTCTGGCAACAAGACACGTTGAGCATCAATCATTTCATCAGTGACTTCAATCGGTAATAAATCTGGGTCTGGAAAATAACGGTAATCGTTGGCATTTTCCTTGCTGCGCATCGAACGCGTTTGATTTTTGTCGGCATCATAAAGGCGCGTTTCTTGCACCACTTCGCCACCTGATTCAATCAACTTGATTTGACGCTTGGCTTCGAAGTTAATTGCTTTTTCAATAAAACGGAAAGAATTCAAGTTCTTGATTTCTGCACGTGTGCCTAAGGTTTCATCGCCAATTTTTCGCACTGAAACATTGGCATCACAGCGAAATGACCCTTCTTGCAAGTTGCCATCACAAATACCCAAATGCGTGACCCGTGTGTAAATCGCTTTCATATAAGCAACGGCTTCTTTGGCCGAACACATTTGTGGTTCTGACACCACTTCAATCAATGGCGTCCCTGCACGGTTCAAGTCGATGGCGGTTAATTTATCGTACTTGTCGTGAATCGACTTACCTGCATCTTCTTCTAAATGGGCGCGGGTGATTTCTATGGTTTTTTTGTAACTTTCATCACCACCTTCACCAGCCTCTACAGCAATTTCTATCGAACCTTTGCCTACAATCGGGTGGTCCATTTGACTGATTTGGTAACCCTTAGGTGAGTCGGGATAAAAATAGTTTTTGCGCGCAAAAATCGTCACAGGTGCAATTTCAGCATCTACTGACAAACCAAATCGAATCGCATAGTCCAGTGCCTTGCTGTTAAATACGGGCAACATGCCTGGTAAGGCAGCATCAACAAAGCTCACCTGACTGTTAGGCTCGGCGCCATAACTGGCTTTCATTCCTGAAAACAACTTGCTGTCGGTATCCAAACGCACGTGAATCTCTAAGCCCAAGACCATTTCCCAACCTGTCTTAATGTTTATGTTTTGAGTCACAGGAACGCCTCCGGCATGGCTTGGTGCCAGGCGGTCATTTGTTGGTATTGGTGTGCCACTGTCAAAATACTTTGCTCATCAAAATATTGACCAATCAACTGTAATCCCACAGGCAGTCCATGAGCAGGTTTGATTGGCATCGACAAACAGGGCAATCCAGCCAAGGAAGCTGGAATGGTGAACACATCGGCTTGGTACATGCTGACGCCTTCGGCTTTATCACCGTGTTTGAAAGCCACTTCTGGTGAAACCGGTGAAGCAATCACGTCCACACCCTTGAAAGCTTCAACAAAATCTTGGCTGATCATGCGGCGTACTTTCTGTGCTTTGAGGTAATAAGCATCGTAGTAGCCAGATGACAAAGCCCAAGTGCCGACCATGATGCGGCGCTTCACTTCTTCTCCAAAACCCTCTGTTCGACTGTTGACATATAACTGTTCTAAGTCATCGCAAGACTCGCTTCTGTGTCCATAACGCACACCGTCAAACCGTGACAAGTTAGATGAACATTCAGCAGGTGCAATCACATAATAAGCCGAAACGGCCAAATGCGCATGAGGCAATTTAATGTCTATAATTTCAGCGCCCTGTGCTTTCAGGGTTTCAATGGCATCTAAGGTACTTTGCTTGATGGCTTCGTCTTGCAAACCGTCAATCCAGTCTGCTACCACGCCCACTTTCAAACCTTTCATGCTGTTGTCTTTGGGCATATTCCACTGCCAACTGGCCGCTTTATGCGATGTGCTGTCCAAAGCATCGTGTCCACTCATGGCTTCTAAAACCAAACCACAGTCATCGGCAGATGCAGCCATCACACCACCCTGATCCAAACTGGAAGCAAAAGCCACCATGCCATATCGTGAAACACGACCATAGCTGGGTTTGATGCCGGTGATACCGCACAAGGCAGCAGGCTGTCTAATGGAGCCACCAGTGTCAGTGGCTGTCGCCACCGGCACCATTCGCGCCGCCACGGCAGCGGCTGACCCACCTGATGAGCCACCAGGAACCCGTGACAAGTCCCATGGATTATTGACCGCTCCAAAGGCCGAGTGTTCGTTCGATGAACCCATGGCGAACTCGTCCATATTCGCCTTGCCAACCGTTACCATCCCTTGTGTTTTTAAATTTTCAACAACAGTTGCATCATAAGGTGGCTTGAAATTTTTCAGCATATTCGAACCACATGTGGTGCGTAATCCTTGGGTACAAAACAAGTCTTTGTGCGCCAAAGGAATTCCTGCCAAATATTGGCCCTCTTTTTTTAACAATGCTTCAGCTTGCATCAACTCTGCTGGCTTGATGTCACAACAGACTTTAGTAAAAGCATTGGTTTGGGGGTTGAATGCACGCGCCCTATCAAAAAAGATGGAGTTCAATTCTGGCACACTGATTTGTTTGGCACGCAACATGGCGCCCATTTCACGTATAGACAGTTGAATCATTCGATCACCTTGGGTACCAAATAATGGGTTTCATCAGCCTGTGCTGACAAAGACAGTAACGCTTCTTGATGGCTGGTTTCAGTGACCACGTCGGCACGCAATGTTTGCATCATGTCTTGTGGGTGTGACATCGGCTCAATGCCTTGTGCCGCCACTTCATCCATCTGATCAATCATGTCTTTAATGTCATTCATGGCTACAGCGATTTCACCCAAAGCCTCATCTGCTATTTTCAGCTTAGCTAAAGCTGCAATTTCTGTTAATTCTTTACGATTTATTGACATATATTCTATTTCTTTGCGATATAATTCGGCGCTTGCCCGCGAGCTTGTTGTAGAAGGTGTTAAAGTAACACAATTTAGACAATTTGCACCCAGCTCGGCATTATGCCATTTTAACCAATCAGATGTAAGAAATTAACACATGTTCAAAAAATTCAGAAGCTTGTTTTCCAACGATTTATCGATTGACCTCGGAACCGCCAACACCCTCATCTTTATGCGCGATCATGGCATCGTTTTAAACGAACCATCGGTGGTTGCTGTGCGATTAGATCAAGGACGTGGCACGCCCAGCATTGCTTCTGTTGGTATAGACGCCAAAATGATGTTAGGAAGAACACCGGGCAACATCAAAACCATTCGCCCATTAAAAGACGGTGTGATTGCTGATTTCGATATGACTGCAGCGATGTTGCAACATTTTATTCGTAAGGTGCATTCAAACCGATGGTTAAAACCTTCTTGTCGCGTGTTGATTTGTGTCCCTTGTGGTTCTACCCAAGTTGAACGCCGTGCGATTGAAGAGTCTGCCTCTGGCGCTGGTGCTGCTGAAGTATATTTAATTGAAGAACCCATGGCTGCAGCGATCGGTGCTGGCATTCCGATTCATGAAGCGCGTGGTTCAATGGTTTTGGACATCGGTGGCGGCACCTCTGAAGTGGCTGTTTTGTCACTGAATGGTATCGTGTATTCGGCTTCTGTAAAAATTGGTGGTGATAAATTTGATGACGCTTTGATTTCATACGTTCGACGCAGCTATGGCACTCTGATTGGTGAGTCCACAGCCGAACGCATCAAACATGAAATTGGTTGTGCCTATCCTGCTGCTGAAGAAATTTCATTAGAAGTGTCAGGCAGGAATTTGGCTGAAGGTGTGCCTCGTAAATTCACCATGACGAATAATGAAGCTTTAGAAGCTTTACACGAACCTTTGACAGGCATTGTTTCTGCTGTCAAGGTGGCCTTGGAACAAACACCGCCTGAGTTATGTGCTGACGTAGCAGAACAAGGCATTGTGTTGACCGGTGGTGGCGCGTTATTAAAAGATTTAGATAAATTATTAATGGAAGAAACTGGTTTGCCTGTTTTTGTTGCTGAAGACCCTTTGACCTGTGTTGCCCGTGGTGGTGGTAAGGCCCTGGAAATCATTGACGAAGAAGGCTCAGACTTTTTTGCACCTTTCCGTTGATCCGTAGGGATTCGCTTAATTGATGGAGCCCTTACACAACAACCGACGCCTGAGCCAGTCTCCGCTGTTTAAATTCCTGTTGCTGGAATTTATTTGCTTGATTTTGATGGTGTCGGATAAAAACCATGCCATTGCGCAACCCATAAGAAATGCTTTGTCATACATTGCGTTACCCCTGATAAAAACCATCGAATGGCCTCAGCACATTTACCAGAGTGCTGAGTTGGCTTTGTCACGCCAACAATCTTTAGTGGATGAAAACACTGAACTCAAACAACAACTCATTGACGCGCAATTGAAAGTACAGCAAAACGTCACACTCACGGCTGAAAATGAACGGTTGAGAACCTTGTTAAATGCAGCCAAAGAATTGCCATTGTCCACTTCTGTTGCCTTTGTTTCTAATGTTGATTTACACCAAAAGCGTCAACACATCATCATTAACCAAGGTGCTGATGACGGTGTTTTTGTCGGTCAAGCTGTGATTGGCTTATCTGGCGTAATCGGACAAGTGGATGTGCTAGAGGCACAAACAGCGCATGTCATCATGATCACAGATTCCGCTCATGTGGTACCCGTTGAAATCCTAAGAACCGGCATGCGAACTTTGGCATACGGTCAAGAAGATGAGTTGTTATTGAACGAAATACCCATCAGTGTAGACATCAAAAAAGGGGATGTATTGGTAACGTCTGGGTTTGGTAACCGCTACCCTAGGGGCTTGAAAATCGCTCAAGTCAATGAACTTTCCCTCAGTGACAACCGAATGTTTCAAAGGGCAACAGCCAACCCTTATGTGGCTTTTGAACAATTAACAGAAGTTTTTCTGGTTTGGCCTTCGGAAAATGCAATTGAACCTACAATTCAAAAAACATTGAACAAAACATCAGGCAACACAGAAAATTCGACCACACCACCAGTAAGTGAAGGGCTGCAAGAAGCCGCAACAGAGGAACTGAACAATGAATAAATCCTCTGGTCAGACTCACTTTGGCTTTTTCCACCTCAGCTTTCTCATGGCGCTGGTAATGACCATGATTCCATGGGGCGCTTATCTTAAACCCATACAACCCTACTGGCTCGCCATGATTGTTGCTTTTTGGTCTTTGCAAAGGTCGCCTTCTATCATGACGTGGGCCGTTTTTTACGGCTTGTTGCTTGATGTATTAAGCGGCAGTTTATTGGGCAAGCATGGCATGTCTTTAGTGGCCCTCTCCTATCTGATAGGCAAATCTTCAAAACAGCTACATTTAACTTCATTTTGGCAATTGATGATGATGGTGTTGGCTTTGTTACTTAATGACTTGGTTATCAGGGCAGCCATAGATTGGATCAGTTACCGCTATACCCCTGAGTGGTCTGACTTATTGCCTTTGGTGTCGGCGGCGATGGTCTGGCCTTGGCTGAAGTACACGTTGGATCGCATGTTGCTTTCATTGAAAAACAAATAAAATGGGCAATGTACTTAAACAACCTTTGCAAGAAAAACGACTGTTCAATCAACGTGCATTGATTGCACTGGTTATTGTCATCATTGTATTCACCTTACTGCTGTCTCGGTATTTTTACCTACAAGTGATTAAACATGACTATTATGTTGATCAAGCCGATGGCAACCGAAACAAAAGTCACCGCATCAGCCCAACTCGAGGACTGATATATGACCGCAATGGTGTCTTACTCGCTGAAAATGAAACGGCATACCGCTTACAAGTGGTGACAGAAAAAACCAAAGAATTTGACAAACAATTACTCCAGCTCCAATCCATACTCAATTTGAATGATGATGACATCACCCGCATCAAAAAAGACATCAAGTTCAACCCTGCATTCAAACCCATCATCATCAAAGAACAGTTAACTGAACAACAGGTGGCAACTTTTGCTGTTCAAAACCATCAGTTCCCGGGTTTTAAGGCCACACCCTATTTAATTCGAAAGTATAACCATGCAGAAGTCATGTCTCATGTGATCGGGTATGTGAGTAAAATCAATGCAGAGGAGTTCAGCAAAAAAGACCACAGCCTATACGCCAGCGATGACTATGTGGGCAAACTGGGTATTGAAAAATATTATGAGAGCGAACTTCACGGAAAGCCTGGGCTTTTAAGGTCAGAAATAAATGCCCAGGGCCGCTCGATGTCGCAAGTGATGGAGCAGCCACCCAAACACGGCAACACATTAAATTTAACGATTGATTTAAATTTACAAAAAGCAGCATACGAAGCTTTTGGAGCAGAAACTGGTTCGGCCATCGTGGTCAACCCAAACAACGGTGAAATTTTAGCCATGATTTCCAAACCTGGTTATGACACCAACCTGTTCATCAGTGGCATTTCACACACAGCTTACCAAGCATTACTGAACGCACCCGAAAAGCCTTTATTTAACCGCAGCATCAAAGGTGGCTATGAGCCAGGTTCAACCATCAAACCCTATATGGCTTTGGCTGGCTTACATCATAACCTCATCACCGCAGAAACCACATTACTTTCAAATGGAACATACTACCTTCCTAACCAAGAAAGACCCTACCATGATTGGAAACAAGGTGGCCATGGCAAAGTGAATGTGGTTGATTCTTTGGCTGAATCCGTCAATGTCTTTTTTTATGATTTGGCAGTAAAACTTGGTATAGATCGAATAGAAAGCTTTCTACAACCCTTCATGTTTGGCCAACTCACAGGCATTGATATTGCTGGTGAAAAAAGGGGAATACTCCCTTCAAGGGCTTGGAAAAAAGCAAACAGGAATATGATTTGGTTTCCTGGTGAAACCGTGATTACTGGCATTGGGCAAGGCTATTTTGTTATTACACCTGTTCAAATGGCGCAGGCTTTGAGTGTTCTGGTGTCAAAAGGCACTTATCACCCGATTCATTTGATTCAAAAAGAAACCCAGAGCCATCAAGTGCACCCAAGCATTAACCCCAAACATTGGGACACCGTGCAAAAAGGCATGACTGCTGTGATCAATGCACCAAATGGTACCGCGCGGGCTTTGGCTTCCAAGGATTATATTTTTGCTGGCAAAAGTGGCACGTCTCAAGTGTTTGGTAAGAGCAAAGAAGACATATACAAAAAAAATGAAGAGCTGCCTAAACACCTAAGAAACCACGCCTTATTTGTCGCCTTTGCACCGGTTGAAAAACCTGAAATTGCCGTCGTTGTTGTGGCTGAACATGGTGCCAGCGGTACAAGAGCTGCTGCACCCATAGCCAAAAAAATCATTGATGCATTCATGCAAATAAACCGCACCAACTCAAATCAGGAAGTGGCACCCAATGGTTAAACGGAAAATCACCCATTGGTTCGACCCTGTGCTGTTATTTTTATTGATCTCATTACTGGGTTATGGCTTGGTTGTTTTATACAGTGCGGGTGGCGTTGGTCTGGTCGAAAGGCAAACCATCAGAATCGGACTGGGTTTGTTCGCCATGTTATTCATTGCCCAAATCAGGCCAGAACGGTTCGAACAATTCACTCCATTGGTTTTTGCGGTTTCTGTACTGTTGTTGGTGGCTGTACTTTTTTTCGGCGTCACAGTAAAAGGTGCCAAACGTTGGCTAGACTTAGGCATCAGCTTACAACCCTCTGAACTTTGCAAAATCACCTTACCCATGATGGTGGCCTGGATATTTCGACACGCTTCTTTACCACCCGATTGGAAGCACCTGTTGGGTGCCTTTTCAGTCATTGGACTGTGTACCGGCCTGATTTATCAACAACCTGACTTAGGCACCTCTATTCTCATCGCCCTTTCGGGTATTTTTGTCATTTATCTGGCAGGTATATCTTGGAAATTGATCATAGGCGGTGGCTTACTGGCAGTCATGGCTTCCCCCATTGTCTGGTACTTTATGCATGAATACCAAAAACAACGCGTGTTGATGTTTTTGAACCCAGAGTCTGATCCTTTAAATAGAGGTTGGAATATCATTCAATCTAAAATTGCGATTGGTTCTGGCGGGGTCAGTGGTAAAGGCTGGCAACAAGGAAGCCAAACACAATTGGATTTTTTACCGGAACATTCTACAGACTTTATCCTCTCAGTATTATCCGAAGAATTTGGTTTTATTGGAGTGACCATACTGTTTTTGCTTTACACATTAATTATCATGCGATGCCTGTTTATAGCCAGCCAAGCAAAAAACACATACAATCGATTAATTTGTGGGGCACTAACCCTTATTTTATTTGTCTATATCACCATCAATGCTGGCATGATTTCAGGGGTTTTCCCCGTGGTGGGCGTTCCACTTCCCCTTGTCAGCTATGGCGGCACTTCGGTGCTTACTTTACTGGCATCATTTGGTATCATTATGTCAATCCATACTCATAAGAAACTCATACAACAATGAAAAAAACACTACTACTGGCCCTGTTGGGCAGTTTGACCACAGCACAAGCCGCTGTTGACCTGACACAGGTTGATCAATTCATCACCAACACGGCTGCAAAAAATAAACTCGACCCACAATGGGTGCGCAGCATTATTTCTCAAGCCAATCACCAACAAGGTATCATTGATGCCATGAGCAAACCTGCTGAGCGTACCTTGCGTTGGTTTGAATACAGAAAGATATTCATGACCGACAAGCGAGTAAATGAAGGCGTAGATTTTTGGACTAAACACCAAAGCGTGATTGACCAAGTGTCTAAGGAATCAGGTGTCGACCCTGAGTATATTGTTGCCATCATTGGTGTAGAAACCTTTTATGGTCGCATCATGGGCAACCACAAGGTATTGGATGCCTTGTACACTCTGGCTTTTGACTACCCAAAAAGATCCCCATTTTTCACCAAAGAACTCGAACACTTTTTACTTTTAGCCAATGAACAACATGTCAATGCACTCAATGCAAAAGGCTCATATGCTGGTGCCATGGGTTTTGGTCAATTCATGCCTTCCAGTTACCGCAGCTATGCCGTTGACTTTGAAAAAGATGAAAAGATCGATTTACTCAACAACCCCCAAGACGCCATTGCATCGGTGGCCAACTATTTGGCCCGCCATGGATGGAAATCAGGTGGTACAGTGGTATCAGCAATAGATGTCGAAACAACCGTTGACACAAAAAACAACCAGTTGAAACCACATTTAAAAACAAAAGATGGCGTGGACTACACACAATTGGCACTGAAAACCAGTGAAACCGAAACAGCATACTGGCAAGGGTTTAAAAACTTTTACGTAATCTCACGTTACAACCACTCTCATTTATATGTTATGGCTGTACACCAAGTGGCACAAGCCATTAAAGCAGCAAAGGGTTCAAAGTAACATGAAAATAACCAATTATGTATCGGTCATGCTTGTTTCTGTGCTGCTGCTATCTGCCTGTGGAAAAAAAGTACAAACAAAGCCCTGGAAGCCTTACTCTGAAAATTTAAGTAAATACGGCAACCACTCGCCTTATCGAGTTAACGGCAGGAAGTATCATGTCAACAACAACCCCGTGGGGTTCACAGAAAAGGGGCAAGCTTCTTGGTACGGTAAAAAATTTCATGGTCGAAAAACTTCAAACCAAGAAATTTTTGACATGTACAAGTTAACTGCAGCACACAAGATTTTACCCTTACCCAGTTATGTAGAAGTGACCAATTTAGATAATGGCAAGCAAGTGATTGTTAGGGTCAATGACCGAGGGCCTTTTGTCGGTGATCGCATCATAGATTTGTCATACGGCGCGGCAAAAGCTTTGGACTTTGTTAACCAAGGTATCGCCAATGTTAAAATTGAAGTCATCAAAGCGCCAAAAAACTTACAGGCCAGCCCCATCAAACAAGGTTTAACCTATATTCAATTGGGTGCATTTTCTGATAACAACACCGCCTACAATTTGGCTAAAAAAGTCACTGAATTACTTGGAATCGAAACATTTGTCACCATATTGAAAACCCAGTCTGGCCTGTTGCACCGTGTGCGCATAGGGCCATTCAATTCAGAAAACAAAATACAACAATTAATCAACCAAATCAGCCAAAAGGGTATCAACAATGCCCAAGTGGTCACAGAATAATATGACAAAAAAAATCCATACATTCATGACATTAATGCTGTTTTGTGCGGTTTCAATTGCACAAACCAACATCAGCATCACCCCACAAGCACCTCAAGTGGACGCCAGCAGTTACATATTAATGGACTACCACTCAGGACGAATTCTTGCTGAGAATAACAAAGATTTGGCCGTTGACCCAGCCAGCATCACTAAAATGATGACAGCCTATGTTGTGTTTTCAGAACTGAAAGCGGGCACATTGTCTTTAACAGATATGGTGACAGTGAGCGAAAAAGCTTGGCGCACAGGCGGGTCAAAAATGTTTATCGAAGTGAATAAACAAGTCTCTGTTGATGAGCTGATACACGGCATGATTATTCAATCAGGTAATGATGCTTGTGTTGCATTGGCAGAACACATTGCAGGGAGTGAAGAAGTCTTTGCCAGCATGATGAATCAACATGCCAACAGTTTAGGAATGTCTGATTCTCACTTTGAAAATGCCACCGGCTTGCCATCAGACAACCACAAGGTCACAGCTAAAGATGTTGCCGTATTAGGCAGGGCCATTATTCAACAATTTCCAGAATGGTACCCCATATTTTCACAGAAAGAGTACACATTCAGTAACATCAAACAACACAACCGCAACACCTTATTATGGAGAGACCCTACTGTTGATGGTTTTAAAACGGGCCACACAGAAGCCGCAGGATATTGTTTAGCCACTTCTGCCATGCGCAATGGGATGCGCCTACTCAATGTGGTAATGGGCACAGAATCTGAAAAAGCCCGTGCCGATGAAACACAAAAATTAATCAATTATGGTTTCCGCTTTTTTGAGACTCATAAGCTGTACAATGCGGGCGATGAACGCATCAAGTCTGAATTGTGGAAAGGCAAAGAAGAAAACTTGTCGATTGGTTTAGCAGAAGACCTTTTTATCACCATACCTAAAGGACAATATGATGCTTTAGAAGCCAAAGTTGACTTACCCTCATTGCTCACCGCCCCCATACCGAAAGGCACCCGTCTGGGACAGCTTCGTGTGGAGTTAAAGGGCGAGTTAGTTGCTGAAGTGCCTTTGGTGGCTTTAGAAGAAGCTGTGAGTGGCGGCTGGTGGACGCGTACTATTGACAGCATGGGATTGTGGTTTGAAGGAGATGATGAATGACCACCCCAGAAATACCCAACAATGGTGACGAACCCAAAGGTTTTAAGTTTCCTTGCGAATACCCTATCAAAGCCATGGGCCCCAACACGCAAGAGTTCTTAAAAGAAGTCACTGATGTGGTGGCATCACATGCACCTGAAGTTTCTAGCAATTCGGTTCACAGCAAAATCAGTTCTACGGGCAAGTACCAATCAGTAACTGTTTTGGTCATGGCTTTGTCTAAAGACCACTTAATCAGTATTTATACAGACGTCAGGGCCATTGAAGGCGTGGTATGGACACTCTGAATCAAAAACCTTCCCCAGAAATTATTGTTCGCCGAATGGGCAAACGTGACTACGAACCCGTTTGGCGTGAAATGCAAAAATTTACCGATGAAAGGACTGCAGACACAGCTGATGAATTGTGGCTGGTAGAACACCCACCCGTATTTACACAAGGCTTAGCGGGCAAACCAGAACACGTACTGGCTGCAGGAGACATACCTGTCATTCAGGTTGACCGAGGCGGTCAAGTCACTTACCATGGCCCTGGGCAAATAGTCGCCTACCCAATGATTAATTTAAGGCGTCATGGCATAGGCGTAAAATCATTGGTCAGCGGCATTGAACAAGCCATCATTGATACTGTAGCCGAATATGGCGTTGACGCCAAACGTCGCGAAAATGCCCCCGGTGTTTATGTCGATGGTGCTAAAATTGCCTCATTAGGATTGCGCATAAGAAAAGCCTGTTCTTTTCATGGACTGGCCTTTAACATTGCGATGGATTTAAAGCCCTTTGCACGCATTAACCCATGTGGGTTCATGGGACTTGAAGTGACACAGCTGTCTGCGCTTGCAGAAGATGTGACATTTGAGACAGTTCAAAATCAATTGCTTGAGCACTTTTGCCAGCAATTGAAATACACGGCAAAAGAAACAGCATAATTGCTAAACAGCAGAAAAAAGTCATGACAGATAAAATACCATTGACCATAGAAACGCCAGCAGGACCTAAAACTTTCGGAAACAAAGAATTAGGTGAAAACAAAACCAACCGAAACCGCGCTGGTTTTGATCCGAATGCGCCACAGTTACGAAAACCTGATTGGATTCGCGTGCGCATTCCCACAGGTAACGCTGTGGCCAAACTGAAAAGCAAATTGCGTGACAGCTCTTTGGTTACTGTTTGTGAGGAAGCCTCCTGCCCTAATATCCACGAATGTTTTGGTAAAGGCACCGCCACCTTCATGATTTTGGGTGAAATATGTACCCGTCGCTGTTCTTTCTGTGATGTGGCCCATGGCAGACCATTGGCACCTGATGCCAAAGAAGCTGCTAATTTGGCACAAACCATTGCTGATATGGAATTGAAATATGTGGTGATTACATCGGTTGATCGCGACGATTTGAAAGATGGTGGCGCGCAACATTTTGTTGATTGCATCAGCTTAACGCGTGAAATGAACCCAGGTATTAAAATCGAAATTTTGACCCCAGACTTCAGGGGTAAGGGTCGGATGGACAAAGCTTTGGAAATTTTAGCCCAAAGTCCACCAGATGTGTTTAACCACAATTTAGAAACTGCTTACGCCTTATACAAACAGGTACGACCTGGTGCAGACTATCAATGGTCTTTAGACTTACTGAAGAAATTCAAAGCCCAACACCCTGATGTGACTACTAAATCTGGCATCATGGTTGGCTTAGGTGAAACCATGGAACAGGTACAAGAAACATTGCGCCACTTGGCAGACCACGATGTGGACATGGTTACCATCGGTCAATACCTGCAACCAACCAAAGGCCATCACCCTGTCTTGCGTTATTGGACGCCTGATGAATTCAAACAAATAGAAGACTACGGCTACAGCTTGGGCTTCCAACACGTGGCCTCAGGCCCATTGGTACGATCAAGCTACCATGCAGACGTTCAAGCACACGAAGCCGGGGCGGCTTAAGAGTCAAGGGCAAAACCCTCATTTTTAAAGTGAGGGTAAACCTTTTAACCTGGATTGTCGCACACTCTTTATGAACACGCCTGTTCTAACGTATTCAAATTAATTAAATAAATCAGTTCAACATTAAAAACTAAAGGGCAGTTTGTTAGAAAACTTACGAGATACCCTTTAGTTTAAATACAAACAACTATTCAAAATCAGATTTGAAAACCAAGTCATGTGAAACAAAATTCATACTGGTATGGTTAGTGTAACCAGGAAAGACTTGATCGATTTTATGATTTCCAAGTACTTCTTGAACAATGGTGGCAAAAACTGTTCTGAAATCTACTTCAGGTGAAATATCTTCTCCACCAAACAATTCATCATTGGCCAAACCATTGAATGCACCATACATTTGACCTCCATGAATTTTTCCACCAATAACAAACATCACGTTACCTGATCCATGATCAGTACCGCTACCACTGTCACCATTTTGCCTGGCACGCCGGCCAAATTCACTGTGTACAACAATCGTCACTTGGTCACCCAAACCTGCCGCCTTCAAGTCACTCCACAAGGCGTTGATAGAATTAGACATGTCTGCAACTTTGTTGTAAAAACCACCTCCGCCACCATCTCCTTGATTATTGTGCGTGTCCCAGCCACCTAAATCAGCTGTAGCTACATTGACATCTAAATCTTCTCTAATTAATTGAGCGATCAAAGACAATTGTCGGCTGAATGTACTGTTTATTGGATAAGTAACACCTCCAGCAGGCACGTAATTATCTAAGTCCAGATCAGAGATTATAGACAAGGTATCCATGGCACCTGCCACTGACAAATCCAATGCGCTGTTACCCGAATACATGTTACTGATTGCATCAGCATGTGAATGAGCAAAACGCCCTTCATTGGGATTATAACCATTAACCTGATCTACGGTCAGCGCGTTAAAATAAGACTGCAAGCTTATTGGTTTAGAACTACCTGAAACCAAAACAGGAATAACTTCTGAACCAGAAATATTCGTTGTGGTGCTTAAATGTCTTGTTAGCCAGCCGTCAGCAGTACTCAAACTATGTGGCGTCCCTAACTCAATCAACTTCATTGCATCAAAGTGACTTCGAGTCACATTATTTTGAGGTAAACCTGTACCATGAATAATACACAAATCTCCATCAACATACATGTCTCTTAAACCTGTTGCGGCGGGGTGAAAACCAAAAACTTCACCAATATCCAGCACTGCATTGTTGCCAGTTTTGGGAACCTGAATATGCGGCCGCAATGTTTCGTAGTGACTTCGATTGGTGCCTGAAAACGGTGGCACAACATTCAACCCGTCCATACCGCCACGCATGAACAAATCTATGACTATGGGTTGATTGCTTGGGCTTGAACCTCGCGCTCTGGCGACACCAACACCCGATAATGCACCCAACATCGCTGTGGACTGCAGGAAAGTTCTTCTTTTAATTTTATTCATCAGTCTATTCCTTTATCGTTGCATAAAATAAGGTGAAGCCAAAATCAAGCTTACCGTTCCACGCAATCGCTCATGCCAATAGTATGGGTAATTGTTTTCCTCTAAAGCTTCAATTGAAAATGCTTTATCAGCTGGCCAACTGGGGTAATTGGGACTTTCAGGCCTTTGTCTTAAAAACGTGACTGCTGACTCAAATACAGGATCTCCTAACCAGCCACCCGGAGGATTGACATCAAAAATTTTACTCATCCAAAAAGCCACAAGACCTTGTGGTGTTAAATCATTCGGCCTACCCTGAAAGTATGCCAATGTATCAACCCTTAAAGGCGTCAAATAAATACCAGAATTACTGCGATCCATCAACCAATCAACCGTTTTCCAAGTTTGTACCAGTGCAGTTGAACTCATCCAATAACTGGAATGCATGGAGAAACCATCGGGTGCCCGCCATTCAAATGGAAAATGACCCGTATCATCCATACGGTATTCGAAGCTGTTACTGTCATCATCATCTGGTTGTACAGTAAAGTCCGTTCCACAAGCTCGCATAGCCGAAACCACCGTGTCAAATGGTCGCTTTAACTTACTTTGCCAATAAGTAGGATCTGCAAAATCCGGGTGATTAAATAATGCCCTATACACCAATTTCAATTGATTACTGGCATTTCTATTTGTGTAAAAAACTTCAGCTACATCATCAATTACTGACTGTGGCGGATCATCTGCCAGAAAGAAACGGACTAATTTACCAGCGATGTGTTGTGCCGTACCAGGATGTTTAGCCAGCAGCTCAATTAAATTATCTCCATCTGACTGACCTTGGTTGGCTTGAAAATTTGAAAAACCTGATGACAACACATTTTTAGAAAAACGATCATGCCGATCGTCGTCATAAAAGAACTCACCTGTATTTCCACCATCTGAAAAATCATTGACTCGCCAACCAGTTAAACAACGAGTGGCCTCATAAACGTCATTGTCTACATAATACTGTTGAATCAACCCATTGTTAGGCCACGCACCACCCGTATCAGTGACAGAGACCGTTGGCACCTCGCTGGGAAGCGCCAATCCGTAGTAGTTTTCAACCCCCATTGTATGTAACTCAATCAATTCACGGGCATAATTTTCATTGGGTTCTGATGATGAGTTATTGTAGTTGTCTAAGTAATAGAGCATCGCTGGGTGTTTTGCTGTTGCCCGTAATAATTCATGAAAGTTACCCAACATATGGCCTCGAATGACATCTCTGTCCCAGCTGGTCATGGTTGACTTAGCATAAAAATCATCACCATTGACGCTGAAATGATCATGCCAAAAATCCGCCAGCCTTTATTTCATAGGAAACAAAGAATAAGCCGCACGAGTGAACTTCAATCGCTTCATTTCGTAAATGGGTCGAGAACTGCTGGTTTGATTATTTATATCAATCTTGTAATCAACCCAAAGTTGGTTCAATGATTTATTTAAGGTTTCGAAATTACCAGATTCAGAAATACGTGCATTTACATCAACATCAGTGCCATTAGACATTTGGTTATTTATGAAATTTCTCAATTTATCTGCATCAGAAGCACCAGCTATGTCAGACCAAGTATTTTCATCAAACAAACCCGGCGTCACACCATAACCCAATCTACTGTAAACCATATGAGAAAATGACTGTTGGGGCAATTTTGCTGCTTTCATGCCCTCGAATAAAGGGTTTCTGTTTAAGCTTGGACCCTTATTTTTTTTTGAGTCTGCAAAAACAAGCTGACTTGAAAGAGGTAATGCAGTTAGCACTGTAGTGGCTACCCCTCCAGTCAATAATTTTCTACGATCCGTACTGTATTTTTTCATAACGTTCTTCATTAATTAATAATGACATTTTTAAAAAGTATACAAAACTTAATTGTGACACTTATCTCAAAACATTGTTAATTCAATAAGACTAAGCTCCTCATAACCTTTTTTTAATATCTATTGAACTGATTCTTTTAGCATAAAACCAAGGTACAAGGTGATCGCAGATTGCTGATGCTGTTTTTTACCTTAACCATAAAAAAAGGCCACTGACAGATCAGCGGCCTTTTGCATTACGGTTTAAACTAAATTACAACGTTTTAACACCCATGTTCCACAAAGTGAATGCATAAATATCGGCATACTGCTCTATGGTTTTAGACACAGGTGTGCCGGCACCGTGGCCTGCATCAGTTTCAATGCGGATCAACAGCGGATTGGCCTTGCTGCCTTTGGCTTGGAGTTCAGCAGCGAACTTGAATGAATGCGCCGGTACCACTCGGTCATCGTGATCACCTGTGGTGACCATGGTGGCAGGATAATCAACGCCTTGCTTGATGTTGTGCAGTGGCGAATAACCCAACAAATACTTAAACATCTCTTCATTCTGCTCAGCTGTACCGTAGTCATATGTCCAACCTGCACCTGCGGTGAATGTGTGGTAACGCAGCATATCCAGAACACCGACTGCAGGCAATGCCACTTGCATCAAGTCAGGTCTTTGTGTCATCACAGCACCTACCAATAAGCCACCATTAGAACCGCCTCTGACAGCCAGCTTGTCACTGCTGGTGAATTTGTTTTCAATCAGGTATTCACCTGCCGCAATGAAGTCATCAAAGACATTTTGCTTTTGCAATTGGGTACCAGCAATGTGCCATTCCTTGCCGTATTCACCACCGCCACGCAAGTTAGGTACCGCATAAACACCGCCCATTTCTAACCAAACGGCATTGGCAATGCTGAACCTTGGCGTCAAACTGACATTGAAACCGCCGTAACCATATAAGATGGTAGGGTTGTTGCCGTCTTTGTTCAGGCCTTTTTTGTGGGTGATGATCATCGGCACTTGGGTACCATCTTTTGAAGTGTAAAACACTTGCTTAGATTCAAATTTTTCTGGGTCGAAATTCACTTTAGGCTTTGAATAAAAGTCTGACTTTTGTGTATTCGGATGGTAAGTGTAAATGCTGCCTGGTGTGATGTAATTTGAGAACGAATAATACAACACCGTTTCATCTTCTTTGCCGCTGAATCCACTGGCAGTACCCACGCCAGGTAACTCGACCTGTTTAATCATTTGACCTTTGTAGTCATACTGCTTTACTTGCGATACTGCATCAACCATGTATTTGGCAAAGATATATCCACCACCATTACTGGCAGATAACACATGCTCAGTTTCAGCAATCAAATCTTTCCAGTTTTCAGGTGCAGGATTTTTCGCATCAACCGTTACGATGCGTTTATTGGGTGCGTCTAAGTCAGTCATCAAGAACAGCTGTTCTCCGATGTTATGGAACACACTGGTATTAGAATCTGTGTGGTCTAAAACGGTAACCAGCTTGCTGTCCTTTTGACTCAAGTCTTTGAGGAACAATTTGTTGCCATTGGTAGATACCGCTGCAGAAATATACAGGTATTTGCTGTCTTCAGTCACACCACCAAATACATAGCGGTGCTTTTCTTCTTCCGTACCTCCAAAGACCACAGAATCATCTGATTGTGCTGTGCCCAATTTGTGGTAGTACAGTTTGTGTCGGTCTGTTTTGGCTGACAGTTCACTGCCTTCTGGTTTGTCATAACTGGAGTAATAAAAACCTTCATTTTTATACCAAGACAAGCCACTGAATTTGATGTCAACCAAGGTGTCTTCAATTTGTTCTTTGCTTTCTACATCAATGATGCGCACTTTACGCCAGTCACTGCCGCCTTCAGAAATGGCATAAGCGGCTTTACTGCCGTCATGTGAGAAGCTCAATTGACCCAATGATACGGTGCCATCTTCGCTGAATTGATTCGGGTCTAAGAAAACTTCACTGGGGCCATCACCTTTTTTGCGGTAAACCACGTACTGGTTTTGTAAGCCGTCATTTTTATAGAAGTATGTGTAGTCGCCTTCTTTAAAAGGTGCGGTTACTTTTTCATAATTCCAAACCGCTGTTAAATGTTCTTTGATTTGGTCTTTATAAGGAATGTTGGCCAAATACTTTTGTGTGACTTTATTCTCAGCTTTTACCCAAGCGGCGGTGTCATCAGCCAAGTCATCCTCTAACCAACGGTACGGGTCTTTCACCTCGGTGCCAAAATAAGTGTCTACTACATCACCAGTTTTGGTTTCTGGATAATTCCATTCAAGCGAAGCTTGCTTTTCAGTTGACTGCTTTTCTTCAACTTGTGTGGCCACCACTTCTGTCGGCGCGGGTGCTGCATTGGTGTTTTGGGTGCTGACGTCACTGTCACATGCAGATAACAAAAACATCAAGATTAAATAAATTATAGGGTTTTTCATTGTGTTCTCAGGTTATATTTCGGCAATCATTATACAAAAAAATAAGAACAATATATGACTTTAAGCCATCGACTGTGACTGTGTTATCATGAATAATAAGTAGATACACTTTGATTTTTGACACTGGACCACAGATTGAACATGAGAATCAACCGATGAAGTTTGCAGAGATGGTAATGGCATTCAGCGAAGTGTCTTGGGTGATTGTGGCCTTCACTTTGGGGATGTTAGCCAAGCGGTTTCATTTACCGCCTTTGGTAGGCTTTTTAGTCGCAGGCTTCATCATCCAACACTTCCCCACGCTTAACCTTCAATTATTCAAACAGCTGTCTTCCGTCGGCATTACCCTATTACTCTTTACCATTGGTTTAAAAATCAAAGTCAAAAATCTCATCAAACCACATATTTGGGCAGTCACATCTGTGCATACCCTCTTAACTGTGCTCTTTTTTGCTTTGGTTTTTAAATTTTTCTCATGGTTGGGTATGACGCAATATTTAGGACTATCTAACAATACTTTATTAATCATTGCATTTGCACTGAGTTTTTCCAGCACCGTTTTTGTGGTCAAAATTCTTGAGGACAAAGGTGAATATTATTCACGCCATGGTCGCATTGCTATTGGCGTTTTGGTCATCCAGGATATTTTTGCTGTGTTGTTCATGGCAATTTCCACAGGAAAGCCTCCCTCCGCTTGGGCACTTGGGCTGTTGTTATTGTGGCCTACACGGCATTTAATATCACGCATTTTAAATGCCATGGGCCACGATGAACTGTTGGTATTGTTAGGCTTTATTTTATCTATGGGCGGCTCACTGTTATTTGAATTTGTTGGTATCAAAGGCGATTTAGGTGCCTTAATCATGGGTTTAATGCTGTCCAATCACAGCCGTGCCAGGGACATGGCCAAAACCATGATGTCGTTCAAAGATTTATTCCTGCTTGGGTTCTTTATTTCTATAGGCTTAACTGGCGAACTGACATGGATGCACATTGGCATGGGGTTTGTGTTATTGGCTTTGGTGCTGTTTAAATCCGCTTTGTTTTATTTACTGTTCACTCGGTTTAAATTACGAGCACGAACCAGTTTGATGGCCACATTGAACTTAAGTAACTACAGTGAGTTTGGTCTAATTGTTGTTGCCATGTGTGTGGCCAATCAATGGATATCAGCCTCCTGGTTGGTGACCATTGCTGTGGCCATGACCTTATCTCAAATATTGGCAGCTATATTAAACGCTCAAGCCCATCACAACTTTGTTAAATACCGGAGCTGGTGGCGTCGTTGGCAAAGGAAAGAACGACTTGCAGATGACCAGGAAGTCGACATCTCTGGTGCTGAAGTTGCCATTATTGGCATAGGCCGAGTTGGCTGTGGTGCGTATGACAGCATGCATGAATATTTAGGAAACCGTGTGATTGGCATTGATATCAACCCTGATGTGATTGCTGATAAAGCCAGTCCTGATCGTCGTATGATTCAAGGAGACCCAAGTGATGCTGACTTTTGGGACCGTGTACTAGAAAGCCATGAGTTAAAGTTGGTGATGATTGCATTACCTAACATCAATGCTTCTATGGCAGTGGTTGAACAACTGAAAGCACTAAATTTTGATGGCCAAATTGCTGCCACCACCCACTTTGAAGAAGAAATAGAAGCCTATAAAGATGCAGGTGTTCACAGTGTATTCAACGTCTTCATACAAGCTGGCAGTGGTTTCACACAACAGGTATTAAGCCAGGGAATGTGTGACAAAATCTTGCAAGGGCCCGCTTCTAAGCTATAACAAGCTCCTTTGATTGGCCCGTAAACCCCAAAAAAGGGGTTGATCATTAAATGCAACGATCAATGCGTTAAAACATCTTGGATTGAAGCTTTTTCCAATGCCTTTTCTATCAATTCATAACTGGGTCTGATGCGATGATCTTCTGATAGCTGCAGGTTGATTTTTTGTTTACTGCCGATGTAATGGACATAAATTTGGGCTTTTCCACGACCAAATTCACTCAATAAATCGTCTATATCTTTCACCAATTGTTCGCTGTTCTTTTCGCTGACAAAACACAAGCGATCACAATACATGGCAATGGCCGAATTGAGGTCAATCATACTGCTGATAGTACAAGCGAAGTACTCTTTGTCATCTTCCCCCTCTTTGCCTTTGAAAGTGCGTTTTCCAGCAGCACCTTCTATCATCACGATATCATAGGTGTTGAGCAACTCTTGGTATTCTTCGAACTGTTTGGCAGTTAAGGTGAACTCATAACTGCCTGAGGCATCTGACAGCATCATTTTCATTTTGTCATTAAAACCAGGCCTGATACCAGTAATCATACCCAGCATGCGAAAATCACCACCTGATTCCATCAATTTATTCATTTCAACCATGCGTTTCATTTCATAACTGCATTGGTTGGCCAAATAGGACCTGGCAGGCCTGATGGGGTGATCTGACATGAACGAACCTAAGACTGCCTTTTCTGCTAACAACTTCTCTAACAGTGGCATTTCTTCAACTTCAGGCAACGAAATGCTTTGGTAGCTGTTGTCCGCCATACCGCCAAATAAATCAAACTGCCCAGCATCTCGGTCTTTGCTTTGTTGATCTGCGGCTTTAACGACTTGTTCCATACCCTGTAGCAGTTGATTTCGATTGTTGTGTAGATGGTCAAAAGCACCGCCATTAATCAAGGCCACCAAGGTGCGTTTGTTACATTTACGTAAGTTGACGCGGTTACACAGGTCTTGGAATGATTTGTACGGGCCTGATTGCTCACGCTGAAAAACGATGTCTTCAATCGCACCCTCGCCCACACCTTTAATGGCTCCCAAACCATATTGAATCGCGCCATCGCGCGCCTTGAATCGATAAACCGAATGATTCACATCAGGCATTTTAACTTCAATACCAAAGTTATTGATGTCTTGAATTTGGTTAACAATTTTATCTGTTGAATCCATATCTGCAGATAAAACAGCAGCCATAAAGTGAGCTGGATAATGAGTTTTTAAATAAGCGGTCTGATAAGAAACCAAAGCATAAGCCGCTGAATGGGATTTATTAAATCCATAACCCGCAAAAGTTTCAATGTTTTTAAATATTTTAGCGGCGAGCTCACCATCAACGTCATTCTCTACCGCGCCATCAATAAAGATTTGCTTCTGTTGTTCCATCACCTCAGCAATTTTTTTACCCATCGCTTTACGTAAGATGTCCGCCCCACCCAAAGTATAATTGGACAGCACTTGTGCAATTTGCATCACTTGCTCTTGGTACAAAATCACGCCGTATGTGGGCTTGAGGATTTCTTCCAAACTGTCATGCATATAGTCAGGCTGTTCTTGGCCGTGTTTACATTTCACATAAGTGTCCACCATGCCTGAATCCAAAGGGCCTGGTCGAAACAATGCCACCAAAGCAATGATGTCTTCAAAACAGTCTGGTTTCAAACGTGTGATCAGCGCTTGCATGCCCGCAGATTCCAACTGGAATACAGAAGTTGTTTTGGCAGCCCTCAGCAATTCAAACGTCGGCTCATCATCCAAAGGAATCAAATCGATGTCTATTTTTTCACCCGTTTGGTTCTCTATCGACTTTATTGCCCAATCAATGATGGTCAGGGTTTTTAACCCCAAGAAGTCAAACTTTACCAATCCAATGGTTTCAACATCGTCTTTATCGAATTGCGAAACCACGCTTTGTGATTGTTGTTCAATGTAAATCGGGCAAAAGTCTGCAATCGCACTGGGCGCTATCACCACACCACCGGCATGTTTTCCTACATTACGCTTCAACCCTTCTAACTTTAGGCCCAACGAAATCACTTCATTGGCTTCATCATCGGTACGGTTCAATTCCGCCATTTCTGGTGAATCAAGGGCTTCAGTCAAAGTGATACCTAACTCATTAGGGATGACCTTGGCAATTCCATCAACCACAGGATAAGGATAACCCAACACACGGCCTGAATCGCGAATCACTGCTTTTGCCGTCATAGAACCATAAGTGATGATCTGACTGACTTTTTCTTTACCGTACTTTTCACCCACATAAGCAATCACTTCATCACGCCTGTCCATACAAAAATCGACGTCAAAGTCGGGCATGGAAATACGTTCTGGATTCAAGAACCGCTCAAAAAGTAATTCATATTTTAACGGATCTAAGTTGGTGATTTTTAAAACATAAGCGACCAATGAACCTGCCCCTGAACCCCGGCCAGGCCCAACCGGTATGTCATTGTCTTTTGACCACCTGATGAAGTCAGATACAATCAAGAAATAACCCGGAAAGCCCATGCCTAAAATCACTTTAACTTCGTGATGCAAACGTTCAAAGTAGTCGGCTTCTGTATAACCCTCTGCAACCCCGAATGTCGCCAAATGGTTAGTCAATAGCTCATCACACAATTTGGCGAAGTATTCGTCTATGGTCAAGCCATCAGGCACAGGAAAATCTGGTAGAAAATAATCTTTGAAGTTGAAATCTATATTACAACGTTTGGCAATCTCATAGCTGTTTTCGAGCAATACAGGAAATTTACTGTACAGTTGTGACATCTCTTCAGGGTTTCGTAAATACTGCGAATCTGTAAAGTCTTTGTCACGTTTTGGGTCGGCCAAAACATCACCTCGATTGATGCATATTCTGGCTTCATGGGCACTGTAATCTTCTGACGCCATGAAACGCACACGGCCTGACGCGACCATGGGTATGTTTTGATGGGCTGCCATATACATGGCAGCTGCATTGATCTGTTTTTCATTGGGCCGATTAATTTGGGCAACAGCCAAATAATAACGATCGCCAAATGTGCTTTTCCAGTCAACCAAACAATCAACCGCCTGTTCTAACTTTTTACTCTGAATCCAGTAACCCACATCACTGGCCACTGAGTCAGCAAGCGCAATCAAACCACTGTTGTGCGCTTTAATCATTTCAGTGGTGACACAAGGCGTGCCACGACCAATCACATGTTTTTGGGCCTTTGATAGCAATATACTTAAGTTTTTATAACCTGCCTCGTCTTGACACAATAGGGTCATTTCCCATGTTTTGTCAGGCAAGTCTTCGTTTTGCACCAGTACATCAGCACCCACTATGGGTTTGATGCCAGCGTTTTTTGCTGCTTTAAAAAACTTAATAGTGGCAAACAAATTATTCACATCGGTGATGGCCACAGCTGGCATGCCCATGTCTTTGACACTTTTAATCAATTGGGGAATGCGCACGGTTGAGTCAACTATCGAATATTCAGTGTGCACATTTAAATGAACAAAATGTGGATGAGACATCAGAACAGTTCCCCTTGAATCAAGTCTCGAACCGGTGCAAATGTTTTTCTGTGTGCAGCACAAGGCCCATGTTTTTTCAAAGCAATCATGTGTGCAGCTGTACCATAGCCTTTGTGGCGCTCAAAACCATATTCTGGGTGGTCATATCCTAACTCCTGCATCAACTCATCGCGGGCAGACTTCGCCAAAATGCTGGCCGCTGAAATCGCAGCCACTTTACCATCGCCACCAACAATGGCTTCAGAATTTATGCACAAATTCTGTGGAATTTTGTTACCATCTATTTGAACAAAATCAGGTGTAACCGCCAGATCATTCACCGCTTGAGTCATTCCTTTCATGGTGGCCTGAAATATATTGATTTGATCTATTTCTTCTACTGAAACATGAACAACAGTCCATGCCAGTGCGTGTGACTTTATGGGTGCTAACAAAGCCAACCTTTTTTTTTCTGACAATTTTTTAGAGTCATCTAATGCCAATAGTTCATCGGGCAATTCGTCAGGCAATATCACCGCTGAGACTGTTACCGGGCCGGCCAAAGGGCCGCGACCGGCTTCATCGACCCCTGCTGTTAATTTCACTGCCTTCATGATGACTCCAAGAACTGGTGCACCTGGGCCGCTGAAGCACCTTCACTGGGAGACAATAAGCTCAAATGTATTTGTTTGAATCTGGCTTTTAGTTTTGGTAAATCTTTGTCCGTCATTAAATGGTTCAGAGTGGTTAGAAGATTGACTTCTGTTAATTCTTTTTGCATCACTTCAGGCACCAAAAAACCGCCGTGCAATACGTTAGGCAGGCTATAGTAAGGCAGCTGCATCATGCGAAAGGATTTTACTATAAACCATGTAATTTTCGATATTTTATAAGCCACAACCATAGGTGTTTGACACAGCATGGCTTGTAATGCAACAGTGCCTGAACCCAATAAAGCAAAGTCTGCTTGCTTTAACAATTCAGTCGCATCGTCAAACCACAGCATTTTGACTCCTGCCTCTTTTGCCATGGCCTCACATCTTTGTTGTTTTTCTTTTGAAACATTGCAGCTGGCCAATTGTATATTCGGTAGCTGACTGGCTACACGTAAGAATAATGGCATCAACGTTTCTATTTCCCTGTTCCTACTACCAGGCAATATAGCCAATAAAGGCGTTTCATTGTTAGGTTTTGAAAATTCAGGATCAATGTTTTGAGCCAAGCTGTGACCGACAAAACTGGCCCCCATACCCGATGCTCTATAAATCTCTGGTTCAAACGGAAACAAGCACATCACATGATCGATAAATTGTTTCATTTTTTGTACCCGACCGGGTCGCCACGCCCAAACAGATGGGCTGACATAATGCATGACTTTAATGCCATGAAGTTTAAGCGATTTTGCAATGGAAAAATTCAGGTCAGGTGAATCAACGCCAATAAAAACATCCGGTTGATAATCTATGATTTTTTTAACTATGGTCTTTTTTAAACGCAATAACTTGGGTAAGTCTTTCAAGACTTCAAACAAGCCCATAACAGCAAAGTCTTCATTGTCTTGAATGACATTGACACCAGTGGCTTTTATTTTGGGGCCACCAACGGCCATGATTTCATAGCATTCTGGTCTTTTTTGAATTTGTTCTATTAGATCAGCACCCAACAAATCGCTGGAAGCTTCACCTGCCACCAAGGCGATTTTGTAGACTTTTTGTGTCATCAGCGAATGATGCTGCGTTCCGATCGTTCGATGAAATCAATCATCAACTGTACATCATCAGATTCAAGCTTCTTCATCTCTGCTACCGCTTCTGCCAAAGGTAAATCTGACTTATACAACAACCTGAAACCTTTCTTTATCATGCCTATACGCTCTTTTGAAAAACCGCGTCGTTTCAATCCTTCAAAATTAATGGCCCTAGGAATCGCAGGACTGCCTTGTGCCATAACAAAAGGCGGTACGTCTTTTTGAAAACCTGAATCCATAGCAGCAAAAGCATGTGCACCGATTCGACAGAACTGATGTAATTTACTGAAACCACCCAGAATCACATGGTCATGAATGTGAACATGGCCGGCCAAAGTGGTGCCGTTGGCCATAATGGTGTGATTACCCACCTGACAATCATGTGCAATATGAACATAAGCCATGATCCAATTGTCATCCCCCACTTTTGTGATGCCTTTGTCATCAGTCGTGCCCAAATTGATGGTCACATATTCACGGATGGTATTACCATCGCCAATGACAACTTGTGTGTCTTCATCTGCAAATTTTTTATCCTGAGGGTCTTCACCAATAGATGCAAAAGGATAAATTTTGTTATTTTTTCCAATTGAAGTCCGGCCAGAAACCACAACGTGAGACTTTAAAACAGATCCGGAACCTATGGTAACTTTCGGCCCAATAATACAGTAAGGACCAATCACCACATCATCGGCGACTTTTGCCCCTGCTTCAATGATGGCTGTTGAGTGTATCATTTACTCTTCTCTGCACATAAGAACTCTGCTTTGGCCGCAACCTTTCCATCAACTTTTACGGTCCCTGTATACATGGTCATGTTTTTAATGACCTTTTTTATATGGCATTCCATCACCATTTGATCTCCTGGCACAACCACTTTACTGAATTTGGCCTTGTCTACTTTGACCAAATAAAACAAGGCATCATCCGCCTGTCCGTCACGACTCAATTGAGTCAACACACCAGCAGCTTGAGCCATGGCTTCAACTATCATCACACCAGGCATCACTGGATGGTCAGGAAAATGACCTGTAAACTGTGGTTCATTAAAGGTGACATTTTTGATTGCTGTGATGGATTCTCCAGGCACATATGAAAGCACCTTATCGACCAATAAAAAAGGGTAGCGGTGCGGTATCAGGTTCATGATTTCTTCAACGCCTATGGTGCCGTTTGTAACTTCAGTTGTCATTTTATTTTTTTCTCTATTTGATTCACTTTTCTTGCCAATTGATCTAACTGGCGAAATCTGACCGCATTTTTACGCCAGTTTTTGGTTTCTTGTAAAGGTGACGCTGCACTGTAATTGCCTTTTTTCTTTATGCTATGGGTTACCAGGCTCATGGCCTGAACGATCACTTCATCACATATTTTTATGTGGCCAACAATACCAACGCCACCACCAATTAAACAATTTTTACCTATTTGAGTAGACCCTGCAACTGCCGTACAACCTGCAATCACAGTATGGTCACCAATGTGAACATTGTGACCGATTTGAATTTGGTTGTCCAAACGCACATCTTTACCTAATACGGTGTTTTCTATGGCACCGCAATCTACAGTCGTGTTGGCACCAATTTCACAATCATCACCAATAATAACCACACCTGTCTGAGGTATTTTAATCCACCCTTTCGTGTCTCTGGCCAAACCAAATCCATCTGCCCCAATCACAGCACCAGGATGAATGACAACACGATCACCCAAATGACAACCCGCTTCTACAGTCACCCCGGATTTAATGACACAATCATCACCTAAAATCACGCCTTCGGCTATGGTTACATTATTTTCGATTTGACAACCCGCACCAATTTGGCATCCAGGGCCTATAACAGAAAAAGCACCAACACCAACCCCCACACCCAGATTTACAGTGGCATCTATTGCGGTTTGTTGATGTATATTGGCAGGTTTTTTATCGGCTTGAGCAAACAATTGCGCCACTTTAGCAAATGCCACATAAGCATCAGGTGCCAGCAGCACATTACCCTCATAATCAACCGCATCCTGTGTGGTTAAAATCACGGCTCCTGCTTGGGTGTTTCTTAATTGATCTGTGTATTTGGTGTTAGCAAGGAAGCTGATTTGATCGGGTTGTGAAGCAGCTAATGTGCCTACCGAAGAGAGCATATAATCACCGTCACCACGGAAATCTAATTCAAGACTTGCTGCTATTTGCGCCAAAGATTTCATGGCTTTATTATTGGTTGTGGCTTTGTCGCAATTGCGCCAAAATTTCGTCAGTAATGTCCACTTCGTCGTTAACATATAAAATGGCATTAATTAAAATGGCATCAAATCCGTTGTTTTCTGCATACTCTGTTACGACTTTTTTTAGTTCTGCTTGCACCTCATCAACCATTTGAGAGTTTCGAATGGTAATCGCATCTTTTAAATCTTCTTTTGCACGTCGAACCTGACGCTCTAATATTCGAGCGCGCTCTTGTAACTTCAGCAATTCATCAGTAGTCATCAACGGACCTTCTTGTGTGATGCGTTTTTCTAATGAGGAGAGGTCTGATTCTTGTTGTGAAATTTTTTGGTTTTCAGCCTCAAATTCTGCAGTTAAATTTTGGTTTGCTTGCAAAATCTGAGGCGACTCACTGATGAGTATGTTCATGTCCACATAGCCAATTTTACCCGCTGCCCAAAGCACATTGCTGGATAACAATAAAATCAAAATTAGCTGATGCTTGTTCATTTTTTAGAACGTGTTACCAAAGGTAAATTGCAACTTCTCAACATTGTCAAATCGGTCACTGTTAAACGGATAGGCATAGCTTATCACAATTGGACCCATGGGCGCTTGCCATTTAAGGGCAACCCCTGTTGACATCCTTAACTCGCGTGCTTCAAAAGAATCAAAGTCTTCAAAAACGTTACCCACATCAATAAACCAAGCCAATCGTGCCGCATTAGAATCTTTAGCAAATGGTGGAGGGAATATTAATTCCGCAGATCCAACCACTTTAAAAGAACCACCCACAGCATCACCTTCTCTTGAAGTAACGGGCAAATCAGGGTTGTTGAAAAAGTCATCATTGATGGTTGATTTGGGACCCAAAGTATTGTCATCGTAACCGCGTACTGAATTCACACCACCAGTAAAGAAATGTTCGAAGAAAGGCAAGCCGTTGGTATCTCCATAACCATCACCATAACCCACTTCACCTTTCAAAGACAAAGTAAAAGAATCACTCAAAGGGAATAAAATATTTTCCTTCAAGTTAATTTTGTAAAACTCTGCCGTACTGCTAGGTAATGCCGCTTCAATACCAATCGAATGATAGCTACCACTGGTTGGGTTAAAAAAGCGATTACGTGAATCTCTTGCCCACCTCGCTTCTGCTTTATACAAAGTAAAAGCACGTCGGTATTGATATGGAATTTTAATAAATTCTGGATCTTCATCAGTGCCAGAATATGGCGGTATTACGCCATCATTACACTGTGGCGTTAACACAGGTAAATCTTCATCATCCTCAGGCCTGATAATCGTTTGACAGTTATACGCATAACCTCCCAAATCTATCAGCCCATCAATAATTGCTGAAGCACTTGACCCTTCGTTGGCACGCAAAGCAACCCGCTCATATGATAAATTGGTAAAAATGCGGTCAAACTCAGAAATTGGGAAACTTGCTTGAACACCCAAAGAACCATTGGTTGAATTGAATCGTGCTATATTCGCTTCACCTTGGTTAATGTTTGAATAATTCATACTGTACCCTATAGAGATGCCATCATCTGTAAAATAAGGGTCCTGATAAAACAAATTCAAACGTTTATAGTAGTTACTGGTATTAACAGCTACTGATACCGTGTTACCAGACCCCAATAAATTTTGTAATGAAACACTGCCCGATAAATTTAAGCCACTGAGTTGTGAATAACCTACACCAAAAGTGAACTGACCAGAGTTACGCTCTTCAACTTTGACATTCACATCCACTTGGTCATCAGTACCAGGAACCTGAGGCGTTTCGATTTCTACTGTTTCAAAATAAGGTTTTTGCTGCAACCTTAACTTAGACCGGTCTATCAATGCCTGTGAAAACCACGCCCCCTCGAATTGACGCATTTCCCTTCTCAGAACCTCATCTTTGGTTTTCACATTACCAATGAAGTTAACACGCCTGACATAAACTTTTTTACCTGGATTAACAAAGTAAGTCATATCAACAGTTTTATCTTCTTCATTAATTTGTGGTACAGGTTCAACTTCAGCAAAAGCATAGCCACGATTGGCCAAAACACTCTTTAAACGTTCTGCTGAATATTCAACCATATTTTGGGCAAAGTTTTCGCCTTCTTTGGTCATCAGGTATGACATCATTATTTTTTTGTCAAAAATAAATTCACCAGTAATTTCTTGCTTTCCAAAGGTGTGTAATTCACCTTCTTGCATATTGGCTGTGATATAGATGTCTTTTTTATCTTGACTGATTGTGACTTGTACAGATTCCACATCCGTATTAATGTAACCGCGATCCATATAATAAGATTTTAATTTTTCTATATCTCCATTTAATTTTTCTTTGGAGTATTGGTCATCTTGAGAATACCATGACAACCAATTTGATGTGTCAGACTCAAAAACGTCAATTAATTCTTCGTCACTGAAAATGGTGTTCCCCACCACTTTGATGTGTTTAATCTTAGCTGACTTACCTTCATCAATAGTAATAACAATAAACACGCGATTTCTGTCTAAATCTTTAACACGTGTTTTTATTTCAACATTGTATTTACCTCGAGAAAAAAACTGTCTGGTCAATTCATTTTGAACACGGTCCAGTTCTAACTTATTGTAAACTTCGCCTTCAGCCAAACCGATATTACTCAACCCAGCCATCAACTCTTCGGTTTTGATACTTTTGTTACCCGTAATACTGATGGTGGCAATTGCTGGACGCTCAACAACACGAACAATCAAAACATCGCCATCCTTTGCCAGTTTTACATCTTCAAAATACCCTGTACCAAACACGCGTCTGACAGAAGCTCGTACCATTTCTGAATTGACTTCATCACCACGTTTGATTGGTAAATATGAAAATATGGTCCCGTGAGAGATTCGATCAGCACCAATAATTCTGATATCTGAAACTGTAAACGGTTCTACTGCATGCGCAGAAAAGCCGAGCACCAACATAAGTAAAAATAATTTTCGCATAGTTTTTATCGTTATTTTTTCGCTGTATTTTAAGACAAGGAACGTAAAATGTCGTTATAAAATGCTACGGACATCAAAGAAAGTAGCAGAAACATACCCACCATCTGGGCTCTTATTTCAAAACGCTCACTCAAAGGAGCGCCTTTAATTTTTTCAAAAGCAAGGAATAACATTTGACCACCATCCAACATAGGCACTGGCATCAAGTTGATAATACCCAGGCTCAAGCTAACCAAAGCAAGGAAAGATAAATACCAAGCAAATCCTCGTCCGGCAGATTCATTGGCCACTTGTGCAATGGTAATTGGACCTGATAAATTCTTAACTGAAGCTTTGCCAGTCACCAACTTCCACATCATTTCCAAAGACTTTGAAGTAATTTTACCCGTTTCATTCCACGCTTGACCCAGGGCCTTCAAAGGGCCATAGCTTAATGTAAAGTACATTTCTCGCATAAATGCGATGTCTTTTTTAGCTGGATTCTGAGGCCTGACACCTAAAACTTTCTTATTCTCATCATCTGGGTTTACCGCTAATTTTTCTAACGTAATTTGTTGTTCTTTACCACTTCTGATGAATCTAATTTCAACTGGTGGCCGATTAATTTTTTGAACGGATTCAACCAAACCATACCAATCATTAACCACTTCACCATTGATATGTGTGATTTCATCTCCCTGCCTCAAACCAGCTTGTGATGCCGGCAAATTTTTATCCAATTCTGCCATGATAGCAGGGGCAGGAATGCGCCAGGGCGACAAACCGATATGATCTATTAAATCCTCTTCCGACACATGTTCTGGTACAGTCGAAAGCGGCAAGATTCTATTCACCAAAGAACCATTTATGGTTTCAACCTCGACCTCAATATCCAAACGGTCAATACCAGCGGTAATCAACGCCAAAGAAACATCGGACCAGGTTTTAATCTCCTCATTGGCCATTCTTCTCAAACGATCACCATATTCAAAACCAGCAGATGCCATGGTTTTTTGTGGCTCACCCAATGTGGGTTGAATTTCTTGTTTACCAACAACAAACATCAACCAATACAAAACAAACGCAAGTATGAAGTTAAACGCAGGTCCAGCAACCATAATCAACATGCGTTGATATATGGGTTTATTGTTGTACACCTCATGCGCAGGCTCACCACTGATTTCGCAGTCTCTGCTGTCTAACAACTTAACATAGCCACCGAGAGGAATGGGGGCAATGGCTATTTCTGTTCCATGTTTATCGTACCGTGACCAAATGGGCTTACCAAAACCCACACAAAATCTGATGACTTTTACACCAAATCTACGCGCCACCCAAAAATGACCCATTTCATGAATGGTAACTAAAACGCCTAAAGTGACGATTAACCAGAAAATATTACCTAAAACTGTCATATTGAAAATTTCTGTTGAATGAATTGTTGTGTTAATAGCCTGACTTCATGATCCGTACTGGATAATTGAGCCAAAGATTCTACATCATCAAAATCAAAACGATTCATTATAAAAGCATTGATATTCGCAATGTCCATGAATTTGATATTACCTTTCAGGAATTCAGCCACACTGATTTCATTGGCAGCATTCAATACCGCTGGTGCGGTACCGCCTTTTTTTATGGCTTCTCGAGCCAAGGTCAGACAGGGAAACTTTTCATCGTCCGGCGCCAAAAAGTCAAGCCGAGAAAGCGCAATTAAATCTAAGAAATCTCCATCATTGGCTAATCGATCTCTTAAACCCAATCCATAAGAAATCGGGATTTGCATGTCTGGCGTTCCTAGTTGTGCCAACACCGATCCATCAATATAGTGCACCAAGGAATGTATCGTACTTTGTGGATGAACCACAACTTCAATGTGATGTTCAGGCATATTGAACAACCAGTGGGCTTCAATCACTTCGAGGCCTTTATTCATCAAAGTGGCAGAATCAACAGATATTTTCGCACCCATATCCCATTGCGGATGGGCCACTGCTTGAGCAGGTGTGATGTGTTGAAATTCAGACAGTGGCTTTGACCAAAAGGGTCCGCCCGAGGCAGTTAATGTCAAATGTGACACACGTTCTGGTGTGATTCCCGTTTGGTAATTTTGAGGCAAACATTGGTACAGCGCATTGTGCTCTGAATCCAAAGGTATGATGTGTGCGCCTGTCTTTAATGACAAAGGCATCAGTAAAGCACCGGCAGCCACAACAGACTCTTTATTCGCCAATAACAGTGTTTTCCCTGCTTCAGTAGCTGCCAAAACTGAAGACATGCCTGCACTACCAACTATGGCCGCAACGACAAGGTCTATCTCAGTCATTTTCACTAATTCATCCAATGCATCTGATCCACTGTGAATGGAGACATTTATATCGTTCAATTCAGACTTTAATAAAAGATAACTCTGCTCATCTGTTATGACAACATGCTGGGGTTTGAACTCTGTGATTAATTGTAATGCTTTTTTCCAATTGCTATGGGCACTCAAAGCGAACAAGTTAAACTGATCTGGATGCTTTCTTAAAATGGCACAGGTAGAATCACCAATTGACCCTGTGGCTCCCAATAAGGCAACTTGTTTCATAACACAAACAACAGCATATAATACAATGGCGCTGCTGCAATCAAGCTGTCAAAGCGGTCAATAAAACCACCATGGCCAGGTAATAAATTTGAACTGTCTTTAATACCTGCTTGGCGTTTACCCAAGCTGGCCGCCAAATCACCTACAACTGAAAACAAAGCCACCAATGGGAAGACCCACAAACTTGTTTGCCAGTCTATCGGCATATAATGCGAAACCATCAAGGCAAACCCAATAACAAATAACTGTGCACCAATGACACCTTCCCATGTTTTACCTGGGCTGATATTGATCGCCAACTTGTTTTTTCCAAAAGTTTTACCACTGAAATAGGCGCCAACATCTGCCACCCAAATAGTCAGCAACAATATCAATGCCCACCATTGTCCTTGATCTTCTACCCGAATCATCAAAAAGGCAATTGCAAACAAAGCAATGGCTTCAGTACCCAATATGGCTTTTAAAAACAATTGCGCTTTTCTGTTTTCATGACCCAATTTAAATTGCCACAACCACAATAATGCCACAACCCAAACCAACCCAAATGCTATCAGTACATAATGTTGAGCAAACCCTGGCGTTACCATCATCAAATGAGCAAAATAACAACTACCTGCAGTGACTATAACCGCTAACACAATAGAAGCCATGAAAGGTAAGCGGTTCATCTTCAGCCACTCATACACACTGGCCACTTGAATCACAGCGGTCAATGCCATGAACCATTTCTTATCGCCCCAAATGACAATAGCCAAAACCAAAGGCCCCAGTAATAAAGCGGTTATTATTCTTTGTTTAAGCATTGATTTGCTCGCTTGTTTGGCCGAAACGGCGTTCTCTTTTTAAATACCTTTCAACAACTGATTGTACATGTGTTTCATCAAAATCAGGCCACAACATATCTTCAAAGAAAATTTCTGCATAGGCAGATTGCCACAATAAAAAGTTAGAAATCCTGTGCTCTCCACCTGTTCTGATTAATACATCAACATCAGGTTGGCCTGAAAGTGACAAATGTGCAGCAAACTCTTCCTGACCTAAGTGCTGAATTAATTCAGGTGCAGCCAAAACTTTTTCACAACATTGTTTAGCTGCCTGCACAATGTCCCATTGACCACCGTAATTAACCGCAATGTTAAGCATCAGTCGTTGATTTTCTGGAATTTTAGATGAGGCTTGAGACATTTTTGTTTGCAGCTTTTCTGAAAAACGAGATAAATCCCCAATGAAGTTTAACCTCACGCCTTGGGCATTCAATTCGGGTGTTTCTTTTTGGATTGAGTTGAGAAACAGATCCATCAGTTTACTGACTTCTTTTTCTGGCCTGTTCCAGTTTTCACTACTGAAGGCAAATAAAGTCAAATGTGGAATGCCTAATTTGGCTACAGCTTGAATCGTCTTTCTAACAGCCTTAACCCCGGCTTGGTGTCCCATAGTCCGAGGTCGCTTTCTTTGAGTCGCCCATCGCCCGTTTCCGTCCATGATGATGGCGATGTGCTGAATTGACATAGTTAAAATCTCTGGATAAATATAAATTATATTTCCATCAACTCTTTTTCTTTCTCTGCAACCACTTCATCAACTTTTTTAACATATTGATCGGTCACATCTTGAATTTGCTTTTCACCACCGTGCAAATCATCTTCAGTGATGTCTTTATCATTCAAAAGGTTTTTTAATGATGTGTTCGCATCACGACGGATATTTCTAATCGCAATCTTGCTGTTTTCTGCAATTGAACCCACAACTTTAACCAATTCTTTACGACGCTCTTCAGTTAAAGGAGGTAGAGGGATTCGTATGGTCATGCCAGCACTGACAGGATTTAATCCTAAACTGGAACTCATGATGGCCTTTTCAATCGGCTGTATCATGGTTTTTTCCCAAGGTGTTACTGTCAATGTTCTTGAATCTTGTACTGCCACGTTAGCCACTTGATTTAAGGCCGTAGCAGAACCGTAATAATCAACTGTCATCCCATCTAACAAGCTGGTATTAGCACGCCCTGTTCTTACGCCCTTTAATTCATGGTGTAATGAATCTATGCTCTTACTCATTCTGTCGCCAGCTTCTTTGACTATGTCATTTATCATTTAATTCTCCAATAATCAGGCAAATAATTAGCCAGTATCTGACCCTAGGTCAGAAAAATTAAGCAGTAACAATGGTACCGATATTGGCACCTTTGACTATTTCCATTAGGGCATTTTCTTTGCCCATATTAAATATTTGAATTGGCATTTTGCGATCACGACACAAAACAACAGCGGCAGTATCCATGACAGCCAATTTGCGTTCAATGACTTCATCATAAGTCAAATGATCGTATTTGAATGCAGATGGGTCTTTTACCGGGTCAGCTGAATAAATACCATCAACTTTTGTTGCCTTTAGTACCACATCAGCATTGATTTCAATCGCCCTTAAACTGGCAGCTGAATCTGTTGTAAAAAAAGGATTACCAATGCCTGCAGCAAACACGGTGACATTACCTTTCGCCAAATGTCGAATAGCACGGCGTCTGATATAATCTTCACAGACTTCATGAATTTGAATGGCCGACATGACTCGAACCTTCATGCCCTGGTTTTCTAAGGCATTTTGTAATGCCAAAGAATTCATCACGGTGGCCAACATACCCATGTGGTCACCAGTAACACGATCGATACCGGACTCACTGAGTCCGGCACCGCGAAAGATGTTGCCGCCACCAATGACGATGCCTATCTCAATACCCAAAGCATGGACTTGAGCGATCTCTTCAGAGATGCGATTGATGACCTGAGGATCAATTCCATAATCCTCAGACCCCATTAAGGCTTCACCACTGAGCTTCAGCAGTATGCGTTTGTATTTTATCGAATCAATTGCCACGGGCTTGTGCCATTACTTCCTCAACAAAGTTATCTTCTTTTTTCTCGATACCTTCGCCAACTTCAAATCGCACAAATTCTACCACATCAGCATTGTTGCTATTCAATAATTTTTCAACAGTTGTGTCCGGGTCTTTAACAAAGTTTTGACCTTTCAAAGTGATTTCAGCCAAGTATTTGCGAATACGGCCACCAACCATTTTCTCAATGATTTCGGCAGGCTTGCCAGAATCAGCAGCTTGAGCGATCAAAATTTCTTTCTCTTTTTCTAACACATCTTGTGGCACATCAGACTCAGAAACGAATTCAGGATTAACAGCCGCTACGTGCATGGCCAAGTCTTTAATCAAATCTTGTGAAGCACCTATTGCAGAAACAACAACACCGATGTTTTTACCATGTGAATAAACACCCACTTCACCATCTGTAGCAGAAATTACCTGTACACGACGAATTTGAACATTTTCTCCAATCTTAGCAACCAAGTTAGCACGTGCTTCTTCAATTGTTTTACCATCAACTTCAACGGCAGAAATCGCTTCAACTGACTCAGTTTTATTGTCCAATGCAGCTTGTACAACCATGTCTGTAAAACCTAAAAAGTTTTCATCTTTGGCTACAAAATCTGTCTCACAGTTAATTTCAACCATGACAGCCGTCTTATTGTCAGCAGCAGCAGCAATTTTAACAATGCCATCAGCAGCAACACGACCTGATTTCTTAGCAGCTTTAGCAGCACCAGATTTTCTCATGTTTTCAATGGCCACTTCGATGTTACCATCTGTTTCAACCAATGCTTTTTTACATTCCATCATGCCCGCGCCAGTGATCTCGCGCAGCTCTTTTACCATAGCAGCAGTAATACTCATTTTGATACCTCTTAATTTATATAAAACTGGCCCGTCTAAAAGAACGAGCCAGCTATCAAACTTTATGTAACCCGAAAACCGGATTATTGTCTAAAATTACTCTTCAGCTTTTTTAGCCACTTTCTTTTTTGTGACTTTTTTCTTGGTCACTTTCTTTTCTTCAGCAGGTGCTTCAGTAGCGTCATTTTCAGCTTTCACTTCTTCAGTTTTGGCTTCTTCGGCTTTAACGGCTTCTTTGGCTTCAGCTTTAGGTGCAGGTTTTGCAGCTTCTTTAACATCAATTTGCATTGAAGCCTTACCTTCTAAGATAGAATCAGCAGCTGTACCTAAGTACAAACGAATCGCTTTCATTGCATCATCATTTGCAGGAATAACGTAATCAACATTGGTTGTTAAGTTGTTTGTGTCAACAACAGCAACAACTGGAATCCCTAATTTTTTAGCTTCGTTAATGGCAATGGTTTCATAACGTGTGTCGATGATAAACAATGCTTCAGGCAAACCTTTCATGTCCTTGATGCCGCCCAAGGTTTTTTCTAACTTGATACGTTCTCTGTCCATGTTCAATTGTTCTTTCTTAACAAACTTCTCGATACGACCATCAGCTTGCATAGACTCAATGTCTTTCAATCTTTTGATTGATGCTTTTACTGTTTTGTAGTTTGTTAACATACCACCTAACCAGCGGTGAGAAACGAAAGGCATACCACAACGGGTTGCTTCTTCTTTGATTGCTTTGCTTGCAGCACGCTTGGTACCAACAAACATCACTTTGCCGCGACGTGAAGCAATGGTGCTGATGAAGTTCATCGCATCATTGAACATTTCTTCTGTTTTACGCAAATCGATAACGTGAATTTTGTTTCTTGAACCAAAAATGTATGGTGCCATTTTAGGGTTCCAGTATCTGGTATTGTGACCAAAGTGGGCACCAGCCTCCAGCAGCTGTTTGACATTAATTTTTGCCATTATAATTTCCTATTTAATTTAGGGTTGTAACAAAACACCATACTTTTCAAGACAACCAACCTTTATCAGATCAGCACCCAGCCTGTGAACCAGGTATGGTGTCGAATTAATTGCTTTTTAAAAGTGTAGCAACAAACACGAAAGCCAGAATTTAAATCCTGGCTTTATCAAGTGTCAAATCAATTACTTGATTTTCTTCTCTTTATAAATCACATGTTTTCTGACAACTGGATCATATTTTTTTATTTCCATTTTGTCAGGTGTGGTTTTTTTGTTTTTATCGGTTGTGTAATAGTGACCTGTTCCAGCACTTGAAACCAATTTTATTTTATCTCTCATGATTATACCTTCTCGCCACGGTAACGCATTTCAGCCAAAACGGCATCGATACCTTTTTTATCAATGATTCTCATGCCTTTGGCAGAGACCCTTAATTTAACCCATTTGTTTTCTGTCTCAACCCAAAAACGATGTGTTTGTAAGTTAGGCAAAAATCTTCTGCGGGTTTTGTTCATGGCGTGAGAAACGTTGTTTCCAACCGTAGTTTTCTTTCCAGTAACCTGGCAAACTCTTGACATAATATTCTCCTTGGTTGATTACTTCTTAACGTCCAACTTCTCGGTAATACGAGCCGCTTTACCTTCTCTACCACGCAAGTAGTACAACTTGGCGCGACGCACTTTACCACGACGTTTAACAGTCACACTGTCAATCATAGGGCTGTGTGTTTGGAACACACGCTCTACGCCTTCACCGTATGAAATTTTTCTTACTGTAAACGCTGAATTGATACCACGATTTTTAACCGCAATAACAACACCTTCGTAGTTTTGAACACGTTCACGTGTACCGTCAACGACTTTTACACCTACGATGACTGTATCACCAGGGCTGAACGCAGGTAAATCACTGCGTAATTGCGCAGCTTCCAATTGTTTTATAATGTCACTCATGATTAGATCTCATTATTTTATATTCTTATTGGTACATGAGTGACTTTTCAGTCCCCAGAGGTGCCGGCTATTAAGTCAGGTCTTTTCTGTTTTGTTACTGTCAAAGCTTGTTGTGATTTCCACTCGGCTATGGCCTTGTGATTCCCACTTAACAAAACATCGGGGACACCTGACTGTCCCAACAATTCTGATCTGGTGTATTGTGGTGGCGCCAACATCGACGTCATAAACGAATCCGTTTTGGCCGATTCTTCAGCACCCAAAACACCTTTTATCTGTCTGGCCACTGCATCTATTAAAACACAAGCTGCCAATTCACCACCGCTGATCACATAATCACCGAGGGAAATTTCTTCATCAACATATCCATCAAGGAACCGTTGATCTATGCCTTCGTAACGCCCACACAACAATGTCAAGGCAGGCAACTCCGACCAATCATTACACAGTTTTTGTGTCACTTTTTGACCCTGAGGTGACATAAAAACCAAAGGTCCAGATTCACCTTTATTCTTTATATCTTGCCATGTTCGGAACAGCGGATCATGCATCATAACCATGCCTGCGCCACCGCCAAAAGGCTTGTCATCAATAGTATTGTGCTTGTTTTGCGCATAATCTCGAGGATTAAACAAAACAAGCTCTATGACACCTTGTTTGATGGCGCGACCAATCACACCATAAGACAAAGCATCACTCACCATTTGTGGAAACAAGGTGATGACATTCAGCCGCATTTACTCAGCCTCTTGCCAATCCACCCTTATCACGCCTTCAGTCAATGAAACTGACTGAATAGTCTCCGGCTCAACAAAAGGAATTAAAACCTCTGCTACACCTTTGACCACTAAAACGTCATTGGCACCTGTTTCAAACAGCGAATCCACCACACCCAGTTCTTCACCACCTTTATTAATGACTTTCAATCCGACCAAATCTCGCCAGTAATACTCATCATTAGGTAAGGCTTTCAACTGTGTGGGCGCAATAGCCACTTCCAAACCAATCAAAGCTTCAGCTTTACTGCGGTTATCCACACCTTTAAAGTATGCAACCACTGTTTTGCCGTGCTTTTTGGACTTGATTCCTTTGTATAACTGCCCACCCACAATCCAATCGCGATAGACAGTGATATTTTCCATCGGCTGTGTGTAAGAAAAAACCTTCACCCAACCTTGAACACCAAAGTGACCAACAACCTTTCCTAAAGTTATTATGTCACCACTCACGGTGTTTTATGCCGCTTTTTGTGCTTGTTTAACCAAAGAGCCTACACGATCAGACATTTGTGCGCCTTGACCAACCCAATGGTTAATTCTTTCTAAATCCAAGTTCAATCGAACTTCTTGACCACGAGCCATAGGATTGAAGAAACCTAAACGCTCTAATGCTTTACCGTCACCCGCGTTGCGAGAATCAGTAGCGATAACTTTGTAGAAAGGTGCGCGTTTGGCGCCATGCCTTACCAACTTAATTTTGACCATATTAACCTCTAAAAAATTCAGGGCATTAAAAAAGACCGCGAATTGTAATGGATATACAATCGTTTTGATAGCTTTTATTCACTTTTTTTAAAGCAATCAGCCAGAAATTAGCACTCAGGCAATGGGACCTATTTCTTTGGCATCTAAAATGCCATGACGAATGGCCATGTGCGTCAATTCCACTTCATTGCGAAGTGACATTTTTTCCAACACCCTGTATTTATAAGTTGCCACTGTTTTGTCCGTTAATTCTAGCACACCAGCTATTTCTTTGGCCTTCTTCCCTCGAACCAACAACATCGCCACATCCAGTTCACGAGAAGTTAACACATCAAACGGCGATTCTTTATACCCACCTGGCAACATGGCCAGCGCCATCTGCTGCGCAATATCCGCACCAACATACCGCTGACCCATTGACACTTTTTTAATTGCATCCTCTAATTCTTCGGCTGCACACCCTTTGGTCAAATACCCCATCGCACCGGCATCCAACAATTTCTTCGGATACGGATTTTCAGCATGTATGGTTAGGATAATTATCCTCACATAAGGGTCAATCTGTGTAATTCGCCTGGTGGCCTCTAAACCATTCACTTTTGGCATATTCACATCCATTAACACCACATCAGGCTTCAACTCTTTAACCAAATTCAAAGCTTCCATGCCATCGCTGCATTCACCAATGATTTTTACACCAGACATTTTTTCTGCCACCAGCTTCAGTCCCGTGCGGACAATATCATGATCATCTACCAGTATCACTTTAATCATTTTAACCTTCCCTCCCCTGCTTGTATTTTCAAACCTTAACAAACAAATTCATTCACTTTTATAATTATTCATTATAATACCGCAATGATTACCCTAAAACCAGCAAATAAACCCACACCAAGTAACCAACAATACGGACTGGCCTTGGCTGGTGGCGGCCCATTAGGCGGCTTTTATGAACTCGGTGCACTGTGCGCACTGCAAGACTCAATCAAACGCGTCGATTTGACCGATTTAGATGTGTACGTCGGCGTCAGCGCAGGTGCCTTTATTGCCGCCGGCTTGGCCAATGGCATCAGCTTGCCTTATATGTGTGACATTTTCGCATCGAATAAAAAAACAGAAACACCTTTTAACCCAGACCATTTTTTACAGCCGGCCTACAAAGATTATGTAAAAAACTTAGCCAAAACACCTTTGTTGGTTGGCAAGTCACTACTTAAGTGGGCAAAAAACCCATTACATACCAGTATTGTAGACATGCTTGAAGTGACAGGCAAAGCCCTGCCCACCGGTGTTTTTAACAACAGCAAGCTGGAACATTTTTTAAATACCGTATTTACCAAGTACGGACAAAGTAATGATTTCAGAGAATTATCAAAAAAATTGTATATCATTGCCTGTGAATTAAACAGCGGGAAAATAGCCACATTCAGTACTGATAACAACAGCGATGTCCCCATATCAAAAGCTGTTCAAGCATCATCTGCCTTGCCCGGCTTGTATTCGCCTGTAAAAATTAAAAACCAAATGTATGTCGATGGTGCCCTAAGACGCACCATGAACGCATCAGCAGCATTGAAACAGGGTGTACATTTGTTGTTTGCCATCAACCCCATCGTTCCATTCAAACGATCGGAACAGATTGATGACAAAGGATTGGTTGAAGGTGGTTTGCCACTGGTACTGTCTCAAACTTTTCGATCTGTGGTTCAATCAAGATTAAAAACTGGCTTAGCCAAGTATAAGGATGACTACCCAGAAGCTGACATTATATTGGTAGAACCTGACCAAAATGATGAAGTCATGTTCAAAAGCAACTTGTTCAGTTACTCACAAAGGGCTAACCTGTGTGACTATGCCTACAGACACACACGCCAACAGTTAATCAAACGAAAAGACGAGATCAATGCCATCTTGGAAAGACACGGCCTGGCATTCAATAACGACAACCTCAACGACAATAGTCGTGACATTGAGTCCTTCATCAACAACAAGCCCAGCCAAGTCAGCTGGTCAGACCAAATCAATTCAAGCTTAGACGCCCTAGAACGTCAATTGAAAGCCAAAAGCTGATTGTTTTCATACATGCTGATCAATCAAGATGACATTGCCATCTGGATCGGTCAGCATCATACTGCCTGGCCCAGAGGATGATTCATCCGCTTCAGACATCAAATCAACACCTTGTGATTTAAGCTGCTTTTGAATGACACGCACATCATCAAATTCTGACAACACTTGGTTTTGCGCATCCCAGCCTGGATTAAACGTCATGATATTACTGTCAAACATGCCTTGAAACAATCCTATCGTGCTGTCACCATTGCGCATGATTAACCAACCTTGTTCAACATCACCACCCACAGCTTTAAAACCCAGCTTTTCGTAAAAGGTTTTTGAAACCACCAAGTCAGCAACATTCAAACTCAAAGAAAAAGCACCTAATTTCACAAACCACCTCGTGACAAAAAATTAAAAATATGATTATATACCTTAACAAACAGCCTTACACATTTTGAATAGCAATATCATGAAAAACCAAAAAACAACAAATTTAACCTCAGCCATAGCCTTTGCACTCACTTGCCAAACATGTACAGCCGAATCTATAGAAGTTAGCGAAGCAACAGATGACGGTACAGGACTGATAGAAAACAGCTTAAGTTGGGCCATCCATCAAGCCAACATCAATGAAACGCATGACATTATTGAATTGCAAACAGATGTGTTATTGACTGGTGTAATGAAAAGGTTGATTGACTCTGATGTAACTATTGAAAGCTCAGGCGCAAGAAAACACATCAATGGCAACCAACAATTCAGGCCTCTTTTTATCAAATCTGGCCAAGTTACCATCAATAACGTTGACATTATTGATGGCAGTGCCATTGGCGGAAACAGCAGCAAAGGCGGTGCTGGCGCAGGATTGGGCGGTGGACTTTTTATTTACGATGGGCAGGTAAAGCTCAACAACATCACATTTGACAACAACCAATCAAAAGGCGGGTTAATAAACCAATCTAATATTCAAGGCGGTGGTGGCATGTTTGGCCGAGGCAATTATTACGGTGGTGGCGGCTTATTTGGAGATGCCATAGGTAATTATGTAAATGGTGGATACGGGGGTTATGGAAATTACAGAGACAATGACCCACATTTTGGTGGAGGAGGAGGATACGCACCTCCGCCATACGTGGGCGGCTTTGGCGGTGGCGGATCATTCTCCTATAACTTTTACGGAAATCGAGGCGGATTCGGAGGAGGTGGAGGTTCTACTTATGCAGATTCGCCAAACTTTGCTGGAGGAAATGGTGGGTTCGGCGCAGGAGGTGGTTTATCACAAAAATACAACAACCATGGAGAAGCAGGCTTTGCTGCCACCAACCAGAATGCAGCAGGCTTAGGAGGCGCTGTATTTATCAGGTCCGGACAACTAGTGATGTCTGACGTTGTTATACAAAACAACCATTCATTGAGTTCGGGTCAGGCACAAGGCCTGGGCGGCGGTATGTTTATATTACACAACCTGAACAACAGTAACAGCAACAATCAAGGCATGCCAGACAAATTACCACGTGTGTTTGCTTGCGGAATGCAATACATAGACAACTCAGCCGATTCAGATGACAACTCTCTACACAATAATAACAATATCTATGACTCTGCAGCCAGGCTTGTATCAACTCAAGGCGGCTCAGAAATGAATGCTTGCCTACACGAGCAAGAGATTTTAGTCAGTGGAAACAACGTCAACATTTCAAGTGGAGACGATACACCTAACACTGAGGATAACACTGATTTCGGCACCGCTGTTTTTGTCTATCAAACCATTTCAAAAACTTTCAAAATAAAGAATTCAGGCAATTCACTATTGATACTAAATAAAATCGAATTAATTAACGACACCAGAGATCCTTTTAAAATTGTATCTGACTTGACTACAGATCACTTACACCCCAATGAAAGCACTAACTTCAGAATCAAATTTACTCCCAATCAACTGTTCAGTGAAAGCCATGGATTGATTAATATCAAGAGTAATGCTCCGAATCAAAACTATAATTTTGAAATTAAAGGACGATCCGTACATGACTTTATATTTAGAGATCACTTTGAGTAAAAATCAGACTGACTTTTCATTAGGCCTGAATTCAGCAGACACAAAAAAACAGGGTCGCCACAGAAGGAGGTTGTGGCGACCCTGTTTAGGTCAAATCATTTCATATGCACTGAGCCTACGACTTGTTTATTTTTTAGTGGTTTTCTTGGCTGCTTTTTTGGCAACTTTTTTGGCCACTTTTTTGGTTTTATCTGCTGCTTTTGCAGTGGTTTTAGCTACCTTTTCTGTCGCTTCAGCAGCTTTTTTGGTGGTTTTCTTGGCTGCCTTTTTGGTTGCTTTTTTTGCAGTGCTTGCAGCTTTCTTAGCAACTTTTTTCGGCTTAGCCGTTTTGCTGTCTGACAACTTGCTGACTTCTTCAGTCAATGCGTCAATTCGGCTCACCAAATCTTTCAACTCTTTTGTGCTCGGCACACCTAAAGAATGCAATGATTTTTCAACACGTTTTTCAAATACATCTTCTAATTTATCCCAACTTTCTGATGCACGTTTTTTTGCTGAACTGACAGTTGAGTCAACTGTTGACTTCACTTCATTGACGGCTTTTTGTGGCACGGCTTTGAATAACTTTTCAAAATCTTTGCCTTCATCAATTAATTTGTCGTAGATTTTTTTGCCTTCAGTTTGTGCTTTAGCAAAAGCACCCAAACCTGCCAACCAAATTTCATTGGCCGAACCTACCAAAGATTCTGCCAGTTTTGGTGATTTGTTATCAGATGCAGATTTTTTCAATGTTTTCTTTTTGGCCATAATTACCTCGGTTTGCTCTAGAATTAAAATGTTTAGTACAAAATTGTTTTGTATCAATGTGGCATATTTTGTGCAAACATTATAGAGCAAACACCCTAAATGCTGCAATTATCAAAAAAAATTGTCAATTTCTCGTCATCTGCGCTTTAGTGATTGTGCATTGCCACATGAATCCATACAATACAGAGCCCATACGAGCAACCAGTTTGCTTTCTTTTTTAAATCAAATCAAGACACAACATGACTGACAGAAAAACCTTAGCCAACGCCATCAGAGTTTTGGCAATGGACGCCGTACAACAAGCCAATTCAGGCCACCCCGGTGCTCCTATGGGCATGGCAGACATTGCCGAAGTATTGTTCAATGACTTTTTAACACACAATCCTAAGAACCCAGACTGGATTAACCGCGATCGATTCGTGATGTCCAATGGACATGGGTCCATGCTGCCTTATGCAGCATTGCATTTGTCAGGTTATGACTTGAGCATCGATGACTTGAAACAATTCAGGCAATTACATTCAAAAACACCTGGTCATCCAGAATATGGTTACACACCAGGTATTGAAACCACCACTGGTCCTTTAGGTCAGGGTATTGCCAATGCCGTGGGCATGGCTTTGGCTGAAAAGTCATTGGCAGCCATTTATAACAAACCTGGCCATGACATAGTTGACCATCACAGTTATGTGTTCTTAGGCGACGGCTGTTTAATGGAAGGGATTTCGCATGAAGTGTGCTCTCTGGCGGGAACACTCAAATTGGGTAAGTTGATTGCAATCTATGATGACAACAACATTTCTATTGATGGAGAGGTTGACGGTTGGTTTACCGATGACACAGTCAAACGATTTGAAGCCTATAATTGGCAAGTGCTTTCTGTTGACGGTCATGATGCCGATGCTTTGAAAGCGGCACTAGAACAAGCACAGCAGAATGCTGAGCAGCCCACCATTATTTGTGCCAAAACAGTGATTGGTTCTGGCGCACCAAACAAAGCCGGCTCTCATGACTGTCATGGCGCACCATTGGGTGCAGATGAAATTCAAGCCACACGAGAAGCTTTGGGTTGGACACATGGTCCATTCGAAATTCCTGCTGAAATTAAAAATGCTTGGGATGCCACCATTCAAGGTGAAGAAGCAGAAAGCAATTGGAATGCACAATTTGCAGCCTATAAAAAAGCTTACCCTGAATTAGCAGCTGAGTTTGAACGCCGCATGTCTGGCGACCTGCCTCACAACTGGAACGAAAGTGCCGACGCATTCATCGCCAAGGTGGCAGCTGACGCGCCAGAACTGGCCTCAAGACAAGCATCTAAGTTGGCCTTAGAAGGTTTTGGGCCTCACTTGCCAGAGTTTTTCGGTGGTTCAGCTGATTTAACACCTTCCAATAACACTTTTTGGTCAGGATCAAAATCCATCAATGAAGCTGTTGTTAATGACACGCCTTATGATGGTAACTACCTGTCATACGGTGTGCGTGAATTCGGCATGAGCGCGATCATGAACGGCATGGCTTTGCACGGTGGTTTCATCCCTTATGGCGCCACATTCTTGATGTTTTCTGAATACGCCCGAAATGCATTGCGCATGGCGGCTTTGATGAAAATCAGAAGCATCTTTGTTTACACGCATGATTCTATCGGTGTCGGCGAAGATGGCCCAACCCATCAACCTGTCGAACAAACACCCACTTTACGGTTGATTCCGAACATGCACGTTTGGCGTCCTTGTGATGCGGTTGAGTCTGCTGTATCTTGGCGTCAAGCAGTTGAAAAAATCGACGGCCCCAGCTGTTTGCTGTTTACACGTCAAGGGGTTAAACACCAAGACCGCACTGAACAACAAATTGCTGACATTGCCAAAGGTGGTTATGTCCTGGCTGATTGCTCTGGTGAGCCTGAGCTGATTATCATTGCCACGGGGTCTGAAGTGGGCATTTCTATGGAGGCCACTCAAGCCCTAAAAGCACAAGGTAAAAAAGTTCGCTTGGTTTCTATGCCATCAGCTGAACGCTTTGAAGAACAAAGTGCCGAATACAAAGCCAGTGTGCTGCCAGCACAATGTGACAAGCGCATTGCGGTTGAAGCGGCGCAAGGCGACTTCTGGTATAAATACGTCGGCTTGAATGGCCGTGTGATTGCACAAAATACATTTGGCGAATCAGCACCTGGTAATGTCTTGTTCAAACATTTTGGTTTCACAGTCGAGCATGTCATTGAACAGGCCAACGAACTGTTAGCTTAAGAAATTAAGTTAAAAAAATCCCCGCTGTCATGATTTGCCAGCGGGGATTTTTTTATGCTTCAATTAATATAATTCAGCCAAATATACCATTCGGCATTTGTGCCAACTTAGGCGCAATCACCAATGACACAATCGCCATCACATTAATCAAAATATTCATCGCAGGGCCTGATGTATCCTTGAATGGATCACCCACAGTATCACCGACCACAACAGCCGTGTGAACATCTGAGCCTTTACCTCCCAAGTTGCCTTTTTCTACGTATTTCTTGGCATTATCCCAAGCACCACCGGCATTGGCCATGGTCAGCGCCAACAGTACACAAGAAATCAAAGCACCACCGAGCATGCCACCGAGTGCAGCTGCACCCAATCCAAAACCCACCACAACTGGCGCAAACACAGCCAAAGCACCTGGAGCCACCATGCGTTTTAAAGCAGCTTGGGTTGAAATATCAACACACTTTTTACTGTCTGGTTGCGCAGTGCCTTCCATCAGACCAGGAATCTCTTTAAATTGGCGACGGATTTCTTTGATCATATCAAAAGCTGCATCACCCACTGCACGCATCGTCATAGCCGACACCACAAAAGGAAAAATACCGCCCAAGAACATGCCCATCAAGACCATCGGGTTACCAATGTCCAAAACAAAGCCTTCTACTTGACTAGAAATAACTTCGATAAAAGCGGCAATAATAGCCAACGCAGCCAAACCAGCCGCACCAATGGCAAACCCCTTACCAATCGCTGCTGTGGTATTACCCACTTCATCTAAACCATCTGTAATTTCTCGAGTTTCCGCACCCAGCTCAGCCATTTCTGCAATACCCCCGGCATTATCAGCGACTGGACCATACGCATCTATTGCCATGGTGATTCCCACTGTGGCCAGCATACCAACAGCAGCAATGCCCACACCATAGACACCCGCACCTTCAGGTAAAATCATAGCCGTACCAAAAATAATACCCGCCAAGGTAATGACAGGAATAACAACTGACTCCATACCCACAGCCAATCCTGCAATCATGACTGTCGCTGGACCGGTTTCCCCACCTTTAGCGATATCGCGTACAGGTTTACTACCGGTATAATATTCGGTCACCAAACCAATCAAAATACCGCCGACCGCACCCAACAAGACGCACATCCAAACTATTGAATTCACATCCAAGGCAGCAGTCGTAAAATAAGCGGCAACAATAAACAAAACAGTGGCGCCAATGGTTCCGAAACGCAACGCCACATCGGGCTTTTTACCTGAAAACATTTTCACTAAGAGGATACCCAATACCGAGCATAACAACCCAGTTGAAGCCAATGCCAAAGGCAAGAACATCAAAGATTCTCGCTCAGCTGCCATCTGGCTGAACAGTGTCACTGACATGGTAGAGGCAATCGCAATACAAGCAATCATCGAGCCGCAATAAGACTCAAAGATGTCTGAACCCATGCCTGCCACATCGCCAACATTATCACCCACATTATCGGCAATCACACCTGGGTTACGTGGATCATCTTCTGGAATACCTGCTTCAACTTTACCGACTAAATCGGCCCCCACATCAGCACTTTTGGTAAAAATACCACCGCCAACACGTGAGAATAAAGCCACCACTGAACCACCCATACCAAAACCATGAATCGCTTCAACAGTGTGTGGATCACCTGCAAACATCAAATACAGTGTACCCAAACCCAACAACCCCATGGCTGCCACAGTCAAACCCATGACCGATCCGCCATAAAATGCCACTGACAAGGCCTTGGCTGCACCGTGTTCATTGGCCGCAACAGTCGTTCTCACATTGGCTTTGGTGGCTGAAAACATACCAAAGTAACCTGCAATTCCAGAACAAACAGCACCCAGCACAAAGGCAAAAGGTGTTTGCCAATGACCAAAGCCCAAGTACAAGCCAATCGTCAGGATGGCAACAAAGCCATATAAAAGGGTATATTCTCGACGCATAAAGACCATCGCGCCTTCATGTATCTGTTGTGCAATTTCTTGAACTTTACCGGATCCGGCTGGCATTTTGACAATCATGCCGAAGATGACCAAAGCCATTAACAGGCCAAAGCCGCCCACCACAAGTGGCAGTATTTCTATATTCATGTATTGATTCCTCTTTTTGTATTAGGCGACACCTTTAACTCGGCTCTCCCTACACAAATTGCGCCATGACTGGCCACAGAACCAAGTACAGATTTCGTTATATTCGGCCGTGAGACCGTGCTCTCTTTTTATGAATCCGAGCCATATATTTGATTTTATTTTTCTCGGTTCTCTTTTATTGTAACAGCCCAAGATACAGTCCATCAATCGCAATTTTTACAGTTTAGGACGTTATTTTGACACTTTCCGTTATAATGTAATTTTTTTCACAGCAGTCAGCATGAACTCGCCTTTTTATTTGATCGATTTTGACCCCGTATTTCTGTCAGTTGGCCCTGTAAGCATACATTGGTATGGCGTAACGTATTTAATTGGCTTTGCCTTTTATTGGTTATTGGGCACATGGATGATTAACAACAGAAAAACCAGCTGGGACAAGGACCAACTGTCTGATTTTATGTTTTATGGCGCTTTAGGCGTTATTGTTGGTGGTCGCTTAGGCTGGGTGGCTTTTTATAATGACGCCTCTTTACTTAACGATCCACTGTTGATTTTTCGCGTTTGGGAAGGCGGCATGTCATTTCATGGTGGATTGATGGGTGTGATCACGGCCATGTTTTACTTCAGTCACAAAACCAAAAGACACTTTTTAGACACCGCTGACTTTATCGCGCCACTGGCACCTTTAGGCATATTTTCAGTGCGCATGGGCAACTTCATTAATGGTGAATTATGGGGCAGGTTAAGTCAACACCCTTGGGCGATGATATTTCCTGATTCTTTACCCCTTCACTTACAGCAAAGTAACTTTGTCAGCAAAGCAGCATGGTTAGCGGCACATGAGGCTGGTCAATTTACAGCTTATGCCAGACACCCATCACCTTTATATGAAGCATTGGGCGAAGGCTTATTGGCATTCTTCTTAGTTTGGGCTGCAGTTTTTCTTGCTAAAAAACGAGGCACAATATCCGCTGTGTTTTTGCTCTGTTATGCAAGCGCACGTTTTTCTGTAGAATTTATCAGAGAACCCGATGCCAACCGAGGTTTTATCTTTTTTGACTGGATGACCATGGGGCATATACTTACCCTGCCTTTGTTTGCACTGGCTATTTTGATTCTCGTTTCCAATCGAAAACAAGTTCGTAAACCATAGAAAACATCAGTAAAAACCAGCCAAGTTCAAGCGACGACCCCCACCCCTTCGAGCTTGGCCAACACCACTCAATACAGAGTCCAGTTCAAAATGACCACCTTTCGGTATAATGTCCACACTCAACTTCCAGCGATTGGGCTGTAAGAACAAAGTACCAGATACTGTCATCACCGCAGAGTCGCTACTTATAACACCAGTGACCATTCCTTCTTGTTGCGTTTCAAATACCAGCGTCACTGTTCCCATGTCTTTAAGACTGGGTTTAATCATTTTAAAGTCTTGTAATGTGATTGAACCTGAGGCCCCTTTTAAACCGCCATTTTTTTCAAACCTTAAGCGGCTCATATCAAAATTCAAGTAACCTTCCATTTGCCCATACCTCATGTGCAAGAAAGGTTTTAAAATACTCCAGTCTATATAACCTCGTAAAGATTGAATCACCACACGCGCTTCACTGGCATGGTCTAAAGCTGCCGTGAGGTCATGGTGCGCCCCCCTGACCCGCAATTTTCCACCTAAGGAATTAAACCAGTTAGGGTATAACAACCACTCGGCCTCACCCAATGGTAATTGTTGATACTTCAGTTTTTCGGCAGAGCCTTTAACTGCGGTACCACCAACACCAGTCATTACCAAGGGTTTTAAGTGCTTAGATGCTTTGTCATAATACAAATTAAGCGGTGTCACGGCCACAGCTATGACAGATAAAATTATTAAAATAAATACCAGTTTAAAAAATTTCCCAAACATCATTTCACCAAAGTCATTCGTATATCACATAATCCATTGGCCTTGTCTTTTGCTACTACATCTACTTGTATAACTGACACACCAAAAGCGCTTTCAATATTTGTTAACCAATCAACCACCTTATCGAAAGGTGCATTCTGTAACCAAAGTGTCATGGTATTTTCGTCAACAGGTTCAGCCCGCGTCACCAACGTTTGTAACGACAATCTGACCATCTGCTGATCTAACCAAGCAGAAAAAGTGACATCATTCGGCACAGAACCCTGTGTTTGTACACCTTGTTTTGTTGCTAAGCTTTGCTCCATTTGCACCAATTGTTGGTTTAAACTTTGTAGCCTCATGTGCTTGGATGCCAAGCTCCTGTTTACTGGCAAATAAACAAATGCCAAAAACAAAGCCAATATCAAAAATACAATGCCAGATTTAGCCAACTGTTGTTCGCGATCTGACAAGTTTAAAAACCATTTATTCATCCACAATGCCTCACAGTTTTTCCATTGTTATCACAGATTTAAATCGTCCCGCATTTTGTTCGTTAACACCAATCAAAACTTTAAATCCCAACGCCGATTGTTGTAAACTTTGTTGAAAGCGGTTAATCAAAGTCATAGTCTCTGCAGTAATTTGCACTTCCAGTTTTTTATCCACCATGCGAAGCGATTGAATGTCTATGTTTTGTTTGTGACTTTGAATGGCTTCACCTAAATGGTTCAGCGCCGTTAAAAAAGGTGTTTCTATTGACTCGGCCTGATTTACACGCTGCATTCGTGATTGTAATGCCGCATATGGATCCACCAGTTCGCTTTTGCTGGCATCACCAAACCGACTTGTAAACAAAGCCAACTGTTGAGACTTTATGTCATCTAACCTTTGATTTACCTGTATATGTTGAAAAGATTTAATCCCAATCCAGCTGACGATTAAAACGGCGGCTAAAATCAATACCTTTGCTTGACTCAAAGGCTTATTATTATCTTCAATCTTCAGCCATCCTGCAGGCATTAAGTCAATCACAGGATGGTTGTTGATGGCATAAAAGCAATCTGATAACTGAATAGCAGGCTTGGCTTCAAGTTCGGCTGACAGCCATTCAGGTGCTATCGGATGATTCGACTGAACCCAGTCTAAATCTGCAGCAAAGACCGGCAACATACTGACCACTTGTTCTTTTGCAACACTTAATGTCTCACCCTCACCCAAGCACAGCAAAGCTTGATCCTCATGAATCCAAATACTGACTACGCCTTCAGATTTAGGACAAAAATCCACTTCAGACAACAGACGCTTGACATTAATTTCATGTGTGATCACGGCAGCTTTTAGTTGTGATAAGTGCATTAGACTGACAACAGACACCTTCTGCCTTCCTTCTTCTAAGATGGCAAAAGCAAAATGATTGTCTTCAACGTCATTACTCAACTCCTCCTCAACAGCATAGGGGATTGATTGCTTTAACACTTCTGTATTTTTTGAAGGTACACTACTCTGGGTTTGATAAACCCAGGTAGCTGGGAGCAGCACTGTCCATTCTTTGTCTTTAGGCACATCGGCCCAGTCCTTGATAATAGACTCACGACTGCGCTTATTTTCTTGATCAAAAATACAGGCTTGATAAGGCACTCCATTTTGATTTAATCTCAGTATGTACTGCTGTGACATCTCAACATTTATCCAAAAAAAAGCCCCAACAGATCATTCTGTTAGGGCTTTTTATTATAACCAATTGCCAATCAAATGTATTGGCTTATGCGGTCGCTTTTCTGTGTTTTGGCATCAACCAATAAGCCAGTGCAGGTAACAACAGCAAGGCACCAACCATATTTAATACAAACATAAAGGCCAACAAAATGCCCATATCTGCTTGGAATTTTAGGTCGCTGAACATCCAAGTGCCAACACCAATACCCAAAGTCATGGCAGTGAAAAATACCGCTTTACCTGTCAGTTGTAAAGTTTCTTTATAGGCGTCAAATAAGCTCATACCTTGACGCAACAAAGTTTGTAACTTGCTGAAAATATAAATGCCATAGTCAACACCAATACCAACACCCAAAGCCACAACCGGCAGGGTATTCACTTTCAAACCAATACCCAAATAAGCCATTAATGCATAGGCCAAAGTTGACACCAAGAACAAAGGCAAAACGATACTGATGGTACCTGCGATTGAACGGAAAGTGATCAAACACAGCAAGATGATTGCGCCATATACCATGAATAGCATCGGCATTTGCGCACCTTTAACCACATCATTCGTTGCCGCCATGACACCGGCATTACCCGTGGCCAAACGGAACTTGACTTCACCTTCATTCAAAGCACCCTCTTCATTAACTGATGCCGGATTCGCAACTTGATAGGCTTGAACTGCGTCTACAACATTATTAATTGTTGTCGCTTTGTGGTCATCTGTAAATATTGTTACTGGCATTGCACTACAATCTCGATTCAAGAGGCCCGTGTCTGTATCAATATTGGACAATGACTGTCTCATCACATAGTTGTTTCGAGACAGTTCTCTCCACTTGATATTGCCTTCGTTCCAACCAGCTGTTATGATTTTTGCAACTTGCGGCAAAGTGATGACTTTTTGAACGCCTTCGACATTCGTCATGTGCCATGCAAAACGATCGATATTTTCCATCGCTTTAAAGCTTTCTGTACAAGCATTGGGCGTGGTTTCAGCAATCACATTAATCATATCAACACCGAGTGAAAATTCACTGCTGATTTTCATTGCATCTTGATTATATCTGGCTTCAGGACGCAGCTCAGGAACACCAGCTTGCGAGTCTCCAATTTGCATTTCTTGACCTTTGAAATAACCAATAACAAACAATCCAATCGCCAACAAGACCACCAAAGTAGCCACTGGGTTTTTAGCAAATTTAGCAATGCTGTGCCACACACCTTCTTTTTGCGTATTGCGCTCACATTTAGCACAAAAGGCTTCGAAGTTCTTCATCTTCACACCCGACAACAACAAAGGCAAAATCACCATGTTAGTGATGATAATCAGGGCCACACCAATAGTCGCTGTGATGGCCAATTCTTGAATGATACGGATGTTAATAAAATAAATGGTGGCAAAACCTATGGTATCTGATAACAAGGCAATGATACCCGGTGCTAACAGCGCACAAAACGCACCACGTGCCGCCAAATCAGCATTGTGATTTCCTTTTTGGTGAACCAACTGATCAGTCCACCCTGAAATCATTTGTACACCGTGACTCACACCTATGGCAAACACCAAAAACGGAGTCAAAATATTCATAGGGTCAATACCCATTCCCAGTATTTTCAAGAAACCCAGCTGCCAAATCACAGCCGTGATAGAACATAGGATTGGGTACAGAGTTAGCTTCCAGTGCTTAGAATACCAAAACAACAAGATTGCTGTAATCACGATAGCCAAAGCAAAGAAGTACAGCACGGAAATGGCACCTTCTGAAATGTCACCAACAATTTTCGCAAATCCGATGATGTGAACTGTTTGGCCGTCTCCTTCAAAATCTGTACGGATTTTTTCTAATTGTTCGGCAATGTTTTGGTAATCAATTTTTTCACCAGTTTGTGGATCTTCTTCAAGCAAATCTGCCCAAACCATGGCGCCATTAAAATCCTCAGCAACCAACCTTCCCAAAACACCAGATTTTACGATATTAGCTTTGACAGTTTCATAAGCTTCAGGACTGGGTGAAAAATCTGATGGAATAACATTTCCTCCCGCAAAACCATCTTCAACCACCTCTACAAAGCGGACATTCGGCGTAAATATTGACTTTACACTTGGTCGATATACACCTTCAATGAAATTCACTTCATCAGTAACTTTTTCCAGCTTCCTGAAAAACTGGTCGTTAAACATGTCTCCACTGTCATCGACCAATGCGACCAACACCCTGTTGGCTCCGCCAAAGTCTTCTTCATACTGCAAAAATGTTTGCATGTATTCATGATCTAATGGCAATTGCTTTTTAAAACCTGCATCTACCTGTAATTGACTGGCCATATATGCCATAAATATTGTGATAGCAACGACCATCAATAAAATTAATTTCTTGCCACTGAACAACACCGATTCACAGGCCGCAGCAAAAGTAGATTTTTTCATATGCTCACTCATAACAGCCCCTTATTGATACATCGATTGTTGATAAATACCTTCTTCGCCTACCAAGATTAAATCATTACCTGACTTAACTCCAGCAGCATAGTCATCACCTGAACTTTCTTCGCCCATGGCGCTGAGTGTTCCATCATGGTAACGCATTTTGGCACCATTGGCACCGACCAAGACCATGACATCATCATTGATTAAAATTGAACCAAACCAACTGTCCAAATTTGGGTTATTAACTTCTTCCCAGGTGACACCCTCATCATCACTGCGCAATACATGACCACGCAATCCATAAGCAATCACCTCATTGTTTAAACTGTTTATGCCAAACATAGAGCCGGGGTAAGGTAATTCTACATCTTGCCAAGTGCTTCCTTGGTCTTCACTTCTGAACATAAACCCAGCTTCTGCAGCCACAACCAATGTACCCGCTTCAGTGATAATAATGTCATTCAAATGGTAATCTAATTCTTCAGATATCAAATCATCATTCCAATTTTTACCACCATCCTCTGTTGAAAATAAAGTGCCATAGGCACCAATCACAAACCCAGTATTTTCATCTAGAAAGATTGCTGATAAAAAAGGCACTTCTCTTTCGGGGTCAGAAAACTGTAATTCCCAAGTTGCACCGTTATCACCGCTGTGAATAATGGTCGCATCATGCCCAACTGCCCAAACATGTTTTCCAGAAGAAGCCACCTTGGTTAAAGCAGCTCTGGTCGGTACGGCTGCAATTTGCTGCCATGACTGACCGTTGTCATCACTTTTAAGTACATGACCGCGCTCCCCAACTGCTATCATATCCTCACCTACATAGGTCACAGACAGCAACAATGACTCAGCTGCCAGCCCCATTATTTCAGCCGTGTCTTCAGCCCAAACAGAGCAGCTGAACAACACCAACAATAAATTAATTTTTTTCATTATTTTCATCGTTTTAATTACAAAAAATGGCCATGAACTTACGCCCATAGCCACCTGAACTTATTCTTGAATCACGAATTATCTTCTGCCGCGTTTACGCAAAGCTGAAGGAGTATAGCTTGATTCACTCAAAGGAGAGTTGAAAGTATTCACTTGATCTTGATTATCTAAACCAACTGATACATAACGTCCAGACTGTAAATCATGGTGCGTTTCAACCGTACTCCAGAACAAAGGAATTTCATAATAGTTGATGCTATGTGCTTCAGAATAACGCCACAATTCACCACGCTTATCATAATGGTCAGTTAACAGTATTTGATAGCTGTCCTCGTCTAAGTAATAAGTTCTTCGGCTGTTGATGTGGCGGAAACCTTCTCTCAGATTGGCTTCAATCACATGTACACGATGCACTTCATAACGCATGTACTCTGGATTTAAATGACCTGGCATGACCATGTCTTCTATCAAAGAGTCTGAGCTGTGCGCTTTGTAGGAATTATAAGGCACATAGATTTCTTTTGTTCCTACCCAATCCCAAGTGAAGCGATCCATAGCACCATTAAACATATCAGTCATGTCATTGGTACGTAAGCCATCAGACGCGGTACCTGGATTGTCATAAGCAACATTAGGCGCTCGACGAACACGTCTTTGGCCTGGATTATATATCCATGCTTGACGAGGTGTTTCTTTTTGATTCATGGTTTCATGAACCAACAACACACGCCCTGCCAAACGAGCTGGCGATTCTACCACTTGGTAAAAGTACAACAAGATGTTGTTGATGTCTTCTACCGTGTTACCTTCAACATAGTATTTACCATACAACTCTTCGCGCAAACGAACCAAAGTATATTGGCCTTTGGAAGTTGGTGCCACTTGGTTGTTATAACGAACACCACCTGAACCTTTGTACTTCAACTTATGGTTTAAAATCAGTTCATAAGCATTTTCAGGAAATGGAAAAGGAAAACCTTCTGCTACTCTAGCCACACCTTCACCGTCAGCTGTTAAGGTTCCAGTTCTGCCATTCTCTTTTGTCTTGTCATAAATTCGCTGAGGAAAAGATGCTGAGCGCCTGGTAGGATAAACGTTCATCTTGAAAGTTTCAGGATAACGGACAAACATGGCCCTTTGACCTTCAGACAATTTCTCAGCATACTCATTGAAATTACTTGAATCAATGGTGAACAATACCTTGTCATCAGCATAAGGGTCTGGATGGTGATCGCCCAACTGATAACCAGCAACAGGCTCAGTAATACCACCAGTCCATGCTGGAATGGTGCCTTCTTCGTTACCTGCTTTGATTGAACCCATTGGGGTCAAGTCTTTACCCAAACGATCTACTTGATCAGGCTTGGGGCCAGCATGCGCTGAACCCACGACCGTCAAACCAACAATGGCTGTTAATAACGATTTTTTTAATAAATTCATATACTGTCCCCGTAATTAGAATGAATATTTGACATTGATTGATGCAAAATCTCTGTCAAATAATTGATTATGTATGCCTGCGCCAGAGAAACGTGTGTGACTTACATCAACACTCCATTTTTCTAAGTAGGTTCCTGTCACACCTATGGTCACAGATTTACGGCCTTCGATGAAGTTACCACCCGGCCCTGGCGTGGTGCCATTAACATCGTGATTGAACCCCAAACGTGGAGACACGTTCCAAGCTGTACCAAAAGCGTTGTTATAATCGAATTTTGTGATTAAACGGTATCCCCACGAAAAAGAAGTGGCAAAAAATTCGTTCGCTTCTGTTACTGGATTACGACTGCTACCACCAGTAACAACGCTGGCACCTCCACTGGTATCAGTACCTGGGCCGTTGTACCTTAAGACTGATGTATCTGGTAAATCCCAAACATTGGTAAAGCCTACTTCACCGACTAAAGCGATTTGGTCTGTACCAAAAAAGTCATTGGGGCCGAATAATTTGGTTCCAGTGAACTGCAATTGAGACACTTCATGTCTTTCCCAACCTCTGATATAGTCACGTGGTTCAAATTGACCCAGCTGAGAATTAAAACGGTCATAAGGTGCTGGAATCGCTGCATTCAATGGCGACAAAGCCGCAAACAGCAACTCTACATCATCAAACTGTAAAGGCACGTTATCTCTATAACTTAATTCGCCTTGCAGTGACATACCCAAACTGTTAATTGTGGTATTAAAACTCAAACCAATTAAGTCGATGTCTTCAGGGAATTCAGTGAAGTACGTCGCTGAATTCGGTGAAGCAGGACCAAATGGGTAAGCAGGAGAGGCAGGATTACTTAAGTAACCTGGTAAATCAACACCTTCTAAAAAAGGAGCAATGGGTGCATTAGGATCACCAACAGCAATACCACTTAATACTGGTAAGCGTGAATGGTAGTTCAAGTAATACAAACCAAACTCTGTGTTATTCAAAGCTTCAGAGTAGTATCTGAATGCCAAACCAAATTGACCGTCATCGCTGGCACCTTGTCCAACAGAGCGAGGTACATTGGCTTGAATGATACCGCTAGACAGAGATTCTAGTCCTGGTACATTCATAAAATTTTGTAAATCATACAGCTCAGGTACTGTACCAAAATTCAAAGACACGTATTCAGCGCCTGGCGTTCCATAATCATTGGTACTAAAATAAGTTCCCATTGGATCTGGATCTGTCTGCTCAAACTCAAACATGTAAACCGCTTCCATAGACAAGTTATCTGTTATGTCAAAGCTCATAGACAACATATCAATTGGCAAAAATGCTTCTTTTAATTCAGCACCCGCTACTCGAATTTTTGATACGTCAACAGGGTTTATCACATTGATACCTTGTTGGATAAATGTAGACTCACCCCAAGAAACAACCTGACGACCCAATCTTACAGAGCCGTATCGTTCGCCGACAGCAAAGTCTTTATAAACATACGCATCTAACAAACGGAAACGTTCGCCTACAAACTCTTTGGCCACTTCAGATAATTTATCGTTGTCTGCATTTTCGAAGTCATAAAAGCCAGTCACACGGAAGAAACCGCCCCAATCCTTATACGAAAAAGCAATGTCTGAAGTGAATTTTGCGGCATTAGAAATCAAATCACCTTTGTCATAATTCAGGTTGCCGTTGTCACCATTGTTAGACCAACGACCAGGAGCCGCCAACCTTTGCTCAAAAGGCAAAGCACCAACAAACGGATTGATATTTGACTTACCAACCAAACGGTCATCACGGTCTTCAACTCGCCATGAGGCGCCATAAGACAAAGTGGTATCAACACTGAAACTCCAGTCTCCATTGTCCCATGTTTTTGCCATTGGAGCTGTTGTTGCGCCCAGGGCAACCATCATCATGGCTGCTTTTAATTTATTTAGTTTTAATTTAGTGTTTTTCATCATCAGCTCCTTATTGAATCACGTCAGTGTTGTTGACATTCAAAGTAGTGCCGCGTGATAAAATCCATGCAGCCATTTGACCTTGCATCTCTGCAGTCACAGCAGGACCGTCAGCAGGGTTTAACAAACTGCTGTGCGAACCTTGAGAAAATCTTACTGAAGCATCTAAGCCGTCGGCATTAAAAGCAGATTCAGAATAATTCATCAATCCCATAACTGCCATCAAAGGCTCTGTCCCTGACAGCGGCGCATTCGCCACTGCATTCGGAATCACATTGTCACCCAGGATTTCATGAACCAAAATGTTGTGATTAGCTGTTGCCATGGCACCAAAGTTAATTGGGTCAGCTGAATCTAAAGACGTTTGGGTTGCCAAAACAAATAAGTTGAATTCAGTTGTTCCAGGGTTAACTCCTATGGCTGCCAAGCCGCCCAAAATGCTGGGACCAAATGAAGGTGAAGCAATCAAGAAGTTTGTGATGCCGCCACCTGGTGCTGACAAGAAACCACTTTGAACATCAGGATTCAATGCCAAGTAATTAACACCTGTAATCGCACCTAATGACAATCCAGAGAATGAAACATTAGCAGCATTCAAATCAGGAGATCCATCCATATCAATATCCATCAAAGGAATGGTGTGCGTTAAGGTCAACACATCTGCCACACCTTGTCTGATGTTATCGCGAGAAACCAAAAGATTAGTCAAGTTAATATAATGAGCTGCAGATGAATCAATCACGCCGTCTTGATCTAAATCCATATCAAACGTCCGTTCATTTGAGATAGGTGCAAAAGGCGAATTTTCAATGTATAACGGATTTGTAGGGTCTGTAATACCATGTAAAGGTAAATCAATACCAACCACAACATAACCCAATGAGGCCATGGTGTCTGCAATCGCTAACAAGTTCGTACGGTCTTGAGTGATGCCATGTTGGAAAATAACCACAGGCCAACCCTCAGCTGGTTTGGTCATGCCAGAAGCTGCATTGGGCACAGTCATCAACACGGGAATGTTCTCTATTGAGTTTGCCACAGGAATTGGCTTAGCTACTGTTACATGTGTTGAAGAAGGGTCTAAACCGAATGCATCGAAAGGAGGCATATACGGACCGGGGGCAGCTTGCCAGCGACCTGTTAAGGCAGCAGTTGGGTTAGCAGCAGTTGGCGCTTCTAAGTAATAAGGTGTGGTCATTGTGCCGACATAAATATCAGCAATACCTGCGCCACCAATCAAAGAAGTGTTGGCACCCGATGGGCCCATCACACTTTGACCAGGACCTGAAATCGCTTTCACAGCAGACATCACAGGGGTAATGGACTGTGTTGTCGCAGTCCATGACAAAACGATGTCATCAGGATTGATGCCCACTTGTGAAGCAGCATACTCTTGTGAATTGGTCAATTGACGCAAGCCTTCCAAACCCTGAGCAGTTGCATTATCTAACAAAGGATCTGTACTGTTACCATTGGCATCAACCAAAGGCGACGTGCGTTTAGAGATGAAATATTGTTGATCTGGAGTTGCCGCATTGCCATCAGAATCTTTAATACCATTGGTCAAAACAGCCATATAAGTAGTCATTTCTTGCAAAGGACGCAAATGTACGATATTGATGCTGGCGCCATTGGCCACAGCCACAAAATCAACACCAAAAGTCATTTCTTGTTGAATACCGGTCACGCCACCGCCAGGCCCAGTTAATGAAACCTGAAACAATCGTACTGTCGCAGGATTAACTGATGCCGGAGTCATTGGCACCGAAAAGTTGGTCGCCCAAGGTGAAGTGGTACTGAATCCATCCAAGCCATTCAAAGACACCAAAGGATCTGAATAGTTGTTTGGATCCTCAACTGGAATATTTAATGTTAAATCAGTAGTGTCTTTAAAAAACAAATTGGTAGGTAAAGGCACCTTTGTCGGGTCGCCACTGGCTGGTTCAAAAATTGCTGTGATTACGCCCGTAACCAAAGTGCCATCTGGGTTGGTCGCTGGTGGCGCATCCACCGCACTGGGTGAATTGTTGCTGCTGCTACATGCTTGTAACAACATCAACACAGATGTCAGCATAAGGATTGGTTTTATTTTCATTTATAGTCCCCAAGTTAATAACACCCAACATCTTAATTTTTATTGCAGTAAAATTACAAGTCTAAACATTAAAAAAACATTAATTATTTCACCATGAACATACGCAAAGGTACTGAGAACACCGCTTCTTTTGAACGATTATTCATATTGACATTTTTGGCTGCCATATTATTTGCCCTCAACCTTTCAGGATGGCTCACAAGCCTACAGTGGTTAACCGTATCAATTACCCTGATAACTGCCACATTATGGGTAACTGAATGGCTGCCTATTCCTGTCAGCTCGCTTATTCCGCTGGCTTGTTTTCCCTTGCTTGGCATTTTGACACCTGCCCAAGTGGGACAGGCCTATGGCAGCCCTTTGATTTTATTGCTGCTGGGCGGCTTCTTACTGTCAACAGCCATGTCACACAGCAACACACACTTATACATAGCACAACGGATATTGAAGCAAGTGGGTACAGACCACCCTAAAAAGATATTACTTGGCTTTATGCTGACAGCCTCTTTACTCAGCATGTGGATTTCAAACACGGCAACAACACTGATGCTACTTCCGATAGCTTTGGCTGTTATAAAATCACAAAACTCGATTCGATTTGGTACATTTTTACTCTTGGGCATTGCTTATGCTGCCAGTATTGGCGGTACAGCCACGCCCATTGGCACACCGCCCAATTTAGTCATGATAGAAATCATGAAGAACAGCGGCCTAGGCGAAATAGGGTTCGTTCAATGGATGCGACTGTCTTTGCCTGTTTGGCTGATATTTTTTCCACTGATGTACTGGGTATTGAGTCTCAACATCAGTAACAATCAAACCACTGCTGATTCCATTGAACTCCAGCCACTGACAACAGAACAAAAAAGGGTCTTGATGCTTTTTGCAGCTACAGCCATTTTCTGGATAACCCGCACAGCACCTTTTGGTGGCTGGAAGGTATGGTTTGACTTACCTGCCGCCAATGATGCATCTGTCGCCCTATTGGCTGTTGTTGCTTTATTTTCAATTCCTAATGGCAAGGGTCAAAAGCTACTGACTTGGGAGCAAGCCAACACCATTCCTTGGGGCATATTACTTTTATTTGCTGGTGGCATTTGCATTGCCAGCGCCTTTAAAACCACAGGCCTCAGCACATTGCTCGCTGAACAGTTGCTTTTCTTGAAGGATTTACCACTTTTTGTTGTCATTTTGGCCATTTGTTTGACCATCACTTTTTTGACTGAAATCACCAGCAACACGGCTACAACCGTCTTGGTATTACCCATCTTGATGTCTGCTTCTGAAGCCATGGGTATACCACCGGTCCAATTACTGCTGCCCGCCACCATCAGCGCAAGCTGTGCATTTATGATGCCAGTAGCCACCGCTCCTAACGCCATTATTTATGCCTCCGAACACATCACCATGAAAGACATGATTAGACAGGGTTGGAAACTTAATGTCATTGGCGCACTTTTAATCGCTTGCATCTGTACCTGGTTTATTTAAAAACACCCAATAAACCAGACTGTTGCATTAACCTTTTAGTTTAAAGGTGGGACTATGCCCTGTCGGCAGAGAAAGGCAATATGGCCGACAAACCACCAGCACCCATCAAATGCATTAACAAGCGATCCAAACCAACAGCAACTCCTGAACATTGAGGCAAACCGGCTTCCAAAGCGGCCAACAGGTTTTCATCTATGGGTTTGGCCCTTTTCCCATGAGAATTTCGCCATTCGTTATCCGCTTTAAAGCGCGTTCTTTGCTCTGTTGCGTCAGTTAACTCTTGATAGCCATTGGCCAATTCCACGCCATTCCACAACAACTCAAAACGCAAACACACATTGGCATCGTCTGGGTCAATTTGCGCCAAAGCCGCCTGAGATGCTGGAAAACGATCAACAAACAACAGCTCATCCTCAGGCAATGCTGGTTCAATCACCACACCAAATAAAAAATCCAAAGCCTCATCTCGAGACAAATCTGCACCATGAAATCCATATTCAACAGACAAATCATTCAAGTTTTTCTGCGTTGTTTTGAATGGGTTGATGGCTACATATTCTTCGAATAGCTGTGTAAATGTCTGGTGTCTGACAGGCAGTTCAGGCAACCCAAAAGCCACAAACAAACTTTGCATCAATGCCGCCATTTCTTTCATTAAACAACCCAACTTAAAGTCTAGGCGGTACCATTCCAACATGCTGAATTCTGGGTTATGCAAATGTGACTGCTCTCCCAATCGGAAGACTTTCGCGATTTCAAAAATATCGCCTGAGCCCGCGGCTAACAAACGCTTATGAAAAAATTCAGGTGAAGTCCGCAAATAGGCAAAATCATCGATACTGTTGATGGACTGAGTGCAGAAAACATCAATTTGCCTGTCCGTGTTGGCGTGGCGTGATAGCACCGGCGTTTCTACTTCCATCACACCTTTATCAGCAAAAAATTGACGTATTTTTTGATACAAAAAAGCCCGCTTCTGAATAGCAGAAAGCGGGCATTCTGGCATCCATTTCGGGGCTGTCATTTTATTTTTTTACACGACCAACGTATTCACCAGAACGGGTATCAACTTTAATCGTTTCACCTTCTGGAACAAACAATGGCACTTGAACAACTGCACCCGTTTCTAAAGTCGCAGGTTTGCCACCGCCACCAGAGGTATCGCCGCGCAAACCAGGGTCTGTTTCTGTGATAACCAACTCGACAAAATTGGGCGGCACAACAGTCAAAGGCGCATTATTCCATAACACAACAGTACAAATATCCTCTTCTTTCAGCCACTTCACACAGTCAGAAACAGCCGTCTCAGAGGCTTCGAATTGTTCAAAGGATTCAGGGTCCATAAAATGATAAAACTCACCATCGGTGTACAGGTACTGCATCTCTTTTTCCATCACATCAGCACCATCTACTTTTTCACCCGATTTGAACGTTTTTTCAATGGTTCTACCAGTACGCAGATTTTTGATCTTTACACGATTAAAAGCTTGACCTTTACCTGGTTTGACGATTTCGTTGTCAACGATGTTGTATGGATCACCGTCCAATAATATTTTCAAGCCATTTTTGAATTGACTGGTACTGAATGTTGACATAGATACTCCGTTCTAGAAATTTTAAAGGGCGAAATTATATCACAGCAAAGTGGCATTTCCTTTATCAGTAAAGCTTAAGCAACGTGCTGTGTTAAAATGCCTGATTTTTTTAAATGACCTTATGTCTAAACCTTGGCAACATGCCCTGAAAACAGCACTCAAAGGAACCCAACTTGAGGACATTAAAAAAACTGACATTTTCCATGAATCAGGTCACCTGCTTTTTCCTACCGTTATCACCGAGTCACAACTGACACAAGCCGACCTTGATAACCCACTTGACCCCATTGCTTTGCAGTACATACCACAACCATCAGAACAACAGCTGCACCCTGGCTTCAAAACCGACCCTGTGGGCGATATTGATGCCAGCCAGTCACCGGGTTTAATTCATAAGTACAAAGGCCGTGTGTTGTTAATAGCCAGTGGAACATGTGCGGTGAATTGCCGCTATTGTTTTAGACGTCATTTTGAGTACAGCAACAATTTTGCTCCACGCAACAATTGGAAAGAAGCTGTCGATTATATTAAACAAGATACAAGCATCCACGAAGTCATTCTCAGCGGCGGCGACCCGCTCACCATTCAAACCAAAACAATAAAAGCTTTGAGTGATCAATTATTGGCTCTACCACACATCAAAACCTTACGTATTCACAGTCGAATACCCGTGGTATTACCTGAACGGATTGACTCCGACTTTATCAACTACATCAAAACCTTAACCCTCAATAAAGTTTTGGTTCTACACATCAATCACAGCCAAGAACTCAGTCAAGAGGCGCGTTGCGCCATACGTGATTTAAAATCTGCAAATGTCACCTTGCTAAACCAAAGTGTTATCTTAAAAAGTGTTAATGACCAAGCCAAAACCCTCATCGATCTCAGTCACAAACTGCATGACCTTGGGGTAATACCATACTACTTGCATGTCATGGACAAAGTTCAAAATGCCAGTCATTTTGACGTACCTTTAGCACTTGCCAAAAACTTGCACCAACAATTACAAGAAGCCTTACCTGGGTACCTGGTACCAAAACTCACCGCTGAAATTAAAGGCCAAAAAAGCAAAACTTGGATCAATAATCCTTGAATCCTGAAGCCACATCCCTTTTTAAATTTCGATAAATCTTCAAAAAAACTCAAATAAACAAGATTTTTTGTGACAAATTGTGTCATCCCTTGTGGTTTTGCTGTTTTTTGAGCAAATGACATTTCAGTATCTGCTTAAAAAAAGATATAATCATGCTCAATTGACTGTGTATAAAAAATTAAGGAGACCATTTTGGTATCAGATAAATCCATCAATTTATTAATCATTCATCAATCAGAAGAAGAAGCTGAACGTATTTTGTCACTGTTACGGAATTACCAGATAGCAGTTCGCCCCACTCGGTGTATTGATGAAGAGGCACTTCTGGGCATCTTAGAACGTAAACCCATCGACATCGTTCTGTGCCAACAACTGCAAAATGATTTACCTGTATTAACCACTATCGACCACATTAAAAGAATGGGCAAAGACATTCCAGTGATTGCCTTATTAGAAAACTTTGATGCCGACCTGGTTCAAGAATCAATCGAAAATGGCTGCAACAGTTATTGCACAGCAAAACTTCCTGAACACATGAAACATTGCGTTCACAGAGAGATGGAAAGCTTAAAGCAGCGCAGAAAAAACACTGAATTGGCACTGGAACTCAAACACACTGAAAAACGTTGTGATTTACTGCTCGACTCATCAAAACAAGCCATTGCCTATATCCATGATGGCATGCATGTTTATTCAAACCAGTCATATCATGAACTGTTTGACTATGATGATGTTGAAGAACTTGAAGTCACTCCCTTCTTGAATCTGATAGCTAAAGAAGACTTACAAAAAGCCAAAACCGTATTGCGAGACATCAGCAAACACATACTGCCTGATGAAGACATGGAATTTTTATTAAAAAAAGCCGACGGAGAAACCTTCTCAGGCATCATCAACTTTTCCAATGCCACCATCAATGGTGAGCAATGCGCACAATTCATTATCAACATCCCATCTGCTGACCCAGAAGTTGAGAAAGAACTTTTTGAAATCAAAAACAAAGATTTACTCACCAAATTTTTCAACAGAAGTTACTATCATGAGTACCTGTCAAATGCCATTGACGATGCCAAAACCTCTCGAGGTGACAGCTTGATTATGGTTGAAGCAGATGATGCTGAGAAAATCAAAAAAGCGCATGGCATTGGTAATTATGACCAATTTATAGTCAGCCTGTCAGAATTTTTGAATAACAAATTAGGTAATGATGTGACCTACTGCCGTTATGCAGGATCGACCTTTATTTTACAAATCAAACTGCCCATTGAAAAAGCAGAAAGGGTTGCTGAAAAATTACGTGCCATGGTAGCAGAAGAAATTTTCAGTGCAGGTGACACATCTATCAACTGTACCATCAGCTTGGCAGTGACTCAAATCACCAAAGAGTCTGAAACACCTAATTCCATAATCAAATTATTAACCCAACAAATTGAAAAATTAACAGAACGAGGTGGCAATGCCATAGCAACATTTGATCCTGCAGAAGAAGAAAAACTCGCTAAAGCAGCATCAAAGGCTTGGATTGACCGCATCACTGACGGCTTACAAAACGACAAATTCAAACTGCATTATCAACCAGTCATCAACATCGAAGGTGATGAGCAAGAACATTATGAAGTATTGGTTCGCCTACTTTCTGGGGAAGATTTAATTTCGCCGATTCAATTCATTCCAGTTGCTGAAAAATATGGCTTCATTAAGGACATTGACCGCTGGGTAGTAAAAAATGCCATCCAAGCCATAAAAAGCAGCAACAAAGATGTCGAATTGTTTGTCAAATTATCCCATCACACTTTAACTGATACGTCATTCCCACAGTGGTTGATGGAACAGTTCAAAACATTTGGTGTTGGTGGCGATAAATTGTCTTTTGAAATTAAAGAAAGTGATCTGGTCACCCATGCCAAAACCATGAAACCCATCATTAAAGCTTTGAAAGAAATTCATTGCTTTATTATAGTAGAAAAATTTGGCTCTGGACTCAACTCCTTCAGCATACTGAAACACTTTCCTGTTGATGTACTGAAAGTAGATTCCAGCTTGATGGAAGACCTGTCTAACAACGAGGAAAATCAGGGCAAGGTCAAAGATTTAATAGAAAAAGCCCATACCTTGGGCAAACAAGTAATTTGTGAACAAATCGAAGATGCCAATACCATGAGCATCATGTGGAAAATGGCAGTCAACTATGTTCAAGGCAATTTCATTGCGCCTCCAGGGCCTAATATGGAACAGTCTGAATAACAACCCTGAATAATCCATTGAAAGACACACCATACAGGGGGCGATTCGCGCCCTCTCCTTCTGGAAACCTGCACTTTGGCTCTTTGGTTGCCGCGATTGCAAGTTACTGCCAAGCCAAATCTCATGAGGGTGTTTGGCTGCTTAGAATTGAGGACCTCGACCCACCCAGAGCCATACCAGGCGCAGACCTGGCCATCATCAAGGAATTAACTCGGTTTAATATGGTTTCTGATGAACCTGTGATTTACCAGAGCCATGAACTTCAGCAGCATGATTACTTCAAGGCATTAGAATATTTGATTGATAACAAGCATTGTTATCCCTGCCTTTGTACTCGCAAAATGTTGATTCAACATGACATATACCCCAACACTTGTCAAAACAACCTTTTCCCTTGCACACAAGAGCATGCCATTAAAATCAAAGCCCCAGATCAAGACTTTGTATTTATCGATAAAATCCAAGGGACTCAGAGTCAAAACATTCAAAAACAATGCGGCGATTTTAACATCAGACGCAAAGATGGCTTGATATGCTATCAGTTGGCTGTGGTAATCGATGACGCCAAACAAGGCATCACTGAAGTGGTCAGAGGGATTGATATTCTCGACTCAACTGGCAGACAAATTTTCCTCCAACAAACATTAAACCTTACAACACCAGTTTATGCCCACTTCCCTGTCCTCACTTATGCCAATGGCAATAAACTCAGCAAACAAAACCATGCCAAAGAAATATATGGTGAAGACAGCTATGAACTGACAAGAATGGCGCTGCAAGTTTTGGGTCAAGAACCACCCAAACTGACGATTAAGAATCAAGGTCACATGCTGCGTTGGGGTATAGAAAATTGGGACATAAAAAAAGTCCCTTCGGTTAAAGAAGTGACTTTTGATTCTGAGACACGGCTCGACTAAAAACCGTGCCTCAGTCGTTTAATTTTATTGCGCAATGCCTGATAATTCCTCACACAAAGCCACATTGTCTCCTGACAAACGAGTAATTGGAAAACTACCCTCAACATTATCGGCATCAAACTCATAACTCACTTCTGCTTCTGTACAGCTATTAAACTCAATGGTTAAAGTACCGGTGGCAAAGGAATCTACAGCATCTGTACTGTCAAACAAACCATTCCGTGTCAGAGCGATAGGCTGAGAAAAGGTATTTCCATCAAATGTGCCTTGAGAAGTGAACCAGCGGTGTCCTGGGTGTCCAATGGTTGATGCCACTTCATCTTCAGGTTGGAACAAATCATAGGTAAACCAAGCCGCCAACAACGCATTGGCATCAGGCAACATTTCAAAATAGAAACCTTGGCCGTTTGTGGCTGGGTTGAACCAGCCACCTGAAATGCCCGCATTGACTTTGAATTCAGGCTCTTCTAGAACATAAGCTTTAACGATAGTAATAAAGTGACTGTCGTCCAACTGCGTTAAATCTTCAACCAAGTTAGTATAAAAGCTACTGGACCTCATACTTCCATAAAATAAATAACTGGGCACATTTAAAGCTGACCCACCTAAATTACTCACCCTTAAATCTAGAGTCCGTAAAGATGCTATTAAATCAACAACTTCCATACCATCCACCACCTCTCCAAAAACAGCATAACCATCTCTGCTATTGGTTTCATCAAGATGAAATGAATTATCACTTACATTAAAAAACCATTGATTAGTAGCACTATTTGGATCTTCAGTTCTTGCCATTGCAATAGTGCTTCGAGTATTTGAAACTGCAGACTCATTAACTATTTGTGGATTTGTAGCAACTACTGAAAACCTTCCATCACTTTGGTGTCGAAAACCACCACCCTGCACCACTTGAATACCATTTAAAGCTACTCTATGGAATATCACATCATCATATTTCCCAGAATTAACATATGCCAAAAAATTAGAAACGGTTATTGGCGTTTCTTCATCATATAATTCAATATCTATGTTACCCACATTAGTTTCAAAACGAACGGTAGTTGCATTTGCACTCATACTCAAAAAGCAAAGCATTAAAATCACTAAAGTCTTTTTCATAAATCCTCTATTTGTTTTTATTTTGATTGGTTACACCATAAGGCACGTGGCCTGTGGCAGTGTGTTCAGACGCCGTTTTAACATAAGAAAGCTGATCTTCAAAGAAAATATCCGCTTTAAAAGAAGTCAGAAAGGCCGACTTGTCCTGACCACCTAAGAACAACGCTTCATCGATTCGAATACCCCATTCACGTAAAGTCAGTATCACACGTTTATGTGATGGCGCAGAGCGCGCCGTCACTAGGGCTGTTCTTATGGGCGATTCATTAGTTGGGAACAAACTTTGTATGTCGTGTAATTGTTTTAAAAAACTTTTGAATGGGCCGGGTGTGAGGGGAATGTTGTGTTTATCCAGTTCATTTTGCCTGAACACGGCCAAACCCGACTTTTGGTAAATTTGTTCCGATTCATCAGAGAACAATACAGCATCTCCATCAAAAGCCAACCTGACAGGCCCATCTGCGGCCACAGAAGCTTTCCGCGTCATTAAATGTGCTGCTGCATGCCCTGCTTCAATTGCATTGAGCACATCATGTGAGTGCGCCGATAAAAACAATTGCACACCAAAGGCTGATAAATAGTTATAAGGAGATTCCCCATGACTGAATGCCGCCCGTTCGATTTTCAACCCATGATGCTCGATAGAATTGAATATCCTCAATCCCACATCCCCTGAATTCCGTGACAACAACACCACTTCAACCAAATGTTCTTTGGTCTCTGGGTGTCTGATTTCAGACAGTTTTTTTACCAATGGAAACGCCACCCCAGGCTCCAATGGGACATCTTCGCGTGCCAGCTGGTATGCCAAATACGCTTCGACACCTTCAGTTTGAAACACTTTATGGGCATCATTTAAATCAAATAATGTGCGTGATGATATGGCAATGGTTAACATGCGTTGTTACTCAAACTGTTCATTCAATATGCGATCTTCTAGGTTGTGTTGCGGATCATACAACACATGAATACCTATGTCCTTTCTGGCCCGTATATCCACGCGGCACACATGCCTGACTTCGAAGTTATCGGATGTGGCGCTGACCGGTCGCTTTCTGTGAGAAAGTATTTCGAAAGACACCACCGCATGAGAAGGAATAATCGCCCCCCGCCACCTTCGCGGCCTGAACGGGCTGATGGGCGTCACTGCCAAAATTTCACTCCCCATCGGTATAACAGGCCCATGAGCTGATAAATTATAAGCGGTACTGCCAGCAGGTGTTGCCACCATGATGCCATCACCCACTAAGCGTTCAATTTTGGTGTCTTCGTTTATCTTTACTTTGATGTGGGCAGATTGTTTTGTTTGTCTGAGCAAGGACACTTCATTGATTGCCAAAGATTCTTTGATTTGTCCATTGACCTGAAAGGCCTTCATTTCTAATGGGTGCAGTACGGTATCTTTGGCTTTTGAGATGCGTTCAATCAAATCGTCTTCACGATAGGCGTTCATCAAAAATCCTACCGTCCCCCTTGAGAGCCCAAAAACAGGTGTACTTTTTTCCATCAGTTGATGCAAACTGTGTAGCATAAAACCATCACCACCTAAAGGCACCACCACATCAGCCTGGTTCAATTCATGGTTTCCATAACGCTTGACCAAGCTTTTTAATGCCCTTTGGGCTTTGACAGATTTACTGGCTAAAAATGCTAATTTCATGTGGTTATTCTACTGCATCAAGTAAACGAAATGGAGATTGGGCTCGCTGTAAGGCCACTGCAGCACCATCCCCCCCTCGGCGCAGTAAAATGTAACTGTCGTGTACACTGCTTTCCATCAACACTTCTGCCTCTGCTTGTATATAGCGCGTTTGGACAGAAAGCAAATCTGTCAACTGCTCTTTAACGCCCGCCCTGCTTGTGATTATGCTCATTTCACTGTGCTCATAAAAAGCATTCAATTGAGAAAATGAAGCCGAGCCATCCTGGTAAACACTCAATGCCAGCGCTTCAGATATGCTTGGATTCAAAGCACGAATCATAATAGGTGGCAGCGTATTGATGTTCATTTTAGTGACTCTTGACTGAGCAGGCAAAACACACACATAGGGGTGAATAACATCATATATTTCAGGCGTAACCGCTTGAAGTAGCTTGAGCTGAGATTCATGCCAAAACGCTTGACTGCCAGTTTGATAACTGGGACTGCTGGCCAAATAGGCAAAATCTTCAGCACCTTGAGGTCTTGAAATTTGATCTGCATCGATCCAATCGATCGCCTGTTCGGCCACGGCCACATCGACTGACAATAAATTTAACAAGCGCTTAAAGTATTGGTAATGGTTTTCAGACACTTCACCGTTTCTCCACAGGTTATTGACATTGAAACAGTCAGATAAACCCACCAGTCCACCAGACATGATGGTACCATCAGCGGGAATTTGCTTGATACCTTGCAACCAGTTGTCGTTGTTGTTATCCCAAGGTAGGTCAGATTCTTCATAATCTTTTTTTAACACGTCACTCGCCCACAGCATCAGACCCTGTGACAAATGTTTTGCCTGATAAGCTTGTTGAATATTGTGCATCCGAGCCATATCCAATGCCGTTCCATACCAAAGGCTGGTCGCCAATGCCGAAGCGATGGCCACCACCAGCAAAGCTGTTAACATGGCCATGCCTTTTTGTTTGCTGTCCATCATGCCTCTTGCCATGGAACCATGATCCAATCTGATTCACGACCATCTGTTGCCGTTACCCTGCATTTAATTTGGCTGGGCAATTGAACACCTTGTGTAGCTTGACCTGGCCAATTGGGTAACCATTGACCTGAAAAGTCTTTGTATTCGCATCGCCAGTATTTGACTTCCTGCATGGCTTGTTGCTGCCAGGCTTGACTGTTTTGCTTTTGAACCAATGGCCTTTGTGCTCTAAACATTTGGCCATTTCGAACATACCATGCCACTTGAATGACATCACCCAAAGCTTCGGTTTCATTGTCAGTTACTGAAGGCAACAAAGCTTGCTCAAACCGAATCAATTCAAAACGCAAACCATCACCAGTAAAATCGCTGTCAGTAACTGCTAAACCTGTTGATCTGCTGCTAACAGCTAAGGAAACATCTCTACTGATTTGGGTCAACACCAAATTAACCTGCTGAAGTTGACGAGACTTTTCAGTGACACGCGTTGAGGCTTCTGTCATTGCTTTGGTGCCTACAAAACCCATGCCTGCCATGATGGAAAGTATGGCTGTCGCAATCAGCAGTTCTAACAATGTCATGCCAAATTGGTTATTCCAACGTTTCATAAGGATTTAAATCCCACCAACTGAGCCAAAGCATGGCTCACTTTATTATCATCACCGACTTTGAGTGTTATTTTGGCTATGCGTGGATTTTCTGTGTTTTCAACATCAGCCAACCAATACCAACGTTGGTCATTGAATAATTGCTCCCCTTGATGCCGGCCTGTGGTTAATCCATTCGCCTGATACAATCCCATCAAGGCTTGATCCGCCACGTGATACGCAGCGCTTCGTTGTTCGAGTTGTGTGACTGTTTCGGCACTGACCTGCCCCGTTCTTACCAATGCAGCCAATGCAATACCAAGAACCAGTAATGCAATCAGCACTTCAAGTAAAGTAAACCCTTGACTACGATTCATCCAACCACCCTGCTTTAATCTGATTGGGTTGAGCGCTTGTTATTTGGTACTGTGAAGTAGAGTCGGATGCTGAATCTGCTTTTAACAGCAGCTCGAAAGCAGTTATCTGTCCGGTGTTATAACAAATAACATGCGGTTCTGCCGCTAATTCGTTTGCCATTTTTTGTGGCTTTCCAGCAATAAACAACTCCCACATAAAGTCTTCATCTAAGGCTTTATATGGCCATTGTTTGTCGTTGACCACGAACCACTGTTGTTTCCTGTAAGTCAATAGCTGGTGAGCATTTTGACTGAACGCCATCGCAAAAGGCCTGTTTTCAAACACCGCTTTTTCGCACATGTAATGCAATTGCTTAATTAAGTCTTGGGATTGGTCTTTCATCCTATTTTCATAAGATTGACCGCCTAATAGCTGTACTCCCGTGGCTGTCAAAACTGCCAGTATCACTACAACCAACAACAATTCTAACAAAGTAAAACCAGATGTTTTTTTAAGTTCAGCTGACATTTCTTGCTTAATCAGGTTTATTACCAGTTTCCAATGTCGGCATCAATGCCTTCACCACCCGGTTGACCATCTTGCCCAAGTGAATAGATATCAATGGCTGCCCTGTTGCCCGGGTTAAGGTATTGATAGTCGTTACCCCAAGGATCTTTAGGCAGCTTCTGAATATAACCATTGGGGTTCCAGTTTTTAGCTTCTGGTGTACCGGATGGCTTTTGTACCAAAGCTTGTAATCCTTGCGATGATGACGGGTATGAAAAATTATCCATTTTATAAATACTCAACGCTGTATTCAAAGATGACACATCTGTTTTCGCTTTAGCAATTCTGGCTTGATCAGGCTTATCCATGAATTGGGGTACCACAGCAACGGCTAAAATACTTAAAATGACCACCACAATCAAGATTTCCATCAAAGTGAAGCCGGCTTGTTGTTTTTTGTTTTTTTGCATATCTATTTGTTTTAATGAATGAGATTGATTATATTCTTATTTTTATTTGAACACCAAACAAGCTTTGAGAATTTCCAGAATACATTTACCTGTCCTGTCTTCTACTGTTGATGACACCTTAACCATCTCAGGAGAAAAAGCCCATTACTTACGCAATGTTTTACGCATAAAAAAGGGTCATCAATTGGTTTTCTTTACACATGATGGTGTTGAATACCATGCTGAAGTGAGTGAAATTCAACGCCATGATGTTTTCATCTCAAATATCAAGCAAAATAAAAACCCAACTCAGCCTTCAACAATCAATGCCACCATTATTCAAGGCATCAGTTCAGGGGACAGAATGGATTATACGGTTCAAAAATCCGCAGAACTTGGGGCATCTGTATTAATCCCGGTTTTAACCACCTATTGCAGCCAAAAGATTCCAAATAACAAACACCAAAAAAAACAAGCACATTGGCAGTCAGTAGCCAACAGCGCCTGTGAACAATCAGGCCGTTGTGACTTATTAGAAATCAAGCCGATTGCTCGTTTGCAAGATGTCATTACTGCGCATGCCGATAACGGTATTTTTCTGGAGCCAACGACCCCAACCACTTTAAGTAATTTACCCGCAAAGCTTCAAAAGCATTTTTCCGTATTTATTGGACCAGAAGGCGGATTTTCTGATGAAGAGATTAAACTTTTCCAAAACAATGGCTTGACTGGCATACAACTTGGAAAAAGAATTTTAAGAACTGAAACGGCTGCTCCAGTGATATTGGCAGCCTTTCATACTTTATTTGGTGACTTCACATAACTGATTATTGTGTAACAACAATCAAACTTTGCTCTAAGTAGTTCATATTAGGTATATCTGCAGTCTCTTCATGAATTGAAACCAAAGACGCAATGGCGTTATGGTTTATGGTTTTGTCCTCATGTAACTGCATATCGCCTCGAGATACCACTTGTAACTTAGGAATACCGCGAGATAACACAGCGAAATATGCCAGTTTTTCTGGTGTATTTATACACTTCAAAACGGCAACATTGAAACTTTTATCTAAACGCTCAATTTTCTTTCCACCCGTCAAAACAGCAAAATCAACAACCGGTAAATCCCAACCACGCCAAGTGACTTTACCCAAGACCCATTCATCAACATTTTCGTATGGCTCAAGATCACGCAAACTCATGACTTCCGCAACCATGGCATTTGGTAACAACAATTTTCTGTCTTCTTCTACCGGCACCAAAACCGCTCTGATCTCATTTTCCATAACTCATTTACCTATAAATTCTGTTTAATATATTTTGCCATTGCTTCTGGGTCACCGTCAAATTGTGAATAATTTTTCTGACGAACCTCTTCGGCTATTGCTGAAACCACACAGCTCTCTTCAGATTGAGTAATCACAATACCACCGTTCTCATGGATGTTTATTGCACCTTTGACCCCATCGCTGGCCATTCCACTAAAAACAGCCATATTCAATTGTTTAAGCTGATCTATCATATCCATACAGGCGTCATCAATGCAGGGCGTTGTTAACCTGTTAGGGTTAAAATCTTTCACACCTATTGTCCCATCACTTTCAATCACCAAGCTTTCATCAACTGGCATCAAAATGGCGTGACCTGGTTTAATCATTTCACCAATTTGTGGAACCTGAACGGGTATTTGACCATTTTTATTCAATTGATTTTCCATCATATGAACAAATTCAGAATCCATATGCTGCACAATAACAAACAATAAGGGTTCACTACCGTCAAACGATTTCAAAAACCGCACCAAAGATTCCGGTCCACCAATTGATGCTGCCAAAATCCAAATTTTTTTAATACCTAAAGCATTCAAATTAAGCTGTTTTTCATCAACTGTATCTGAAGTCCTGCTTTCTGGCAAAATATTGTTTTTGCTATCTATCTTATGCAGTAAGTGTCTGATCCATCGATTCTTATTCCAGCCCACCAATTCATTAGAAATTAAAGTGTCATTGATAATGATGTCAGCATCATTCTCCGCAAGATAGTCTAATAATTGCCCCACTTCATCATCATTTTGATTACTGTGGATGTTAACAACCAACTTTATATCATCCACTTCTTGAGCCAACACATCAGCTGGCTCAAGATTTATGACATCATATCCTGCACGCTCTAATTGTTTGGCCAAAAACATAACGGAAGGCTGTTGCAATCCGAAATGTACCAAACCCACTTTGTCATTTTTCGACATCTTCTAAATCAAGTAAGTCATTGATGTTTTCTATCAATTCAATTTCTTGATACGGCTTACCTAAGTACCTTTCAACACCGATCTCCTTCGCACGATCTTTGTGTTTTTGACCTGTACGAGAGGTAATCATAATAATTGGAATGTCCTTAAACTTATCTGACTGCTTCATTTGAGTGGCTAATTCAAATCCATCCATTCTTGGCATTTCAATATCTAATAGCATCAAATCAGGCACCTGTTCTTGTAGTTTGTTTAAAGCATCTAATCCATCTTTCGCGGTCATGACTTCAAAGTCATTTCTTGTCAACATCCTTTCACCAGCGCGGCGCATGGTAATAGAGTCATCTACCACCATGACAGTAATGGTTTCATCAACCTCCGCCTCTTCAACAAGTTCAATTCCTTGCTCTTCCATCGATTTGATTTTTTGAACGTACGATCTGTGCATTGGAATGATGTCAAGAATCAACACAACTGCACCATCTCCAAGAATCGTTGCGCCAAAAATACCTGGCACACTGGCCACTTGGGTTCCTACACCCTTCACTACGATTTCTCTACCACCATAAGTTTGATCAACTCGCAATGCCACACCTTGATCACCCGATTTAATCATAACCAAGGGGACCTGACCACCTTCTACAACTGCCTCAGAATCAACTGACAACAATTTATTCAACTCTTGAATGCGGTATTGGTCACCAGCATAATCATAATCTAAATCACCCTCTTCTAAGCGGCGTTTGAATTCGTCGAAATTCATACGAATCAAACCTTCTACACCAGAAGCTGGGATGGCATACCTGTGATCTGCTACTTGTACTACGATAGCTTGAGTCAATGCCAAGGTATAAGGCAATCTAATGACAAATGTCGTGCCTACGCCTGGTTTCGAAATGATTTCAATACCACCCCCCAACCTTTTGATTTCATTGCTGACCACGTCCATTCCAACACCACGGCCTGCAAGCTTGGTAACTTCATCCGCGGCTGAAAGACCTGAATGTGTGATTAACTCAGCCACTTCTTGATCAGAAATTTCTGAATTAGGATCAATAATTCCACGTTCAATTGCTTTTGCTTTAACGACTGCCGTATTGATACCCGCACCGTCATCAGAAACGGTCACAACCACCTCAGTTGCCTCTCGGCTTAATGCAATTTCAATATTTCCTTGTTCTGGTTTTCCAGCTTTCTTACGGTCTTTTTCAATGCCATGCGCCATTGAATTTCTAATCATATGCTCTAACGGTGCTTGCATACCTTCAAGCACTGTTTTATCCATTTCACCTTCGGCACCTTTTACTGACAATTTAGCTTTAATACCTAAATCAGTTGATGCCGTTCTTAGTACACGCCTTAGTCTAGGTATCAATGAGTTAAAGGTAACCAAACGTGTTTCCATCAATCCTTCTTGTAACTCTGTGTTTACACGCGATTGCTGTAATAACAATGTTTCTGACGATCTAGCAGATTCTTGCAGATAGTTTTGAATGTTACTTAAATCCGAAACTGATTCGGCCAAAGAACGAGACAATTGTTGAATGGTTGAAAATTGGTCTAATTCAAGTGGGTCAAAATCCTCTTCTAGTTCATCACCTTCATGTTGGTATGTAGAAATAATTTGCGCTTCAGTTTCATGTTCTAGCTCACGTAGTAAGCGTCGAACCCTTTCAACTGTATTCTCAAGCTCATCAATATTCAGTTTAAGCTCTGCAGACTGCTGTTCCATTCGTGATCGGTAAATACTTACCTCACCAGCAAAATTCACCAATTTATCAAGCAACTCTGAATTAACTTTAATTTGCCCACCTGAAAGCACATTTGATTTCTTCTTAGGCGCTTGATCAACTGATTCACTGTCCTCTGAATCTGGTGTTGATTCAATAGGGGTAACATTTTGATTCAATGGATCAAAAAACTCTTTATCTAATTGAGACTCTTCTTTAATTGCTGTACCTTCATCTGAAAGAATTTTTTCTAACATTTCAGATTCTTTCTCGATACTCGTTAATTGTCCATAGTCTTCAGAGGTTACCATGCCATGTAATTTGTCCATTACTGATGACATCATTTCATGCTGTGGTGTTGTAACAGCAATTTCTTTTTCAGCAATAGACTCAAATAATGATTCTAATTGATGAGATAAATCACCAATTTGATTCAAACCAGCCATCCTCGCACCACCCTTTAGGGTATGCAAGTCACGCTGCAATGCTTGAATTACACCCATATCTTCTGGTTTTTCTTCAAGCTCCGTTAACAAGTGTTCTGCGCGATCAAATATTTCAGTTGCTTCTTCAGTCAAGATTTCTAACAATTCATAATCAAAATCTGACTGCTGTACCTCCTCTTCCTGCCTGTCTTCATAAGGGGATACGGACTTTTCTTCTTCAACTGTCTTGGCTTCTTCTGCTATTTCTTCAACAGCATTGTCTTCTGGCTCAACCACACCTTCAGAAGCTTCTAAATCAGATTCTTGTACATCATCAATGACACTTTCTTCTAATGAATCTACAACCTCTTCTGTTGTTGGTTGTGCCTTGAGCTCTATAATCCGCTCAGCAAAATAATCACCTATGCTTTGATCAGCTACAAATTCTCCAGTCGCTAAATCTGACATGACTTTCTTGGCTTGTTCAGTTGCCAGTTCAACCTGAACCATATCATCTTCTGAAAACGGCTTGTCTTTTTCACTCAAGATAATGGCCATTTTTTCCAATGGCGTCGCCATGTGTGTAATGGCATTGACTTCAGCCATACTTGCCGCGCCGTTCAGGGTGTGAACCACTCGAATCAAATCTTCAGTAACTTCAGGATTTTTGGAATCTACAAATTCTTGTAGTAAAGTCAGATGTCCACCTACTTCATTTTGTAAAATTTCAACAAATACTGGATCTACTTTTAAATCATCAGATTCCTGGTCAATTTCAATCTCTTTAAGTGGCATTGCGGTAGCAGATTCATCAGCTGACTCAAGCTCTTCAGAAGTGGTTTCTTCTGTAATCAAATTATCAGATTCATCACCTTCTACTAAAAACTCTTCTAGATCCAATGACAGCTCTTCATCTTCTGAATCGTCTTCAGCAACAGGTTCTTCAACTTGCTCTGCCTCTTCAGCGTCCAATGTGAACTCTTCTAAATCTAATGACAGCTCTTCATCTTCTGAATCGTCTTCAGCAACAGGTTCTTCAACTTGCTCTGCCTCTTCAGCATCCAATGTGAACTCTTCTAAATCCAATGACAGCTCTTCATCTTCTGAATCGTCTTCAGCAACAGGTTCTTCTGCTTCCTCTGCTTTTTCTTCTGCATCCAATGAGAACTCTTCTAGATCCAATGACAGCTCTTCATCTTCTGAATCGTCTTCAGCAACAGGTTCTTCAACTTCCTCTGCTTTTTCTTCAGCATCCAATGAGAACTCTTCTAAATCCAATGACAGCTCTTCATCTTCTGAATCAACTTCAGCAGCAGGTTCTTCAACTTCCTCTGCTTTTTCTTCAGCATCCAATGAGAACTCTTCTAAATCCAATGACAGCTCCTCATCTTCTGAATCGTCTTCAGCAACAGGTTCTTCAACTTGCTCTGCCTCTTCAGCATCCAATGAGAACTCTTCTAGATCCAATGACAGCTCTTCATCTTCTGAATCATCTTCAGCAACAGATTCTTCAACTTGCTCTGCCTCTTCAGCATCCAATGTGAACTCTTCTAGATCCAATGACAGTTCCTCATCTTCTGAATCGTTTTCAGCAACAGGTTCTTCAACTTGCTCTGCCTCTTCAGCATCCAATGAGAACTCTTCTAAATCCAATGACAGCTCTTCATCTTCTGAATCGTCTTCAGCAACAGGTTCTTCAACTTGCTCTGCCTCTTCAGCATCCAATGAGAACTCTTCTAGATCCAATGACAGCTCTTCATCTTCTGAATCGTCTTCAGCAACAGAGTCTTCTGTTTCCTCTGCTTTTTCTTCTGCATCCAATGAGAACTCTTCTAAATCCAATGACAGCTCCTCATCTTCTGAAGATTCATCAGACCTTTCTTCCAAATTAGCAGCTACGCTTTCTTCTGAAACTTCTGACTCACCTTCATCTAAAACAGCATCTTCAGGAGTAACCACATCATCTGTCATTTCATCTGTAGCTGGTTGTTCCACTGGTCTTGCTACATATTCTGGTACTTCAGTAGCTCCACCCGCAACTTTATTTGCATTTTCTAATACATAATCATATTGAGCTGGAATTGCAGATTCTGATTTCAAAGCTTCAAACATGTCAGCTGCCAAAACCACACCAGCTTCCATCATTGAAGTTAATCCAGCACTTTCTGCTATTCCGCCTTCAATAAATCGATTGCACATATTCTCCAGTTGCCAGCCAAATTCACCAACTAATTCGGCGCCTACCATTCGACCACTGCCTTTCAAAGTATGGAAAATACGTCTCATCTCCCCTAATTCATCAGTATGACTTTCAGGATCTAATTTCCAAGATTTGTATTTACCTTGTAGGTTTGACAACTCCTCCTCAAACTCTTCTAAAAAGATTTCTTTAAACTCTTCATCTACGTCATCGCCAAACAAAACTTTGCGCTCATCTGAAACTGACTGTGCAGCCTCATTTATTTGCGCTTCACTTTCTTCTTCAGCTTGGCTGTCTTCAGAAGTAGCCTTGTTTTCTTTATGGTCTTCAGTTACTTCATCAACTAATTTGGAATCTGTTGTATCAGTTTCATTTGTACCAGATTCTGTATCATCAGCTTTGATTGTTTCTTCTGTTTCATGACCTTCAGTAGCAAATGCTTGTAATTTCTCAACTTGTTGCGCTACCTTCTCTAATAAATTAGTTTGAATAGAGTTACCTTGGTCAAGGTTTTCCAAATAATATTCAAATGTTGAAATTGTTGTTGCCAACTGATCCAGCTCAACTGCGGAAGGTGTGGCTTTCTTTTGAATGATTTGTGTTTTTACAAACTCTATTAGTTTGTACAACTGATTGCTTGCTTCATCGAGCTGAAGTATTTTCAATGCACCGGCTATATCTTGTAAAAGCTTAGGATTGTCATTGATTTGAACTTTATCCCATGGCGACTCAATATAGGCGACAAAGTTAGCTTTAATTTGTTGTAAATTAACAATCGACTCTTTAGCCAATTGTTTTAAGATGGCCATTTGCTCTGTTTTAGGAACACTGTGATCACCTTCCTCATCACCAGAAACTGAAGGCGTGCCTCCTAACGACTGAATGTGGTCACCTAGTTGAGACTCAAGCATCAACAATGATTTGGCCACATCTAACAACTGCTCGTCTGTAGGCCTGGTATTTTCATCTACTGCAGTTTTCAGTGTTGATTGATGTAACAGGACGCTTTCTCTGGCCACACCCAATCCAAGAATACCTAAAGTATCAGCAATTTTTTGCAATGTATCCTGTAATGGAACCAACTGCTCTGAACTGGCAGATTTGTTTCTTATGTATAAGTCTAATGACTCTTGTACTACAAGTATGTCGTCATTGATGGCTTCAGAAACGGTTTGAAGCAAATCTTTATTTTTGCCAGACAAACTGCCTTCTGCATGTTTAATTTCTTCTTCATCAGGAATAAACTGCTCTAATTCAAAGAAATTTTTCACTTCACTGATTAACCGACCTTGACCACTACCTGAAGCAATAAAGTACAAAAGGTTTTTAGTGATGGGGTTAGTTTTTGATGGCGACAGGTTGGGTTGAACAATCAAATCATGAAGCATTGAGTCAACTTGTCCAGCCACTTGCTTAACTGAAATAGAATCTTCAACCACCCTTGCACGCAAACCTTCTATAACTGCTGAGTAAACCCAGAACAATTGTTTTAAGTGCAGCGGACTGACCACCGTCTGTAATTTCGTTATCAGTAACTGAATGTTAGATAAGGCTTTATCCCCGTTGATCTGCTTTATCCAATTAAGTAGCGATATTTGATAAACAGTCCTGATTTTTGTCAAGGCAGCTTTCAATTGACTCCCTGTCATTGAGAAATCACCTTCCATCAGTCGATCAGGCACACCTAAGGTCAAATTGGGGTTAAACAACGCGCTTTCTGATAAAAGCTTTTTACTTCTCACAGCCCGCAAATCATTGACCAAAGGAAGCAAAACAATAGGGACATCTTTATGACCTAATTCTATACGCTCCAAATAATCTGGCAGCCGTAGTATACTTTGTAACAGAATATCGTATGCAGCATCTTTGTCCTTGATGTTTCCATCAATCAAGTCCTTTGCTACAAATTCCATTTCTTCTGCAACCATCGCGGCACCGTACAATTCAACCATTTTCAATGTACCTTGCACTTGGTGCAAATAGGTCACACAAAACTGTAATTGATTGGTGTCCTCAGAATCTTCCACATAAGCTTTAAGCGCTTCTTTGGCACGATTCAAGGTTTCGTCGAGTTCTGATTTAACCCAGGTTAATGTTGAAAAATCTATTTGATCTGTACTACTCATATTTATTTTAGTCTAAATGCTAATGTTCTGCTTTTGTTGACACGTGCCATTTTTTTGTGTGCCCAAGCATTGATTTCAGTTTGCCCTATGACCAACAAACCATCTTTATGTAAATAATTCACCAAACCATCTAAAATTTGCTCTCTGACTGCTTTGTCAAAATACATCAATACATTCTGACAATAAATCACATCGTATTTTATATTTGAGGGTTTGTTCACATCTAATAAATTAAATACCCCAAATGCCATCCTTTTCTTTATATGATCTTTTATCACAAACATTTCATCACTTAACTCCGTGATGTGTTTGTGGTATTTTTCATCGACATTAGAAAGCTTGTCTTTGGTATAAATGGCTTGATTGGCGATGGCAACAGCAGGACTGCTGACATCAGTTCCAGTCACGCCAAAATGCGCTTCTTTCACACTCTCTGAGCAAATATTCTGCGCCATCATTGCCAATGAATAAGCTTCTTCACCGGTGGCACAACTGACACTCCAAATTTTATACCTTAATGGCTTGGTACTTTTATTGATTTTATTTTTCAGGTCTTCACTGACCAAGTCAAACGAAGGTTTATGACGGTAAAACGACGTTTCGTGTACTGTGAGTCGGTCTACCAATTGTGACCATTCCAAGTTACCTTCGATACCAGAATTGATAAAGTTCCAGTAGGCGTCATACTCTGTGTAGCCTACTTCACGCATTCTTGACCATATTTTGGACTGTAAAAACAACTTTCTTTGCTCAGGAACAATGATGCCTAAACGGTGTTCCAACAAATCCGCCCAACGCCGATATTCAGCAGCCGACAAAGGCGGAATTTTAAGAAATGGTTTGTTGCTATACATTTTATACACGTGGGCTCAAAGTCACCTAATTAAAAGAATTCATCATCTGGCAACTTAAAGTCTTCTACTGATTTACGCAGCTCCGTTGCCAATTCTACCAAGTTACCAATAGATTCAGCTGTTTGTTGTGTACCAGCAGATGTCTGAGTTGTAATTTCTTGAATCACGTTCATGGTTCCAGAAATGTTGGTAGCCGCAACTGACTGTTGTCGCGCTGCTTCTGAAATGTTTTGAATCAATTCAGCCAAATCGTTAGATACCGTTTCAATCTCAATCAAAGCCTCACCGGCATCCTCTGCTTTTCGTGCACCACCCACCACTTCTGACGTGGTTTGTTCCATTGACTTAACGGCCTCATTTGTATCGGTTTGAATCGTTTGTACAATACCCTCAATTTGTCTTGTCGCACTTGAGGCACGCTCTGCAAGCTGTTGTACCTCATCGGCAACAACCGCAAAACCACGTCCAGACTCACCTGACGATGCCGCTTGAATCGCAGCATTCAATGCCAGGATGTTCGTTTGCTCCGCAATGTCGTTAATCAATTCAACGATATTACCAATTTCTTGAGATGACTCACCCAGTCGTTTAATACGCTTAGATGTGTCTTGAATTTGTGAACGAATGTTGTTCATGCCTTTAATTGTGTCACGTACAACCTCTGCACCGTTATGTGCAATCAATACCGATCTTTGTGCTACGTCGGCAGATTCTAAAGAGTTCTTTGATACTTCATCAATAGAAACGGCGATTTCATTAATTGCAGCTGAAGCATTGGTAATCTGTGTTGCTTGGTGCTCAGAGGCTTCAGCCAAATGCATCGCGGTTGCCTGCGCTTCTTGAGCCGCAGACGCCACACCAACTGATGCATCATTAATCGTTTTCACCAATGAACGAAGCGCTTCAATCGCGAAGTTAACCGAGTCAGCGATGGCACCCGTAATATCTTCCGAAACCGTCGCGTTTACTGTCAAGTCACCATCGGCCAAGTCAGCCATCTCATCAAGTAATCGCAAAATCGCTTGTTGATTACGTTCATTTTGATCTTGTGCAATCGCGGCACGAACCCTGTCATTCTTAGACAATGTACGGAAAATCCAAATCAACCATAAAAAGAGTGCCAAAGCGATGGCGTAGCCAACATTCTCTGATGGCAAATTAGGTCTATTGTCTTCAGAAGCCAGTTGTTCACGCAACACTTCAGTGTCTTCAACAAATGTTTCAATATCTACTTCAATGTCATCCGCTGCTGTTTGTGCATCAAACAACTCCATAGCATTCAGTACCGAAGCAATATCTGCTTGAATGCTGTCAAATGCATTAAAAACACGACCCAAGGCTTCCAATGCCTGTTCATCTGTTACTGCATCAATCTGTTCTGAACCATTAAACATGCCATTCATGACATTTTCAAACATGCGTGCATCCCTGTCCAGAGCATCAGCTGCTTGAATAGAGGCGGCACCACCTTTCAAAATTTCACTCATGCGTCGCAACATTCTATCGGCCAACACCAACTGTTGCGAAGCCAAATATATTTGACTTCTGTCGCCTCTGATGGCAACCAACCTTTTAACCACCGCATCTGAACTGGCTTGTAGCAAAGGTATTTCTTTAGCAAACTTATCTGAAATTGCAGTCAACTCTTGAATTCGGTCTCGCTGTTCCAAAATGGTCAAAGCATTGGTGTTAATTTCACTCCAACGCGTTCTCATGTCATCCAACCTTGGGTTCAAATCTGTTGGAATGGCTGGAAAATCAGAGTTGCCGTTCGTCAAGTCATTAATTGCACCATCAACAATCCGTCGGTCTGTTGAAAGTGAGTCAAACGCGTCAACATCACCAATAGAAGCACTTTTAGCATATTGTGCCAGTTGCTGTGCTTTAATTGTTATGCGGTCTGTGACCTGTATATGTCCTGATCGGTTTGAATCTACGATATTCAGCCAAGCAGAATGACCAAAAAACGCAAAGACCAAAACCACCAGAACAATCAGCTGCCACATGGGCAGCGTCCGGGTTCTTTGGTCCATATCCACTGAAGAACTGCTCATAAAAATCTACCTCTTTATATTTATCTTACCTGATGCATTTTGGAAATTCGCATCATGAACCAAGCGATTAACCAAAAATACATTCCAATTTACGTCTTCTACATTGAAGAATTTCTCACAATAAGTCAGCAAGTTTTGCTTATTGCTGTCCTCTTGAGCAATGTCTTGCCACATTTTTTGCTGAAAATGTCTTTGGCCAAACACTTCATCTACCACCAAACCTGCCTGTCCACCTGGTTGATCTATAATCAACATTCGGCTGTGCTTTGTGATGCGCGAAGGCTCCCCAAACAAATATTGTTTTAAGTCAATCGCAGGAATCAAGTTACTCCTGATATTAACCAAGCCCAAAACCCAAGCATCAATTCCAGGAATTCTGATGAGTTCGGGTAAAATAACAACCTCGTTGATGTAATCAACTTCAGAAACCAACAGGTCATTTCCTACTTTGAATCCAATCCCAGACCAATCTTCAACTGACTCATCATTCGAACTGCCACCCAAAGCGTGCGCCACACTGCGTCGCTCGTATTCAAGTAACAATTCAAATGGTTTAATGATTTGCTTACTCATGGCATTCAATCTCGTTTGACGTGAGCCTCAATGGCTTCAATCAACTCTTCTTTGGTGAAAGGCTTTGTTAAATACTCTTCAGCACCTACCACCCGACCTTTTGCTTTATCAAACAATCCATCTTTACTTGATAACATGATTACAGGCGTGTTTTTATGCTCACTATTCATTTTAATTAATGCACATGTTTTATAACCATCTAAACGAGGCATCATGATGTCAACAAAAATAATATTGGGCTCAAGATCTGATATTTGAGAAAGGGCTTCATATCCATTGTCTACTGTAATGACTTCGCACCCCTCTTTTTTAAGCAAAGTTTCAGCGGTTCGGCGGATGGTTTTACTATCGTCTATCACCATCACTTTTAAACCTTCTAAATTCATAATTTCTCCACGTGAATTTGTTATTCCGGTGTTAATTGCTATTCACAACATTCATTAAATTACACTCCTAAGTGTGTCATTATCAAGAAAATAACTCATTTTTAACATGAATACAAACTTAAATTGAAAAATAAGCGAAATTTATAAATAAATCACTCATTCAGACCAAAGCACACATCGGGATTAATGCAGCATGACCCTCACACCTAACCCCTTTAAGTTAGGCCTTTACGGGTCAATTGTCAATTATTAAAATACCTCCATTCACATATCACTTCTAACAAACAGACAATTAAATCAAAAGACATGGTTTATTTGCTACCACTGTCTGCATATAATAACCCCAATCCCTTAGCCACCAAACATATGACTAAAAGCGCCTTTATCATGGATCCAATCGACTCCATTAACACAAGCAAAGACTCAACTTTTGCCATGATGCTTGAAGCACAAAAAAGGCAGCATGAAATCCACTACATCACCCAAACTGACCTTTTTTGTCAGCAAGGCTTAGCTCAAGCCTTCAGCACAACAATAAAAATCACAGATAACAAACATGATTATTATGAAGTATTGAATAAGCAGCGTGTCAACTTAGGTGAAATGGATTATATTTTCATGAGAAAAGACCCGCCATTTGACATGGAGTATGTCATGGACACATATGTGCTTGATTTGGCTGAGCGCCAAGGTGCCAGAGTCATTAATAGACCTCAAGCTTTACGTGATGCCAATGAAAAATTTTTTACTGAAATGTTCCCCGATGTTACACCAGATAACATCATATCTAGAAACAGCAATCTACTCAAATCAGCCATCATGGAACTCGGAGAAGTGATTGTCAAACCCATGGATGGCATGGGTGGCAACTCCATTTTCAAAACATCCAAAGATGATAAAAACCTGAATGTTATTTTGGAAACAGTCACACAAAACAATAGCCGAACCACCATGGTCCAAAGGTACATCAAAGAGATTGCCGCCGGCGACAAGCGCATATTGATGATTAATGGAGAGGCCGTCCCTTATGCTTTAGCACGCATTCCATCCGATCAGGATTTCAGAGGCAACTTGGCTAAAGGCGGTACAGGCAAGGGCCTGACCTTATCTGAAGGCGACATTAAAATATGTCAAACTGTCGGTCCACTTTTAAAAAACATGGGCATCATGTTCGCTGGCATTGATGTGATAGGTAACTACCTTACAGAAGTTAATGTAACCAGTCCCACTTGTATCCGAGAACTTGATGCACTTTATGACCTCAACATTGCAGGTCAATTATTCGACTGTCTGGAAGAAACCAATAAATGACTGCTAACATCAGCACAAAAGACCGTAATGTAATGACCTTTACATTTGCCTGCATGCTGTTGGCCGTGATTATTTTGGGCATCACCTTTCGACACAACCAAGGTCAACAAGAAATTTTGCACAGTATGGATGTCATCTTGACCAAAAAAGCCAACACGCTTACACCAGAAGAAGCGGATTTTTTGGCCCAAGATAATCAAATGGGCGGAGGCACCGAAGATGAAAAAGTTCGCCCCCAAAATATTGCCACAGCAACCTCACCTACAGAAACAGGGCTTTCACAACAAGAAACCCCTGAGTTAAAGAAACATAAAAAAAGTCAAGAACAGCAAGCATTGATTACTCAACAACAATCTGAAATCAAGATCAAAGCACCCACAGAATCATCAGAAAAGAAAGAACAGAAAAAAGACGACACCAAAGAATCGCCTGCGCAACGCTTAGCTCGGATTGAAAATGAACTGGCAAAAAAACTGGAAAAATATGCCAAAAAACCCCGCAGCAAATACATTTCAAGTAATACAAAAGCTTATGAGTATGCGCCTTACATTTCAAAATGGGTTAAAAAAATTGAACGAACTGGTGACTTAAATTATCCAGAACAAGCCAAAAAAGCCAACTTTCAAGGCAGTGTTATGCTCTCAGTAGGCATCAAAAAAGATGGCACCATTCATGAAATCAAAGTCATCAAAGCTTCACCCCATCAATTCCTAAACGAAGCCGCCAAACACATTGTCGAAATGGCACAACCTTTTGACCCACTCCCCAAGACCAAAGAGCGCGTAGACATACTATACATCACCAGAACTTGGCAATTTTTACCTGGACACCTGCTGCGCCACAAATAAATACATTTGATCAGCGCTGTCAGACACTTATCATTTAAAATCAGTTAAAATTTGGCCATGAACTTGATCAACCAATTTTTAATAGCCACCCCCGACATGGCTGACGAACGCTTCAAAAATGCAGTCATCTTGATTTGTGACCACAATGAAGATGGTGCCATGGGCCTCAACATCAACCAACCCAGCGACGTCACTTTTGAAGACATATTAAGCAGTTTAAGCATAGAGAACTTAAGCCATCAGAAGTTTCCAAAGGTCCATGAAGGTGGCCCGGTCAACTCTGAATGTGGCTTCATACTCCATAAAAACCAGTCGATGTATACCAGCTCCATTTCAGTCAGTGACCAGCTGGCACTCACCACATCTAAGGACGTCATTCGAGCCATTGCCAATAAAATGGTTTCTGAACAATGGCTGATGGCATTGGGCTGTGCCACTTGGACTGCCGGACAGTTGGAACAAGAAATCGCAGACAATGCATGGCTTACTTGCCCTGCAGATGAACGCATAATCTTTAACCAATCTGATAATAAATGGGCAAGTGCATTAGACATCCTTGGTATCAAGGCACACCAATTGACTTCCGAGGTGGGCCATGCCTGAAGTTTATTTGGGCATAGATTTCGGTAGCAAAAGAATTGGCTTGGCTTTGGGTAACTCGTTCACTGGAGCCGCCAGGGCATTGTCCGTTTTACCTAATAATGGTGACTTATATAATGCATTAGCAAAAACAATCAAAGAATGGCAAGTCACCCAGATAATCTTGGGTCTGCCTTTAGATATGGACGGTGAAGAACAAGAAATTACACGCCAAGTCAAAAACTTTGCCCGAAAAATTAAACACCACACCCAGCTGCCTTTGAACTTTGTAGATGAAAGACTGACTTCCTTTGAAGCTGAAAGGCAATTCAAATCACTCCGACAAAACAGCCAAGCCAAAGCCAAAAACAAAGACCAAATAGATGCCATGGCAGCTCAAATTATCTTGCAGTCCTTTTTAGACCAAAACTGATACCAATTCATGAAACATTTATTCGACATCAAACAGCTCAACACAAAAGCATTAGAAGCACTTTTTGAAACCGCTGACAAAATTAAAAACACACCCATCACCGAGACAAAAAAGTGGCTGACGGGTAAAACTGCTATGGCTTTATTTTTTGAAAACTCTACAAGAACTTTGGTGTCTTTTCAATTGGCAGCACAAAGGCTGGGCATGGATTTTTGCGCCTTAAACTTAGCCCAATCATCTACTCAAAAAGGAGAAACACTGAAAGACACGCTTTTGACGCTTGATGCCATGCAAACTGATGCCTTTATTATTCGCCACAGCGAAAATAACACACAAAAAAAAGCAGCAGGGTGGTTAGATAACCACTCTCAAGCCAGCGTCATCAATGCCGGCGACGGAACGAACCAGCACCCCACTCAAGGCCTGCTTGACCTGTACACCATTCGCCACCACAAAGGTGAATTTAATAAACTTAAAGTCAGCGTCATAGGCGACATCAAACATTCAAGGGTGGCAGGCTCATTGGTGGACGGCCTCCATATCCTTGGCAACCGAAACACATGGATTTATGCCCCCGATGCTTTGCTACCAGAGTCAAGCCCTGCAAATAAAGCCGCATCCATGAATCAGGCACTGCAAGATGCTGATGTGGTGGTTATGCTGCGCATTCAAAAGGAGCGCATCAGACAATTGGACAGTGACACTTTAGACAATTGGCACGATAATTTTGGCCTCAATGCCAGCAACATCAAACTGGCTAAAAGAGACGTCATGGTCATGCACCCAGGCCCCATGAATCGCGGGGTAGAAATCAGCTCTGAAGTGGCGGATGGGCCACAATCTGTTATTTTAGAACAGGTCCAAAACGGTGTTTTGATGCGGTCGGCATTGCTTTATCATTTACTCAACTCGCAGCAATAAGTAACTGGATCCACATCACCAACAACAATAAGCAAGACAACACAAATACCATAAAACGGTGGTTTACATTGTTATATGTGATATGAATGACACTGTGTATCAACCGCATACCCACATACACCCATGCCAAGTTCAGCAACAGGTCATCTTGGATTTGCAACACCATAATCACCAAACACCACAAATAAAATAAAACAGGTATTTCCAGCAAATTACTGAAATTACGGTCCATTTGCTGCAAACGCGGTGACAACTGTGCTTTGCCTTCCATCAATACAAAAGATTTGATGGAAACCTGCCGCCCCTTGATTGCACGCACACGACCTATACCCATCGCAAACAAAACCACAAAGGTCAAAATGACCAAAGTCACCATTGGATATATCAATTCAATCATCAATCAGCCCACCAAAATAAATCATGCTATCAAAACTCTAATCCCTTGTCCAAAACCTTGCTACAATAAAAATGCTAATAAAGACGTTAAATATCAAATCACGGAGTTAATTATGAATTACAAAATCATCACATTGTGCTTGGCAGCGACCACCATTTCCGCTTGTAGCAGCACATGTACAGAAGAAGACTTACAAGCCAAAGCCATGGAGTTGGCTGAAAAAGTACAAAAGATTGCAGCTTCAGGTGACATGAATAAGTTGATGGCCTTCTCACAAAAATCCATGAAAATCTCAAAAGCAGCTGAAGCAGGTGATGACATCCAAGCCGCTTGTGAAGCCGCCGACGAATTACTTTCCGAATTAGACTAAAAACTCAGCCACAATCTGTTTTTAGGTTGTGGCAAATCTTCTATTCAACACACACTTTATAAGCTGCCAACTGCTCATAAAAGGGTAAACAAGCATCAGCAATCGCCTGTTCTTCAGCCGTCAATGTGTTTTCTTTGGGCTTGTACTCTGAAAAACCCGTTGATTCAATCACACGGTTATACCAATGTGATGCCCAAACGCCATCAGAATCTCGATAGCCTTTTGGCCAAGCCAGCATGTTATTATCAAATGGAACACCCAACAACCCGCACAGCTTTTTCATCATAACTTCCGGTTGCATCAATATGTCTTTTGACTCCATCACTGGTGCCACCACCCCCATATTATTTTTGATCCAGTTGAACAACTTGACTTGCTGTGGATAACCCAAATCTTCAGGCGTCGCCCTGGGATGCTTACGCAAATAGGAAGACAGCACATCATTGGGATGGCGTATTAAAAAAGCATGTCGCATACCCGCCAAAAAATCCAACTCAATCTCTGGCATCAAATGATGACTCATGTGCTTTTGATAATAAATACCCACACCTTCAAATTCCTCTTCGCTCAAGGACTTGGCCACAGGCTGCCAATCTGCACCTTGGTCTGCAATGATCTCTTTCCAAGCGGCATGTTTTTTGCCCGTTGTTGCCAAATAAGGTCCATAAAACGGCTCATCAACCACCACTGTATCTTTGCGGTTTTCCCACGAACGCATCATGGCTGTTGAAATATTCCTTGGCCCCGACCACATGGCAATCCGAATCATGCGCCAGCCTCTGATTTAATCAATGCCAAATACAAATCCTGCAATCGAACAATCATGTCACGTGAACCCGTACCAATGATGCGCCCATCAACCTCATTCACCGGCGTCACACCCGCAAAAGTACCGGTAACAAAACATTCATCCGCACCATAGACATCGAACAAAGAAAAATTCTTTTGTTTCACTGTGATGCCGTTGTCTTCACACACTTCAATGATTTTTGACCGCGTGATGCCGCCCAAACAAAAATCGCCAGTTGAAGTCCACACCTCACCTTGGGTTACGATGAAAAAGTGGGTTGAATTACAGGTAGCAACAAAACCATGCGGATCGAGCATCAGCGCCTCATCGGCTCCCGCTTTGGCCGCTTGTATACAGCCCTGAATGCAATTAATCTTAGAATGTGAGTTCATCTTCTGATCCTGCACATCAGGATAACCGCGACGCACATGGGTGGTGAATAATTTGATACCACCTTCAATTTTCCTCGGCGACGGGTTCTTGTACTCAGGAATGATAACAATGGTGCTGCCAGGGATGGTACAACGCGGGTCTTGGTAAGGCGTGATTTTTTCACCACGAGTTACCATCAAACGAATGTGCACGCCATCTGTCATGTCATTGGCTTGCAAAGTAGTCATCAAACGCTCAGTCAAAGCCGCTGGTGTCAAACCAATATCCAAATCCAAAGACTTGGCACCTTGAAACAAACGTCGCAAGTGGTCTTTCAAAAACACTACCACGCCATGGTGCAAACGCAAACCTTCCCAAACACCATCACCCAAAATAAAACCACTGTCGAAAACAGAAACCACCGCCTTCTCACGCGGAAATAATTCACCATTGATGTTAATTAAGATGTTCCTGTTGCGCTCATCTTCAATGTATTCGTGTGTGCCTTTGGCCATATCATTCACCACAAAAGCAGTGATTGTATCAATTTTCTCACGGCTATCTTAAATTCAATTCATTAAAATTATAACTCAATATGACAATTGTAAAGAATGAGCAATTCCCTTGAATCCAAGAATCTCTATATAAAAAATATATAATCTTTAGGTTTCAAATGTTCAGCATGCAAATAATACAGACATAAATACTTTTTGCAGGAAACAAAGATGCCCACACCGTTTGAAATTTTAAAAGACCCAGTGTCACTGGGGCTCATCACTGTTTTTTTTGCATTAGTTTTGATTGAGTCTATATCGCCAGCCCGCTCATTACCTAAGGTTAAACACTGGCGAACAAAGTGCTTGCTCGGCTTTGTTTGCTACTTCTTTCTGGCAAGCTACTTACCTTTACTTTGGGACCATCATTTATCTTTTTTACAGATTTTTGATTTAAGTGATATGAATCAGTGGTTGATGCTCATGTCATCCATTTTGGTGTTTGAATTGTTTATTTATGTTTGGCATCGATTCATGCATAAAAGCAATCGTCTTTGGTTAAGTTTTCATCAATTACACCACAGTGCCGAACGCGTTGATACATTTGGGGCATATTTTTTCAGTCCGCTTGACATGGCAGGCTTCACTTTTATTGGTAGCTTAAGCTTGTCAGTATTTGTTGGTCTTGACCCGCAAGTCATCACTTTATTCCTTTTTATCACTACATTTCTGGCTATCTTTCAGCACACCAATATAAATACACCTGTGTGGCTGGGTTACATCATCCAACGCCCAGAAAGCCATTCAGTTCATCACCAAAAAGGTGTCCATGCACACAATTATTCAGACTTGCCAATATTTGACATTTTGTTTGGAACATTTAAAAACCCTAAAGACTTTCAATCTGAAAATGGCTTTTATCCAGGGGCATCTACCCGTATTGGTGATATGCTGACAGGTAAAGACATCAGCCGACCCTCACAAAAGACTTAAGGGATGATGGATCGCCAAGTTCTGAGCAAAGAACATATGACTTTTAAATTGAGTCAATTTCATTTACCACTCAATAAAAAAGCGCGCAAGATTGGAAGACCTCAATTTGACCGCAAGATTTATTGCTCCAAGGCAATTTTCTGGGTAGAATGCTTGTTTTTAAAACAAACGTTTGAATTATGGCCAATATACTTTTCCCCATTAAAGAAGTTCAATTTGTTGCAGACGAGGTTTTGGATTTAACCCGCCATTACCAAAAATTAGGCGTTCATGAAGAAATTGACGCCGAGACTTTTGTAACCATTGTTGAAGAAGCTTCTAAATTCTTGCATGAAAATGCAGGTCCTTTGAACCGCAATGCAGATGAGCAAGGCTGTACCCATGAGGGCAACACAGTCACCGCACCTGACGGTTTCAAACAATTATACAAAGACTATTGTGAATCAGGCTGGGCCTCTTTAGATGGCGATCCAGAATATGGCGGTCAAGGCTTGAGCTATTGGTTGCAATTGATCTTGGGTGAGATGAACACCTATTACTGCCCTGGCTGGTCTAACTACCCAGGTTTGACCCATGGTGTTCGCGAATTGGTAGAAAAATTCTCAAACGATGACCAACGCGCCATGTTCTTACCTAAATTAACTACTGGTCAATGGTCTGGCACCATGTGCTTGACGGAGCCACATTGTGGTACCGATTTAGGCTTGGTCAATACCGCTGCACAACCCAATGGTGATGGCTCTTATGATGTTACTGGCACAAAAATATTCATCACATCGGGTGAACATGACCTGTGTGACAACATCGTTCATTTGGTTTTAGCACGCTTACCTGATGCACCGAAAGGCACCAAAGGCATTTCACTGTTCTTGGTACCTAAATTCATGGTCAATGAAGACCAATCTTTAGGCGAACGCAATACCCTAGGGGCTGCCAGCATTGAGCATAAAATGGGCTTGAATGGTTCGGCCACCTGTGTAATGAACTTCGATGCCGCCAAAGGATTTTTGATTGGTAATGCCAACGAAGGTTTGAAACTGATGTTCACCATGATGAATGGTGCCCGTTTGAACACCGGCATCCAAGGTTTGGCCGCGACACAAGCGTCATACTTAAATGCTTTGGACTATGCCAATGAGCGTTTGCAAATGCGCGCAGCCACAGGCCCTGCCTACCCAAATAAAGCCGCTGACCCCATCATTGTCCACCCTGATGTGCGCCGCATGTTGTTGACCCAAAAATCTTTTGCTGAAGGCAACCGTGCCATGGCTTATTTTGTTGCGCAACAGATTGAGATCATCAAACACAGCAAAGACGAAGGTGAACAAAAGAAAGCCGAAGCCTTGCTGGCCTTCATGACGCCCATCATCAAAGCGTTTTTGACTGAAGTGGCATTAGAAGCAACCAACCACGGCATCCAAGTATTCGGAGGCCACGGTTACATTCGTGAACACGGTCAAGAACAGTGGGCACGTGATGCCAAAATTTTCACATTGTATGAAGGCACCACAGGCATCCAAGCACTGGATTTAACTGGCCGTAAATTGTTGATGATGCAAAAAGGCCAAATCGGCCCTGTATTGGACATGATTCAAGATTTTATCGATAATTCAGGTGCTGAATTGGCACCGCAATTACAGGTATATATTGACCTTTGGAAAGAAACCACTGAAGGCATCGTGGCTGCTGCCATGAAAAACCCAAATGAAGTAGGCGCTGCATCTGTGGATTACCTGATGATGTCCGGCTATGTGATTCTTGCATTTTTCCAAGCCCAATTGCATAATGCTGCTAAGCAAGCCAAAGGTCAACTGGGTGCAGATTTCTATCAAGGCAAGGTCAAATCAGCCGAATTTTACTTTGCTAAAATCCTGCCCAGATGCCACAGTCACAAAGCAAGCATTGAGACTGGCGCAGCACCTTTGATGGACATCAATGCGGCAGAATTTTAATGATATAATTTGAATATAAATACAAGAAATATCAGCGGGAAATTTAAAGCCTTGAGCACATGGCTCTTGGCTTTGCTCATTTTGGCTTTGTGGACACATTTTATTTTGTTTCCACAAGGTCAAAGCAGCGGATTTGAACCTGCCATCGCACCCACCACCCGCAGCAATTCAGCACTTAATCGGCCAAAACCTTCGACTTATCATTTATTTGGTTCATCAGAAATCACAGAAACGTCACTGAATTACCTTGACACTGAAAGTCAGTTAAATTTGATCCTCACGGGCATCATGTCCAGCGAGGATAAAAATTCAGGCATGGCCTATATCAAAACGACCAAAGGTGAAGAAAAGAAATTTAAAGTGGGCGATGATGTTTTTGGACTTGCCAAATTAACAGAAGTACACGAAGGTTATTTGATTTTAAGCCGTGGTGCTAAGAAAGAGCGTTTGTCACTGCATAAAGGTGTCGGCATCAATACCGACCGCAGACCAGCCAGCAGAAAGAATAAGCCTGAAACCGCTGATGAAATCAAAGCCAACAACATCAGAAATTTTGTCAAAAATTCAGGTGACTGGCAACAAACACTCAACCAACAAAAATTCGACCCAAACAAAATCAACAACATTGTTAAAAACCTCAATGTGATGCAAAACAACCAAGGCCAAATCACTGGACTTCGAGTTGCATCAATGAGTCAAAATAGCGCCTTATTGAAACAAGGCCTGAAAAAAAATGACCAAATTGTAGCGGTCAACGGCACTGCCATAAGCAGTCAAAATTTACTTAATTTGCGCAGCCAATTAGAACAAGCGGGCAATGCACAAGTGACAGTGATGCGAAATGGTCGTAAAATAAACCTCAACGTCAACTTATCTGAGCTTCAATAATGAGAACCACCACCTCGATTAAAGTCAGGCTGGCCATGTGCCTGTGCCTTTTCTTCAGCTTGTCACTTCAAGCTGACAATCACATGCACACGCTGAATTTACAAGACACTGACATCCGTTTATTGGTAGAAACCGTCAGTGACATCACAGGCAAAAACTTTGTTTTGGATCCAGAAGTTGATGGCAAAATCACAGTCATTTCAGGACAGCCTGTTCCAGAAGATAAAATTTATGATTTGTTCCTGTCGATACTCAGTGTCAATGGTTTCACAACAGAAACACAAGGCGACACCATAAAAATCATACCGGTTGGTAAGAGTAATCCACTTGCTGGCTTGAGCGGAAACCATCCTGATCAATTGATGACCAAAATATTCCGCATCAAGCACATCCCAGTGACTGAAGTGGAACAAATGCTCAAGTCAATGAACAACAAAGCCAAATTAATTGCCAACAAAGACGCCAACTTACTGATCGTTTCAGACAAAGCGGCCAGCGTTTCTAAAATGGAGCAATTGATTCAAAGTTTAGACAAGAAGTCTGACACCTCGATTGAACTGATTCCATTGCAATATGCCGATGCCCAAGATGTGGCTGAAACCTTGACTGGCTTATTGGAAAGCAGTAATGGCCTCGGACCACAGTCTAAAATTGTTCCAGATGCCAGAACCAATTCAGTCATCATCAATGCCAACCCGTCGTTAAAAAGCCGCATCATGACCATCATTGCGCAATTAGATAAGCCATTAGATACCAACACCCAGTCGCAAGTGATTTACTTGAAATATGCTTCTGCAGAAAAATTGGTGCCTATCATGGAAACCTTGGCTAAACGTGGCGAGTCCGCTGAAAAAGATGAAGTCAGCATCCAAGCCCATGCTGAAACCAATTCTCTCGTCATCAACGCCCCCCCTGCCGTATTTCGAAACATCCAAAGTGCCATTGATCAATTAGACATCAGACGACAACAGGTGTTGATTGAAGCCATCATTGCTGAGGTATCTGTGGACAATTCAAAAGAACTCGGCGTAGATTGGTATGCACCGATTGGTGGAGACGGTGACAACGGTATCGTTGGTGGTTCTTTTACAGGCAGTACCGCACCGAACTTAACTTCTGACGATCCCTTGAATGTTTTTGGCAGCTTACTGGCTGGTGGTTTAAATTTAGGTTATTTGAATTTTGGCACCAACAGTGATGGAGAACAAACCCTTAATTTTGGAGGCTTGCTTAAAGCCATAAGCACCAACGGTAACAGCAACGTTTTATCAACACCTTCAGTGGTCACACTAAACCATCAAGAAGCCAGTTTATCAGTAGGTCAAGAAGTGCCTTTTGTTACCGGTTCTTATTCACAAGGTGGTAACTCAGACTCAAACGGCTCCCCCAACCCTTTCACAACAATCCAGCGTGAAGATGTGGGACTGTCATTGACTGTGACACCACACATCAATGACGGTGGACAAATTGTGGTAGATATTGCTCAAGAAATTTCTAGCATTGATCCTAACGCGGTATCTGCTGTTGACTTGGTGACAAAGAAAAGAACTTTGGACACCACTGTTATGATTCCAGACAATCAAATTTTGGTACTCGGTGGCTTGATCGATGACGAAGTGCAAGAAACCATCAAGAAAGTTCCCATGTTAGGCGACATTCCACTGATTAAAAACTTATTCCGTACCAAAAAACGCACCCGGGTCAAGCGCAATTTGATGATCTTCATACACCCGCGCATTTTAAAAACTGACATTGAGCAAGCTGAGATCAGTCGCCAACGATATCGTGACATCCGCCAAGAACAGTTAAAAGAGTTGAAGCCAGAAACATTCCGACGTGGATCTCCTGTGTTAAAAGAAGACCCAACACAACAAGAAACCACAGAGGTTGACGGGCAATAACATGGCGGTCAAACTTCCGGCATACAGTTTTGCTAAGAAACGTGGCGCCACCATTTTAGAACAAAGTGATGACGCTGTGGTGTTGGCTGTTTCAAAAGCAGCCAAGCCGCAGGCCATTGCTGAATTACAAAGGCAATGTGACTTACCGGTTAAACTCGAATTCTTTGAGCCACAATCATACCAACAGGTGATTCAAAAAATTTACCACCACCAACAGTCTATGACAGACGATGTGGTGGCCGGTCTTGGTGACTCAGAAGCTGAACTGGCCCAGGTCGCAGAGGTTTTATCTGAACCTGATGACTTGTTAGAAAGTAACGATGATGCACCCATCATCCGCTTGATCAATGCCCTCTTGGCTGATGCCGTTAAAGTCAGCGCATCAGACATTCACATTGAGCCCGGTGAATATCAATTGTCTATTCGGTACCGTGTGGACGGCCATTTACAAGAAGTATTAACACCCGACCAATCTTTGGCTTCTTTGATCGCTTCGCGCATCAAAATCATGTCAAAACTCGACATTGCCGAAAAAAGACTGCCACAAGATGGTCGCATTTCATTGAAGATTGCTGACCATCCGATTGATGTCCGTGTTTCAACGATACCTGGTGCTTTTGGTGAGCGCATAGTGATGCGTTTATTGGACAAAAAAGCCGGCCAATTAAACTTGGCACAATTGGGCATGAACAACAGTCATTTAGACATGATGAATGACTTGGTTAAAATGCCACATGGTATCATTTTGGTCACCGGGCCAACCGGTTCTGGTAAAACCACCAGCTTGTACGCGGCTTTGGAAGCCATCAATAAGCGTTCTCGAAACATCATGACGATTGAGAATCCCATTGAATACCACTTGTCAGGTATCAGCCAAACTCAAGTCAATGACAAGGTTGACATGTCTTTTGCCCGTGGTTTGCGTGCCATTTTGCGCCAAGACCCTGATGTCATCATGATTGGTGAAATACGAGATTTAGAAACCGCAGAAATAGCCATTCAAGCCAGTTTAACCGGCCACTTGGTTTTTTCAACCTTGCACACCAACACGGCAATAGGTGCAGTCACTCGATTGATTGACATGGGTGTACCACCCTTTTTATTGGCCACATCCATCAAAGCCGTGATAGCCCAGCGCTTGGTAAAACGCTTGAATCCAGCCCATCGCATAGCACAAGCAGTGACTCCCCAGTTACGTGAAACCCTTGGCATATTGGAAGCAGTGGAAACCATTTATCAAGCCGATGAATCATTACCTATTAATGAAGCCTATGCAGGTCGGTTGGGGGTGTTTGAAGTCATACGGTTGAATGACCAATTGCGCACCATGATTCACGAAGGGGCTTCAGAACAAGCATTGGCATCTGTAGCTCACAAGTCGTTTGCCAGCATGAAACAAGATGCGGTAAACAAACTCTGTGCCGGTGAAACCACAGCAGATGAAATTTTCAGGGTCATGTACGATTCATAGTCATGGAAGCATTTGAATACAGTTCATTAGATTCTCAAGGCAAGTCACGCAAAGGCGTGATTCAAGCCGACAACGAAAAACAAGCACGACAATTACTTCGTGCTCAGGATTTGGTCCCTGTTCAAATTGACAAAGTACTGATTTCAAATAACAAAGAACAAAAAACATCAGTGCAACGCTTGCGACTCAAGTCGAATGAGTTGCCACTGCTGATCCGACAACTGGCCACTTTGGTCAAAGCAGGCTTACCGATTGATGACGCTTTAAAAACATTAATTGAACAAAGTGACCACAGAAATACAGAAAAAATCCTGTCTACATTACATGCGAAAATCATGGAAGGACAACCACTGGCCACAGCCATGCGCTTGTTCCCTAAAGCATTTGATGAGCTGATTACCACCAGTATTGAAGCGGGCGAACAATCAGGTCATTTAGAACAAATTCTGGGTCAACTGGCAGATTATCTGGAAACACGCGATCAAATGGGCAAACAATCCTTAATGGCTTTGATTTACCCGATCATCTTGATTCTGACATCCATTGCCGTTGTCACTGGCATGATGGTCTATATCGTGCCCAAAGTGACACAAGTCTTCGCTAATTCACAAGTTGAATTACCAGCCATGACTCAAACTTTGATTGCTATCAGTGATTTTTTGACTCAATATGGACTCTGGGTTTTGATTGGTATGACAGCTTTGAGCGCAGGCTTTTGGGCCCTGCTACAAAAACCTGACTTTAAAATCAAATGGCATCGCATGGTTCTTAAATGGCCAGGTATAGGTAGCTTAATTCGCACATCACAAGCTGCTAAATTTACGCGCACACTGGGCATTCTGAGTAAAAGTGCTGTACCCATTGTCCCTGCATTAAGTTTGTCATCTCAAGTGGTTTCCAATGCCAGTTTTAAAAAGGCCTGTGAAGAAACTGCTGCTGCAGTCCGTGAAGGCGCTGGTCTGGCAAAAGCCATGGGCAACGCCAAAGAATTTCCACCATTAACAGTCAAATTGGTCCATGCTGGTGAACAAAGCGGCAACTTAAGTGAAATGTTAGAACGCGCTGCAGAAGTACAAGAAAAGAATGTTGAAAACAAGCTGTCTACTTTGATTGGTGCAATTCAACCACTGGCGATTTTGTTTGTTGGTATGATTGTCCTATTTATAGTTTTGGCCATGTTGCTGCCCATTTTCCAATTGAATTCGGTGCTGCAATGAGCAAGAATATCATTGAATTCAAGCGCGTCAGCAAATCCTATGGCAAACACAACAAAGCCCTGAGTGATGTCAGCTTTGACATTGAGCAAGGAGAGATGCTGTTTTTAACTGGACATTCAGGTGCTGGTAAAACATCTATACTTAAGCTGATCATGTGTATGGAGTCCATCAGTTACGGACAAGCCAAAGTCAACGGCTTTGCTTTGCGCGAGCTTAACAACCAAAGCTTGCCCAAATACCGCCAAACATTGGGTATGATTTTTCAAGACCACCAATTGTTAGAAAACCGCACCATCATAGACAACATTGCTTTGTCTCTGTGGTTGCGTGGTTATTCTAAACCTGACAGCTTGAAACAAGCCCGGGTGACTTTGAGCCAAGTTGGCATAGCCGATAAAGCCAACTTTTACCCCAATGAACTGTCCAGTGGTCAACAACAGCGCGTTGGCATAGCGCGTGCCATCATCGCCCAACCTGACATATTATTAGCAGATGAGCCTACGGGTAATTTAGATCCTGATTTGTCGTTGGAATTGATGGAACTGTTCATGGAAATCAACAAAAAAGGCACAACGGTCATCATTGCGACCCATGATTTATTTTTAATCAAACGTTTAAGAAAACGTGTATTGGTGATGGATTCTGGCCAATTGATTGATGACTATAGGCCGGATTTATGAATCAATCTGTAGCTAAAAAACCTCACCCGTTTGCACGTTGGTATCGTGGACATGTTCGAGCCATTCGTGAAGGTTTTTTGATGCCATTACAAACACCTTGGTCAAGTCTATTTACCATCATCACCCTGGGCATTTGTTTTTATTTACCCTTGATGATGTGGACAGTGTGGCAAAATTTTGATGAATTAGAAGCACAATGGCAAAGCAAAGGCAGTATGGCTGTCTTCCTCAAACCGGGCATCAATGCCGATGAAATGACCGCCATACAGTTAGATTTAAACGAACGCAATTTAATCAGCAAGAGTCAAGTGGTGCAAAGCAATGAAATTAAAAGCCAACTCAATAAAGACCCGCAACTGAATAAAGTCATTGCCATCATTGAAGATCAGCAGCTTCCTGATCAAATCCTCATCACACCGCACCCTGAGGCCACCAATGAACAGTTATTGGAGTTGAGTCAAAAATTACAACTCAACCCGAGCATAGACTATGTCAGCTTTGATGCCGATTGGTTTAATCAACTGCAAACACTCACTCGGGCATTCTTTTATATGATGCAGGCCAGTGTTGTGGTGTTTTTAATCATTGTATTGGTCTTCCTCAGTCACTCTATAGGTAACGAAATTGCAAACCACAAAAAAGAAATTGCTTTGAATAAACTGCTGGGTGCTTTTCCTGGCCAAATTCGAAGGCGCTTTTTATACGGTGGTATTTATTATGGCATCGCTGCATCAATATTTGCACTGCTGTTGTTGAACAGCACACTCTGGTGGATTTCTAAACCGATTCAAGAATTGTCAGCATCGTTTGGTCAACAAATTAACATACACAGCTTAGACTTCTCAACTGCTGTTTTATTCCTTTTTATGGCAACAACCATCACATGGCTAGGCGCACGATTCAGCGCATCAAGTCACATCAGAAACCTATAACAAACTTCCATCACATTTTTTTTTACGTTTTTGTGTTTTCATGGCATGATGATTTAGTTCTTGAGGTACAATGCATAATATGACAGATACAGCTAAAGTTTTGATTGCCGATGGTTCTAAATTGGCGAGGTCTATGACCGAGCGGTTGGTTAAAAAAATCCAACCATATACAGAGGTCATAGCTGTAGATTCTGTTGCCAAAGCCATCGAAAAATTACAAAACAATCGAATAGATATCATCTTATCAGCCTTACGCCTACCAGATGATGATGGTACAAAAATCTGCGAATATGCACGCGAAAACCACCATTATTTGCCTGTCATAATCATTTCAGGCAGTGTTGATGCACGGCTTAAAGACCGGATGCTCAGCAGTGATGTAACTGACTACATCGACAAAGCTGCGGGGCAAAAAGGTTTAGAAATATTCCTGAGCGGCTTATTGCGCCCAGATGATGAAATCAACGGCAAGATTTTATATATTGAAGACTCTATGGTGGTGGCTCATGCAACCAAAAAACTATTGCAAAACCACAACTTAGAAATCACCCACAAACTGTCTGTTACCGATGCCAAAGAAGTGATGCCCGACCGAGAAACGTCATATAATGACTTTGATTTGGTTCTGACTGATTACTACCTAAAAAACAATGAAACGGCCAGAGGAATACTCAGCTATGCCCGTGACGAGTTGCATTTAAACAAATTAGAGATGCCATTTGTGATTATGACCGGTGATGAAAATACTGAAAACCAAAAGCAAATTCTTAACGAAGGTGCCAACGACTTGGTGGGTAAACCGGTAAACCAAGAAGCTTTGGTCAAAAAACTTAAATTTCAAATCCGCTTTACCCAATTTCACCGCCAAAAAGACACCAGTTAAAACACATGCATCGACAGTTAGAAGCAAGCTGGTTGCAGGCATTGTCTGACACGTTTGAGCAAGAATATATGCGCAAACTCAATTCATTTTTACAACATGAAAAAGCGCAAGGCAAGATCATTTACCCACCAAATCAGTTGATATTTAACGCCTTCAACAGTACGCCCCTAAATCATGTTAAAGTTGTTATTCTAGGCCAAGACCCCTACCACGGGCCAGGACAAGCACACGGCTTGTCATTTTCTGTACCTCATGGTATGCCAATCCCTCCTTCTTTAAAAAACATCTTTAAGGAACAGGCTGCTGACTTGAGAGTATATAACACTACTGGCAATTTATCATCTTGGGCCGCACAAGGCGTTTTGTTACTTAACAGTGTGTTAACTGTAGAAAAAGCCCAAGCTGCCAGCCACCAAAAACAAGGCTGGGAACAGTTTACAGATCGAGTTATTTCCATCATCAATGAAACAAACCAAGGTGTGGTTTTTATGCTTTGGGGCGCATATGCTCAAAAAAAAGGCAATCAAATTAACACAAAAAAACACTTAATACTGAAAGCGCCACACCCTTCTCCATTATCTGCTCATCGTGGTTTTTTAGGTTGTAGACACTTTTCTCAAGCGAATGATTACCTTATAAAACAACAAAAAACGCCAATTGATTGGCAGTTAGCTGAAAATTAACTGTTTTTTATCTGACACTTTTTTATAATGATTGGAACACAAACTGTCCATACATTATGAACCTGATTAAAATTTGCCTTCTCCTTTTGCTGCTCAACAATCCGGTTATCGCGGTTTCGCCATGGTTAGAAAATTTCAACCACCCTTTGAGGCAACAACAAATTGATTTACGTTGGCATGCCGATGGTGGTGAATTTGTCATCAACTTTGAAGACCGTTTGTTGAACGAGTTAGGGATTCAAGTGATTGACCTACCCACTCAAACTAAAACCATAGACAGCCAGCCACATGCCGTATTTCAAATCAATGACACCACCTCACTAGAGGTTCAAGCTCCTTTTGGTATTTTAGAATCTATTACCGCTGGTCAACTGCATGTCAAAGGCCAGTTCAAATGGCAAATTCAAAACGCCACCATGACGTTCAATGATTTAATTATCAGAGCAACCAGCAAAGGAAAAGGTGCTGGTGAAATTGTCAGTGCAGAAATCATCGACCAACAGGGAAATGCCTTGTTCTTGTTAGACCACATCCATACAGAACTCGACATCAAGCAACAGCAACTGCGCATGTTGCGCATGGATGTGAGAATAACCAGTTGGTTGGCCAATAAAATCAACATGCCACAGATAGCTCACTGGGTTGTGGCTGAAGCGCACATGTACAATCACCTGGTCATCCCTCCAGAATATGCCATGGTTAGAGGGACACCCACATGCCCCAAAGACAGGCCTCTATGGCCGAGCCCAACAGCTGATGCTGATGTGGCATTGATTGACATGTCTTGGGTATATCGCAGGCGAATTGACGACGATCTTGTGGTTCTCACTCCCAACGCCAGATTAAAAAATGTTGGCGAAGCTGATGTGGTCTGGCAAGGCAAGTTTACGGGTCCCGTTCCTCCTTATAACAATGAACAACATCCTTTTCTGAACTGGGCCATGTACAGAGAAATTGATAACCGGTTTGAACAAGTGGCCATTTCAGACATTAAACATGCATTCTTTGCACAGAACCAAAACTGCACATATAACTGTGGTAACAATTTTATTTTATACAAAGGCTGTGAAGACACTTACACAGTCAGCAACAATGATGGCGGCAGTTATTTAGGGCCTCGAGAAGAACTAGAAGCGTTCACAGGACTGTGGGAACAACAATGTTCATTTTTTGACCCTGATTGCAACAACACCCAAAACAACACTTCGAACTCTACGGATGAAAACCGTCTGGTTGTCAATGAGTCACAATTTTCAGATCCTGCATTAAGTTATTATTTTTCATCTTGGTATTTGGTACGTGAAGATGTCAATATATTCAATGGCATGGGTTGGATGTCATATGAATTCAGTCAAAACCAACAAAATCTGACTTGGAATATGCACTCACCGTCATCCTTTCAAAACGGTCCAGCTTCCGATGCTTATTTACCACCGAATACCACTGCCAACGATTTAATGAGCGCATCACACCGCACTTTGCAAGTTGGAGAAGGCCACCTCACTGTTGCCGTTAAAGTCATTGATTTAGGTGGCGGTAATTTTCGTTATAACTACATGATAGAAAACCATGATTATGACCCCCAGGTTGAACAAATCATCGTTCCCCTAGATGACGACGCCAGTTATACTGATTTTGTGTGGTCTGATAAGGATTTAATCCTTAGCAATAACTGGTCTACCACTCGTCAAGATAATTTATTATCCTTAACTCAAACCAATGACAACCTCATCGATTGGGGCATGTTATTCAGCTTTTCTTTCACTTCAGACAGGCCCCCAGAACTTGGCTTAATACGCTTAGTTGGTCATGAAAACAACCAGAACCAATTCTCTGTCATGAGTCTCCGGCCGCAATTAGATGATTTGATTTTTGAGAACGGCTTTGAACAGGTCACTGTAGACTGAATCACCGCTACTTTTTGAAACTGAACGCAAACCAAACAATGTGGTGACGGCTGGTTTTATCTGGTAGAATACCCTTTTTTTTGGAAATACCACACTTTATGGCAAAAGAAGACGTCATTGAATTAGAAGGCAAAGTAATCGACACTTTACCTAACACCATGTTCCGTGTTGAATTGGAAAATGGTCACATTGTGACTGCACACATCTCTGGTCGCATGAGAAAACATTACATCAGAATTTTGACTGGTGATACCGTAACGGTTGAATTGACACCTTACGACTTGAGCAAAGGACGCATCACGTTCCGTTCAAAATAAACCTGCGCCCATTGAGCCTTAAAAGGCTCAATGAACAGCATTTCATCATGGCGTGGTTTCTTCTACTGATAACAAACGCGTATTTGATAAAATATCAAACTGCAGAGCATCGTTTAACAGCTTGATTTTCACTGTACCGCCTTGTTTCAACTCTCCAAACAAAATGTCATCAATCAATGGTTTTTTAACGAATTGATCGATTGCCCTGTGCATGGGTCTTGCCCCCATTTCAGGGTTATATCCTTGATTGACTAACCAAGTACGGGCTTCTGGACTGAGGCTGAATGTGATCTGATTTTCTGACAATTGCTGTTCTAATTCTATCATCAGCTTATCAACGATTTTTTCAACATGCTCGTGTTGTAAAGCTGCAAAGGGCACGATGGCATCCAGTCTGTTTCTGAACTCAGGCGAGAACAAACGGTTGATATCTAGCATCGCATCACTGGAATGGTCTTGTTCAGTGAAACCAAAACTGCTCTTTCCGTGTGCTTGTGCACCTGCATTGGTGGTCATTACCACCAGTACATTTCTGAAATCAGTTTCACGGCCATTTGAGTCCGTCAATTTCCCGTTGTCCATCACTTGTAACAATATATTCAAGACATCAGGATGTGCTTTCTCAATTTCATCTAATAGCACAACACAATGCGGCGTTTGATTGACCCTTTCAGTCAACTGGCCACCTTGCTCATGTCCCACATAACCTGGTGGCGAACCGATCAATTTTGAAACGGTATGCGCCTCCATATATTCTGACATATCAAAACGCAGTAATTTCAATCCCAAATGATGCGAAAGCTGACGAACCACTTCTGTTTTACCGACACCTGTAGGACCTGCAAACATCAGATTAGCAACGGTACGATGATCACGTACCATGCCGGCACGCGACATTTTGATCGCCGTTGCTAAAATATCTATTGCTTCATCTTGGCCAAAAATCACATGGCGTAGGCTGCGGCCAATTGACTTCAGCTTCAAAGCCTCATCTTGTGCCACATCTTCCAATGGCACCTTGGCAATACTGGCAACCACACGTTTAATATCACTGCTGTCTATCTGTTCAGCATTCTTGCCATGGATATTTTGCCAAGCACCGGCTTCATCTATAGCATCTATGGCTTTGTCTGGCAAAAACTTATCTGTGATGTGCTTGCTGGACAATTCCACTGCATCAAAGAGTGCCTGATCACTATAAGTCACTTTATGAAAACCCTCAAAGTTGGCTTTTAAACCTTTTAGGATTTCTACTGTTTCTTGTTTGCTTGGTTCTGCAATGGTTATTTTTTGGAACCGCCTGGCCAATGCCCGGTCTTTATCAAAAATCTGTCTTGATTCATCTTGGGTGGTAGCACCAATACAGCGCATGTTTCCTGAGGCCAAAACAGGCTTCAATAAATTAGAAGTATCCAAAGAACCACCTGACACCGCCCCTGCACCAATTATGGTGTGTATTTCATCAATAAACATCACCGCATGAGGTATTTTCTTGATGTATTGAATAACCAGTTTCAAACGCTTCTCAAAGTCACCCCGATATTTTGTTCCTGCCATCAAACTGCCCATGTCGAGTGCAAAAACTCGAGTATCTTTCATCACATCTGGCACTTCATGGTTTACAATTTTCAAGGCCAAGCCTTCAGCCATGGCGGTTTTACCTACTCCAGGCTCACCGACTAACAAAGGGTTATTTTTAGATCGACGCATCAAAACTTGAATCATACGCTCAATTTCTGAATCGCGACCAATCAATGGATCAACACCACCTTTTTTGGCTTTTGCGTTGAGGTCAGTTAAGAATTCTTTGACGCTGGTAGTCTTTTGTGATTCAGCCTCTTTTTCTGTACTTGTGGGTACCGCTTTATCACCTGCCTCTTCAGACTCATTGACACCATGGGCTATACAACGCACCACATCAAATCTGGTGATGCCTTGTTTGTTCAGCAAGTACACAGGATGTGCATCAACTTCATCAAACATTGCCACCAAAACACGATCACCTTTCACTTGCTTCAGTTCAGCTGACTGTGCAGAATATATGGCACGTTGAATGACCCGCCTGAATGCCAAAGTGGGTTGTGTATCTTGATCCACATCAGCTGGAATGATTGTCACATGCTGCGTAATTAAATCTTCCAACTCTTGTTTTAACAACGCCACATCTGCACCCACTGCATCCAAAACTTTGAGTGCATGCTTGTTTTTAAGCAACCCCAACATCAAATGCTCCATGGTTAACATTTCATGGCGGTGGTGGCGTGCGTATTTATATATTTGATTGACTGTATTGTCTAAATGTAAATCTAACATCACATCACCTCTGTTACACACAATAATGGGTGCTCATTTTCACGAGCAAATTCATTCACTATGGTCGATTTGGTTTCAGCCACTTCATGGGTAAATACACCGCACAATCCTTTGCCTCTTGTGTGTACGTGAAGCATAATTTGCGTCGCCTTTTGTTCGTCCATTCTAAAAAATCGCATCAATACTTCTATGACGAAATCCATGGGTGTGTAGTCATCATTCAACAGCACCACTTTATACATTTGAGGTTCTTTGAATTCATGCTCAACCTGTTCTAACAGTTCGGCATCTATATTGTATGGGTTGTTTTCGTTGCTCATTGCTATTTTTATTGAAATATAACTGCTATTTAAGGTGCTTCCACCTGAATTTCAAGTAGGCAATCTTTCAGTGTTAAAACACACTGCTTTTTGCAACCATAATCTGTTTAATTATAATTATAAAGCTTTTCGTGTTTTAATTGCTTCAAGCAATTGTTGTAATTGATGAATATAGGCTTTGTTGTTTTGTTGCCCAGGACCAAATCGGGCTTTCAAATACAACCTTTCAAATTGTGTCAACAAAGGGCTTAAATCTTCTCTTGTAGCGATGATCAGTCGATTATTCGTACGTAAACCACGTTGTAAAGCCACGTCCCATTCTGATTTAGGCCATAATAAATGAACATACTGGCGGTATATTTTTTGATAGTCAGAATATACTGGACGGCCTCTATACCACAACCAGGCAGCAACCAAAAGACTCAACAGCAATAGCATACTTGCCATGACCAATGCAATTTCAGTACTGTCATGGTGTTTAAAACCCATCAATTCAAACATCGCATTTTGTTTTGACACATTAAAATCACGTACCCAACGGTTCCATTTATACCTCATCGTATCCAAACTTTCTCTAGAGTCACGTAACCACTCAAAATCAAACCAATGACGGGGTTGTTCAATGATAGATTGGGCACCTGTTGAAAGCCTTTCAGGTGACACCACGGATGTGGGATCAACACGATGCCATGATCCAACACCTGGCTGTGATTCGATAAACACTTCAGCCCAGGCATGTGCATCAGATTGCTTTATCAGCAAATAATCTCCCATATCCACACCGCCCTGATACCCGGTAACCACACGAGATGGGATTCCTGCCATCCTCATCATGATGACAAAAGTTGATGCATAATGCTCACAAAAACCACGCTTTGTTTCAAATAAGAATTGGTCAATAACATGCCCTGAAAGTGACGGTGGTGTGTATGAATAAAAAAAACCTTGTTGATTAAAGTGCGCCAGTGCTTTATTTACAATTGTGGTTGTAGGTTGTTGATTTTGATCAGCGACCCACGAACGCATCATCTCCAATGTTTTGGGGTTCATTTCCTTAGGATAATTGAGCAAACTTGCTCTTTCATTGGCAGTTAGTTCTTGATCTAAAGCATCCAATAAAATTGACTTCACATCATAATGCTTTATTTGATTAATTTTTGTCGGTGAATACATACTTGAATCTGACAGAAGGAATGCACCTTGAAAACCACTCAACACATAATCCAAACCAAACATATAATGTTGACCTGTGGCTTCTTGCTCAATTTGATAGCTCACCACGTTGTCAGGGTTGAATTTTTTTATAGCAGGCCTTAATTGTGCCCTCTGTCTCGTCCAAGTTTCTCCGTCATAATTGCTTAAAACAGGCCCGCGCCAATACAAATCTTTGCTTTCAGGCATTTTACCAGAATCAAAAGTCGCTCTAAAAGCGGGTGAATCATCCATAAAAAGTTCAACAATAGAACCTGGGCTCATGCTATCTGATATCCCAGTCTTACCTTCCCCAAATATATCTGGAGAACCCCATATTGGAGAACCCAAACGCGGAAAAAACAGAAAAAACACAATCGCAAAAGGTATACCTGCGGCCATCAGGCCAGCAGTCTTTTTTAACTGCCTCTTATCTAACCAGCCTCCTACTTTATCAAACTGCAATAAGAATAAAGCATGACTGCTGGCGAATGTTGCCAACAACAAATAAAAAATCAATATCAAATCTTGCGAATAAAGGAACCGAGTCATGATAACAAAATAGCACAACATGGCGACCAAATAGGCATCACGCCTTCGGTACAACTCCAATAATTTCATGACCGTCATCGTCAGCAAGATGCTGACACTCACCTCCCTTGAAATACCAAAGCCTTGCGAATAAGCCAAAAAAATCACTGCAGCGACGGCCAACAAACTCAAGACCAAAGCATGCCCTTTTTTAATATGGTTTATCTGTGCATATACACGATAACCCACAACCACAAAAGTCATAGGCAAAAACCAAATCGGCAACCGGCCAATTTGTGGCAATACCGAAATCAAAACGGCCAAAATCAACCACAATAATTGCTTGTCACTCAGCTCTGATTTGATGCTCGCTTTTAATTTGGCGATGACTCACCTCCACCAAAGAGTGCCAATTGCTTTAAACACAAAGCCATTTGTGCTGCTCCATGCGTCATCTCACTGGAAAATCCCGGTAAAACCAATTGATAATCTATGTTTTCATGTTCAGCCTGTATCACCCAAGCAGCCAAACGAGACAATTTGGCTTCCGTATGGGCCATGTGCATTTGTTCAAAGTCAAACATCATATGTTTTCCTTGTGTTGACTCATATTGTTTCACCCAAGTTTTGTCACTTTGGGCTGTTTTTTTCCAGGCGATGTCACGCAGCGGGTCTCCTACTTGGTATTCTCTCACACTGGCCAATTCATCACCTTTTATGGGCAAGTCTTTTTCACCATCAACGCCACCATGACTTGGATAAGCCGGAACAGGCCTTTCCGGTTTGGGGTATACCAACGCACTTGTATCAGGCGTACAATACACCCAAACTGTAAACAAACCCATTGGATATCGCGTGAATAATTTAATCCTGGGTACCGGCTCATAACCGCGTTTGATGGTTTCAAAGTGAAAAGGCAACAGCCCCACACCATGCTCAATATGAGCCACCTTTTCTTTGCCCAATGATGAACTCACCACTTGCCATTTATCTTGGGAGTGACACAGCTCTAATTGTGCTTCTGCTACATCACCTAAAAATACTGGCTCAACTTTGATTCGCCTCAATGTGATATTTCGCATATTGAAAAATGTCTGCAACAACATCACTTGTGTCATACCAAATAACAAAAAAACCAACATCAAGCCCATGTTGTTATTGAAATTCAACGCCGCCATCAACATGACCACCCAAATGACTGCAAAAAATAAGCCGGGTTTACTGGGCAGCACATAAATCCGCCGCCAATTAAATTCCACAGGCAACGGCTCAACACCTCGACGATTGATAAAACCATCAATAAATGTCTTGATTTTAACCATCAAGTAAACGGTGTGTCTGCTGCAATCTGATGAATGATTTTTTTAACTACATCGAAGCCCTGGCTCGACACCAAACGGTGTCTACAAACAGGATAAAAAGCATCGGCAACATCTTCTGGAATTAAAAAATCACGACCTGCCATAAAAGCCATAGCTTGAGACAGTTTAAAAAAAGACAAGCCAGCCCTGGGAGATAAACCGTGAGCTAAATCAGGATGTTGTCGTGTTTGCGCAATCAACTGCTGTAAATGATCTAACACCTCTTCACTGGCATGGACTTCTGAAACTTGTTGTTGCCATTTTTTAAGTTGGCTGACATCAGCTAAAGGCTTTAAAGGTTCATATAAGCCTTTCAAATAAGCTTGACTGTAGAGCGCACGTTCACTTTCTCGACTGGGATAACCCAAAGACAAGCTGATAATGAACCGGTCCAATTGTGAATGTGGGAGGTGATAAGTGCCGGCATCATCCATGGGATTTTGTGTCGCCATCACAAAAAACACCTCTTCTAAATCATAGGTTGTGCCATCCATGCTGACTTGATTTTCAGCCATGGCCTCAAGCAATGCGCTTTGTGTTTTCGGTGTCGCACGATTAAGCTCATCTGCTAATAGGAACTGGGTGAATATGGGCCCCTTGTGGTAAGTAAAGCTTTGTTCTTTTCCATCATATATACTGACACCCAAAACATCACTGGGCATCATGTCAGAGGTTAATTGAACACGTGTATAGTCCATGCCGAAAGTTTGTGCTAAAGCTGCCGCCAAGGTCGTTTTTCCAAGTCCCGGCCTGTCCTCAAGTAAAACATGACCACCGGCTAACAAGGCAGCAATGACCAACTTAATCTGAGGTTCTTTGTCTAAAATTTTAGCACCAATGGCGTCAACCATATGCTTCATAGGGTTCGTATCCAAATTTTTTTTGCTCCTAGTCAATGACTCAATAGACCGTAAATGGCCAATATAATTTCATTGATTCTAACTGAGGTTTGTCAATTTTTAAACCACGCCCTCAAAGAGACTGAGGCGTTACTGGTTTTATTGTAGGTGCTGTGGGATGAATTTTTTGTCGAAATGTACAACAAAGGCAGCTGTAACATCAGTTTGAACATAAATCAGAAGCTCCCAACCAAGGTGTAAGAAGCTTCCCTTTTCAATTAATCACAAAGTTTCAACGCGGATTAAATTAGTTGTGCCTGACTGACCAAAAGGTACACCAGCAGTGATGATGAACTGGTCATTGGGCTTGGCTTCTTTGTGATCAACAATCACTTGTTTGGCAATTTCAACCATCTCATCAGAGTTGGTCGCATCTTCACTCAACACTGGCTGAATACCCCAAGAAAGTGTGAGTTGATGGCATGATTTGATTGAAGGTGAAACGGCTAATACGGTTGTTGGCACCCTATTTCTTGCTACACGAAGCGCTGTTGCACCTGAGCTTGAAAAACAACACATCACTTTAAGCCCAAGTGTTGATGCCATATGACAGGCTGCAGAAGAAACCGCATCCGGTGTATTTTTTTCAGCCCTGACTTTACGTTCAACCATGCGTTCTTTGTAATCACCATCAGCTTCTACTGTTTTGGCAATCGTGTCCATAGTTTCTACAGCTTTTACAGGAAAGTCACCGGTGGCAGTTTCAGCAGACAACATCACGGCATCAGTCCCATCGAAAATGGCATTCGCCACATCATTGGCCTCAGCTCGAGTGGGTATTGGGCTGTGAATCATAGACTCCAGCATCTGCGTTGCAGTTACCACTGGTTTTCCTTTTTCTCTGGCCTTTCTGATTAACCGTTTTTGTAACATGGGCACTTTTTCAGCTGACAACTCAACACCCAAGTCACCACGAGCTACCATGATGCCATCGGCCGTTTTTAATATTTCTTTGTAATTTCGAATGGCACCCGGCTTTTCAATTTTTGCCATTAACTTGGCATTTGATTCATTCAGCGAAAGGTAATGCTTGGCCAACAACAAATCATCCCGGTTTCTAACAAAACTCAAAGCCACCCAATCCACGTCCAAAGCCGCACCAGTGGCGATGTCTTCAATGTCTTTTTTTGTTACAGCTGCCAAGGATAAATCTGCAGATGGAATGTTAATGCCTTTGTTGTTACTCAGCACACCACCTCGCACCACTTCAGAATGAATGGTACCGGCTTTCACTTCAACCACTTTCAATGACAACCGCCCATCATCCAACAAAATCACATCATTGGCTTTAACGTCCTTATACAAGCCACTGTAACTGATTCCAACACCATGTTCATCTCCAGCTTTCGTCTTGTCCGCATACAACTTGAACCGCTGACTTTCGGTTAAAGTCACCCTGTCATTTTTGAATCGACCTACCCTGATTTTTGGCCCTTGTAAGTCCTGTAAAATACCCACAATGACACCCAAACTTTTGGCCACTTGACGAATGTTTTTTACATTGTTTTCATGGTCTTCTGCAGTACCATGTGAGAAATTAAGGCGGAACACATTCACACCAGTTTGAATGAGTGTTTTGATTTGATCTGGGGAAGAACTTGCTGGGCCCAAAGTTGCTACAATCTTGGTTTTCCTTTTCATGAATAAGACAGAGAAGTAAAAAACTTTATGATAAACTTTTTTTATCAAACTTTCATGTCAATTTGATGGTCAATAGATATAATATTCTTTGCTTTTAATTAAAAATACCATGGCCTTAATCAATTGCCCATCTTGTAGAACCAAAATATCAACCATAGCAGAGGCTTGTCCCAATTGCGGCTTTGCCATGAAAAAGGACGGCAAAGCCAACCCTGAAGAAATCAAACTCTTCCTCAAAAGACAACTGAGAGATCGCATGTACATCTTGAGGATGTTCAGTTACGTTGCCATGAGTATTACCATGATTGGTGCACTGCCCATGCTTTGGGATTACATCAAAGGGTTAGAAATTGGTGAAGCTGTTGTGCTGAAAGAACATTGGGGCATTTATGTTGTTGCGATTGGATTTTTTTGCTACCTCATCATTCGAGGCACCATGATTTATGTTAAATCAGAGCATCGAAAAAAGTGGAAAGAAGCCAATAACTTGATTAATTAATCAGTATTCAATGATCATTGCACTTAGCCTTGATTAATTACCAAGTTCCTGCCTGAAGATTTTGCCATATACAGTCGCCTGTCCGCTTCAGCATGTAACGCTTTGAAAGAAATGTGCTTATCATCACTGACTGAGACTCCACAACTCACCGAGTAAGTCAAAGCCTCACCATCAACTTCAATCTTTTGTGCAGAAACCTGGGTCCTGATAGATTCAGCCAAAATAGAAGCCTGTTCTAAACTGGTATTAGCACAAATCAAACAGAACTCTTCACCTCCTATTCGGAATGCATGGTTTGGATGATTGACACAATCATTAATGACTTTTGAAAAGTTTTTTAAAATCAAATCACCAATATCATGACCATGCGTATCATTGATGACTTTAAAGTGATCTAAATCCAAAACAACCACAGCCAACTGCTTATATTTGAACTGTGTTTGACTTTGGGCTGCTTCAAAATAGGTTTGAAGCAAGCTTCTATTATTCAAGCCCGTTAAGTGATCGGTACTTGCCATTTTCTTTAGCTTGGCTTGAGAATCAACTGTAGCTTTTTCATAAGCATGAGATAGACCCCAAGTAAGCAATGTCCCAAAAACAATATTGGCCACAGAAGCCGCCTCCTTTAATTCAACGGGCAAATCAATGAAAACCAAGAAAGACAGCACGAACAACGTCAAAAAAAATAACGTCATTAGGAAACCACGTTTTAATCCGAGTAACAGATACGAAATTAAAGGAATGACTTGAACCCAAATATAAATGTTGCTACTGACATTGCTTCTGGTTAATGCAAACAACATCAGAGCATAAAAAATCAACACATAAGTCATCGTCAATTGTCGAAATTTTGCCAACGGCAATTTTCGATAAACTTGAAAAAACAACCACAAAGATATGCCACCTGCAACCAACTCTAAACTGGCAAGCAGGAATAAACCTCTATTGAAATTGATCAGAAAAAAAATCAAACCACCCAATGCCGTAATAAACAAGAGGGCTTTAAATACCCGTCTCTTATAAGGGTTGACTTGAGATTCAATCATGTATTTTGGGGGTTTGTGGTGGTGGATAACGCCCTACATGATAACTAAAAACAAAAATGAACACAAATTCAGTTTTAATGAACGGTAAATTATCCGAATTGATTCATGACGAATTGTTCGACTTGATCAAGAATCAATTGCTTGTCTGTATCTGGGTATTCAGCACGAACACGTTCCAATTCTTCAAACCACCACTCAAAGCCGTCACCATACCTTTGGTTCAGACGTTCAGATACTGACTGTTGCCAATCGGTTTGTTCCTCAGCAGTGAGTAATTCTGGGAAGTTTCTCGCTTTATAACGTTTCAACAGCTCATCTGCACGCGCATCTTTTAATCCAGAATCACCCCAAGGTAAGGTTTGTGGATCGGCGGCCTGCCAAGCTGATAACTCCGCTTTGTCTTGGTAGCTGAAAAAGCCTGAGTAGATCATTTCATCAACATCATCAGAGGCGTTTTCATACTTTTGATTGAACACCTCAGCCGCTTTTTTAGCCACGCTGGGGTCCGCTTTGATTAATTCCAAATGTGCTTTACAGGCAGGGTAATCCAAATTCAATCGTTCTAAGTCCACACCCTTTAAGACGGACAGCGGCGCAACAAAAGGCACCTTATTGATGTGTACCGTTTTCAATGGGACTCGCTCAACGCCTTCTGGCAAATCTGCAGTAGGCGTATATATCCTGTCTCTGATGTCATTCACAGACAATGACAACAAATCTTGCGGTGCAGCTGCCAAATCATAACAGACCACACCATTTTTATTGGTCGGGTGCATGGCCAAAGGGACAAACACGGACAAACAACCCCGAGATGCTGGAATCTTGCCACTGACATGAACAAATGGTTGCATCAACTGCCAGTTCAATAAAGTCCTGACCGTGTCTTTGTTGCGTAAACCCAATGCAAATTCAAACAATTTGGGCTGTTTTTGTTTGACCAAGCGTGCCATTTGTATGGTGGCTTCCACATCAGATAAGGCATCATGAGCCGCCTCATGCTTCAAACCATTGGCTTCGGTCAACATTTCCAAACGAAAACTGGGCATACCGTCTTCTCGATTTGGCCATGTGATGCCTTCAGGGCGCAAGGCATAACAAGCGCGCATCAAGTCCAGCACATCCCAACGCGAATTACCGTTCATGTATTCGCGTTGATAAGGGTCAAATAAGTTGCGGTAAAACAATGACCTGACACACTCGTCATCAAATCGAATGCTGTTATAACCCACCGCACAGTTATTTTCTTGTGACAAAATGTCATGAATTTTAGCGGCAAAATCAACCTCCTTCATGCCCTTTTCTTGGCATTCTTGCGGCGTGATGCCAGTTATCATGCAACTTTCTGGCGAGGGCAAATAATCCAAAGTGGGCTGACAATAAAACATGTCAGGATCACCAATAGGATTCAAGTCCTCATCTGTCCTGATGCCAGCAAATTGCGCAATCCGATCAAACCTCGGGTTGATGCCAAAAGTTTCCAAGTCATACCAATAGAATGTTTTCATTTCATCGCTCCATTTTTTTGCGGACAACTTTCTTGCTGTCAAATTTTGCCAACAGCCAAACCACTGTGGCCGCCAGCACCATCATTGAAATTGCCATCGCCAATTGTGGCTGCTCAGTTGCCATTGGCATGACATTAGTGGCAGCTACTTTCCAAGGCCAAACTTTAATCAACGTGCCCAACATCAGTCCTGACAAAAAGAAAATCATGGCCCGATAAAAATTCGACATCAACCACTTCAATACTTTTGAAAAAACCAATAAGCCAATCAAACAACCGAAAGCAAACACCAAAAGCACCATATAGTTTTTGTCAGATACGGCTTGAAGCAACACTTCATACTTGCCCAATAGCAACAAAATCAAAGAGCCAGACAAGCCAGGTAATATCATGGCACAAATCGCTATGGCACCTGCCATGAACACACCCAGTAATCCACTGGGTAACACTTCACCCACTTGCGTGCTGAGCAGGTAACTCAAAGCAATGCCCAACAACAAAAACAACAAATGGAAAATAGGCCCTTTCTTTTGCTGTGACAGCAACAAGACCGCAGAGGCCACTATCAAACCAAAGAAAAAGGACCACGTTGGAATGGCTTGACTGGCCAATAAGTATTTAATCAAAGAGGCAAACACCAAAATCGAAGTAACCATGCCTGCAAATACAGACAACAAGAACCAACCATCAATTTGTCGCCAAAATGCTTTGAACTGCCCGGTAAACAGTTGTTTAAAGGTCTCTCCATTGACTGAAGCCAAAGCCGTAATCAATCGCTGATAAATTCCAACAATCAAAGCAATCGTACCGCCAGACACACCCGGCACCAAATCGGCCACGCCCATCATCATGCCTTTTAAATAGGTAAACAGGTAGATCATATGTTGCCCTCTTTATTTTTTATATCTCGGTGATTCTTCCAAGCCACCAACAAGCCCAAAGCAAAGAAAGCCCCCGGCGGCAAGATGGCAATGAGAAAGCCGCCATAATCCGCTACCAATGTCACTTCTAAGTATCGACCTAAATCACCAAACAGTAAATGTGCTCCTTGAAATACAGTACCCTGTCCAATCACTTCACGCATCACGCCGATCAATATCAACACCAAGGCAAAGCCCAGACCAACAAAAAAACCATCTTTAAGTGCCAAACCCAAATCATTTTTTGATGCAAAAGCCTCAGCTCGAGCCATGATGACGCAGTTGGTCACGATCAATGGTATAAATATGCCTAAGGCCAAATACAGCTCATGAAAGTAAGCATTCATCATCATTTCCAAAGCTGTGACCACTGAAGCAATCAACAACACAAACAGCGGAATGCGGATTTCTTTGTGCGTAATAGGACGAATCACAGAAACCAAAACATTGGTCACCAATAAGACAAAAATGGTCGCCAGACCCATGCCTAAAGCATTGATGGCTGTATTGGATACGGCCAAAAGCGGACACAAACCCAACATCTGCACCAAGGCGGCATTGTTATCCCACAACCGTGTTTTGATGAACTTTTTATTTGCTTCATTCATCTTTTTTTCCTACTCGCGCCGATATTGCCGGCTCAGCTTCATGGGTTCTCATTCGCCAACCTTGCTTTTGCCATAGCTCTTGATGATTTTCAAAATATTTCAGCGCTTTTTTCACCGCCGAAACCACAGCCCTTGGTGTGATAGTGGCACCTGTGATTTGATCAAATTTTCCACCGTCTTTTTTTACTGACCATTCGGCTTGTGTTACTTTATTGAGCTGTTGACCTTCAAATTGTAGCAACCAATCGCCTTTGCGTCGCTCGATTAAATCACCCAATCCCGGTGTTTCTTTATGTCCCAACACTTCAACAGCCGTGATGCGGCCATCTGCCCTGACACCCACCATCAGTTCGATGTCACCTGAGTATCCATTTTGTGCGATGACTGGAATCGCAGCGACTGAAAACTCGCCTTTTAAATAGCCTAAATATACATCTGCGGCTTTTCTGTGCCCCAAAATAACAGGCTCATTAACCGTTAATTTTTCTGCCAACACATCATTATCGTAACTGCCTTCTGGCATCAGCAAAGCCAGTGACCTCATCAAGGCACGCTCTTTTTGTTCAGCAATGGGTGCGGCTGTAAAAGCATCAGATCCCATCAGTAATGCACTGGCCAACGCTGTCATCACAGCCAATATCAAAGGCAATAAATACTTCTTATTCATTCTCCGCCTTGCCCCTTTTTCTTGTTCTCATAAGAGTCTTTATGTCCATAGGCTTGGGGAATGGTCAATTGATCAATCAAAGGTGCTGCCATGTTCATCAGTAATACGGCAAAAGCCACACCATCAGGAAAAGAACCAAATTGTCGAATCAACACGGTCAAAATGGCCACACCCGCAGCAAATATCAACTTACCTTTCATGGATGAGCAGCCTGAAGTCGGATCAGTAGCAATAAAAAATGCCGCCAGCATCAAACCACCAGAAAAGACATGCTGCATCGGTGACATGAACGTATCAGAATCATAGGCATAAAACAGATAGGAAAAAACACAAGTCACTACCAACAACGTCACAGGCACATGCCAAGTGATGATTTTTTTATACAGCAAAACCAAGCCGCCGATGAACAACCAATTGGCCACCCATTCCCAACCCAACCCGCCAAAATCACCAAAGATTTTTTGCGTCACCACTTCACTGTAGGCCAAACCTTGTTGCTGACCTGTTTGTAATGCAGACAAAGGTGTGGCTGCAGTTACGGCATCAACTGTTGCGCCATCATGACCGCGAAATACCCAAGAAAGTATCTCTGTAACTGACAACGAAGCCTGATCCATGCCCCAAGGCGACAGCCACAAGGCCATGCTTTGAGGAAACGAAATCAAGATCACCGCAAAACCCACCATCGCTGGATTAAAAATATTGTGCCCTAAACCCCCATACAGGTGTTTGGCAACCACAATGGCAAAGAACATCCCAACAACAGCCACATACCAAGGCGCAATCGGCGAAATACACAGCGCAAACAATACCGCCGTCACTGGTACTGACAGGTCGCTCAGAAAAGGTTTGATGCGATGCGTGTTTGTTGCGTATCTTTTCCTTAAACACAAAAACTCAAATAACATGCCTGCACTGGTGGCAATGACAATTTGTACCAACAAACCGACCCCAAAATAAACCACATGGGCAACGGTGGCCGGCAACAAGGCAATCAACACCCAGGCCATGACTTTTTGCACACTGACTTTGGCGCGTTGGTGCGGTGCTGATGAAAGTTTTTTACCTGCAGGTATTTTAGTGGCTTGATTGTTAGCCTGGTCATTCATCACTTTGGCCCTCCTCTTTTTTGTCCTTCATTTGCTTGATGCGGGCTAAAACGTCTGAAATTTCTTTCTTCGCCACTTTCTTGTCTTTTAATTGACTGGTTTTGGCTCTCCTTTTCGCTTGCCTTTCTTGTTTTAATCTAATCAAACGCGCTTCCCTGGCTTCAAAACGTTCTTTGGCCTGCTCAGCTTTTGTTTTTTTGAAGTCTAAATAGCGCAGCTCGGCTTTACCATAGCGGTAAAAGTCTACCAAATCAATTTGGCTCGGACACACATAGGCACAAGCACCACATTCAATGCAGTCGAATAAATTGTGATCACGCGCCTTTTCTAAATCATTACCGTCTTCGTTGCCATTGATATACCAAAACAGCTGTTGTGGCAGCAGGTCTTGAGGGCAAACCTTGACACAATCGCCGCAACGAATGCACGGCATGTCATTATTTGGCATACCTAGATCTGGTAGCACTTGGTTTTCGGCTTTCATCAACAGCAAGCAGTTACTGGTTTTATCGATGCCAATGTCATCATCAGGCATAGCAAAACCCATCATTGGCCCACCGACAACCAAACGGCTTTGTTGTATTTCTTGCGCGCCCGCATCAGTCAGTAGGTCACGCATCGGCGTGCCAATTCGTGCCAAATAATTACAAGGTTTGGCAACCTGCTCTCCAGTAACCGTGATTACACGCTCAATCAAAGGTTGCCCCATATACACGGCATCATGTAAAGCTTTGGCTGTTGCAACATTCTGCATTAATACACCCAAAGCCAAAGGCGTTTCACCTGCTGGCACCTGCTTTCCAGTCAACACTTCTATCAACTGCTTTTCGCCACCTGTCGGATAAATACTCGGTACTTTGATAACAGAAAAGTGCTCAATATTTAACTCATTAATGGCAGCCTCTAATGCCGATTGCACACCACCCAAGCTGTCCTCAATGGCTATGATGGTTTGGAATGCATCAGCTGCTTGCATCATCAAAGCAGAGCCTTTGACCACTTCGATGGCCTGCTCCAACATCAAGCGCTCATCGCAGGCGATGTAAGGTTCACATTCGGCACCATTGATGACCAGTGTTTCAACTGCTCTTTGACCCGTTTTGTATTTAAGGTGCGTTGGAAAACCGGCGCCACCCATGCCCAAGATGCCCGCTGGTTTCATCACTTTTTGAATGTTATGTGCTGTGATTTCAGCCGGGTACAAAGGTGTTAAGTCACACCACTGGTCTTTACCATCTGTCTCAATTTCAATCACTGTTGCCAGCGCGGCATCAGGTGCGCTGCTTGGCCTTTGTTGAATCGAAACCACCGTTCCTGAACTGGAGGCATGTACATCTGATGCCATAGCGTACTCAGCTTTCGCAATACATTGGCCTTTAAAGACATAATCGCCCACTATGACAACAGGTACTGCTTCAAATCCACGATTGACCCGCAAAGAGATCAATAAACGTTGAGGAATAGGGGCTGTCTTGATTGTCTGTTGGTTGACTTGGGTTTTGTGGTGATCCAACACCAAGCCGCCGTGAAATTGTGCTAAATGAATGTCACCCATTACATGCTCGCCTCACAATATGGACTCATAGTTTAGCCTCACAATCTTGCCTCTCTGGCACTTTGCCACAAAGCCGGTTGCTGCTGCCTTTGAACCGTCACTGGCAAGGGTGTATCAATTTTAATGATGCAATCAACAGGACAGGCGGGAATACACAAATCACATCCAGTGCACTCAGCAGCAATCACTGTGTGCATCAATTTGGCCGCACCCACAATGGCATCAACGGGACAAACCTGAATACACTTGGTGCAGCCTATACAGTCAGGTTCTACAATTTCAACAATGGTATCTACTGTTTCTTGACCGTTTTCAGGGTTCAGTTCCAGCACTTCTAAATCCAACAACTCTGCCAGTTTTTTGATGCCTTCTTCACCACCAGGCGGGCATTGGTTAATCGGTGCATCACCTTTAGCAATCGCTTCGGCATAAGGCTTACAGCCAGGGTAGTCACATTGACCACACTGGGTTTGTGGCAAAATGGCATTGATTTGTTCTACCACTGGATTGCCTTCAACTTTGAATTTACGAGACACCCAGATAATCAAGATACCGAAAGCCAAAGCCAAAACGAACAAGGCAATTAAGGCACCAAAGTTATTCAGTAATCCGCTGTCCATTATGGCGTCTTCTTCATTGTGTCACCCTTCACTGTGTCATTCCTGAAAACCCCATAAAAGCCAAAGACATGATGCCTGCGGTCATTAATGCGATGGGTAAACCTCGAAATGCGGCGGGGACATTGGCCATTTCCAATCGTTCTCGGATGGCGGAAAACAACACCAACACCAAACCAAAACCGAATGAAGCACCCAAACCAAAGAATGCCGACTCCATTAAAGAATGCTGTTGTTGCACATTCAACAAGGCCACGCCCAAAACGGCGCAGTTGGTGGTGATCAATGGCAAGAACAAACCCAATACTTGGTAAAGTAAGGGAGAAGATTTGTGCAGAATCATTTCAGTGATTTGAACCGTCACGGCAATCACCAAAATAAAACTCAAAGTTTTGAGGTAGGCCAAATCCAATGGCACCAACAGATAAGTATTGACCAAATAACTGACAATTGACGATAAGGTCAAAACAAAAGCGGTGGCAAAACTCATGCCCAAAGCCGACTTAAACTGACTGGAAACACCCATGAAAGGACACAAACCCAAAAAGCGAACCAACACAAAGTTGTTCACAAAGGCCGCTCCCACAAATACCAGTAACCAATCAGTCATTTAACCTCTATTATTCCAATCTTAAATATTCCAATCTTAAATATTCCAATCTTAAATATTCCAATCTTAATTAACCCAACCGTCATTCCCGCGAAGGCGGGAATCTCATTGGCGAAACCAATGCGCGAAGCGCCCTCACCACTAGCTAACCACTGCCCACTCTAGGCCCAATTATTTAACACGCATCCCAGGAACAGCACCTTCATGCGGCTCTAAGATATACAAATCATCACCACCAGGACCTGCGGCCAAAACCATCCCTTCAGACAAGCCAAAGCGCATTTTTCTCGGTGCCAAATTCGCCACCATCACAGTGTGTTTACCTATTAAGTCCTCTGCTTTATAAGCTGACTTGATGCCAGCAAAAACATTCTTGGTGACACCACCCAAATCTAAGGTCAGCTGCAATAATTTATCCGCTTTCTCTACGGCTTTGGCATCGACAATTTTGACAATGCGCAAATCAATTTTAGCAAAGTCATCAAAAGCGATTTCGTCGCTGATAGGATCTTTGTCCAATTGACCATTGTTTTCAACTTGAATCACAGACGTTTCCTTGGCTTCCAAATCTTGTTTAGATGCTTCCATCACTTTCTCTAAGGTTTCAGCCTCAATTCGCGCCATCAATGGCTTGAACTTGTTGATTTCATGGTTAAACAAAGGTGAGTTAATCGCGTACCAATCATTCAAATCCACATTCAAAAAAGCTTCAGCTTTACGCGCTGTGAACGGAATCACAGGAGCCAACCAAGTCATCAACACCCTGAACAGGTTGATGCCCGTTGAGCACACTTGATGTACTTCTTCCATGCGTGACTCATCTTTGACAGCCACCCACGGTGCCATGTCCGCAATGTATTGGTTGGCTTTATCAGCCAATGCCATGATCTGGCGCACTGCCGCGTTGTATTTTCTCGCTTCGAACAGTTGGGCGATTTCATCCGAATGGCTCATGAACTCATCGTACAAAGCTTGATTGTGAAGTTCAGCTGACAATTTTGAATCAAATTTCTTTTTAATGAAGCCGGCACAACGTGAAGCAATGTTCACCACCTTACCCACCAAGTCTGAATTCACACGCTGACGGAAATCATCCATGCTCAAATCGATGTCCACCACGCCATCAGATAATTTGGCAGCAAAGTAATAACGCAAGTAATCTGGATTCAAATGATCTAAATATGTCGAAGCTTTGATAAAAGTACCACGTGATTTACTCATTTTGGTGCCATTGACCGTCAAGAAACCATGGACATATACCGCATTCGGTAATTTCATGCCAGCTCCTGACAGCATCGCAGGCCAGAACAAAGAGTGAAAATACAAAATGTCTTTACCAATGAAATGCACCATCTCATGGTCAGTGTTTGGATTTATCCAAGGCTCAAAAGCTTCACCTGTTTTGTCACAGATGTGTTTCAAACAAGCCAAATAACCGACTGGTGCATCCATCCAAACGTAAAAATACTTGTTCTCTTCACCAGGAATTTGAAATCCGAAATAAGGCGAGTCCCGAGAAATGTCCCAAGATTGCAATCCGGCCTCAAACCATTCGGCCAATTTATTACTCACTTCAGTTTGTAAGGTGCCCGAGTTCACCCAATCTTTCAACATGCCTTCGAATTGCTTCAAGTTGACAAACAAATGCTTCGATTCTTTCAGAATAGGCGTCGCACCAGAGACCGCAGATTTGGGGTTCTTCACTTCAGATGAGTCGTAAGTGGCACCACAAACCTCACAGTTATCACCATATTGGTCATCAGCGCCACATTTGGGGCAAGTACCTTTGACAAAACGATCTGGCAAGAACATTTCTTTTTCCGGATCGAAATACTGTTCAATCACTTTTGACTCAATGTGACCTGCACCTTTCAACTTCAAATAAATTTCTGAAACCAAGTTTTTGTTTTCTTCAGTGTGGGTCGAATGGTAGTGGTCATAAGAGATACCAAAACCCTGTAAATCTGCCCAATGCTCATCACGGATACCGTCTACCAAAGCTTCTGGTGTCATGCCCTGCTTTTCCGCATTCAGCATAATGGGCGTTCCGTGTGCATCATCGGCACAAAGGTATTTTACCTCATGCCCCAAAGAACGCATCAACCGCGCCCAAATATCTGATTGAGAATGCTCGACCAAATGGCCTAAATGCAAGGAACCACTGGCATAAGGCAAAGCCGACGTGACCAAGATTTTTCTGTTTTTATTGTTTTTATTTTCGTTGACTAGGGACATGAAATGACGCAAGTTTAAGTAAACCGCGTATTATCCCACGTATGACAAGCATTTAACAAGCCATCAAACCTGCTTTAAAAACATCTTTCACCCCCCATGGTCGCTGCCAAAAACAATCACGCTGGCCACCACAAAAAAAGGGCCGCTGATAATAGCCGCCCTTTCTGTTTAAAACTGAACCCAATGATTCAATCCATTTTAAACTCCATTACTTGAGTGCCATGAGTATCTTGGGCCAAAGGCTCAAAAGTCCATTGTTTGATTGCTGCTATCGCTGCTTTATCGAACACCCCTGCCGGTTCTGATGCAGTCACTTTCACCTCCTTAACCTGGCCTGATTGAGTGACCAAAAAATTTAATTCCACAACACCATTCAGCTTTTTCTGATAAGCACTGAGGGGGTAGCGCGGCGCCACCCGTTCAAGCACCTCCAGTTGAGCACCAGATTCACGGCTTGGCTCCGGCATGCCTGCCACTGCACCCAAGGCCACAGCAGTTAAACAAAAAATGCCTGCGAAAATGCTTTTATGGCGTTGTTGTTTGATTTGATTGATATTCATGATCCTCTCTTTTAATTTTAAAGTATAAGAACACATCATCGAAGAACCCCTGTTTTGCGGGCTCCTCACCCCCAGATTCAACAACAAATGTGCATATGCAGGTGCATCTTGTGTGTTGTTTATCACCTTTTCATCACAGGACATCTCTTGGTCTTCTACCAATAATTGACCCCAGATTCGATGCAAAGGCAAAAACCAAAACACACAACACACGCCTTCTAGACACAGACGCCAAAATGGGTCTGCCCGCTGGCAATGAATTTTTTCATGCATCACCAATAACTTTATGTCATTGCCTGACAATTCTTTAAACACAAAGCCCGGCAAAAATATTTTGGGCTTGATGAATCCAAATGCCATGGGAGGCCAGCCAGATGGACTGACAAAAACACCATCAGAAAAAAGTTTGTACTCATCGGCTATGCGCTGCTTAATTTTGTTGTACTGCTTCCTTAATCGCCACATTTTCCATAAAGCAACCGCACCCCAGGTCAACACCAAGAGTTTTTTCCAATCAAAACCTGGCGTTAAATCACCCAATTGCTCGACAGGTGCCTTAACTGCGATCACCATGGGTGCCAAGTCAACAACTGGCACCCCGTTATTGGAAAAAACAAAGCAACTTGCCAAGCCAACAGGCAGTGCCAACCAAACCTTCAAAACCGTTGATCTGGAAGTGTTTTTCTTTATCAAATATTGCCTGAATACAAAAACCATCATCAGCAAAGTGAGCACAACCATGCTGCTGTAAATCACAAAACCCAACATGCCATCCCATGTAACACTCATGGTTGTTGCTCCATTTTTTCAATCATGGCTTTGATTTCTGCAATTTCTTCAGCACTTAATTTTTCATGACTGGTGAATGCTGCCACCATATTACTCAACTTACCATCATATAAATCACCAATAAAAGTTTGGTTTTGAGTCACCAAATAATCGGCCTTGGCCACCACAGGTAAGTAAAAGTATGCCCTGCCTTGTTGCTCAAATTTAATAAACCCTTTTTTTAATAAACGGTTGATCAGTGATTTCACTGTGGCAGTGGTCCAATTTTGGCTTTTAACTAAACCATCAATTTGATGCGCAGATAAAGGCGACTCTTTCCACAATTCTTTCATGACGACCAATTCTGCTTGACTGATATTTTGATTATTCATTTCCGATTACACTTGTAAACATAATACAATGATTACAGATGTAATCTTATAAGTCAAGTCTATTTATGAATTGATTGACTAAGCAATCCAGGCACAAACGAATGATTACAAAAAATTAAGACATCAAAAAAACGTGAACTGAATAGCCCACAGAAACACCAACGACCAGCCAAAAGAATATTTTTAAATCTGCCCAAAAGTCATCAATGAACCTGCCCCGAAAAATATTAATGACATCTGGTGTAAACCACAACATCAGACAATCTTTAAAATCTTCTATGTCATCAAAGAACCAGTAAAAAGTGGCACGCATTACTGCGAACGCAGCAACTATAGAGAGTATGATTTCCATGCAATGATTGTATTCATAACGAATATAAAATACAAAGGCTGAAGGTCATTGAATTTCAAGAGATAGATTTCAAAGGTATAATGGCGGTAATAAGGATTAATGAAATACGTCCTGTATTTCACCCTGCGGGCGCCTTTGGTGTTCATAATTGTTCCTGATAATTATGTCGAACCACTCGGGATCTTACCTTCTTTCATTGCCATTATAAAACCTACACAAAAAGACGTGTGATTAAAAAAAATGAGATGGGGTACGTGAATGTTTGTAGAGGGATTAGTGAAATACGTCCTGTATTTCACCCTGCGGGCGCCTTTGGCGTTCATAATTGTTCCTGACAATTATGTCGAACCACTCGGGATCTTACCTTCTTTCATTGCCATTATAAAACCCACACAAAAAGACGTGTGCTTAAAAAAAATGAGATGGGGTACGTGAATGTTTGTAGAGGGATTAATGAAATACGTCCTGTATTTCACCCTGCGGGCGCCTGTGGCGTTCATAATTGTTCCTGACAATTATGTCGAACCACTCGGGATCTTACCTTCTTTCATTGCCATTATAAAACCCACACAAAAAGACGTGTGATTTTTATAATGGCGGTGAGAGAGGGATTCGAACCCTCGATACGCTTTCACGTATACACGCTTTCCAGGCGTGCTCCTTCAACCACTCGGACACCTCACCGCATAAGGGTTGCGGATTTTACTTGTTTTTGTGATAAAAAGAAATGATTTTACTGGCTACTTTGTTCACAACAGCAATGACTTGATTTGATTAGAATGTAACGAAACTTAATTTGAATAAAAATCATTTGAGAGCGGGGTGGATAAAATACGTCCTAATATAACCTAGGGATCAATTGTAATCGTGTAGAAATTACTGATCACAGCTAATTGCCTTTTGAAAGCTCAAACGATATTTTACCCAAAACACCCAACCAAGACAGCCCTCCTTTTGCCAATCAGCACGCCCATTCACTGTTATCAGAAAAACTTCTTCTTTATTTAATGTTATGAAGCAATACCTTGTATATAAGTCGACCTAAGCTCGATTTTTAAAGTTCGAAACAGCCGATTCGGACGATAACACCTAACCTTTACAGCACAATGGCATTTTTTACTCAGATTCATTATGCCTATTTATATCAAATACTTCATATTTTGTCTTTACGCCATTGCTGCGGTCGGGGTGGCTTATTACGCCGTCACATATTTTCAGCAACCCATCAACATCAACATCAACAACCCATTCCAACTGAAATTACTGAACTCCGGCTGGCTGACTCCCATGCATTTTTATGCTTCAGGCTTGGCTTTGGCTTTGACACCCTGGCAACTCAGTAAAAAAATCAGAAACTTTTCAAAATCAATTCACAGAACCATTGGTTTGCTCTATGTCTTGTCAGTCTTGCTGGGCGGTGTTTCAGGTTTGCTGTTGGCTTTGAATGCAACCGGTGGCTGGGTTGCCAAGCTCGGTTTTGGCAGCTTAGCCGTGATTTGGTTAAGTACCACTGCCATGGCATTTTACCATGCACTACAGCATGACATCAGCAAACATAAAATTTGGATTTATAGAAGTATCGCTTTAACCACTGCCGGCATCACCTTACGCATCATGCTGGGAGTGGGTTTAGGGCTCTTCCAATGGCCTTTTTTAACCGTCTATGTACCCATTGCTTGGCTGTGCTGGGTGCCCAACTTAATCTTTTGTGAATGGTTTATTCAGCGTCGCTTTATTCGGCGGCCTCAAACTGTTTTGATTTGAACTCACTGGGAGTCATTTGGGTGTACTTTTTGAAAGATGTATTAAATGTTGACTTGGCCGTGAACCCGCAGTCAAAAGCAATTTCAATGATGGTTTTTTTATTGTCGGGTTGTTGTAGCTGCCATTTGGCGGCTTCAACCCGCAGTTGGTTGATGTATTCTCTGAATGACTGATTGTGCAGCTGATTGATCACCAAAGACACCAGGTATTCAGGGTAACCAGATTTCATTGATAACTTGCCAATGGTTAAAGTGGGGTCCAAATACAAAGCCTCTTGATTCATTAACTGGCCTAACTTTGCATCGACTTCGGGGAAGCGCTCGTCTTCAATGTGCTCAGGGGGACGCAGTTTTTCTACCGGCTGGATACTTTGTTGATTTAAAGCCAGGTAAGCCATCACAGTCATCCATAATGCCACAGCCACATAAATCATCCAAAAATTATAGCCTTCGATAGGTAACAGCCATTGGGTTAACGCGATCAACCAAATGGCTGCTTGAAAATAGGCCATCACATCAATCCACAGCAAACTGATTCCGTCGGTATTGGATAGTTTTTGATCCAAGCTAGATCGGTAGCGCCTGATAGTCACCAAGCCTGCCAACACATAACTGACACTGTAGCTATACAACATCCAATCAAATATGGCCTCCCACCATGGCACATAGGACACCGCCTCAAATTGAGATGGCAGCACCAGACCCAGCATGGTGAGAAAACCCAGAAAATGTACACAATCATGCCAACGTATGGGCTGCTTGGTAGTGATGGTTCTTACATACAAATAAAAGAAACTGCCGTACATAAATGGAAACAGCTTTATCAAGCCATACAAGAATAACAGCGGGGTGTTTTGATCGTTCAAATAAACCACTTTGACCGCCAGATCGGTCACCAATAAAAGCATCCAAACCCCCAGCAATCGATTGCTGGTTTGGTTAACTTGTTTTCTCAACAAGGCCATGGCAAGGATCAACCCTTGAGCCGCTCCAATGACATAAATATATGAAATAACTAACATGTTTCAGTGGTTTAAATTTGCCACATTTTAGTCAATTTGCCTCAGACCTTGTCCATGTTTTGCTTGGAAAATTAAAATTCACTTTGAAAATAAATAGTGATCCGAACAAATCTGCCAAAACCATCGCCTGGCTGGGCATCAGCCCTGTAAGCACCTATTAAAAAAGAAAATCGACGACCTGCCACCTCATGGCTTAGAAACCTCAACCTTTAGTCACCTTGTTTTGCGCTTCATTTAATGAAGGGTTTGCAGTTTCTGAAAATTGACTGGTTAAAGGAAATAAAGTCATGGCCAACAAGTCAATGGCCGTATGCATGACTGCGGCCAACCACAAATCACCTGTACTGAGGTAGATCCATGAAAAAACCAGACCCAAAGCCAATGCGCCTATGCTGTTTTTCCAACCAGTGGCATAGTGAGTTAAAGCAAAGATGACATTGGCCAATATGACCGATGGCCACATACCAAACCATGTGCTTAATTGCCAATAGACAAATCCTCGGTAGATGAGCTCTTCGCAAAAACCCGCCGTGTATGAAAGTACCACACCCCATTTGTACTGGCGCTGTGTTTGTGGCAAATAATGTGACACGTGGCGATACAACTTGGCAATGAAATTTAAAGTTTTGGTTTTGGGCTTGAACCTTGTATAAATCCATACCGAAGATAACAGCATCAGCAATAATATAACTACGTAAGGGCCTGCATGGTTTGAGATACCAATTTCAGCCAGCGAGTCATTTGAAAACCACATGGCCACAACTATAGCCACCGTTATAAACCATTGAACCACTATCCCTTGAATATAGATGCCCACTTTGAGGTGTGGTTGTTCTGCAATATTTGTTTCACCGTACCACTGTTTTTGATGGCCAAATAAGGCATGAGCAACCCCACTGTAATAAGTATTAAGTTGTATGTTAATTGGCTAATCATCATGCTGTTCTCGTGTTAACTGTGGCTGAATCAGGCTGTGCCATAACTTCGGGTGTTCAGACACCATGAATTTATTTTTTATGAAAGGCTTACTTGAAGTGTTTATTAATTCCTTATTTTCTACCCCGGCGGGCAAGTCTTTAATGTTTTCGACTATATACACCTGACCTTCACTCAACTGCTCATGGCTGGGCTTTAATTGATCTAACAGTAATGACAATTGATGTTGTAGCTTTTCTATGTGGATGGCATCAACTGTGGTCACATGAACTTGATCAGCTTGACTGTCGGTTTTAATTTGTTGAACAATTTGAGCCAAATCGTCAGGCGCCAAATCGTGTTTCTTTTTAAAGGCGCGAGAAAAGGTTTCATAGTCTTTGTAACCACATTGTTCAGACAGTGTTTGGATGTTTTGAGGGTGAGAAACAAGCTGTTGATAGGCAAAATTTAACCTCAACTGTTCAATGAATTTGAATGGCGTAAGCCCAGTGTGGCTTTTAAATAACTGGTGAAATCGTTCAACAGATAAACAAGCAACATGTGCCAAGTCTTTGAGTTTCAAATCGTCAGCCAAATGCGCTTCTATGTAATTAAGTGTGTTGCTTATTCTCGAATCCATGGCTCAATCATAAGTCATCGGCGCTGAAATGTTTATGACGATTCCTATGATTTAGTTACCATACATTAAAGGGTTGTCACCTATTAAACCCACAACCAAATGCAGTTCACGAACTGATGCTGGTTAAATATGCGGCACCAAAGAACGCACCAAAGGCCTGACCCTTGATCGTTACTTTTCCTGACCATGTCATCAGCTTTGTTTTGCAAATGCTTGTAAGACCTCAATCGAAAGGTGGTCACCCTCGTCTTTCCCTTTATGGATGCGCTTTATGATGCCGTTTTCATCAATAAGAATTTCAAGTGGCATAGTAAACAGGTTTCCTTTTATTGGGAATGGCCAATAACCCTTTAACAACATGGCGTGAAGTGCGGTTGGCAATCTCGTGATAAAGCCTTTTATAGTTTTAAGCACCGACCGTTCCACACTGAACGCTTGGTAATATGTATTATTTTCGTCAGCCAATATAGCAAATGGTGCCTTATGTTCTTTGGCATGTGTTTGCAGGTGTTCAAGAGGAGAATCAAAAATGGCAACAATCGCCAAATCACCTCCAAACGCCTTATAATTTTTTACCAATTGATGGATCCGTAAATTACAAAAAGGACAAGTGGCAAAACGATGAAATGCCACCAACGCTTTTTTCCCTTTAATTGAATCAATTGTAAACAACTCTCCACTGATCTCTGGAAGTTTGATGTTTTCTATACTGCTGCCTATTTTTAAGGTCATTTTAAATCCCAAATTTATTTATTGAAACGAGTGTTGCAATATAAAACAATTGCACTCTTATTGCAACATCTGTTGCAATATAGCTTATTCCAGCTATAATCACTTTCTATTTAAATAAAATAACCACAATGGGCAGGGTAATAACATTTGACAAAGAGCATGTTTTTGATATTTGTTTACGAGCATTTTGGAAGCATGGCTATGACAACACTTCAATCCGTGAATTACAACGACTTACCGGCTTAAGTGGTCGAAGCTTGATTCACAGTTTCGGTGATAAAAGACAAATATTCGACTCTTGTTTGGCACACTATTTACTTTTTGTTCGACAGTTGACCCAAAACCTGGCCGATGATCCCAAGGGACTTGAGGTGTTTTTTGAAGGCTTTACTGTATGTGATTCTGCTGATATTCGTCACAACGGTTGCTTTGTGTTAAACAGTATTTTTGGTGATTTGAAAGGCGATCAACAAATCATTGTAGCCTTTGAAGGATTTAAAGTGACAGTGACTGACTTTTTTAAGGTACAGCTGTCTATGAACGGCATCAAAGGCGCATCAGAAAAAGCAGAAATGTTGTTTGATTTATTTTTGTCTGGCCTAACTAAAATTTCAATTTACGCAGATGCGGCACAAATGACAAAGGCATATAAAGCCATTAAGCGACTGGTAGCTGACTGGTCTCTATGAATTCGTTAATGATTCTCATAACTACAGATTTAAACTTAAAACCACTGGAATGTGTTCTACACACGTGTCGCCAGTGCCAATAGGCCAGGAAAACATGATTGACAAAAAACAACTATTTACCATTTTCATTGGGTTGGTTTTCACCATAAATGCAAAAGCCGAAACCATTCTTGTGAATAAAACGTGCACCTTTACTGATGCCATCCATGCAGCCAATAATGATGAAATTGTTGGGGGTTGTTCAGCTGGCAATGGCAGTGACTTGATTGTTTTTGTTGAAGCTGATCAAGTTTTGTCGGTAAATCAAGGCTTACATAACTCTTTACTTCAACACAACGTTAAAGTAGCCTATCCATCCATTGATTCCGCTGTCACAATAGAAGGGAATGGCCTTCATATTCAGGCAGATACCCGCACGGAAAATTTTCGCGTAATGGATATGATTGGTTCATTAGGAGAACGATTAATCTTGAGAAACCTAACAATTTCTGGAGGTGATGATGGCTCAGGAATTGGTAGCGGCTTGTTTGTTTTTGGAGGTAGGTTGACCCTTGAAAATGTTCGCTTCACAGAAAACCGAGGTGCCCTTTTATTACTAGAAGTTTTGGATGTTGAAATTAATCATGTTCTCATTGACAACAATTGGACTGACAGCAGCTCTCCATTCAGCGCTGGATTAGAATCTAAAGGTAGTGACTTGGTCATAAAGAACAGCAGCATCGTCAATAATCATGTGCGCTTCGATGGCACTGATTTTAAAATGAGTCCGAGCCATGCAGCCGGTGGAATTGGACTGTCCATGTCTTTCCCTGCAACAATAGTAAACAGCACCATAAGTGGAAATACAGCCATAACTGGGGGCGGCTTAGTTATCAAAGAAAACAGCAACAACCTAACTGGAACCACAGGAAACTTGCCAGGGATAAAGCTTGAAATTATTCATACCACGATCAGTAATAACTCAGCTTTGTTTGGTGGTGGTGTGGTTGTTTTTGAAAGTGCCATACCCGTTTCATTCAGTCATACATTGATTGCTGGCAATATTTCAGACCAAAGCTTAGGAAGTGAGCTTTGGGTTGCTGATGGTGTTGTTTTGTTTATGGATGACTTTAATGTTATCAAAAACCACCATCTCAGTCCCAATGTCATTGCTGCTTTGGGAGACAGTGATTTGATTTCAAACCAAACATCCAGTCAGATAGTAATGCCTTTAACTCAGTTACAAGGTTTATCGGCACACCCTTTACCTATAGAAAGCGATGCGATTGACTCAGGCTCAACTTCATGTTTCACCGCCAATGACCAACTCCATCAACTCAGACCCGCAGATGGCAACAAAGATGGTACTGCTCAATGTGACTCGGGTTCTATTGAATTTGTTGACCTGATATACACCTCTGGCTTTGAAAATACGCCATAAGAAAAACTCAAAACATGTATCGAACATGGCTTGCGATTTTATCACATCAGGGGAAAGCGATCACTGGCGTCATGCGATCCATGGCTTTGAAAGCAGTTACTGCAGAAGTCGCTATATGGCATATGCGGCCATTGTCATTAATAGACATATACTCTTCACCTGCTTCTGTATAAACGTCCAACACGACAACTGCTTCGTGTGCGGCAGTTTTTCCATTGGTTTTTTTATAACTGAGGTTAATGCGTCGCCTTTGTACAGCGGCGGCTTCAAGCATGTCGTGGGTTTGACACTTCATCATATATATACATGAGTAAATCTTAAATTAGTCACAAAGCATAATCGTATTGGCCACCCTTTTCCAAAGCTTTGCGATAAGCGGTTCGTTTTTGTAGCTGAGCGACATAAGCGGTTGTTTTAGGGTGTTTTTTTAATAAGCCCCGAGCGGCACTGGCCTCCAATGGAAAACTCATTTGTATGTCCGCCCCTGTCATTTTTTCTCCCGCAAACCAGTCATTTTCAGACAGATGCGTTTCAATAAACTCAAAATGGCGTTTGATGTTAGGACTGACAAAGCTCTCCATCACTTTGTTGGCAATCCCTTTGGCGATGGGTCGTACAAAAAAAGGCATCGGCGCGGTTTTAACCTTTTCAAACACCAAATTCATTAACAAAGGCGGCATCAATGAACCTTCTGCAAAGTGTAACCAGTAAATATAGGATTGATAAGCTTTGCTGTTGACTCTGGGTGTCAACTTGTCTTTTCCATATGTACGACCCAGATATTCAATGATGGCTCCAGACTCTGCGATCACCTGTTCACCGTCTGTTATTACTGGTGATTTGCCCAGCGGATGAATGGCTTTCAACTCATCTGGAGCCAGCATGGTTTCTTTGTTACGCTGATAATGCACAACTTCATAAGTCACTCCCAACTCTTCTAACATCCATAAAATCCTTTGAGAACGTGAATTGTTTAGGTGATGCACAATGACCATAATGATATCCAAAAACAAATCAGCTTAGCATCAATTACTCATTACCACAAATCGTCATCTTGCTTATTTTTGAGAATATAAAACAAGCTTTTAAGCTATAATAAACCTGACCAAATAAATCCTACATCAATGAAACACAACAGACCCGCACAACAGGAAAAAGACAAAAAAGTTAACAAACCTGACATGGGTAATAAATTAAATTTATTACCCAACATTGTTTATGTTTTCAGAGTCATTGGTATGGGCCTTGGTGGTCTGGCAGTGTCATTTGTGTTGTCCGAAAATGCTGCACCATTCAGCAGTTGGTTTTGGCTGGTTTTTAGCTGTTATATTTGGCCTCATTTGGCATTTTTTTGGGCCAAAAATCAAGACTCACCTTTTCAAGCTGAACAAACTAATTTGCTGGTAGATTCATTCATTGCAGGAACATCTGTAGCGCTGATGCATTATAATCTTTTGCCTTCTGTTTTACTCATTTCCATTGCTACAGCTGACAAAGTCAACAGCGGCATTCCTAAATTGTGGCTGAAATCTATTCCACTGACTGTATTGGGTGCTCTGCTATTCAGCCTATTCACCGGGTTTGCATTTCAACCCAATACATCGATGACCGTTATCATTGCCTGTTTACCAGTGGCCGTCATCCATACCTTACTTGTCAGTACATACAGTTACAACCTCATCAACAAACTACAATATCAGAACAAAAAACTTAATCACTTAAGCCAAGTTGATTCACTGACAGGCGTGAGCAACAGACGCCACTGGCAAGAAAAAAGCCATCAAATTTTGAAACAGCACCAAGATGTGCAAATAGAAGCCAGTTTAATGTTGGTGGATATCGATCATTTCAAACAAGTCAATGACCAATATGGCCACGTGATTGGCGATGACGTCCTTATTGAACTGGCCGCTTTGCTCAAAAAAACAGCTGGTAATCAAGCCATCATTGGCAGACTGGGTGGTGATGAATTTGCAGCCACCATAAAATTACCTGTTCAAGAAGCCAAAATACTGGCTCAAAAGCTAACTGCGGCAGTAGAAAGTTTAAACTTCCCTCAAGCAGAAAAATTAAAACTCAGTACAAGCATCGGCATCGCTGACATTTCAACTGCTATAAGGAGAGCTCAGAAAATGGTTAGATGCCGCCGATAAAAAATTATACCAAGCCAAATCATCAGGTCGAAATCAGTTTGCACACTGAAAGCCATCATAAAATCGTTACAATCGGTTGTACTCAAGAACTAATACAGTAAACTACCCTTTTTGAAATTTTCATTGCATAAGGCAGTTTACAAATGGACAGAGCAAAATTTGATGGCATGGTGGCAAAAGGTCACAACCGCATTCCTATTTACCAATGTATTTCGGCAGACTTGGATACGCCATTAAGTGCTTGGCTAAAACTGGCCAATGGCAAACACACTTTTTTACTTGAATCTGTTGAAGGTGGTGCTCAATGGGGACGCTATTCTATTATTGGACTGTCCTCTAGTTTTAGGTTTCAGGTCTCTGGCACTGTTTTCAAAGAGTTTGAATACAACAGCTTGGTTTCCGAGTATGAAGCCGATGATATTTTGCAACAAGTAGAAAACATCAAATCCAGATTTTCGGTACCAGAAATCGACGAATTACCTGCATTCAATGGTGGACTGGTAGGTTACTTTGGTTATGAAATCATTGAAAACATTGAGCAAAAACTCAAAGGACTGACTCCTGAAGATCGTTTACATATCCCTGACATTCACATGATGCTGGCTGAAGAATTGGCCGTCTTTGATAATCTGGCGGGTAAAGTTTGGTTGATTACACATGCCGATCCAGCTGAAGAGCTCGCTTACGAAAAAGGACAAAAACGACTCGCTGAATTAACCCACAGGCTGCGCTCTGGTTCAACTGGCTATGCAGAAATGATCAACCAAAAAAGCATCAACACCACAGACTTCAAAACAGGTTTTACTCAAGCAGAATTCACCGAAGCCGTGGCTAAATGCAAAGATTACATTGAATCCGGTGACATCATGCAAGTGGTACTGTCCCAAAGAATTTCCACACAATTTAATGCCAGACCATTGGATGTTTACCGCGCATTGCGTGCTTCAAACCCCAGTCCATACATGTATTTTATGGATTTTGGCGATTACCAAGTGGTTGGCTCATCCCCAGAAGTACTGGTCAAAAGAACCGACAATGAAGTCACTTTGCGGCCCATTGCTGGCACACGACCCAGAGGTAAAAATGCGGCAGAAGATAAGGTTTTAGAGCAAGATTTATTGAATGACCCCAAAGAAATTGCGGAACACTTGATGCTGATCGACTTAGGTCGAAACGATGTTGGCCGCATTGCTGAAACCGGCACTGTGAAATTGAAAGACAAGATGGTCATAGAACATTATTCTCATGTCATGCATATCGTTTCTGAAATTCGAGCACAACTAAAAGACGGGCTATCTAATGCAGACATCATCAAAGCCGTTTTTCCAGCAGGCACATTATCCGGCGCGGCCAAAGTGCGTGCTATGGAAGTGATAGCAGAACTTGAAAAAGTAAAACGAAATGTTTATGCAGGCGCAGTCGGCTACTGGGGTTGGCATGGCGACATGGACATGGCCATAGCCATCCGAACAGCCGTCATCAAGGATCAACAGCTACATGTGCAAGCGGGAGCAGGCATTGTGGCGGACAGCACACCAGAAGGTGAGTGGCAAGAAATCATGAACAAAGCCAAAGCCGTGTTCAAGGCAGTAGAGCAAGCAGCTGAAGGCTTATAACCGTTGAATTTCATTGCATTAATAACTTGTACTGAAATTCAAAAACTGGCAGAATAACTCTTCTTGATTCAAAGCAGCTCAAATTGCTTATTACAAATAGCTTTGTTCTTGAGTTAAGAAACCCACTGGCAAACAATAAAAACAAATTGCCTGATTTGACCACGCAAGCGATACAAAAATCGTAATCCAAAAATCACAAGAGGGTTAACAATGAGAGTTATAACCATTAAGAAAAGCGCGCTTTGCGTGGCTTTAAGCTGTGCTTTGGCTGGCTTTTCAGCCACAACCATGGCGCAAGATGAATCTGTGGAAGAACTGAGCAAAGTTCAAGTCACAGGCTCACGCATCAGACAAGTTCAAATTGAGGGCATTGAACCCACACAAACCATCACACGTGAAGACATTGACCGCTCAGGTTTAACTTCAGTGGGTGACATCCTACAACAATTAACGCAATCAGGTTCAGCCTTGAACACCCGATTCAACAGTTCAGGCAACTTTGGTTTCCCATCCAATGGTGGCGGTATTGGTGCTGGTGCGACACAAATAGACATGCGTCATTTAGATCCTGGCAGGGTATTGGTATTGGTTGATGGATTGCGCTGGGTTGCTGGCAGCTCAGGTTCTGGCGTCAGCAATGCCGTGGACATGAATACCATACCTGTAGGCATCATCGAACGCATTGACATCTCGAAAGATGGTGCTTCCGCCATTTATGGCGCTGATGCCATTGCTGGCGTAGTTAACATCATCACCAAAACTGCCATGCAAGGGGGACAAGTCAGGGTATATGGCGGCGCATTTGATGAAGGTGATGGAGAAACTGGCAGTTTAGATCTCACATTTGGCACACAAACTGACAAAATCGACATGCTGTTCAACGTGGGTTATACAGAACAAAGAGAAGTGTCTGCCGAAGACAGGTTTCTATCTCAATTTCCTGTACCATTTACAGGCGTTACCCAAGGAAGTTCGGGGACACCACAGGGCAGATTCATTGTCAGAGACTCTCTTGGTAACGTCATCAACTGTACGATTAATGATGGCGTAACAGGCGTTCCTTTCTACGACCCAAACAGTCCATGTGATGGCGATGACTTTCACCAATGGACAAATGACGACCGCTTTAACTTTGCACCTTATAACTACTACGTAACACCTTCTAAGAGGTCAAATATTTTTGGTCAAGTTAAGGTAGAACTAACTGACAACATCACGTGGTTTGTCAAAGGTGCATACAACAACAGAAAATCAGCCAACCAAGCGGCACCCGAACCAATATTCATTGGACCTGAAGCCGGTTCAAGTGCGATTGCTGACAACATCATTATCGATGCCAGCAATCCATTCAACCCTTTTGGTGTAAACATATTTGACCCTGACAGTCCTTTTTATAGCGGCGTTGGTGTTGGGTTCATAGGTCGTAGACCGCTAGAAGCAGGCCCGAGGTTATTTCAACAAAATGTTGACACCACATATTTTTCTACAGGCTTAGAAGGCTCGTTTAATGCTGCTGACAGAAATTGGTATTGGGATGTTAAAGGTGCCTATGGAAAAAACCAAGCGTCACAACGCAAAACTGGTGCTTTAAACATTGCTCGAATTGAACGTGCCTTAGGACCTGTAGATGTGTGTAACAACACACCTGGATGTGTACCTTTGAACATCTTTGGTGGCCAAGGTAATGGCGAAGGCACAATCACTCAAGACATGTTGAATTATATTTCGTTTATTCAATCTGATAATTCAGAGCAAGAATTAACCAATTTTACAGCCAACATCAGCGGTGATTTATTTGAATTACCAGCAGGCCCATTGTCAGTTGCTGTTGGTTATGAATATCGAAAAAAATCTGGTTTCTTTCAGCCAGATCCTATCGTAACAGCGGGTGAAAGTAACGGTGTACCAGCTAGCCCGACTTCAGGCGAGTTCAATGTCAGTGAACTTTATGCTGAATTATTGATACCTGTATTATCTGACCAACCATTTGCTGAATTGCTCGACTTTTCATTGGCGATTCGCAGTTCAGATTACAGCACTTCAGGCTCATCTTCGACAGGCAAATTAGGCTTCAAATACATGCCGACATCTAACTTAATGTTCAGAGGTACTTTTGCTGAAGGCTTAAGGGCACCAGCTATTGGCGAGCTATTTGGTTCACAAGCACGATTCGACGCGCAATTGGTCGATCCATGTAATGGCGTTCCTGTTGACCCAAGCAACCCTAACAGTGCACTGGAGACGCCTAACATACCAGGCTGTGCTGGTGTACCTGACGGCTACACGCAGCTTAATGAACAAATTTCCACCACAACTGGCGGCAATCCAAACTTGACACCGGAAGATGCGGAAACTTTGACATTGGGTGTCGTTTACTCTCCAGAATGGGCCGATGGGACAAGCTGGTCTTCTAGTCTTGATTTCGAGGTTACTTATTATGACATCAGCATTGACAATGCTATTCAGGCCATTGACGCTCAGTTCATCCTGGATTCATGCTCTGTAAACCCTTCAAGCGCTTTATGTAATGCGTTCAGCAGAGATGGAAATGGTAATGTTCAAAACTTCAGTTCTCAATTGACCAACATCGGATCAATCGAGACCTCTGGGGTGGATTTTAATGTTAACTGGACATCACCTCAGTTTGACTGGGGTTTTGTACAAGCCAGCTGGAATAATTCTTTTGTCAATGAGTTTACTGAATACAACCCAACTGATGATTTAGCCAATTTCCCTTCAGGATTTATGCCAAGAGACTTAGATGGTATAGAAGCCAGTGATTCAGGTATTCCAAACTGGAACTCAAACCTTTTCACAACTGTCAACATTCGAGATTGGAAAATCATTTGGGGTACGCGTCATATTGGCGGCTTAACAGAATCTTGCAGCAATGTAGCAGGTTTAGGCTTGTGTTCTGATGAAGACGCTGGCACCAACAGCTTAGGCAGCACCACATATCATGATTTACAAGTGATGTTTCCTGAATGGAATAATGTACAGTTTGAATTAGGTGTGAATAACATCACTGACAAAATGCCTCCCACATGCTTCAGTTGTTCTTTGAACGGATATGATCCATCAAACTATGATGGTGAAGGTTCATTCGGCTACGTCAGAGCCACTTTGAAATTTTAATTATGAAATTTTTTAAATAATTCAAAGCCGTAAACAGAAAAAACGACCCAAATGGGTCGTTTTTTCTTTATAGCCCACCAAGATTAGGTACAATCCATTGTTTTTTACTCAAGGCATCCATCATGCTTTTGATGATAGATAATTACGATTCATTTACATACAACTTGGTTCAATACTTTGGTGAACTGGGCTGTGATGTTGTTGTTCATAGAAACGATGAAATCACAGTAGAAGAAGCGCTGGCTTTAGAACCAGATCATGTGGTCATTTCACCTGGACCCTGTAACCCTAATAAGGCTGGTATTTCACTTGAAATGATCAAAGCCTGTGCAGGTAAAATCCCTTTGCTGGGTGTGTGCTTGGGGCACCAATCCATCGGTCAAGTATTTGGCGGAGATGTGATCAAAGCCAAAACCATCATGCACGGTAAAATTTCTCCCGTCCATCATACCAATTGTGATTTATTTGCAGATTTAGATAACCCTTTTAATGCCACCAGATACCATTCTTTGGTTGTAGATAAAAACACGCTGCCTGATTGCCTTGAAATTACCGCCTGGACTGAAACTGACGATGGTGAATTTGATGAAATCATGGGATTCCGGCACAAAGAATTGGCCATTTCAGGTGTTCAGTTTCACCCTGAAAGCATTTTAACTGAACACGGACATCAAATGCTCCGCAATTTCTTAGAGCAAAACACCACAAAACAAGCTTAAAAATTAAACCCATATTAGACAGTTATGAAAACAGCGATTCAAATAGCCTTAGATTTACTGGGCGATAAACAACCCTTGCCCCAAGGCAGCATGACTGATGTCATGAACCAAATCATGGATGGCGACGCAACACCCGCACAGATTGGTGGCTTATTAATGGCATTGAAACTCAATGGTGAAACCGTTGAGCACATCACAGAGGCAGCTAAAGTTATGCGAGAGCGTGCCACCAAAGTTGCAGTTTCTACCGATCACTTGATCGATACATGTGGCACTGGCGGCGATGGTATGAGCTTGTTCAATGTTTCTACTGCTGCAGCATTTATTGCCGCCGCCGCAGGTTGTCGCGTGGCGAAACATGGAAACCGGTCAGTCTCTTCATCAACTGGCTCTGCTGACGTTTTAGAAGCTGCAGGCTTGAACTTGGCTTTGAATGCTGAACAAGTGGCTGACTGCATTGATCAATTCAACATTGGCTTCCTGTTTGCGCCCGCACACCATGGTGCGACCAAGTATGCCGTAGGCCCAAGAAAAGAATTAGCCGTTCGTACCATGTTCAACTTGCTCGGCCCTTTAACCAATCCCGCCAACACACCATACCAAGTGATGGGTATTTTTGATAAACGTTGGGTCAGAACAGCCGCAGAAGTATTAAAAGAACTCGGAGCCAAGCACGTGATGGTAGTTCATTCTGCTGATGGCATGGATGAGATTTCTTTGAATGCTGAAACTTTTGTCGCTGAATTAAAGGATGGTAAAATCAGAGAATACAGTATCACACCAGAGCAGTTTGGCTTTGACCGCCATGACATGAGTAATTTAACCGTTAAAGACGCCAAAGAAAGCCTTGCTTTGATTCAAGATGCTTTATCAGGCAAAACAGGTTCTGCCTATGATATTTTGGCTTTGAATGCCGGTGCGGCCATTTATGTAGCAGGTAAAGCAGCTGATTTGTCAGCAGGTATTACACAAGCCAAAGCGATGATGGATAACAAGTCTGCTTTGAATTTATTGAACCAATTAAGCCAGCACACTCAAAAGGTATCTGCATGAGTAAAGCCAACATTTTAGATCGCATCATGGCAACCAAAATGGCCGAAGTGGCTGAAGGAAAAAAAGCATTTCCACAAGCTGAACTGGCCGCACAAATCAAAGGCATGCCAAATTGCCGAGGGTTTATTGCATCAATTGAACACAAGCTCAATAATCAACAGCCTGCCGTGATTGCTGAAGTCAAAAAAGCATCACCATCAAAGGGTGTTATTCGTGAGCATTTTGTACCAAGTGAATTGGCTCAATCTTATGAAAAAGGCAGTGCCGCCTGCCTGTCAGTATTGACAGATCGCGAATATTTCCAAGGCCATGATGATTACTTATTACAAGCTCGAGCTGCCGTTTCATTACCTGTATTACGAAAAGATTTTATGGCAGACCCTTGGCACATTTATCACTCACGCGCCTTAGGTGCAGACTGTATTTTGTTGATTGTTGCAGCTTTGGCCGATCCCATGCTTTATGAATTGACCGAGCTGTCACATGAATTAGGCCTAGACGTTTTAATGGAAGTCCATGATGAAGCTGAAATGGAACGTGCATTGAAAACGCCCGCACGATTGATTGGTATCAACAACCGCAACCTCAAAACTTTTGAAACCAGCCTAACCACAAGCGAACGTTTGGCCAAAATGGTTGCCAGTGATGCTCAAAAAGGTAACCGCATCGTTGTCAGCGAAAGTGGCATACACAAAAGTGACGATATCCAATACCTACAAGACAATGACATCAACACATTTTTAATAGGTGAGTCATTTATGCGGCATGATGATCCCGGCGCACAATTACAAAAATTACTCAATGGCAAAGTAGCATGATGCCAAAGCACGTTCGTCAAGACATCAAATGAAATTTGCCATCATTGCCGCCATGCATGAGGAATGTGTTTGTTTCAGGACGCAATTGAACAGCCCCAATTCTGAGTCATACCTCAATATGCAAGTCAATGAAGCCAAGTGGTATGACCATGAAGTGGTGTTGATTGAGTCAGGAATTGGAAAGGTGAATGCCACACTGGCTGCACAACATGCCATTGATCATTATAAAGTAGACCATATCATTAACACAGGCTCTGCTGGTGGCATTGTTGAAGGGGCTGAGATTGGAGATTTTGTGATCGCTGACCGCGTATGTCACCATGACATTGACATTTCACCGATTGGGTTTGAGTTTGGGGAATTACCCAAACTGCCTGTTTATTATGAAACAGACAAGACAATATGCCAGTCATTGATAAACCTATGTCACTCAATGAAACATACAGTTCATTCCGGCACTATCGCCACTGGCGACACCTTTGTCTATCAACATCAACAATTAAATTCGATCAGTACACGATTCAATGGTGTGATTGCATGTGAAATGGAAGCTGCTGCCGTGGCCCAGGTCTGTCACCTGTTCCAAAAACCTTTTACCATGATCAGAAATTTATCAGACATTGCTGGTGAGCACGCCCCCATCAACTTCCAATCTTATATCAATCAAGCCGGACAAGAGTCCAGTCAACTGGTTCTGGATTTTATCAAACAGTTGCAAAAGGCCTAATTAACTATAAAAATTAATTGGTCGCCTTTTGATAAAATTCAACATACCGTTCCAATTTATAGATGGGGGAATCACCTTGGACATATAGTCGGCAAAAACCCGCTTTTGAACAGCGCCACCGTTCATCATTTCCATCTCTGGAAACCTCTACTAAATATTTAAAGTCCAATGCTTCGCCTTCGCCAGACACCTCTTTGCGATCAAAGAACATGGCAGAAAGTTCTGCCAGCTCGTCTGGATCACTGGTATCTATTGTGGTAGTGAAATTATCGTCTATAAATTTAAAATTAGTCAAGACTGGATAATCATCGCCACACCCTGCTAGCATCAGCATCACCGACACATAAATTATACATTTCATTTTGTTCATTTTTTAACCTACTGCTTCAAAGACACACGCGCTTTTCACTCTCTTTGCACACAACTCAGGCAGACTCCTTCCGTTTTTTAACTTAACAAGTCAATAACTATTACAGTTTTTTACTTGTTTTCCCCATAATTAGCATAGCATATATAACAAACATTAACAATTTAGGCACATATCCTTTATGAAGCTTTACAGAGTTTTAGTGAGCAAATGACATCTCAGGTTGTTTAATGACAATTTTTGGCAGAAAATAGCAACATGCCAAAATTAACCCATAAAATAAAACACACATCAAAACAAGCCAAAGCTTTTATAGCAGAAGTGGCCCGTCGCTATCGAGATGATGAGACTTCCTTAGCTGCCAGTTCATTGGCCTACACAGCACTCCTATCACTGGTTCCTTTCATGTCGGTTTTGGTGACTGTCTTTTCTGCCATGCCTTTGTTCGAAAATGCATCCCAAACCTTACAAGACTTTATTTTTCACAATTTCGTCCCAGCCACAGGTGAGGTCATTCAAGATTATATTGCTCAATTTGTTTCCAAGGCCAGAGGACTCACTGTCAGCATGTCATTGGCCGTATTTGTGACGTCAATACTTATGATGCACACCATGGAAAAAGCATTGAACCGCACTTTTGACTGCAAACCATCAGGCAGTTTGATAAAAAAAGTCACCTTGTACTGGACAGCTTTAACCTTAGGGCCACTATTGATTGGTGGCGGTATTGCCATGTCCTCTATCATTTTTAAATTTTCAGCTTTGGCCAGCACCAAAACCATGCTGCTCAAAGCGCTACCTATCCTGTCTTCAGCCGCCGGATTTTTTGTCATTTATTTGTTTGTGCCGAACAGAAAAATCAATTGGCGGTATGCTTTAATCGGCGCATTGTTTGCTGCCATTTGCTTTGAATTGGCAAAAAAAGGTTTTGCCCTTTATGTCACCACTGTTCCCAGCTATCAAAAAATTTATGGTGCTTTGGCATCCATCCCCTTATTTCTGATCTGGACGTTTTTATCATGGAACATCATCCTCATTGGTGGCACCATAACCGCCACTTTAGAAAGTTCCAGGTGGCGATCTCATGTTCAGCATTACCATAAAAACCAAAGGTTTCTACTGATTCTAGAGTTATTGAACTTACTCTGGAAAGCCAGCCAAGACGGCCGAACCATAGATCATGAAGCATTAACCCAAAAATTATACTTTGTTCCAGATGATGAATTGGCTGAACAACTCAGCTGGTTGTCAGACAACAACTTAATGGCGATCAACCAAGACGGCGCCTATTTACTACGTCAAGATTTAGATCAATTAAAACTCAAAGATTTGTACCGCAAAGGAGAGTTCAAACTGCCGTTAAAAGCTGAAATTTATTTCCAAAAACACCAAGCAGTACTTGATGAATGCTGGTCAACTGTGGACAATCTGTTCAACCAACCCATAGCACTTTTTTTTAAAAAATGAAAAACCTTCATAAAGCACTCGCAATATCTCTATTCACCCTTGTGATTTCTGCCTGTCAAAATACAGAGCAAAGCAACGAGCAAACAACCCGTTCCCGTTCTGAGGCCACTCAAGCTGTAAACAGTGATGCCATAAGCTTCACATTGACCAACCTCCAAGGTGAACCGGTTCAAGCATCAGACTACCGAGGCAAATGGCTGGTTCTTAACTATTGGGCCACTTGGTGCGGACCTTGTCGCGATGAAATGCCTGAGCTGATTAAGTTCCAATCTAACAATCCCGACGTACAAATTTTAGGCATCGCTTACGAGGATTCTGAAATTGAAAAGTTACAAAATTTCGTTAATGACTTCGACATCAACTACCCGATACTGACCATCGATGTTTATAACCCACCGGCTTTTGCGGAAGAAGGCGGCTTAGGTTTGCCCACGACCATTGTCTATGACAAAGAGGGCAACAAACATGAAAAACACATGGGCCCAATTGACTATGATGGACTCATGTCTATGGTAGGTAAATCAGCCGAATAAGGGCTGAGACTTGACTGGCCCTGAATCAATTTCAGGGCTTTAATTCATACCAGGAAATGAACTGACTTTCTTAACTTTGATGTCAGGGAATGATGTAACCACCTGCACTTTGAAATCTGGAAATGAAGAAACCTCTTGCCATTCACCACAATCATCTGGAAAAGAACTCACAAACTGAACATCTATGTCACTGAAAGAACTGACGTATTCGATTTTTAAATCCGGAAATGAATCAACAAACTGAACCTTTCCTTTTAATTCAATACCATTGTAGTTACATGATTTTTCAGACTTACTTGAAGACGCCACAGCGGCTTGACTTGAACGCTGATCAGACTGCCTTGAATAATTAACTGGCGAACTGGATCCTTGTGACACACCCGTAACTCCAGGCGCACCACTGCCGTCAAAAACAGCTAACAAAATCACCAACAGAAAGACGCCTGCCATAATCATTAATTCTTTGTTCATCAATACACTCCTTTTTTAGACATATATTAGTGGCAAAAGGCAACTGTTGTCGACCAATGACCCATTTTTCAATAATTAACTTTATGATTAAAACTGATATTGCATCAAAGCCCAGTCTATATGCTCAATCACCATTTCATTACTGACAATGCCTTTTTTCGCTTGCAAAGCATCAATCACTTCTTTCCCACCTTCAGCATTACCCAAAGCCACTGCTATGTTCCGTAACCAAGCCAAATAGCCTATTCTTCTTATTGGGGAACCTTCCGTCTTTTGTAAAAACTCCGCTTCAGTCCAGGCAAATAACACCAACAAATCAGGTGCATCCAAATCATGTCTGGGTGCGAAATCTTCAACCCGTGTGTTTTCAGTAAATTTATTCCAAGGGCAAACCATCTGACAATCATCACAGCCGTAAATACGGTTACCCATCGCTTTTCTGAATTCCAGCGGGATTTCACCGTGATTCTCAATCGTCAAATACGAAATACATCGACGGCCATCAACTTGAAAAGGCGCCACTATGGCATCTGTGGGACAGGCATCTAAACATTTTCTACAGGAACCACAGTGAAATGTCGCTTTTTCATCCGGCGGCAATGGCAAGTCTGTATATATCTCACCCAGAAAAAAATAGGACCCTGCCTTGCTGTTCAACAAATTGCTGTGTTTGCCTATCCAACCCAAACCAGCCTTTTCTGCAATCGCTTTTTCCATCACAGGCGCAGAATCAGTAAAAACTCGGTAACCAAACGCACCAATCGCCTGTTCAATCTTTTGAGCCAATTGCTTGAGTTTTTTGCGAATGACTTTGTGGTAATCACGCCCCAAGGCATAACGTGAAACGGCGCCTTTATCACTTTGCTCAAGGATTTCTCGATACGGCGTCAATCCCGTATTCATATAGTCTAAACGCAATGAAATGATACTCATCGTTCCAGGAATCATTTCTTCAGGCGTGTATCTTTTGCTTCCGTGCTTGTGCATATAATCCATATCACCGTGGTATTGCTTGGCCACCCATTGGTTCAAATAATCACCGGCTTCTGACAAATCCAAGTCACTGATACCCATGTCTTGAAAACCCAGTTCAATTGCCCAAGCTTTGATGTCAGCTTTCAGTTGCGACACCCCTGCTTTTGAATGAATTTCTGTTTGCGTTTTTTGAGTCATTTCCAAATTAATACAACACGTTGCGCCCATTATAAGGCATCCTTATTTACATAGGTTCATTATGGTATTGCTTGGCTCAATTGAGATGATTCGCTACAATTAAACCATGAACAGTCTACTGTACAACAACAGCCAAGCCAAAGCCATAGATCAACTGGCTGCAGACCATCTGGGCACCGACTCCTATGAATTGATGCAACATGCCGCTCAAGCGATTTTCCAACACGTCAAAAAATTCAACAATATTTTGGTCATTGCTGGGCCAGGTAACAATGGTGGCGACGGTTGGGTGGTGGCTGAATTGGCGCGCCACAACGGTCAAAATGTCACCCTTTGGCCATTAAAACCCGCCAAAGAACTCAAGGGAGATGCCAGTCTGGCGGCCGAAGCTTATATTGGCCCAGTGATTAACAGCGCGCCGGGCGATACTTTTGATTGTGTCATAGATGCTGTTTTTGGATCAGGCTTGAATCAAAATGTTACTGGCGCTTACGCTGCTGCGATCAACTGGATGAACAAGCAATCTGCTCCTGTATTTGCTATAGACATTCCCAGTGGTCTCAATGGTGATACTGGCCAAGTAATGGGCTGCGCTGTAAAAGCCAAAACCACCATTGCTATACTGACCAACCCACCTGGTTTATATACATTGAATGGCAAAGACCATTGCGGCATGATCATCACCGAACGCCTCAATGTCGATAGCAATTGCTATCAACACCTACCTATAGCCGCCCATTTATTACATGAATCACAACTGACACAACTGATTGCCCAAAGGCAACATAACAGCCACAAAGGTCGATTCGGACATGTTTGGACTGCTGGTGGGCAAGCGGGCATGATGGGCGCTGTTCAGCTGGCAGCCTACGCGGTGTTAAAAAGTGGCGCCGGCGCTGTCACTGCCGTCACAGATAAACAACACAGTGTCACGATACCCTTACAACATCCAGAAATCATGACGCATGCCTTTGATGCATTACGCGAACTGCATCCCGAGTTACCTCAAAAACCGGCAGATGTATTGGCCATTGGCATGGGCATGGGACAATCCACATGGTCAAAACAGCTGTTCAACCAGCTAATCAACATGCAATTACCCAAGGTGATAGATGCCGATGGACTGGCACTGTTGCAAAAAGGTCAATTAAATGCCAACGACGTCATCACACCACACCCCTTGGAAGCTGCCAGATTGCTTCATTGTCATGTGCAAGAAGTACAAGCAAACCGAATCAAAGCAGCACAACAATTGAACCAAACATATCAAGCCACCGTAATCCTCAAAGGCAGTGGCAGTATCATATGTAGTGGTTCCAATACTTACATTTGCCCTTATGGTTCTGATGCATTGGCCACAGCTGGCAGCGGCGATGTGTTAGCCGGCATGGTTGCAGGCTTAATCGCACAAGGTCACCCCACAGCACAAGCAGCACAGCTTGCTGTTTTATGGCATGCATTGACTGGTGAGAAAAGCAGACAAAGAATTTGTTTCACTGCATCTGGTATTTTAGAAGAACTCCATTTACACTTGCCGGCATGAAAAAGCATGACACCTCCACCCTGCCACAACTTGAACAAGTGGCACAAAAACTGTACCCACAGCTGAAAGCAGGCGATGTGATTTTTTTACGTGGTGATTTGGGTATGGGAAAAACAACTTTCACACAGTTTTTACTCAAAGTTGCAGGTGTCAAAGAACACATCAAAAGCCCAACTTATACATTATTTGAGCAATACCAAGTAGGCGCAGTAACCTATGTACACATGGACCTATACCGTTTAAGCGATCCTGAAGAATTGTATTTCTTAGGCATAGAAGACCTAATTAATCCACAACACATCTTAATCATTGAATGGCCCGAAAAAGGTACCGGCGTGCTACCAAAAGCCAATAAAGAGATCAGTTTCGGCGGAAACACCTCCAACAGAACTTTAACAATCACATCAAATTAACACCCTATCTTGCTGATTTAGGTCATTAAAACTTGAATTAAAAGAAAAATTTACATAAACTTATCTGACGATTTGAGAAAAAACATGAGAAAAACCTTAACTGCCATCATTCTGTTTATGTGTTCAACCTGGCTAAATGCTGCCGAGGTTGAAGGCATGCGTGTGTGGTCAGGACCTGAGCATACTCGTGTGGTTTTTGATTTAAGTGGCAAAACTGAGTACAAACTTTTTGAATTAGACAACCCGCCTCGCGTGGTGATTGATATGCCCAAAAGCAAACTCAATACCCGTTTAAAGGTTAAAAAGAACAAAGCCGTCAAGAATGTCCGTTACAGCAATAAAGACAACCAATTACGCATCGTTCTGGATTTGAATGAAAAATCGGATAACAAAAGTTTTTTACTCAAACCTACAGATAAATACGGCCACCGTTTGGTAGTGGATGTCAGTCAACAAAAAGCCAAGGTTGAGAAAACTGTCGCCAAGGTCACAAAGAAAAATCGCGACGTGATCATTGCCATTGATGCTGGCCATGGTGGTGAAGACCCAGGGGCCATAGGCGCTGCTGGTACAAAAGAAAAAGTAGTGACATTGAATATCGCTAATCAACTGGCCAAAACCATCAACCAACAAAAAGGCATGAAAGCCCTTATCATTCGAGAAGGTGATTATTACATCAAACACCGCAAACGATTTGAAAAAGCCCGCAAGAATAATGCCGACCTGTTTGTATCTATTCACGCTGACGCCTTCCACAGCCGCAAAGTGAATGGTGCATCCGTTTATATATTGTCACAGCGCGGTGCCTCTTCTGAAGCGGCTAAATGGTTGGCTGCATCGGAAAACAAATCTGATTCCATTGGTGGAGTGGTGATAGAAGATAAAAAAGACGTGCTGTCACAGGTTCTTTACGACCTATCACAAAATGCTGCCATGGAAGAAAGCCACAAAGCGGCACAAGCGGTACACGCATCACTGAAGAAAGTAGTTAAACTTCATGGCCATGGTTTTGGTCAAGCCAACTTTTTGGTACTGAAATCGCCGGATGTGCCATCCATGCTGGTTGAAACAGGCTATATCAGCAACCCAAATGATGAAAAGAACTTGAAAAGCGCGGCACACGTAAAGAAACTAACGCAACAAATTGCTGATGGCATCAGGAATTACTTTTATCAAAGTCCGCCACCTAATACATGGATAGCAGCACAAGCCAAAGGTAAAAAGCATGTGGTTCAATCGGGTGACACACTGAGTGGTATCGCCTCAAAATTCGGAACCAGCATTGCGGCCATTCAATCCATAAACAATAAGTCAGGAAACACTGTCCGAATAGGCGAAGTGATTTACTTGCCCAATTGAACTTCCCACCTTGCCCAATTTCTTTCCACCTCTGCGTCAATAAGCAATAATAACAGTGGGCCACACATTTTAATTTTTTAAATAAATATTAAACGCTCACGGTTTTCTAAATATTCCTTAACAACAGCGCTTTGGCCCATTATGATAATTACAAGCCTATTGGAGAGGACACATGAATAAAATCATCGCCTGTATTATTTTAGCTTCCGCTTATCAGGCAGCCATTGCTGATACTGAATGGGTTAATGACCTGCAACCCACACCACTCACATTCAGCGGATATGGTGACGGGATGGCCATCATGGATGAATGGATGGCGGTTGGTGACCCCTTAAATGACGATCAAGACACTGATGCGGGTGCAGTTTACATTTACAACAATTCCTCGGGGCAATGGCTACTTTACCAAACACTTTATGCTGACGATGCTGGCTTACGTGACGAGCTGGGTTCATCTGTAGACATTGAAAGAAAACATGACACAGGTGAACTTTGGGTGGTGGCATCTGCCTTGAAAGATGATGATGTGAACTTAGACAATGGAGCTGTATATGCGTGGCACTTAGATGACATGGGTGTTTTTGTTCAACAGGAAAAATTCACTGGTGTTAATTTAATCAGTCAAAATTTTGGTTCATCAATTGCACTCAATTACGATTATATTTCAGAAATCGATGCCGAGCTTTGGGTCCTGGTCGTAGGTGATGACTTCAAACGACATCAAGTTATGGGTCAAACCCGAGCCACAGGTGGTGTCACCGTTTTCAAAAAACTCGCAGGCCCAGGCCATCAGTGGGAAGAAGAGCCAGTACAAACTGGCATGGCCTACTTAGACACTTTAACCTCTGTCGACCAGATTGGGCATTCAGTTTCAATTGATGGCTCTACGATTATTGCCGGCGCGCCTGGTGATGATGATCACACCTTACCCAATAACGACGGCACAGACATGGGGGCGATTCATGTGCTTACACGAGACAACTTAACGCAAACTTGGTCTTGCTGCGGTATTGCTTACCCAGATTACAGAGAGCGCAGCGCCCAATTTGGCTATGATGTAGAAGTGATAAAACAACCCAACAACAACCGCATCATCATGGCGACAGCACCTTATGAGAAAGACCAAAACAACCGACCCAAAGGATCAGCATACGTGTGGTTTAACAGCCTACAGGTTCAACGAATAGAACCTCAGATTCAGACCGGAACCAGTGGTGAGTTTTTTGGCGGTTCAATTGCGGCCAATGGAGATGAATACTTTGGCAGTACAGAGTTATTGATCGGATCACATTTCAGTAACAACCAAAAAGGCAGAATATACCACTACAGCATCAACCCCAATTATGATGGCATCAGCGATGACCTTTACCTTCTGAAAGAACAAATCGTTGCCCATAACCGTGACCAAAGCCCATGGGACGTGGGCCAATTCGGTTTCCATGTCAGTACCGATGGCAAAAACCACGCCACCAGCAGCGTGGCCAACAGAGTCGGCAACCACAAAAGTGTTTACACTGCAGAACTGCCTATTTTTAAAAATGGGTTTCAAGCACCGACACCTTAAACACCAACCCTAAAAATAAATTGCAGCCATTGACTCCAAACATAAAGATCAATAAGCTGTGGTCAGTAGCTGTGACAAACAGATTAATAATTTTACAGCACCAACAATGAGTCATCCCTTTGGTCACTACCAATCAAATGACAAAGCAATTTCTATGTTGAAATACCAGCCACACCAACAGCCTAAATCGGTAATCATTTAAATTTACCTTAATAAAAAGTCGAAATTGAAATTTTTAAGGCTTTAATTTTTCGGTTACAATCTGTGCACTTTAATACCCACAGAGAAATATAATGAAAAAATTACTACTGCCCTTGGTGCTCATGACTGCGGCCAGTGGCGCTTCTGATGATTCAAAATCAGCCACAAATGACTTTTACACCACTGATTTTTTAGACCAAGTAGCCACATTACGTGACCATGCCTTAACCGACCCTTTGGCGTATGACATCACAGAATCTTTAACCACAGAAGTGGGGGCGCGTTTGGCAGGCAGCCCTGGCGATGCCAAGGCTGTGGCTTGGGGAGAGGCCAAATTTAAATCACTGGGGTTTGATCGCGTGACACTGGAAGCTGCTCCACTCAAGCGCTGGGTTCGTGGTGTTGAAACGGCTGAAATTATATCTCCTTTCAAACAAACTTTGACCATTACTGCTTTGGGTAAATCATCGCCCACACCAAACGAAGGCATCACAGGCGAAGTGGTGCATTTCAATACCATTGATGAATTAAAAAGTGCCGATCCTGCTCTGGTCAAAGGAAAAATCACCTTCATCAGCAACCGCATGGAACGTCACAAAGACGGCTCAGGCTATGGTAAAGCCGTGGGTGCGCGCAGCACTACGGCACAAGTCACAGCAGCAAAAGGTGGCATCGGTGCCATCATTCGCTCTATTGGCACAGACAACAACCGGACACCACACACGGGTGCCATGAAGTATGAAGCTGATGTGGCTGCAGTTCCAGCTGGTGCCATTTCTAACCCTGATGCAGATTTATTGGTTAATATGCTTAACCGTGGCAAACCCGTCACACTGAAATATACATTGGGTTCAAGGTTCGATGGCGATTACGTTTCTCACAATGTCATCGGTGACATCATTGGCTCAGAAAAGCCAGACGAATACATCGTGATTGGTTGTCACTTGGACTCATGGGATTTAGGCACTGGCGCGATTGATGATGCTTCAGGTTGTGGCATCACCATGGCAGCAGCTAAATTGATTAAAGACCACATTGGCCAACCCAAACGCACCATTCGCGTCGTCTTATGGGCCAATGAAGAAAACGGTTTGTCAGGTGCTAAAGCCTATCACGAAGCGCACAAAGAAGAAATGAAGCAACACATCTTCGGCGGCGAGTCTGATTTTGGCGCAGGCACCATTTATGCCTTTGGTACACGCATGGACGAAAAAGCCATGCCTTTGGTTCATGAAATGATGCAATTATTACAACCTTTAGGGATTGAATACGCTGGCAATGAAGCATCATCAGGTGCTGACTTGATTCCAATGCGTGCTGCGGGCATGGCCGTATTTGGGCTGAAACAAGACGGCACAAAGTACTTCGACTACCACCATACAGCCAATGACACATTGGATAAAATTGACCCCAAAGAATTGGCACAAAATGTGGCAGCATGGGTTGTGGTTACAGCACTCTCTGCCAACACTTCTGAAAACTTTGGTTTTGACTTAAGTGACAAATAATTAGATTAACAAACTCCCATTAAAAAAGGCCTGTTGACATCAATCAACAGGCCTTTTTTTATGGGGAGTGAATGATCAGTGTTGTCTTCTGACAACAACTAAACCCAACCCCATCATCATCAACACCATCAACAACTGACCCCATACCGTGCTACTTGGAACCATGGCTGGCTCTGGCGGGAAGCCAACTGTTATGGTTAAATCAGTGGTGTCAGACTGCTGTCCAGTTTCATCAGAACCTGCTGTGGCGATATTGGTCAATTGGCCATTATCGACATCAGACTGTTGAATCACATAGGTACCAACCAAAGTACAGGTACCACCCACAGGCACCAACAGACATGATGTTGAACCCGGTGTGATCATGTCATCATCAACAACCACATTGTTCAAGTCCACATTACCTGTATTGGTCGCCACAATGGTGAACGTCACGGTGTCACCTAATGTTACAACACCATTGCCATCTTCATCAGCGTTAGCAGTTAACGTTTTATCGATACTCAAATCAGGGTTAACACCAATAACTGTTACCACAACATCTGTTTCTGGAGAAGTTTCATCTGACTCACCTGTTCCAGTATTTTCCACTTGCCCATTGTTAACATCACTTTGTTGTACCACATATGTACCCACTAATTGACACTCAGCGCCAATAGCCAAAGTCAGACAACTGGTACTGCTTGGCGTAATCATTGGGTCAGATACAACCACATTATTTAACACAGTGTCACCGTTATTTGTTGCCGTAATGGTATATGTCAAAGTGTCATCCAATGTGACTGTCCCACTGCCATCTTCATCTGCATTGTTGGTCATCGACTTTTCAACTTCTAACGATGGGGCATTGACACCAGTAGTTTCATCGGTGTTGTTATCCGATGTATCTGGATCTGGTGTATCTGATGTTACAGAAACGTTATTGGTTAATGTGCCTGTGGCGTTGTTATTGACAGTTACTGCAACTGTGTATTGTGCAAAACCACCAGAAACAATGTCACCCAAACTACAGTTTGGCACACCATTTGGATCTTCAGTACAACCTGATGTTGAAACCAAAGTCACATCAGTTGGTAATGTTTCAGCAACCACCACATTGGTTGCAGTGGCAGGACCGGCATTATCAACACGTATGGTATAGGTCAAAGCACCACCGGGATTAACCGGATCGACACTGTCAGTTTTTGTAATAGACAAGTTAGCCGCGTCACCAATAATAGTGGTTTCATCGGTGTTGTTGTCTGAAGTGTCAGGATCTGGCGTATCTGATGTTACCGAAACATTATTGGTTAATATTCCTGAGGCGTTGTTATTGACTGTCACGGCAACGGTATAGGTTGCAAACCCACCTGATGCAATGTTACCCAAGCTACACGTTGGTACACCATTAGGATCTTCTGTACAACCTGATGTTGACACCAAAGTCACATCTGCTGGCAATGCTTCAGTAACAACCACATTATTGGCTGTACTTGGACCTGCATTATCAACTCGAATGGTGTACGTCAGCGCATCACCCGGTGTCACAGGGTCGGCACTGTCAGTTTTAGTGATGGATAAATTTGCCGCATCATTCAGACCAGTTGTTTCGTCGGTGTTGTTATTTGACGTATCTGGATCGGTGGTATCTGAAGTTACAGACACATTATTGGTTAAAGTACCGGATGCGTTGTTATTAACATTGACAGCAACCGTATAAGTCGCAAATCCACCTGATGCAATGTCACCCAAACTACAAGTGGGCACGCCATTGGGATCTTCAGTACAGCCCACTGTTGACACAAAAGTCACACCAGCTGGCAATACTTCTGTCACTACAACGTTGCTGGCCAATGAAGGACCCGCATTATCAACACGAATGGTGTAGGTCAAAGCATCACCCGGCGTCACAGGATCGGCACTGTCAGTTTTGGTGATAGACAAATCTGCTTCTTCATTGACACCCGTTGTTTCATCTGTGTTGTTATCCGAAGTATCTGGATCTGGCGTATCAGAAGTCACTGACACATTATTGGTCAATGTTCCAGTTGCATTGTTATTAACATTAACTGCAACGGTATAAGTCGCAAATCCACCTGATACAATGTTACCCAAGCTACATGTTGGTACACCACTTGGATCTTCTGTACAACCTGATGTTGAAACCAGAGTCACATCAGCAGGCAATGATTCAGTGACCACCACATTATTGGCTGTATTGGGGCCAGCATTGTCAACACGAATGGTGTAGGTCAAAGCATCACCCGCTGTCACAGGATCGGCACTGTCTGTTTTGGTGATAGACAAGTTCGCCGCATCACCAACCACTGTTGTTTCATCTGTATTGTTATCCGAAGTATCAGGATCCAGCGTATCAGAAGTCACTGACACATTATTGGTCAAAGTACCAGAGGCGTTGTTATTCACATTAACTGCAACGGTATAAGTTGCAAACCCACCTGATGCAATGTTACCCAAGCTACACGTTGGTACACCATTAGGATCTTCAGTACAACCTGATGTTGACACCAAAGTCACACCAGCTGGCAATGCTTCAGTAACAACCACATTACTGGCTGTGGCAGGACCTGCATTATCAACACGAATGGTGTACGTCAGCGCATCACCCGGTGTCACAGGATCAGCACTGTCAGTTTTGGTGATGGATAAATTTGCCGCATCATTAACACCTGTTGTTTCATCGGTGTTATTGTTTGACGTGTCAGGATCTGTGGTATCCGATGTCACCGATACATTATTTGTTAATGTACCCGATGCATTGTTATTGACATTGACAGCCACTGTATAAGTGGCAAACCCACCTGATGCAATGTTACCCAAACTACAAGTAGGCACACCTGCAGGATCTTCTGTACAACCTGATGTTGATACAAAAGTCACGCCGGCAGGTAATGATTCAGTAACAACCACATTACTGGCTGTGGCAGGACCCGCATTATCAACACGTATGGTGTAAGTCAATGCGCCACCTGGATTAACCGGATCAACACTGTCTGTTTTAGTGATGGATAAATCGGCTTCGTCATTAATACCCGTTGTTTCATCGGTGTTGTTATCTGATGTGTCAGGATCTGGTGTATCTGATGTCACCGAAACATTATTGGTTAACGTTCCCGTTGCATTGTTATTAACATTGACAGCAACTGTATAAGTCGCAAACCCACCTGATGCAATGTTACCCAAACTACAGGTAGGAACACCTGCAGGATCTTCTGTACAACCTGATGTTGATACAAAAGTCACGCCTGCTGGTAATGATTCAGTGACCACCACATTATTGGCAGTGGCAGGACCGGCATTATCAACACGTATAGTGTAAGTCAATGCGCCACCTGGATTAACTGGATCGACACTGTCAGATTTGGTGATAGAAATGTTAGCCTGAGGATTTACAGTAGTAGTTTCATCTGTGTTGTTATCCGATGTATCAGGATCTGGCGTGTCTGAAGTCACAGAAACATTATTGGTTAACGTGCCTGTGGCATTGTTATTCACAGTCACGGCCACTGTATAAGTCGCAAAGCCTGTTGCTGGAATATCACCCAAACTACAAGTCGGTACACCATTAGGATCTTCAGCACAGCCTGATGTTGATACCAAAGTCACGCCAGCTGGCAATGATTCAGTAACAACCACATTACTGGCAGCAGCAGGACCTGCATTATCAACTCGAATGGTATAAGTCAATGCACCACCCGGATTAACTGGATCTACACTGTCCATTTTAGTGATGGCCAAATCAGCAGTTGCCACACAAATAGGCAAATCAGCTTCTGGAGAAGTCAGTTCGTCTGGCTGACCTACAGCTCCCATAGTTGCACCATTGGGAATAAACTCAGTCATTGCTGTAGATGCTGTAGTACCGTTCACACCACCTAATGCTGAAGTGGCAATTACACCACCAGATACCGAAATGACGCCGCCACCGCCACCGCCACCAGGACCTTCATTTTCATCGCCAATAGTTAATTGATTACCACCAGCACCACCATTAGCACTGATACCAATACCTGAAAGTGTAGTTGACGCTATCACAACGGTACCACCCGCACCGGCGCCACCAGGTGCGTCATTATTACCACCACCTTGCGTGTCCTCTCCGTCTAACCCATTAGCAAGAATTGAACCTGCACCTGACACAGTTGCTGCCGTTATAAACACCAAACCTCCGCCAGCACCACCATTTGCGCCTTGATTGTTGTTACCGTCTCCAGCACCGCCGCCGCCGCCAAAGAACAGCCTACCAGCATCATCAAAAGGCAATGGCCTACCACCCATCCCCCCCCTTTCTCTTCGACTGTTTCCACCCCAATTAGTATCACCTGGCGGGACAGTTAATGCATTTTGATTACTTGAACCATAGGTATAACCACCTCGGCCACCACCAGAAGAAGTGGTTGCAGAGGTTAATGTACCGTCTATATCCCATGCAGCTGTCCATGAGTTATCTGACAAATTTGGGTTTCCTTGGCCATTCCAATCTGCTATGTCACCGCCATTGGCTCCACCGCCACCACCAGCGTTGTGACCATTTCCACCACCGCCACCATTGGCTGGTGCACCACGGCCATATCGCCCTCCATAAGCATCATATTCTGCTTGAAAACCCAGAATACCCTCTCCTTTTTCTGCACCATCTTCTTGGTTAATGTAATAGTATGATGGCCTATCAGCTCCTGAAGGGCTTGATGAATTTTCTAAAACACCACCTCTAAAACCTAAACCAGAAACATCTATTTGGCCAGCTAGATTTAATATACCTGCCACATCAATTGCCACAATACCACCAGTGCTGCCATTCCACGGAGCGGCAGAAACGACAGAACCACCGTTAATAGTCAGATCATTGAATTGAGGCATACGTATCAATTGAGTCTTTGTTAAGTCAAAAGAATAAATCAATTGATCTGCTGTACACAAATTACCAAATTCTGCTAACGTGATGTCATTTCCCGATACGGACAGCACTTCGTGAACTTCATACCGACCCGCTGCATTCAAATTAAAAGCGCCGTAAGTAGGACTGGAGTCATTTGCCGTACTGTACGTAGCACCTTGTGCTTGGTACAACATCACTTTATCACCAGCTGACAAGTTGGCATCTGTATACAAGCCCTGAATGTCTGTCAGGGTGTTGATATTGTTTACAGTTACAATTACATTGGCACCGTTTTGGATATTGGTTACCGAATCGTAATAATTGACCACTGTATTAGCAGCAATTGTGTCATTTCCGTCTTTACCTTTTGCAGCGAATACTGATCCACTCAGTAACACAGCAAAAAATACAAACAACTTAAAGGGGGAAGTTTGGTTCATAGCACTCTCAAAATATTAATTTAATGGTTCACGCTGCCTATTAAGGCAATGGACAGGATATCACAAAATATGTGACAGCCATCACACTTGTTGACCTTCAAAAAAGAAAAAAACCTCCTGTCTCATTGATATTTAAGTTATTAACCACGTCACTTGGGAGAATGAGAGTTTTAAAAAAGTTTACATTTCAGACCAACATTTAACTTCTATTTATTTCTCATGAAAAAAGTGACACAGTGTGTCACAATATTAATTTTTTTAAGCGTGCGCATGTCAAATCAAGACCAAAATATCATTCAATCATTCGCGCCCATAACCATAGGCAACTTCTCTGTTGGCTTTGATGTTCTTGGTCTGGCGGTACGACCCATTGACGGTGAGCCTTTAGGAGATGTTGTATCTATATATGAAACTGAAGACTTCAGTTTTGAAGTAACAGGAAAACATGCAGCAGATGTACCCAATGATGAAAACAATTTAGCCTGCCTGGCCTTCAAACGGGTCAAAGCAGCGCACGATAAATTACATGAAGCCAAAGCACCGATACATTTAGAATTAATCAAAAATTTGCCTGTTGGTAGTGGATTGGGCTCAAGTGGTGCCACCATCGTAGCAGCCTTATTGGCAGCCAACCATTATTTTGATGACATGCTGAGCTTAAAGGAATTATTGGTTTTGGCAGCAGAATTAGAAGCCGTTTATACTGGATCGCCTTGTATGGATAATGTGGCACCCTGTTTAACAGGCGGCTTCCAATTGATGACGCAATCAGAGGAATTACCAATTATTCCTGTGCCTTTTCCACAACACTGGAAAATGGTATTGTTCTACAACGGCTCAGAAGTTTTAACTGAGTCTGCACGTGCCATTCTGCCAAAACATGTACCCTTAGAAACCGCCATTAACCACGCCAAAAATTTAGCGGTATTCATTCAAGCATTAAACCTTGGTGCTGATGACTTAGCTGCAGAACACTTATATGACTTATTGGCAGCACCACACCGTGAAGCTTTACTCCCTCACTTCAGTTTATTTCGCGATTATGCCCGCTCACAAGGCGCTTTAGCCACTGGCATTTCTGGCTCTGGCCCCACTGTTTTTGCTGTTTGTAAAGACCAAGATGCTGCCGAACTCATTGCCCAATATGCAGAAAACCGCATCATCAATGAATCGGGGTTTGCCTTGATATGTGAAATAGATGAATTAGGTGCCCATTTACAAGGTATGGATGACGAAATGGAGCAAGAAAACAGCCACCTAGATTAGTTCTTCTTACTTCTCTTCACATGACCTATGGGACAAGCAATGAATCAAACATTTCTGCTATAATCCTTTTTCATTAAAGTTAGAGGAGAAACTCAATGAGTCAAAAAATACCATATACTGTCATTATTCCCGTAGCCATTGTATTCTTGGTTCTGGCTGTCGGTTCACGTTTCTGGGTTTCAGTACCCGCAGGTCATGTTGCTGTCGGCACTTTGTTCGGTGCGGTACAAAGTGATGCTTATGGTGAAGGTTTAAATATACCTGTCAATCCATTATTAAAATTCCATAAATTTGATATCCGGGAAAAGACCCACAAAGAGCAAGCACAAGTCCCGTCTCAAGATCAACTACAAACAAGGATAGATGTCTCTGTTCAATACCGTTTGAATGGCGCCATGGCATCTAACATTTTGAAGGAAACTGGTTCAATAGACAACATGCTAGAAGTACAACTTAAACCCAAACTGCGTTCTCTGTTGCGTGAGCAGGGTAAATCTATCAAACGAGCTGAAGACTTTTTCTTAGAAGAAACCCAAGAAAAACTACAAGCAGACTTAACCGGTGGCTTAGCAGAATACCTGGAGCCAAAAGGCATTTTAGTGTCTGCCGTTTTAATTCGAGATATTTCATTGCCACCCTTTATTACCAAAGCGATTGAAGCCAAAAAAGAACGTGAGCAGGAAGTGGAAAAACAAAAAGCCGAATTAGAGCGTTATAAAACGGAGCAACAACAGTTGATTGCCATGGCAGAAGCCCAGCGCAAAGCAGCCGAAGAGGAAGCACAACAACGTCGACTTTTGGCCGATGCCCAGGCTTACGAGATTGAAAAAATCAACACCGCCATTGGCAGTAACCCAAATTACGTCAAACTGCAGTCTCTTGAAGCTTTGAAAGCCATCTCAAAAGACCCTGCATCTAAAATTTATTTCATCGACAGCAATTCACCTCAACCGCTGCCCTTGATGCACTTATCTGACAAACAATAAACCAACTTTACCAGTGTGGCCTGCCTGTCACTTAAGCAGGTCACCCTCAAAGAGCACTAAATGAAAACTTTCTCTTTCAGACCTTTGGCTGATGCCTATTTGCCGATGATTTTAATCATCAATTGGATTTGGACAGCGATCACTTTAATACCCGCCTTTATTTTGACTTATTTTGCTGCAGATTTTGATTGGTATCATGCTGTCATCATTTCACTGTCAATTTGGGTACTGGTTGGCATACTGTTTCATGCTTATAGCCGTGCTTACATCAAACGTTATCAATATGGGCTAACTGAAGAAGGCTTGATGATTAATCGCGGTGTTTTTTGGCGTCAAATGATTTGCTTGCCGCGCAACCGCGTTCAACACATTGACATCACCACAGGCCCTTTTGAACGAAGGCGTGGGCTATCGAAGTTGATAGTTCACACAGCAGGCACCCGTGATGCCTCAGTAACACTACATGGGTTAACTGCTGAGGATGCGGCTGACTTACGTCATGAATTGATTGTTACCAATCAAGGCGACAGTGTATGAGCGACCATTTTGAACCAAAAACTGAGGCCATCAGCTTACACCCCTCCTCACCGCTTTTTATTTTTTTTGAAGCAGTTAAAAAACTGATTGTACCCTTGGTTGCCAGTTACTATTTAGGCGGCACCCATTACAGCGGAGAATGGGTGTTTTATGGGATTGCAGCATTGGCCTCAATTGGAACCATTGCCCAATATTGGTTTTACCACTATTGGTTAGAAGAGGACCGCATAGTCGTTAAAAGTGGTATTTTATTCAAGTCTCTCAGGCAAGTTCCCTACGATCGCATACAAAACGTCAACATTGAAAAAAATCCACTTCACAACATCTTTAAAGTAGCGACCTTACAAATCGAATCTGCTTCGGGCAGCAAACCGGAGGCCATCATTCGTGTCATCAACCGCCAACAAGTGGAAGATATCCAGCACGCCATCAAGCACGCTGGAAACAACTTACAAAAAGAACATACACATCAACAAGATGATGACGTTCCACCAGCTAAAGAAGCCACTCTTGAGACTGAACCACTCCTGCAAATGTCATCAGGTGACGTGACACGTTATGGCAGCATCCACTGGCAAGCTTTGATCCCATTGGCTGCTGTTTTTGGCTTTGCCATGCAAAGTGAACAATTACAACACCAATTCGCTAATTTTTTACTGGGACTGGTCATGCAGATCAAAACCATGACCATGATTGAAAGTAAGGTTATCAATTATGCTGTTTTTGGCGTTATTACACTGTTTGCAGTCTGGTTGGTATCCATCATCATGGCCCACCTCAAACTCCATGGGTTCACTTTACGAGAAGAAAACAAAAAACTACATGCAGAAATGGGCTTACTGACTCGCCTTACTGCGAACATTCCGATTAAACGCATTCAACTGATAAGAATCAAAAATTCTATATTGCATCAGTTGATTAAACGCCAAAGTATCAGCATGGAGACAGCAGGGGGCGTAACCGCACAAACGGGCATGGTCATGCGCTGGATTGCACCCATGATTAAACCCAATGAAGTTAATCCATTGATTCAAACCATAGAGCCACACATCAACATGGCAGACCTCGAGTGGCAAAGCCTTTCTGCACGAGCATGGATTCGCTTACTGAAAAAAATCAGTGCTTTTTTAACCGTTCTGATAGCCTTACTTTCTGTGGTTTGGACGACTCAAGCGGCCTTTGCATTATTGAGTTTTCCGCTTTGGCTTTGGTATGCCAAGGCATGGACGAAAAAAGCACGTTTCGCGCACAATGATCATTTGATAGCCTTTCGCAGTGGCATTTTATTTCATACCATCAGTGTAGTAAAGATCAATAAAATTCAAACCATACACCTGTCTGAATCTCCTTTTGATCGCCGCAACAACCACGGCAAGTTGTGGATAGATACAGCCGGTTCTAACATCGCTTTACACAGCATCCATATCCCCTATTTAGAAAAACCAGTTTTGATTGCCTTGCACAAAAAACTCAACCAACAAGTCAGTGATTCACGATTTGTTTGGTAATGCTTGCGATACCATTATTTAGATGATAGTCTAAATAGTAGTAATCAACGAGTAATCATATGCAAAAATTAAATTCTGCACTTTTATTGTGCGCCCTGTTATTCTCCACCCAATCTCAAGCATGGCAAGATACTGAAACCAGCATAACAGTTAAAGGCCACGTCATCCATGGCAGCCTGGCTAAACCCAAAGACAGCGACACAGTGATTTTGATCATTGCCGGTTCTGGACCAACAGACCGAGATGGAAACCAGGCACAGATGAAAAGCAACGCCTATTTGATGTTGGCTCAAGATCTGTACCAAGCAGGCTATGCAACCTTGCGTTATGACAAACGGGGCATTGGTGCCAGCACCGAATCCAAAGTGGACATGAGTCAACTTCGCTTCAAAGATTATGTGGATGATGCCAAAGTTTGGGTTGATGAATTATCCACACAATTCAAACATGTGATTTTGGCAGGGCACAGCATCGGTGGTTTGATGGCATTACAAGTGGCCCAAGACAAACCTGTGCAAGCTGTCATCAGTTTGGCAGGTATGGCCAATTCTGGCTATGACACACTGAAAAGGCAACTGGGTGGTAATCAACCTGAATTTGTCACAGCAGCTGCCTTGCCTTTATTAGAAAAATTAGCCCAAAACGAGAGCATTCCTGCTGAAGATGTGCCGCCTTTTTTATACAGTATATTTCACCCAAACCTTCAAGGTTATTTGAAGTCTTTTTTGAACATCGACCCGAAAAAAGAGCTATCAAAAGTCAAACAGCCAGTGTTACTTGTCATCGGTGAAACTGACATTCAAATTACTGTAGAAGAAACAAAAAACATGGCACAAGGCAAACCTACGGCTGAATTGGTCATCATCCCAGAAATGAACCATGTGCTCAAAGTCGCACCTATAGAACGCATGGCCAACTTGGCCACCTACCAAAATCCAGAACTGTCTTTACACAAAGATTTAATGCCAAAAATTGAAACATTTCTGGCTAATTTATAATTCCTTGTGGATTTTTTAAACGCATGACTTAAAATGGTGCTTATTCACTATAAGCACCTTGACATGCAATTCGACTCAAAAGAGCGCCAAATTCGCAGCTTTGTTCTCAGAAAAGGAAAAATGACCACCGGTCAGCGCAAGGCAGTTGAAGAACTCTTGCCTCAATACGCCATAGACCCAGTTCCCAAACAATTGAATTTTCACACCATTTTTGGCAATGACAATCCGGTTTGGTTAGACATTGGCTTTGGCAATGGTGAATCTATCATTCATGCAGCACAAATCTACCCAGATGTGAATTTCCTTGGCATTGAAGTGCATTTACCCGGTGTTGGTCATTTACTGATTGAATCTGAAAAGTTAGGGTTAAATAATGTCAAAATCATCCGCAATGATGCGGTTGATATGATGACAAAACACATGAGCAATGACTCTTTAGATGCTGTTCACGTTTATTTTCCAGACCCTTGGCACAAAAAGCGTCACCACAAACGCCGCATCATCAATCCTGAGTTTTTGGCCTTGACCACTGACAAGCTGAAAACTGGCGGGCGACTGCATTATGCATCTGACTGGGAACCTTATGCCATTGAAGTCAAAGAACTGCTTTCTGTCACCAACACCTTCAAAAACACCCAAGCAGATGGCGGATTTTCAGACCGGCCTGAATGGCGACCCGTAACAAAGTTTGAACGTCGCGGTCAAAAACTCAACCACGGCTCTTATGACTTGATCGTTCATAAAATTTAATGGAAACACTCGGCATCACCAATGACATGTTAATGGTATTGGCCATATTGGCTTATACCGTGATGATGTTTGTTACTGAAGTGATACGCATTGATGTCGCCGCTATTTTTATTTTGGTTTTACTCGGCTTAACTGGCTTGGTACCTGACAGTCAACTGTTCAACGGCTTTGCCTCAAATGCGGTGGTATCGATCATTGCGGTCATGATACTCGGGGCAGGACTTGACCGCACTGGTGTGATGAATGCCGTGGCCAAAGGCATCATGAGAATCGGCGGTAAAACTGAGAAAACGGTAATTCCTGTCGTCTCATTAACCGTAGGTGGTATATCAGGTTTTATGCAAAATGTAGGCGCCACAGCCCTGTTTCTGCCAGTCATGAGCAAAATATCATCCAGCGCCAATTTACCGATGTCACGGCTATTGATGCCCATGGGCTTTTGTGCCATCTTGGGTGGCACAGTAACAATGGTGGGGTCCTCCCCTTTGATTTTACTCAATGACCTACTTGAAACCTCTAACAAGTCATTGCCTCCCGGCGTTGACTCCATGGCAAAGTTTGACTTGTTCTCAACCACACCTATTGGCTTGGCTTTGTTGGTTTGTGGCGTCTTCTATTTTTTGGTTTTAGGTCGCTTTTTATTACCCGCGGCCAAACCAGCAGGACATGCACACAACTTTCGTTCTGATGATTACTTTCGAGACAATTACGGCATCGACAAAAACATCACCGAAATGATCGTCAACAAAGACAGTCCTTTGGTAGGTATGATGATTGAGGAACTTGAGTTTGACCATTTAATTCCTAACATCGTTGCCTTATTTACTGAAGGCGATTCAATGATTTCACCTCCCAGAAATAAATTTATTTGGAATGGCGCCACCATTGCAGTGATGTGTTCTAAAGAAGACGCAGAAGCCTTTGCCAAACAATTCAACTGTAGCATTCAACCAAAGCTCAAACAATTTAAGCTGGATTTCAACCCCACTATTTCTGGCACATCAGAAGCCGTGATTGTTCCTGGCTCTCATTACCTGGGCATGACCTTGGCAAGTTTTCATTTTCGTAAAGAATATGCCATCACCATTTTGGCCATTTCACGTGGCAGCAAAATATTTAAGGGTCAAGAAATGTATGAATTGGAGCTGCAATTAGGCGACACATTCATCATCCACGGTCGCTGGACTGATCAAGTTGGACTGGGTCGTTCAAGGAATGTAGCGGTGGTCAGCGATGTACCGAACGAGCCTCAGCGTCCTGACAAAATTCCATTTGCTCTTTTTTTCTTTGCATTGAGCTTGACCTTGGTTATCTTTACTGACTTGAAACTATCGCTGTCCCTGCTTACCGGTGCCATTGGTATGATTATTTTTGGTGTCATCAATATCGATGAAGCCTACCGTGCGGTGAGCTGGAAAACTGTATTCTTATTGGCCTGTTTGATCCCCTTGGGCTTTGCGATGGAAAATACAGGCACGGCTGGTTGGATTGCGCAAAACACCATTTCAGCCTTGGGTGAAGTACCACAATGGGCTTATCAATTAACCATAGCCTGCTTGGCGACCGTCTTTTCATTGGTGATGTCCAATGTCGGAGCAACTGTCTTATTGGTACCCTTGGCGATCAATATAGCAATAGAAACAGGTGGTAATCCGGCGCTCTATGCCCTGTTGGTTGCACTGTCAACTTCAAATGCCTTCATTTTACCTACACATCAAGTGTCTGCCTTAATCATGGGACCTGGTGGCTATGGCGTTAAAGATTTTCTGAAAGTTGGCAGCCTGATGACTGTGCTGTTTTTAGCCGTTGTGATGTTCATGCTCAACTGGTTATTTTAACGTCTTATTCAACCGCTGATCTATACCATAACGCAATGCCACTGCCGCTTTGACCTTTTCTTGAAACAATGCATGTAAACCATTATCTCGATCTGGATTGATATCGTCTGCCACTGTTTTTTCCGAAATCAAAGACAGTATGTGATTGATTTCTAACATTACCATTCCTAATTGTTCCATATCATTTGCCCCTGTTTTCATAACCGTACTTTAAACCAAAGACAAGGTTTCAACCACTCAACTTATGGACACGGCTTGTAGGAAAATATAGACAGCGTAAGGTGTTTACCCTCAACTCATTAGATCAATAATTCAGACAACCGAGAGGCGCAACGCTTGAACTCAAAAGTCAATTTATCACCTTGGTAAATCATCTGATAATGTGACTCGGCTTGGGCAATGATTTTGATGTTATTTTCATACATCACATCAATCAGTGTGATAAAACGTCGTGATTGGTCATTATCGTAAATGGTTAACTGTGGAATGCCTTCAAGATAAAGGGTATCAATGCGTTTGGCTATTTCTATGTAGTCATGGGCACTTCGTGCGGCTTTACACAACACATCAAAGTGACACCACAATTTTTTATCCGCAGATTTAATAACAGGCAATTCACGGTCATTGATGTGCCAAGGTTTATTGGAAATTTGTTGGGTAGCAACATGATGAATAAAGTGGTCTTGCAAATGGTACAAACTGCTTTCACAAACTGGAAAATACCAATGCTCATGTGCCCCGTCTTCTTGGATGCGGTAATCTTGAGCACCGTCTAAATGCAGCACATTCATATGTTCATTTATCCAAGCGATTGCGGGCAAAAACTTGGCACGTTGTAAGCCACCTCGATACAAATCATCAGGTTTAACATTTGAAGTGGTTACCAGGGCAATACCGTACTCACTGAATGCAGCCAACAAACCAGCCAACAGCATGGCATCAGCGATGTCATTAACTAAAAACTCATCCAAACACAAGACCTGTACTTGTGCCGCCATTTGTTGGCATATTTTATCCAATGGGTTTGCGTGGTTATCGTATTGACGCAATTGCTGGTGCAACCACAACATGAACTCATGGTAATGTTGGCGCTGTTTGCCCACTTGTTCAGGTAAGCAGTCATAAAACAAATCCATCAGGTGTGTTTTACCTCGACCAACCGAGCCATAAATATATATGCCTTTGGGCGTTTCAGGCTGTGATGAAAACCATTGTTTAAAGAAAGTTTGCTTGACCGGCTTTATCAATGATTGGTGCAACCTTTCAAAGGCATCAACCACACGTGCTTGTAAAGCATCTTCCCAAATGACACCTTTGTCAATTTCAGCTTGGTATGTAGCTAACGGACCCAATGATTTCATCAATTGTCTTTAGTTATCAGGGTACAACTGGCGCAAAATACCATTTTTAATTGCCCCTTTGAGGTCTAATAATCGGCGGTGAAAGAAGTGACCTGCTTTCATGGTGACTAATTGAGGCTTTGGGCTTTGTTGCTCAACGTAATCATAAACCGCACGCGGACTGACCACATCATCCTCATCTCCCATGATGACCAACCATGGGCATTCTGGGGGCTCTAATTCTGAGAAATCGTAACGCTCTACAGGCGGTGCCACGGTTAACATTTGCTCAGGCCTGATGTCATGCACCATGCGCAAAGCCACATAAGAACCAAAAGAAAAACCAGCCAACCAAACATCTGAATCAGGCAACTGCTCCTTAGCCCAGTCATAAACCGCCATCAAGTCATCAGACTCTCCGACACCATCATCAAAGACACCATCTGACGCACCGACACCTCGAAAATTGAATCGAACTGTATGCACACCCATGTCGCGGTAGGCTTTTTCAATCATATGGACCACTTTATTGTGCATGGTGCCACCGTATAAAGGGTGTGGGTGACAAATCAATCCAACGATGCCTTTATCGACTGCTTCCGCATCAGGTGGTGAAGCGATGATTTCAATCTGACCAGCTGGACCTTGGATCATCATTTTGGTCGATTCTTGTGGGAATGCTGACATGGTGAGTTAACTCGTTGTTAAAAGTCGCATTATAACACCCTCAGCTGAGATCATTTAAGGCCAGCCTGCTCAAAATTTATATCAAAAAATCGATTGACCTGTTTCGTTGGTAAAGCCTTCTAAAAACTCAATACCACGCTGAGAATTGCCTTTGATATTCAAACCAGGGCTCCATATCGCCAAACTGAATACATTGGGCATCACAGCCACAATCGCACCACTGACGCCACTCTTTCCAGGCAAACCAATTTTATAGGCAAACTGACCGGCTTCATCATAAAACCCACAGGTCAACATGATGGCATTGATTCTTTTAGTCTGACTTGGCGTTAACAAAGCTTTCCCAGTTTGAACACAGGTACCTTGATTGGCCAAAAACGAGAACAACAGCGCCAAATCTTTACAATTTAAAGTGATAGAACAACAGTCAAAATACAAGTCCAACAATTCATTCACATCATGCTTGATGTTACCTAATGACTTGATCAAGTTGGCCAAAGCCACATTCCTAAAACCTTCAGATTTTTCTGAATCAGCAATCGACTTATTAACATCTATGACTGGATTACCTGTGCTTTCTCTGATCATTTGTAACATCGCAGCCCGTGGATCATCAAACAGATCCAACAACACATCGCATACCACCAAAGCACCGGCATTTGAAAACGGATTTCTCGGTACCCCTTGTTCATGTTCTAAATGACCCAGCGAATTGAAAGGCGTACCGGAAGGTTCTACACCCACACGGTGCCAAATATCTGAGCCTAACTTTTGATACGCCATAGACAGCGTCAAAACCTTAACCACACTTTGAATTGAAAAGTTTTGATCCCATGCCCCCGCTGAAGCTGAACTCAGGTCATTGTGATGTAAATAAACGCCCATTTGATCTGCATCAACGCGTGCCAATTCTGGAATGTAATCAGCAGCTTCGCCTAAACGACTGCCCTGTAATACCGTTTGATATACTTTATTTATGGCTTGTTGGTAATTCATGTTTTTTTTAAGATTGTTCAGGAGTTTCCACATTATCTACAGCCTTTTTAGGCTTTTTAATGAGGTTGATGCCCTCAGCATATATCAACATCACCACCACTGGCAACCCCATCAAAAAAGTCATAAAAAAGAATTGAGCAAATCCAACCGCATCAACCATCGCCCCAGAATAACCACCCAGAATTTTGGGGAACAACGTCATAACTGAACTGAACATGGCATACTGCACCGCTGTAAACTGTTTATTCACCAACAAAGAAAGGAAAGCCACAAAAGCCGCCATCGCCAAGCCCGCTGACAAATTATCGGCAGCAATCATATAAATCAACAGCTCAAAATCTTTTTCCATACCGGCCATCATCATAAACAATAAATTAGTTAATGCGGATAAGCTGGCACCAATAATCATCACCCGAACAATACCCCATTGCATCGCCAAATAGCCACCCAAAACACCACCTAATAAGGTCATAATCAAGCCTATATTTTTAGAAGCGGTTGCAATCTCAGACAGGTCATAACCCAAACCTTGGTAAAATAAATTTGCAGAAACACCCATCACCAAGTCTGAAATTCTGTAAGTACAAATAATCCCGATTAACAGCCACATGTGTTTGCGGTGCTGTTTAAATAAATCGACAACAGGTGCGACATAAACGAATCGCGCCATGTCACGATTGACCCAAGGTGTTCTGGCGACAAACCCACCAACCAAATAGGCCATTACGAAGGAAAAAAGCAACTGAATAAACGCAGCAAGAACACTGGATAATGCGGTGTTATGAAACCAGTTATCAAACCCCGTTTTTATGTCAGCCTTGACCTCAGAAAAACCAGCGTAACTCAATATAAATGCTGTGACTGCAAAAACAAAAACCCAAAGTACGCCTAAATAATCCTTCACTTCAAATTGCCAATCTTTGCGGTGTTTTGGCTCTTTAATAACCCAAGTAGTCACAACACCAACCAACATGGTCAATGCCATGATCAAATAACTGTTACGCCACGCTTCATACAGGTATTGTTCTGAGCTGGTGCCAAAAAAATCGGCCAAATACAATGCCCCAGCACCCGAAGTGATCATACCGATTCGATAACCCACAATATACAATGAAGACAGCATGGCAATGTCCTTTTCATCACTGGCCTCAATCCGCCAAGCATCGATCAATATATCTTGTGTCGCGGCTGAAAAACCCAACAAAACAGCAGCCAAGGCCATGCGAGTTAAGGCGCCACTCCCTGCTGCCGGATCAGTCAATGCCATCAATATCAAAGCAACGATGACCAATGACTGAGCCACCAACAACCATGACCGGCGCTGTCCTAAATATGCTGACAACCAAGGTAAAGGCAGCCTATCGACCAAAGGCGACCACAAGAACTTGAAAGAATAGCCGAGGAATGCCCAACTGAATAAGGTGATGGCAGCCCGCTCTATACCCACCTGATCTAACCACAGTGACAATGAGGAAAAAATCAAGTAATAAGGAATACCCGCAGAAAAGCCCAAAAATGTCATGTGTGCAAATTTGGCTTTAAATAAGTGTTGTAAGGTTGATTTCATGTGGCTCAGTTTACTTTGAAAACCCATAATTCGGCTACTAAATCGCAGGAATGAAATGTTTTTTGTTTTTTTAGCCAAATTTGGGTAAGATAAAGTCAAACAGCGTGTTTAGGGAACCTGAATGATATCAGTAGAAGAGTTACAAGAATATTATCCTTTCAATAAAATCCAATTTAAGTTTTTCCCTTTGCTACTCAAAGAGTTAGAATTTTTTGGCGTGCAAAAAGGTGAAAAACTGTATGCAATCAACCGCCGCGCAGAAAACACCAAATACCTCACTAAAGGTGTGATTCAAGTCACCACCGACAAAGGCCGTGAAAAAACAATCAAATCCACCTCGTTGCAATCTAAATACCCCATTGGTGATGCCAATAAAAGTAACACCATGGACGCGGTAGTGGCCTCAACTCAAGCCACTGGGTTTCAAATCAATTCCACCTTGCTTGATCATTTCTTGGTTTGGAATGACTGCTATGCCAAAGCGGCCATAGACAGCCCCATCAGAGGTCACAGAAAATATGAATGGGTTATGGGCTTGCTCAAAAGCCAGTCTGTTCAAATGCTACCACAAGGCAATGTCGGTGAATTGTTTGATGTATTAGAAAGCAAGCCAGTATCATCCGGTGATGAAATCATCTCTGAAGGTGATCCAGGGGATTATTGCTATATATTGGCCAGAGGTCAGGCAGAAGTTTATAAATGCGGCTCTAATGGTGAATTCAAAGTAGCAGATCTTGGTCCCGGCGACTTATTCGGAGAAAGTGCTTTGGTCAGCGAAGAACCCAGAAATGCTTCGGTTCGCATGAGTTCAGATGGCTTGGTGATGTGGCTTTCAGGTAAAACCTTTGGCAAATTACTTAAAGCCCATGTGGTGCGTTGGATTACAGCAGAAGAAACCTTAGAGAAAATCACCCAAGGTGCCACCCTACTTGATGTTCGAGAACGCGATGAATTTCAACAAATGGGTATCCAAGGTTGTCTTAACATTCCTGTCAACGAAATATACAGCAAACTCAGTACCATCGACAAAAGCCGAACCATCATCACCTGTTCTGACATGGGTTCACGCTGTGCATCAGCTGCCTTTACATTGGCCACCAAAGGTTATGACGTTTATGCATTACAAGGTGGGATCAATGGCTTAATCCGCACCTTAGACAGGCTGGCTTAGAAACACCAAATCACACCGCATTCTGATTCAGCTTGGCTGGCTATTTAGCGCATAATTTGCTATAATCCAGCCGCTTTCAATCAGGGGCATTCAAGGACTGAATAAACCACCCTAACTCAAAGCAAAACAATTAAATACCCCATAACGCACATGGGGCTTGAACTTGGACAGATTCAAGCAGCGTATCACACCAACAACATTCAGGAATGATATGACAGACTCAATCAACAGCTCGGCAATCACCAGCCCGGGACTTAAATTCCGCCAAGCGGTAGAACAAAACAACCCACTTAAAGTCGTCGGCACCATCAACGCGTATACCGCTCGCATGGCCAAAAATGTCGGCCACGATGCCATTTACTTATCAGGTGGTGGCGTAGCAGCCAACTCACTAGGCATGCCAGACTTAGGGATTTCTTCATTAGAAGACGTTTTAACTGACGTGCGACGCATCACAGACGTGTGCGATTTGCCTTTATTGATTGACGTTGATACCGGTTGGGGTGGCGCGTTCAACATCGCTCGCACCACGCGATCAGTGATTAAAGCTGGCGCCGCAGCGATGCACATCGAAGACCAAGTGGCGCAAAAACGTTGCGGCCACAGACCCAACAAAGAAGTGGTCACTCAACAAGAAATGGTTGACCGCATCAAAGCAGCTGTTGATGCCCGAACAGATGAAAATTTCGTCATCATGGCCAGAACCGATGCTTTGGCCATTGAAGGTGAAGAAGCGGCGATTGAACGGGCGATTGCTTGTGTTGAAGCTGGTGCAGATATGATTTTCCCAGAAGCGATGAAAACATTGGACCAGTACAAACGTTTCAAAGATGCTGTCAACGTACCCATTTTGGCCAACATCACTGAATTTGGTCACACACCACTGTTCACTTCAGAAGAGTTGGGCGCCCACGGCGTAGACATCGTTCTGTACTGCTGTAGTGCTTACCGTGCGATGAACCGCGCGGCTGAACTGGTTTACCAATCTATTTTGGGTCAAGGACACCAAAAAGACGTGCTAGATATTATGCAAACACGTGAAGAATTGTATAGCCATTTGGGATACCACGATTACGAACAAAAGTTAGACGAATTATTCAAAACAGAAAAATAAACAATACTTTCTTTAAAGGGGTCAGCACCCTTTAAGGTTCAAAGTTATTAAATAACAAATAAAATTTAAAGGATGCTGACCCCTTTAAAAGACAGAGAGGACAAACAACATGGGAAATGTTAAAAAAGCTGGAGGCGCAGGCTTACGAGGCCAAAGCGCAGGCGAAACTTCATTATGTACGGTTGGTAAAATTGGCGCTGGCCTCACTTACCGTGGCTATGACGTGGACGATTTGGCCACCAATGCTTCATTTTACGAAACCGCCTTTTTGATTTTACACGGCAAATTACCTAACCAAGCTGAGTTAGATGCCTACAAGAAAAAAATCAATGGTTTGCGTGAATTACCAGAAGCAGTTAAGAAAACTTTGGAATTGATTCCAGCCACAGCACACCCAATGGACGTGATGCGTACGGGCTGTTCAATCTTAGGCAACATCGAAACCGAAACAGATTTTGCACAACAATCGGACCAAGCCGATCGTTTGGTGGCCATATTCCCTTCAATCATTTGTTACTGGTACAAATTCGCTCACGAAGGTGTGCGCATTGAAACAGCTTCAGACATCGATGGTGTCGGTGCCCATTTCTTAGAAATGTTACACGGCAAGGCACCGAGTGAATTACACGCCCGCGTCATGGACGTGTCTTTGATTTTGTACGCCGAGCATGAATTCAACGCATCTACCTTTACTGGTCGTGTTGTCGCCTCCACCTTGTCTGACATCCACTCTTGCGTTACCGCATCAGTCGGTGCCTTGCGCGGACCTTTACATGGCGGCGCGAATGAAGCGGCAATGGCTTTGATCGAACAATGGTCAACACCAGAAGAAGCAACAACTGCTATCGGTCACATGTTAGAAACCAAACAATTGATCATGGGTTTTGGACACGCGGTTTATACAGAACGTGACCCAAGAAACGCCATCATCAAACGTTGGTCTGAAAAATTGGCCGAAGAAGCAGGCGATACGGTGCTTTACCCAGTCAGTTGTGCAGTTGAGAAGAAGATGTGGGATGAGAAAAAACTGTTCCCAAATGCAGATTTCTTCCACGCCTCTGCCTACCATTTTATGGGCATCCCAACTGAACTGTTCACACCCATCTTCGTGATGTCACGTGTCACAGGCTGGACTGCTCACGTCATGGAGCAACGCGCCAACAACCGCATCATCCGTCCAAACGCCGACTACACTGGCCCGGACACACGCAAAGTCAACCCGATTGCTGAGCGTGATTGATAGCAAGAATTGATTCAATTCAATTTTGAAAAAGCGGCCATGATTTTTTCATTGGCCGTTTTTTTATTCCCCAAATACCAAATAACAAAAGCCATGAACAAAATATACGCCTTACTGATAATAATCTTAGCTGCCTTACTGTTATCCTCATGCTCAAAAGAAACCGACAATAACTCCCTCACTGAGGCAAAACAAGTCACTGAATTCACTGAAAGTTTGAATGTTGACAAAACAGATTCAAACTGGAAAACCAAGTTATCTCAACCGCCACAATTGATTTTCGATGAGGGCAAAACATACATTTGGTACCTCGCCACTACCGAAGGCAATATAGAAATCACATTCGCACCAGATGAAGCCCCGACCCATGTTTCAAACACCATATTTTTAACCCAAATTGGCTTTTATGATGATTTGATTTTCCACCGAGTGATACCTGGCTTTATGGCACAAGGTGGAGACCCATTGGGCACGGGCAGAGGTGATCCTGGTTACAAATACGATGGTGAGTTCAGCGGTAAGTACACCCATGACAAAGCCGGCACATTAAGCATGGCAAATGCTGGCCCCGGAACCGATGGCAGCCAATTTTTCATCACATTCAAGCCAACACCATTCTTAGATGGCAAACACACTGTATTTGGTTATGTGACAAAGGGTTTGGATGTACTGAAAAAAATGGAGAAACTGGGGTCTCGTCGTGGACAAACCAGCAAAGAAATAAAAATCATCAAAGCCACGGTGATCATCAAATAATCACGGCTTATTGTTAAGACCCGACTGGCTCGGGTCTTAAACACAAATCATTATCAGCGGTTCTTTTTCTTGGCTTTGAAGTTTTTCTTACCACCGGCTCGGGCGCTGATGGATTTTCTTGCGGGTTTGGCCTTGGCCGTGCCGCGGGCTTTTTGCTTCTTGGCTTCTGATTGTTTTACTGGACGTTTTTCAGCAATCGATTTTCTCAAACGTTCACGCTCTGCCACTTCGTAGCCGCGTTTGTAGATGCGTTTGATTTCGCTACCAATCACACGTTCAATGCGCTCAATGGTGTGCTCTTCTTCACGACAAACAAAAGAAATCGCCGTTCCAGATTTTCCCGCACGACCGGTTCGACCGATGCGGTGGACGTAATCTTCAGGCAAGTAGGGCAAGTTGTAATTAACCACATAATCCAAACCTTCAATGTCCAGACCACGGGCCGCCACTTCGGTAGAAATCAAAACCTGAATTTTGGCCGATTTAAAATCAGCCAATGCTCGGCGTCGAGTTCCTTGGCTTTTGTCACCGTGGCAGATAGCCGCTGGTATGTCCGTTTTCTTCAATCGTTCTAATAACTGATCAGCTTGTCGCTTGGTACTGGTAAAGACCAAAACCTGATACCAGTTGTATTCTTCCAGCAAGTCCAAAAACAAATCCATCTTGCGAGCTTCAGTCACAGGATAGGCAAAATGCTCAACCGTTTCGGCCGTCGCATTGGCCTTGGTGACACGAATCTCTTGGTGACTTTTGAGGATTTTGTGACCCAACTCATTCATCGCTGGTGTGGTGGTCGCAGAGAACAGCAAGGTCTGATGATCCGGTCTGGTTTGGGCAATCAAAGCCTTGGCGTCGGTGATAAAACCCATGTCCAACATGCGATCTGCTTCATCCAAAACAACCACTTCAACATCAGACAAACTGACGTTTTGTTGTTCAATGTGCTCAAGTAATCGACCCGGAGTTGAAATCAAAATATCGACACCTTGTTGTAATTGATTGGCTTGGCCACCGTGCTTCACACCGCCGTACATGGCGGTGATTTTAAAATCTAAAAATTGCGCATAGCCACCGATGGTTTCTGCCAATTGTTCTGCCAACTCACGTGTTGGTGTTAAAATCAAAACTCGGGCATGGCCTTGATCAACTTTTTTCGGCTTGTCCACCAACTGCTGTAAAACAGGCAAAGCAAAAGCCGCTGTTTTACCGGTACCCGTTTGGGCATTGACCAACAAGTCTGTACCACGACGCGCGAGCACCATAGATTTTTCTTGTACCGGCGTCATGTCGGTGTAACCACAGGCTTCAATGGCTTGGAGAATTTCTGGGGCAAAGCCCAATGAGGCAAATTTCATGATGTTCTTTCTTTGTCTTAAGACAGTAATTATTACGAGCTATTATAAACGATGCCAACGGATTTTTTATCCTCAACAACACATCATTCATCAGGTCGCGCAATATACAGCAGAATGACTATAATTGCGCGCTTGATTGGTTTTTTATTCAAATAACTGCTTAATTTATAAAGTAAAGCGCCAATTCACTCTTCCGACTCCAACACTGTCGCTTTTTTCCACAAATAACTGCGTTGCTCTTCCCACTCACCCTTGACGTCTTTTCTGTATGAAGTGGTGACCAAGCCTTCATCAGTCATAACATTCATATGTCGTTCTAAAGCAGCCGCCACTGTTGGAGAAGCAAAGGTTTGAATGGTTTCTAATTGGAAAGTACCATTCATCATTTTTAACGGTTGAATAAAGCCATCTCCGACCATGCCGCCGTGGCCCATTTGCAGCAAACGGGCTTGTTTTTTATTGGCATCCCAATATTGTTTGAAGTGCCAAAAGTCTCCTGTGGCTTTGCCATCATGCATAGCAAACAAACGCCCAGTGACATTGTCTTTGCCAATACCCCACGACCATTCCAACATATAATGTGTAAAAGGCTCTTTCTCGCTTTTGTATTTGGCATTACTGGTTTTCCAAGTACCTATTTGGCTGTTCATTTCTTCTATAAACCATGCTGGCATGGCCGTTGGTTTTTCTGATGTCACTTGGTATTGATCGAACAACTGTTTCAGTTTCACTTCATCTTCAGCCACATGTACCAAATCTTTTCTTTTCGCGCCTGCATCCCTGGCCAAAGCCGCCACACGCCCCTGCCCTTTGAACAATGTTTTGGGTTCTTGTTGGGCAATCGGGTCTTTAAAAGCGTCCAATGGAGAAATGATTTCCCAACCATTGGCCTCTAAATGCAACACCAAATCATCAATAAAGTACGCGGCCAAATCATTATCATGTAACAACAAAACATGCTTTGGAGAGCGACCTAAATATTGCATGGCAATTCCATCAGAAAAGCTAATGGCTTCAAATAACACATCGACATATAATGCTTTTAGCTTCTCCATGTCGATTGCAAGATTGGCTTTGACCGCTTGTTGATACAAGCTGTCCAAATACCAATCATAATTGTCCACCGTCACATAACCGTTTTGATAACCCTGTTTTTTCAAGAAATCTATCATGCCTTGAGATTTTTCTTCGTCACGGCCTTCATCCAAGTAAGGAAAACGAAAGTACGGCTTAAAATTGTCATAAGGCCTCAATATTTTGTCTGCTTTCATTAAGTCTTCTTGATAGGCTTTCAGGTCAGTTTTGTTTAACCAAGTATGCTGGTCACTGTGGTTTCCAATCACATGCCCTGCTTTTTGGTACTCGTCTAAACGCCTTTTGGTTTTTTCGTTCACATGTTTTGTGGAAACAAAATACATCACCTGATCCACGCCCACACCTTTTAATGCTGCCAGCATTTTATCTGTGCGTTCTTTTCCAGACAACGAAGTATCTGGGCGTGGCGCGTCATCAAAAGTCAACGCGATTTGTTTCTTCGCCAAAGGTGATTGAAACCACAACAAACCCAACAGCAACAGCATTAAAAAACGATTCATACACTTGATCCTAACAATTATCTACGAAATAAATTCTACAGCAATATACTTCCCCACTCCTGTGCCATAAATCACATAATCGCGTCAGCTCAGTTTTTTGCTATAATCTATTCAATTCAACACAATTTATCAAACCATGCGCGTTTTTTATGCCCTATGCCTGATTGCTTACAGCTTGACCCTGTCAGCCCACCAGAACCACAATGGCCTTGAACAGAATGGCCAAGCCACAGCCACCTATTTGGGTAATGAAGCCGTAATGGTTAAAAACGGTTCAACTAAAATCGTCTTCGACCCTTTTTTTCACAACAATTTCAACATTTACCAATTGGTGCCCAAAGACATTTTGGCTGCGATGTTCGATAATAATGCGCCCTATGACAACATCGATGCCATATTCATCAGCCACGCACATGGCGACCACTTTGCTGCTGACCAAGTATTGAAATACCTTAAACAGTTTCCAAAAACAAAACTCATCGCCCCCAAACAAGCCATTGACCAAATTAAATTGCTAGAAGGCCATGAATCAATTTTGCCTCAAACTACCGCCATTGACATGGCCTATGGAGACCCAGTTCAAAACTTTGAAATAGACAAACTTGAAGTTGGAGTGGTTCGCATCCCACATTCTGGCTGGCCCACGCGGCGCTTAGACGTATCTAATTTGGTTTTCAGGGTGACCTTGGATAAGAACACCACAGTCATGCACATGGGCGATGCCGATCCCAATGACGTCCACTTCAAACCGCATGACGCCCATTGGCAAGCACAAGTCACTGACACTGCATTTCCACCCTATTGGTTTTTCTACAGTACTTTTGGCCCTGACATATTAGATAAACGCATCAATGCCATAGAAGCTATTGGTGTACATGTACCTATGAAAGCCCCTGAACAGTTAAAGCAAACAGGAAAACCTTATTTTTCTCAACCAGGTGAAATTAAAATCATTCAATCCTCAAAACAAAAAACTACTGTAAAAACACCCTGACAGCACTAATGGTTGGATTTACCTACGATAAATGCACTGTAGATTCACAATTGTCAGCAATTGTGCTATACCAGTTTATCCGCCAAAAATTGTTTTGGCTGATAAAAGGGGAAATTCATGAAAAAATTAATATTAATCATGCTGGTGTTCTGTGGCATAAGCAGCGCCCAAGAATGGAACGCAGCCCAAACTGAAGTTTGGAATGTGGTCTTGGCCTCCTATGCTGACATCGAAAAGCAGGATGCCAATTGGTCAACCAAGTGGGTCACTGAAGACGCTATGGTTTGGGGTGGTAGTTATCCCATGCCCAGAAGTCGAGACGCAGTCCAACGCTGGGACAGTTACCAAATGCCGCAAAGCAAAACCATGATGTCAAATTATTCACCAACAGCCATCGTGGTTCATGGCTCAACCGCAGTTGCCCATTACTACTATTCTAGTGGTGATAAAAACAAAGAAGGCAAGCACAAAACCACACACGGCAGGTGTTCTGACGTGTTGGCCAAAACCAAAGCAGGTTGGAAATTTGTCGCATGGCACTGTTCTGACGAATCTTAATCACTTTTTCAAATTACCAGCAGATAAGTTAGCAAAGGGGCCTTGTGCCCCTTTCTGGCTATTGCTCTTGTAACATTATGAACCTTTAATGGTTTCATAAACATTCCATTGAGTTATATACACATGAAACCCACAAAAGAATCTGTAATTACTTTGTCACTGTTTGCGGCACTTACCATCACGTTTTATTTTATTGGTTATTGGTTAATTTTCAGGATGTCCAAGGCAACACCGTTGATGCTTTCTGTAGGTGTAGCTGCCATTGTCACCTGTATAATCAGAAAACAAAGCCTATCAACACTGGGCTGGTGCTGGGGAAGTTGGAAATATGCTTGGTTAAGTTATTTGATACCTTTGAGCTTGGCGGCTTTGGCCTACTTTTTCATTTGGTTTACCGGTTTCGGCGAATGGTATAACGAATCATTTGTCTCCGAACAAAAAACCGCCTACAACATCCAAGACTGGAGCGATTTATCTACCATACTGTTCCACTTACTACTCACCGCCAGCATCACTTTTTTTATCAGTTTGCCTTCCGTCTTAGGCGAAGAAATCGCATGGCGCGGTTTTTTGGTTCCTCAACTGTCTAAATTCCTTGGTTTTGTAGCTGTCGCATTGACCAGTGGTTTGATGTGGGCACTCTGGCATTGGCCACTCATCATACAAGGGCTTTACGGTAATGGAACCACACCATTGTGGTATCAACTCACTACTTTTACCGTGTTTATCATGTCATCTGCCATGATTATGACTTACCTGCGTTACAAGAGTGGCAGCCTTTGGACGGCAGTCATTTATCACATGAGCAGCAATGTCTTTATCCAAAAGTTTTTTACTCCCTTGACATCAGAAACGCATCAATCTGTTTGGGTCATTGATGAATTTGGATTTGCCCTACCTGTATTAGCCACCCTAGTTGCATGCTATTTTTGTCACAAAGGTAAACAATCTTTCAAAAACACATACAACATCTCATAAAATTCGAACCAAGGATGTCTGCCAACCGATACCGCTGGTATTCTTTTAAGTACCAAGCTATAATTTTTATCACACCCACTTAAACCATTAAGTGTTCCTCTTGTTTAAGCTCACCCACAATATAAACAAGGCATAAAAAACGATGGAAAATCAGCAACCTGAGTCTGACGGCGAAAAACACATTTTAGGCACGTTATTACCTGCCTATCTGGGTGAATCTATGCTGTTCAGATCAGCTTTTATTTTTGTCGCTTGGATAGTTGTTTGGCAACTCGGAAGGCTGGTTGAATACACCCCACACGCCAGTGTCTGGTTCCCCGCCGCCGGCTTTTCATTTGCTTGTTTGTTGGTTCATTGTCGAAAAGCAGTGATTCCCATCATGCTGGCAGCCATAACCATCACCATTTGGAATATAAACCACTACCAACTGCCCTTAAATTTAGAGCAAAAAATTTGGGCTGGCTTTTTATTTGGTCTGGCTCACATATTACCGTATTGGCTGGGTGCGGCATGTATTTCAACTTTGTCTAAATCAAAAAACAAAAACACACCGCAATTAATTATTACATTCCTTTTGGTTGCCGGACTGGCCACTTTAATTGCTACTGTTTTGGTCATTATGTCACTGGTGTATACCAAGCAAGTGGACATTTCAAAGTGAATCAAATGGTATTACCATTCTGGATAGGTGATTTAGCAGGCGTAATAGTTTTGGCTCCTTTATTCACTGGCGTACTGAATAAATTATTCCCAACAAGTTACGTTAAATTAGGCGTGTTTTATACAGAAAACTTGGGCTCATTACACATCTTAGCCAGTAAAATCAGCATCAATTTGGTGTTAATAACGTTGTCCATGCTGACCGCCTATGTCTTAGATTCACACGAAAGTGCTTTTGCCATTTTCTTTTTGGCCGTGACTCACATGTGGATTGCTTGTACAGAAAGTCCCGCATTTAACATCATCAGCTTGGCCGTGAGCAGCCTTTTGATTGTATTATTGGTTCACATTTTAGGACTCATGGATCATGTCATGGTGTATCAGTTTGCCATCAATGTGATTGCAGCCAATGCCTTGTTTGGCATGGCCGTGCCACAACTCATGGCGGACAACAAAGCCTTAAAAAACCAAGTTTATACTGACACACTCACACAAGTTTCTTCACGTCATTATATGATGAAACAAGCGGAACGAGAAATTACCAAAAGCCATCAATCAAACACTGTATTGACTTTGGTGGTCTTCGATTTAGACAACTTCAAACAAATCAATGACCTTTATGGCCACATGGCTGGCGATGATGCATTACAACAAGTGTGCCAAGTCAGCAAAAACACATTACGCAGCAATGATTTGATTGCACGGTTTGGCGGTGATGAATTTGTTTTACTGCTACCGGGATTGGACGAACCCGCCGCACTTCAAATAGTCAATCGCATTAAAAACGCCATCTCAACCATTAAAATCGGAGACACTCATATGAGTTCTAGCTTTGGATTGGCGGAATTAAAGCATGATGAAGTTTTCAACGACTTATTCAAACGTGCCGACAAAGCCTTGTATCACTCTAAGGACCAAGGTGGAAACAAAATCATTGCAGCAGCAGAGCCAGCATGATTTATTGAAATAACAACACCTGTCTTGTACATCTAAGTGATGATTTTCAAACATTTTAAAGTCACTTTTAACATGCCAATCAAACCTATTCCAAGCACATTAAAACCAACATTTACACTTACAAATTGATTGTTCTCACTATTAATCAAAGTCACGATACCAAAAACCATCAAGGTAAATCAGTAGCCATCATACGTTCAATTTGAATTAATTGCTGAAAATTAACAACCACAAATTATCAAGTCAAAATGCCGCGCGCTTTGTGCAGCTTTTTGTAACTCTCAATCAAACGCAAATGCTTGTCTAAGCCATCTAACTGCATGTTGGTTGGCGTCATGCCATAAAAGGTGGTTGTGCTGTTGACTGAGCCAATGACATTATTCATCACTTCGACACCAAACATGCGCCTGAAGCTGTGGATGTAATCCTCAATCTCCAAGTCTTCATTCAAAGCGACTTCCAAAGTCGCATTCATCGCCTGGTAAAACAAGCGGCGTTCGACGGTGTTGTCGTTGTATTGCAAAAAGGCCTCGACACGCTCTTTGGCTTCTTCTAACTCACCAATGGCCAAGAAGATCAGCAGTTTTAATTCAAGTATGGTCAATTGGCCCCAAACCGTATTCTCATCAAATTCGATACCAATCAATGTGCTGATTTCTAAGTAATTGTCCAACTGGCTTTCTTCTAAGCGATCAACCAAGTCTTCCAATGCATCGTCATCCAAACTGTGAATATTCAGAATGTCTTCGCGGTAATCCAAGGCCTTGTTGGTGTTGTCCCAGATCAAATCTTCGACCAAGTACACCTCAGAATAATCCGGCACCAAAATACGACAGGCCGATGTACCCAAAACATTGAACTCGGCTTGATACACTTCCTTGCCCATGTCTTTCAAAATGCCGAACAAGCACCCAGACTCTTCTTCATTAGAACCTGAAAAATCCCACTCAACAAACTCGTAATCATGTTTGGCACTGAAAAAACGCCACGAAACCACACCTGAAGAATCAATAAAGTGTTCCACAAAATTCTCAGGCTCTTGCACCGCCAAACTGTTGAAAGTTGGCTGTGGTAAATCATTCAAACCTTCAAAACTGCGGCCTTGTAACAACTCCGTCAAAGAACGTTCCAAAGCCACCTCAAAACTCGGGTGGGCACCAAATGAAGCAAACACACCACCAGTACGCGGGTTCATCAAAGTCACACACATCACAGGAAATTGACCGCCCAAAGATGCATCTTTAATCACAACAGGAAAACCTTGTGCTTCCAAAGCTTCGATGCCTGCAACAATGCTTGGGTATTTGTTCAAAACATCTTCGGGCACATCAGGCAAGACAAGCTCTTCGGCGATGATTTGTTTCTTCACCGCACGCTCAAATATTTCAGACAAACACTGCACTTGCGCTTCGGCCAAATTATTCCCCGCACTCATGCCATTGCTCAGGAACAGGTTTTCAATCAGGTTTGAAGGAAAATACACCGTCTCTCCATCTGACTGGCGCACATAAGGAATCGAACAAATACCGCGATCAAAACGCCCTGAATTGGTGTCGACCAAGTGTGAACCGCACAGTTCACCATCTGGATTGTAAATCGCCAAACAATGGTCATCCAAAATCCCTATGGGCAAAGCATCTTGGTCTTCCAGAGGAAACCACTTTTCATTCGGATAATGCACGTATTCAGCATTGGCAATTTCTTCACCAAAATACTGGTCGTTGTAAAAGAAATTACAATTCAAACGCTCAATGAACTCACCCAAAGCCGAACATAAGGCGCTTTCTTGGGTCGAACCTTTGCCATTGGTGAAACACAAGGGCGATGCCGCATCACGGATATTCAAAGACCACACATTCGGCACGATATTCCGCCATGAAGTGATTTCTATCTTCATGCCCAGTTCAGCCAAAACACCCGTCATGGCTTCAATGGTTTTCTCAAGCGGCATGTCCTTGCCCAATATAAAGGTTTCATCGCCGTCACCTGTTGCATTCATCAACATGGCTTGGGCATCTTCTTCTAAGTTCTCAACCGTTTCCACTTTGAACTCTGGTCCTGTTTGTACCACTTTTTTAACCGTACAGCGGTCAATAGAACGCAAGATTCCAGCACGGTCTTTTTCGGAAATGCTTTCAGGCAACTCGACTTGAATTTGGAAAATTTGGTTGTAGCGGTTCTCAGGATCAACAATGTTATTCTGAGACAAGCGGATGTTTTCTGTAGGAATATCACGGCCATTACAGTAAACACGAACAAAATACGCCGCACACAAAGCAGAAGATGCCAAAAAATAATCAAACGGACTGGGCGCAGAACCATCGCCTTTGTAACGAATTGGTTGATCAGTCACCACCGTAAAATCATCAAACTTCGCCTCAAGTCTGAGGTTCTCAAGAAAATTGACCTTGATTTCCATAATTTGTCTAGTATCCTACACTTAGCTTAGATGCAATCATATAAAGCGGGTATTTTAACCTGTAATAATCAAAAGGGTTTTCAATTGGGGCTAATTAAATAATTTATCCAGATTTAACAGAAGCCATTCTTAATTTATTTGAGCTTCTAAATAGTTTTCAAACTCAGTTTTGGGGACTGGCTGGCTGAAAAAGTAGCCTTGAAATAATTTGCAGCCGATGCTTTGTAGAAATTTCAATTGCGCTTCAGTTTCTACACCTTCTGCAATGACCTCTAAACCCAAATCTTGACCCAATAAGATGGTCGATTCTACAATTTTGGCCCCTTTCCGACTTTTTGTCATGTGTGAAACAAAACTGCGATCAATTTTTAACTGACTGATGGGCAGTGCTTTTAAATAACTCAATGATGAAAAACCTGTACCAAAATCATCCAAAGAGAAAGTCACACCGTGGTTTTTGAGCACCTGTATTTTTTTGATGGTTTCTTCCGCATGCTGAATCAATATACTTTCAGTTATTTCTAACTTCAGTTTGGCTGCATCGATGCCAGTTTGCTTAATTGTGGCAAGCACATTGTCAACGAAATCGGCTTCATTGATTTCCTGAACACTGACATTAACAGACAACGACAATTCAGCCGTTGATGCTTCTGTAGACCATGTAGAAATTTGCTCACAAGCCTTGAAAAGCACTTGCCGACCCAAAGAAACAATTAAACCGGTTTTTTCTGCCAGCGGGATAAATTCAGTAGGTAAAACAACACCCAATTTAGGGTGCTTCCACCTGAGCAAAACTTCAGCCCCCTTCACCACCCCAACATCATTAACTTGGGCTTGATAATAGAGCTCCAATTGATTTCGAGGCAAAGCCAGACTTAAGTCTTTTTCAACCTGTGTTCTGAGTGAATAATCTGAGTAAAAAACATAAATAACCAAGCCAACCAGAACAGTAGCCAATATGCTGTTTATCCAAGCACCAACAACCCGACCAGCCTCAGCATCGGCAGTTTCTAGACTATCAATTGGAAACCCTATCAGTGAACTTGCAAATACAATAAATGCCGCCAAACACATCATGAGAATCGAAATTCTCAACAGTTTATGTTCACCCAACAACAGCCAATAAGACAAAATACCGATGGACAGGAAGTAATTATGCGCGGTACGTGGTGCAACATTGTTCGGAAGGTCAAGGAAAAGGCACAATATTAAAGTGCAAATAAACAAGCTAGATAACAACAAGTAAATCGCACAGCGTGTATATTTCTTGGCATTGAGGATTAAAGTGACAACCCCAACTGACATCAAAAATACTTCAAGCCATATAAATTTCCATGCGCCGTGATAGGCAAGAAGCACACTCCAAATAACAGCAATACCGATTAAAGCTTTACTAATTATCGATAACGCATTATGAACTCTGGTTTCATGTATTTGTTGTGGGGAGTGACTGGCGGTTCTATTGAGCATCTAGTGATTGTAGGGCTTAAACTCTATAAATTTCAAGAGAAAAATAGTCACTACATCGAAATCTAAAAAACCAGATTGTGTAGATCCATTTTGCTAAAAACTCAATCAAAACCATCCTCAAAAATCAAATCTGACATACTGACATCGACAGTCAGTGTAGCCGCTTCATCATCTGCACTGACATTACTCCAGCGGATTTTTTGTGTGCTTGATGGGTTGAGTCTGGGTGAAGTAAAAAACAAGGTTTGCGTTGATGAAGCAGTCGCAGGAACGGTAAGCACCACGCTGTCACCTGGTTTCAGTGTTGATAAATCGCCTGAACAGCCTTCGTTTGTACAGACTTCTATTTTATAAGGGCTGAAAGCGGCACCGGTGTTTTCTACCGTGACCTTGACGTGGCTCAAATCATGTCTGGTGACTGAGGTTGCTGTAAATTTATACCCTATGAGTTGCGATGCTGTGAGTAGGGTCGCTGCTGTGATGTTATTGTTATCAAAGGCAGGCGAACCCAACATGTAATTCAGCCCTATGCGCTGTGCTTGGTCACCAAGGCTTTCTCCATTGCCACAATCGTTCGGTGGTGTCGTCCATGAGCCATTGCTGTTACATCCACTCCAGTAAGCCTCCCCACCCCAGCCATGCTGCTTGTGTAAGGCCAGTTGCATGGCGGGTGCCAGGTCTTGTCGCCAGTTGTTAATTCCACCGTGGTTATTGGTGAGTAAGCTGTCATCGAAGAACCCAAATCGCAGGTTATCCAGTGAAGTATCTGCTGAACTGAAAAAGCCATGATCCTGTGCCGAATCAAGTGACAATGAAGTCTGTATATCAGATGGTGTGTGACCAAAGCCATCAATGAAATGTTCAATCATGGTTTTCTGGAACGTTTTAGTCGGAAAATTGACGGCCGTATAATTGGCGCCATCCAAGTGATGTTCACCCCACAATCCAGCCAAGCCCATTTGAACATATGCCACCCTTTGATCACCTTTATATCGCACCGCAAAAGCATCAATAAACTTCAAGATACATGCCTGCACGCTGGCTTCATTCCAAGCAGGATTGTCGTAAGTTGAAGAATCATAAACAAAAGCATTGACCAAAAGATCACTCGGTGCGAAATTTTCTTGGCCATAACCAGGCCCAAAAATAACCGGCCTGAGTATGCCTTGATGGCCACGCGCATCCACTGCTGAAAGGAAATCCTCAACAGAAGTCCAATCAAAGCCACCCGAACACAAAGGCAAGACATCACTCAGCCCAATAAAAGCCCATTCCATCGACATCACATCAGGATGATTACTTGTTTCCCAAGCCACACCACCTGTAAAGGGATTCACATGACCATGGTCAGCAAAAGTCAGTACTGGGGAATTGCCCCTGGCCTCAACAAGAATCACGTAACAACTGAGTGCGGTGAGTATAAATATTTTGAAAACCTGAGTGATAGACATCATGGATGTGACTTAAAAATAATGAAATCAAAAGCTTATCATGGAAAACAGTCGATTTTTGTAATCCTGTTTAAAAGTGTACACTGAATGAGTCTCAAACAGCCAACAACTCCGTTCCTAGTATGCTCAGATTTTATTCATTAAAAAGCATTTCATTTTGTGAAAATAATTGTCATATCACTAAGCTTAAATCTGATGTTCATACGTTTTAATGGACTTTTACCCTGAATGAGAAACTACTTTCTGGTCAAAAAAAATAATGCTTGTTGCTGAAATACCTTACTCCCTAAAATCATATGTTCAATTTATTAATCAGGGGAATGTGTGTGAAATTTAAAAACTATGTATTGATGATGACCTGTCTTTTAGGTGCTGATACCCAAGCACAAAGTTTGTGGGGTGCAGAAGCCAGTCAAGGTCAAACGGAAGGCCAGTTTGGCAACCCTTTTGTAGAAACTGGAGATTCGCAAAACTTATCAACAGACAGCTGGACGGCGCTGTCCATTTATGATTCAAGCCAAGCAGTGACGCCGGGATCGGCCTATTGGACCAGGAATTTAGAAGGTTATTCGCAAGGTGCTTATTGGGGTGGAACAACGCCAGTTAACTCACCGTCACAAGTGAATGGTGTGGCTTTATTTGACTCAGATTTTTTGGATAATGCAGGAATACCAGGCAACTTTGCTCAAGGCACATCACCAACAGTACACCGCGGGGAATTGATTTCTCCTGCTATCAACATCGAACCCAATACTGACAGCCTTATCATGTTGAAATTCTATACACATTACAGAGATTTTGCGATAGACAACTTCAGTATAGCATTTTCCATTGACAACAATTTATCATGGGGACCAGAGGTTGACATTCGCCAGTACCATCAAGATTTAACTGAAGGTTTTGTCTATGTGCCATTCCCAGTAGATACCCTTGCCGGAGCGGTAAACCTCGTCGATGTCAGATTCAAATTCATCTTTGAAGGTGATTACTACTTCGCTTTGGTGGATGATGTCACCCTCATGATTTACGACGAAGCCATTTTTGATACGATTTTTAAAGATGGATTTGAAAGCACGGTAAACTGATAGTTTAAAGTGAAGTAAAAAATGAAGTCAGAACACAATACTGACTTCATTTCATGGGCATCAATTAAAAGCTTCAACTTAGGCGAAATGGTTTACTTAAGCTTAAAATCATCAGCATCTAAGTAGGCAGGAAAATCTTTTTTGAATTGCACCAAGGCTGACATGTCCAATGACCAGCTGATGACTTGTTGTTTGTCATCTTCTGCTTGTACCAAAGGCTCGCCTTTGAAATCAATCACACAAGTGCCACCTGAATGTGCGACTCCTTTACCATCATCGCCCACACGATTGACGCCAATGACATAGGCTTGGTTCTCCATCGCCCGGGCTTTGAGCAAGGTGTCCCAGACGTTTCTTCTGACCGCTGGCCAATTAGCGACATTCACCATCACATCGTAATCGCTCCTGTCTTTTGACGTCACGTTCCTCTGTATCACATTCCTCTGAAATACGGGAAAACGCAGGTCGTAACAGACTTGTGGCAAGATTCGAATGCCTTTGATCTCGAATACTTTTCGCTCCATACCCTGTGCGACATAGCCACCTTCATTGCCCAATCGGAACAAATGGCGCTTGTCGTAATATTTAACATGGTCTTCTGGCGACACCCAATAAAAACGATTGGCTTTTTTATCGTGATGTTCTACAAACACGCTACCAGCCACCACGCAGTTGTATTTATTGGCCATTTTCTTTAACCAAAGCAGGTCTTCACCACCGTCTTCGGGTTCTTTGACACTGGCATCATCCAAACAAAAACCAGTCGAAAAAGTCTCGGGTAACAACAGCAAATCAACTTGGCCATCATAACCGGAAAAAAAATCCCTAATCATTGACTCAAGCTTCGCAAAGTTAGCCGCCTTGTCCAGCCATTGGATGTCATATTGCACCGCCGCAATGTTTAAAGTCTTGTCATTCATAAGCTGCACAAAATTTTAGCAGCTTTGAGCAACGTGTCGTCATTTTTAGCAAAGCACAAACGCAACACCTTGTTGTTTTGGTGATAGCTTTCCAACACATCGGCTTGGTAAAAAGGACTCAAGGGAATAGCCGCCACACCAATTTCTTGCGTCAACCAATGACAAAATTCAACATCGTTCTGGTCAGAAATGGCCGAATAATCAACCAACACAAAATACGTTCCTTTGGAAGGCAGCACCTTAAAACGCGACGCCTTCAAAGCATTGACCAATACGTCTCTTTTTTGTTGATAAAACGCCGCCAAATCATCCACATGTTGGGGGTGATTTTTTAGCATGGCAGCCACCGCGAACTGCGCTGGCGTAAAAGTACAGAACGTCGCGTACTGATGGATTTTTCTGAATTCAGCCGTCAAGTCCGCAGGCGCGATGCAATAACCCAACTTCCAGCCGGTGCAATGAAACGTTTTGCCAAAACTCGAAATCACAAAAGCCCGCTCGAACAATTCAGGATAGGCCAACACACTTTCATGGCGCAAACCATCGAAAGTCATGTGCTCATAAACCTCGTCACTGATGACATACAAATCATGCGCAATGACCAACTTTTGTAAAGCTTCCATGTCACTTTGGCTGAGTAAAGAACCCGTTGGATTGTGCGGAGAATTAATGACTATCGCACGCGTCTTGTCATTAATCGCCAGTTCGACCAAAGACCAATCGATGGCATAATCAGGCGCATTCATGGCGATGTGCCGACAAGTGCCGCCACACAACTCAACGCCAGGTTCATAAGCATCATAAGCCGGATCAAAAACAATCACCTCATCACCAGGCCTAACCAAAGCCTGAATCGCCACCATCAAAGCCTCAGTCGCACCGGAAGTCACCGTGATCTGATTCAAAGCATCCAAACGCCGCGCCTCATCTTTGATGTAGCACCTTTGGGTTAATTCACTGATTTCATGCAACAAATCCGGCAAGCCCGAAGATGGACAGTATTGATTCTTACCCTCACTGATGGCCTGATTGATCGCCGATTTCAAAAACTCAGGCGTATCGAACTCAGGAAAACCCTGAGACAAATTAATCGCCTGATATTCACTGGCCATCAAAGACATTTCGGTAAAAATACTGGTACCCAGATCGGGTAATTTGGATTGGAATGGTGATTTCACAACGTGTTTCCTTTGGTTTGAATGAATAATTTTCAGGCCACAGAGCCAACACTCATTCTACTCAAGATAATTGCTGATGTCTCCCTTGAAATCAAAGAGGTCAGGAACGTATCAATTTGTAAATCAACGAACCTGACCCAAAACCTGTGCCCTCAATAATTTATACAGAACAACAGATTAATCATCTTCTTCTAACTTGGTGTATTCATACACACCAGATGGCACTTTAAATTGCATGCCCTTTACTTCCTTATCTTTAAATACAAATTCAATTTGTATATCTGCAAATTTTTCAATCTTAAAAACATGCGGTTTATAAGGCATCAATACATCTTCAGTGGTTCCTAACAATGTCAGCTGACCTTCTTTAATTTTGAGTTCAATTTCGGAACCTGCATATTCAAATTTGCCTACATATTGCGCTAAAGTTTCTAAATTTGAAAGCGAGTCATCTGGCTTCTTATCAAATGTGATTTGGCCTTCATCTATAGACACTGTAGCAGAACTGATTTCGCCTTGAGGACTGATATTGAAGTTCAAACTCCATTTTCCAAAACTTTCATCGTTGGGTGTGTCAAACCGATTAAAATGATAATGTGTTAAAGGCAACACCGTTCTTCTGAAGTTAAAAAACAATTCATTGTTTTCAAAGCTGACAATAAATTCACCATAAGCTTCATGAGAGAAATGACCAGTGTAGTGTTCCAATTCATGCGTGGGCGAGGTGTTTTCAACCAAATCGAAGCCTGCTTTAGAACGACCTTCTTTTGACAAATCTTTTCTTTCAAGGTGGTCTTTTAAATACCTTTCACTCCAGTCTGTAGGCTCTAAATCTAATAATCGATCAACCAGTGTATAAGGAATGATGGTATTGCCTAAACGGGCACCTTGATTACCAATAGAAAATGTAATAATCCCAATGTCATCATAAGGCATGATAACAACTTGTGAATGGAATCCCGGCATCGCACCACCGTGTTTTGTTAGCACATGGCCTTTGTAAATTTCTATTTCTCTGCCCATGCCATAGATTGAATTTAAGCGCTCGTTATAGCCTTTGTCTTCAAGTTGTGAATTTCTGAATGCGATACCAGGTTTTAAGGTCTCGTGAATAATCGATGTTGGTATCACATTTTTATTTTTATAATCACCTTCATTCATTAAGGCAATAACCCAATGAGAAAGGTCATCAAGGCTGGTTATAATAGACCCTGCTGGCCCAACACCAGCACCGTCTTCTTTAATTTCTATTTTATATAGCTCAGTTGAATCTCTTTTTTCATCATAAGGAACGCCATGGTCTTTTGTTTTTTGCATTTCAGCAATAGAAAAAACCGTATCGTCCATATCCAGCGGTTCTAATATTTTCTCTGTAACAAAAGCTTCCCAAGTTTTACCCGTTCTTAATTCAATCGAGTAACCAACAGCTGAGTACATCAGGTTGTTGTAAATAAAATCTTGTCTTAATGGGATAGAAGGTTTTAAGAACTGGGTACGTTCAAACAGTTCCTTGCGATTGAAGTCGGATTGAAACCAAATCATATCGTGCCTAGAAATGCCCGTTTTATGTCCAAGCATGTCTCTTAATGTCACGTGATTGTTCAGGTGGTCATTGTAGAAATTCAGTTCTGGAACCGCTTCTTTCATTGGTTCATCCCATTTGAATGTACCTTCTTCAACCAGCATGCCAGCGGCTACTGTTGTAAATAATTTTGTATTTGAAGCAATTTGAAATAAAGTGTTTTTTGTCACTGGTAATTTGTTACCATAATCACGGTAACCAAAGCCTTCAACATAAACAAGCTTGCCTTTATGAATAATGGCGACCCCTGCGCCAGGTTCATTCCAGTCGGCTAAAACCTTTGCCATATATTCATCAAAACCAGTCATCGATTTTTTGACATTGAGGTCTTTAGCGTTGGTACATAGCGTAAAAAGTAAAAAGATAATTATTAAGATTTTTTTCATGTTTCCCCCTTTTTTTGTTGTAAAAAAGCAAAAAAAGTATTTGCTTAACAACAACATACATGACAGTTATTAAGCAGCACAAGTGATTTTCAATATTTCTCATGTGATTCTCCATGAAATAAATTATTAGAAAACTCTACTTTTGAAGTCAGCTATTTTTCGGGGAAATTACCTTACCAGGAGAACCATTGACCTTTTATTCAATTTATATTCCACTAAAGCATATTGCTTTCTTATCATCGCATTCTGTCAGATTTCCACATAGTTCTTTCTGCCCTTAATGCGGTGATTATATGACCTATTCACCGCTTATTTTGCGACGATTGTGCTTGAGGATCCTGCGGCTGCGCGCTACAATCACCTTATTTAATGCGGTGATTAATTTACTGAACTGGTATGTGGATACACGAAAACGACAACTGGCCTCACTTTACATGGGATGCCAAAGCACTCACACTCAAGTTGGCCAAACTGCGCCATCACCAAGGATTAATTCTTGGGCGCATGTCGGCACTTGGCTTTGAACTTAAACAAGAAGCCAGCCTGAACACCTTAACAGATGATGTGGTCAAATCTTGGGCAATAGAAGGTGAAAGCCTACACCCTGAAGAAGTACGCTCGTCTATAGCCAGAAGATTAGGCATTGAAATCGCGGGACTCATACCAGCCAGTCGTGATACCGAAGGCTTTGTCGAAATGATGCTGGATGCCACACAACAATTCAATAAACCACTGACACAAGGTCGTTTATTTGACTGGCATGCCGCACTGTTCCCAACAGGCAGGAGTGGAATGCACCGCATTACCGTGGGTGGTTGGCGCACCCAAGACTCAGGTCCAATGCAAGTGGTATCTGGGCCAATAATACATTTTGAAGCACCCGCGGCGACTCGACTGTCTGAAGAAATGACGTCTTTCTTAAATTGGTTTAATCAGAATTATGGAGAAATTGACCCCATCATAAAAGCCGGAATTGCCCACCTTTGGTTCATAAGCATCCATCCTTTTGAAGATGGTAATGGCCGAATCGCAAGAGCAATCAGCGACACGGCACTGGCGCAAGCTGACAATATGCCAGAACGCTTTTATAGCATGACCTCACAAATTGAGGCAGAACGTACGGCCTACTATACGCAACTAGAGCAACAACAACGCGGTAGCTGTGACATCACAGATTGGCTCGATTGGTTTCTCAATTGTTTATCACGCGCCATTTCAAAAGCCGACTCAACCCTTGATCACGTCTTCTATAAATCAAAGCTTTGGGATTTCATCAACAAAAATTCCATCAACGAACGGCAACGTCAAATCATCAACCGCATGCTTGCACCCGACTTTAAAGGTCACATGAATACTGGAAAATACGCCACGATGGCCAAATGTTCAAATGACACAGCACTTCGTGACATACAGGCCTTAAAAAAACACCGCATCTTCATTCAAAACCCCGGCCGTGGCCGAAGCACCAGCTACAGGCTTATCACCCAAGGTGAGCTTGGATAATTCAAAAACATACTGAGTAAAATCCAAACCTAACTTACCTGCTTCCATACTGTGATTAATAAATAAATCATTATTGGTTACAGCCGCCGCTAACTGTTTGCTTTACCCGCCGCGTAAAAACTTCAAGGGTAACGAGCATGATGTATAAATAATTACTACTATGCCGTGTTGAGAACGTGGGTATTACACTTTAATGCGACGTTAAATTAACTGCGTTCTGTGCCTTTCTAAGTATTTTTTATTGTATTGACTTAAATTGTTGACCTTTTCTTCGCCGGTGACACCTACTTTCAGGTAAGCCTTAATATCAATAGTGTCTGACAGTAAAATTCTACCATTGTCCTCAAAACTGATTAAATGCTTATCAAATAGGGCATCGTATGTCGGAGATAACAGTAAACCATTATCAACATCCAATCGTTCTTCATCGTTTGATTCAGCCCAAGGAACGATGTGAGATGCAATCAAAACATCTAACTTATTAAATTCGGTAACAGCACATTTGTATTGCCAGCGATGAATAATTCTTTTCCTGTATGCACCTTGGCCTACTCGGGAAGTCACTAAGCCAGTCCGCTCCGTCTCATTAGGCGGCGTGATTGTGTAGTCAGGCCTTGATTCTGCAACTTGTAATGATTCTTCAGGTATTTTAGGTAGAACAACACCCACTTTTTTAAAGAAAAATTTGATACCAATACGTGTACTTCCTGAAGTGTCATGCGTTTCAAAATAATCCACATCAAAGCTTTCCACTTCACTGACAAATTTTACAAACCCACTTTGCCCGGCACTTTCGAATAAGAATACACGCTTACCATTCGCTATGTGGTCTCTTAATGCCAAATTACCTCTCGTGAATGCCATATCACCAGCTTGACCTTCACCAGTGTAAGTGAATACACTGGGGTTATCCCAGCCATCCTCATAGCCATGTTGTTTACCCGATTTACCCGAGAAGATAAATATATAGGGGAATTTCGCAGATGGACATATACCGCTTTGTCTGTTTCCTCCAAACAGGTCATGAATGTCGCTTTGACGGCGATACACTTGACCAGGTATGAAGGGGGATTTTTGCATCTACTGCCTCAACAACTCATCTATAGACTCACATTCTTTTCCTGTGGTTTCTTTGTACTGCTCTAAGATAAATTGCTTTATTCCATAATGTAGTAGGTATAATTTATTTTGTATTTGCTTGTACTCAATCTGAATGATTTTATTTTGTTGATCCAGCTCTGAATTCAAGTCATTGCAACTATCCTTGGATACAGGATTAAATTCAATAAGCATTTCATGAACCAGTCTGTTGCGTTCAAATACCAACGTCTCAAATGTCTTTTTAAAATCGTATGTTTCCTCAGTTTCGGTATCAAATGAAAAAGATATCCATGACTCACCTTTTTTCACAGGCATGTCGTGTATGGGGCCAGTGTCTGAATTGAAGGTTTTGAAATACGCATTGGCCAGTTGACCCAAAGTCAAGGTCTCATACTGCTTCTTCTGCTTCGCCAATGTTGCTTCCAATTGACTGAATTCGCATTGAAAATTAACTCGACTCAAAAACAATTTCAACATGCCTTCGATTTTTGAAAGGTTTACAACATTTCTACCAATTTTTTGTAACACCAAATCTGATAAATCACTCATTAGTTATCTATTGCCTCAACAACGTATCCATAGTCTTACCACTCTTGTCTTTCCACTCAGCCCAACCATTCGAGCTTCTACCTAATACAGAGGAAGAAGCGGCTGATGGGGATTTAAATAATTGATCAGAAGTGAATTCAAATACATCGCCTTTTTGAACCAAAACTTCTTTTTCAATTAGCTCGGCTCTCAGCGCCTTAGGGCCAGTACCTATGGTTTTGGTGTTTTCAATGTTCGCTGTCGAACCTGCAAGCACCAAATAACCTTCATCGGTCACAATGCATTTGGCTTCGGCTTGTTTGCCTTTACAGAAAAACACTTTTCTTTGCTGGGCTTTGTCACCGCGTTTGTCTTCGAACAGCGGATAGCCCAAAGTCGCTAATAGAATTTTGATGGTATCGAAATGGTCGAGCAAATCGTATTTCCTCGATTCAGAAACTGAAGGTTCTAATGAACCTGTGCCGTTATCCGTTGCATAACGCCCTGCCTTTAATGCTTTATCCAAACAATAATGCTCAAGGAACTTCACATCAGTTTTAGTGAACTCATTAGTTTTTGCCACACAAATCACACAATGTGTCCAAAAGTCTTTGTTTCGGTTGTGCAGCCGCAAGCGCATCCAGCAGTTCTCGCCTTCCCCAATATAAACTTGAGGTTTTCCTTGGTGACCATCCCCAAAGAGAAAATATACACCGGTGTATTGCGAAATTTCTCGCTTAGCTGCTTTATCCATCGCCGTACGCGGAAACCAAATGGTATTGATCAGGCGATTGGTGAGCTCGGCTTCTTTAACAGAAGTCGGTGAGCCTTCGGGGAGAAATATTTGGATGGTTTGGGGTTTCATTTAGAAAAAGTAATATTATTTCTCAAATTCTGTGACAGTCATTAATTGCGAACCAAAATAAAATGAAGCGTAATACGCTAATAACTCTATAGGGTGTTTATTGGAAAATTTATTTTCAACCATATTCTCATGATTCATTAACAATTCCTTATTTATCAACAATTTTTCTATTGTTTTACCTTCTTCTTTTTCTTTCTCAATTTCTTTAATTTCTTCATCAATTCTAGGAATTTTCACACCGAATCGTAGACCGCTATCGTACTCAGGAAAATCATCAACTCTTTCCTTCGCCAATCTTTTAATTTTTTTCACCAATTCGTCAAGAGAATTCCTTGAAAGTGCATATTCTTTTCTTTCTTCAAAGGCGCTATATATTTCATTTTGAAAACTTTCAAATGATAAATCTTTTTTGATTTCTTTTGGCTCAGAACAGAAATAATGAGGTTTGGGTAATTTAAAAACCACACAATGTTCTTTGTTGTCTGTTATATCACCTATGTAAGTTGGTTTTACCCAAAGCGACCTGTTTTTTACTTTTTGTTTTAAATATGCATCATTCAGTTCGCCGGGCTCATGAAAACCTGGTGCAGAATAGTAAACTTCATTTCCATCGCGTTCTAACTTTAAAAGTAATTCGTGCTGTCTAGAATACTTTTTCGATCGAATATGCATCCTATAATATGGCAAAGAAATTTTTCCTTTCTTATACTCCAAAGCACTCTTCGTTTTCAAATAATCAGAAAGCTTGAACTGTAAAAATAAGGGTATCCCACCTTTATCTAACTTAACATCCCAGCCTCCACCATCTTTACCCTCTTGATATAAAGAAGGAAAAACTGGTGAACTTGTTAATTTATTTCCAAACCCCATAACAAGCTCTTCAGTAAGAGCATAACCATAACTAAATTCTGATATATTTGGCTTCATCTATCACTCCTTATATTTCCCAATTAATAACATCATAATTACAGAATTAACGGATTTATCAAGTATCGTGCCAAGTTATTAAGTTTGTTAAATCAGTAGATTAATTAAAATTCAATATTAGTCATCATTATTAACAAATTATATTTTTTATTTCACCATTTGATATTCTTGAATATAAATCATCAATCACGTTTATAATAGATTTTATTGTGTCGAATACCAGCTCTCTATTCTCAATAAATTCTTTCAAACTTTTACCATCAAAAACTTCAACCTCCATCGCACTCCCGGATAAATGAATTAAATTATTTCTAATTTCTTTAACCGGTGAATCAAGGTCCAACGGAAAAACATGCCTTTTTATTAACATCTCTTCATTACGTGCTATTTTCAACGCTGCTCCAAGGCCACTTATTTTTTTAACTGCCCTTGTAGTTACTATATCTTTTGTTAAATAGTCCATTATTATTTCAGATCCAGCAGTGACTTTTATAGACCATTTTCCATTTCTATTTTCTCTTTTAATATTCACATCCACATAGTCTTTTCCATTTTCATTTATAAAGTTTTCTACTTTACTTGGCACCGAATCTAAAGGTTTTAAAGTTAGTTGATTTTCAAATTGTGCAACTCGCACTTTACTCATCTCGTATATATTTTCTGAAGATCCAAAAGCCTTATAATCATAACCAAGTAATATTAATGAATCTCTCAAAGCACTTTCAAGTGAGATAGAAAGTAAAGACAATGAAACACCATTGGAGTTATTTGTAAATGCAAATATTCCTTGCTCTAGATTCTCAATCACATACTTTGGTACGATAGATCTACTTTGTAAACCTCCTGCCCGGAGTGACACCTCAAGCATTTCAACTTCACCTTCTATTTCAACTTTCCAACAAATTTTCCAAATACTTTCTATCGTAAGGTATAGATAACTAGTTTCACTTAATTTAATTTCCAATGTTTTTAATAACCCTTCAATGGCTATCCCTGACAATGGTTTTTTATTTAGATCTAAAAACAACTGTTCTGCTAAGTTGATAAATAAAGAAAACCCTTTTCTATCACCTCTTCTAGAAGCTTTGATACTTAATTCTGTGAGTTGATTCTCTGCTGGTTTTGTATCATCATATTCAAAGCTAAGTTCTATTTTTTTTGCTGCTAGCTCTGCAGAATGTAGTAACTCATATGGATAGTCTTCGTACAGTTGGTAAAGCTTTACCAATACATCTTTTATTTCGTTATTAACAACAGATGGGAAATTATTCATAATTTTATTTTCCAATATTGTTAATTAATTCTTTAATATTTCTTTTCATGCCAGAGACTTCTTTTTTGGCTTTTTCTAAGTTATTTTTTTGTGAAATATACTGGGCTCTAATTTCTTTTTGTTCATTCAAACTAGGTAATGGAATTAATAAGTTCTTAATATTTTTTAATGTAAGAGATGGAATTACTGACCCAGTTGAAAAATCAAACAATTGTTTTCTGACTTGATCACTATTAATAATCATTGCTAAGAAATAAGGATCAACCAAATTTTTGTTAGGCCTAAGAATTATGACATGACGATTTGCTCCGAGACCTACTAAACTTCTATCTTCAACAACTGCTGCACTGCCTCTGTGACTTGAAATTGCATTTATGAGTACATCGTGCATTTCAATTTCGAAAAACTTAATCATTGAATTGTTCTTAGCATATAACAAATTATCAAGCTTGAGATCCATTTCTCTGATGTTAGATGGGCTAATATATGCTAATTTTCCATTTTTATTTGAAACAAAACCTGACCCTTTACCTATTCTGGTTGTTAACTCTTTAAGCGGAACTAATGTAATATTTTCTGAATATGAATCTTTGATATTTGAAAATAATTCAAACGCATACTTTGAATGATGCCAATTTTCATCGTCTATTTGATTAATAAAAAAAGAATTTTTATTTTGATCGAATTTGCTGTTACTTTTATGAGATTTATAGTTTTCTAATATTAAATCAGTTTCAGAAGTGGTTTTTTTAGTATTACTATCATTATTAATTTTTCCAATGAAAATTGAATCATTTTTTATAGACTCTCCCTTATGCAGAACTATTAAACTAGAAGAAACAAATGAATATGAACTAAATGTTGTTTTTGGCAAACTGATTATTGCTTTTATTCTGGCAGATTTCCTCAAAATAGTTCGAGAATTCTTTGCGGATGAACTAAAGAGAAACCCATCTGGAACTACAATTGCTAGAACACCACCTGGCTTAAGTATATTAAGGCATTCCATTGCAAACACACCACTACTATCTAATTTACTATAATATCCATGTTTTTGATTAATTTCATTATTAAATTTCACATTAAAAGGTGGTGCAATGATAATTGAATCAATATGATTATCTTTTACATTAAAATTCCCTTTATGTATTCCCCTAACAAGTTGAATTTGTTCTGATGAATGGTTTAGTAAAATAGCTCTTAATCTAGCCCATAAAAGAGATTTGTTATCTGAATCAACCAAGGTGATATTTGAAATACCAAGATTTTTTGCCTCCTCTAAAATTGAACCATCCCTACAGAAAAAATTATAAATTTTATCTGTAGTGTCAATAATTGACATTTTCAACATAAATAAATACAGCCATTTAGGAACAAATAACTCACGATTTCTTGCTGATAATAATTCATCTATAAATGATAATATTTTATGACAGCTCCTTACCTCTTGGATGTCTAGCTTCGATATTATTCTTATTGCTTCATCTATTACTTCAAATTGATTAACAGGACATTTTTCATATAATGAAGCAAAATATGGCTCCACTAAATAATTAGTTTGTTCATCAAACTTTTTAAGCAAAACATACAGTAAATCCATTTCATAATTAGTATTGTGTGAATTAGCTCTAAGAAATTCCAATGTCCTTATAAGTATATTTTGCACTTGATTTTCTTTATTCCCCTCATCCTTATTTTCTCTATTTACAAATTTTTCAGGAATTATTAAAACTCTTCCTGTTGAACCAGTTTTCATCCATTTAAAATCCACACCGTTGTAGATAATAAAAAAATCACAGCCTAATTCATCTGCAACACTCTGTGCCTTTCTTATATTTCTGTTGTAAGGTAACTCATCAACTTCCTTTAAATTGAGCTTGGAAGGTGAAATTATTTCTAAAATACCCAATATTTTAGTACCTTCAAATATCGCTAAATCAATAAATCTGCCAGATTCAAGTCTATAGTCTAAAACCAATGACTTGTCTGAGTAACCGAGAGTTTGCAAATAAATTTTTGCTTTATTCATTAATGAATGTTCCGACATAATGTTTTTATTTATCATTTTTTTCTTTTACCACCATCAATAATATTCCTTAATATAAGCATACGCATTTTCAAAAAGAATTTGGTCTTTGTGTAGTTTGTAGTCAAACAGGGTTTTGCGCAGGGCTTTTTGTACTTCTCTTTCGCCGGATGAGGTGGTTTGCCAGCTGGGGAATCTGACGATTCGGACGATGGCATCGATGTCTGAGACGATTCTTTCCACCACTGCGGGTGTTTTATCGGTTTTGAGCTCTAGGAACAGTTCTGTCAGGGCTGCTTTGGGTGTTTTTTCTTCGACCAAGGATTCCATTTCTTTTTCGGCTTGGACGGTTTCTTTGGCGATTTTGCAGAGTTCTTTAACGAATTCGATTGAAGTGATTAAACCTTGTTCAGCTCGGTTTCTGAGTTCTTCTAGGCGTTCGCTGAGTTTTTTGAATTTTAGATTGCCTTTGTGTTTCTTGAAACGTTCGACCAACTCTTTTTCTAGTTTTTTGGCTTTCTTTTTATCTGGGTTGTTGAAGATGTCTTCGATGACATCGGCATCGAGGATAAATTCCTCTAAGTGATGAACTTCACCGACATGAATGTTCTGGTGAATTAATTCTGTGGTTTGAGCGCCTAAAGTGAACCACAATAATTTTCCGACATTATCCGCGGCAGGTTTGACTGATTCGTAGACTTGAGATAACCAGCGATAATCTTTGTTGTAAACATCCAAGAGGCGGTCGGGTGACAATGATTCCCACAGCTTTGAGAGGAATTTAAAGTCTCTGGCGAAGGCGTCTTTTTTCTTGTCGGTGTTGATGGCGTTTTGTGCTTGTTCTAAGCCTTCGAAGCCATCTATGGTTTTATCTACCCCTTCGAAGTGAGACAAAGCATCGCGCATCGCACCTGGTAGCTCACCTCTTAATTCAGATAAATTGGTGATGACTTGTTGCACACTTTCTTCATCGAACTGTAAAGCTTTAGCAGCATCATCGAAGACACCGAAATAATCCACAATGCGACCGAAGGTTTTATTCGGGAACAAGCGATTGGTGCGGCAGATGGCTTGTAATAGCGTGTGGTCCTTGATGGATTTATCCAGGTACATGGTTTGTAATATCGGCGCATCGAATCCGGTTAACAGTTTGGCAGTGACAATGATGAATTTCAGTTCACTGTTGGCATCGTTGAATTCATCGACGATTTTTTCTTGTTGGCTTTTATCGATGCCCCACTTTTGTTTGAACTCATAATCATCATTGGCTGAGGTTGATATTACCACCCGACTGGCTTCCGTTGGAAAGTAGGCATCCAAGGCTTCTTTGTATTGCACACAGGCATAACGATCTGGTGTGACGATCATCGCTTTGAAACCATGTGGCTGCACTTTGGCTTTGAAATGATCAGCGATGTCTTTAACGATGGTTTCGACCCGTTCAGGTGATTTCAGGAATTCTGACATCTTGGCTGATTTTTTATTCAAAGCATCGGCTTCTTCGTCTGACAGCGCGGCGCTTTCGCGAAAGTCTTTCATCGCCTGGTCGATGGTTTCGGTGTCCACATGCACATCGACCAACCGCGGTTCGAAATGCAATGGTAAGGTCGCACCATCTCTGATCGAGTCATGGAAGGTGTAACGAGACATGTATCCACCTTCGTCTTGTTCAGCGCCGAAAGCCCAAAAGGTGTTTTTATCGGCTTTATTCACTGGCGTACCCGTCAGGCCGAATAAAAATGCATTGGGTAAGGCCGCGCGCATTTGGCGACCGAGGTCGCCTTCTTGGGTGCGATGGGCTTCATCGACCAGCACAATGATGTTATCGCGATCATTCATGTTCGGTTTGGCATCGCGGAACTTGTGAATCATCGAGATGATGATTTTTCGGGTGTCTCGTTCTAATAAGGTTTGGAGTTCTTTGATGCTTTCTGTGGATTCGACATTGGCCACATCGGCGGCATTGAAGGTGCCACTGATCTGGGTATCTAAGTCGGTGCGATCGACCAGCACAATCACGGTTGGACTTTTCAGTTCAGGTGCTTTGCGTAACTTCTGCGCAGCGAACACCATTAACAAGGATTTACCAGAACCTTGGAAATGCCAAATCAGGCCTTTTTTGATTTGCCCTGCTTTGACCCGTTCGACGATTTTATTGGCACCTTCGTATTGTTGGAACCTGGGGATGATTTTTATTCTTTGTTTTTTGTTGTTGGTTGAGAAGAGAGAAAAGTTTTTTAACAGGTCCAATAAACGAGCCGGACTTGACAAGTCAGTCAGCTCCTTACCGATTTCAGACAAGCCCAAAGCTTGACTTAAGGTGTCTTTATTATCAGCATCATCTAAACGCCAAGGGGCCCAAAATTCCAAAGGACAACGCACCGAACCATAATACAAGTCTTTACCTTCGGTCGCGAAAGACAAAATATTAGGCACAAATAACTGCGGTACGGCATGTTCATAGATATTGTGAATTTCATGCGCACCATCTAACCAACTGACCGAAGGCCTGATCGGTGTTTTGGCCTCTCCCACCACCACAGGCAAGCCATTGATCAGCATCACCACATCAGGAATCTTGGTTTCGCGGTGGTGAATACGGTATTGGTTGGTGATGATGTAGCTGTTGTTATTTAAATCGTCGAAGTCAATTAAGCGAACCGGCACATGGCGATTATTCTCACCGAACGGCATGGTTTTTTCACCGGTCATCCACTGAAAAAACTCTTCATTGGCTTTGACTAAACCCACGTGATTAACCGCAATCAACACCGCCCTGAGTTTATAAATAACCTCATCAGCCAAATCAGGATTGGCCGCTATCTCAGGATTCAAACGAACCAAGGCATCTTTCAACTCAGACTCAATCAGTACTTCATTAACACCACGTTGGATTTGCTCAGCCGATCGATAGACCCATTGCGCACCATAAGCTTTGGTGGATTCTTGAATCACATCGTTGTTTAAGTTCACGCCACTGAGTTGGTGAATGATGTAATGTTCTACGCTGTTGAGTTCGTTGAATCCCATGGTTAAAACACCTGATTGATTAAGGATTTTTGCAGAGATTTTGATGCTTCGATATTTAAACATGATTTGTTAATTGAATTTTTTATCCCTTGCACCTTTAGTTTTATCAATTTTTGCTCATGAATATCTGGTCGAAAAATCTTTAAATTTAAAAGGTCATCTTTAGTTATTCCTTTTATCGTAGTACCTCTTAGAAAAGGCTTAATCCTTGATTGGAATGAAACTGAATTTAATTGATGTATAAGAAATTCTATATCAATATATTTTTTATCAATCTCCAAACCAGTAATGTCCTGACTGAATGAAACATCTATATCATTTATAGAAAACTTTCCAACTCCAACACGTGTACCTGCCACAATATTTCCTTTCGCTAATATTTTAGCTGCCGACTCAGAAACTGCTTTATGAGTTATTAACTTCTCTCCAATCCCAATTCGATCACCACTTAGAATTTTTGAAGTAATCCAGGAAATTTTTCCATCTAAATAATACTCAAAATTTTTAGTATCTGGTGTACCGCCTGATAGTGTTTTTAATACGACATCATTAAGTTTGGAATTAAGTTCCTTTGAAAAATTACATTTTTCTTCAACTTTAAGTTGGATTTCCAACTTCAATAACAAAGAAATATTTTTCTCAATCACCTCATCCATAGCCAAAAGCAATTCAGCCAATTGGGCTTGTTGGTCTTTGGGTGGGAGGAGGAATTCTTGTTGCTTTAAGTCACCCCAATTGATGGTAGGCGAAAGACCACCTACAGAAATATCCACCATGCGGTGCATAAATTCATCGGAATGGAAAAAGAAAGGTAACAGTTTAGGGTCTATGACTTCTGGTTTTGCTCTGAATACAAAGGCATGTGCAGAACATATACCATCAAAATCAACAATCGCTGCTTTCCTTTGGTAGGCACGTCTTTTCCCGAAGATAATATCGCCAGGGTAACACCTTAACTTACCACCTTTGACATCTGCTGGCACACCATGGCGGCGAATATGAATGTCTTCTCGGTCTAAGTGTTCTAAACCCACATAAATATCCACATCAGCTTCTTCAGGTTTTACCGTTTCAGAAATTTTTTCAACGATTTCTTCGAACTTGAAAGGTTGCCAATTGCTTTTATCTAAATGCTTCAAATCTATTTTTTGTTTCATCATTTCCCTATCATTCTAAGACTTGAAAGAGTTGATTCATGCTTTGCTTCAGCTTTTCTGACTGCGTATTCCAATCTAAAAGCGCATCATCAATCGTTTTCGTATTATGACCAACATCCACATTGCTTACGTATTGTGCGATATTTAAACTGCCTTTATTTTCAAGGACATCTTGAATTGATACGACCTTTGAGAAAGCATCTACATTTTTAAATTGTTTGTAGTTAATAAAAATCTTATCTATGTGCTTTTGTTCAAGGTAAGCGATGTTCTTTTCTTGTTTAACTTCCTTAACCGCATTAATGATTAAAACCTTTCCTTTTCTGTCTGCTGGTTTATTGGTACTGGTAATCAGCAAACAGGCTTCCATCGGTGAGTTATAAAATAAATTTGGCCCCAGACCAATCACACATTCCACCAAGTCTTCTTCTATCATCTTTCTGCGCATCTCGGCTTCGGCATCACGGAATAGAACGCCGTGTGGCCACAATGAGATTGAACGTCCATTGTTTTCATCAAGGCTTTTCTGGATGTGCTGTTGAAAAGCATAGTCGGCACAACCTTGTGGTGGCACGCCCCACAAGTTACGGCCGTAAGGGTCATTGGCAAAGGCTTTCTGGTCCCAGGATTTAATCGAATACGGTGGATTGGCGAGGATGACATTGAATTTCTTTAAAGCGTCATTTTCCAGCAAACCTGGATTGGCCAAAGTGTCACCACGGACGATTTGGAACTCTTCTATGCCGTGCATAAACATGTTCATACGGGCGATGGCCGAGGTCAGCAGGTTTATTTCTTGGCCATAGAGTTTCAGGTTGCGGTATTCCTTGCCCTCTTCTTTCAGGTGCAAGGCACAATTCAATAATAAACCACCCGAACCACAGGTCGGGTCATAAACTGATTCGCCGGGTTGTGGGTCCATGATCAGGGTCATGAGTTTAACCACGGTGCGGTTGGTATAGAATTCAGCCGCGGTGTGACCACTGTCATCAGCAAACTCTTTAATCAGGTATTCATAGGCATTACCCAACTGATCATCGGGCACGTTGTTTAAGTCTAATTTGTGTTGTGAATAATGCTCAATCAAGTTGGTCAACATGGCATCAGACAAGCGGTCTTTATTTGTCCATGACGCATCACCAAAAATACCGTATAAAGTATCCGGGTTGGCCTGTTCGATGGCGCGCATGGCATCTTGTAGAGCCAAACCGACATTAGTGGTGGTTTCACGCACGTCATTCCAGTGCGCCCCTTTGGGTATCTGAAAATGGTGATTCTCCGCAAAAGCCGCATATTCCACATCACCATCACTGGCCGCCATGGCCTCGGCAAATTCCTGGTCATAAACATCAGATATGCGCTTAAAGAACAGCAAAGGAAAAATGTACTGCTTATAATCCCCCGCATCAATGGTCCCCCGCAAAGCGGTGGCCGCACCCCAAAGGTATTTTTCTAGTTCTTTTTGGTTCATGATTTAACTGTCTCTAACAATTTGTCAAAATCATGGTGATTAATAACATAGCCTTTATTACTAGCAGCCACTTTATTCAAAATATAAACATCGACATAGGGTATTTCAATCGCTTTTTCTAAGTTTTCTTTTAGCAATTTGGGATTTATATTACCACCATATATCACTACCATTTGAAATCTTAAATTGGACGAAATTTTTATATGATTAACTGTTTTGTTATCACTAAAATAAATCCAAGCTGGTTTCCCTCTTAAACTTTCAATAAATTTACTTTTCTCTTTTAAGTAATCTACAAATGTCCTGTTCCAACCTAAGTTAGTTTTTAGATCGAAATAGTGTGTCATTGTTGTATCTTTAATCATTGATAAGTCAGGTTTAAATGATTTGGCTTTTTCTTCAGGTGCAAACCTGATTGAAGTCACTTTATCCACATGGTATTCAATTGACTGATCGCCAATATATTTTGCCAGAAAAAGGGCAAACAAGTCTTCCACGTAACCAGAAACTACATGAGACATACCTCTTTTTATATTATAGCCACCATCACCTTCAATTAAGTCAGCAGCTTTAGTAACGTGATTGTCTATCTTGCTCAAAAAGTCTTCCTTCTTCACGATATGAACTCCTTTAGTTTATTTTTAAACTTATCTTCAGCTTTTAAACTGGCTTGCCAAGCTTGTTTTAAATCTGCCATGGCTTCATCTACTGTTGGTAAATTGTCTTCAATGATTTTTTCTACATACAGCAGTATGTTTAAGTTGAAGTCGTTTTCTTCGATGTCTGCCATGTTGGCGACTTTGACGTGATTTTCTACGTCTTGATAATCGAGGTACCAATCATGGATTTGTTTCACATGTTCGGCTTCGAGGAAGTTTTGTGCACGGCCGACTCTGACTTGGTCTGAGGCATCGATGAAGAGTATGTTGTTTTGTTTGTTGGCTGCTTTTTGCTGTTTGAACACCATGACACAAGCGGCTAATTGGGTTCCGTAAAAAATATTGGGACCAAGACCAATGACCGCTTCTAATAAGTCATGTTCGATGATGGCTTTTCTGATCTTTCCTTCGGCTCCTTTTCTGAATAAGGCGCCATGGGGTAAGACAACGGCCATGCGGCCTGTGTCATTCATGGACTTGATCATGTGTTGGACCCAGGCCATGTCGCCGTTGCCTTTCGGTGGTGTGCCTGCAAAGTTCCTGCCGAATGGATCGTTGACCCAATTTTCAGCGCCCCATGCTTTTAACGAGAATGGCGGGTTGGCAATCACACAATCAAACTGCTTCAGACCATCAGCGGCAAAGAAACCTGGATTATTTAATGTGTCTCCACGAATGATTTCAAAATCTTCGATATCATGCAGAAACATGTTCATTCTGGCGATTGAACTGGAGGTCAGGTTTTTTTCCTGACCAAATAATTTAAGTGTGCGGTAATCTTCACTGTTGTCTTTCAGGTGATTAACACATTCGAGCAACATGCCACCGGTGCCACATGCTGGGTCATAGATGCTTTGGCCTTCATGAGGATCTAGGATTAAGCCTAATAGGTGCACCACTGAACGAGGGGTGTAAAATTCACCGGCTTTTTTATTGGTCAAATCAGCGAAGTGTTTAATCAGGTATTCGTAAGATTGACCCAGGATATCGGTATCGACCAAGCTGTTAGCTAATTTGTATTGTGAAAAATGTTCAATCAGGTCAATCAATAAACGATCAGATAACTTGTTCTTGTTACTCCATTGGGCATCACCAAAAATACCATAAAGGAATTCTTGATTTGCTTGTTCAATGCCACGCAACGCTTTTTCTATCGCTAAACCCACATTTTCTGTGGTTTCTCGCACGTCATTCCAATGACAGCCTTGCGGTATGATAAAGCGATGGAACTCAGGCAAAGAAGCATACTCATCGTCACCATCCGATTCACTTAATGCGTTCTGATATTCTTCGTCATAAACATCTGAGATGCGTTTAAAGAATAGCAACGGAAAGATGTAAACTTTAAAGTCAGAAGCATCAACTGGGCCTTTTAAAATCCAAGCCGCTTTAGATAAATATTGTTCTAGTTGTGAGAGTGTAATTTTTTGATCATTCATACATTTGTGTGAGCTTTTAATTCCTTTAGTAATCAATATACCAGTTCTGAATAATTATTCAATAATGAAATCTAGATATTGTTCTTTTTTGTCTGTTGATTAATTAGAACACTTTGCGTTGTTTGCTTCTTACGCGAAATACCCGCATTCGCATATATGGCGAATCGGGTTAGTTTTTTGGTTGCTGTCAAATTTTGTCAGTATTTTCTGTTTTTATGTTTTGTGTTTGAGGTACCTCCACTGGGTTTTTCTGGGTTGGGAATTCGTTCGGGTTTTTGGGTTATTTACTGAAGTGATGGGTGTGCTTTTTTGGGTTGGTCGGTATGACGGTAGTGAGGGTTTTTGGTGGTAATACAATTGTTTAAGCTGATGATTGAGTTCATTTATTTGGAACGCTTCGCGTTGTTTACTGTGTAAATGAGACCCCACGGCTTGGCGGGGTGACTGTGTGTTTTTTTGGTATTTTTTGCGTTTATTTTACGCTCTGGGCCAAGCTAGGGCTTGAGGTGTCATTGATTTATTGAGGGGATATAGCTATACAGGCTGTGGTATATCTGGTTTTGTGGTGGTTTAAGGTGGTTTAAGCAGTTTTGTGTATATGGACTGAGGTTCTCGGGTCAAAGCCCGAGAATGACGGGATGTGAGTTGGCTTTGTTTTCTGGGTGGAGATTCTCGGGTCAAGCCCGAGAATGACGGGGTTGTGTTTTAATGACGGGATGTGAGGTGGCTTTGTTTACTGGGTTGGGGTTCTCGGGTCAAGCCCGAGAATGACGAGGTTGTGTTAGTAGATTACTGGTTGAGGTGCTCGGGTCATGCTTGAGAATGACGGGATGTGAGTTGGCTTTGTTTTCTGGGTGGAGATTCTCGGGTCAAAGCCCGAGAATGACGGGATGCGGTGGTTATGATTATGGACAGGATTAGCAACATACGCTATAGTATGGCCAGCGTTTTTTCTATATTTTTTAATGATTTTTAAGGATTCCCCATGACCACTGACAGCCTAAACAACCAATCAAGCGATGCGCGAGTCAGCGTAGAGATTAAGAATCAGGTGGCTTATGTGCGTTTGTCACGGCCGGCCAAACGCAATGCTTTGGATATGGCGATGTTTGATGCGATTGTGAAGGCTGTTAAAGCTTTGCGTCGGGACCGTTCAATTCGGGCGGTGATTGTTTCCGGTGAGGGTGAGGATTTTTGTTCGGGTTTGGATGTGAAGTCTGTTTTGAAGTCGATGAAGGGGCCTTTGCGTTTGATGTATAAGTTTTTTCCTTGGCGTTCAAATATGGCACAGCGGGTTTCGACTGATTGGCAGCGGATTGGTGCACCGGTCATCATGGCGATTCATGGTCGTTGTTGGGGCGGTGGTTTGCACATTGCTTTGGGTGCGGACATTCGCATCGCGACACCTGATGCGTCTTTGTCGATCATGGAAGGCCGTTGGGGCTTGATTCCTGACATGGGCGGTTTGGTGGCTTTGCGCCAGCATTGTCGTTTGGACATTGCCAAGGAGTTGACCATGACGGCCAAAATCATCAGTGGAACAGAAGCGCAACAATTGGGCCTGGTCACGCACATCAGCCAAGAACCTATGGTACAAGCAGAAGCTTTGGCCAATGACATCATCAGTCAATCTCCAGATTCGGTCGCGGCCGTCAAAAAACTCTACAACAAGAGCTGGCACGGCAGTAAAGCCATGCTGCTTATGCGCGAATCGTGGTATCAAGTAAAAATCATTTTAGGCAAGAACAGTAAGATTAAAGCCTATAACCAAACCCATGATGAAGACAAACAGAAACCTTTCAATAACAGGAAGCGCTGGTAAGGCCTGAAAACTGAGTGCTTCGTGTTATTTGCTTCGCAAATGTGTCAGTTTTGGTAAAAAGAAAGCGCATTTATTTACCCATATTCTTCACTCAAAACCATTTTTGTATATCAGGATTTGATTGATCCAATCCCTGATCAATGCTTGATCTTGCAGACTCAATGGTGGTGCGTCTCTCGGCATGCGGTCACCTGATAACTGACTGCTGCAATTGATTTTTAAGAACAAATAACTGAATGATGCATCTCCAGGTTCGATTCGATTGATTTCAGTGAATTGAAAACTGGGTACATTGATTAAATCTTGGTGACCTAAAGTTAAATCCATGAAAGCGATGGGGTCAGGTGGTCCATGACATTGAATGCAGTTGTCATCAAATATAGGTTGAATTTCTGTGGTGAAGTCAACCATTGGCGTTTCGTCAATGTGAGACAAATCGTCACAACCACTCAACCCTGCTGATGCAGGATTGAGACTGGTCAATAACAAAAAGATGAAGACCAACAGGCTACATAAAGCCAAACGCATTAGGACATGAAACCCAAGTCGCTGCTGTTAAAGCGGCCGATGTTAGGAAATACATCCCCAACCTGCCCCGGAGCCACACCAAACCACTGAGCCAGTGTGGCTGCATATTCATCGACAGCTATGGTCGGAATCACCCGGCCATGATCGCTGACTGTATCGGTACTGCCGATTTCAATCGTCGGCATGTCACCATATATGTCTCCACCGTTTACAGCACCACCAACAACAAAGTGACTGGCACCCCAACCATGGTCTGAGCCTTGGCCATTGGATACCCAGGTTCTTGAAAAGTCTGACGCGGTGAACAAGGTCACCTCATTTTCCATATTCAACTCTGCCATGGCCGCCTGAAAAGCTGTAATCGCACCGTCTATGTTTTGCATGCCGATGGCGTGGTCGTTGAGGTGGTTGTCATGGTTATCAAAACCGCCCACTTTACAGAAAAAGACCTGACGATTCATACCCACCACACTTTGTATGCTGATCATACGAGCAACCATCTCTAATTGTGATGAGAGGGTGTTATAACCTTCTTGTTGCGGAAATACCGTGTTGAGTTCTGTTGCACCTGCAAGGCCTGCTGAGATCACCTGGTCCAAGTCTATAGAGCGGTTGAATATGTCACTGTAGGCTTGCTGAAAAAGATTACTTTGTGGTGTTTCAAGTAAACTTTGTAAAGCGGCCAGCCTGTTTGGGCCATCACCCCAAGTGGTGCCATTTAAACTGACACTGCCTTGGTTTGTCAGGTGGTATTGGTTAATCATATCGCCCACTTGTAAAATGTTATTACCTGCCAATGAGATGTTCATCGAGAGGTCATTGCTGTTGTTCACTGCGTTGTGTAGTAAATCAGCAATGCGCCCTGTCCAGCCCGAGGCTGATGCTTGATCTGCTACTGAAGTTTGCCATTGAGACTGTTGATCAGAATGTGAAAACAGATTGGGTGGAATTGGAACTGATCCGTTATTGAATTCGATTTGGTCGATAGGATAAGCCAGCGAACCTATGTTACTCACCAAAGCCGCTTGGTTGTTATTGAACAAACCTTGTAGTCCTGTGAGGTTGGGATGCAGTCCCCAGCTTCGGCCACCGTTATTGGCCGGTGAAATCGGCAACAAATCACCACTTGGGATGGCTAAATCACCACGTACTTGGGCATAAGCTGCATGTTCACTGGCACCACGCGGCACCACCATATTGGCGCTGTCGTTACCACCATCCATAAAGACACAGACCAAGGCTTTATATCCAGTTCCCATGATGCCACTGTTTTGTAAAGCCGCGGCTTTGGCCACTTGTAACATACCGCTGGCTGAGAATAAGCCGCCTGTCGCCATGGCACTGTATAAAGAGCGGTTTAAAAATTTTCTTCTGTTCATTGTTTCATCCTCTCTTTATTTTTGTACCACATATTCAGGTGACAGCACCAAAACATATAATAGGGAAGCCAGTTGGTTAATCTCAGAGCCATCGTCTAGATCATCATATAAATCACCGACAACCGTTCTGGTGTTAACCGACATGTGACCTGAAAACAGCATCAAGTCTAGGTGATCTAACAAAGCATTTTTGTCATTGTAGATTTGTAATTCTCGCTGTAGCTGCAATAAAGGCATGCTTTCATTCCAGTGTGTGAATTCATGGTGGCCTCGCAAGGTAGCCTCATACATTTCATTGGCAATGCTCACGACTGTGGTTTCACTGGTGATTTGAAACTCAGGAGATACCAAGCTTTGGTCCCTGATGGCTCCGGGTTGTTGAAAACCGGGTTTGTAGAAATTAAATACTGAAGGTGAACCCAATGCGCGTTGTAAATAGCTAAATTCGGGGTTCCAATTCCCATAGCGGCCTGTTGGACTCACTGCTTCAAAAGCCCGAATCAGGCCCATGTATCGTATCAATGGTTCTTTCAGCTTGCCGTAATTATTGTCAGCCAAGAAACTGACATTGCGCGCCTCATCATCAAGCAAGACAGCACGAAGCACTGCACCCATGTCGCCGCGAACAGCGCTGCCATTGTCTACAAAAACTTCGGCCACACGTTGTACATAGGCAGGTGATGGATTACTGGTAACAAAACGTTGAATCAGCTGTTTACTGATAAAAGGTGGTACATTGGGATGGTTAAAAATGTTGTCCAAAGCGCCTGTTAAGTCTTGTTGTGCACTTTGATTGGCAGCCAAAACTTGACCGTTAAGTAACGTTTTGATGCCAATGTCATGATAACTTTCAAAAGGTTCCATAGGTGCGTAACCATCAACTTCTGGTTGAGATGGATTGCACCAATCCCAGTTGTTTTGAGGACAACCGGCATAATTCCAACCGGTAAAAACTCTGGCAAAATTTTCTATGTCACTTTGGTCATAGGTGGGGATTGGGTTGTTGTCTATGTCGAGAATTTCTGTGCCATCCATGTTCAATTGATGCAAACCTATGGTGAACAGTTGAAGTATTTCTCTGGCGTAATTTTCATCAGGCTGTGTGCCTAACAATGGATTGGCTTTGGCGTTCTTGAACATGCCCAAATAAAATCCCATCATGGTGTTTTTGGTGATGTCCTCCATCTGGTCACGGAAATTACCAAAAGCATTAATCGCCAAATAATCATAGTATTTGGCCAAGCCCATGACTTCATTCCCCAAACTGGCCGCATCTGAAACCACAAACAGTTGTGATAAAGTAAAGGCCATGCGTTGTCGTAACTGATCTGCTCCTTCAGCTGAATTTAAGAACCACGCTTCTTGCCGGGAATTTTGATAAAGGGGTAAATCAGGGTCATCCAAAACGGCTTGCATACATGTTTCTTGAAGTGTTGCAGGCATGGCCATTTGTTCATCTAACCAAGCCTCATAACCCGTGACTTGTAAACGTCTTATTTCGGACAGCTTCGGACCGAAAGTGGCTTGAGTCAAAAACCGTGCAGCTTCATTTTCTGAAATCACGGGTGAACTAGGTATGCTTGGAAACAAAGATTCCATACCGGACTGGTATATTGAGTCTGATGGACAATAAGCATCAACTGCGTTTATCCAACCGAATAATGCCAGTAAAATGATAGATTTTTTTGATTTCATAACCACTTTGCGTTCTTATCGAGCCGATATACTAGAACCACAGTCGTTAAAATTTTGGACTTATTTCACAGTTTTCTATTTTTGAGGGACCAGTGGTTAATTTTTAATGCTCAGTGGTAGTGCTGGCCATCAGTTTAAAGGGGCGTAACTTGATACCCCTGTTCTTTGAACTGATTTATCAGCCCCTTTTCACCATTCAAATACAATATATTTACAGACACTAAAGTACTGTCATTGTGCATGAAAGTTTTAATCTTTTCTGACCATTTCAAGGTATCTAAATCAAAAACACTTGCATCCAATACATCAGAATCCACAGAATCATTCATTAAAAACTGGTGGTAAAGCCTTTTCATTTTATCGGCATCTTCATCCATGTAATAAGCCAGCATGATGTCCTTCACTTTTTCTTGCTGCGATTTCATGTGTGTCAAATGGTGTAACAAACTGTCTTCACTCATGAAGTTTGAATTTTGAAGACCGTTCCAAATTTCCTTTCTACTGCCAAAACTTGCAATTGGACTTTCGTCTTTTTTGAAGTGATTGAACATCATTTTGTCAAAAGATCCTAATTTGTGGCACCCTTTGATATATGAATGTGTAGAAGAAAAGAATACTTCAATAGGTTTCATTCTTTTCACCAACGGCATCACGCGTTTAAGGCGATCAACTTTCAAGTCCATGTGCTCATCAATGAGCTTGAGGATTTTTTTTCGCTTTTTACGGTCCTTGATTTTGTAAATTGGAACGCCTTTATTCAGTCTGTCATTGGTCTTTTGTCTGTCGTAATAATCTTCCTGAGACAAATATGTGAAGTAATTTTGAAAAATAAATTGTTTACTGTCCGCAATGGCCAACTTGACCTTGTCTTTGAATATGACCTGACTGCGGCACAACATATGCCAATTCCCAAAAATGTAAGAGGGTTTTTCTAGACCATTCCCAGAAACTTGCCACAACATGGACTGCTTCACTTGCTCTGCTTGACACCACTGTGACAACATCAAAGTAACAATCATTAAAACATATTTTTTCATTATTAAATCCTTTTAATCTTTTCTTAAAAAATATCAGGAATCCTGACCGTACCTTCCATCAGTACACGTGCGCTGCGGCTCATGCCGACTTTTTGTGCTTTCCATTCACCAGCAATCTCGCTCACTTCTGCACCGACTTTTAATGTTCCTGAAGGGTGACCAAAGCGCACTTGATTTCTTTCGCCTCCGCCAGCAGTTAGATTCACCAGCGTGCCCGGTATCGCTGAGGCCGTAGCAATCGCGACAGCCGCTGTGCCCATCATGGCATGGTGTAACAAGCCCATAGACAAGGCGCGAACATTCAAATCAATGTCGCTGGCCAATATGGCTTTGCCACTTGATGAGGTGTAATCTGCGGGCGGTGCGACAAAAGCCACTTTCGGCGTGTGCTGTCTGCCCTTCGCTTCTTCAACGTCTTTGATCAAACCCATCTTAATCGCACCATGTGCACGAATCGTTTCAAACATCGCCAAAGTTTCTGGGTTGCTGTTGATGTCACCTTGTAACTCTGTACCTTTGAAGCCGATGTCTTCGGCATTGAGGAATATCGTTGGAATACCTGCTGCAATCATGGTGGCTTTGAAGGTGCCGACTCCAGGCACTTCTAGGTCATCGACCAAGTTACCAGTTGGAAACATCGCTGCGTCGCCAACTGGATCAACAAATTCCACTTTCACTTCTGCAGCAGGGAAAGTCACACCGTCTAATTCAAAGTCGCCGGTTTCTTGTACCTGACCATCAGTGATTGGCACATGGGCAATGATGGTTTTTTTGATGTTAGCTTGCCAAATACGCACCACAGCAATACCATTTTCAGGAATGCGTGAAGCATCAACCAAACCATTGCTGATGGCGAAAGAACCCACCGCCGCGGTCAAATTACCACAGTTACCGCTCCAATCAACAAAAGGCCGGTCTATCGCTACTTGGCCAAACAAGTAATCCACGTCATGATCTGGCTGCGTGCTTTTCGACAATATCACCGTCTTGCTGGTACTCGATGTCGCACCACCCATGCCATCGGTCTGTTTACCATAAGGATCAGGGCTGCCGATAACACGTAATAACATGTTATCGCGAGCCTCGCCCGGCACCTGTGCTTCGGCTGGTAAATCAGTCAAGTTAAAAAAAACGCCCTTAGACGTACCGCCACGCATGTAAGTGGCTGGAATTTTAATTTGTGGTTTGTGTTTCATGGAGTTAATCTTGTCATTAATTGAGAAACCAAATCTCTTTGCTCATGAATCACAGCAATGATAACAGGTACCTCGTTTTGTAAAATATAAAAAATAAAGTGTTTTTGGCTTTTTGTCACATGAACATCAGACAATTGGGGTAATGGTTGCCTATTCAAAGCTGGTCCATTCGCAATAGCATGAAAACTACTTGTTAATTCTTTTTGATAGCGAAGAAGCGCAGCTTTTCCCCAGTTTTGTAATGTATATCGAGCAATTTCAACCAAATCATTTTCAGCGTCTTTGGTTAGAAGATAATTCGCTTTATTTAGCGCCATCTAAAACCTTTTGAAAAATTTCTGCAACGCTTTTACTGCTGAGTTTTTCCTTAGATGCAGCTTTGACACGTGGTTGTAAGAAAGATTCCAAATGCGCCAAGGCTTCATTCTCATCAACATCAGGCAAAGCCCTTTTTAGCACATAACTTTTAATTGTCTCACCTTGCAAAGCAGCTGCCACTTTAAGCAATTGATGCTGTTCAGGTGTAATTTCTATTGAGAGTCGCATAATTAAAACACTTGTAATAACTTAACCCCAGAATACAACAAAGCCCACAAAACAACAAATGTTGTCTTTGATTTTTTAGTGAAAAACATGAAGTTAAGCTCAACTTTTCAAACTTTAGTTGGCCGCTTTAGAATCTCTGGACCTCAGCCCAATCATGTCAACCCTCTGCTTTCCAAAAATATAAATCTAGCAATCACCCGCAACAACATGTTTTCACTCGCCACGTATGCAGGTGGCTGGGATTTTAATTTGTGGTTTGTGTTTCATTATCTTTTCTCTTAATTATTCTTTGCTGGCCAAAGCTTCAACATGTTTGAACACACCATAGACCACTTTAGCCATGGCTTGGTAATCTAATTTTTCAAAAGTGTCTTCGGTTGTGTGGTAGTTTAAGTTACGGTAGAAAGATGTGTCTGTGACCATCACTGCGGGGAAGCCAAAGTGCCAGTAGTTTCTGTGGTCAGAAAAGTCTATCCCTTGTATGGCTGTGGGTGCATTGGTTGAATAGGCTGGCAAATCGGTGTGTTTGTTGATGCTGTCTTTCAGTCTTTTGGCTGCGTTTGAAAACACTTGATCTACTATTGATATGAAGTTACCTGTTGTTGGGTAGATCCATTCCATTGGCTTGATGGGAAAATATTGTGAGCCAGGCTCATCAGAAAAGTAGCCAATCATTTCCAAAGAAATCATCAACTGAACATCTCGGCCTTTAACCGATTCGGCGTGAATGAAACTGCCCATTTTGTTACTGGCAAAATAAGGTGGCTCTTCTAAAGTGTAGGCAACCAATTCGACGCTTTGATTCAATTCAATGGCGCTCAATAAACGTGCCAGCTCCAACAATCCAGCAACACCGCTGGCATTGTCATCCGCACCTGCATGCTCACCCATCACATCATAATGTGCACCGACCACAATCAATTCTTCTGTATCAGGCCCAAATTTGGCCACCACATTGCTGTAGATTTGCTCTTTAACAGGATAATTTTGAAATTTAACCCGATCGCTGAATTGCAGTAACTCCTTTTGAATGTACTCAGCAGTCGCATGTAAATTTTCAATGTCTTTGTGACTGCGCGGCGATAAGTTTTCGCTCAAGTGTTTGACGTGATTTTGTAAGGCTTCTGGATTGGCTGTTATGGTTCTGGTGTCAGTTTGAGCATTAAAGGGTGATGGTCGGACAACAGCATAAGCGACCAAGACAATTCCAATTAACAGAATCAATAAAAGCCGTACCAATTTAACCATCAATTTTTTCATGCCTTTTTATATGCCCTGTCCATCAAGTTTTTTGTATTTTTTATTCAACTGAGCCAGTTCCACCTATCTGACAGTTGAAAGCCGTTAGTTTATCAGCTTATCAGTCACGCACAAACAGAGAATTCAGAGAACATTTAAAGTACTTAATCATCAATAATTATGTTTTTATTGGTTCATTCAGGTAATTTTCAGTATTATAGGTTATAATGGGCGCAAATCAGACGTTGAAGCAGTTTAATTATTGCTGATTCGGTTTGAGAATATAAGCACTTATACATCCTAACAAGTCTATCTTGTGATCAATAACTCCTTCTGTTCTAAACTTCTGCGTTACCTATTTAATACTTTGTAATATTGAATTCTGATTTATTTTAAAATTCTTGCATCGAAACGGTGAATTCGATTGTTGGATTATTTATTTTTCACCAAAACAAAGAAGATATTATATTATGAGTAAAGGTACAGTAAAGTGGTTCAACCCAGAAAAAGGTTTCGGTTTTATCACTCCAGAAGGTGGCAGTAAAGATTTGTTTGTTCATCACACAGCCATTCAAAGTGGCGGCGGATTCGCTACATTAGACGAAGGTCAAGCCGTTGAATTTGAAGTTGGAGAAGGCCAAAAAGGTCCTTGCGCCAACAATGTAATTCCTCTATAAGAGCACGTTACAAATTCAGTAAAGAAAAGCCGGTCTTGTACCGGCTTTTTTATGCGCTATATTTTTAACTGTGGCTTAATTTTCTGCTAAGAAATCGTTGGCAAAACGTTGTAACACCCCACCGGCTTCATAAATCAACACTTCTTCGGCTGTGTCTAGGCGGTTTTTCACTGGAATGGTGGCGGTCTCACCATTTTTTCTGGTCATCAGCACTTGCATGTCAGAACCTGGCGTGATTTCACCTTGGACATCGTATGTTTCGCTGCCATCAATAGCGTATGTTTTGCGGGTCTCATCATTGGTAAATTCCAAAGGCAAGATACCCATGCCAATCAAGTTTTGTCTGTGGATTCTTTCAAAGCCTTCTGCCACAATCACTTCAACACCAGCCAAACGAACACCTTTGGCGGCCCAATCTCGTGATGAGCCTTGGCCGTAATCGGCACCGGCGATAATAATCAAAGGTTGTTTACGGTTCATGTAGGTTTCAATCGTTTCCCACATGCGCATTTCAGTACCCTCTGGCTCTAGACGTGCCAGCGAACCTTGTTTGATGTCGCCGTTTTCATCCCTCACCATTTCGTTCAATAACTTAGGATTAGCAAAAGTCGCTCGCTGTGCGGTTAAGTGATCACCTCGGTGGGTTGCATAGGAATTAAAGTCTTCCTCTGGCAAGCCCATTTTGTGAAGATAAGCACCGGCTGCACTGGACATTTGAATGGCGTTAGATGGCGACAAATGGTCGGTGGTGATGTTATCACCCAGAACAGCCAATGGCCTCATGCCTTTCATGGTTCGTGGCGCTGCCAGCGCACCTTCCCAATAAGGTGGTCTTTGAATGTAAGTGGACTTCACATCCCAGTCGTATAAAGGCTTGGTGTGCTTGGCAATGATGTCTTGGACATTGAACATTGGCTCGTACACTTGGCTGAAATGTTCTGGCTTCACGCTTTGTTTGATCACCGCGTTGACTTCTTCATCTGAAGGCCAAATGTCTTTCAAGCGAATGTCATTGCCATCGGCATCTTGTCCCAACACGTCTTTTTCGATGTCAAAACGAATCGAGCCCGCTATTGCATATGCCACCACCAACGGCGGCGATGCCAAAAACGCTTGATCGGCGTGTGGATGAATGCGGCCATCGAAATTTCTGTTACCTGACAGTACCGCTGTTGAGTACAGGTCGCGCTCTTCAATTTCTTGTTTAATCTTTGGATCAAGCGCACCACTCATACCATTACAGGAAGTGCAGGCGTATCCAACCACACCGAAGCCCAATTGTTCTAATTCAGGCAATAATTTGGACTCTTCTAAATACAAGGTCACGGCTTTAGAACCAGGTGCCAATGATGTCTTAACCCAAGGTTTACGGGTTAGACCCAACTTATTGGCATTGCGGGCGATTAAACCGGCGGCAACCATGTTTTTTGGATTTGAAGTGTTGGTACATGAAGTAATCGCCGCAATAATACAAGCACCATCTGGCATCAAGCCATCTTTCGAAGAATAATCACCAGCAATCCCCTTGGCTGCCAAATCATCAACAGACAAACGTGCATGCGGATTAGAGGGGCCGGCTAAATTTCTGCCCACTGATGACATATCAAAAGTTAAAACCCGCTCGTATTCGGCACCTTTCAAGTCATCTGACCACAAACCAGTGGCTTTGGCATAAGTTTCCACCAATTTCACCTGTTCAGGATCACGACCAGTCAAGGTCAAATACTCCAAAGTTTGTTCATCAATCGAAAACATCGCTGCCGATGCGCCAAACTCTGGCGTCATGTTTGAAATCGTGGCACGGTCTCCCAAGGTCAAGGCTGATGCACCTTCACCATAAAATTCAATGTACGATGAAACCACTTTTTCATTGCGTAAAAACTCAGTCAAAGCCAATACCATGTCGGTACTGGTGATGCCTGGCTGCGGTTTGCCGGTTAATTCAACGCCAATGATGTCTGGTAAACGCATGTATGAAGCTCGGCCTAACATCACACTTTCTGCTTCCAAACCACCCACACCCAATGCGATCACACCCAAGGCATCGACCATCGGTGTGTGACTGTCGGTACCCACCAAAGTATCAGGAAAAGCCACTCCATCGCGTGATTGAATCACTGGCGACATGCGTTCTAAATTAATTTGGTGCATGATGCCGTTACCTGGCGGCACCACATTGACGTTTTTGAATGCGGTTTTACACCAGTTAATGAAATGGAAACGGTCTTTGTTTCTGCGGTCTTCAATGGCGCGGTTTTTCTCAAATGCATCTTTTTCAAAACCGGCATGTTCGACAGCCAAAGAATGGTCAACAATCAATTGTGTCGGCACAACCGGATTAATCTGCGATGGGTCACCACCTTTTTCAGCAATCGCATCACGCAATCCCGCCAAATCTACAAAAGCCGTTTGGCCCAAGATGTCATGACACACCACCCGTGCTGGGAACCATGGAAAATCCAAATCGCGTTTACGCTCAATGATTTGTTTCAAAGAATCAGTCAACTGTTCCGCAGGACAACGCCTGACCAAATTTTCTGCCAACACCTTTGAGGTGTAAGGCAGTTTGGCATATGCGCCAGCTTCAATGGCATCGACGGCTGCTTGTGTGTCAAAGTAATCCAGTTCAGTACCGGGTAATTTCTTGCAGAATTTTGTATTCATATTGGGTCCCTGTATTGTTATTGACCATGATCGGATTGTAATTAGGTCGTCATCAGATCTAAAGAGTTTTCAAGCCATGAATTTTACACTTTTAAGTAAAATATTTCAGCAACCATAAAACATTCGACAAACATAAAAAAAGCCCAATAAAGTCGGGGCTTTTCATGTTTAAGTTTAGTTTTGGCTATTCAAAACCATCTTTGAATATGACATCTGTGTATTCAAAAGCACACACATCACAATCTGCTGTGCCATCGACAATGATCGTACCAGCACATGCGGCAGATGACAACTCCAGCAACAAAGCCGCAATTTTGCAACAAAAGACTGACTTAACCAAGCGCCTTTTTTCAAGTACTTTATTCTCTATTTAAAAGATGCATCCACAACATCTAAAATTGACTGCCAATTTTGGCCACTTTTTTTCCTGAACAGTTTAACTGACGGATACCATGGGCTTAGTTCCGTATCGGTATGCCAACGCCAATCAGCGTGATCACATAAGAGCACATAAGTCGGTTTACCCAAAGCTGCCGCTAAATGCGCGATGGCTGTATCTACCGTAATGACCAAATCCAACTGTTCAATCAATGCCGCCGTTCTGGCATAACCCGGCAATTCTGGCTCTAAATCCAAAACATCATGTTGCTTCAACAGTTCACGCTCATCCGCTTTGATGGGCATTTGCAAAGAATAAAATGTGTGATCAGAATTTCTAGTGACTGAAAGTAATTCAGCCAATGGTATAGACCTGCTTTCATTATTGGCATGGGTAAAAGCGCCCGTCCAAGACAGGCCAATTTTTTTGCCCGTGCTGTTTTTGGCTTTCAATTGACTGACCACCACTTGAGGTGGCACAGTGACGTATTTTTCGGGCGCAGGTATATTGTCTATTGTCACACCTAAATATCGCGGCACCGACATCAATGGCACAAACACATCGAATAAATCAGAACTGAGCGCACCGGGAATGCGACTTTGGCTGACGCCAGGAATTTCGGCCACCAAAGGTGCTAAGTTTTCAGGGCCAAAATAAATCAATTCTTTACAGCGTTTTGACAGCTCGGTCAAAAATCGCCAAAACATGATGTGGTCACCATTGCCCTGTTCTGAGTGTACCAACAGTATTTTGTCACTGATGTCTTCACCTTGCCATTGTGGCTTGTCACACTTGAATGGCACAAACTGCGGTGTTTGCCAACGCCAATCATATTCAACCCAACCTTCGGTATATTGCTTTTGCTTCAATAACAACATGCCTTTGTTCATGTGTGCTTTGGCAAACTGCTGATCTGCTTCTATGGACTTATTGAAACATTGCATGGCCTGAACATCATCGCCCATGGCCGCATGGGCATTACCCAAAGAATTCATGGCTTCGGCATTATTAGGGCTTGATTTCAACACCTTTCCTAATTGAATTACGGCATCAGACCAAGCCTTGGAATCAACAAGACAAAGTCCATACTGGTGATTTGTTTGTTCATGATCAGGAAAATGCTTCAAAGTTTCTTGGTATAAACTGATGGCTTCTTTTAATTCCCCGTTCACATGCGCCCGCGAAGCTGCATCAAGCATACCTTGAACAGGATCAACTGGTGCCAAATTATTCAATACCGCATCTGACAACTCATAAGATTGCGCCAAAAATGGACTTTGTTCATCAACAATGGCAGCAAATTGATGTGGCAGCACTTTGATTTCAAAAACCTCTTGGACATTGCCCGTAAAGACAAGAAAAGCCACAATTTGGCCATTCGTGGTATCCACAACCCAAACACCACTTTGACGTTCTTCCACTCGCTTGGTCAAAGGTAATCCTGCAAAAGTGGCGCTTTCTCTGATTTGTGACAAGCCAATGATGGCATAGCGGTCAATAAAGTCTAATCCACGTGCAAAACCGGGAAGCTCTGAAACCACTTCAGGCGCTTTTCCTGTTTCCATGCGCATCAATTGTCCGGAGCCTGATGACAAAAACCACAAGGCGTTGTTAAACCAACGAGGCGAATGCGGCATACACAAACCATCGACAAGCACTTTATTGGTGGTGATGTCCATGATTTGGCCGCCGGAAATTTTATTCTTGCGCCAGCCACCAGGTTCATCTGATGCGCCCAACATGCTGACATATCGAGGCACACCATCACGAAAACCCAAGCCATTCAAGTGACAGCGGTCTGTTAAATCATAAGCAGAGATAAAGGGCGGTCGCCATTCAGGTTTAAAACTGTTGTCATTATCTAAGGTCGCCAAGCAAGACATTTTGGTATTGATAAACCACAACTTATCAAATTTGTCATAGCCCATTTCATGGATATCTATGGCGCCAGTGATGTGCTTTTTCCTTGGTAAATAACAGGCATCAACCTGTTCACCCTGTCCCACTTTGGGACCTACCGCTGCTAAATTTCTGAAGGTCGATATACTGGCAGCACCACCAATCGCTAATTCATTGTTGCGTTTGGCAATGCCCATAGGTCGGTCAAAAGCCATAAAGTGTGTGTTCACACCTTGGGCATGAGGTCTGACCATAACCACCTGACCTGCTTGATATGTGGTCACCAAGAGATTACATTTCCCTAAAGTGAGTAACTGGCGGAAAGAGTCGGTTGATTGACTGGAAAATGTTTCTGTCATGATCTGCTTGGATGCTATAAATATCAGATAATTATGCCATGCATTTTTTATGAATTAAACCTCAATGTTTATGACACAAAAAAACCCGAGGCCATGCTCGGGTTTTTTTGTGAAGTGCATGCTTATTCAATCGACATTGAATTCAAAGCCATGTTTAAAGATGATGTCAGTTGGCCCTTCACACTCAGCAGGAATGTCAAATGATTCAGTTTCATCTCCAGTGGCATTAACGTTGCCACTGTCAGCACCAACGCCCAATCCACGCTTGGCGAAGCCTTTCCAGATTTCACACTGGTTGGCACCGGCATTATTTTGTTGATCCGCCAACAAAATGCCGTCACGTCCATCTATAAAACCAGGGTTACAGCCTTGCAATTTCAACCCATCCATAACCAACTGCAATGCCATGTTATTGCCGCCTGTTCCTTGATATAAATCTGCATCAAATCCATACTTATCTACCAAGTTCCAGTAAACCTCCCAAAGCATCACGGCCCATATTGAACCTACATAATGCGGACTGCCATTGGCAAATTCTAAATCTTCAAATGTGTGCGGGTTAACTTGCATGTCACGACTGTAAGGGTATGTACGTATGCCCCTGTTGTTTTGTGTGGCATATGAACCCATGGTCATGGCCTGGTCTGCAGTGTCACTGCTGTCAGCAGTCATGAAGAGTGCAAAATAATCACTCCAACCTTCACCCATCTGTTCAGCAGTTTGTAAACAACTGGCATTACCTGCACCACCGGTTAAACGATTCGAAATGCCATGACCATACTCATGAATAATGATGCCATTGTCAAAGTCACTGTCGCGATCTACATTGGCTTTTTTCATGGTAACGTTCACACCATTGACCAATTCATTTTTTAATATATCACCATTGCTTTGTCCCAAGGACAAAGTAGGAATGGTGACTTGGCCGCCATTGGTTCCTTCGCCCATGCTCATCGCTTCGTCACCTGCATTATTGACAATAATTACAGCAGAAGCTCCGGCATTTTCGGCATTCAAAGCTTTGTCACCAAATTCGCATGAACCGCGATCAATCAAAGCAATATTGCCTGGGGTGAATCCATTAATAGCTGTACAAGCATCAGAAGTTGTGTCTGTACCGTCATCTACCAATTCCAAATCACCGGTGACTCCTGTTGGCGTGACTTCACCACCAAATCCCGCACCAGCTGTATATGGGCCTGCAATGTTAGCAGGGGCATTGACCAGAAAACTCAAAGGTGCATTGAAATAATACATTTGCATGCGAGGGCGAGAACCGTCAGGAGGGGTGCCAAAATTGGCGTTATTGGTACCATTACCATCTTGTGCATCTGCATTGACTGCATCTCCATCATTACCACTGTTGCCATAGTTTTTTTCTTGGAAATTACCTGATGCTTCGTCAAAACCATAGTGGTACATCAAGTCATGTATGATGTTATTCCAGTAAAATAAATTCACAATGGCTGAGTCTAAATTTTGTTCTTGATCAGGGTTCACAGCAGGATTCCATGGCACGTCAAACACCAAACCAGCACCACCATCAGGCCTCGAACCACCTGAATTATTGGCATCCAAATCATCTTGAGCGAATACATTATTTCCTCGCGTATCTGTGTATTCAGCCCCAGCAATTCCATCTGTATCATGCCAACCGTAAGGCGATGCATCCATGTCTTCAGGGTTGGTTACGGTAGCCAAAGCATAGCCAGTGTCTGTTGGCGATTCACTTGGAAAAGGAATCACATCATAAGATGCATGTGCTGACCAGTTATATTGGCTCAGGATGTCACCGGTGTTGGCATCAACCCTGATGCTCCACCAATTTTCACCTTCTTGAATTTGCATATCCCACGCCAACCTGGGTTGTTGGTTTTTATCAGCTTGATAAACCAATTTAACCGGAATATCTTCTCTAGATATACCGTCACCTAAATAGGTTGTTGCACGATTCACACCTTGCTCTGTATTCAAGCGGTAAGTAGGCATGGTGGTTTGCAAACCCAATTGATTGGCCACAGACATAATGGCTTGGTCCGCAGATATGGTGGTTCGAGTGTCATTGGCTTTAGTAGCTGCTTGTGGAATGAAACGGTTGTGGATATTGATGACCTGACCATTTTTATCCAAGTTGACCTCAACATCAGCACCTTCAACTTCAATCCCGTTAATATGCTGTCGAAGAACTATATGTGAAATACCATTGTGCTGACTTTTGAAACTGCTTAAAACTTGTGCTTCAGACAAGTCTTGATCTGAAATATTTAACTCAGCTGAACGACTGGTTAATTGTGATTTCGCCCATGCCAATTCTTGCGACATATTGGAATCAATCCCTGCTGAGGTAGGCCCATACAATGCAGCCAATACAGCTGCCACCATGGTTTTCTTTATCATTCTTACTCCTCTCTATTTTACTTACCCTTTTTATATGGGCTTAAAAAAACAGCGGCCGATAGTATACAAGTTCACCACAAATAGCCACCTAAACATCCAAATAATGACTAAAGCGCGCAAAAAGCTTACAAATGTACGCCCAAACCACATCTCAAGACAAAAAAAAGCCTGAATTGAATTCAGGCTAATTTAAGTCATTTAACTTTAGGGTATTAATATTTGACTATTTTTTGCTCAATTGTGCCAAAAATATTGTGATTTGACTCATCTGTGATTTCAATCTTCACAGAATCACCAAATTGCATGAACGGCGTACTAGGCTTGCCATCGGCGATCACTTCCAGAACGCGTTTTTCAGCCAAACAAGTCGAGCCTTTGGCCATGTCTTGGTTGGCAATCGTACCTGAACCGATGATGGCACCAGCGGCCAATGGCCGTGTTTTTGCTGCATGCGCGACCAATTGTGCAAAATCAAACTGCATGTCAACGCCACAATTGGGCTCACCGAACCATTCGCCATTCAACCAAGTGCGCATCGGTAAATGAATCTTATTGTCACGCCACGCATCACCCAACTCATCAGGTGTTACAAAGAAAGGCGATAAAGCCGTGCGGGGTTTAGATTGCATGAACCCAAAGCCTTTGGCTAATTCTGCTGGTATCAAATTACGCAAAGAGACGTCATTCAAAATACAAATCAGTTGAATATATTGACCGGCATCCTCGCTTGACACATTCATAGGCACATCTGATGTAATCACAGCCGCCTCTGCTTCAAAGTCGATGCCGTACTCTTCGCTGACCACTTCGATGTCTTGGTTGTGTGCCAAAAAGCCATCACTGACCGCTTGGTACATCAAAGGGTCTTCCAAGAAACTCGGTGGCATATCTGCACCACGGGCGCGACGTACACGTTCCACATGCGCTAAATAGGCACTGCCATCAAGAAACTGAAAAGCACGTGGCAATGGTGCCAACAGCTGATTAAAATCAATCTCAAAAGCATCATTCACACCGCCGTCATTCAAGTGCTGAGAAACCGTATTCAGTTGTGGTGCGATGTTATTCCAATCATCCAAGGCCGCCTGCATGGTCATGGCGATTTGTGGCACTTTGACTGCATGTGTGCCGGCTTTGTTGACGACGATCAATTGACCGTCTCTGGTTTGGTTGTTAATGGTTGCTAGTTTCATTTTATATTCCTTATTAGTTTTCCTGCTATTGAGGAACTGTTATTTATCTTCTTTCCAAGAATCCACATAATCAGGCCACTCGACCTGTTCTGCCGCATCGCACACTTCCAATGGATCACGTGTGTCTATCATCACAGCGACTTCTTCAGTCATGGCATTTTTCTGTTTGAAAGCATTTTTCATGGCTTTCGGGTGTGGACCATGTGTGAATCCTGTTGGGTGCAATGTGATCATGCCTGGGTGTATGTTATCACGTGAGAAAAAATTTCCTGAGTGGTAAAACAGCACTTCATCAAAGTCGTCATTGTTGTGATAAAAAGGCACTTTCAATGCCTCTGGGTCTGTTTCAAACAGTCGCGGTACAAAAGTACAGACAATAAATCGGTTACCCAGGAACGTGGTGTGTGCCGAAGGCGGCACATGAAAACGGTGGCTCATGACTGGAGAAATATCACGCCAATTCAAAGCCAAAGGCATCAAATCACCTTGCCAACCAATCGCATCCAATGGATTGAAAGGGTATTCTATGGTGGATAATTTCTGTAATCGCTTAACGAATACGGTTGTGTCAGTATCACTGTATTGCGCCTTGAATTCATCGTTGATTTCTGGCGTGCGGTAAACGGCATTATCAACAATGGCATTCGGGCCTAACAAACCTTTGTCAGGCGATTGGTAGTGGCCATTGGTCGCTTCTATCATCAAAATTTGACATGGATTTTGCATTTCCAATCGCCACATGGTGCCTTTGGGCAACATCAGATAGTCACCTTCTTTGATGGTCAAATGACCATAGTCACAAAACAAATCAGCCGTGCCTTGATGAAAGAACAACAAATCATCGCCGTCGGCATTGCGTACCAGATGATTCATGCTTTGGTCCATTTGCATGAAGCGTATCTTCACACTGTTATTTTTCAATAGCACATGGGCATCCCATGGCGTACTTTGTTGTGAACCAAACAGGTTTGCATCGAAAGCACGCGGCCTGATGTCACCTTCAAAATGTGTCCAGCCGGTGTGTTTGTGTGTGTGGTAAAAATGTGAAACCGGCCCAAAAAAACCTTCTTTGCCCATTTCACGTTCATAACTGTTTTCTGGAAAGCCAATGTGGGCTTGTTTTGCCACCTTGCCTTGCTTTTTATAGAATTTAAACCACTTACCATTCATTATAGGTACCCACGTTTTTTCTGATCCAACTCAATCGACTCAAACAAAGCTTGGAAATTACCTTCACCGAAACCTTCATTGCCTTTGCGCTGAATGATTTCAAAAAAGATGGGGCCAATGTTGGTTTTGGTAAAAATTTGTAACAATTGTTGCTTTCCTGTTTCTTGGTCAGCATCAATCAATATGTGGTTCTTTTGCATGCGTTCAACATCTTCGTCATGCTCAGGCACACGTCGATCAATGATGCTGTAATAAGTATCTGGAGTTTCCAAAAAGTCCATCCCACAAGCGCGCATGGATTCTACAGTTTCATAAATATTTTCAGTGTACAAAGCGATGTGCTGAATGCCTTCACCTTGGTATTCATCCAAGTATTCATTGATTTGTGACTTGGGGTCTTCTGATTCGTTCAAAGGAATTTTAACAGAGCCGTTTGGGCTGGTCATGGCTTTAGAAACCAAACCTGTTTTTGCGCCTTTGATGTCAAAATAACGAATCTCTGTAAAATCAAACAAGTCTTCATAGTACTTGCTCCACTTTTCCATGTTGCCAAAATAAACGTTGTGCGTCAGGTGATCAATAAAAGTCACACCAAAACCAGTAGGTGTTTGATTGGCTCCAACGATGTCATCAAACTCAGCAACCAAAACATCAGCATAAGATTCAGGCGTCAATAAATACAATGCCGCATCACCAATCCCTTTAATCGCAGGGAAATTCAGTCCATTGTTCACGGTTAATTTTTCAGAACCACCTTTTAATGTGTGTGCCAAAGCCGCCTCGGCATCATCAAAAAAGATAGAAAAGCCACAGGCACACGGGCCATGTGCTTCACTGAAATCATGAGCAAAGCCATTAACAGACTCATTAACAAATAAGTCAATGCCATTTTGGCGGTATAATGTAATCGGTAATTCTTTGTGCTTTTTTACTGCGACAAAACCCATTTGACGAAATAATTGGTGCAAGCCTTCGGCATTGTTATTGGCTGCAAATTCGATAAAACCGAAACCATTGATGGTAACTGACATGTGCTTCCTCTGTGTAATTATTTAATGGATGATATTATAGCGGCATTTAGTTTCATTTGAAACCATTTGGTTTCAAATGAAACCTTATATACTTAAAAATTATATATTTACAATGTGAAATAGCATCAAAACCACCTTTCTGTCGCTTCGCTATTGTTAGATTTTGTGTTTTAATATACTGATGGAACTGAATGATTTTTTACCTTACCGCCTGTCTATCTTGAGTTTAAAGGTGTCTAAGGGCATCGCCAAACATTATGAAAGTCGATTTGGCATCAACACGTCAGAATGGCGCATCTTGGTGATTTTGTATAAAAACCCAGAGATCAATGCCAAAGAAATTGGCCAATTAAGCCAAATGGACAAAGTCCGCATCAGCCGTACGGTAAAATCATTAGTGATTAAGTCGTATTTAGAACAAACCACAGACCCCAATGATGCCCGCTCAAGGATTTACCAACTCAGCCAGTCAGGAAAAATTTTGATGCGAGCCGTGATTCCAGATGCCTTGCGTTATGAAGAACAGCTGCTGGCTCAGTTAACCAAAACCGAACAACAACAGCTGCATCATTTGATTGAAAAACTGGAATCTTTGACAGAATAAACTACCATAACATTCTCAATTTCAGTTCTTTATTTTAATTCTTCGTAAAACAAACACAAAGCCACATCACGAGCGGCATTACTGACCGCGCCCCAAAGTGAATCTGCCATGACTAAAAGGCAACCATTATCACATTGTGTTGTTGGGGCTGGCGGTTTAGAAACAAAGCTCAACCAACTTGCATATGCCATTCCAAGTGCAGCAAAATGTTGTCCACAATTTCCTCTTGTTGCGACAGGTGGAACCCATGTGCTGTCCATTGACGAATAATAACCCTTCTGACCTTCCCAAAACTTTAATTCTTTTTCAGACACTTCTATATCAAATTTCTCAAATAAAGTTGTTTCTAGTCGCTCATTACTGCTAGACCTGAGAGAATAACTACCTTCTAAAAAATTCAATTCCGCAAAATACTCTTTGCTTTGTTTGTCATCAAACTGATGAAACTTAAAAACAGGCCCCTCGATTTCAAAATGATTAGATTCAGAAGACTTAAGTTCACCGGGACTACAGGTTATTGCATCGGCAAATGATGCCAAGTACAAGAACAAAAAACATATAAATAATTTATTCATTTACAATCTCTTTAAAATTTTATTAATACTCAGCTTCATCACATCAATAAAGTGACAAAACCACTTGATGCATCCGCTACAAACTTGAAAGAAATAGAAATAGAAATGGTGCCACATTCCTTGCTATTATTTTGATTGAGCGCGTGTGTGATGCGCTTATCACTCTAACAAGATAATTTATGAGCATCTATACTTGTCTAGACTTTTTATCCGAACTCAAACTATCAGAATAAAGCCCTGATTCCAGATGCTATGATATATAAAAACACCTGATATATTTGATTGAAAAACTGAGTGATTTGAACGTTTAAACTGAGCCTTTGGCGTTGCTGTTTTAAACACGGACCTCTTGATTCAAAGCCACATACATAAGAATATCTAATCCTCCTAAATACTTTTTTAATAGGTAGTGCTGTTTTTTGTTGCATTTTGCACTAAAAACCACTATTTTCCCAACTCCAACAATAATGAGATAACTATGAATTTCAATCCACTGAAACTCACTACGATTGCAATTTGTGGTCTCGGCGCCAGCAGTTTATGTTTAGCCCAAGACGATAAATCTGTCTATATGATTCAATTTAATGACGCACCTTTACTAGAATACAAAGGCGACAATGCAAAATTTCAGGCCACCAGCCCTGCCATAACAAAAGAAAGAAAACCCAACCTACAATCTAGAGCATCGCAAACTTATTTGTCTTACCTGGAACAAGTTCAAAGCGAACAATTAAGTCAAATTTCTCAACAGATTGGACGAGAAATCAATTATAAATTTCAATATAAACTAGCACAAAACGGTGCGGCTTTAGAGTTATCGGCAGGTGAAGCTGCTCAACTGGCTAATATGCCAGGTATCAAAGCAATTGCCAAAGATGTTATTTATGAAATCAACACAGATGCTGGCCCAAGTTTCATTGGTGCTGACTCTTTGTGGAGTGGCAGCAGCATGCCAAACAACATGCCTAACAAAGGTGAAGGTGTTGTGATTGCCGTATTGGATACAGGCATAAACATGGATCATGCCTCTTATTCTGACACACCAGAAGATGGTTATGACTTTGCTTCAGCCAACCCACTTGGGGCAGGTAATTTCTTAGGAGAATGCGCCGGAGTCAACCCAACAGTAACATGTAACAACAAACTTATCGGTGCTTATGACTTTGCAGGTGATGGACCTGAAGACACCAACGGTCATGGTTCACACACAGCAGGAACTGCTGCTGGTAACCACATCACTGCACCTCAAGGTGGTTTTGTAACAACCAGCAATGTCACTTTGGATGCTCCGAGTATTTCAGGTGTGGCTCCTCATGCCCATATCATTGCCTATGATGTATGTACATCTGGCTGTGCGGGTGCGGCTATTTCCGGCGCAATTGATCAAGCCATTACCGATGGCGTTGACGTACTCAGCTTTTCAATTTCAGGCGGCACCAGCCCATGGTCATCTTTTGACAATGACCGTTTATTCCTGAATGCTTTGAATGCGGGTATCGTCGTTTCGGCATCTGCAGGTAATACCAGAGACAATAATCCCAACCCTGAAACTGATGTCAATCACAAAGGTCCATGGTTATTGTCTGTTGCCAACTCAACACACAACCGCGCCAATTCCAATACAGTTAATATCACTGGCCCAGGACAAATTCCAGCTCAGTTAGTAAACATGTACGGTTTATTAGGAGTTCGTGATAATTTTGTTCAAGATGTTGATGCAGACATCATTTATGCTGGTGATGTTGACGTCAATAATTTTGAAGGCTGTACTGCGTGGACAGGAACACCATTTACCGGCTCTATTGCTTTGATTAGCCGTGGTAGCTGCAACTTTTCAGCCAAAATTGACAATGCAGCAGCAGCTGGTGCAGAGGCTGTAATTATATACAACAACCAAAGCCCTGTTCCTATCGTCATGGGTGGCATCGAAACTACCACAATTCCAGCTGTTATGGTTGGCTTAACCGACGGTAATAATATGGTTGACTGGATTGCCAATGCCGTGACACAAGCCACTGCCAGTATACTGGGAACCTCAGAGTATCGCTTGATTGATGCAGTGGGAGATACTTTAGCTGCCAGCAGTTTGCGTGGCCCTAACTTGACATTTGATGTGACTAAACCTGACATCAACGGTCCTGGTTCTAACATTTTAGCCGCCTACCAAGATGCTGGAGCAGCGGCACCACAACTTGAATTTCTTTCAGGTACATCAATGTCAGCACCTCACATTTCTGGTGCGGCAGCCCTGATGGTTGCAGCACATCCTGACTGGAGTCCTTCTGAAATCAAGTCAGCCATGATGATGACTGCAAGTTATGCCACAAATAAGAAAGATAACGGTACAGATCCTGCTGATGCAGATGACATCGGTAGTGGTACTGTTGACTTAACTCAAGCAGCTTTGGCTGGTTTGGTGATGGATGAAACGTTTGCCAATTATTTAGCGGCTGATCCTGCTGCCTTGGGTGGTGATCCAAAAACCTTGAACATCCCCAGTGCCAGAAACCAAAATTGTAACCCAGATTGCTCATGGACTCGCACAGTAAAAACTACCATGGCTGAAGGAACAACATGGGATATCAGCACAGAAACAGATGGTAATTTCACTTTGTCTGTAAGTGCCAATGAATTTTCATTCGATCCGGAAGATTTGATCTTTGCAGACTCTTTTGATGACACGCCACCACCACCTAGCACACGTGATGTAGAATTTACATTTACATTCACTGCCAGCGCGGTAGCTGACATAGAAGCCGGCATGGCTTTTGGTAAAGTTATTCTTACTGAACGTGATGGAAAAGCACCAGATGCACACATCACTGTTACGGTGAACCTGAATGAACCAACTGGTTTTACTGTTCCTTAAGAGGAATCGCATGTTTCAATGCCCTGTTTTCGCAGGGTATTGAACTGTAAAAATATCCCCTCTCTATTTGAGGGGATAATTTATGCTTTGTATTAAAGTGAGCCTAGCTCAGTTAACAGACCAGCAAACCCAATTCACCCTGATAAAATACCTAAGGATTGACATTCTAATCCACCAGTCTAATGCAAAATTATTTGCAGCAAGCACAACAATTGGTAGCTTACCAATCACAGGATTGTGAAATCACAAAAAAATACACAAAATATATCACTTAAGATTGGATTACTTTTTCTGGTTTATTGTATTAACCTTTGGCTTCCAATTCATCCCAGCGACTGAATTTTTTATTCAGTTCTGCTTCTACTTCTGCCAATTCGGTGGTGACTTTCTTGATGGTGTCACCGTCTTGTTGATAAAAAGCGGGATCTGCCACTTGGGCTGACAAGGCTTCCATTTGTGTTTCTAAGACATCAATTTCAGCAGGCAGTTGTTCAAGCTCATGTTTTTCTTTGAAGCTCAATTTGACTTTATCACTTTTTGGCTTTTCCTTCGCTGGCTTGACATCAGATTTGGGCTTGGCTTCAACTGGCTTGGCTTTGATTTCTGGTCGTTTGGTTTGACGCAGGTAATCTTCATAACCACCGACGTATTCATTGACTTGGTACTGACCGTCCTCTGGGTATTCAAAAACTATGGTTTGTGTACAGACACTGTCGATGAAGTCCCTGTCATGGCTGATTAGCAGGACGGTGCCTTGAAAATCGAACAGCAAATCCTGTAACAAATCCAATGTTTCCATGTCCAAATCATTGGTCGGTTCGTCCATCACCAGTAGATTAGCCGGCCTTGCGAATAAACGTGCCAGTAACAAACGCGAACGCTCACCACCGGACAACACTGAAGCTGGCCCACGGATTTTTTCTGCTGTGAACAAGAAGTCTTGAAGGTATGAAATCACATGGCGTGGTTTACCATTGATGGTAACAAAGTCGGTGCCCAACTGAAGGTTGTTTTCAACCGTGTCATCGTCATTGATGGCTTGTTTTAATTGATCAAAATAAGCCACTTCTAGGTTGGTCCCTAGTTTGATGCTGCCCGCTTGTGGTTCCAGCTCCCCCAACAGCAAATTGACCAGCGTGGTTTTACCGACACCATTGGGGCCGATGATGCCCACTTTGTCGCCACGCATGATTTTGGTTGAAAAATCGTTGAGTATTTTTTTGTCTGGGTAATTGAAGTCAACTTTATGCGCAACCACCACTTTTTTACCACTCGCATCGGCGACATTAATTTCAGCTTTTGAACTGCCTGACTGTGTTCGGCGACCGGCTTTGGCTTCACGCAAAGCAATCAAATCTTTGACTCGACTTTGACTTCTGGTGCGGCGGGCTTTCACGCCTTGTCTGACCCACACTTCTTCTTGACTGAGTTTTTTGTCAGAACGCTCCCACTCTTTTATTTGTGACTGTAACCGTTCTTCTCGGCGCACCAAATAAGTATCATAATCGCAATCATAGGAAACAATGTCTCCACGATCCAATTCTAAAATACCGTTGGCAATTTGTTTCAAAAAGGTCCTGTCATGGGTCACGAAAACCACAGCACAATGCAATTTATTGATAAACCCTTGTAACCACACAATGCTTTCAATGTCCAAATGATTGGTCGGCTCATCCAGTAACAATATATCTGGATTCTGAACCAGTGCAGCAGCTAAGTTCACACGCCTGCGCACACCACCGGACAAACTCTTGATATTAAGGCTTTCAGATAAGTTAAGCCGAGAAACAACAGACTCAATGCGTTGCAGCGCTTCCCAGCCATCATTTTCATCAATGATTTGTTGCCACTGACCCATTTTATCCATGTCGGTTTCAGTTTCATAAGCAGCCAGTGCTTCACCCACTTTACCCAAGGATCGCAATAAAAATTGATGTACTGTGAGGTCATCTCTTTTGGCAGCATCTTGTACCATCATGGCCACTTTAATACCATCTTGGCGTACGACTTGACCATCATCTATAGGCAAATCACCTGACAATATTTGTAACAATGTGGATTTTCCTTCACCATTTCTACCAATAAGGGCCAATTTCTGACCTTTTTCGATAGAAAAGCTGACGTTGTCTAAGATGGGTTTGGCACCGAAGTCAATCGACACCTGATCAAAGCTGAGTAAGGGCATGGGCTAGAAAAATAAGGGCATTGTAACAAATAGACTGCATTAATTGATATCATCCTTTGTCTTTTTCAATACCCAGAAATTTGAAGCCAATCACAAAAGGATAAAATTTAAAAAACACAATAAATAGGGTAAAATCATTATATGCAAGCAAAGCCATTATGTTGAAATCAGTTCCCAGTGCCAATATACACATACCAGACCACACCATCATTGAAAAGATTGGTTCAGGCGGCATGTCTTCGGTCTATTTGGGCAGACAAATATCTTTGCAAAGAAAGGTCGCGATCAAAGTATTAAAAACCTTGGTCATGGACAACCAAGATTTGGCAGAACGGTTTGTTCATGAAGCCAAAACCATTGCTTCTTTGGACCACCCTCACATCATCACCATTTATGAAGCCAAGAAATTATCTTCAGGCCTGACTTACTTCACCATGCCTTATTTGAATCATGGTAATTTTGGTGACATCATTTGCACCAATGCAGATCACTTGATTGATTTGTTGTGTCAAATATGTGAAGGGTTGGCTTTCGCCCATAACCGTGGTGTGATTCATAGAGACCTCAAGCCTGACAACATCCTGTTTGATCAGTTTGGTCAACTTAAAATTGCTGACTTTGGTATTGCATTGAGTAAAGACACCGAACGTCGGACGAAGGATGAACAAATTTTGGGCAGTGCACATTTCATGAGCCCCGAGCAAATTCAAACACGTGACATCAATTACCTGAGTGACATCTACAGCTTGGGTTGTATCATTTATGAAAAATTGACCGGTGACCACGTTTATGAGGCCAACAACGATTTTGCGGTTTTATTAGCACACATCAATAAGGCCCCACCAGAACTGCCTAAGGCTTTGTCAAAGTGGCAACCGATTTTAAATCGCTGTCTGGCAAAAAAACCAGAAGACCGATACCAATCCGCACTGGAATTAAAAGAAGATTTATTGGCCATCAGAAGCCACAAAGGCAATACCGTTTCAAAACAAAAACGCCAACCACTGTCTTTACCTGCTTGGCTTAAACCTTGGCAGGCAGGGGCAGTTTGTGCAACCTTGTTGGTGATGGTTTTGGCCGTTGTTCTTTGGCCCAGCAACAAAACCGGCACACAACAACCCTTAAATAATGCCAGTTTACCCAGCCCCCTAGACAACATACTAGATAATACCATCACTGAAGTCGAGTCGGCACAAGCCCTGAATAACAATGAGCCTGACTCAACAAATACCACAACCCAGGCTGACAGCAGTGCTGTCGTTCCAGCTGAAACAACAGAAGAAGCTGAAACTGCCCAACTGGTGGCGCTTGAGTCATCCGCTGTTGTCACTGAAGTCAATCCATTTGAAGCTACCATCTTGCCTGATGAAATTGAAGCATTTGAAGCATTTTCAGATGAGGCTCCAGAAACAACTGCCGAAGCCGTTTTATCAGATGACCCATTGGCCATAGACATCAGCTCAATGGTTGTGCTGGATGAAAATGGTCAAGTCATTGACTCACCCGAAAATTACGTGGATTTGCTATTGGCCCAGGGACAAGCGTTGTTGAAAAAATACCGTCTGACTAAACCATCCGGCGAAAGCGCCATTGATCGATTTAAAGCGGTTTTAGCCATTGAACCAGAGAATATTTCCGCCAAAGAAGGCATCAATCAAATCGCAAGGTATTACCTCAGGTTGGTTCAAAGTAAACAAAAATCAGGTGATTTAGCTAAAGCACAAGTTTATGCCAAAGCCATGGTCAGTTTTGCCGATGCTGAAGGTGTTGATATCAATTTGTTTGAGTATGATATTAAAAAGATTTCTGATTCAGCCACAGCAGCCATTACTGAAGCGATTGCTGATCGTCGCAAAAATAAAAGTGTTGAAGCGTTATTTGCTTTGAACATGGTTTTTGATTCCAGCCCTGAATCGCAAGCGTTATTCACACAATACCAACAAATTCCACAGTTGGGCCTGGTTATTAACTCTGAATCAAGCCACAACATGGTTTTTGTTCCCGGTCAAACCAGCAAACAAGATTTCATGGTTTCCCAAAACGAAGTCACCGTGGCGCAATACAAAGCGTTCGCAGGAGAAAACGCCAGCAAAGACAAATGTGAACACTTGGGTAGCAAAGGAATTTTTAAAAGATACTCTTGGCTCAAGCCTCCCTTCGACCAAACCAACACCCACCCTGTTGTTTGTATTACAGCAACTGAAGCACAGGCTTATGCCAACTGGTTAAGCCAAAAAACGGGTCACAATTATCGACTCCCTACTGCTACCGAATGGCAAACTTTAAACAAGGTTTCTGGCCAAGCTAACAACTGTCAGCAAGCCAATCTGGCTGGAACAGAAACAAACAGCAAATCTAAAATCACAGACAACCCACTTTCATGTCAAGACGCCCACATGTACACCGCAGCGGCAGGTAGCTTTGCCGCCCAAAATAACATCAACGACATCAATGGCAATGTGGCTGAATGGACCTTAGATTGCACCACAGGAGCTGACTGTCAACAATTTGCTTTGGCCGGTAATTCTTGGTCTAGTGGGCAAGGTGAAAAAAACACCCGCATCAATAAAACCAGCAAAGACACACGTGTATCACATGCTGGATTTCGATTGGTCAGAACTTTTGATTAAAGCCGTGGTGGATTAGCCAAATGGTCATCGGCCCAAACCTTACGCATGTGTGATTCATCGATGTTTCCACCTGACAAAATCACCAACACTTTTTGTCGTTTCTGCTTATTTTTCAGCCACTGACAAACCGCACCCATGGTCATGGCAGACGTCGGTTCCACATGCAGTTTCAACACATGCTGTAACCATTGCGTCCAATAGGCAATGTCATGCTCGTCCACTTCATAGAAGGCATCTAAAGCCATTAAATGTTCAAAGGTTTTATCACCCACCGACAAAGTCATCGCACCATCAGCCAGAGTGTCCGGACTGCTACCTAAAACTTGTATCGCTCCTGCCCTGATGGATTCTGCCGCATCATTACCATTCAATGGCTCTGCTCCCACCACTTGGCACGTGGCCGACAATCCACGCACTGCCGCCAAAGTACCAGACAACAATCCACCGCCGCCACAAGGGGCAAACACCGCATTAGGCTCGTCTTTCATTTGTGACCAAGCTTCTAGGGCTGCCGTGCCTTGACCTGCCATCACCGCTTCGTCATTAAATGGTGGAATCCAAAAGGTGCCTGGTTCTTCAGCCGCTTCCGACACAAGTTGATCGACTTCTTGTCGCGTGTCAGCCAAAACCACTTCCGCACCATAGGCACGAGTCGCCTGTGCTTTGACTTGTGATGCAAAGCTCGGCATGTAAATGGTGGCATCTATACCAAAAGTTCTGGCACTCCAAGCCACTGCTTGGGCGTGGTTGCCAGAAGAGTTAGCAACGACCCTTTTGACCTCACCATGCGCTTCCATCAGCTTTTGAACTGCATTACAGCCACCACGCGCTTTAAAAGCACCCACTTTTTGAAAACATTCGGCTTTGAAATACACTTCATGACCCAACCATTGATTGAGCAAAGACGAAGTCACCACAGGTGTTTTATTGATATAAGGTGTTATTCGTTCGGCTGCACGTTGTATGTCAGTTAGTTTTAACATTTATTAAATACCAAACAGCGGTTGTTGGCCGGCATGGTAACGTCTTTTAATAATTTTATTTGCTCAGCCTGCATCAATTCACAAACCGCTTCAAAATCTCTGATACCGCTCAAGGCATCTTTGTTTTTTAACCAAATATCAAAATCTGCATTAGAATCTGATGTGAATTCACCATCATAATTGAACGGCCCATAAATTAACACACGAGCCCCTGCCTTCAAATGTTGACCCAAGTCTTTGATCAATGTTTGCACACATGCCCAAGACATGATGTGCAATGTATTCACGGTCATGACAACATCTGGAACGAAATCGGCATCGACCCCAGGAAAAGCTGTTGAACCTGCCTGATAGTGCAGTGGCGGCTTGATGTTTTGAGCGTCAGATTCAGCCAACCATTGCTTGATACCTTGGTGATTTTCCAACAATTCACTGGTATGCCAAGTAACGTTCGGCAATTGCGGCGCCATAAAGACGGCATGTTGCCCAGTTCCAGAACCCAGCTCCAAGATGTGCTTATCATCTGTTCTGATGATTGAATTCAACACATCAAAAATCACTTGTTGGTTGCGCTCACAGGATGGTGCGAATGGTTTTTCTGTGACTTTTGTCATCTGACTTTTTGACTGGTTTTTGATAAGCTGATAATTTTAACGGAATTGTTGTTATGCGTGTCACTGTCTTTTTACTTTTATCCACATTATTTTTCAATGCAACAGCCAACCAAAACACCACATGTGACTCACAGCTACTGGTCAGTTCCTGGAAAAACAACAATGTCAAAATCTATGATGGATGCGATTACCGCTTCATCAAAGACTTGGACACAAAAGGCACACTCAAAGGGCCGCAAGCCATTTTCCAAGACCACAACGGTGATGTCATCGTCATCAGCGAGGGCAATCACCAAATCGTTAAATATGATGGTAAAACGCTGAAAGAAATAAACATTGTCATTCCAGCGGGTCATATCGAAAATCCCATCAGTGCAGTTCTTGAGGGTGAATTCCATGTTTTGATACACAGTTATGCAGAAAACAGCATCTACCGTTACGACATGCGCGACTGGCAGCGCACCGACACTTTGCTTGCCAAAGGCAATAAGCACATCAAGGGCATAGACTTGGGGCCAAACTTCGGCCCTGAAGGCATGCTTTATGTGCCAGGTTATGACTCAAATAACATCATCAAAATTGACCCAAAAACCAAGCATGTCAGTGAATTTATTTCAGCTGACCTTGGCATCAATCGACCCAGAACCATTTTATGGCGCGGCAATAAAGCCTATGTTTCAGGATGGGGCAATGCCAACATCTTTGAACTGAATATACAAGGTCAAATCACACGCATCATGTTTCCGACAGTGACAGGAGCATCTGCGTTACTGTTGGATGGCACTGACCACATGCTTATTTCCAGCGACCGCAAAAACAGCATTTATCGCTATGGATTCAAAGACGGTAAAGCAGAAGTATTGATTCAAGAAGACAAGGAACATTTAGATGCAAGCACCTATGTCTATCGTCTGATCAATCATTAAACCGCAGGACCCAGTAAAGCGTTTTGGCTGTGTCTTTGATTCCAAAGTAAACAAACTGCACTCAAAACCAATACACCACCCAACAACAAGGTGTACTTACTGCTGATGATGGTCAAAGGCCCACCAATGACAGCAATGATGAAATTGGCTATACAGAATGTTGACGTTTGTAAACCCATCACTTTGCCTTGGCCTAAGTGACCAAAGGCAGTCGACAAGAATGTCGGCACCATGCTGTTACCGACAGCAATCGCACAACCTATCGCCACAAAAATCCAGCGTATTTCATTCATAGAAACAAAAGGCTGTATGAATAACAAGATTGCCAGGCAAGTGGCACCCACTAACATGGCTTTGACTTCACCCCAAGATGACTGAATTTTGGGCACAAAAAAACTGCTGACGGTGATCATGGCAGCGGTCAGGAAAATCGTACAAGTGGCAATCGTTTGTGGCGTGGCATTAAATTCATCAACAAACCACACCGGGTAAAACTCATAAAAAGCATTCAAACCCAAAGTGTATAGAAAATAAAAGCCAAAAACCGGCCAAATCATGCGATTTTTCAATAAACCGAAGGCATTTTGACTTCTGATTAATTGTTTAACCGTGTGTTTTTCTGGCTCTTTCTTCTCATTGGGTTCATCTTTTTGTAAAACCAAAACAAGCAACAACAAAGACAAAAGCATACCCACAGCAGCAATTAAAAATAATTCAGCCACACCGAACACCACCAAAAAACCACCCAAGACCGGGCCAATTAACCAACCAGAATATGTCGCCGAATACATCAGTGACAATCCACGGGCTTTAGAAATCAGTGGCTCTAATTCAACTGCAATGGCACGGGCAATTGAAATATTGCCTTCACAAACACCACTGAGAAATCTGGCCAAAACAAAACCAACAAATGACTCAGACCAAATCGCCCAAGCCGTTAGCACATAGCCCAAAACGGCACCAACCAGTGTAATGGTGAGGATTTTTTTGCGACCAAACAAGTCTGACAAAGCCCCAATGTACATGCTGCCCAACAACAATCCCAAGGGATAAATGGCCAAGCAAATTGACAACAACATTTTGGGGTGAATCCCCATAAACCGGGTCAATTCATTGGCAGGGTAATCCAAAAAGTAAGGTGCCAACACGGGATAAGGCAAAGCAATCCCTGCTGTACCCAGAAAGCCCACTAACATAACCACAAACAGGGTCATGCGTGGCCGTTTACTCATTGAGGCTGAACCTGCTGTTTAAATTGTTTGAACTTAATGAATTCTGTGTATGCCTCATCTGCCCTTTGCCAATATTCATCTATCAATTGGATGGTATCTTTTATCTCTTCTGATTTACCCATTTCAAATAAAATTTCTGCCTTCAAAAAACGGAATTCAACCAACCTGGGAGATTTTTGTATCAATTCATTGATTAAATCTAACGCCTCATGATATTTCTTAGCAGCAAATATTGTTTTGGCTTTCTGATAACGAAACTCTTGAATGATCTGCCTTGATGTCAGTGCCAATACCGATTGACTTGCCTCTGAAATGGCCTTGTCATGCCAAACAATGGCATCTTCAAACTGTCCTTCAGTTCGTTTCAACACTGCTTCATAGTTGTAAATGAATTGTTGATAAACTGACATTTTGAAAGCGGCCATGACTTGCTTGGCCTTTTCCAAGTTTCGCTTAATGCCTTCACCATCATTTATGATGCTGTGGTATGCCAGCCGCATAAATACAATCGTTTGATTGATCGGTGGTTGTGTACTTTGCTCTAACTCATCAAGCATTTGCTTGGCTTTTGCATTCTCTCCTAGAGCAGATACATAAGCCACTTTTTTGCCTTGAAAATTCAATAAGTGAGCGATTGGCGGCAGCGTTGCTGTCGAGTGAGACTCAGAAAGTTCCAATACCTCTAATGCTTTCTTTAACTCTCCGGTTAAAAGATACATCTGTTCCATCTCGCCATATATGGATAAGTATTCACTGCTGTTTTTGGCTTCATCCAATAAATCTTTCAGTAAAGGGATGGCTTGATTTGGTTCACCGCCAACACCTATATTTCTGGCGTATTGAATTGCAGGTTGAAGCGAGTTGTTGGTAACCAACATGGCTTCCTCAAAGTATGACGATGCTTTTTCAAAATTACCTTCAATCTGACTGACTTTACCCAACTCAATCAAAGCGTCCACACTTTGTTTATCGTACTCCAACATTTCATTTAAGGCTTGTTTAGCCAGTACCAACTCACCTTTCAGTGTATAAATTTGACTTAATCTGTGTAAATGTTGACTCCCTTTTTCTAAAACACTGAGCTTTCGGAAAGCTTCAATCGCATCATCCAAGCGATGCCCTTTAACCACCAAATTTTGCCCCAATGAAAACAAGGCTTCAGCACTCTCTGGATACACTTTGACCCAGTTTTCTATGACTTTCAGTGCTTTATCTTCCTGCCCGCTAATACCATATAATAACGCTTTAACAGTAAACACATCCTCGCCATACAGCTTGTAATCTAAATTCAAAGCTTTTTTGGCCGCTTTTTCAGCTTCACCATAGTCACCCATGTTGATGAACAACCTCATTTGTACCACATAGGCTTCCGCTAAGTTTTTATCCAAAGCAACACCTGATAACAAAGCTTCTTTTGCTTTGGCATAATCATTATTAAACTTCATTTCATGCAGACCTTTAACCAACCACTGTATGGCTTTGATGTTGGCAGACACATGTTGATCAATTGATAAATCAGGTATTAAGCCAGCCACAGATTGTTGCGACCCGAGCACCACTGCGGATATTTCTTGAGAGATTACATCTAAAGCAGCCAACCAATTGGTGTGCTGGTGGGTAACTGTTTTAACCAATGCACCTGTCATAACATCATACAACTCTGCTTTAAAAGTGACTTGGTCATTTTCTTTAAAGACCTCTCCTTTGACCATCCATTGAGCAAAGCGTTGCTGTGCAATTTGTAAATCCAATGACAGCGGTTCCCCTGTGGCTTGAGCAAACCCTTTGTTTTGAAGCCCCCTGCGCATTGACTCAGAATCGTAAGGCGTATCTACTGAAATCAAAGGGGAGCGCTTTAAATCCTGGCTCAACAGCCAACTGGCACCTCCCGAAAGCCAATCCAATGATTCATCTTCACTGTTGTTTTCAAAAAAGAACAGGTTGATTTTTTGGTTCATTCCTTTGTTGGCCACTTCGTAACTGATTGACTCACCTGTGGTTTCATCGACCACCACTTTTTTGCTGATCAAATCATTGGCCTTTGCAGCGTTTGAATGCTCAGGCAGTGCTGGTGGCATTACTGGCTGTGAAATATTTGAGTCAACGAAATATAAACTCGCCCAACAGGCCAGTACCAGATTCAGAATCATAGAAACCGCTTGAAACTTGGTCCACTGATCTTTGCCTGGCTTACCGTGACCCCAAGCCAATATGGCAACTGAGGGCAACAAAATCAACATAAACACAAATACATGTGCTGACAACGTTTCAGGGACAGGAAATCGCTCACCCATCCAGTCCGCAATTTCCACACAAAGCCAAAGCGATGCCACATACATACCTAATATTTGTGGAATTCGACGTCTCAGCAGTTCAGAAAATAGGCCCTTTTGTTGATTCATCTATTTGGCTCTTTTATTCAAAGCATGGATTATACTATGCAAACTTTACTAACAGACTCAAACATGTCAGAAAATAGATTCATAGATTTAGAAACGCGAATTGCTTTTTTGGAAGACACTGTAAACACATTGAATGAAATGGTTTATAGACAACAGGAACAGCTGGTTAACTATAAAAGTCACATTCAAAATTTAACCAAGCACATGACACAACTTCAAAGTGATGTTAAGGACAACGCTCCTGCTGATGAATTGCCTCCACATTACTGATTAATGCTCACCATTTACGATAAATCAATGACTTACAGCCATACCTTCGATCTCAAATCTTTAATACGCATTGGTACAATAACACAGCAAACCCATAGTGGTTGCGGGTTTGCGTTTGTTATCCACACAGCCTGTGGATAACTTTGTTAATAACTATTTAATAATTGCTTAAAATGCCCATCAGCTGTAACTATTCGCCACATTGGTTAATTTTTAACCACATGATATATTCCCTTATTATTCAGTAACTTAAAAGATTGTTGTTAGCCGGAGTTGAAAATCTAAGCAATAAATGCTTGATTGTTATGTCTTGGTTACGGCTTGTGAACAACTGAAGCCAAAATCAAGCTTTTTTTACATTTTTTTTTGTGCTATACCATTCTAAGCACATCACCCTTCTTTCTTTGTAATTAAATATAGGTTTCACATAACCACACGCTTTGATTTGGTGACTATTAGGTTGATGTATTTCTTTTGGTGTCAGGCTTTCTAATTCAGGTAAATACGTTTTGATGTATTGACCTTCGGGGTCAAATTTTTTCGACTGAGACATGGGATTAAAAATTCTGAAATACGGTGCAGCATCACAACCTGTAGCTGATGACCACTGCCAGCCCCCATTGTTTGATGCAAAATCGCCATCAATTAAGTGCTGCATAAAAAACCGTTCTCCCAAACGCCAGTCTGCCAAACATAATTTCGTCAAGAATGAAGCCACCAACATACGGACCCGGTTGTGCATCCAACCCGTCGTTAACATTTGTCTGATACCAGCATCGATGATGGGAAAACCAGTTTCGCCTTTCTTCCAGGCCTCAAAAAATACCATGTTGTTTTGCCAGTCATCTACAGCCTGTTCTTTGAAGGTATACCCTTTAACCAATTTCGGATATTGATGACACAGGTTGGCGTAAAAATCTCGCCAAATCAGCTCACTGACCCATTTAGATTCAAATGCTTCAGGACCATAAAACTTCAGCCAATAGGCCAAACATTGTTTGGCACTGATGGCGCCAATGGCTAAATATGGCGACAATTGTGAAGTACCTGCCACATCAGGTCGATCCCTGAACTTTTCATAATCTGCATTTGTGGTAAACCTCTTGAGTTGGTTGAAAGCAGCAACTTCACCCACTTTCCATGAGGCTATGAGTTGCTCTTTTTGTTCAACTTTACCAGTTACTAATGAGAGCCTTGGGTGCATCTCATAGGGTTTGTCGTAACGGTTCAACAGGTGATTAAGAAACTTGTTTTTATACGGTGTAAACACATGATACATGCTGCCGTCATTTTTGCGGATGGTTTCTGGTGGTAACAAATAATTGGCATCATAATGATGTATTTCGACGCCATCCTCTTCAGCCAGCTTTGATACGGCATCATCTCTGTCTGATTCATTCACCAGATAATTGCGGTTGTAAAATAGCTTTTCTATCTTTTTAGATTGCCACAGCGCCTGTAACTGTTTGGGCACCGAAGAAAAATCATCACAATTCAGTACTTTCAATTCAATGCCCCTGCACTTCAGGCGCTCTGATAAGTCAAAGACATGGGCTTGCCTGAATTGCACTTTTAATTCAGATTCATGGTGTTGTTGATGTTGTGATTGACAGTCACAATACACCGCCAATACGGGCTTCCCTGTTTCCAACGCATGCCACAAAGCCGGATTGTCAGCTAACCTCAGGTCATTTCTAAACCAGACTAAGTTCATGAAATGGTGAGGCCAACACCAGGTATGGTTTTGATCAATTGCGTATCAAAAGGCTTATCCACTGCCTTCCTCAACAAATACAAGTGACTCCTTAAAACATCAGATTCTGGCGAGAAATCATCCCATAACAATTCAGTTAATCGCTCTTTACTGATAACCGCTGGCGTTTGATTCATCAATATCTTTAAAATTTGTAAGCCCGTAGGTGATACTTTTAAGGTTTGCCCTTGTCTGGTCACTTGCATGGTATCTAAATCAAGCACCAAATCTTGCACTTTTAATTGCTTGTTATTGAATTCTCCGCGGTACCTTTTAACCATAGAATAGAGCCTGGCCACCAATTCATCAGGGTTAAAAGGTTTCACCAAATAATCATCGGCACCAATATCAAAACCGTTCAACTTGTCGTTGATCTGGTCTCGAGCAGTGAGGAAAATTATGGGGATATCAGACTTGGCCTCCTGTCTGACTTTTTGGCAAATAGCAAAGCCATCCAAGCCTGGCAACATCACATCCAAAATCAAAGCATCATAAGACTCTGTCACTGCGAAGTGTAAGCCAGTGATGCCATCCAATGCATAATCAACTTCGAATCCAGCCTCAGTTAAATGATCACCTATGGTTTCTGATAAAACCGCATTGTCTTCTACTAACAGTACTTTATTTTTCATTTTTGCTTGCCAATATTTTGATGTTATTCATGGTTAAAATCACTTCAGTTCCAACACCTGGTTCGCTTTTAAAATCCAACAACCAGTCACATTGTTTACACAACCAATCAACAATAGACAGCCCCAGACCTACACCACGATGTTCAGAAAACTCGTCAACCCGATAAAAGGGTTGAGTGATTTTTTCTAATTGTTCAGCGTTCATACCAACACCATTGTCTTTTATAGAAATACTTTTATCCTTTATGGCTACGGTGATTACACCACCAGTGTGGCTGTAAGCAAAGGCATTCCTTAATAAATTACTGATCACAATATTAAAAGCTTGCTCTGGGATTCTTGACTCTAACAATTGATTCAATTGCCACTCTATTTTAAGGTCCTTAGATTCAAATGCCAGGATGTTCTGGCTGACCAGCTGCTTTAATGTATCATTGATGAGCATTGGATACTCTGATACCACCAAATTTTGTTCCCTAGATAGAACCAATAAAGCTTCTAGCAACTCGCTCATCTCATCGATGACTGGTTCCATCCTGTTAACTATTTTCAGCCCTTTTTCGTCCAAAGACCTTTTCTTTAAAGAAGCCAGCGACACTTTTAAAACAGTTAAAGGTGTTCTCAGTTCATGGCTGGCATAGCGAGAAAAATTTCTTTCTCTTTCTATCATACTCGCAATTTTTGCAGAAAAATCTTCAAAAGATTTCACCAGAGACAGTACTTCTGCATCACCAGTTAACCCTTCAAAATGTAACTCACTTAAACTGGCTTTGCTGATGTCTATACTTTCAATTTTTTTCACCATTTGGACCAATGGTGAAATCGCTCGTTTTGATAAAATAAAAGAAAAGAACGCAGGAACATAAATCAACAACAACACGAAAACCAAAGGTGCGATACCAAAAAACAAAGCCAACCTACCCACTTGGGCTTCTTCAAAAACCAAGTACAAAGTCCGTCCCATTTTCTCTGTTTTATATACTATGGGCAATTTTTCATTCAAGGCCACACGCTGAAAATTTTCAGTCATGTTATTCAGTTCAACGGGAAAACCCGCGGCCTTTTGATCTGCAAAGTATCCGGTTAAATTCATTGTCTTAGGTAGTGGAAATTCTGTATCTTTACTGTATGCTTCCCAAAAGAATTTAGCCTCTCCTTCAAGTGCTTCCCTGATCAGCACATTTTCAACCACTTTTGCAGCACCAAAAACACCTGCGATGGTTGCCAAGCTGATAAACAGCAATTGAAACATCAGCACTTTAATCAGTCGGCTGTTGATGTCCTTGTTTTTTATTTTTTTACCCATGGATATGAATCGTTTTTTTGCTGTTGACTCTATTGTACTTTAACGAGTGTGTTTTTGTTGTTCGAAAAAAGGTAATGACCCACCAGCCATTCACTGCCCTGGTTGTAGCCAAAAAGTTCGGCACAAGACATGAAAAACATCCGCCACCTTTGAAACCACAACTGAGCATCATCACCGTAACATGACTGGAATAAAGCCAGTATTTCGCTTTTGTTTTTGTCCGTATTCTCTAGCCAATGGTTTGCAGTCTTTTGATAATGCTTACCTGATTCAGCCCACCTTTTTTGTATGCGCAAATCATCTTGAAAATTTAAAAAAGTATCGAATGCAGGCATTTGACCACCACTAAAAAAATACTTCCCCATCCAATTATCATCTCCCTCTTCTTCAAAGGGATACATTAAAAATCGATGACAAAACACATGGATAAAAAGCATGCCTTCATGCTTTAACCAGCTCGAAATATTGGCAAATAATTGTTGGTAGTTTCTGACATGCTCAAACATTTCAACCGAAACCACGCGATCAAATTGCTGGTTTAATTCCAATTGATTGATGTCTTGCGTGATGACTGAGATGTTGTTGAGGCCACGTGATTCAGCTTGAGATAAAATATAAGCTTTTTGAGAAGCTGAGTTTGATACCGCTGTTATGTTTGCACTGGGTAAATGTTTGGCCATGAATAAAGTCAATGACCCCCAGCCGCATCCCAACTCCAATATCTGTTGGCCATCTGATAATTGCGCTCTTTCTAAATACTTTTCAAGCATCCGAGTTTCAGCCCGATCCAAATCATCACCTGTTTGATAATAACATGCTGAATATTTTTTATTCACACCCAACGCCAGATCATAAAAACGTGCATCGACTTCATAATGCTGTTCATTTGCCTTATCTGTTGCTATCGCTAAGGGTGACTTTTTCAACGTCTGCAGAAAAGATTCATAGCGTTCATGGGCTTGATGCGGATTATTCCTACACTCCGCTGTCAACCTGACTTTGAGCAGCTGCCTGATGCCATGACGCACCATCACATCTGGAACCCATCCTTTTTCAATCATATTCAATAAGGTTTTCATTTTTTTCTCCATAAAATAAATGCATTGGTTGATTCCTGGTAAGCACGATATGCCTCACCCCTGGATTTCAATGCCTGCTGTTCTGAAAAGGGAATGCCCGTCAGATTCAATAAAAAATACAGCATAATGAACACAACGATTAACGCCCAACAGAAAGAAAGGGAGGGAAATAAAACCAAAGGGTATACCCACCAATGCAGCCATTCAAAAAAATAATTGGGGTGTCTCGAATAAGCCCACAGCCCTTGATCACACACTTTACCGTTGTTATTTGGATTGGTTTTAAATTGATATAACTGCCAGTCTGCCACTGAAACGCCAATCATACACAGCAAGCCCCACAACAAAGCCACAAGCAACACGACAACAGGAATAGCGGGGGCCGTCAAAACCCAATATGCCGGTAATGAAAACAAAAAGCTTAATACCGCTTGAAATATAAAAAATAGCAGAAATTTGGCTTGCGTATTTTCTGACCAATGGGCCCTTAAATGTTGGTAGCGGTTGTCTTCATGCTTTTTGTCTATTCGGAGCCATAAATGCAAAGTAAGTCGTGCATACCATGCCACTGGAAACACCACAACTAACAGCATATTTGTTATGGCAGCTTGACTGTTTAACAGGTAGTATCCCGCAATGAGGCTGATTGAACCTGCCCAAGTTAAATCCACACTGTCAGCATTTTTATGTTTGAATTGCCACAGCCACGCCAATACTTGACAGCCCATAGCCAATAACAAAGCCATTAACCAATCTGGACTAAACACGTTTTTGTCCTGCTTGATAAGTCATCAAAACCACTGGGTGGTTGATGGTGTATCTGACCAGAAAAAAATAGGCTGACCAACCCATAAAAACTGACACATACATATATAAAAAGCTTTCGATTTTGATGACCCCAAGTTGCGCTGCAGAAAAGTATGTCATGGGTACACATGCCAACCATACAATAAGCCATTTATAGTCCTTCTCGAACAACCAGGCATTTGAATGCCTAAAAGTTAAGCCCAGACCACCCCACAATGCCAAAATCCAATGCGGAGGGAATCCATTGGTTTGTTGCCTGCCATTGAATTCAATTACATTGAATTCAATCCAGCCTAGGTGTGTACCCAACGACTCAAAACAATAACCATAAATCAACGTACTAAAAAACAACACAATATCAACCCATGTTGGCTTATTTGAAATAACCACTGTTACAAACATAGTCACCAAAATCAGCCACATGGGTAGGAATTGATTATTCGCTGCGCCAAAAACAGCCGCAGGCCAAATCAATAAAAACAAAACAAAGTTGATTGACTTATTCATGCTATTCACTGAATGGCTAATATAGGTGCCCGTCGATTCTTTGGACCAGCCATCAAAACATGCACATCACTGATGGCACGTTCTAAAAATCCGCCTTCACAATAAGCAAAATAGAACAGCCACATGCGCTGAAAGTATTCGTCATAACCCAACGCGGTTATTTTTTCTTTTTGATTTTTAAAACGCGCTGACCAGTGGTGCAGCGTGGTGGCATAACTTTCACCAAAATCTTCTAAGTTAACTAATTTTAAATCCGCAGTTTGGGCAAATGAAGAAACGATGGCAGAAACACAAGGAATGAAACTGCCAGGGAATATGTGCTTCTTAATGAAATCAACTGATTTTAAAGCCTGATGGTAACGGCTGTCCTCGATGGTGATGGCTTGAATCAATGCCAAACCATCAGGCTTGAGCAGTGCATTGATCTTCTTGGTATAGCAATCTAAAAATTGGTGTCCAACCGCTTCTATCATTTCTATTGATACCAGCTTATCAAAACGCCCTTCCAGCGCTCTATAATCCTGTTTTAACAAAGTGATTTGAGATGATAAACCCAATTGATCTATACGTGCTTTGACATAAGCATGCTGTTCATCAGAAATCGTTGTCGTGGTCACATGACAACCATAATACTGCGCTGCATATATTGCAAAACCACCCCAGCCGGTGCCTATTTCAATGACCTTGTCAGTTGATTTTAAATCCAATTTTTCGCATATAATTTTTAATTTTCTGACACTGGCTTGCTCTAAACTTTCTTCTTTTGAACAAAACACCGCCGATGAGTACATCATGTTGTTATCTAAAAACAATTTGAATAAATCGTTCCCCAGATCATAGTGATTTGCAATGTTCTTTTTACTGCCTGACAGGCTGTTTTTATTGAAAAAATGACCCAACTTTAAAAATTGATTTTTAAACCAAGCCGCACCGCCTTCCATTCCATCGGTTAAAGCACGGTTAACCACAAACATCCTGATTACATCTGTCAAACTTGAACTGTCCCAACGCCCCAAAGCATAAGACTCTGCGGCACCGACACTGCCATGCATGGCTATATCCAAATAAAAAGCAGGGTCATTGACAACAATTTCTGCCATCAATCCATCACCACCAAACACATGAACTTCATGTCCATCTGTTAACGTGAGTTGTGCACCTGAAATTTTGTGAAATTCGGCCAACACTTTCTTTTTAACCTGCGACATAAACCAACTGGTTTTTACCTTGTTATTAATCATGATTTCTGTGTCATTCATTGTATTTTCTCGGGTGGGTGGTTTCTTCATTGTTTTTAGTGTTCGGGTGATCAAAAACAGGTACCTTCTTGAACCAAAGTTTGGTGGCTTGCCAATAAATGGCAGACCACATTTTAACGGCTTGGCCGATGCCAAAATCAAACCACTTAGGTGAGGTGGCAGTTTGAATTTGAGTGTTTAGACTCACCCGCATCATCAGCACATTTTCTCGATAAAGGCGCATATCTACATCAATCGCATCCTCGTTAACCAGAAAGGTCCAAACATAATCAATATCCATGGGTACAAAAGGAGAAATATGAAACTGCTTTTTAAAGGCAAATGTCAGTTCCTTTGAATCTTTCAACGCCGAAACATCATGACAATAAAGCTGCTTTTCACCCCAAGGTGTGTTGTTAATCTCAGAAACAATGGCAACCAATTCATCTTTGCCTTGTCGATCCTTATAGCAAAAATAAAAGCTCACAGAGTTAAATGAAAAGCCGAAGTATCGAGGGTGCGTCATTAAGACAATGCGGTCATAATTGACTGTGCCTTGGTTAGTTAAATAATGCCTGATTTTTTTATTGATACTTTTCGACGAATCATCAACATAATCTTTGTCATACAAAGAATATACCGACCAGCGATTGTGTCTGTGCTTGTTACTGAGCGTTGACCACTTGGCTATGTCATTGAGCTCAATCAGGTGCCAATGCATTTTGTATGTAAACTGGTGTTTTCTTGGTTTGAGCCTACCATGAAAAATGGTGCCAACCGCTTTGCCTGTCTTCATGCGACTTGCCTTCTTGCGATTTTTTTTCCTAGACTTACTGAATCCAGCAACATCTCAGCGGCCAAAACACCACTTTTGGCGCCGTCTTCATGAAAACCCCAACCATGATAAGCTCCGCAATAGTAAGTGTGGTTCATGCCTTGAATTTGTGACAACACTTCTTGTGTACCTGATGTGTTTTCATCATAAACAGGGTGCCAATAAGTGTGGGTTTTTAAGATTTTTTCTTGATCGATCAAATCGCTTTGATTCAAACTGACAATCACCGGAGTAGTCACATCCAAACCCTGTAATAAATTCATATAGTAATTGGCTGTGCAAACTGAAGATTCACTTTGACCCACATTGACATGCCAGCTGGCCCATGCTTTTTTACTGTTGGGCATGATGCGTCCATCGGTGTGTAAGTCCACTCGATTTTTTGTGTACTTTTTGTATCCTAATGCAAAACGCTCAGCATCAGTGGGTTGCGACAACAATGACAACGCTTGATCAGAATGTGAAGCTAATATGATTTTATCAAATACTTCACTTTGTGATGCCGTTTGCACAATGACTTGGTTTGTGCTTCTGGATACTGACAAAACAGCTTCACCACACCTGACTTCACCTTTCAATCCCTTAGCCAAAGCATTCACATATTGCCTTGATCCACCGTCTATGGTTTTCCATTGAGGTCGCTCCTTTACTTGAAGCATGTTGTGATTATCCATAAAACGCAACATGTGATTTAAAGGGTATGATTTGACAGTTTCAAAATCACCAGACCACAGGGCGCTGATCATCGGCAAAATGTGGTTTTGAATAAAATATTCACTGTAATTATCCTGCTTGAAATAATCAAACACTGACAAATCAGTGCCATCTTTTAATAAAACAGGAGCTTGTTTATAAAATTTCAAGATGTCCTTTATCATTCGCCAAAACCTGGGGTTAAATAGGTTTTTTCTTTGACAAAATAAGGTGTTCAGGTTTGTGGCGTTGTACTCCAATCCCGTCACTCGATTAGCAACAGAAAAGCTCATGTCTGTGTCCTTATACTTCACACCATAGCGTTTAAGCATGTCGGTGAAGTGGGGGTAGTTAGATTCGTTAAAGACAATAAAGCCCGTGTCTACTGAGACATTCTTCCCTTCCACAACCACGTTTTCTGTGTTGGCGTGACCGCCCAAACAATCTGCTTGTTCATACAGAACATAATCGGCATGACCATTCAATCGTTCTGCTGCCATCATGCCTGAAATACCGCCACCTATGATTGCTACTTTCATGGATTCACCTTGATGAGTTTATTGTTGAGTAATTGTTGATTGGGGTATTTCACGTCCCAGATTAAACCGCACCATTCCATCAACTTTAATGCATAAAATGACAGGTCTATTTGCCAGGGTTTAAAACCTTGTTTGATTGAACCCGGTGCACAATGGTGGTTGTTGTGCCACCCTTCACCCAAGGTTAATATCGCCAAAACAAAGTTATTCCTGCTGTCGTCTTTGGTCCGGTAGTCTCTGGTTCCGATTAAATGCGCCAGTGAGTTAATCGAAAATGTCACATGCGCCAGTAAAACTGTTGAAATAAAATAACCCCAAACCAAGAACTGACCGCCGCTTGTACCGAGACTTGGAAAACTTGTTGCCACCCAACTACCGACCACATATAACAACGCACCGTACAACACAGGAAACACCATGTCGTAGCGGTCAATCCAATACAATGATTTAACTTTCGCTAAATCCTTCACTTGGCTGTGATCAGTTTGAAAATTCTGTTTACGCAAAAACCACAAAACGTGACTTTCCCAAAATCCTTTACTGGGCGTGTGCACATCTGCTTCTGTATCAGCATGACTGTGATGACGTCGGTGGTGTGCAGCCCACCACAATGGTCCCCTTTGTGTGGCAGTAGTACCAATAACAGCAAAGGTGACTTGAACCCAGCGGAAAGTTTTGAAGGCCTTGTGAGAAAAGAAACGATGAAAAAATGCGGTTATAGCAAACATCCTCAACACATAAGAAACAACCATAACGATCAACGCGGCATGCGAGTAGCCGACATAAAAAACCGCCAAACATGCCACGTGCATGGCTATAAAAGGGATGATGCGACTCAAATCTATGCGATGACCTTCATCTGTCTTTTGATGATCAGCCGCTTTTTCGTTGTCGAACCAATTGAGAATAAAATTTAACATGTGGCCTATGTTAGTCACCACCAGTGAATTTTATGTGAAAGTCAATTCCACAAAATATCGACATCCTGTACGTAGAATAAACGTTTTATACAGAAAGCTTATTCAATGAAAACACTCATTATTTTAACTTTAATCGCTGTTGTCTTAATTGCATGTACTCGATCTCCAAACTTAAAGCTCAATCGCTCTGAATCGGCTTATAAGTCTGTGATTTCCAATTACCCTGCGACAAGCACAGCTGATGCCAAAACGCGCTTTGAATCTGTGTTTAAAAACTTCCATATCGATGCCACAGAGCAAAACATTCGCGCCTTGTATGCCGACAAGTTTCACTTCAATGACACTTTTGTCATCATGAATGACATTGAAGACTTGGTGCCACACATGATCAAAACTGCTAAAAATGTTGAAATCACCACAGTTGATATCCATGAAGTCATCAAAACTGAAACCGATTATTACTTAAAATGGACCATGCACATGAAATTTACAGCCGTGGGTAAGAACATCGATTCTCTATCTATGGGCATGAGTCAATTGCGTTTCAATGAACAAGGTAAAGTCATATTCCATCAAGATTATTGGGATGGTTCCGAAAACCTTTACGAGCACTTACCTTTGATTGGGCGGTTTGTTAAAAAAATAAAGTCACAACTTTAAAATGGACCACTTTAGATCGTCACCCACAAAAAAACGCCAGTTGAATTTTCAGACTGGCGTTTTTTATTCTTCAATATGTTTCAACTGATAAAGTATTTATTTTTAAATTGAGCCTGATTGAATTGATCAAATGATTGTGGAAAGGGAGATAAATACTTTTGATTGATTAAATATTCAACATTGAATTTTTCTATATAATGTTTTAACAAAGTGAGCGGCACCAACAATTCCACATCGCCATTCTGGTACAAATCTATCAAATTCAATATGCTGTGTTTACTGGCGTGATCCAAATCATTTTTTATAAAGCCCAGCATGTGCTGCATGACATTGACATGATCACCCGGAACCGCCCTTTGAGACAGGGCAAACATAAACAAAGCAAAGTACGCACTTGACAGTTCATCAAATGGTTCGCTGCCTGCTTTAGCTACCAACTGTCCTAACTCCCTGTAGTGCTTTTCAGAGCGCACTTGTAGTAGGTATTTGTATTTGGTATGGAATGCCACCAATGATTTAGGCAAAGGCTTAGCCAAAACGTCTTCTTTCCATTCAGCATGGGCAAAAACACGTGTCAAAAAGTTTTCACGCAGCACCGCATCATTCAACCGCCCTGCTTCTTCCATAGGCATCAGCGGGTAGGCTTTTTGTATTCGCTTAGCAAATGCACCTTGGTCAGGATCAGGCCCCGGCATGCCGTTTTCGTTATAGACTTTGACACCGAACAATCCGCAGCTGGGTGATTTTTGCATAAAAATAAAACCATCTAAATCTGCAAAATCTGCAACTCTTTTGTCAGCCAGCGCCACCAAATCATCAGTAAAGTCATTGCTGTGATCAGTCACATTTTTAACCCTGATGTCATCTCCTTGTTGGACTAACCTGATGGGTTCTCGAGGAATGCCCATACCAATTTCCACTTCTGGACAAACCGGTTTGTAATCAAACCATTCAGACAATTCCTCAACACAATAAGCCGAACGTTTGTGTGATCCATTAAACCTGACACTTTTTCCTAATAGACAGGAACTGATTCCCAGTGTTATTTTTTTACTCATGATTTGCCTTTCAGTAAAATAGTTTTATAAGTCTGGCATTGTGACACAAGGGCATCAAAATTGCGTGAATGAAATTTCATCAAAATTCAGGCAAAAAAAGGACCTGATCAACAGGCCCATTTCAAATTTTATAAACTTTTATTTGCGTTTAAAATTCTTGGACTTGCCTTTACCAGCACTGCCTTTACCACCTTTGTCGAAACGCTTGCGGTTTCTATTCGGTGCTTTTTTATCAAATCGTTTTTTGCTTGGCTCTGAATGACTGCCGCCATATCCACCATCACGCTTTTCTCCTTTACCTACGGGTGCAATAAAGCTTTTTCGTCCGCAGACTCTGGCATTTTTTAGTATCTTTAAAATTTCAGCCGGCATATCTGATGGTAAATCAACTGTTGAAATGTCATCATACAATTCAATCATGCCAATGTATTCACGGTCTAAATCTGCTTCGTTGGCAATCATGCCTACGATGTTACTCGGATTCACACCGTGCTTTCTACCCACATCCAACTGATACCTTTCCATTGGAATCTCAGGATGCGCTTTTAAAGGTTGTGGCTCTTTATCTACAGCTTCTGATGAACGGCTGCGACGCTCTCCGCGCTTGTCACCAAAACGGTCACTTCCTCGGTCATTGGCATCATAATCATCCCTGCGGTTTGAATCACGGCTGTGTTTCTCACCTTTGGTTTCTGTTAATAACAAACCTTTATCACCATGTAACATGTATGCCAAAGCAGCGGCTATGTTTTTGAATTCAAACTCATTCTCATGCTGCATTTCATTGATCAGGTTTTGGTAAAAGCTGATGTCTTTGGCCACCAAGGTTTCCATGATTTGATTCTTGAAACGCTGGGTGCGATTTTGATTGATGTCATCCACAGTCGGGATATTCATCGGTTTGATGTCTTGCTTGGTGGCTTTCTCAATTTGTCTCAACATGCGTTGTTCACGGCGTGAGATAAACAAAATAGCTTCACCAGAACGGCCAGCACGACCGGTACGACCAATCCTGTGTACGTAAGACTCAGTGTCATAAGGGATGTCGTAATTGATCACGTGACTGATACGCTCTACGTCCAATCCACGTGCCACAACGTCTGTACCGATGATGATATCGATCGAACCGTTTTTCAATTTAGCAACCAAACGCTCTCTTTGTTTTTGCACAATGTCGCCGTTCAGCGCTTCTGCCGAGAATCCACGGGCTTGTAATTTTTCAGCCAACTCTTCAGTCGCCATTTTGGTGCGCACAAAGATGATAACACCATCAAATTCTTCAACTTCTAAAACACGGGTCAAAGCTTCCATCTTCTTCAAACCGCTGACCATCCAGTAGCGTTGATTGATGTTTTTCGCTGTTGCTGTTTTGTTGGCAATCTTAATATCAACAGGCTTATTTAAGTGGTTAACCGCCACTTTTTTCACTTCTTTTGGCATGGTAGCCGAGAACAAAGCGATTTGACGCGTTTTTGGCGTGTGACTCAAAATCCAATCGACATCATCGATAAAACCCATACGTAACATTTCATCGGCTTCATCCAAAACCAATGAAGTCAAACTGTCTAACTTCAACGTTTTGCGGCGCATGTGATCCATCACACGGCCGGGTGTACCAACAACCACTTGTACGCCACGTTTCAATTGTCTTAACTGGATGTCATAACTTTGACCACCGTAAATAGGCAAGACATGAAAACCATCAATGTGTTTTGCATAGCTTTGAAAAGCTTCGGCCACTTGAATCGCCAACTCACGTGTCGGTGTCAACACCATCACTTGAACACCTTTGGCACTCATGTCTAAGTTTGACAAAATGGGTAAAGCAAATGCCGCTGTTTTACCGGTACCTGTTTGTGCTTGGCCAAGTACGTCTTTACCTGACAGAATGGCTGGAATACTTTCCGCTTGAATTGGAGATGGTTGTTCGTAACCGCTTTCTTGGACTGCTTTTAAGACAGCATCAGACAGGCCCAGGTCGTTAAATGTACCTGTAGGTTGTGTTTCAGACATAAATATAGGAGTGGCGCAAGCGCAATGATAAAAATAGTGCGCGGATTATACAGGAAAACCCGCGCCCTGTCTGTAATTATCAAGCACTCGGCACTTTTTTTCTTCTTAATCGGACAAATAATAGCTGACAGTAGAAACCACTCGCACTTTCTTGATGTGCGGGTTGTTCTTGTCACGGGCTGAAATACTGAACTGTCCTTGTGATGCTTTCTTGATTTTCCCCAACAAACTACTCGAATCTTTAGCAAACTTATCAGCCACTTCACGCGCTTTGCGGGTCGCTTCTTCAATCATTTCAGGTTTGACTTCATTCAATCGGGTGAACAGGTATTCTGTTTGACTGTCATATTGGTCACCTGCCAAAACGATACCTTGCTTACCCAAGTCAGATAACGAACCCATTACCTCTCTGACAGCATCGATTTGATGTGAATAAACTGTAACAGTCAGTGTCGCAGTGAACCTAAAAGGTGCTTGCTGGTTGCCACCATATTGTTGTGCTGACTTGTCTGTTATCGTCGGTGTTGAAGTACTGATTTCTTCCGCATTCACACCATGCTCAGTCAAAAACGATTTAATTTGAGCCGTTTGTGAATCGATGGCACCATATAATTCTGTCAGGTCATTGCTGGCCACATTGAATTTAATTGGCCAAATAACAACATCAGCTTTGAATTCACGTTCAGACAATCCTTTAACAGTGACACTGCGATCTAATTGTTTGTAACTTAATGCCGATTGTCCTAACAAATACCCCAATCCCACCAATCCTAAGCAAATGAATACGCCCAAGATAAAAGCACCACCTTTACTGTTTTTCTGATTCATCATCATTCAATTCTTTTCTGTTGTTTCCATTGACTGATATCTTACATGGAAATTCAATATTATTTTAGTTTCACATTATGTTTTGACTGCTATTTCAATTCATAACCACATCTAACTTTGACCATTTCGATAACCAGCCTTTTGATTGAATGCGGTTTTTAAACACGCCCTTTGAACGCTTAGGGTTGTGTGTCAATTTCAGATCGAACAGGGAGTCAAAGCCAAATGCTGAAACACATTCCAGTTGGCCATTATTCAATAAACGTATTGCAATGGCCGTCTCTTTCTCAGGCCAATAACACATGGCATCAACAACGTCTTTATAAGGCCGGTCACCATTCCTGAGGTGCATTAAAGCTTGGTTACGAACCTGCCAATTTACACCCGGCATCAGTATCTTCAAGTCATGTTCGCATTTCAGGTAACGCCGTTCTTCCACCTCGTGAGGGTCAAAATAAATCACATCGACATCATTCAGCGGCGTTGGCACTGATTTGTTGTGCAAATGATCCCAAACCATATTACGAACAAATCCAGCTGCCACATAAGCTTGTGGCATGTCCATTTGACAGACAGAAGTCAATACCCTCATCCTCATCACATCATTCACAACCCACTCTTTAACACGTTGTGACAAGCTTTCTTCCAGACTCAACAAGATGCCAAAGATAAAGACGAACCGACAGCTTCTGCTATCGCATTGATGATGCTAGTAGTGACACTTCCTGCATTAAATACAATGTCCATCAATACTGCGAATATGATGCCCAAATAAGCCAGATAGGCAAAGCCCATGTAATCATTGTAAATGATGGTGTAAAACCAATCTTGGCCAAAAATGTAGATAGAAGAAGATATCACTGTAGCTAACAGCAACAACATACCAGGTAAAAACAAATGGGCAACGGCTCTGGGTTTAAAGAATGAAACCATCAATAATATCAAAAACATGATGGCGTTTGAAGCCAAGAAAATCCGCAAATCAAATTTTAGATTACCAACAATTTCAACGTACTTTCCTTTGATGATCTGGGCCAAGGTGCCTTGAGCAATACCAATACCTTTCAAGCGATCCATGTACCCAGCAGCGATGGATTGAGAAACCGCCTTTTTCTTTTCACAATCATAACCACACATGGCAGCAATAACGCTGGCAATTTTATCAGGCAAATTATTTTCCAAGTCTGTTTGTATTTTGTCTGCATCCAATCCCAGTTTATTTGCCATACTGCGAGCCTTTTCCGCCATTGATGACGCTGTGATGGCTTGTTGCTTTGCCTTGATTTCTTTCTCAATTTGAAACTTCACAAAACTCTTGGCTGATGACTCAATGGTTTCTTTAGATGTGTAAGTCACTGAAAATAAAGCCCCAAACAGGACCAGTCCAATCAAACCTATTGTTTTTAATGTGGCATTCATTTTTATTAAATTGAGAGGAAATGAAATTAATATACCATATGACTGTGTTTTTATAACACTCAATTCATGGACTGACTTAAAACAATGCCGTTAAGCTGGGCAGTGTTGCCAGTGACTGGCTTTAGCAACACAACCCAACACAGAATCATGTGTCTCAGGACAATCCCTTGACCACGTCCAAGGTCGCCTTAGAACGATTCAAGGTATAAAAATGGATTCCTGGCACACCTTGGTCAAGCAGCTGTTGACAAAGCTTAATGGTAAATTCTGTACCAAATTGCTGCATGGAGCGCCGGTCATCACCGTAGCTTTGCAACTTGTATTTCAACCAACGCGGCATATCAGTACCACAGAAGCCACAAAACCTATTGATGTTGGCAAAATTAGTGATTGGCATGATGCCCGGTGTGATGGGTGTTTCTATGCCTGCTTTTTCACAATGTTCGACAAAATTAAAATAAGCATCTGGATTAAAGAAAAACTGGGTAATGGCACGATCGACACCGGCATCGACTTTTTGTTTGAAATACTTGATTTCAGTTTCAAAAGTCAATGTTTCAGGATGCACTTCAGGATAACACCCTACTGTAATTTTAAATACACCAGGATACGTTTTGTGAATGAATTCAATCAATTCGTTGGCATAGCGAAAATAACCTACCGAGCCCATGCCTGAAGGCACATCGCCACGCAGGGCCAGAATTTCAGTAATGCCATTATCTATGTACTGTTGCAACAGGGCCTTGATTTCGTCCGGTGTTCCGCCCATGCATGACAAGTGTGGAATCACTTTAGGCGTATCATGTGTATTTAATTCCAACACAGTTTCTGCCGTGGCACCTATGGTTGAACCACCCGCTCCAAAAGTCACCGAAAAGAATTCAGGGCTTAGTGCCCGAAGTTTGGTCTGAGTGGCCAATAAGGCTGCTTTTTGCTCTGCTGTTTTTGGCGGAAAGAATTCAAAGCTGAGTCCAAAATTTGGCTTATTCATTTTTGTTACCTCTTATGCTTTTTGATTATATTTTTAATCTCTAAAACGAACAAAGCCAACCCTAAGGGCTGGCTTTGTTGAATAACGATGTTATTGATTTGATACATTAATATCTGTAATGCTCTGGCTTATAAGGGCCTTCAACTTTGACACCGATGTATTTGGCTTGCTGTTCTGTCAATGTGGTCAGCTTAGCACCAACTCGACCTAAATGCAGTTTGGCCACTTTTTCATCCAAATGCTTAGGCAATACAAATACATTGTTGTCATATTTGTCACCGTCTTGGTACAACTCAATTTGAGCCAATACTTGGTTGGTGAAAGAATTAGACATCACAAAGCTTGGGTGACCTGTACCACAGCCCAAGTTGACCAAGCGGCCACGTGCCAACAAGATGATTTTTTTACCGTCTTCAAATTCAACATGATCTACTTGATCTTTGATTGAATCCCACTTGCAGTGTTTTTCCAAAGAAGCGACATCGATCTCATTGTCAAAATGACCAATATTACAAACGATGGCTTGGTCTTTCATTGCTTTCATGTGTTCGAAGTTGATGATTTGGTAGTTACCTGTAGTGGTAACGAAGATATCCGCATCAGCAACGGCATCTTCTAATGTCACTACTTGGTAACCTTCCATTGAAGCTTGCAAAGCACAAATGGGGTCAATTTCAGTGACAGAAACAATGGCACCTAAAGCACGCAACGAAGCCGCCGAACCTTTGCCCACATCACCAAATCCACAAACCACGGCTTTTTTACCCGCAACCATGACGTCTGTTGCACGTTTGATGGCGTCTACCAAAGACTCACGACAACCGTACAAGTTGTCAAATTTAGATTTGGTCACTGAATCATTCACATTAATGGCAGGGAATGGTAAGTCACCTGTTTTTGCCATTTCATATAAGCGTTTAACACCTGTTGTTGTTTCTTCAGTTACACCTTGGATTGAAGCCAAAGTTTTTGTGTACCAACCTGGCTTGCTTGCCAAACGTTTTTTGATAGAAGCAAACAAAAAAGTTTCTTCTTCAGAACCTGGGTTATCCAACACGCTGGCATCTTTTTCAGCTTTGCTGCCTAAAATCAAAAGCATGGTTGCATCACCACCATCATCCAAAATCATATTGGGTGCGCCACCGTCAGACCATTCCATGATGCGATGTGTGTATTCCCAATACTCTTCCAAAGTTTCACCTTTAACAGCAAAAACTGGAATACCTTGGTCAGCCATGGCTGCCGCTGCGTGGTCTTGTGTTGAATAAATGTTACAAGAAGCCCAACGCACGTCAGCGCCTAAGGCGCGCAATGACTCAATCAAAACAGCTGTTTGTATCGTCATGTGTAAAGAACCTGCGATGCGAGCACCTTTTAGTGGCTGTGAATCGTTGTATTCTTCGCGAATTTGTACCAAACCTGGCATTTCAGTTTCGGCGATGCGGATTTCCTTGTGGCCAAAAGCGGCCAAACCGATGTCAGCAATGACGTAGTCGGCTTTGATTTGTTCTGCAGTATTAATAGTCATAATATTCTCTGTATTGTATTTATTTGAGACCTGCTGCATCACGCAATAAGTCTGCTTTGTCTGTTTTTTCCCAAGTGAAATCAGCATCTTCTCGACCCATGTGACCGTAAGCTGCTGTTTTTTGGTAAATTGGGCGTACCAAATCTAATGAGGTAATGATGCCATATGGCGTTAAGTCGAAGTGATCACGAACCAACTTTTCAATCAGGCTTTCAGCCACTTTATTGGTACCAAATGTGGTCACTGAAATAGATGTGGGTTTCGCTACACCAATGGCGTAAGAAACTTGAATCTCACAACGGTCTGCAAGACCAGCAGCGACAATGTTTTTTGCCACATAACGACAAGCATAAGCCGCTGAACGGTCAACTTTCGAAGGGTCCTTACCAGAAAATGCACCACCGCCATGACGGGCCATACCACCATAAGTATCAACAATAATCTTACGCCCTGTTAAGCCACAATCACCCACTGGTCCACCGATAACGAAGTTACCTGTTGGGTTGATGTGGTATTGAGTCTTATCATCCAACCATGCCTCAGGCAAAACTGGCTTGATGATTTCTTCGCGCACAGCTTCACGCAAGTCATCTAAGCTGATGTCTTCATCATGCTGTGTAGATAAAACAACTGCGTCGACAGCCACAGGCTTGTTGTTCTCATAACGGAAGGTCAATTGTGATTTCGCATCAGGGCGCAACCATGACAGTTGGCCAGACTTACGAACTTCAGCTTGCTTTTGAACCAATAAATGTGAGTAGGTGATTGGCGCAGGCATCAGTACATCAGTTTCATTCGATGCATAACCAAACATCAATCCTTGGTCACCAGCACCTTGTTCTTCTGGACTTGTTCGGTCGACGCCCATGTTGATGTCATGTGACTGTTTTCCAATCAAACTCATCACAGCACAAGCATTGCCGTCAAAACCCACTGCTGAATTGTCATACCCAATGTCAATAATGACTTTACGAACCAAGTCATCCAAGTCAATCCAAGTGTTGGTTGTGATTTCACCTGACACAATCGCAGCACCTGTTTTAACCATGGTTTCACAGGCCACACGTGCGTTAGGGTCATCTTTGATGATGGCATCTAAAACCGCGTCAGAAATCTGATCGGCCACTTTATCTGGGTGGCCTTCTGATACAGATTCTGAAGTAAATAAAAAGTCGCTCATAATCAATATATCTCTTTATGCGTATAAAGCGATATATTGTAATTATTTTTGACCCAGTGTCAAAAATAATTTAATGATATATGCTTATTTACATCACCTTTTGTCTATATTTTTTACCCTTTAACATAATTTTAAGAGTAAATACCTTATAACCTTTTTTCCATTGTGGTATAAATATAAAAAAGAAATTTCAATTGTATGCAAGAGCAAACTTTCAAAGTCACCTTTAAAGGTAAAACTGTCCGTGGATGTGAGCAATCACAAGCCATTGCCAATTTTGCCAAATTATTCAAGCTGCCTGCCTCTAAAGCCGAGCAAATGTTTGACGGCAAAGAACGCACCATCAAAAAGTCGTTATCGATGGAAAAAGCAGGCCAGCTGCGCGGCGTTTTGAAAAAAGCAGGCATTAAAGTGTCTTTAATTAAAAATGAATCTGAACTTCCTGCACTGGGAAGCGGCGACTGGGAACTTAATGAACCCGGCACTGTGATTCTAAGACCTGTTACTGCACCCGAAGTGCACATAGAAACATCCCACATGAAAGTGTCCTTGGATGAAAGTGCATTAGAAAATGCAGAAGATAAGGAACCGCCAGAGGTTGACATCAATCACATCACAATCGATGACAGTGAAGAACCTATCATTGAAGAGAGCGAAGTAGAAGTACCAGAGTTTAATTTTGAAGATGTCGAAGTGGATGAACCTGGAACAGTCATTGTCAATGCCAAAAAAGTAGAAATCCCTGACATTCCAGTTGATGCTTTGTCATTAGACGATGTAGGAGCTCAACTGGTTAAAAAAGACAAAATTGAAGAACCAGAGATTGATATTTCTTCTATATCACTGAATAAAGATTAACAAGATTCCAAAACCAAAAAAAGCAGCTTAAACGCTGCTTTTTTTGGTTTGCTTTACCTTGCTTAAAAGGGCAGTTCAAGGCCGTCATCAATGGCCCATAACTTGGTTTTAAAATCTTGTTGAATACGTTCCAGTGCCGCTTGATTGTCTGCATCAAACCGTATCACCAAACACGGTGTTGTATTTGAACAACGCACCAAACCCCATCCATCATTATAATCAGCCCTGATGCCGTCAATCGTGGTCACTTTGGCATCTGGGAAAGTCGTATTTTCTACAAACTTTTCAATGAATTCGTAATGCTCACCTTCTTTCATATGCACTTTCAATTCTGGCGTACTGATACCTTTAGGCAAAGTATCAAAAACTGCTTGGGGCTCATCAGATTCTTGGTCAAGTATTTCAAGCAAACGAGCAGCAGCATAAATACCATCATCAAAGCCAAACCAACGCTCGTTGAAAAAGAAGTGTCCACTCATTTCACCTGCCATGGCTGCATTGGTTTCCTTAAGTTTGGCTTTCATAAAGGAATGTCCCGTTTTCCACATGATGGGCATACCACCGCTCTTGACAATAAACTTGGGCAGGTGTCCAGTACATTTGACGTCAAAAATAATTGAAGAACCTGGCTGCCTTGTCAATACATCTTTAGCAAACAGCATCATCAAGCGATCAGGGTAAATAATTTCACCTGATTTGGTCACAACCCCTAAACGGTCACCGTCTCCATCGAAAGCAATACCTAAATCTGCATCTGTTTGTTTCATTGTGGCAATCAAATCTTCTAAATTTTCAGGCACACTGGGATCTGGGTGGTGATTAGGGAAGTTTCCATCTACTTCACAATGCAAGGGAATCACTTCACAGCCAATCTCTTCTAATAACTCAGGCGCAATACCACCGGGAATACCATTGCCACAATCGACAACAACAGTCGGTTGATTTTCTAGTTGAATATCTGAACTGATGTGATCAATATAATCATCTTCAATATCCATTTCTTGGTAGGTACCTTCACCCTCTTTCAAATCACCAGCAACAATTGCCTTATACAAATCTTGAATCAATTTGCCTGCCAATGTTTCACCATTCAACATGATTTTCAATCCATTATAATCAGCTGGATTGTGGCTGCCTGTCAACATCACGCCAGATCCCGTTTCTAAATGATGAGTTGCAAAATAAAGCACACCTGTTGGTACTGCACCAATATTGATGACATCACAACCTGATTTTTTCAATCCTGCAATCAATGCATCTAATAATATGGGTCCAGATAACCTGCCATCCCTAGCCACCACTATTTTATGACAACCTCGATTGATGTTTTCCGTGCCTATGGCTTGACCAATTTGCTCAACTGTACATTCAGTCAATGTCTTATCAACGATACCCCTAATGTCATACGCTTTGAATATGCTTTGATCAGGTAATGCCGCTTTTTTCTCTAATTCTTTTTCCATTAAAATATTTTTTGTGTCTTGTGGTAATGATTTGGATGCCGCTGCCTGAACAGACTTAGGCACATAATGTTGCTTGCCTTTTTCTTTGGCCACTTGAGCTTTTCCTGCATCAAATGCAATTTTTCTTTTTTGATACACCATCAGTGTCAATAATATGCCGGCTATAAATGACACAATGGCACTGATTAAGCCCAGCTGCATAAAACCCAGTTGCGGTTGTTTTACACCATAAGATATATAAAAGTGAGAGCCAGGTACATTGACTTCCTTCCTGGTATAAGATACACCATCGTCCTTTTGGCCCCAGTGCTGTAATGTGATGTTACTCCAATCTCCAGATTTTTGTAATAATGACAAAGTGCCATTGCCTGCGCTTAACTGTTTCGTTTTATCAATAATAGCACTCACAGGATAGCTAATGACTACATACGACTCATTTGGTTTTTGTATATAAACATAATTTAAATATTGATTCTTTTGGCCATACAAGTGTATTTCAGGCAATTGCTCCTTTTGATTTTTACTGGTGGTTTTAATCATGTCCAAAGTCGCAAAATTGATACCAGGAAACTCAGTATCAGGCTCAATTGCCGTGACAGGTTCTACCACACGCACAACACGTAAATTATCAGGAATGGCCTTTTCTAATAAATTGACAATTTGATCAGAATCTGGGTTGTGGTTGATCACATTCCTTGCCACATCATCAATTTGTTTTAATTGACTGCTGACATAGTCGAATATCTCTTCACTTTCAGAAGCTAAAAATGACAAGGTGGCTTTTTCTTTGACGTTACTGTATATGATGTAAGCAAAAGTTGCCGTTATAATCAAAGCCAAAGCCAAAGCCGTATTCCAAAGTGACCCAACGGTAAAATCCACACCCTCAGGAATCACTTCCAAATTTAATTTAATTTTGGGTGTGAGGCCTTTCTTTTTGCCACTGTCTTTTGAGGCATCTCCTTCTTGTGATACTGACTCAAAAACTTCATTGTCATCTACCAGCTCTTCCACCATTTCTTCAGGCTTTTCTTTGTCTTTTTTCCCAAACATCAATTCACCCCTGTATGACCAAAGCCTCCTTCGCCTCGATCAGATTGATTGAAATCGTCCACCACATTCAGGTTTGCCTGTACCACAGGTAAAATAACCAATTGAGCTATTCGGTCACCTGCAGACACCTTAAAATCTTTCTTGGATCGATTCCAACAAGAAACAAACAATTGACCTTGATAATCAGAGTCAATCAAACCCACCAAGTTACCCAATACAATACCATGTTTATGTCCCAAGCCAGAACGAGGTAGAATAACAGCAGCCAACTGAGGATCTTTGACATGAATCGCCATCCCTGTGGGAATCAATACCGTATCACCCGCAGTGACCGTTAATTCTCCGTCAACACATGCAATTAAGTCCAGACCAGCCGAGCCCTCAGTTCCATATTGAGGCAAGCCAAATTCATTTTTTAAGCGGTCATCCATTATTTTGACATCTATGGTTTTCATGATTCCAGTATATTTGTGCAATTTGGCCAATGATTTTAAAGCAATTTCTATGATAACGCCAATGTTATAATTTCCTACACGCCAGTAGGAATTCATTGACAGAGAAATCAGTAATATTTTGGCACAATGTGGCAATTAATTCATTTTGGGTGCCCCATGTTGTCACAACACAATACACTGATGCCAAGAGAAAAACTTTTAAAGTATGGTGCTGCCACACTTTCTGATGCTGAGTTATTGGCTATTTTTTTGCGAACTGGCACCAAAGAAATGCCGGTATTAATCCTTGCCAACCACCTCATTTCTTACTTTGGCAGCTTACATGCCATCATAAAAGCCAGTCCAAAACAATTCATTAACATCAAGGGTTTGGGGCCGGCCAAATATGTTCAAATTCAAGCCGTTAATGAATTGGCCACACGAAGCTTAAAAACAGAGGTTTCTGAAAAGCCGAGTTTCACAGACCCCGATTTGGTACGACGCTATTTGCTTAATCATTTTGAACAAACAGCATTTGAGCGATTTGCCTGCTTGTTTTTAAACAGCAAAAACCGGCTAATCACATTTGAATATTTATTCACAGGAAGCATCAGTCAGGCGCAGGTTTATCCTAGAACAGTAGCACAACAGTGTTTGAAATTTAACGCCGCATCGGTTATATTCGCCCACAACCATCCCTCAGGTGATGTGTCTCCCAGTGAATCAGACAAGCAGTTAACTCAACGACTGATAGAAACTTTGCGCTTAATTGATGTCAAAGTGCTTGATCATTTTGTCATAGGCAGTGACAAATGTTTTTCAATGGCTGAACATCAGATGTTATAATCTTGAGGATACATATTTCAATCAAAATTGAGACCGCAAGTGTTTTTTGGATCAAGACTAAACCCCGTAGCAAGAGCAGAAAAGTTCATCGAAAAAGGCAAGTACCTTAAAGCCATGAAATTGCTGCACAAAACCTTTCAAAAATACCCCAACAGTTTGGATTTGGCTCGATTACGTTTTGAGTATGGTAAATATATTCCTTTTGATGATTCGCATCATGAAGCAGCCATTGATTATTTTAACTTAGAAATGCAATTCGATGTCTCTGGCGACAAAATACATGCCGATTTTGTCAAATACATGACGACCACACAAGGTCGCATTAAAATAGATGATGAAACATTAATAAAACTTTCTATCGTTTTTGCTTCTCATGGTTTTGAAAATAATGCCATATACATCATCAACCAAATGATGAGAAAAGAATGCACCAACCCTAACATGGTGGACGCATTGGTTGCGATGATTAACTATTTAGATGAAAAACAAGATTCTAAGAAAGCTGAAAACTACGTCAATTACTTAAAATGGCATTTCAAAGACCATGAAATGACGGAATACATTGACTCCAAGCGATAGGTTTCACTGAGTGAACAGCAATAATTGACATCCAGATACTGGTGTTAATTGTAACCTACATTCATTTTGAGTTTAAAGCCACCACATTATCTACTTGGCACTTTAAAAACGCATTAATCTGTCTGCGCATACCTGGCACATCCAATCCGGCTTCTTGTAACAACTCTTCTCTCGAGCCATGGTCTTGAAACAGGTCAGGCAAACCCAAATTTAAAACCCGAACATTCAGCTGTAACCTTTGCACCACTTCATTAACAGCGCTTCCTGCACCACCCATGATGACATTGTCTTCAACCGTAACCAGACAGTCGTGTTTGGCTGCCATTTTAACGATCATGTCTTCGTCTAAAGGCTTGATAAATCGCATATTCACTAAACTGGCATCCAATTTTTGAGCCACAGTTTCTGCCACATCCAGCAATGCGCCAAATGACAATATGGCCACTTCATTGGCACCTTTGCGAATGCGTTGTGCTTGGCCAATTGTTAATGCCTGCATTTCATGATGAACGGCTGCACCGGGACCTGTGCCACGCGGGTACCGAACCGCAGCCGGTCCTTTACTCTGGTGACCGGTATACAACATTTGACGGCATTCGTTTTCGTTACTTGGCGCCATGACAACCATATTGGGCACACAACGCAAGAAACTCAAATCTAAATTACCTGCATGCGTCGCACCATCAGGTCCAACCACCCCACCACGGTCAATGGCAAAAAGCACATCTAAATTTTGTATCGCCACATCATGAATTAATTGATCGTATGCACGCTGTAAGAAACTCGAATAAATCGCAACCACTGGCTTAACGCCTTCACAAGCCATGCCAGCTGCTAAAGTCACAGCATGTTGCTCTGCAATGCCCACATCGAAATAACGCCTTGGGAATAATTTGGAAAACTCTACCAAGCCAGATCCTTCTCGCATGGCAGGCGTAATCGCAACCAATTGATTGTCCAAACGAGCCATATCACAAATCCAATTACTGAATATGCTGGTATAACTTGGCTTGGAAGGCTTGTTACTGGGCACTATACCCACTTCCGGATCAAACGTTCCAACAGCGTGGTATTTGATGGGGTCTTCCTCTGCCGGCTTATACCCTTTACCCTTTTTGGTAATGATGTGTAACAACTTAGGACCTTGAATTTCTTTTGCAGTTTCCAAGGTTCTGGTCAACAGTTCCACATCATGACCATCAATCGGCCCCAAATGATGAAACCCCAACTCTTCAAATAAAGTGTTGGGTACAAACATGCCTTTGGTGTGCTCTTCCCAGCGTGACATGAATTTCCACAACCAAGAACCACGCCGCATGATGCGTTTTGACTTTTCTCGCATGCGGTTATAAGTCCGACCAGAGACAATCTTAATCAACATTTTGGTCAACGCGCCCACATTAGGTGAAATTGACATTTCGTTTTCGTTCAAAACCACCAACATGTTGGTATCAAGCTCACCACCGTGGTTCAGTGCTTCATACGCCATACCTGCTGTCATGGCACCATCGCCAATAACAGCCACCACATCACGTGTTTCACCCATCACTTGACTGCCCAAAGACATGCCCAGTGCAGCTCCGATTGAAGTCGAAGAGTGGCCTACACCAAAAGTGTCATACTCGCTTTCACAACGTTTTGGAAAAGGTGACAAACCACCTTTTTTCTTGATACTTTGTAAGCGATTTTTTCGTGCTGTCAAAATTTTGTGCGGATAAGCTTGGTGGCCCACATCCCAAACAATGCGATCATGCGGCGTGTCAAACACATAATGCAATGCCACAGTCAACTCAACAGTACCCAAACCCGAACCAAAATGACCGCCACATTGTGATATATTGTCTATTAAAAACTCGCGCACTTCATCCGCCGCTTGAGGCAATTGTTCAACCGTCAGCTCACGTAAATCCGCAGGTTTGTCGATTTGGTCTAACAGTGGGTATTGCTTATCCATAATGATTGCTTGCTCTGCCTTTCCTTATTTTGATTTTCCTTGGTTCGCCACAGCTGCCATGGCTTTTTCAACCGCAGCTTGGTCGCCCAAATAGTAACTTTTGATCGGCTTCAAATCATCATCCAACTCATAAACCAAAGGCATGCCAGTGGGAATATTGAGTTTTAAAATGTCAGTTTCTGAAACATCATCTAAATACTTCACCAAGGCGCGTAAAGAATTTCCGTGCGCCGCAATGATCAATTGTTTTCCCGCTTTCAAATCCGGAACAATTTGCTCATGCCAATAAGGCATCACACGCTCAACACAATCTTCCAAGCATTCGCCCAATGGCACCTGTTCTTTGGTTAAATTTTTGTATCGGATGTCATCGGCAGCGTTGCGTTCATCTTCCCAGTCTAATTTGGGCGGTGGTGTACTGTAGCTTCTTCGCCAAATCAACACCTGATCATCACCGTATTTCTTAGCAGTTTCAGCTTTATCCAAGCCTTGCAGTGCACCATAGTGACGTTCATTCAAACGCCAAGAACGCTCAACAGGCAACCACAAACGTTCCATTTCATCTAAAGTAATCCACAAAGTCCTCATGGCACGCTTCAGCACAGAGGTATAGGCTTTATCAAATTCAAAGCCAGCTTCTTTCAGCACCACACCTGCTTGTTTTGCCTGTGCACGACCTGTATCAGTCAATTCCACATCCTTCCAACCGGTGAATTTATTGGCTAAATTCCACTCACTTTCACCGTGTCTTAACAGCACCAATTTAATCATGAATTCATTCGAACGTTTAAAAGGGGCATTATATCATGCAGGCGGACTTGAACCAAAGCACCAACAGTATTTCCCATACGCTATTTTTATTAGCACGTCAAAAGCAACATACAACCTATCAATCTAAACGGTTCAATCCTATCAACTTCAATTCAGCATCCCTTAAGGACTTCAACAGTGCTTTACCACTTGACTCCACCACAAATTCACCATACTGCGCGGCATCATACTGCTTGCGCTGACCCTCTTGAAAAAAGAAAGTCTGGGCACCAATTTGATATTGGTTGTGCTTGAACTTATATGCCAGCTTGACTTGATTGTGGCCTAAATCTTGCCCTTGATAAAAACTGTTGAATGTGGCGACTTGATTGTCCCCTACATCCAAAACCAACAACCCCGAATAATCTTGTTGTTCTTTATTTTCTCTGGCCAAAACTTGTGAGATGGCAAAGCGCAGCCGCATATAATCACCTTGCATTAATGACCTGGGGTCAACCGGTGCCAGGGCCAAATAGATTGACTGGCCATTTTTCAACAAGCGCTCTTTTTGCCACACGGCATGATTAACAGCAACAAAGCTCAAAAGCACGCTGGCCAACACCACTTTACGACTCATGGAGACAAACAGTTGCTGTTTTTCATGTTGTTCATCAGCTTGCTTTGATGGTTTTATTATCCAGTAAATAAACAATAACAAAGCCCCCAAAACCACCAAAGACAGTGATTTGATGAGTAAGGTTGCACTTAAGTCATAATAAAACCAAGAAATAAATCCTAACGCAGCTGATACACCTAAAACTTGAAGCCAACGGTTTTGTCTTGCCACACCTACCATCAACATCAGCAATGCTATTGCTAAACCAGATACAAAAACAGCTACCACCAAAACCAAAATGACCGCTGATATTTTTTGAACTGCTGTGGTCTGCCATTGTGACCTGTTCTCCTTGGCAATCAGGAACAAGACATACAAAAGCAGCGCTCCAGTGAGCACTTGGCTGAGCAGTTGTATCTGATTCAAGTAATCCGCATGAATTGGACTTTTACCAAATAAGCCATACCAATGCACATTTGAAATTTGAGTTCCACTCATTAATAACAGCACCACAGTCAAAGCAACAGCAAAAGGGCTTGCCATGGCATGCCAATCACGCCAACTTTCTCGGTTCATCCACAACCAAACAAAGACACCGGCCAACACAACCGTAACCAAAGGTAAATAGGTAAAAATAAACAGACCATAAAAAGCCGCAGCCATGGCAAAAAGCGCACTTAACAAACGGTGTAAATAATCAGACATCAGGAAAAACAACAGCACTTGATACATGGCCAACCAGATCAAAGGTGCTCGGTGACTGAAGCCCAAACCATCAAACAAAGCCACAGCAACAGCCAGTTGTCCAGCCAATGAAAACACCAAAACCATTTGAGATATAAAATCAGATGCTTGTGCTTTGCGATAGACCAAAAATGCGGGCAAGCTCAATAACACACCGACCACACCTGCAGCCATTGCATTGTCAAACAGTTCAAACAGCCCCAAGGCCAAAAAACCCAAGATAAACCAAGAAGCCAACCAACCTGAAAAACCATGTAACAATCTGATATACCAAGGCTTGCCTTCTTCAACACTGTTAACAGGAGTTTGTGTCGTGGTGGTCATACCTGCATTTGTTAATTGCTGCCATAAACCATCACTCATGATACCTCTCCGCTGCGTGGCCCTTGACCTTTCAGCAACATCAACCATTTTCCTGCGAATACTGACATACCAATCACGGCCAAACCGATCACCAACAGCACGCCAAAATCGTCGAAACTGTCAAGCAAAACTTTTGATAAGAATGCGGTGATCACGACAACCATCATCAGGCTCCACAACGCCAGCAAAGCGACATCCAATAACAACCAGCGATAATACGCGAAGAACCCACCACTGGTGATTAAGAACACCAACACGCTCAATGACGTATTCATACCCTTATCAAACAAAGCGGCCATCCCCACCGCCAGTACCAACCACAAAAAGCCAAATGCAAGCAATTGTGCTGCCCAGCGGTGCGATAACTTTAACCATTGAGTTGATAGTTGTGATCCAGTTAATGACTCCAGCAACATCAATAAACCTGCATTCAAAGCGATGAAACTGAACAACCAGGCTTGTTGATTAAAAACCAGTCCAAAGACTGATGAATTGACCTCTTGATACAAAGACAAAGACAAATTGAGCAACAAGCTCAACAGCACCCACATCACCTCAAAACGGCTGACCACAACCAACGGCATGATTAATAACGACCAAATCGCAAACAACTGCCAAGGGTCGGCACCCGTTTGGTAAGTTTGTCCCACCAATGCCAACCATGCACCTATCAACAAGGCCATCATCAACAGCAATGCTTGTCGTAACAATGAACGCCCAGCCAACCTCAAATACACGATTGTTGATACCAGCAAAGCACCTTGAATCAAAGCAAACTTAGTGAACCTCGACATGCCATCCCAATTGAAGGCAAAGAAAAAAATCACGCCGCTGGCCAAAGCTATCACACCCGCAAATAACAAAAAGTATTGGGTGAATTGTCGCCAATCAGCAAGACCTGCCTGAACGCCTGCCAACACCTTTGCCTCATCCTGACGTTCTACATCAATCAATCCTTTCGCTATCCACTGATAAACAACTTCATTTCGCATGGTAGTTTATTTTCTTTAAAAACAACATCATACCGATACTGCAAAGATTATTACAGCGAAAAATAAAATCAATCTATTCAGATAAAATTCATCAAATTTTTTTATAATGCGCTGCACTGTGCAGATGAGAAAGCTGCCGCAGTGATTCAAAACTTTTAAAACAAAAGGAAAAAAACATGATAAAAAAAATCGTCACCATCGGCCTATTGGCCAGCTCATTAAGCGCATTCGCACAAGAAGCACCCAGTCGCTCATATTTTGAAATAGGGTATGGCGTTTTAGACTCAAGCAGCAGTCCGAATCTTTGGCATATTGACGCCAATCATGCCTTCAGTGAGCACTGGACTTTTGGTGGAGAGTTCTTTAATTTAAGCAACAATGGCTTTGATCTCAACCACTTTGAGCTTAATTTTGGCTACGTCAATGACATCAGTGCAAACACCGACTTCTTCACTCGTATTCACGTCGGCCAAGAAGACAGAAAATTCCTAGATTCGGCTGTTTATGGATTGGCACTTGGTACAAGGTCATCATTGGGTGAACGATTCGAATTACATACAGAATTAAAATACAATGAAATTGAAAAAGCCAGCAACGGATATTTTTTTGCTGAACTAAAAGGTGTTTACAAGTTTAATGAACAATCAGGCTTGGCCTTGGCTGTTCAAAGCTGGGATGGCGATGATGCCGGTTTTGAATTGTCATACAGACATTCATTCTGATCAGTCAAACACAGCAAAAAAGCCAGGCTTGATGCTTGGCTTTTTTATTGCTTGTGATTTTATTTTTTCTTGGCGTTTTTAAAGGCATCAGCCAAAGCACCGCCGAAAGCGCTGTTTTGGGCTTGATTCTGACTGTGATTTGAACGGTTATTTCTTTGTGGTTTGCGACCATGTGTTTGGCCTTTTGAATCCGACTTCTTAGCAGGCGCACTTTGATTGCCCGATTTGGCTGTCAATGAAATGCGCTTTCTGGCCACATCGACCTCTAAAACACGCACCGCCAGCACTTGACCTGTTTTCACCACATCCGCAGGGTCTTTAACGTACTGATCGGCCAATTGTGAAATATGAACCAAACCATCTTGGTGTACACCAATATCAACGAAAGCACCAAAAGCAGTCACATTGGTCACCACACCTTCTAAGCGCATACCTTCTTCTAAGTCACTGACCTTGTGAACTTCATCATTGAACGTCGCTGTTTTAAATTCACCACGCGGATCACGACCCGGCTTTTTCAATTCATCTATCACGTCTTTGATAGTAGCAGTACCAAACTGATCAGTAGCAAACTCAGCAGTATTCAAACCCACCAAAGCAGCCGACTGGCCAATCACTTCAGTGATGCTTTTGCCCACATGGCTTAATATTTTTTGTACCAAAGGGTATGCCTCAGGGTGCACGGCAGATTGATCCAAAGGTTCGTCACCGCCACGGATTCGCAAGAAACCAGCACATTGTTCAAACATCTTCGCACCCAAGCGTTTCACTTTGAGCAATTGCTTGCGGTTTTTGAAGCTACCGTTTTCATCACGGAAATTAACAATTTCATTGGCCACAGAATCTGAAATACCTGCCACATACTTCAACAAAGCAGCAGAGGCCGTATTGACATCGACACCGACGGCATTCACACAGTCTTCAACCGTGTTGTCCAAAGCTTTTGATAACTGCACTTGGTTGACATCATGCTGGTATTGACCGACACCAATTGCCTTGGGATCAATCTTCACCAACTCCGCCAAGGGGTCTTGTAAACGACGTGCAATCGAAACCGCACCACGGTAAGACACATCCAAGTCAGGAAATTCTTTGGCAGCCATTTCTGAAGCCGAATACACCGAAGCACCGGCCTCAGATATCATGATTTTCTGCGCTTTTATTGCAGATGCGCCGTCTTTGTTTTGCTTTAACAACTCCGCCGCCATCTGGTCGGTTTCACGCGAAGCCGTACCGTTGCCAATGGCAATCAAATTCACGCCATGTTTGATGCACAACTTCGAGACAATTTGTTTGGCTTGTTCCCATTGATTTTGTGGTGCATGAGGATAAATCACAGCCGTATCTAACAGCTTACCATTGGCATCAATCACCACCGTTTTCACACCGGTTCTGAAACCTGGATCTAAGCCCAAAGTCACCTTGTCACCCGCAGGTGCCGCCAATAACAAGTCTTTTAAGTTGCGATTGAATACCTCAATCGCAGCTTCATCTGATTGCTCACGTAAATGGGCCGTCAGTTGCAAATTCAATTTCAACAACAACTTGGCACGCCAAGCCAGTTCCAAAGTGCGCTTCAACCAAGCCGAAGATTCAATGTCCCAACCGGTATGCACCACCAAACGCCCAATGGCAGGGTGCACCACTTGGTTCTCGTCCAGTATCGAATGGTGATCAATATTCAAAGACAAAACGCCTTCATTGCGTCCACGCAACAAAGCCAATAAACGGTGTGATGGAATTTTATTGACTGCCTCTGAGAATTCGAAATAATCTTTGAATTTTTCCGCATCCTTACTCTTTTCTTTACCCGTCATCACTTTGGAAACTATCACGCCATCGGTCCACAACCAATCACGCAAATCCTGAATCAAGTCCGCCTCCTCACCCAAATTTTCCAAAGCAATCTGACGCGCACCATCCAAAGCCGCAGCAGCATCATTCACATCATGCTCAGGATTCAAATATTTTTCGGCCAACGTTTCAGGTGTGATTGAAGGCTCTGCCACCAATGCTTCAAGCAAAGGCTCTAAACCAGCCAGTCGTGCTTTTTGAGCCTTGGTCTGACGTTTTTTCTTATATGGTAAATACAAATCTTCCAAACGCGTCTTGCTGTCCGCAGACATGATGGCAGTCTTTAAAGCATCGGTTAATTTACCTTGTTCCTCGATCGCTTTAAGGATGGTGTCACGGCGGTCATCCATATCACGCAAGTAACCCAGTCGTTCTTCTAAATTACGCAACTGCGTGTCATCCAAACCACCCGTCACTTCTTTACGGTAACGCGCAATAAACGGCACCGTGTCTCCGGCATTCAACAATTCAATGGCAGCCTGAACCTGCGCTTCCTTGGCAGCAATTTCAGGGGCAATAAGGGCTATATGTTGGCGATTAATTTCCACAAAAAAACGTCCGATTTTTTAAAACGGCACATTCTATCACAGGAATATTTCACCTCATGACAGCTTTTTAACAGCTGACTTGTACACCGGCTTTTCAAGCTTGGTGTATAAAAACAATGACATAAGGACAGTAAGCACCACCACAGTTATATAAAAGACCAGTGCCAAGCCCTGGTCTTTAAACCACTGGCTCATGCCAGTGGCCATTACTGCATTGATGACAATCATGTGTAGTAAATACAAGGTATATGAAGCATCACCAAACTTTTGTAACCACACAGGTAGAATCAATTGACGTGTTTCAAGCAACAACAAATGCAGTAAACAAGCTGAAAACAAGCCAGCAGTGAGAACACGCGTTACACCCACAGCCAAAATACCCCAAAGCACAAAAGCCGCCATTGAAAGTGACACCAATACCAAAGCACTTTTAATATCAATGTAGTTTTTCAACCGATTCGCAAAGCCATAAACAAAATAACCCAAAGCAAATTCCATCAAAAAGTATGAAATAAAGAAGTGGTCTTGATCGGATAACAACGTGCTGACCGCAGATACCAGAAACATCACAACAACGACCCAAAGCCTGTACTTAGGTAACAAGAACAAACTCAATGCGATGATCAAATAAAAGTACAGCTCATAAGTCAATGACCAAGCCGGCGGGATGATCAACTGTTCTTGAACTGGGTTAAGCAAAAGAAAAGATAAAACCAAATTACCAGTACTTAGAAATTCAGGCTGATAAACCACAAACAAAAGCAACATCAACAAAAACATCGGCCAAAACCCAAGATAAACCCGTAACAATCGTTTAATTGCAAATGATTTCACTGAATCCAAGCCCACTGATAATCCCCCAGAAGATTGTGCCATCACATATCCACTGATGACAAAAAACACATCTACACCAATATAACCAATCGAACAGACGGCTTCATACCAAGTGCTTTCTAAGCCTAAGAAGTTAAATACTGGAAGCAGGTGAAAAAGAAAAACAGCCAAAGCTGCCCCCCCGCAAAGCTTGTAAGTTGTGGATTTTGTGCATATATTTTCTTGATTAATGTATCGACAGTTTAACAGAAAGAAGCCTGTTTAAGACAATCAGCTTTTTTCTAATAGATTGAATTTGCATCAAGTTTTAAGCCACCTGAATTGGTATTAAACGAATTCATAAGTTATACTCGATTGCTTTTTTCCACACCTCAACATGAAACAACTGCTCACTCTGATTTCGCTGCTGATTTCACCACTAATCCTTGCTGCTGAACTTTCAATAACAAAGCCAGATGCCTGGGTTAAACCCAACGCCATTCCAACAGAATCATTCCAGCCATTTGGCACGGAATTCAGGGCCTCTACCCTTTTAATAGACAGACAAATCTTCAGTCATCAAGGTGACGACGCGACTTATGTCAGGTACATTAATGGAGTGAACAATGAAAATGGATTGAAAGACATAGGGAAAATTGAACTTGATTTTCAACCAGAGTATGAAAAACTAAAAATCCATGCAGTGGTTATTCACCGTGATAACAAACAGATTGATGTACTCAAAGACCATGAATTTGAAATCATCAGACAAGAAAGAGAGCTTCAAAACCAGCTCTACTCAGGAACAAAAACTGCATTATTGGTGATAAAAGACCTGCGCGTGGGAGACTTCTTAGAGCTGGCTTATACACGTACTGGGAAAAATCCAATTTTCAGTGACCATTTTTTTGGCCAGTACCAAATGAGCTGGTCGATTCCAATCAAGCACAATTATTTAAGGGTTAATGTTGAGCCTAGCAGAAATCTTCAAATCAAGAACCACCGACATGACTACACTTACAAAACAAGCACAGAAAATGGCATCAAATCTTATGTGTGGGAACAAAACAATGTGCCAGCTGAAGACATACAAGACCAAACACCATTGTGGTACCTTCCATATGGAATGATAGAGCTTTCAGAATTCTCATCATGGAAAGGGGTTTCTGAGTGGGCAAGCCAGGTGTTTAAAGTCGACCCAGAATTCAACTCTGAATTAACCGACTTGGTTCATACTTGGTCAAAGCTGCCAACAAAAATGGAACAAGCCAGTGCTGCCACACAGTTTGTTCAAAACCAAATCAGGTATTTTGGTATTGAAATTGGCATCAATTCACACCAACCAAGAACACCACTTGATACCTTCGAAAGTAAATTCGGTGACTGCAAAGATAAAACCATTTTACTTCACTCCATTTTAAATAAATTAAACATAGCTTCAGTGCCTGTTCTTGTTTCAACAGAAAGACAAGAAGGGCTCTTGAAATTACTGCCCAGTCCAGGTGTTTTCAATCATGTGATTTTAAAAATCAATCATCAAGGCACTACATATTGGGTTGACCCAACCATCAATAACCAAGGCAGTTTATTGACCCATATTGGCGAAGCCAATTATGGCGTTGGGTTAGCTACCGCTACCGGCGCTGAATTAGAGACCATGGATTTTGTTCACCCTGAAACTGAACAGAAACAAATCAAAGAAACATTCACTGTAGTAGACAAAGACATCACAACATTGTCGGTAAACAGTGAGCACCAAGGTTTCAACGCTGAAGACATGAGAAGGGTGTTGAACGACATTTCACATGCCGAGCTCAAAAAGAATTTTGAATCCTTTGTCAGTAAATTGTATGGCTTTGCCAAAATTCATAACGACTTAAATTTCCAAGACAATCAAGAGCTCAACTTGATAACTCAAAATGAAAACTATGACATCAAAGACATGTGGCAAGAAAGCGGCAAACATGTTTTTGCGGATTTTGTCGCATGGGCAATTTCAAACATCATAGACACTCCCACTCGTGTTATAAGAGACACCCCACTGGCACTGGCTTATCCAGTTAACATAAAACACGAGATCAACATTCGAGCAAACACGGCTGTGCCTAAAGTGGAAGTAAAAGACCTAGAAGTCACCTCAAAATACTTACATTTCAAAAGATCAATATTCAGAAATAAAGGCAACATTCAAATTTCTTTCGAACTCAAAACCAGAGAAAAACACGTCCCAGTTGAAGACGTCAACCAACACATCAAAAACATCAAGAAGATTAAAGATGCCTTGTATTTCCGGGCTTTTCTGGCACTGGCATACGAAGAAAAAATGTTAGAGAAAGAAGATGAATTAAAAAACATGCTACAAAACATGATAAAAAATAAAAGCGGAGAGAAAGGGTGAACTTTAAAACCATAATTCAAATCATTTTGTGCTGCCCATTTATAGCTGCGGCGAACTTGACTACCACTGTCACAGATGCAAGCTGGGAAAGTTTCAAACAAAGAGAAGAAGTTAACTTAATGGGCTTTATGGTGAATAACAAAGTCACCATCAATAAAGATTTTATCAACATAGACAGCTGCAAAGAACAAACCCCGCAAATTACTGCCAAAATCAATGAAGGCTATCATTCTTTGGCACTGCACAGGGCTGCCATGTTGTGCCACATTGCCCTAGGCGAAGAAGCCCTTGCCAATCAACATCAACAACAGCTATTGAATTTGGCCCAATTAATTTGGGATGAACAAAATAAACACAACGCTGAACACCCCATGTGGATCAGTGATGTTTATTCTTCATATACCCTGTTAGAGCTGTTGGGCTATGATGTTGTTGATGGCGCCATTGCAATCAACAAGAACAAAGCCATTCTGTCTGTCTACGCACTGAAAGATGAAAATTTTCAACAACCCTTCTACTTTGACGTGTCACACTTTGTAAAGAAATACGACACTTATCAATCCCAAAGACCAGATGTAGACTCAATTAACCAGCAGGTATTCTCAGAACAGTTAGCACACTTCCCGGCCATCATACCCATGGCAATGGATGGCATGAGCGAAGCCATGATTACAGTTGGTAATCTGATGATTCAACACCTCAACAAATTCCCAGGATATTATCCTGACGCCATGTCAATGTTTGAACAGGCTGCCACTGATGGCAGTCCCATTGCTCAATATGCTTACGCCAACAGGGTGTTTACAGATTTAAACGAAAAAGAGTACCCTAAGGCCCATGACTTTCTGAATGAAGCGATGCAAGCAAAGTTAATCAACGCTTTTGTGCTCGCGATTATTGTCCGTGAAAACGAAAGGGGCATTTCTAAAGACCAAGATACCATTGATGCTTTATTAAGTGTGACTCAAATCAAGGGAAAGAAAAACGGCCTTTTGGAACACCAAATATTCACAATATTCGCTAACAAAAATGGCAGCTGGTACGATGAAGAAAAAGCCAATCATTACCTCAAATTGGCTGTAAAACAAGACTATGTTCCCGCACTTATTTCACATGGAGTAAGAGAAGGCAAACATTCAAAGTCTGTAAACCCCCATTACGAAAAAGCTGTAGAACTGGCAGAAGAACCATTGGATTACTTGAGGTTAGGGCTGGTCTATTTGATGGGTTCAAACACATTACAAGACTCGGATAAAGGCATGGAACTGCTTTTAAAGGCTGGGGATTCCGGATCAGCTGCCTCGAACAATTTCCTTGGCTTGGTTTATGAAGACAAAAAAATGGGTTTTTTTGATTTAAACAAAGCATTTGAAGCCCATAAAAAGGCGGGTAATTTAGGCGATAAAGAATCAGAATACACAGCAGCTAATTACCTGATCAAAGGCATTGGTACAGATAAAGACACTGAAAAAGGCCTGTCAATGATGGAAAAATTGGCTAAAGAGGGTTCTGACGAAGCCGCACTCTATTTAGGCGCTTTATATCAACAAGGCATTTATGTGGAACAAGACCATGAATTGGCAAAAAAATATTACAACAGAAACACCAAGTTTTGGCACAAAACGCAGTTAAACCAATTGTTTTTTGATACCCCTGGTTATAAACCAGCCACAGAAAGTGATGACTATACTGAGTGGCTGTTATCCCATGTTGAAAACAATAAATACGCCAGATTTCAATACATATACCTGTTACTCCATGAACAACCTATTTTAGAAAATGCTTACCATAAAAAATGGTTAAAAAAGCAAGGTAAGGAGGGAATGCACCAAGCTTATTATTTCTTGGCTGAACTACAAAAAAATAAGAAATCCGACAGAACGGTAATGTCCCTGTACAAAAAGGCTCATGACAAAGGGAATTTAGATGCCACTTTCGAATTAGCCAAGTTAATGAAAAAAAACAAAAAGGATGGCTGGCTTCAACTGTTAAATAAAGCCGCCCAAGACAATCATATCGGTGCCATTATTCAACTGGGAAAACACCACAATGACAAATCCAGCCCAGAGTTCAATCAAGCCAAAGCCATAGCCTACTATCAAAAAGCTTATGATTTAGGTGCTCACACCGTTGCTTTGGATTTAACAAACCTGTATTTGGATGATGCCAAAACTGAATCGGTAGAAGCCGCAGTTAAAACCTTAGAAACAATGGCCAAAGACACCAATTATTCTAGGCCAATAAGAAACTTAGGTGAAATTTTTTCCAACAATAACTTTGCAGGCTTCGACATCCAATCTTCTATCAAATATTTTATACAAGCCGCTTCACAAGGAGATGACTATTCTCAAATTCAATTAGGAAAAATTTTCCTTTGGGGTAAAGACATGCCACAAAACTTTGATTTGGCCAGGTTCTTCTTTTCAAATGCAGCCGAGCACAATGAGCAAGAAGCCTTGTTTTGGTTGGGTCTGATGCATGAGCATGGTTGGGGGTTCGATCAAAGTGCTGAACTGGCAATCACTTTCTATGATGAAGCAGAAGGTATTTATCAATCCACCGCCATTAAGAACAACCGTTCATTGTTAATTTGCCAAAACAGCAGTGACAAAAAGTTAATAAAATCTGCACTCAAGGAAATGAAAACACTGTCAAAATCTTCGCAAACCGCTGCTTTTAATTTGGGTTGGATGTATCAGCACGGCTTATGTACCAAAGCCAGTATTCAAAAGGCACAAAAACAATACCAAATTGCTGCTGAAATGGGTTCACCTTATGCCCAACAATGGTTAGCTGATTGGATCAAAAGCAATCCCGAAGCCAAAACATCGCTGAACCATGAAACGTTACTTCAACAAGCGAAAAATGGCTTCAAAAAGTTAAAATCGAATGCTGTTCTGACCGTTTTAATGCCTGTTCCTAACAGCTAAGTTTTTGGTGCTTATGAAGATAAAAAGATTAGCTCCGGCATACTTGGAAAGTCTATTCTGTCTCAAGTACAATAACGACTTTGAAAACACAGATAAATCCCATGGCTGAATACATTTATACCATGATGGGCGTGAGCAAGACCGTGCCGCCCAATCGCGAAATCATCAAAGACATTTCCTTGTCGTTTTTTCCGGGTGCCAAGATTGGTGTTTTGGGTCTGAATGGCGCGGGTAAATCAACCGTGCTGCGCATCATGGCAGGTCTTGATACAGAATACCAAGGTGAGGCCAGGCCACAACCGGGCATCAAGATTGGTTATTTGTCTCAAGAACCCGAGTTAGATGAGAGCAAAACCGTTCGTGGCAATGTCGAAGACGGCATGGGCGATGTGAAAGATTTGTTGACCGCTTTCGATGACATCAACAATAAATTCGCTGAGCCCATGAGCGATGATGAGATGAATGACCTGTTGGCCAAACAAGCCGAATTACAAGAACAAATCGATGCCGCCAACGGTTGGGATTTAGACCGCACCATGAACATGGCCGCAGAAGCTTTGCGCTTACCGCCTTGGGATGCCGAAGTGAAAAACCTGTCTGGTGGTGAGAAAAGGCGTGTGGCCTTGTGTCGTTTGTTATTGTCTTCGCCTGACATGTTGTTACTCGATGAGCCGACCAATCATCTGGATGCCGAAACCGTCGCTTGGTTAGAACGCTATTTACATGATTTCACCGGAACGATTGTAGCGGTGACGCATGATCGTTACTTCTTGGACAACGCCGCTGAGTGGATTCTCGAATTAGACCGTGGTCACGGTATCCCATGGAAAGGTAACTACACCTCATGGTTGGAACAAAAAGAACAACGCTTGATCCAAGAGTCAAAACAAGAACAAGCGCACATGAAAACCATTAAGCAGGAATTGGAATGGGTTCGCTCGAATGCCAAAGGCAAACGCACCAAGTCCAAAGCCCGTTTGAAACAATTCGAAGAACTGCAATCTAAAGAGTTCCAAAAGCGCAATGAAACCAGCCAAATTTACATCCCACCGGGGCAGCGTTTGGGCGAGTCCGTTATTGAATTCAAAAACGTTTCCAAAGCTTTTGGTGACAAATACCTGATTGATGACCTCAGCTTCAAAGTGCCACAAGGTGCCATCGTTGGTATCATCGGCCCTAATGGCGCAGGCAAATCAACTTTATTCAATATGATTGGCGGCTCTGAGCAGCCTGACGAAGGCAGCATCGACATCGGATCAACTGTGGATCTGGCTTATGTGTCACAAAGCCGCGAAGATTTGGGTCACGACCGACCTTTATTCGAAGAGGTCGCTGACGGTGAAGAAATCATCAAGATTGGCAACTACACGGTCCCCGCGCGTGCGTGGCTCAGTCGTTTCAACTTCAAAGGCGCAGACCAACAAAAACTGGTCAAGCACTTATCTGGTGGTGAACGCAACCGCTTGCAATTGGCCAAAGTATTGAAAAAAGGCGGCAACGTACTGTTACTCGATGAACCGACCAATGATTTGGACGTGGAAACTTTGCGTGCATTAGAAGATGCCTTGTTGAACTATGCAGGTTCTGTCATGGTGATATCGCATGACCGTTGGTTCTTAGACCGCATCGCGACGCACATCTTGGCCTATGAGAACAATTCACATGTAGAGTTCTTCGAAGGCAACTACACCGAATACGAACAGGATTACAAAAACCGCCACGGTAAACAACTGCAACCTGAACGCATCAAGTACCGTCCTTTGAAAAAATAAAGCCTATACAAAGCACACACTTGATAGGAATATATTGAAGTGTGTGCTTTGGCTAAAATACATCACCACACCATCTTAGCTGTGCATTGTCGCTTTCATTTTGCTACAATCATTGACATCCTCACAAGATACCTGCCCCTGATATGTAAATTTAATCAGTCTGGCGGTTTTAATTATTTAAATGTGAGGATTGCTGATGTCAAAATTTCTGACTTTTGTTTTAACCCTATTTACACTTCCAACTCTGGCTTTTGAAGAAATTGAAGTCACACCCAGAGATTTTAAAGGCTGGGCGCCTGCCAATGTTCGCGATGATGCGATTGTTGAAATCAATAAAAACCAACCATTATTTGGTGATGGTTCATTGATGTTTGCTACAGACACTGTGACCAATGGACAGGACAAAGCAGATTTTGAGTTAATCTGGCAACAATCTGGTAACAACATAGACTTTCCCAACCGAACCTTAGGCAATATTGAAAATCTTTTGTTTGCTTGGTACCGTGATTCAATGAGCACAACAGCACCACACTTGGTTCCCGCATTTAAATTGCAGTTCTATGATGATGGAGGCACAATGGGCAATGCAGCAGATGATATTTTGGGGCTACTGATATGGGAACCTATTTATAACGGCATCAATCCCGCACCATCAGATTCATGGCAAATCAGTACATTGACCGAAGGTATTTTCTGGGTGTATGTTTCTCAAAGTGCAGGAGGTTCTGGAGTCATCCAAAATTACAGTTCAACACTTGATGATTGGATAAATAATAACCCTATGGGCCAAGGAGGAGACCCAAACGTCGATTTAAGTGCTGATACCTATGTCTTTGGCGTTCAGATTGGCGTCGGTTCTGGTTGGAACAATTCATTTACAGGATACGTAGATGCGGTGCAAATTTCATTTGGCTCAGGTGATGACAAGCTATACAATTTCGAAGCATGCGCCACCTATGTCGCCAACAACAATCCTGACGTTATTTTTAATAACGACTTTGAGTGCTATAAACTGATACCTTAGCAACAAATTAAATACTGACCAAAGGCACATTTAATTTTGTGCCTTTTTGATACAATCATTGGCTTTTTAACCCAAGAGAGACCCAATGAGAATATTGCTTTTCTTTTCTTTGATGCTTGGTGGCCCACTGGCCATGACTGGCGCATCAGCCCAAGAAGCCCTGACTTATCAGAAACCACCACAAGAAATTTTAGACTTGGTAGACGTTGAACGTGCACCGGCCGTTCGCATCAATTCAGCAGCTGATACCATGTTACTGCTTTACCGCGACAGTTACAAAACTTTGGCTGAATTGTCTGAAAAAGAAATGCGATTGGCCGGTTTGCGCATCAATCCCAAGACCAACATTGGCAGCCGTGTGACCTATTACAACAACATCAAGTTGATGGACATGGACAGTAAAAACGTCAAAGCCATCAAAGGCCTACCTGAAAATTTGCGTTTGGCGAATTTAAGGTGGTCACCTGATGAAACAAAAGTGGCATTCACCCACACCACTGAAACTGCCGACTCAGCAGGCGTAGAAGCCTGGGTCATTGACATAAAAAAAGCCAAAGCACAAAAGCTCACTGACGCCACATTAAATGCCAATACCGGTAACCCGATCAGCTGGTTCAAAGACAACAAAGCTTTACTGGTTAAAAAGTTACCCGCCAATCGCAAAGCATTGATTGATGGTGATGCTGCGGTTCCAGCTGGCCCCACCATTTCTGTCAGTGACGGTGCCAAAGCGCAAAACCGCACCTACCAGGACTTATTAAAGAACAGCAACGACGAACATAACTTTGAGCAATTGACCTTGTCAGAATTACACAAAGTCAATTTAAAGGGCAAAAGCACTTTATGGAAAGAAGCTGCCATGTACCGTGGCATTTCATTTTCACCTGATGGCCAATATGTTTCTGTCAGCACCATCACCAGACCTTTTTCTTACATTGTGACATTAAGGCGGTTCCCCACCCAAACAAACGTTTATAAAAACAGTGGCGAATTGGTCAAATTGGTCAATAACGTGCCTTTAACTGAAGTGATTCCAAAAGGGTTTATGTCAGTTCGTAAAGGCAAAAGAAGCATGCAGTGGCGTGCTGACAAACCAGCAACACTGGTGTTTGCAGAAGCCTTGGATGAAGGCGATCCAGCCAAAGAAGTCACCTATCGAGACGTGGTCAAACAATGGGCAGCACCATTTAACAAGCCAGCTAGAGAATTATTGAAAACCAAAGACCGTTTTTATCAAATCATCTGGGGTGATGACAGTCGCGCATTGGTTTACGATTATTGGTGGAATACTCGTATGCTCCGCACCGCGTTGTTCAACCCATCTAATGCCAGCGAAGAAGCCATTTTGGTTAATGAAAGGGATTATCAAAATGCTTATGCCGACCCAGGCCAATTTGTCACCAAACGAAATGATTATGGTCGCCAGGTATTAGACATTCAAAATAACAATGTGTTTTTGTTGGGTGAAGGCCACAGTGAAAAAGGCCAGTTCCCTTTTGTTGATACCCTGAACCTTGAGTCTTTGGTCACCAACCGCCTGTATCAATCTGACTACACCGACAAACTAGAATCCTTGTCATATGCCACTGACATGTTAAAGGGAAATGTATTGGTGCGTATTGAATCGGCTACTGATTATCCTAATTATTACATCAGAAACATCATCAACGGTGATTTGAAACAGGTGACAGACTTTGCCAATCCTTTTGCCAGCTTACAAGGTGTGCACAAGGAAGTGATTAAATACCCGCGTGAAGATGGCTTGCCTTTGTCTGGTACTTTGTACTTACCTCCCGGTTATGATATCGAGCCGGACAATGGCAAGAAAGAAAAATTGCCTTTGATCATGTGGGCCTACCCAACAGAATTTAAAGACAAAGATGCAGCCGGTCAAAACACCAACAACCCCAATGCCTTCACCTACCCTTATTATGGCTCAATGATTTATTGGGTCACCCGTGGCTATGCCGTTTTGGACGATGCATCATTCCCAATTGTTGGAGAAGGTGATGAAGAACCGAATGACACCTTCATCAAACAATTGGTAGCCAATGGTAAAGCTGCGATTGATGCTGTTGATGAATTGGGCTATATCGACCGCAACCGCGTGGCGGTGGGTGGTCACTCATACGGTGCATTCATGACCGCAAATTTATTGTCACATTCAGACTTGTTTGCCGCTGGTATCGCCAGAAGTGGCGCCTACAACCGCACCTTAACACCTTTTGGTTTTCAATCTGAGGAACGCAGTTACTGGGAAGCGCCGCAAGTTTACAACACCATGTCACCGTTTATGAATGCTGAAAAAATGAAGCACCCCTTGTTGTTGATTCACGGTGAAGCAGACAACAACTCAGGCACTTACCCATTACAGTCTGAGCGTTATTTCAATGCATTGAAAGGCTTGGGTGCTACTGCACGGCTGGTGATGTTGCCGAAAGAAAGTCACGGATACCGTGCCATTGAATCGATCTTGCACCTGTTGTGGGAACAAGACCAGTGGCTGGAAAAATATGTTAAGAACAAAAGTACAGAGGAATAAGTACTTATATACGTAAATCAAAAAGCCGCTCATCATTAGAGCGGCTTTATTTTAAATAATTTATACTTTTTTAATCGCCTCACATGGTAACTAAAATACGAATTGAATCTAGCTGTGGCAAAGTCTCTTCAATCACTTTCAAGGAATGTGCTAAGCCTTGTTTCAAGTGGGTTATTTCTTCTGGACGAACCTGTGCATTATTGGCACTCAAATTTTCTAAACGCTTGATCTCTTCGTTCAATTTATCTTTCACTTTGTTGCCTGATGTCGCAATCAAATCAGGCAATGCTTGCTGCATCAAATCATCGGCACGTTTCATCAGTTGCTTGATAATAGGCAATTTCACTTTCAATACGTCTACCGCTGCATGTTTTGGCACAGAATGACGAAACTTTTTAACCAATTTATCGGTTAATTTAGCCCCCACATCCATTCCCGCTTCAGCAAGTAAAAATCGCTGACTGACGGCAGGCAAAAAGCGCGACAGCTGCATATTTGATTTACCACTGGCTTGGATCAAATAACGGCACTCTAAAAACATTTGGCCAGGTTTCAATCCAGAGTTTTTCAATACAGAAAAGCTGGTATTCCCTTTTTCTTGGCTTACAATCATATCCAACACTTCCGTCACCATGGGGTGCTCCCAAGTGATAAAATGCATGTTTTCATTGGCCAAAGCAATGTCTCGATCATAGGTAATCGTCATGCCCTCTTCCATCAAAAATGGAAAGAATTCGTGCATTTCATCTGTCGGTTTGATGATTTCACTGCCGAGTCTGTGCTCTTCATAATTGACACCAAAGGCGTCAAACACACGGTGCATGAAATGTTCTAGAGTCACAGCATCTTCAAAATCTTCAGCTGCCTCATACAGCGCTTCGGCTTGCTCAGGACGACAAGAATTGTATTCCAGCAAGCGATCTCGACCACGGGTCATTTGAGATAACAATTCAGCACTACTGGCCTGGCTTTGCGCAATCATTTGTGCCAAGGGCTCTTCATCCAATAACTCAGACAAGGTTTCACACTGCTGGGCATAAACATGGTGCGCCGCTGGGTTGGTTTTTTCAAACAAACCCAAGCCTTGGTTATACCATTTGAACCACTGCTCTTGTGCTGTTCCTATCAAATAAGGCACATGAATATGAATGGTGTCACTTTGCCCGATGCGATCTAATCGACCGATGCGTTGTTCCAGCAAGTCAGGGTGCGCCGGTAAATCAAAAAACAACAGGTGTTGTGCAAACTGAAAATTGCGCCCCTCAGAGCCAATCTCAGAACAAAGCAATATCTGTGTACCATTGTCAAAGTCAGCAAACCAGGCAGCCGCTTGGTCACGTTCAATCAAACTCATTCCTTCGTGGAATACCGCCACATGAATGCCATATTGCTCCCGAAAATGTTGTTCCAGTTGTAAAACGGTCTGTGCAGAAGAAGCAATCACCAATAATTTTTCAGGCGCTAAGCTTTTGCATTCATTGACCAACCATTCGATTCTGGGGTCAAAGTCTTGCCAAGGCACTTCAGCATCTGGATCCACCAGTTGATGGATCAATTCAGGCGTCAAACTGCTGATTGTCTCTGCATCATGTTCCATGTATTCGTCTGGACAGTCTAACGCGTGGCTGTGTAATTCACGTGATGGAAAGCCTGTAACCGATTGACGCGTGTTTCTGAACAACACACGGCCCGTGCCATGTTGGTCTAACAATTGATTGATCAAAGATTGTGCTTTCTCAGGCGCATCAATGATTGCATCAAGTTCAATCAAAAAATCATCTGAAACATGTCCTTTCAGTTGTGACTTGATGTTCTTTAAATCTACTTTTTCATTGTGTGTGACTGCTTGTATCAGCCCATCGATCGCATCAGCCACTGGTTCAAACTGCTGCTCTTCTTGCAAAAATGTTTCAAAATCATGGTACCTGTTGGCATCAAGTAAACGCAATCTGGCAAAGTGACTCTTTCTGCCCAGCTGTTCTGGTGTCGCAGTCAACAACAACACACCTGGGATTTTATTCGCTAAATGCTCAACCATTCGGTATGCGCGCACACTTTCTGGCTCCTCTTCTTCAAGGTCATCTTCAGTTATAGAATGGGCATCATCAAACCATTCCAAGTGGTGCGCTTCATCGACAACCATTAAGTCCCAGTCTGCAGCAGCAATTTGTTCTTCCCGTGCCGGATTGGCCAACACCATTTCCAATGGCAAAAGTACCAACTGAGCTGACTCAAAAGGATTTCCAAATCCAGAACTTTCCTCTATCTCCTTGCATTTTTCTTCATCAAAAACCGAAACAGGCAAATTGAATCGACGCAACAATTCGACCATCCACTGATGCGTCAAACTTTCTGGCACGACGATAACGACCCTTTGGGCCCTGTTGGTCAACAGTTGCTGATGAATCACTAAACAGGCTTCAATCGTTTTTCCCAGCCCCACTTCGTCTGCCAACAAAACCCTCGGCGCATACCGCTTGCCTACCGAATGCGCAATAAACAACTGATGCGGAAGCAAAGTGGTGCGGCAACCCACCAACCCATACAGTTCGGATTGTTGTAAACGTTGTTGGTGCGCCCTGGCTTTTTGGCGTAAATCAAACCAATTATTCTTGTCCAATTGGGCATTCATCAACCGTTCAAAAGGGCGATCTAAAGAAATCGTATTGGCGATTTCAGTTTCAGGAATCACATCTTCTTCACCGTTTTCTTTGATTCCAAAATAAATGAACAAACCATTCATGTCTTTCACATCATTGATGGTAATAGACCAGCCATCTTTGTGCAGTAAAACATCTTCTATTTGCGGTTCATAACGGGTCAATGGTGCAGAATCTTTGGCGTAGACACGCTCCTCTTCAACGGCATCAAAAGCCACTTTAACCATCCTGACGTTGTCACTGATGACGCGACCTAAGCCCAATTGTAAATCGGCATTGTTGATGAATCTTTGTCCTGATATGAATTGCATGTAAAACTGTTGCGCTGAAAAATGGGTCGCTATTTTATCAAGAATACAGATAAAATACGTTCAATGTTTAAATTATTAATCGTTTTCAATCGCAATGCGGGCAGTGGCAAAGCACAACAATTCCTACCACTAATCAAACAACACCTTGATAACAAAGGGGTTGCATGTGATTGGCTGTTCACAGAATCGCAAGGCCACGCCAAAACTTTAATTGCTCAAGCTGATTTAAGCACTTATTCAGGTGTCATCGCCGCAGGCGGTGATGGTACTTTGTTTGAGACAGTAAACGGTTTAATGACGCATGATGACCATGACCGGAAACCCTTTGGTGTTGTACCAGTGGGCACAGGCAATGCATTTTCTCGTGAATTGGGCTTACTTCCTTCAGATTGGGAAAAGGGTTTGGACATCATTTTGTCGCGCCAAACCCAGTCGATTGATTTAGGGCACGTTGAATGTGTTGACCAATCGTTTTATTTTTTGAACATCATTGGTATGGGCTTTGTGGTTGAAGCTGGTAAAACCACGTTGAAAATCAAAAAACTGGGTAAAATTTCATACACTTTAGCGACCTTATGGGAAACCATCAAACTGAAAAAGCACAGAATCAAAGTGACCATTGATGATGTGGTGATTGATGACGACTTGGTTTTTATCGAAGTGGCCAACAGCCGCTACACCGGCACTTCGTTTTTGATTGCACCAGATGCCAAGATAGATGATGGACTTTTGGATGTCATCATCTTAGAAAAAATATCAAGACCTAAAATCCTCAGACTTTTTCCAACCATTTACTCAGGAAAACACGTCAATTACAAAGAAATTCAAACCCACCAAGCCAAGAAAATCACCATTGAGACGCAAGCACCCATGCCCTTAATGCCAGATGGCGAATTCAAAGGCACAACGCCAGTTACCATCACTTGTGTGCCTTCGTCTTTGCAGCTATTTAGTTAATGGTTTGCTCTATTTCAAATCCATCTTCAAAAATTAAATCTACAAAGGGCTCAGGTCTTTGATAAATGACCGCAACGGAACCGTTGATTGCGTTGACATTTGATAAATTCCCATAGGTGCCTACCGCTAAATCATCTTTACCATTGACATCGAAATCACCAACGGCGAGCGCATATCCAAATCGTGTGCTTTGCGCTAACATGGCAGGATAGGCCAAATCTAATTGGGAAAAGAATATGTCGTTATTTACGCCATTAAGACGACCTCCATCAACACCGAAAAATAAAGCCACAGCACCGGCATCTGTCACTTCAAACACATCCTCATATGGAATGCCTACTGCCAAATCATCAACACCGTCATTATTGAAGTCACCAGTTGCCAAAGTGTGACCAAATAAATCGTTTGGCTCAAGGGAACCATTAACACCAGATATTCCTTGATGAATAGAGTGATTACCATTGGCCCTTAACCCACTACTGCTTCCATACATGATGACCACAGCACCAGCGTTGTTGATATTATTGACCCGCTCATAAGGTACCCCGATAGCCAAATCATCATAATTATCACCATTAAAATTACCTGAAGCCAATGCAAAACCGAATCGATCTCCATCTTCAGACAAGCCAATGATGCCGTCACTGTCCTGATGAAAATTTTCATTCCCAGATAAAGACAAGCCACCCAAGTTCAATGAAGTTTGTTGCTTGCCATAGATCACATTGATACCGCCGCCAGTTCTGTTCGCTCCATCAGTTTGAACATCACCTGGCACACCCACTGCCAAATCATCTACGCCATCACCATCAAAGTCACCGGCGGCTAAGGAATAAGCAAAGTTTTCATCGTCTCTGGCGCCACCATCTAACGAAGACTGGCTAAAAAACTCATCCGCCCCGCTCCTTAATCCATAATACGGTCGCCCCAGAATGACATTAACGCCACCTGCTTGTGTGGCTAAATTGCTATTAACTGCTTCACCCGGCACCCCGACTGCCAAATCCTCAGCCCCATCATTATTAAAATCACCTACGGCCAATGAAAAGCCAAAAACATCTCCTTCTTCAGCCGTACCGACCAAATCATTGTCTTGATGCAACTGTGTTAATGCACCGCATGCATCCGATTCATCACAACCCAAAGATCCAGGTTCAACAATATTCGCCATCCCGCCATTGTCTTCACCGTTCAAGCGTTCATAGGGAACGCCGGCAATAACGTCTTGATACCCAAGACACAAATCTAAACCATCATAATTGCACTCCAAGTCGCTATAAAACCCAAAATTACCAATAGCCACACTGAAGCCAAACTGGTCACCTGCTTCTGCATCCCCTGGAATGCCACTTGAGTTTTGAGAAAATTTCCTGACAAGGTTCGAGTGAGTAAATATACCCTGCAAACCTGCACTTCTGATATAAACAGCGCCGGCCTTCTCGCCATTAACCAGAGCTTTCGGCGCACCAATCACCAATTTATTTCCACGAGCTGCCAATGCCGAACCAAACAAAGCATCTAACTGCCGTGGTTCATTAAAGGTCGCTGAATCTTGCATGATGGTGTCATTGTCAGAGAACAGTAATTGTGATTGAACCTCGCCAAACGGCAACCCAAGCAGAATAATAAAAGTCACTCCATGTTTGTTAATCATTTTGACCCCCTTTCACCAAATTGATAAATATTTTAGATTCAGTTACAAAATAAAATCAATGAAAAGCGGTTTTAACTAGTGAAAAAACCTATGTTTTATTTAGACACTTGCGACACACCAGCCGTTAAGGAAAATCGCATGGCTTCTTCAAATGACCAATCCACTGATTTGGTTCTGGATTTTGGTATAAACGCCGTATAACCGCCGACGTTATATGACATGGGAAAATAAACCGCCACATGAGGTTCATCAAAACATGCCTGCAAAGTCGAAGGTGGCTGGTCATTGGTGATAAAACCCACCGCCAAACCCAGTTGGCCAAGTTGAACCAATACAGTTTGCTGGCTTTGGCCTTTTTTGTTATCAAACATCCCTGCCAGATCTTTGATACCGCCATATAAAGTTTTGACCAAGGGAAAACGCAACATGGCCTGTTCAATACGTGCATACAACCAATTGACTATGCTGATGCGGGCTAGTAAGCCCATCAAAAATAGCAGGACCAACATGATGACCAAACCACTGCCAGGAAAGATCAAAAAATCCAGCTTAATCGCAGCCAATGCTTTCAGTCCCAAATTATTCAACCATTTAAATGACGACCACAACAACCACAATGTCGCCGCTATCGGCACCACAATCAACGCACCTTTCAACAAGGGTTTAAGCAATATTTTTTTTAACATATTACGCTCCTTAAACGAATGAACTTAATTTGTTATTCAGTTCAGTTTTTCTTGCATCATCTGCAAAACTGGCAGCAATGGCATCTGCCGTCATTTGTACCAATTCAGATTCACTGACACCACACTCATCATGAACGGCTTGCATGTTTTCCTGTAAATAAGCGCCAAAATGCGCCGGATCGTCAGAATTTATGGTGACATTCAAACCCAAATCCAACATTTGTCTGATCGGGTGGTCTTTCATCTCTTTCACCACATGTAAACTGGTGTTTGAACAAGGGCAAACCGTCAATGGCGTTTGGTGCTTTTGTAGGTATTCGACCAGATCTGGATCGTCCAAGCAGCTGATACCATGATCAATGCGATCAACCTTCAAATCTTTAATGGCCGACCATATGTAACTGGCATCACCTTCTTCTCCTGCATGTGCCAAAATTTTCAAACCCTCATCTCGCACCTCTTTGAATAAATCAGAAAACATGGAGGGCGGGAAAGGCACTTCAACAGCTGCCAAACCAATACCTAAAATGTCATTCTTGAATCGCTTGAGTAACGCCCAATCTTCTTTCGCTGCATCCAGTCCAAGGTGCCTGATAAAACAAGGAATCATGCCGCCTGTGATACCGAGCTCTTCATAACCCGTTTTGAAACCCGACGCTATGCCTTCTATGACCATATCAGGCGCAAACCCTCGGTCAGTATAGGTTCTGATGTCGCAAAACACTTCAGCATGCTGGACATTTTGTTGTTGGCACTTTTTCAAATAGGCCACAGTTAAGGTGTGAAAATCTTCAGCTGATCGGATCACCTCTGTGCCTTGTAGATACAAATTAACAAAATCAGTCAGGTCTTTGAATTGATATGCGGCTTTGATTTCATCTAAATTTTTATAAGGCAATGCTACACCATTTTTCTCCGCCAAAGTCATCATCAACTCGGGTTCTAATGAACCTTCTATGTGCATATGAAGTTCTACTTTAGGTAATTTTTCAATGAATGAAGTCATCTTGAGCTCCCTGATGTGTGGTAAAAAAACAAAAAAGCATTCTATCACGACTGGCACAATCCTGTTACACAACGTAAAATAGCCGATTGCTTTGAATATATTCAAAAAAATGAACACAGATTATTTAGACTTTGAACAGCCTTTGGCCGAATTAGAAGCCAAGATCAATGAACTGCAAAATGTCAGTGATGACAATGCCATGAACATTGATGAAGAAATAGAAAGATTAAAGGCCAAACTCAAATCAAAAACCAAAAGTATTTTCTCAAACTTGAGTGATTGGCAAATCACACAATTGGCACGCCACCCTAAGCGTCCATACACTTTAGATTACATAGCACTGATGTGTACAGATTTCCAAGAACTTCATGGCGACCGCGCTTTTGCTGATGATGCTGCCATCGTCGGTGGACCCGCTAAAATCGGTGACCAGCCCGTTATGGTTATAGGCCACCAAAAAGGCCGCAAAACCAAAATGAAAATCAAGCGCAACTTCGGCATGCCAAGACCAGAAGGTTATAGAAAAGCATTGAGGTTAATGCGCACAGCCGAACAATTTAACATGCCTATCGTGACGTTTATTGACACACCTGGCGCTTATCCAGGTATTGGTGCAGAAGAACGTGGTCAGTCAGAAGCGATAGCCAAAAATTTAGAAGTCATGTCAAACTTGAAAGTACCGATCATCTGTACTGTTATTGGTGAAGGTGGTTCAGGCGGTGCATTGGCGATTGGTGTGGGCGACATCACCATGATGTTACAGTACAGTACCTATTCAGTAATTTCACCTGAGGGTTGTGCTTCAATTTTGTGGCGCAGTGCAGACAAAGCCCAAGATGCGGCTGAAGCTTTGTGCATCACCTCGAATAAATTGAAAGAACTCAAACTGATAGACCATGTGATTGAAGAGCCGCTGGGGAGCGCGTATCGTGACCCAGAAATGGTGGCTAACAGCATGCAAGCGAAGATTTTAGGTGAAATTAAACGCTTGCAAGACATGTCTGATGCAGAGTTGCTGGAACAGCGTTACCAGCGCTTGATGTCTTATGGCGCATTCAGCGAATAATATAGAATTATTTGATCCACAATTATTCTCAGATGAGCAACATTTTTTGATTGCATACAGCGGTGGTGCAGATTCCACCGCTTTGCTTCATTTTTGCGCCCACCATCCTTCACTAAAAAACCGCGTTCGTGCCATTCACATCAACCATCAATTACAAAAGCCGTCATCTGAATGGCAATCACATTGTGAAAAGCAATGCCGTCTATGGCAGATACCGATTGTTGTTGAATGCCTCACCTTGAGCGATGACTCAGAAAATACCGCACGCGAAGGCAGAAGAGCCGCTTTCGAACAACACATCAAGCACTCTGAAGTGTTACTCACAGGCCATCACCTTCAAGACCAAGTTGAGACCGTATTGTTTCGTTTGTTTCGGGGTACTGGGCTGAAAGGATTAGGCGGCATGCAATCCTACAGCAAGCTACCCAGTGGTCATACCATCCATCGACCCTTGTTGCTGATAAGTAAAGGGCAAATCAACACATACCTTGAGTTCAATCAATTGACGTGGGTAGAGGATCCAAGCAACCAAAAAAATCAATACAGCCGAAATAAAATTCGCAATCAGCTGCTGCCAGTCATCGAACAATATGATGAACACGCGGTTCAAGCCATCAGACAGTCTGCGGCTTATTTGCAAAAGAGCCATGAATTACTCTTGCAACTGCTACCTAAAGACAACCCTATTCCTATGAACAACCTGGTAACAAGCACCTTTTTGCACCACTGGATTCAAAAACAAGGCATCAATCCACCACCTGCCAAACACTTAGACGCCTTTATGATCAGTTGTTTACAGGCTGAAAAACACAAAAACCCAAGCATAACTTGGGCACGTTATACACTGTCACTATGGCATAAACAGCTCTACTTACTTAAACGGGTTGCACAACCCAAAAACGCAACCCTAGACTTTCACCAACACATAAAACTTCCATGTGGAGGCCAGATCAGTTTTTCCCGTCCTCTGGACATGAGGTCACTACAAATTAGGTATGGGGTAACAGGGTTTCGAATTAAACTAACAAAACATGCGCAACACAAAAGTATCAAAAAATTACATCAAGAGCAAAAAACGCCACCATGGGATAAAGTCATTACCCCTTTCATTTACCACAATAATGAACTGTTAGCAGTTGGCTCATGGTGCACTCAATCCTTTGAGCAATTACTGGCAGCAAACAATTGTGATTTTTCATGGCAGAAACCCAATCAAATTCTGTAAAATAGCGCCCATGAGTCAATCCAAAACATTCGAAGCACAACTACAAGAGCTGAACAAAATCATTGAGCAAATGGAAGACAATGATGTCGGTTTAGAAGCCTCTTTAAAGCTTTATGAACAAGGCGTCAAGCTGACCCGTTCATGCCAAAAAATCATACTAGAAGCTGAGCAAAAAATACAAAAACTGATGGATCAAAACAGTGAAAGTGAATGATTTTTTCGCTGTTGAACTGGCACGCATCAATCCATTTTTAGCGCAACAGTTAAACTCATCGGCGATTGAAGACAGTAAGCTTAAAGAAGCTGTTGCCTATTCTTTATTAGCCGGTGGTAAGCGTGTTCGTCCGTTATTGGTTTATGCCACAGCTGACGCACTTGGCGTTCCTTTTGATGAAGCAGACCATGTTGCCGCTGCGATAGAGATGATCCATGCTTATTCTTTGATCCATGATGACTTGCCTTCAATGGATGACGATGATTTACGACGAGGCAAACCCACTTGTCACATTCAATTTGATGAAGCTACTGCCATTTTAGCTGGCGATGCTTTACAAGCCATGGCTTTTGAAGTGTTGTCACAAACACCTAGCCAGGCCACTCAAATCGTCAAAATCATTCAAATCATGTCCAAAGCCTGTGGTTTAGTCGGCATGGCTGGCGGCCAGTCTTTGGATCTAGAAGCCGAAAATAAAGAAGTGAGGCTCTCACAATTACAAAAAATCCATGCTGCAAAAACTGGTGCACTTTTAATTGCTTGTGTAGATATGATTTGCGCCTTATCTGACAACCACAAAGCAGCCGCTGAATTACATCAATTTGCAAATCATTTTGGCATGGCTTTTCAAATTGTAGATGACATACTCGACGTGACAGCTGACACAGAAACTTTGGGTAAACCAGCTGGCTCTGATGAAGCACTGAATAAATCGACTTATCCAAGCTTAATGGGGCTTTCAGGTGCTAAGGATGCCGCGGAAAAGCACATTCACAGTTGTTTTAAGCATTTAGAGGCCGCCCATATTTCAAGTGACAAGTTAACACAGTTGACTCACTTTATATTAAACCGAGCGCATTAAAGCAACAGCTGTTTCTTCAGTCCATATATTCAAATACTTTGACCACACGCTCTACATGCTTAAGGTGACGGATTCGCTCGACCACTGCCTCAGATTCTTGCTGCGTTACCATTCCCATCAAAAAAACCTCATGATTAGCCGTCACAATAGACACTCGGGTTGGATCAAAGTCTTCTAATTCGATTTTTAATAAACTGCCTTTGGCTTTGGTACTGATGTATTTATCTTTGGTCCGACGGCCCATTTTTGAAACTTCATCCACCAATTTCAGTTCATTAACCACTTTCATCACGCCATCTTTCACAGCAGCAACATCTTCTGCCGTCACACGATCTGAATGATTTGTCACTTCACCCACCATCAAAACCACACCATTATAAGTTTTGACTTTGATGCGACTGTCGTCTGACAAACTTTTGCGCAATTGATTCTTTACACTGGCGGTGATCATTTTGTCATCTAAAACTTGTCCACTGGAACGTCGGTCATGTGCCACGTTTACAGCAGTAACCAGCGCCCCGCCAACCAAAACAGGTGCACAAGATGACAAACCCAAAGTCAAAACCAAAGCAGTGATGATAATTTTCATTTTTTTCCTCAATTAGCCTTCAATAAAAGGCATGTTCTATCCAATCTATAGTATGTGATTCATGATCACCTTGAATCGCTACCACATCAAATCTGGCATGGTAACGGTTATGCCATTTCTTCTTTGTCATCAGATGGTTGGCGGCCCTGATCACTTTTTGTTGTTTCTGTTTACCAACAGACTCAAGTGCATTGGCCCATTGATCATGCTTTCTGTAACGGACCTCTACAAACACAATCATGTCTTTTCCTGATTGCATCACCAAATCCACTTCTCCAGCAGTACAACGGTAATTTTTAAACAAAAGCTTCAATCCTTTTTGTGTTAAAAATTCAGCCGCTTGGTGCTCCCAAAAGTCTCCAGTTTTTATTGTTCTGCGGCGAACACTTCGCCACCAATGTAATACGCCCATGGTAGGTGCCTGCGAATTTTGCCATCAAAGTCCATTGATAAATTACCTGACAAGCCGGAAAATTTTCCACTGTTAACACGACTCATCCAAGTCAATCGAGACGTTAATTGATAAGCATCATAACCAAAAGCAAATAGATTCAAATCTGTATTTTGAATTAGACTCACATCAAAGGCTAAAGTTTCTAAAAAGTCACCTGTTTGTAATAAGAGTGGCGCTACAGGGAAATAAACACCTTCTAAATCCTTATTATGTTGCTTGTTATCAAAACCCACAAATACATGAGATGTTGCATAAACAGGGACTTTCGCTGCCCGATTAAATTTCAACTGTGGCACCATCATACGCGCAAAACCAGGTTGAGCTGCCAAAAATATGGCATCAATATCTGCCCTAACCACTTCTTCGGAATGCACAGGTAACTTCAAGTATTGTTGTAGGTTTTTACTCCTCAGGCGACTTCCAACCAAGCCCAACACTTGCCTGAGTTGTGCAGAATAATCTGCTTGGTCGGTTGCAAAATAATGGTTAGAAATGATCTGACCTCCTAAATCTACAAATCGTTGTGCAAATGCCAATGTAATGCGTTCACCCCATGGGTCATTTGATGATAAAATTAGAACTTGGCGCTTACCTTGTTGATACATCACTTCAGCCACATCTTGAGCTTCCGCTTCTGGAGACAAGGTAAATTGATAATCGTCACTGTTGGACTGATTGAGTAGCAACACTGGAACTGTAGGCTCTGGTAATGCCTCGAGTGCTGCAATAGATTGCTTGTCCAATGGGCCTAATATGATATTCACTCCCGCTTCTTGTGCAGAAAACAATGCCGAAGCAAGCGCCTCACCTTGACTGCCGGTATCAAAAAATAACAGTTCATTTCGGCCACCTTGACTCATAGCAGCAGTCAGCATCCCTTTTTGAACCGCCTTAGCAACATGCTCAAAACGCCCACTCATGGGCAATAAAACGCCAACTTTTTGACGCAAAGACACTTCATTACTACCCAAAAAGTAACTTGAAGCTGGGTGGTTTTTCCATTGACTAAACCAATGTTCACCTGACTCACCGTCAGCTCCAAACTCAACAAAAGCGGCTTCTAGCCACCCACGCCACAGCTCATCATCCGTTTCACTGATTGCTTGAATCAAGTCCATCTCAGGTACTTTCATCAACTCATAAACCAAGTCATCAGATACTTTGTTATCAGTCGAGTTCTGTTCATCTGTTGGCAACTGCATCAATGCAAGTATATTTTTAGCTGCCAATAATGAATTGCCGAGACGTGCATGACATGCTGACAAGAGATTATAATATTCGGATTTCCAGTGTCCCGTAACTTCTGATACATTTAACGCACCCAATAAATCAATCACTGACGAGCAGTTACCATCCTGATCAGCCAGCTGGGCAGTGATGATGTCTTTTTCAGCCGAATATGAGAGTAGCTCATGATTTAAAAGTGGGTATATTTTGATGGACTCACCCAATCGACCATAGGCATCTATTAATGCCAACAAAACCGTTTTATTGGGGTGAGCGTTGTGGCTTTGTTCTAACCAGCTGACTGCATTGAAATAATCCCCTGCTTGATACAAAGCCATTCCTTTTCTTTGTTCGTTAAGTCCATCAGGGCGCACATTATTACCACCACAGGCCAACAATAAGCTAAACACGGTCAATAAGGCAGCATGCCGAACTGAGACTTTCACATTCCAATGATTTATATTCATCTCCAAATTTTAACCCGATTCTTACCTTCAAAATACAGTAAAATGACAATTTTCTGATTCTCTCAACATCATGGAAAACACGCCAGGTATTTTGTACATCGTAGCCACCCCTATTGGCAACCTCAATGACATCAGTTTTCGTGCCTTAGAGACTTTGAATAAATGCGATTTAATTGCTTGTGAAGACACCAGACACACCAAGAGACTGTGTCAACATCACGACATCAGAACCCCTTTACAAGCCTACCACCAGCACAATGAACACCAAGCAGGTCAAAAATTAATTGACCGCTTAAACTGTGGAGAGCACATTGCATTGGTTTCAGATGCTGGCACACCTTTAATCAGTGACCCTGGCTATGTGGTGGTGCAGCTTGCCCATCAAGCTGGCATTCAAGTATCACCCATTCCTGGCCCTTCAGCACTGATTTCTCTGCTCTCTGTGGCTGGCCTTGATACCAGTAGCATTCAATTTGAAGGTTTTTTACCTAATAAATCATCACAAAGACTGAGTGCTTTAAAACAACTTTTACCCTGTCAAAGCACGCTGGTCATTTATGAGTCGTCACATCGGATTTTAGCCTGCTTAAATGACATCAGCAATATTGCGGGAAGTGACCACTTAATGGCTATGGGAAGAGAGCTGACCAAAACGTTTGAAACTATTTACCATGGCAGTATAGATCAAGTTTTAACTCAACTGACAGACAATCCTGTACAACAAAAAGGTGAATTTGTTATTGCCATTTCGGCCACAAAGCCCACTGTTAATGAATCTGTACCCCTGATTGCGCAAAAATTAGCGCTGACTTTGATGCCGTTATTGCCACCCAAAATTGTATCTAAAATAGTTGGGTCGCATCATGACTGCAACAAAAAGCAGGTTTACCAATTTATTTTAGACCAACAAGCAAGTGAATGAGCTTTTGCTCCCAATTAGGCCTGTGTTTTTCAAAATAGCGCAGCAGTCCTTGTTTTTTCCACTCAACCACTTGCTTACTGTCTGTACTTGAGTGTCCCTTGATGTGCTTGACCTGTATGTCTCCGGCATAACCTAATTTGCCTCCCTTGTCTTGAATCCTTTTGAACAAGTCCAAATCTTCAAAATGTAATGGGTACCCTTCATCAAAACCAGAAATTTCTTCAAATACAGGTCGTTTGATGGCATAACAGGCTCCATTCACTGCTTCTACATTTACCGGTGCTTTTCTTAAATTCAAACCTTGTATAAAGGGCAGTTTCTCCAAACTTGAAACTGTTTTCAGAACACGCCAAATATTTGGTAACCTGCGCCAAGTTCCTTTTTGTGTGGACCCATCTGGGTCAACCACATGGCAACCCAATAAATCAGATGACCCTTTGGTTATCCTTTGTGTCAATTGCTCCAACTGGCCTTGTTCCAACAAACAGTCTGGGTTAACAAATGATATTACAGGTGAACTACCGCATTGAGCGCCTTGGTTACAAGCATATGAAAAACCCATGTTCTTATCATTTTCAAGTAAATTGACATCCAACTGTTGAAGACGTTTTAATGACCCATCTGAAGAAGCATTATCCACAACAATAACATTCATTTGCTTGTTATGTTTAAGCACATTGATCAAATCAATAACATACTGACCTGCATTGTAGTTAACAATCACGACGTCGACACTTACAGGAACTATACTTTGATCTGATATTTGGTTCATCAATTATTGTGTGCGGCAAAACTGCCACAGTTCTGGCCAAACACGCATTGCATCAGCAATCTCTTTCAAGTCGAACCTTGCTTTTGCCAGGCAAGCTTCCATATCCATTCCAACGGGCCAATCTCTTAAAACAGGGACTTCATTCTCGCGAACAGCTTGTCCATTGGCTTGTAACAATTCACGCACATCAGCCTGCCAATAAATGGGTGCATCTGGCACTTCTGCTGAAATTTGTTGCAAATTATTCACCAAATCCGAACGTACTTTAGACATGTATTCACGCAATCTCATTTCTAACATTTGATCATCTGACGTGCTTAAATCATCTAAAGCTGTTGCCACCGACAACAGTCGAGAGGCCGGATCTTTAGATAACAAACGTGGTGCAATCGATAAAGCATAGTCTGCGACAAATCGGTTGAAGTTGGGCCGCTGTGCTATGTGGTTGAAGCTGCTCCGATCGCGTTTATTGGTTTGCAAATGACCGAGCATCATTGGAAAATGCAGCGACACTTGATCAGGGTAGCAAGCGTTCATCATGGCATTGAAGAAATGGTCTTCATTTTTATTCACCGGCATGGCAAATGGTGCCATTTCACTGTTATCGATGGCAGATGGTGCAAATTGTGCCAGAACCGTTGCTTGAAATCTTGGGGCATAATGTAATAAATGAGAGGCTTCAATATTGTCTAGATAGGTCTCTCTGTCCTTCCAGAATGCCTCCCTTTGGTCACCCTTCAGTTGATACAGCCAATAATTACTTTCTGCTCTAGGGCTACCCCATGTTCCATTACATGTGGTTTTTATTTTTGAGTTTTGATTCAACTTTAGTAGGTCACGCAATCTCAAACCATACAGTGGACTGCTTTCCATGTCAGACTGACCTGACAACCAAGAGCCAAACGATTGACCGCAGGCACCAATCATACCCGCCAATATATCTTCATCATATACTTTGGATTGGCCTTTAATTTCTCGAACGTTCAATCCAAAATCAACACCCAGCTCTCCTCGACTAAGCAAGTCAATCTTATCTAATTGGGCAGATTCAGTATGTCTTGGCTGCATTAAAAAATCATCATCAAAAAATGTGAATTTTTTGCCGGCTAAAGCCAAAAGTGCTAAATTCCAAACACGCCCACCGGTAAACCCTTCTTGTGTTGAAAGCAACCATGACACTTGAGTTGCATCGTGAGGAAATTCTTTTTGAAGCATGGTTATAAATTGTTGCTGCCAGGCTGATCCGTGATAAGTCACTTTGAGTTTTACTTGTGTACACAACAGCTCATTTTCCTGGGCCAACTTTCGACCTGTGGAGTCATCAAAAACCAAAACCTCATGCTTACAATCATGAGATTTTTGATATTGTTCCAATGACTCTAACAAACGCGACAAATGCTCAGGTCTGTCACAAGTTCTGACCACCATTCCCGCATATTTCGGTTCGGCAAGTGCTTCTGTTGCTTTTAAATCAGACATCCAGTCGTCAGCACTTTTTAGCAAGCCTTTGTTTTGCATAAAACCCAGCACTTTTTCTATGGCCGACTGTTGACCTCTCAATTCAGATATAGATTGCTCAATGTGTTGAACGTGTTCATGTATTGGCTTGAAAACTTGCGTTAAGCTCATGGCTTGCAACACTTGTAGTGTCATGATGTGATTCATACCGGTATCTGCTTGCAGAAATACCAGTTCATCTGACGACAAAGGTAAAGCAACCCCATCCACAGAAGCGAACAAAGTCATGTCCTTAGGTTCTGGCTTGGCTATTGTCTGGCTGCCAAAATTAAATTCAAATTCCATTATTTTTCCTTATCAAACCAGCGAATACATCGACCTATGATTGGATGCTTTCGCCATTTATCTTGTTGGTCATTCAGTTTAACGAATTTTTCAGCAACAGAAATATATTCACGAATCATTTCATTGTAGTGTTCATAAACACTCTCGCTGCTGTCAGTAAACCCATAACAATCATCAACCATAGATGTGTCGATACTTTTATTTGAAGCCACGACGATAAAATACAAGGGATTAAAAGGCATTTTATCTAACAATGCCTTTCCATCATCTTGGTGTGTTTGCATGGTTAACGTTTTTAATTTCTGGTCCATTCTCCAAATAGCAGACTGGAACATGAGTTTTTGACCAAACCACTCTGTGTATTTAAACTCTTTGTGAATCAAGTCAGAAAATTCATCTTTGTACAGCTCTTTGATGTGGTATTCATTCTCAAAACCTGTTTTGTCACTGTATTCAGCTTTGTCCGGTGTGCTTATGATAAGCATGCCATCATCTTTTAAAACCCGTTTAAAAACTGCCAGCAGCTGTTCATGTTCTGCTAAATGTTCAATGGTCTCAAAAGAAACCACAACATCCACACTGTTTTCAGGTAAATCCAAAGCCAAAATATCTGAATGCATGAATCTTAAGTTTTTATTGCTATATTCACTTTTTGCATGCTCAATTGCCTCTACCGATACATCCACACCCAATACACGGTCTGCCTTGTGTGACAATATGTGACTGCCATAGCCTTCACCACAAGCAGCATCTAAAACCACCTTACCTTCAACCCATTCCGCCACCATGTGGTAGCGGTGGTAATGCTCGTACCAAATTTCTCGCTGACACTCGGGTAAAAAACGTTCACCTGTGAATTTAAGTTTTGTATTTTCTGACATGGGTTATCTGGCCACTGCCTGAGGCATTAAAAACGGCCTATTTTATCAATGATTGATTCCCTGAGTGAAGCCAATGCATCTTTTTCAATAAATTCAGCAATTAACTGCGCATACTCAGGGTGCTTAGCCAACAACCTGTTCATTGTTTCGCTGCTGGGCTTAAGTGCCAAGTCTTTAAATGACTGGTTTCCTATATGTGCTACATACACGTTATCACATAAAATATTTTTTAGGCCAGCATATTTGACTCGCAAAGAATAATCATTTTCTTCACCATATCCGTGACCAAATACTGTTTCATCAAAATACCCAATAGCTTTTTTTGCTTGAGCGGTTACCAGCATACAAAACCCCACCGCAGTCGGTATTTCTGGGTAGGTAGCCTGGTGTATTGATTGTAAACGAGAAGTAAATTCGTCTATATCCTTAGGCAACAGATTGTTCTGCAAGGTACAGGGGAAACTACAAATTTCTGCATTATTAGACCAAGGGGTTGCTGTACCTAATTGCTCACAGTTTTCAGAAGCATACTTTAAACCCGCTAACCAGCCCGTTGTCACCAACGTATCTGAATTAAGTAAAACCGTATGACCACTTGTTAGTTTCAATCCCCTATTGGCTGTTTTTACGAAACCTAAATTTTTACTGTTATTCAAAAACTGCCAGTTTTGTCTGTACTCACACATGCTTTCAATAAACGGCAGCACACGAGCATCAGTTGATGCATCATTAATAAACACCACATTTTCTTCACCGCTGTGTTTGACTAGTGATGCCACACAGTCTGACAAAGACTCAAACGCATTAAATACTGGAATAACAACCTGCATTAAGACCACTCAGTTTCTAATCGACAAACACCCAATTCTCGTGTTTTACCTTCAATATGTAAATCCAGCTCCAATGTATCTACCATTTGTAATTGATCAGGTGTCATGCTGTGCAACTTAATTTTATAGTCACCTGGCAGCAACTTATTATTTATAAATTTAATTCTGAATTGAACATGTAAGTCATCAATAAACACAGGAATGCACCCTACTTCACTCGAATAGGTTCCATAAATGGCATGTCCATCAAACCCGACAATTCCGATGCTTAATCCAGGTTTCAAACCATCTGGCGTATACACAGTAGCCACAACTTCAAAAGTTTCCATCATGTTAATCTGATTGCCACGCCCCTTTCCTTCTACCAGAATAGATGCATCTGACACATGATAGGTATTTAAGTCTTGATGTTTATTGGAAGCATCTAGTTGACCTAATATTGCCGTTTGATACGCCTTAGCGACTTTATGAGAATCACCGTACATTTTTATACTGCCATTTTCTAACCACATGGCATTTTTACAAATGGTCTGAATATGATAAATACTGTGAGAGACGAGCAATAAAGTACCACCACCTGCTAAATACTTTTCCACCCATGCCAAACATTTAACTTGAAAAGCTTCATCACCTACAGCAAGAATTTCATCTGTAATCAATAAATCTGGCTTGGTTTCAGTAATCACAGCAAAACCCAACCTAACTATCATACCTGAAGAATAGGTTTTAACTGGTTCATTGATAAATTCACCAATGTCCGCAAAGTCGGCCATGCGTTGTATTTTACGATCTAAGTTTTCAGAGATACCTGCCAAAGTTGCAGCCATCTTAAGATTTTCAATGCCGCTATACTCAAGGTCGAAACCAGAGCCAAGCTCTAATAGTGCACCGATAGAACCATTGACGTTTACCTCACCTGAACTGGCTTTCATAACTCCTGAAATGATCTTAAGCAAGGTACTTTTTCCAGCTCCATTTCGCCCTACTATCGCCAAAGACTCACCTTTTTGTATCTCAAAGCTTATGTCTTTTAATACAGGTATTCCATCCGTATGCTGCTTGCTTCTAAGTGTTGCCCATAAACCTTTCATGCGATCTTTATTACAGTTCACATGTGGAAAACTTTTGCATAAGGAAGAAACTTTTAATAAAGAGTTAGTCATTATAAATAATCATCAAAAACAGGTGATGTCTTATTAAAGAACATCAATGCAAGTTTTAACAAGACACCAGCAACTAAAAACCAAATCAATAAACTTTGCCACAGCAAATCACCTTGATTAACAATGATTTTTTGACTAAAGTCTACAACAATAAATAAAGGATTATAAGGAAGCCAGGATGTGAGACCATCTGGTAAACGTGAAACTGAATATATAATCGGTGTCATAAAAAACCACAAAGGAAAGACAGCCGCAATGATGTTTTTCACATCCCGATTAAAAACCTGAAATGAAGATAAAAACAAGCCCAATACGATGGCCATAAGAAACAATAATGCCAAAGGAAAAATCAAGAATAATAATTTCCAATGTAAATCAATAATTCCAGCCAAAATTAACACTGTTATAACTGCAACAAACCCAATGACCTGCAACAAAAAAGATGCTGTGATGTGAGCATACAATAAAATTTTTATATCTATTTTAACTTTACCAATTAGGTCTTTTTTATTGATGACCAACTGAGCTGCACTCATTACTGATTCAGAAAAAGCCATCCACGGCCACAAACCAGCTGATAAATAGGCTACGAACATATTTTCTGGTAGTTCGGGCACGCGGGCTTTGAATATCAATCCAAATACAAAATAATATACCGCTAAAGTCGCCAAAGGCTGAAATAACAACCAAAAAAAAGCGGAAGAGTTTCCAATAAATCGATCAGAAACTTCCCGCTTAAGGAAATAAACTATCATTGATTAACTGTCTTCTTCAAACACTAAATACCTTTCAAAAACCTTACTAATAACATTAGAATCAATCTTTATTTTGTCATTAACACTATAAGAATTTATTATATTTTGAAGTTTCATTTTTCCAAATTCTGGTAAAAGCTCATCTATCAACCTTTGTTTATGGTCTTCAAAAACGGCCTCCTTTGCTGGCAAAATCTCATCAATAGAAATTAAATAATAATAATCTTTCATTTCAAAAACTGAAGGAATAATTCCTGTTTCATTCAATGAAAACACATCATCAGCAAATTTATAATGAAACTGTTTCTTAGAGAAATACGATAAATCACCCTTATTGAGTTGGACTGTTGGATCATCTGATATTTTTAAAGCCACTTCATTAAAGTTATTATTTTTTATTACATCTGTAAGAAGACTCACTACTGACGACTGAGCGTGTTTATTTTTATCTAATGTAATCATAGACAATCTTCTTTTTTCAGGAACAGTTAATTCATTTTTTTCTATTAGAAATTGGTCATAAGCATATTGTTGAATAGGACCTTTTAATAACTGTTTTTGAATGTATATTTTCATTCTCATGAAATATTCTTTTTTTAAAGTGAAAAACTTCATATTTGTTAAAAAGTCATTACGGTCTATTCCAAGTTTTTTAATAAAATTTTCATCAACCTTAAACTCAAATGTATTTAATGCTTCAGTAACAGAGGCGAATTCTTTTTCTTTATCTAAATCATTATCAATGACATACTGGTAAACGAAATTTACATTTAATATTGACAAAATATTTCGTTCAATTTGACCATGATCTTTAGCAAAGCCGAAACGACTTTCAGGTTTCAGGTTATGAACATACGAATCTAAATCAGAGAGGTTGACAACCACATCATTTTGCTCAACCAAATTAGTATTTTGGTTGAGCAAACTAATAACAAAGAAAATTAGCTTTATCATTATTGAACTTCACCCTCTGAAAAGAAAGCAGCACAACGTGTGTGACTTGCATTTTGACATATAGGATCATCATTTGAATAAGGCACTTGTTTATTCACTAAATTAAGGTAATAAGCCTTATTTGGATCAAGTTTACAATATGTTGATGGCTGACCAGATTTAGTTGTTATAAACACATTTGGATTTTGCGCTGCAACTATAGTTTTAACACACGCTGTTGTTTGTGTATTAAAATCACCTGGACATTCACTGATTGATAATGTTGTATACAATGTTTTATTATGCGTTGTAGGTGGCGTCACGAAATTCAGTCTTCTTGATGTGTTAGCCCCCATAGAAGTAAAAGTGATAGCCGCAAACTCTGTATTTTTTATATCTAGTAAGATGTTACCATTTGCTGTTGCGCCGAATTCATTACCATCTTTGAGTGCAGCATATGAATATGTTTTGTTATTTAAATTGGGTGGATAAACAGCCGCAGAGCATTGTGAAGGTATAGAATCATCAAGAATGATATTCACATCACGTGTAGCAGAACCACATGTCAATGTTAAAGTCACTGAATCTGTAATATTCACAGCCTTAGATGAACTGCTTGTTGGATTAAATGTATGGTTCCAATCAGAATTTAATGGTGATGATGATGCAGTACAGCTCGTAGCATTAGAAACACTCCAACTGACTGTAACATTACCAGCTGCCGTAACTGTCAAATTATTACTACTTCCACCGGCCCTCAAGTATGAAATACTAGGACCTTCCACAACTTGCTGTTCTGCCTCTGATATAACCAAATCTTTACTACTTGTAGTAGTTGCCGTATACCCCATATAGTTATCACAAGTGATTCGCAGTGTGGCAGGTAAACTATTGATTGTTACAACTTTACTGTGAGAGCCGATACCACTGTTCAATGACCCTGCCCACCCAGTGGCACTGCCATCTTCAACAGTACCTACACAGTTTTCACCGTATGCAACTGCCCAATCGACTGAAATGGAGTCTCCCACATCTACTTGATATTTGTCGGCATTAATACCCAAAACAGCAGACTGATTAGGCACGATGAACAAGTCATCAGAAGGTGAAACTACAACATCACCTGTTACCACATCAATTACTGCAGTACCAATAATATCCGCTGATTGGTTTTTTGCTGGGTCCGAGTATTCAAATTTAATTTTTTCAGCAGAACCCGCAGTGGCAATCAACGCTGAAAGCAACAATAGTTTTTTCATTATTTTCTCTTTCGCAATAAAGTGGGTACATTATATAGTTAATGTCGTTAAAATTTCTTTAAAAAAAAAGGACAAGCACTAAGCTTGTCCCTTTTTTTAAACAATATGTTTATTCTATTAGAATGAAACGATATCGCCTTTGTGGTTAAACAAACCAGCGTACTGTGCCATCAAACCAGGAGCAGCATTAGCGTTGGTGTACTGTTGTACCATAAAACCAGCAACTGGCAAACCTTCATAGCCTGCACCTGCAGCTGGAGTCATTGGAAGTGTACCAACAAATGACATTGCAGCCCAACCGTTTTCAGTAGCATTAGGGTTATCTAAAACACCACCAACTGAAATTAAGTTAGTTGCACCTAATACTTTAGATGCAGCACCACCAACTTCACCTGGAGCTAAGAATTGAACAACGTTAGCTTCTTGACAAATTTGTGGGTTACTACCTTGAGGAGGCTGTGGAGAAATTTGTCCGCCGCCTGGAGGTGTTAATTGCTCTTCACGATCGAATGTAGTTAAACGGAATTCTTCACAAGCTTCTACACCATCCCATACTGCAGTAAACGGAGCCAAGTTAACTGTGTCAACGTGTCTGTTTTTAGTAGGGAATGTAACAACCCACTCAGATTTAGCAGCAATGGCTGAATCGAATGCGTACTCATTAAATACTTGTTGCTTCATGAACAATGAAGAAACGGCTTCAATACCAGAGTTCCAAGTAGAGTAAACAGCAGAGCCGTCTAACAAAATAACACTTTCCACGTCTGACTCAGAGATAGAAGGAGCCAAAGAACCTGGATCTGTGTGGTTACCAGCGCCTGTCCAGAAATCATCTAATGCAGTTGCATCATAAGTCATGGCCAAACCTTCAGCAACATTCAACATCGTTGCAGCACCAAACAAACCACCTGTAGGATCTACAATATCAGTTTGTGGAGCAGCTGCCCAAGTACCACCGTCCCAAGATGCTTTCAAGAAAGCACAATCAGCAGGAACACCTGTAGAGTTATGCAATGCAGCAGCAGCGTGAGTACCTGTTACAACACCCATTTCAATCACTTCGAAGTGACCTTGAGTAGAACGTTCCATGCTTTTGTTTGACGCAGCTAAGTCTGTATCAATTTCGTATGGCAAAAATTCTTGACCCGCTTTTGTTAATCTAGGAGCACAAGATGTATCTTCAGATACATGCATACCAGAAGGCTCACCAGCGTGGGCACCGATAGTAGATGTAGTTGAACCTAAAGCACCTGTCCATACGTCGTATGGCGACATATATACGTTAAAATCGAGCACCTCTAAAGAGTGATCGCCTTCTAAGAAACGTACTTTGATAGCTTTAGTCTCATCAGTTGTATTAACAACAGAGTAACTAGTAATCAAACCATTGTTTACTGTGTAATATGGGTAAATCAATACTTGACCAGTACCTTCACCGCTCACATGTACAGCAGCATTTGCCATGCCGGCAACGCCAGCTAAACCAGCAATTACTGCAGTAGTTAGTTTATTTTTTTTCATTTCTAACTCCAAATTATAAAATTTTAATATCAGGGCTATTCATTAATTTCTCTGCATACAATTGCAGAGCTAAACAAGATAGCTTGGCGAATAATATATCAAATTACATTATTAAACAAGTTTTTATTCAATATTAATTCATACTTTTGCTGTATCATTTCTTTGTAGGTACATGATACCATCCATCTGATTTCTTAACCCATTTTTCAGAAATGGGAGATACAATTGAGGCGCTACCCATACTTTTCCTTGGAAAACTATAAGTAACCTTTAGCGTCAACTCAACATCACAAACTTCTTTGTCACACTGTTTGGAAATAAATTTTGGCTTTTCCCATTTAACATTTATTTTAGCTGTTTCAATTCGCACAGAATAAGAAGTTAAGCTTTCCACCTCTCTGTATGACGGTGACAGATAACTGTAAGCTTTTTCATAATCTGAATCAACAATGGCTTGCCACCTATTAACTACTTTTTCCTCTATGGTTTCTGTAGACTCTGAACATCCAGTTAAAACGACCACGATTGTAAACAAAACGGCTTTCAATATCATTTTCATTCTCATTCCTTTTCTTCTTTATCTTTTTTATTTGTATTAATCGGCTTCAAGCCTTCAAATTTCTTGGCATATTCTAAAGTTGCTTTTCTTGCCTGCTCTGGATTCTCTATAACGGTGGGCGTGATTAACACCATCAATTCCGTTTTTGATGAACTGTTGGTTCTTTTACCAAACGCACCTCCTATCAAAGGTATCCGACTCAAGAATGGCACACCATCTCTTCTGTTCTTATTAGAATCGCGAATAAGTCCTCCCATTATTATCGTTTGTCCACTTTGTACTGCAATCTCTGTTGACAATTCGCGCTTAGAAATAGGAGGGTTGCCACCGTCATTTCTTGGCTCACCAGCTTCACTTACATCTTGGGTTATTTCCATGTACACCAATCCACCTGGATTAACTCTTGGAGTAATATCAACTTGAACACCTGTCTGAATGTAGCGAACATTACTGGTAGGAAAGTTATTATTAAAGTTCCCTCCATTGTTACCATTATTTACACCTCCAATTGAAGTTGATGTTATTGGCTCTTGATTACCTACATTGATTGTCGCATTCTTATTATTCATAACCATTACACTTGGTGATGACACCAGTGAAACACGTCCCGCACCTTCTAAAGCAGTCAATTTTGCCTGAGCCTCTTTTCCAAAGAAGTTGTAAGAAGCTCCACCTGAGCCAGTCGTTGCACCATCTGTAAACCAGTTATAACCTTTGGTTTCAGGACTTTCTCCACCATCACCGCCATCACCGCCATCTTCACCTCCCTCACCAACGGCAGAACCAAAGAATAATTCCATCCCATATTCTAGACTGTCATTTAAAGAGACTTCAATAATCTTAAGCTCAACGAGCACTTGCAAAGGTACCTTATCTAATCTTTTAATGGCTGAGATAATTTTGTCATATTCTGCAACATTGGCTTTGATTAACAATTGGTTTGACTCTTCAATCGAAGTTATCTGAATGTCATTGTCATTATTTGATGTTGAACGTCTTTTGGTGGTATTGCTGTTTTTTGCACCACTTGAAGACACTTCTTTCCCGTTACTACCTGGCGCTGTTTTCCCTGAATTACTTTTTCTCGAAGATGAACCACCACCGCCTCCAAACACGTCATTCAAATAGCCAGCCAAATCATCTGCTTTGATATTTTTCACACTATAGACATATAGATTGGCGCCACCTTCCAAGTCTGCTCTGTCCAATCGCTCAATCCACTTTTGAGATTGTGCTAGGTATTCTTCTTGAGGCGTGATAACCATGATTGCATTCAATCGTTCCAAAGGCAAAAAACGAAACATCCCTGCCAAAGGCGTTTCAGCACCTTCACCAAACAAAGCTTCAAGTTCTACTATGATGTCATTTGAATCTGTTCTTTCTAAATAAAAGATTCCAGTGGACATACCAGCGAGCCAGTCCACATCAAATATATTGATGGTGTCTATATAATTATTCAACTCTCTGTTTGTACCCGATAAGAATAAAATATTTCTGGCATTGTCTGCTTTTACAACAGCACCTTCTTTAGCATAAGGCTCAAGAATTTTTTCCATTTCTGTTGGTGAGACAAAAGACAGTGGGACTGCCAATACTTGAAATCCTTTTTTGGCATTCACTGCACCTACTCTTGGTGTCAACTTACCTTTGATGGCTTGATTTTCTGGTACAACATGAAAACGACCTTCAACTTCAACCAAAGCCGCTTTATTCCAACTGAGTAGCATTTCTAAAATGGGCAAAACCTGATCTTTGCTTATAGGCTTAGCCGTTGCAAAAGTCACCTTGCCTGACACCCCTGGTGCCATGACATAGTTTTCTTGTAAAATAGTGCCCAGAATCAAGTGCACAACAGCCTGTAACGGTTCTCCCTCAAAATTGAATGTCACTTCACCTTGAACAGTTAATACCTTTTCAAGCTTTTTAGCAGCAGCCACATCAATGAACTCACCTGTTCCAGGGTATATTTCATGTTCTTTTTTGCCATCACCGATTGGATCTCCGCCTGTATTAAAGACTTCTCCAGAATAATTCGTGGTATCCATGTCTTTTAAGTAGTCAGAATTTTCCAACTCTTTATTTAGATCCCGTGGCGCACTTGCACATGCAGCCAACATTGCAAACACGGCACCCGTGAACAGGTGTTTAACTAATCGTTTATTCATCATTGCTTTTGATTCCTATCTGCTGCTTCTTTACGCATTTGGGCACGTCTTTCAGCTATTTTTTTTCTGATTGCTTCGGCACTGTTGGCACGTTCGTTTTTATTCTTTTCTTGCGTGATTTTTTGTGTCTGTTTGTTGTTGCGACTGTTATTCGCTTTACTTTTGTTTTTTTTACCACCAGCCTTACCTAATGATCCACTGAATACTTCCAGCTCGAGCTCTACTGGCTCTTCCCCTTCCGCTTCAAAAGTCACCTTTCGCGGCTCAATGTTAGCTACAGTCCATAGTCCTTGTTCGCCTTCTAATGGCATACCTTGCGCCAATGTCAACCGTTCTTTACTGACATTGTCTTGGATAATCACATAACTGTTATCTCCTGTGATGACAATACTAGAAACTTTTGCATCTAAAGGTGAAGCAACTGGCTCATCAATAGTAGGCTCTATACCAATTATCGGCCCTACATAAGGTTCTCTTGTCGAACTGAATAATGGCAAGGCAACAATTTGCTCTAACTGCCTTTCTTTTTCCTTTCCATCCGGAGCAGTATCAGAAACTTTATCAACCAATTGGTTCAATTGTTTTTCATCAAATTGTTCAGCTTCAAGTTCGCTCAACCCTTGGCCAATACCAAACATTTGTATAGAAGCTAACAGCAACAAAATACCCAACAACCCCAGTAAAACCTGCGCTAACAAATTATTTTTCATCGCTTTTCTCAATTGGGTTTTTTAGGTAGGCGTACAATTCAAACCTGATTTCCACACTTTCAGCGGCTGGCTCACTGTTCTTGCCTTTTCTTCTGTAGCGACTGACATTTCTTGCCTCTATCCTTAAGTCGTTAATAAACAAAGACGGTAAATTCTGCTCTAATCGGGCCAAAATATTCGCAAAGATTTCATATTGGCAGCGCATTCTAACACGCAATACCACTTTTTCAAATTGGTCCAAATCCCTGTCTTGTGTGGGCTGTTGACTGACTATTTGACACTCTGCCGTTTCCGCACCTTGCTCATTAAAAATGTTTTTAAAAGTTGAAGTTAACTCTGCATTACCCAGGTTTTTTGTTTCAGCTTTGAGAAATTCGTCATTACTTCCAACTTGTAACTTCACTTCTTTAAGCTTTTCTTTCAGCTTGGGGGATTTAGCCGCCTGATTGATGTACTTCTGACGTGAGCGATTCAACTCATCAACAGATTCGTTCATACCTGCATGTGTCACGAAAAAGTTGTGAAAGAATAAAAAATAAACAATCACAGACACCATTAAAAGAACCGTCAATGCGGCCCATCGATTCATGTTTTTATCAAGCGTCATCTGTCGTCTCCTCTGGGGCTTTCAGCGCCGCTTTGATTGTGAACTTTTCTTTTCCAGTGCGTGCATCTGGCATGACTTGACCCACTATTTCTGGCTCAAACCACAAGTCCGATTTATTTAATATCGGCACCAATGCATTGGCATTATCTGATTGTCCAACAATTTCTATACGCTCTTCATCTAAAATGATCCGAGTCAAATAACTGTTTTGTGGAATCATTCGAGTCAATTCATCCATGATTGATATGGCACTGGCTGCATTAACTTTTTTATCACCCAAAAAATTAGCTGCTTGAATAGATGCATTCAATTCAGTCTCTAGCAATTTAGCACGACGAGCGTCCCTTCTCCATTCATCCGTTTGGGCTTCGAGACGCTCAATTTTATCTATTTTATTTTCTATTGAATTGAACATCACAAACCAAATCATCGCGACAACCGCTGCCAGCAATAACAAATTAAGCTTAATATTACTCCAGTCTTTTTTCTTTCTTAATGATTCAGTTAATAAATTGACACCCAAGGCCTTAGGCGATTCTGCTGAACTTAAGTTAACATCAATCGCTGATAATTGAACACCCTTGTTACTCGCCTCTGTCTCTATTGCTTCAATTAATGATTTTTGTGCTACCACCAGTTGAACCGGCGTCTTTTCTGCACCCTCTTCCGCAAGCATGGGTTGACTGGCAAACACCACTTCTTGAGGATTAAAGGGAATGTATTTGTCCAATTCATAACCTAAAACAGCATCAATGTTGCTTAATGCCGCAGTAGGCATAGCAACTTCTCTGATTAACACATGTTCATTTGGTATCAAATAAGTGACTTTCGATTGCACGTCAGATTGCGCCACATGATGATTGAGCTGGTGCCACCACTGTTTATCTACTAATGACTCATCTTCTGGCAACTGTGTTGCCTCACCTGTATTTTGAATCCACAAGGCAATTGAATCATCTGACCCACTTATAAACAGCTGCTCTTGTTTTGGAAAAAATTGTTTCCGCTTCCTTTCTGGCACCCATTCCATCATTGACTCAGTCCACCAATCCCAAAACGCACGAACGCCTGAAGTTTGGTACCAAGTACTGATTGGGGTAACGATTTTATCTACAATAGTTGTCATTTGTGTTCGTTGTCTCTCCAGCGCACCACTCGAAATGGCTTGCCATTAACTGTGCCGCCCATTCTGATGGTGGCATCAAATTCTGCCCACTGCCCATTCGGCAAAGTGGCTTTACTTATAATACTGAAAGTGGTTCCACCACCCCTCAATTGTCCTGCATAACCCTCAGACAATAAAGGTAACTCTGTACTGATGTCATCAATTTCATGTCGCTGTCTGATAAAGTCATCGGCCATTTCTGCTGATATACCATCAATAGCCATCAATGCCTCTTTAGGGGCAAACCCCAAATTGATGTTATTCCTGCCTGAGTAGACCGTGATGGCAGGCTCTATTTTTAAATAGGTCTCATAGTCAATACCCATTACCTGTACCAGCTCGGGAACTGAGTCAAAGGGCGCATCTTTTGCACCATAGGCATAGCCTGCTGAAAAGTAATCTTGATCTTCTGCCCCACCCAACCTGACTTCCTCATCAGCATCTTTCCAGTCCAATATCTTATCTGCCAAAGCCAAAGCTTCGTCAAACTCAACACCTACTGAGGCAAACAATCCCATTAAAAGTTCCTCATTGGCCTGGTTGATATCAATTTTCCCTGACTCATCAGTTATTCTCAGCTCAATTTTCGCACCTTCAAAATCCAATTCTTGGACCCTTCCATCTGGAATCCATCGTGCCTCAGGGTCAGGGTTCCTCAGTTGGAATACGGCCATATTCAATCCAGCCTCTGCTATATATCTGGCTTGAGTTGATGAAAAAACAATTCGTGATTGCATATACTCAGTCCTTGCTGACAAAGCAAAACTGCCCGCAATCACCGTCATCAACAAGGTAATCCAAAGCACCAATACCAAAGCCACACCTTTTTGATTCAACTGACTTTTCACTGCAATTCCTTGCCTGAGTTGCTTCTTTGGTTTAATAAATTCAAAGAGCTTCTGCGTCTGGTTCTGGTACTGCTGCCATCCACTTGTATCGCCACTTGCATTATCGGCCATTGTTCTTTGGCATCTTGGTTCATTTCTAAGTCTAATTGAACCATCATAGGCATGGAAGCGGTGTTTTCTATCTCTGACACCCAATCCGTCGGCAATCCATCTTCACCAACCTCAATAAATGCAAACTGTCCACTTCGGATATTTTCCATCAGCACAATGGGCTCAGCATCATCAAATCCAGACTGCTCATCTTCATCGTCATAATTACTCACCATGCCATGACGGTATTGTAAATACTTACCATCTCCATCTTCCGCAATTTCAATCTTTTGAATATGTGGCCCAGCATTTCCAAGATAACCTGGCATCTGAGAAATAAAAGTGACAGAATTTTCATCGCCATAAAATAATGCCATTTGGCCTTCATCATCTTCTTCTATACCAATTGCCATTGCCCTAGAAACCTGTCTTCTTATGATGCCCTGCACCACCCGCATTTCATTGATTGCTGAAATGCGTTTTTCTCCTTTTTCTGCCGTTCTCCTTCCTGAGTCAAGGCCAGAAAAAATCATCGCCATAATCATCGCCAACAATGTAAAGACAACGATGACTTCAATCAAGGTAAAACCTTGCTGTTTTTGATTAACCACCGGGACCTCGATCAAAATCGGGAGTCATTGCCCTCAATGTAGAAAAAATCGCCTCTCTGTTTTTACCCAAGCCATCAACCCAAGCAATCACCAACTGTACTTTGAACAACTCAACAGGTGCAAAATCCATACTCGTGTTACCTTCATATTCCGCTTCATAAGGTGTGATGTCGATTTGCCAAGTGATACCATCTTCAAAGTCACCAGATTCAGTACCTTCTTCAACAGGAATCGTAATACCCACTTCATCCATTTTGCTTTGCGCCAATAAAGCCAGCTTGGTTTGCTCCGAAGACTTGATGGTGTTACGTGAAGAGTTAGACAAAATTTCAAGAACAACCATAAAAGTCATGGCTAAGATCGTGAAAGACGCGATCACTTCAATTAGAGTAAAACCTTGGGAGCGCTGCTTGTACATCATTAAACCTCAGTGTCTTGAAACAAACGGATTTCTCCAGTAAGCCAAGCCACATTGATCCGCCAAAAACGCTCTTCATAGATTAAGGTCACACGTCCACCCGTTGAAGAACCATCTGAAAAGAACCTAAAACCCGCTTGAGTTTCACTTGGCACTTCCGACTCTGCCGCAAAAACCTTCAGCTCCATGCCTTCAGGAAAAGTCACTTTCTTTTTTCCAGGTGCTTGATAAGATTTGCTTTCAACGTCTATCATCAGACGCTGCTCTTTATGTTTAACGACCGCCTGAGAACGTGTATATCTTAATGCCGCCACCAAATCTTTGCTTGCCGCCCTGATTTTTGTGGCTTTCATGGAACCAGACATATTAAACGCAACGGTACCTGCAATGATGGCCAACATGACCAACACCACCAAAACTTCAATCAAAGTGAAACCGTCGCCTTTTCGCATTCTTACTGCCAATTACCAATATCTAAACCCAACTTATCACCACCTGGGCTTTTGTCTTTTCCATATGAATAAACATCAAAACTTTGACCGTGTTGTGACTGGGTAGAATAGTGATAAGACTCACCCCATGGGTCTTTCAGCTCTTTTTCCTTGACATAAGGGCCCATCCACATCGAATCACCTGAATCATTAACCAGCTGATCCAATGAATCAGGTAAATTACCCGTATCCAAACTGAATTCTTGCACTGCTTGGGTTAATTTTTGCACCATAATCTGTGCTTGTTTTTGCTTGGCTTTGTCTTGGCCTCCAGTCACATTCCTTACCACCATGCCAAAAATAACAGCCAAAATGGTCATCACAACCAAAACCTCAATCAAACTGAAACCTTGTTGCGCTGCGCTGAATTTTTTTCTATTTTTCATATGCTTTTCTCACTTAAATTATTTATTAACCAACCAATTCACTCATGTTCATCATCGGCATCAAGATGGCGAACACTATGGTAAAAATCATACCTGCCAATGCCAATACCAAAATAGGTACCAACACCGACAACATGCGGTCTATTGTATTTTTAACTTCACTGTCATAAGTATCAGATGCCCTGACCAGCATCTCATCTAAATTACCTGTCTCCTCACCCACACTCAGCAACTGCTGCGCCAATCGCGGGAAGGACTCTTCTTTAGCCAAAGCATCTGACAAAGGTATGCCGTGCTTGACCTTTTCAGTCGCATTGGCTATCGCTTTAGACAACACCGTGTTGTTTATCACTTTTTTTGCCACGCCCAAGCCAGATAGCAAGGGTACACCACTGTCTGCCAAGGTACCCAACGTGCGAGTGAACTTTGCTGTTTCCACACGGGTAATCAACTCGCCAAACAAAGGCAGTTTGAGCATTTTTTGATCGACTTTAAATCGAAATTCTGTGTCTTTCAGTTGTTGTTTTATTATTGCAACCACTGCCACAATTAAAATTACAAACACCCACCAAAAACTTTGCACCAATTCAGCACCTGCAAACACCACCTGAGTTAACAAAGGTAATTCAATGTTTGCATCTTCAAACAAAGGTTTAAATTTAGGCACCACTTTGGCCAACAAAATAAACAAAGAACCCACAGCCAGCACCAATAAAATGGCAGGATAAATCATCGCAGAAACCACCGAATCTTTAAGCTCTTTTGAAGATTTCAAGTAATCACTTAGTCGCTGTAATGAGAGCTCTAAAGTGCCGCCCATTTCTCCGGCACGAACCATATTGGTGTACATGGTTGAAAAAACGCCATGCTGCTCTTCCATTGCATCTGATAACGAACCACCACCACGAACTTTATCTCTAATCTGTTCAACCATGGTTTTGATGCGCTCATCATCTGACAGTTCAATCATCACTGACAACGACCGATCCAAAGGCATACCAGAATTCAACAATGTGGCAAGTTGCTCAGTAAAAAAACCAACCTGTTTTTGTGACACTTTCTTGCGGTTGGCCATCAAGTTTTCAAATGAAAACCCCGCCTTCATTTCTTTAGCTAAAACAGGAATGTTGCCTGCTTCTTGAATTTTAACAATCACCTCAGCTTCACTGAAAGCTTCCATTTGACCTTCCAATTGTTCGCCTGTCGGAGTGATTGCTTTGTAGATAAATTGAGCCATTATTCGTGTGACACCCTGATGACTTCTTCAAAACTGGTGTCACCTGCCAAACATTTCAACAAACCATCTTGATACATGGTTAACATACCTTCAGCTTGTGCTTGTCTTTGTAACTCGCCTGCAGTTGCTCCTTTCATGACCAATCGCCTGATGTCCTCAGTCATGGTAAGGCACTCTAAAATTGACAACCTGCCACCATAACCAGTTGGGTTTGTCTCTGAAGGTTGAGGTCGATAAAAGTGAAATTCCTTGTCATCACTGATTTCATGCAATTTCAACTCTTCTACCATCTCTGGCATTACCGGATATTTTTCCATGCTGCTTTTGTCTAAGCGACGGGTCAAACGTTGGGCCAATAGGCCATTAATGGTTGAGGTCAAAAGATAATCTTCAACGCCCATATCAATCAATCGAGTGATTCCACCTGCTGCTGAATTCGTGTGAATGGTTGACAGCACCAAGTGGCCCGTCAGTGCAGATTGAATCGCAATTCGAGCGGTTTCCAAATCTCGCATCTCACCAATCATGATAATGTCAGGATCTTGTCGTACAATCGCACGCAATGCCGATGAAAAGTCCAGTCCAATCGACGATTTCGCTTGAATTTGATTGATGCCTGTCAATTGATACTCTACTGGGTCTTCAACCGTAATGATTTTTCTGTCTTCGGTATTCAGTTTTTGTAATGCGGTGTAAAGGGTGGTGGTTTTACCACTACCTGTTGGCCCCGTCACCAGCAAAATACCATGAGGCATTTCCAACACTTTCATAAAAGGATCCAAAGTGTTTTCCCTGAATCCCAATTGATGGAAATCAAATACAATGCTTTCCCTATCAAGAATACGCATGACCACACTTTCGCCGTATGATGTTGGCACGGTTGATACACGTAAATCCAGCTCTTTACCTTGAACCCGCAACATGATACGCCCATCTTGAGGCAACCGCCGCTCAGCAATGTTCAGCTTCGCCATGATTTTGATTCGAGAAATAACTGCTGAAGTTGACCTGGCCGGTGGTGACTCAACCTCATGTAACACGCCATCTACACGGTAACGTACTTTCAAGCGGTTCTCGAAAGGCTCAATATGAATGTCTGATGCGCGAGATTCTACAGCGCGTTGCATGACCATATTTACCAATCGGATTACAGGTGCTTCAGAAGCCAAGTCTTTAAGGTGTTCGACATCCTCTTCTTCATCACCGTCGTGAGACAATCCTTCAACGATTTGACCCATTGCCGACTTACCACCACCAAAATATTTTTCAATGGCATTTTCTACATCAGATGGCATGCCAATTTTAATGTCGATTTTTTTATGTGCAGCCATATTAATGGCTTTGATTAAAAACTCATCAAAAGGATAAACCATCACAACTGACAATGTATCATCGCTTTCATCAATAGGAACAAATTGACTTTCGCGCATAAAGCGCAATGGAAACTCAGTTTCTGTGGTAACCGTTTCTGGCATGGATTTGTCATTCATCAATGGCAAATCCATCAACTCATGTAAACTCAAGGCCACATCACGTTCTGATGCCAGACCCAAACGCACCAGCAATGGCACCAACGACCCACCAAAACTTTCATGGTGTAATCGAACACCTCGCTGTAAGTCTTCTTCCTTGATTCGCCCTTGCTCAACCAAATATTCGCATAACTGCGCTTCAAAGCCTTTTGGCTTTTCAGGCACATCTTGCACGTCGGTTGCTGTTATTGTTTCAGCTTGATCTTCGGTTTTATCTGTTGTCATTGTTTCTGTCATTTGTGACGAATCTGTCATTTTATATTTCATCCATCAGACATTACAATCTGATTAAAGTTCTTTATTCTGTTCAATATTCTAAGCCGGTTCATCATCAGCAGTTTCAGAGTCCTTGTTATTTACCAAGAACTCTATGAATTTTCTGTTCATTAAAATCCACAACACTATGGGCATAACTGCGGGCAAAATCAAATATGACAATTGATACATGGCAGCCACCAAATCTGGAGAAATACCCGTATCCAATATGGCTTGCTGTGCATCACCACCACTGAACAGCAGGTGTTTTATGGTTTGCCAAAACGAACCAAAGCTTTGAACCAATACAATCATCACATAGCCTATCATGATTTGAATCATTTTTTTCTGCCACGACAAGTCCGGCAAAGAAGCCACTAAACCTCCGATTACTGCCAGCCCATAACCGTATATCATTGGGTTCACCTGAACATCTAAAACAGCAATCTTTCCTTCATGGCCGGTCATCGCCTGTGTAGGAAATATAAGCGTTTCAACAACAAGCAGGTATTGGTTTTGCACCACACCATTAAACAAATCAGCCTGCCATATATTCAATGTCAATTCAGTCAGCCAACGGACAGGCATCACCCAAAATGCTGCCCCATAAAACCAAATAAAAAAGCACAGCGGCAAATATAACGCTGCACTTATTATCAATTGTTTTATTGGTGACTTCACTTTAACCTACAAACTTTCTTGCATTATAAAACATGCGCATCCAAGGTGAGTTTTCACCCCACTCATTTGGCGCCCACGACATTTGAGCCGTTCGGAACACGCGCTCAGGGTGCGGCATCATCGCCAAAACACGCCCTGAATCATTAGTGACAGCAGCCACCGCTTGTGTTGAGCCGTTGGGGTTATATGGGTATGTTTGGGTGGCTTGCCCATGATTGTCAATATATTGTGCCGCAATCACAGTCGGTTCGACTTTCTGCCCACCAAAATCTGCTCGACCTTCTCCATGTGCAATCGCAACTGGTATTCTTGCGCCAGACATGCCTTCAAAAAACATGCTATTCCCTGCTGGGATTTCTAATTGTGAAAACCTGGCTTCAAACTGTTCAGACTCATTACGAACAAAGTCAGGCCAATGGTCAGTACCAGGAATCAAACTGCGTAAACCTGACAGCATTTGACAACCATTACAGACACCCAAAGCAAACTTCTTCTCGTCTTCAAAAAACGCCTTAAATTCTGCTTTTAATTTGGGATTAAATAAAATCGTTTTAGCCCAGCCCAACCCTGCACCCAGCACATCACCGTAAGAGAATCCACCACAAGCAACCAATCCACTGAAAGATGATAAGTTTTTATCGCCAGAGAGTAAGTCAGACATATGCACATCCACACAATCAAATCCAGCTAGCATAAAAGCAGCTGCCATTTCATTTTGACCATTCACACCCTGCTCTCGCAGCACTACCAATTTTGGTTTGGCTTTTTTAGCATATGGCTTGATTTGCGATTCGCTGAAATCAAACTTTGTCAAAGGCTTAATCCCTGGATTGTCTTCACCCAACAGTCCAAATTCTGAATCAACAGACGCTGGGTTATCTCTGTGTCTGGCCATCATATAACTGGCTTTAGACCAAATTTGCTCTAACTCACTCAAAGTCCAATAGATTTGACCTTCATTGATATCAAAAGTTTGCGTGTCATTAATCACCGCCACTTGAGAAATGTTATCTTGCAAACCATGTTTTTCAGCCAGCGCATGAAATACATTCACTGCACTTGGATCTATTTCTACCACCGCACCTGGCTCTTCACTGAACAACTGTGAAGCCAAATCTCCGCCTGCTAAACCCACATCTAGCCCGCAATGACCCGCAAACGCCATTTCGGCTAATGTGGCTAACAAACCACCGTCTGATCGATCATGGTATGCCAACAAATCCCCACTGGCATGTAAGCTTTGCATCATGGCAAACATGTTTTTCAAAACCACAGGAGAGTCTAGGTCGGCTGACTCTGTGCCCATTTGCTTCTGTGTTTGATAATAAATAGAACCCCCCAACCGGTTTTTTCCTGCCGACAAATCAATCAAATACAAGGCATTACCCTTTTTACCTGATAACTGAGGAGTGGCATGCTTTTTCACATCTTCTACTGGAGCAAAGGCTGAAATCACTAATGACATAGGGGAAGTAACTGCACGGTCCTTACCAGCCACTTTCCAAGAGGTGTGCATTGACAACGAATCTTTACCAACCGGAATACCAATATCTAAACTCGGACACAACTCCATACCTATGGTTTTAACCGCTTCATACAATGCTTGGTATTCACCAGGCTGTGAACTGGCTGCCATCCAGTTCGCTGACAACTTAATCAAATTCAAGTCATTGATTTGAACTGATGCTAAATTTGTAATGGCTTCTGTAACCGCCAATCTTGCCGAAGCGGCTGGATTGATTAAAGCCACTGGCGTACGTTCACCCATACTCATGGCCTCACCTGCCAAGCCATGATAATCACGCAAGGTGATTCCACAGTCTGCAACAGGCACCTGCCACGGGCCCACCATTTGATCTCGGTGGATCATCCCGGAAACCGTCCTGTCTCCGATGGTAATTAAATATTTTTTACTGGCAACTGTAGGAAACGCCAAAACTTGTTCAGCTGCAACTTTCAATGACTCCACTTGATTAACAAATGACTCACCTTTTGGTTGGGCATGGTTGATTTTAATTTCTGTTTTAGGCGTATTTCCAAACAACAAAGACATCGGCACGTTAACTGGTGTGTTATTAAATAACTCATCATTTACTTTCAAAGTTTGCGCCACTGTTGCCTGCCCCATCACTGCATACGGACATCGCTCACGAGCACACAAGGCTTCAAATTCCGCCAGCTTTTCCGGTTTAATTGACAACACATAGCGTTCTTGTGATTCATTACACCATATTTCCATTGGAGACATGGATACATGATCAATTTGTAAACGTCGCAATTCAATTTCACCGCCTACTGCCGCATCATCCAGAATCTCAGGGATGGCATTTGACAAACCACCTGCACCAACGTCATGAATTGAACGGATGGGGCTGTCAACTTTTTGTTGCCAACAACGATCAATGACCTCTTGGCAGCGGCGTTCCATTTCAGGATTACCGCGTTGTACGGAGGCAAAGTCTAAATCTTCTTGCCCATCAGCGCTGGTTATTGAGCTGGCTGCACCGCCGCCCAATCCAATCAACATCGCGGGACCACCCAGTACAATAACATAATCACCAGGCAAGGTGTCTTGTTTGGGTACATGGATGTGATTGATATTACCCATACCACCTGCCAACATAATCGGCTTGTGGTAGCCTCGCCACTGGGTATCACCAACTGGCAATTCAAAATTTCTAAAGTAACCGCAGATATTAGGTCGGCCAAATTCATTATTAAATGCTGCCGCACCTATAGGCCCTTTTTGCATGATTTCAAATGAGGTTGCCATCCTTTCAGGTGTGCCAGGCGATTCATTTTCCCAAGGCTGATGATAGCCTGGAATATGTAAATGACTGACTGAAAAACCACACAATCCTGCTTTGGGTTTAGCGCCTTGTCCTGTCGCCGCCTCATCACGTATTTCACCACCAGACCCAGTGGCTGCACCAGCAAAGGGTTCAATGCCTGTTGGGTGATTGTGTGTTTCTACTTTGATTAAAACATCTATTTCTTGGTCTTCAAATTGGTAAGAATTGTCTTCACTTCCATTAATCAATCGTTGGCCTTTACCACCTGCAAACACTGCAGCATTGTCTTTGTATGCAGACAATGCTTTTTGCGAAGTTTTGGCCTCTGTGTTTTTAATCATTTTGAATAGACTCAGTGGCTGCACTTCACCATCTATCGTCCACTCAGCATTGAAAATTTTGTGCCTACAATGCTCTGAATTGGCTTGAGCAAACATCATGAGCTCTGCATCAGTTGGTGCAGTTCCTGCTTTTTGATAGGCGTCAAAAAGGTAATCTATTTCTTCCGATGACAAAGCCAGTCCTAAAGTTTGATTTAAATCTTCAAGTGCTTCTTTACCATCAGATAAATCGATTGCGGTGACAGCCTTTGCCTGCTCATGATTAAATAAATCTGACAAATGCTCCAAGCCTGTAAACCTTTGCTCCGTCATTCGATCATATATCTCAGCAGGCGCTGTATTTACATTTTGAGTAAAGACATACATTTGTCCCGCTTCAATTCGATTAACTGAATCTAGGTCACAATGCTTAAATATATCAGTGGCTTTTGTTGACCACGGTGATATGGTTCCCACTCGCGGTAACATCACCACACTGCTTTGAGAAAAATTCAACGCTTGTTGTTCTGCATGCAATAACTGTGAAACTAGTGACAACTCTGCATCTGACAACGTCTTGGAAGCTTCTAAGACATATATGTACTTAGCTTGCTCAATAACGGCCTTATTATTCAAAGCTTGATTCAACTTCCTCAAACGGAAAGCAGAGTGACTTTCGCCACCCACAAATGTATATATATGAAGCGCCATAGGATTTGCCAATATCTGAGAGTTCAAAAAAAACACGTTATTTTACATGAAAGCGTTTAATAGCGCTGATGAATGCCACAAAAAAAGCCGCATAAAAGCGGCTTTTTTTGTGTTATTGAAAACTTATTTTTTCATTGCCAGCATATCCATACGCTGTTTCAATTGAGCAGGTGGCAAATAACCTGGCATCAATGTACCGTCATCGAGCACAATTGCTGGTGTGCCAGACACACCCGCAGTTACACCCGCTTTGTACTGTGCCGCTATTGGGTTGTCACATGTTTTTGGCTCAACAGGTTCACCTGCTTTAGACAATGTCATTGCTTCTTGCTTGTCGTTGGCACACCAAACATTGACCGCTTTATCAAAAGAAGCAGAATTTAAACCCGCTCTGGGGAAAAACAAGTATGACACGCCGATACCAAGGTCATTATAACCCTGCATATCTGCATGTAGTTTGCGGCAGTAGCCACAATCTATGTCTGTGAAAACGGTGACATGACTGGTCATTTTCCCTTCTTCAGGAAAAAAATCTATGGTGTCGCCCTTTCCAAATGCTTTCATCACATCTTTACGCATTTGAGTTTTTTTGGCATCCGTTAAATCAACCCTGTTTTCAATATCAAACAATGATCCATTAACCAAATATTTGCCATCTTCGGAGATGTACATCACTTCTGATCCACGACCCACATCAACTAATATTTCTTTTACACCCTTTATTGGCGTATCAGACACTGCAACAACTTTTGTTGCAGGAGAGGCGATTTTTTGTAACGCCATGGTGTATTTCACCAAATCATCTTCTGCTACACCTTGTGTTGACGTTAGAGCAGCGGCTGCCAAAATTAATATTTTTTTCATAAATTTCCTGTTTTTCTCGGTTTATGGCCGTAAATAGTCAAAATAATTCAATAAGACACTTCATTCTATGTATATCTTTCATAAATTCCACTTTTTCTAGAAATGAAGCAGGGTTATTTAAGCTTCATTAGCTGGTGTCGTGAATTGCATTAATAGTTTGTGTATTTGTTTGTTGAAATACTCTTTAGATAAACCCAAGACTACATCAAATAAGGATGTTTTTATTTTAAAAAAGTGAGGTGTTAGCTTTTGCCAATTTCATAAGTAAGAAAAAAGTGGCTGGAAAGTCCTTTTTCCAGCTTTTAATACATCAAAAGTTGATTACGGCTGAGCTTGGGCAGTCGTTGCTTTTGCCTTTTCTTCCAACGTGGTTAAATGATTCAACCATTGCTGTGCATTACTTCTTGATTTTTTATAGTTTATTGCATTGTTAAAAGCCTTTCTCGCCTGAGGATAGTTTTTCAAGCTTGCATGACTCATACCTAACATCAACCAAGCATTGCCCATCTTATCGTCACTTAAACCGCCTTTTTTCAATGCAGATGTTATAGAAGAAACGGCTTTAGACCAGTTCTCCATGTCTAAATACAAAAATGAACGAGTTAAATCCATTTCACCGTCTTTAGCAAACTCACTTGCTCTGTCATACGCTGCCAATGATTTGTCGACATTTTTAGCGGCGTACCAAGTTTGTCCCAATTGCTTTAAGTTTTTGAAATTGGCCTCAACTTTTTTCTCATTCATGGCACGCTCTAATAATTTAGCGCCTTCATAAGGAACATTATTATATGAGTACATCTTGTACAGTTGTAGGTATTCACTTTCTTCAGATAATAACCCTTTCCTTTCGGCTAGCGCCAAAACAGCCAGTGATTTTTTGTCATTTTTTAAAGTAAAATAAACTGAAGACAGCTGTTTCCAATAGATTTTCTTCTCAGGAGCCAGACCTATCAAAATTTCCAACACCTCTGCCATTTGCTTATATTCAGACAATTCGGCATGCGTAGACAACAAAAGCTGGTACCAAGATTCATTGGGCTTATCAGCCAATGCTATGGCCTGCTTTATGGCTTTTTGCGCTTCTCTGAACTGTTCTAATTGCGCATGAGTATTTGCCTTAACAGCAAAAGCTTTATCTGGAATCTCATCTACAACTTTAAAGTATTCATCCAAAGACTTTAAAACACCTTGATAATCTTGGTCCGCCATTTTGATCTGAGCCAATTGCAACATCATACTGAAATGAGTTGTATTAGGCATCGCATCTAAATCAATAGATTTTTGAAAATGACGTGCTGTGGCTTTGTAGTCACCTTGAGCGGAAGCTGCATGGCCAAGCAGTTGATGCAACAATGATTGAACATAAGCATCACGCTTAGGGTTGGTCTTAACCAACATAGCTTCCAAACCTGATTTAGCTTCCGCGTATTTCTCATCTGCCAAGAATTCACTCAACTTAGTGACCCTTTTAGATTGAACCTCAGACATGATGACTTGAGCAGATGGCTTTCTTTCAGGGTTGTCAGTCTTTAATGATCCTGCCAACAATGAAGTTGACGACAATAACAAAGCACTTACAGTGATTAATTTATTCATGAATAGCTCCTCATTAACTGTCTGGCAAATCAAACTCAATGGTTTGAGTAGCAATTTGCTCTACCTGCTGACCATTAACAACCTTTGGTTTAAATTTAAACTTTAAGATTGCTCGAATGGCTTCACGGTCGAATATGCGTTTAGGTTTTGAATCAACCACTTGTGGATTAGAAACTGTTCCACCTGGAGTAATTGTAAATTGAACCTTAACCCACCCTTCAATTTTAGCCATCAGTGCCTTACGTGGATACTGAGGCGCGATTCGAACAATGGGAATTACGCCACCTTCTGCACCCATATCTACTGAACCCAATTGACCTAAAAACGGACCATCTCCACCCATACCCAAATCTAAATTAGGAATATTTGCCATTGGCATGTTATTAACTACTTGCTGCTGCTGAGCAACATTCAGTTTTGGTGGCGGTGGCGGCTCTTTTGGTGGTGGTGGCTTCTTAGGGATTCTTCGAGAACGCTCTCTCACCTCATCCTCTAATTTTACTTTCGTAAAATCAATAGAAGGCAACTCATCATCATTATTACGGTTATCAGCAGCTTGGCTAACCAAGTGATGCATTAACAGATACAAAGTAACCGTAATAAATGCAGCAGCAAAAGCAACTAGAATATAGCGAGGTAAACTCATACAACTTACCCCTGATCTTTTTCTGCAGCGATCGAAATACTTTCAACACCAGCTGATTTAATTTGATCCATTACCTGTACTAAGTCACCTGTACGAGACCCACGATCAGCAATAATAACTGCACTGGCTTCTGGGTTTTCCGCATGCATTTTTTCTACACGAGATCTAACCGCACGTAAATCAACTTCTTGTTTGTTAATCCAAATCGCACCATCGTCTTTGATAGCAACCAAAATATTTCCTTTTTTGACTTGCTTGGCATTTGAATTAGATGGTCTTGAAATATCAACACCTGTTTCTTTTACAAATGAAGTTGTTACGATAAAGAAAATCAACATGATGAATACTACGTCCAGCATGGGCGTGATGTTGATTTCTGCTTCGTCTTCTTGAAAATGTCTTTTCTTCATTGTTCAATTCTCTTTTTACTCAATGTTATTGACCTGAACCAATGGTCCAGGTTCAATAAATTTTCAATGTGACTGCATTCTGTCTTCTAATTTTTCCGCTTCAACCGCCGCTTTGTGCTTGAAGAAAGTCGTAAAAAATACACCAGACAGTGCAGCAACCATGCCAGCCATAGTCGGTACAGTGGCTTTTGAAACACCACCGGCCATCGCTCTGGCATTACTGGTACCAGCAATTGCCATGATGTCAAATACTTGCAACATGCCATAAACAGTTCCAAACAATCCAAATAATGGGCTGATGGCAACCAAAGACTCTAAAAAGCCTAAACCTGAACGCAAACTGATTGATGCTTCAGAAACTTTTGCTTCTTTGATTCTTCTGGCAAACCAAGTGGTTGTGTCTTCTCGCTCGTCCCATTCTTTAATGATTTTGTTTCTCATCTTAGGATAAGTTACAAAATAGAACCAAGAACGCTCAAGAATCATCAGCCACATCACAAATAATAACACCATGATGGCCCAGAGCACTGGGCCACCCATGTCAATAAAAGATAAAATGCTATACCAACGCTCTTTGAGCCAAAACATCTTATTTCTCCGCCATACGGGCTACGATGCCTGCACTTTGCTCTTCTAGGATTTGCGTTTGTTTACGCGCCATAGATTGCAAGATTGAGTGCAATACAGTCAAAGGAATGGCAACAACCAAGCCCAACACTGTAGTTACCAGGGCCATAGAAATACCGCCAGCCATAGATTTAGGATCACCAGTACCCATTAATGTGATCATTTGGAAGGTTTGAATCATACCAACAACTGTACCTAACAGACCCATTAAAGGTGCAATCACATAAAATACTTTAATGATAGACAAACCTGACTCTAGAGGTCCGGTCTCTCTCAAAATGGCCTCATCTAGTTTCAATTCCATTGTCTCAATGTCAGTATCTGGACTTTCAGTATATACAGACATGATACGACCCAAAGCATTGTTTTGACTTGGTTGCTTTTTCTTTAATTGAGATTTGATTTTTGAACCAGAACCTAACAACATGAAGAACTTGATGATAGCAATTACCAAACCGATACCACCCATAATCAAAATGGTATAACCCACTTCTTCACCTTGTTTTACTTTGTCCTGCCAACTTGGAGTCTGAATCACCAGCTGTAAAATGGTACCACGGGTATAATCCATTGGCACTTCGCCTAATTGGCCCGCCGGCGTATTAACAAAACTTTTAGCCAAACCAGCATATTGAGCCGCAGGTTGTTTTGACAAACGCATCAACTCACCTTTACCAGTACCAGTACCAGCATCAGCAGCAGATTTCCAGATCAAAAACTTACCATTTGAATCGAACGCATTGAACGTACCAACTCGAGTGACCTCTACATTACTTTCAATTTCTCCACGCTCATCACGAATATCGGCCGTGAACCTAGAGATCTTACCTTCTTCGACAATTTCAGTTTGCATTTCCAACCACAGTTGACGCAATTCTTGAATGTTAGGTAATTTAGTTTGTGAAGCCAACTGAGTTAAAAACTCAATTCGACCAGGCAATTCAGCAGAAGTCATAGACTCTTCTAAAGCGCTTCTTAAGTCGCCAGCCAATACTTTAACGGTACCTTGCATTTCACCCAAGTTACCAGAACGCTCAGCCAAAGTAGTTTCCAGTTCAGCCAATGTTTTTTCGTTGTTGTCGTAAGCCAACTTTAATTCTTCTGTACGACGTTCTAAAGCTGCCAACTGTGCACGAGCTTCACTCAACAAACGGCGCTGTTGGTCACGCTTGCTTTTGAATTCTGCTTCACGTTTTTTGTTTGCTGCAGAGCTTTCAGTTGCTGCCTTTTTAACAACATTCAACAACTGATCTAAAGACATATCTTGTGCTTGAACAGCAGTTGCCGAAAAACACAGTGCCAATAACAAAGTAGTTAATTTTCTCATCTTATTCTCCTGTGCTCATGATAACTGGCAAGCCAATCAAGTTTGGCGCAGCTTGTTTAGCAGCAATTCTCAATCCTTCCTTAATAGCTGAATTGTATCTGTCATCCAATTTCTCGAATTGTTTGGTAGATGCATTCCACATACCAGACTCTTTTTCATCCAATGTTTGGTATAACAAGGCTGTACGACCTATTTGCAAGAACTTAACTTTGGTGTTATTGCCTGGCAACTCATCTTCATATGTAGAAACAGAACGACCATAATCCAACTCAATTTGATACGCTTCAGTTACTTTTCGATAAATTTCAGAAGTGGTCACACTTGAGTTTTCTAAAATGGCTTCTAATGAAGCAACTCGTCTCAAACGCTCTTGTTTTCTGAAAGGCACATCAGCTTCAACTATCTGCCTCATCATATCGACCATTTCGATTACCATAGGAACAATGGCACGGTTAGTTGATTCCAACTCAGTCATTTGCTCATTCATAGATTGAATGGCGCTGTTTTGGTCATTTACAACCGTTTCTAACTGCTGGTTATAAACCTGCAAACTTTCAATTTCAGACAATACTGTTCTGTATTGAACCAACAACTCTTCTGTTTGATCACTCAAACGGTTGACGCTGTTTTGAGATGTTGCTGCTGCATTGTTGGTGTTGGTCACCACCTGTACTGCTGTTTGTAATTGTGCAGTTACTGCAACTGAAACGAACATTAAAGCCAAAATTACCATTTTTTTGGTCAAATTAACTTTAGAATTGTGAGATATAAGCATACCTTCCCTTCCAATTATTAGTTTAAGAATACGTGAAACCATTGATTTTAAGCACATTTTTCAATACAAAACACACCCAAACTCAAGATTCACTCGACTCAGTGGGGAACAAGAATACCCGCCTTTCTCAAAAATTTAAAGAAATATTTACGCTAAATTAAGAAAAATATTGTTACATTTTGCTCGCGTATTTCTATAAAATCCATGCCGTTCAATCATTTACAAGGCAATTCATAAAATGAAGCACTCTTCAGTTTTTAAACATCTCTTTTCACTAATGTACGACATATTTCCTATTTTAGGTCTGTTTTTGACATCTTCTCTATTTATCATGTTATTGAGGGGTGGTGAAGAAGTATCTCCAGGCACTGTTTGGTTTCAATTTTTTCTCGCGGCTGAAGTGTTTTTGTATTTTGCCTATTCATGGAAATCTGGCGGACAAACATTAGGCATGCGTGCATGGAAGCTGGCAATTGTAGACCACAACCAACTAACATGGGGCAAGGTAACTTTAAGGTTTTTGGCGGGTGTGGCCAGTATAGCCACACTTGGGCTTGGCCTTTGGGTCAAGCTCTGGAACAAAGACAAGATAACCTGGATGGACCAAATCAGTCACACCAAAACTGTTTCTATTAAGAAAGCCTGAGCTTTTCTGACAAGACCAAAAATAGAACCATGATCAATGCCAAGGAAGGCAACATGGCAACCCAGAACGGATGCACATGATAAACCTCGCCATAATTAAGCAAGGTCTTGTTTAGCAAATAAATCACAATACCAATCACAATACCCACAACCAATCGCTGTGCCATGCCTCCACTCCTCACCTGGCCGAATAACATCACAACGCCGCACATGGCTGTGGCAATGACCAACAATGGAAAACTCCATTTAGACCACCAAGCAATATGATACGCTGATTGCATGCTTTCATTCTGAGCCGTGAATTGCTGATACTTTTTAATGTCACGTAAACTCAAATATTTTGGCCGGGTGCTGCTGATATTCAAAATCTCAGGTTCAATGCGAGATGACCATTTCATGTCAGACTTCTTATCAAGGTCCACACCAGCCACTTCAAATTTTGAAATCTGAATGTTTTCCAGCGTCCATTGTTCATTTTTATATGTTGCCTTTTCAGCCTTCGACACCCGCTTAAGCTTCTTATCCACCAGCTCAAACACAGTCACATCTTCCAACTCATATCCACCGTCACCTTTGGACCTCATTTGTTTGGTTTTTAAAACAACATCACCATCTTTCAACCAAATGGCCTTTGATGTACTGATAGATTTACCCTGAGAAATTTTATGGTTCCTGAAGTCTTGCGCCATTTGCTCTCCTGCTGGCGCAACAAACTCGCCCAACCACAAAACCAAAGCCAACCAAAACCCAATGGACAGCAGCGCAACCACAGCAATTTTAATTTTACTGAAACCAGAACTCATCAGCACAACCAACTCAGAACCCGCTGCCAAGGCGCCCAGACCAACAACGACAGACAACACCGCGCTGACAGGAAAAAGTTCATATATTTTACTGGGAATGGTTAAAGCCACATAAAAGAACACATCACCTAAAGTATAGGCCGACGATATGTCATTTAACTCTTTAATCAAAGCAAACAACACATCAATTGAAAGTAAGATCAAAACAGCCAACAACAATGCCGCTGAAATTGACTTAAATAAGTATCGCGTTATCAGGCCCATCACGATGCGCCCTCAGCCTTCAAAGCTGACCATTTTAATGAAGGGCCATCGGCTTTTTTAATGCGCCAAACACCGTAAATTAGAAACACAGCGTAAACCCACCACAAGCCGAAAGCCATAGGTACTTTTTCCTGCTCCAACAATGATTGTCCAATAGTTAACAAGTTAACCATGAACGCATAAGCCAAAACACCTACCACCAAGTTGACAAATTTTGCCTCTCTGTGTGACGTTTTAGACAAACTCACTGCCAAGACAAATAAAACCAAAACAGTCAATGCTGGCATGATGCGCCAATGCAGTTGTGCTTGCTCTTTGACATCCGTTGACTGCCATAATTCCATTGAAGTTTTAGATTTCTCATCTAAGTCAGCAATTTTTTCATCCAAACTGGGTAATTTAATGTCATTGCGTTTGAACTTCATCAAAGTGTATTTTTGCGTTCCAGGCTGGCCTTCATTTCGATATCCATTAAACAGTGCAATGTATTTTTGACCATCCTCTTCATACTGGTGCGCGTATTCAGCTGTGATGGTGTCAATCCGATCATCGTGACTGATGTTAGCAAAAACATTTTCAACTTTCTGCTGTTCCACATCGACCCTATCTACAAAGATGACGCCATCAGAAGAAAAAAACTTTTGAAACTTGCCCTCGGTTAAACCCATCAAAGAAATTTCATCGTTGGCTTTAGATGTAAGTTCCTTTGAAATCTTAGCCGCTTCAGGAGACACCACCAAAGACAAAAATAACATCAAAGCGAAAACAAACACCGCCAGGGGCATCAGTGCCTTCAACATCGACTTGGTTGACCACCCCACACTGTGCATGATGACCGCTTCTTGATTGCGGTATAAACCACTTAACGAAACCAACACCCCTAAGAAAAATGAGAGTGGCACCAAAATACTGAGCACATCAACAGAGCGCAGACTCAACTCAGTAAACAAAAGCTCCGGAGGTAAAACGCCACGCGCGATGGCGCGCAAAGTAGAAGTAAACAAAGTCCCCACCATCAACAAAAACAGCAGCATCAAAACCACCAAACTGGTTTGGATACATTGTTTTCTTAAATAGTTGGCTAAAGTATTCATTCAAAGTTTCATTTCGTGGCGCGCCATTTTACCAGAAAGCATAGAGTAAAATCTGGTGAAAGCGACGCATATTGTATAAAATGCGCGGTTCGTATATATAAGGAATAAAACATGAAAATAAAAGCCACCATTCAAAACATTGCGGACAATGCAGCTGACTTACTGATTGTAGGCCACTTTCAAGACCAAACAGACAACGCTTTAATTACTGCTTTAGGCAGCGAACTGTCTGCACAATTGAGCCAACGACTGGCGAACGCTGATTTTACAGGTAAAAACGGCGAATCTTTGACCTTATATAATGACAAAGGCCAACACATCATGATTGTAGGCTTAGGTAAAAACGACAAATTAACTCAAACAGCCCTTTATGACATCAGCCACAAAGCTTCAGCGACGGCTGCCAAGACACGCTGTAAAACAGTTGCCACTTATTTATTGAGTGACACGTTTGAATCTATCGATGCTGACCAAGCCGTTAAATTGGTTGTTTTGGGTTCATCTCATGGCGAATACCGTTATGAAGACACCAAGAACTTCAAAGAAGACAACAAGCACAACTTAGACACTTTGGAAGTTTTTGCTGATGAAAACCTACACACTTACATCAACCAAGCCAAAGCCATGGCAGAAGGTGTCACAGCAGCCCGTCATTTGGGCAACAACCCGCCGAACATTGCCAACCCAAAATACATCGCCAAATTCGCTGAACAAATTGCCAACAAGTACGACAATGTCGAATTAGACGTTTTAAACCACAAACAAATGAAAAAAATGGGCATGGGCGCATTATTGGCTGTTGGCCAAGGTTCACACAACAAACCTAAGATGGTGGTATTGAAATATACCGGCACTGATAAAAAACAAGCACCGGTTGCTTTGGTTGGTAAAGGCATCACATTTGATACCGGCGGCATCTCTTTGAAGCCGGGTGCCAACATGGACGAGATGAAATACGACATGTGTGGCGCAGCCAGTGTGATTGGCGCGTTTGTTGCCATCGCTGAAATGCAACTAGACATCAACTTACTGACCATTGTTCCTGCTGTTGAAAACATGCCTGATGGTAAAGCTTACCGTCCGGGTGACGTCATCACCTCATACTCTGGTAAGACCATCGAAGTGTTGAACACCGATGCCGAAGGCCGCATGATTTTGTGTGACGCTTTGACCTATGCCCAAGAATTCAAACCTGAAGTTATTTTAGATTTGGCCACATTAACCGGTGCCTGTGTGGTTGCCTTGGGTCACCAAGCATCTGCTGTGATGACCAAAACCGACGGTCTGGCACAAGATGTGATTCAAGCAGGCTTACAAGTACATGACCGCGCTTGGGAACTGCCTTTGTGGGACGAGTACCAAAAACAATTAGACACAAGCTTCGCGGACATGCAAAACATCGGCGGCTTCCCAGCTGGTACGATCACCGCTGGTTGCTTCTTGTCACGCTTCACCGAAGGTCAAAAGTGGGCGCACATTGACATCGCAGGTACGGCATGGAACAACAAAAAAGAAGGCGCCACAGGCAGACCTGTAGCGATGTTGACACAATACTTAATCAATCAAGCAGGATAAGCTGCCAACAAAGTCAATAAAGACAGGGCCAATAAAAAATGATCAACAAATACGACCCATCAGAGATTGAAACCAAGTGGTACCAAACTTGGGAACAAGCAGGCCATTTCAAAGCCGACATGTCGGCCGAAGAAAGCTATTGCATCATGATACCACCACCTAATGTGACCGGTACTTTGCACATGGGCCATGCATTCCAAGATACCATCATGGACGCATTGATCCGCTACCACCGCATGCAAGGTAAAAACACCTTGTGGCAACCGGGTACCGACCATGCTGGCATCGCCACGCAAATGGTGGTCGAACGCCAACTGGACGCCAAAGGCTCATCACGACTCGAATTGGGTCGTGAAGCTTTTGTCGAAAAAGTGTGGGAATGGAAAGAGCAATCAGGCAACACCATCACCAATCAGTTGCGCCGTATCGGTGCATCACCAGATTGGGAACGCCAACGCTTCACCATGGACGAAGGTTTGTCTGAAGCGGTGATGAAAGTATTTGTTGAATTACATGAAGAAGGCTTGATTTACCGCGGCCAAAGGTTGGTCAACTGGGACCCAACACTGAACACCGCCTTGAGTGACCTTGAGGTGGAGTCGATTGAAGAAAACGGTTTCATGTGGCATTTCAATTACCCAGTTGCTGATGATGCAGGTAACGCCACTGATCAGTTTTTGACCATTGCCACCACACGACCTGAAACTTTATTGGGTGATACGGCCGTGGCAGTTAATCCTGAAGACGGACGATTCAAGCATTTGATTGGTAAAAACATTCTGCTGCCGATTTGCGAGCGATTGATTCCGATTGTTGGTGACGATCATGCCGACCCTGAAAAAGGCACCGGTTGTGTGAAAATCACACCAGCACATGACTTCAATGATTACGAAGTCGGCAAGCGCCATGATTTACCAATGCTCAATGTACTGAATTTTGATGCCACGATCAACAAGAACGCACCTGAGCCTTATCAAGGCTTGCCTCGTTATGAAGCGCGCAAAGCCGTGGTTGCTGAAATGGAGCGTTTGGGTTTATTGGTGGAAATCAAACCACACACTTTGATGGTGCCTCGCGGTGACCGTTCAGGTGATGTGATCGAACCGATGTTAACCAATCAGTGGTATGTCGATGCCAAAACATTGGCAGGGCCTGCCATTGAAGCGGTTGATACCGGTGCGATTAAATTTGTACCAGACAACTGGAAAAATACCTATTACGCTTGGATGAACGACATCCAAGACTGGTGTATTTCTCGTCAACTGTGGTGGGGTCACAGAATACCAGCTTGGTATGACGAAAACGACAACATATTCGTCGGCCTGAATGAAGGCGATGTGCGTGCCAAACACAACATTGCCGATGATGTAAAATTACGCCAAGACAATGACGTGCTAGACACCTGGTTCTCATCTGCTTTGTGGCCCTTTGCCACATTAGATTGGCCAAAAGATTCTGAAGAACTGAAAGCCTATTACCCAACCAATGTTTTGGTCACAGGTTTTGACATCATCTTCTTCTGGGTCGCCCGAATGATCATGATGGGCATCAAGTTCATGGACGATGTACCCTTCAAAGAAGTTTACATCCACGGCCTGGTTCGTGATGGTCAAGGCCAAAAAATGTCCAAGTCCAAAGGCAACGTCCTTGATCCTTTGGATGTGATTGATGGTATCACTTTGGAAGACTTGCTTGAAAAACGCACCAAAGGCTTGATGCAGGACCAACCGAAGAAAATAGAACAAATCAAAAAAGCAACAAAAGCCGAATTTCCAGAAGGCATCAAAGCCTACGGTTGTGATGCCATGCGCTTTACTTTTGCCTCTTTGGCCAGTACCGGTCGAGATGTCAACTTCGACATGGGTCGCGTAGAGGGCTACAGTAACTTTTGTAACAAAATTTTCAATGCCTCTCGTTTTGTCATGATGAACACCGAAGATTATGTAGCAACAGCAAACAACTTCTCAAATGCCACAGTGATAGAACAATGGATTTTGTCACGTTTACAAAACTGCATCAGCGACTACCGCAGGCACATGGATAGCTACCGCTTGGATTTGGCCAGCCAAAGCATTTATGACTTCTTCTGGAATGAGTATTGCGATTGGTTCTTGGAGTTGTCTAAACCGTTACTGAAATCTGAACACAAAGCACAAGTTCAACACACCTTGTTATATGTATTAGACCAAGCATTGAAATTATTGCATCCTTTGATGCCTTTCATCACCGAAGAAATTTGGCAAACGGTCAAAGAAAAACTGAGCCTGAGCGATGAATCTATCATGATTTCGCCCATGCCAGTTCACAACGAAGCTTTGGTCAATACACAAAGCGATGCTGAAATCCAATGGATTAAAGATTTAACACTGGCCGTGCGACAAATCCGTGGCGAAATGAACATCCCGCCATCTAAGAAACTGGACGTATTGGTGACCAACTGTGGTGACAAAGACCTACATTGTTTGAACACACAGCAAGATTTACTGAAAACCATGGCACGACTGGCTTCTGTTAATTTGCTAGAAGGCGAAGAACCACCGGCGGCAACCGCCTTGATGGGTGACATGAAACTGTTGATACCCTTGGCTGGCTTGATAGATGTGGCAGAAGAGTCTGCCCGTTTGAATAAGCAGGTTGCTAAGGTCACGCAAGAAATCAAACGCGCAGAAGGTAAATTGGCGAACGAAAAGTTCACCGCCAAAGCGCCAGCTCATTTGGTTGAAGCTGAAAAAGAAAAACTGACCCAAAACGAAAAAGCCCTGACAGAGCTGCAAGAACAGTTAGAGAAGCTCTCTAACCTTTAAATCTATTTAGGGTATTGAAAGCATGTTTAACATAACACTAAAAAAAAATGCATAAACTTTTAGCTGCTTGTTTATTGCTAGTGTTTAGCTGTTTTACCTATGCCAGTCAACTCTCAGTCAATCACAGCCATACCGAGCAACTTCTTCTCGACGAAGAAGTTGCTGGCATAGCTGGTAGCAACGATCAATTTGGGATTAGCATTTCTGCTAATCAAAATTTTGCGGCCGTCGGGGCGAGTAAAGCAAAATACATGGGAGTGGTATATTTTTATGAATACATCAATAATAGCTGGCAACTACACTCCATTATAGAAGCACCAGATGCCACACCCGGAAGCTATTTTGGCTACTCAGTAAAACTGACCGATGAAATGCTTTTTGTTGGAGCATATCATGATGATACATTAACAGTTTCAGGTTCAGTCTATATTTATAAAATGCTAGAAGGTAATTGGCAATTTATTCAAAAGATTAAAGCCCCAACTCCAGCCTATGAGTCTCACTTTGGAATCAGTCTTGAAGCTTACAGTGACTACCTGTTCATCGGTGCGCCGTGGGAAAACAGTTTTAGTGCTCCCAAAAATGATTTAGGTGCCACCTATATCTATAAACTAGAAAACAACCTATTTACTCTGAACCAAACGCTTCAGCCCGATTTTTTAGAGTGGGAGAGTGAATTTGGGTCTAATATTCATGCAAGTAACGACCAAGTATTTATCGCGGCAATTGGCCATAATGATGTGGGGTCTGTATTTGTATATGACTTAGTTAACGACCATTGGCAATATAATCAAAGTATAGCACCTGTAAATGTAGTTGGAGGGTCTTTTGGGTTGACTATAAAAAGCAACTCAGATCATTTAATCATTGGATCTCCATATACAAGATATGAAAGCTGGACAGGTAAAGTTTACTCATACCAAAAAGTCGAAAACACGTGGTTGTTAACTCAAGAACTTGTCAGCAATGATATTGAATCAGGTGCTTGGTTTGGAAGTGCTTTAGCCTTAAATGGCAATGACCTTATGATTGGGGCCAATCAAGACGATACTGGATACAGTCAAACAGGTTCAGTATACCATTATCAGTTCACAGATAACCAATGGCAAGAAAAAACCAAACTGACACCAGAATCGGACTGGAGTTTAGAAAGGTTTGGCACATCAATTTATTTTAATGACGAAAGCCTATTAATAGGAAGCTATAAAAAAAGTCATGTTGCTGGCCAATCAGGTGCTGTAGCTCATTTCGTCAAACAACCAAACGAGTGGTCTCAACAGAATTATTTAGACACCCCATTAGGCAATTCCTACGGATATTTTGGAGGCGCCTTAAGCCTTTATAACCAACAACTTTGCACCATGAGCAAAGTTGATAATGACAGCAACAGTGTCAAGTTAATTTGTTTTGAACAAATAAATGATTTTCAACAAACTTTTTCATTCACAATCACTGGAGACCTGGGAAATCATTATCTTAGACAGGATAAATTTTCAATAGCCCACAATGACCAACATCTGTTGCTTGGGGTCAAGACTGCAGATGCAGAAGAAGCATATGATGGTAGAGGCGTTGTGTTCTTTTTTGTTAACGAGAATAAGGAATGGACTTACCAAGGGTATTTCTATTCTGATGATGTCTCTGAAAAAGAATTTGGAAAGTCAATTTCAATAGAAAACAACCGAGCTGTTATCTCATCTGACAGAAACGCTTATTTGTATGACTTTCTCAATGGACAATGGCAAAAAAATCATGCTTTTGACAATTCTCCACATCACAACAACCAATTTGGCCAACAGGTTAAAATAGTTAACGATACCGTTGTTATTGCTGGCAGCCAATATAATACCCAATCTAACGAACTGAGTGATGAAATCATTTTTAGTTATCAATTCCTAGAAAACTCATGGCAATTAACCAATAGTGTTAGCCGTACAGACACACCAGCCTACCGATTACATTGTGCAAATACCTTTGATTTTGACGGTGTCACATTGGCTGTCTCCTGTCTTGCCGATTCCAATTCAAATGATGATGATCACCCCGGTGCTGTTTTGGTTTATAAGGAAGACATCAATAATGAATGGCAACTTAAAAAAACTTTATTGCCCAGTAAACAACATCCACGCCATCAGTTCGCTTTTTCAGTTAAGCTAACTCCTGATTTTATTTTTGTAGGAGCGCCCTCTAACTTAAAGCTAGATCAATATTATCCAGAATCTTCTGTAGAGATTTATGCAAACAATGAAGAACAGAGTTGGCCCAAACTTATGGGCTTGAATTCTGATCTAGTAAACCTTTACTCTACGTTCGGCTCTTCTATACAAGCAGAGGGCAATACTGTTTTTGTTGGTGCGCTTCGTGCAAAAAAACAAGGCACCTCTTCTGGGGCCATCATTCAAATAAACTTATTGGATTTAGACTTAATTTATTACTCTGGTTTTGAAACAAAATAAAAACAAAACTTCACAATCATCTTCTCAATATTATGAGCTCTGGCACTTCTACCATAAAACTACTTTCTATCACAACATATAGAATGGCAAGCCATCAATCAGGGACAGCTTAAGATGGATCTGTTGAAAACACAAAAAACCACAACAACAAACTAAAATTCATCCCCACGATCAAGTACCTGGATTCAGCAGCAGGTGCCAGAAACAGCATCACCAACACATTCAATACAATACACGCTGTTAAAGCCCTTGCCAAACCGCTGCTTTGCCACTTGCATTGGCCACCCTGTTTTTTCAGCAACAAAGGCACTGCCAGCATACCCAGCAACAGATAAAACCATGGTTTGCTGTAAAAACCCTTCACAGCGGCCTTTAACACTTGTTCAATTTTTACATTCGCTTGGCTGTCGTTCTTTGGGTATGTGCCATTGTATTTCGACATTGTATGGTTGTAGTACAAAGCCACAGGGCTGTCTTTTGATTCATTTATCCTGAGTAACTCCATCATCACACGCCAGCGGTGCTTTATGTAAGCTTGGCTGTGGTTGAATGGCAGTTGTAGCCAAGTTTGTCGCAAAGTTTGGTATTGTTCATCAGAATAAGGCAAGTCAATCCCCGTGTTGATACCCGCTTTGGTTCTAGAAAACAAAGGCACATTACTCCAAGGTTCAAATGCTTGAGTCAAATCTTCTACCGTCATGCTGGGGCCAGAAACGAAAGCAGGCAACAAGTTTTCATCGACTTCAATCGAAACAGCTGCCAGATCCCACAAAGCCATGGTTGGCCACAGGGTGATTTTCTTGGCCCCTGAAATTTGTGACATCAAGGCATTGCTAACAAAAACCACAGCAATGAAAGCCATCGTCTTCACACCCGTTCTGACAATCAGGTATTTCCTGCTCGTGTCTAGACCATTTGAGGTTGGCCAAACAAAATAAAAAACCATCGGCCAAAGGTATAACACGGCTTCAAAGCGAAACGACATGGCCAAACCCAAACTGATTAATGCCATCACTTTTAATACTCGATTTGAACTTTGAATAGATTTTTGAAACAAACCCAATGACAGCATCAAAAAAGCCAATAAGGCGATGTCTTTCCAAACATGCGGTAGCAACATCACATTAACTGGTGCCAACATAACCACGACCACAGCCAATACTTTCTGCCACCACTTGATTCCAAGGGTATTGACAAACAAATGCACGCCCAATGAAAAAACAGAGAGCAGCAACAAAAACATACCAGCAGGCCCAGCTATCAGTGTGTGCGTGAGTTTCCACAAGCCCAAGAAAACAACAGGTTGAAATGTGGTCCACCCTCCTGACATCACTTGATCAAAATGAACCTTAGAGTCGAATGTCATATAGCCCGGATAATATGCCACCACATACAAACACCAAAGGGCAAACAGCACCAAACTCGGAGCCAACTGTTTCAGAAAGTTTCGCAAATTATAATCTGAGTTAACACAAACCGGCATGATACTTCACCAACCCATCCTCTTGCCATTCGTTTTCACACAAACCAGTGATTTTTTTAGTACAATGGCTAAGGTTAGTTAAAAAGTAAACTGTATGAAAGGATCGCATCAATACAAACCCATCTTCAACTGTGTGAGCTTGTTGTGCTTGCTCATGACTTCACATTCAATGGCAGCTGATACCTGTCCAGCCAATGATCTGTTTCCCGACGCCCTGTTTCCAGAAGTCACTTTTGAAACATCTAAGGGTAATATAGTGGTGGAGCTGGACCGACAAAAAGCACCGGCCACAGTCAATCATTTTCTCTACCACTTGAACAATAAAGCGCTTGATGACAACTTGGTTCACCGTGTGGTCAAAGATTATGTGATTCAAACAGCCGCCTTCAAAAGCGATGGGTCGGAAGTCAAATCATGTGGATTGGTCATGAATGAATCTGGTAATGGCCTAAAAAACAACCGTGGCACCATTGCGATGGCTCGCTACAACGACCCCCATTCTGCCAGCACCAGTTTTTACTTTAATATGAATGACAACAACAACCTGGATCCCAATCCCAAAGGTTGGGGCTATACGGTTTTTGGCTTGGTTATTGAGGGCATGGATGTATTAGAACAAATCAATAACGAACCGGTTGAATACAATTCGAAACTGGACGCCCCCAATGTGCCAGTGGTTCCTATCATCATCAAAAAGGTGACATTAAATCATGAGTGAATTGATACGATTTGAAAAAAAGGATGATGTCTGTGACATCTTTGTTTCTGGTGAGGTGGATTTATCAAATTCGGCTGAATTAAGAAAAACCATATTAGGCGCACTCAAAGGTGCACATGTAGTTACAGTTAATTTGTCAGAAGTCTCTTATATAGATTCTTCAGGTATCGCCGCGTTGGTGGAAGGGCTACAACAAGCCAACAGCAATGACAAAAAATTCAGCTTGTCTCACCCCAGCAACCAAGTCAAGTCTATTCTTGAGTTGGCCCGTTTAGATCAGGTGTTTACCATTAAATAAGATGATCATTCAGCAAATTGAAAAAATCGGTATGGCCAGCGCCCAAGCAATTGAAAAGTTTGGCTTTGCTGTGCGATTGTTTTGGGACAGTTTTTATTGGCTGATTGTTGGCAGACGATATAAGCAAAAAGTTCACTTTCATCAGATAGTTGAACAAGTGAGGGTCAATGGCTTCGATGCCTTGCCGATTGTTTTGGCCTTGTCTTTTGTGGTTGGTATGATGTTGTCTATTCAACTGCTTTATGCCTTATCAGATTTTGGTGCAGAATCTGAAGTGTTGCGTGCCATCGCCAAATCAGTGACCCGCGAATTTGCACCCTTAATCACTGGCGTGATTGTTGCTGGCCGTTCCGGTGCGGCGATTGCGGCTCGCATTGGTTCACAGGTTGTATCACAAGAAATTGATGCACTGCGCGTTATGGGTATTGTGCCTGTTCGCTATTTGGTATTACCCCCTTTATTAGGCTTGATGATTTCTATGCCATTGTTGGTAATATGCTCAGATTTTATGTCCATAGTCGGTGGTGCGGTATTCAGTATTGGCACCTTAGACATGTCATTGATGGCTTACCTCCATGACTCTTTGAACATTTTGGTGGTCAATGATGTGATGCAGGGTTTGATCAAAAGCGTGGCTTTTGGCATCATCATTGCTTTGGTAGGAGCAACCACTGGTTTTCACGTCAAAGGTGGTGCTGAAGGTGTGGGTAAAGCCACCACTTCTGCAGTGGTGATTTCTATTTCATTTATTGTACTGGTTGATATGATCGCCAGTTACTTTTTGACTCAATAAACATGAATCCTACAACCACAAAAGAGACTGAAACCGTCATCAAAGTTGAAAACTTAGTGACACACTATGGCGCCCGAAAAATATTGGATGGTTTAGATTTAGATGTTAAAAAAGGTGAAATCAGGGTCATCATGGGCGGTTCAGGTTCTGGCAAAAGCACCCTGCTTTGGCACATATTGGGATTATATCAACCAACCCAAGGTCAGATAGAATTACTGGGTAAAGACATACAAAAAATCAGCTTCAATGAACAGTTGGCCTTAAAGCAAGACATTGGCGTGTCTTTTCAAAGCGGCGCCTTGTTTTCATCTATGAGTGTCGGAGAAAATGTTGCCCTCCCTTTAAGAGAGTTTACAGATTTAGACGAAAACACCATACGCATCATTTCAAGAATGAAATTGGAAGTGGTCAATTTGGGTGGTTTCCATAAATTATTGCCTTCACAATTATCCGGTGGCATGATCAAAAGAGCGGCTTTGGCTCGTGCCATTGTTATGGACCCCAAGTTGCTGTTTTTTGATGAACCTTCAGCAGGTCTAGATCCAGTTGTGTCTTCCGAAATTGACGACCTTATTCTGTCATTACGGGACACCATGGGCATGAGTATGGTTGTGGTGACTCATGAGTTGGACTCGGCTTTTAAAATTGCGGATAAAATCACCGTATTGGATCAGGGTAAAAACCTCATTACTGGCACAGTTGAAGAAATTAAAAAGTCAGAAATTAAAAGAGTCAAAGATTTACTAGAGCGGCGTTCAAGACATGATGTATTGAAACCAGACGATTATTTAAAACGATTAACACAAGAAAATTACACACTATCATGAAACGAACAGTCAGCAATTATTTTTGGGTCGGGCTATTTACCCTCATTATTACCGTGCTTACCCTGATGGCAATGGTCAAAATGACTGGGAAATCCGGTGATGTAGAAGAATACCACAGCTATTACAACAATGTGACCGGCTTGAGTTTTGGTACACCTGTTTACTATGAAGGCTACCGCATAGGACAAGTTGAACACATCACACCAGAAGCCAAACCGTCTGGATTGATGTTTAAAGTCAGTTATACCATTCAACAAGGTTGGCAAATACGCACCGATGCCAACGCCCAAATTCAATCAGCAGGACTACTGGCTGATATGTCTATCAACATCAATGCAGGTAAAGAAAGCAGCTTCTTTAAACCTGGTGATATTATTCCTGGTCGCATGCCCGAAGATTTGTTTGCTCAGTTAGGTGAGGTTTCGGAAGACATCACCGACATCACAGAAGATCAAATCAAGCCCATGCTCGACATGTTGAACACCCGACTTGACAGCATCACCAAGCAGGTAGATGACGGTTTGCCTGAAATCATGCAAAACATTAAAGACACAACTGCCAATTTGAATCAAGTTGCCCAATCGGCTAAACAAGTTTTAAACCAAGAAAACACAAAAAACATCAGCTTGGTTCTAGAAAACATGAATCAACTTTCTGACAACATGAAAGCAAGCCTGGAGGCATTAGACAAGAGCATGAATAACATCGATGCTTTGATAACAGATGCGCGCGGACTTGTAACGGATGATGACTCCATTGTTGCTGGCATGCTGGCCACTTTGAACAGAACCTCAACAGATGCATCTCATCAATTAAATACCATCCTCAATGAAATTGAAAGCGCTTCAATGAACCTCAATGAAGTAACTAATTCAGTGCGTAAAAATCCCGCCACCCTGATATTTTCAAAAGAGCAAGGAGACGATGACTTATGAAATTAACTTATTTATTGATTTTATTAACCACCCTTTCCGCATGCAGCTCTAAACCCGCAGCAATCAAAAAATATTACCGCATTGAACTGCCTGTGCACGCAAACACTGCAAACACCCACCCATATACATTGTGGATAAAAAGACCGGAAGCTTACAGCATATTAGGCAACAGACCCATGGTGGCAACAGACAATGAGGGTGCACTACAACAATTGTCACACCACACATGGATTGAGTCACCAAAAATTTTAATCCAAGAACAATTACAAAAACACTTATCGAACCAATGGCAAACGGTCACCACAAACAGACCCTCAGACTCAGATTATTACCAGTTACACAGCAGCATAAAAGCTTTTGAAAAGGATGATAATCAAGCCCATGTACACATGACATTTAAATTATTTGCACCTGATTTGTCACTGCTTAAAACATTAGATTTATCCAGTATGCAAACCCTCAATGGTGATGGTTACGCGGCCTTTGCCTCTGCCATCAATGCCGCCATATCTGAAATTTTCAATCAGTTAGAGTTCACTTTATGACCTTAATACTCACCCCTGATTTACAAAAACACTTGGGTATACTACCGCTACAATTAAAAGCATCCAGGCATGACAAGCATGCACCTGTTGCAAAAAAAAATGATGTCAACACACCTGTAATACCAGCAGCCCAACAGAGCAAGCCAGCCGTTACAGAGTCCGCCATGCCAAAACCTGCCATGCCAAAGCCGACACTTGAAAAAAATGAATTCAGGCTGTTAGTAAAAATATTACAAGCCATTGGCCATGAATGCGTGTTTAATCACATCACCTATAAAGGTAAGGCTGTACATTATGCACACCCGAAGAAAACTTTGATTTTCGATGACATCACTGTCAAAGACGATGCCGATAAAATGCATTTATCCAGCTTACAAGACATGAATGACCAGCCTCAATTAAAACGTGCCGTTTGGGAAAAATTAAAAACACTGTCATGAATTCAAAATTATTGACACTTTCAGGCATAGGCTGCTTACTCAGCTTATCAGCTTGGTCACAAGAAGAAGACCCCGCATTGATGTTCAATGAAGTCGATTACAGGCTTTATTGGAATGCCAATTTAGGTGTGGTTGTCCCTGATGATGACATCCGATTGAATGAAGCACAGGTGATTGACCTCCGAGTAGGTAAACATTTTACTGAAAATTGGGCATTAGAATTTGAAGTGATGCGTGATGAATATGATTTTGATATTGATTATGACCTCAAGCATTACGCCACAGGTGTAAATTTCATGTACACCAATCATGACCCCCTATGGAAACCTTACTTCCTCGTCGGATTGGGCGCTATATATTCCGATTCTCGCTTCCCAGACTCTGTCCAAAGTACTGACATGATAGTAAACCTTGCCGTTGGTGGTTCTTGGTATTTCGCAGGCAATGGCGTCCGCATCAGGGCAGAGGCCCGTTCACGTCTTGATACCAATAACTCAGACTTACCCGGACAAGATGGCTTTGGAGATGGCCAATTCACCATAGGCATCATCGTACCGATTGGCGACTGAGGTATTTAGCACATTCAAATTGTCTCAGTTGTTTTGCTGATTTTGTTTAAGATAGTAGACTGATTTATTAAACAGCAAATTGATACTGAACAACCTGCCCCGTTCATTTGCATATGCAGTTATTTTCCTACAATTAAACAGCTTCAGTCAGAAACTGATTCTACTACCTCATTGTCATTCAGTATTGACACACCACTTCTCACTTACGGGTAAGCATGGCTGCGGGTATCCTGCCTCCGCTGAAGGCCTACATCCATTGTCTCCTCCGCTGCCGGCATCCTGCCTCCGCTCAGGGCCTACATCCATTGTCTCCTCCGCTGCCGGCATCCTGCCTCCGCTCAGGGCCTACATCCATGGTCTCCTCCGCTGCCGGCATCCTGCCTCCGCTGAGGGCCTACATCCATTGTCTCCTCCGCTGCCGGCATCCTGCCTCCGCTGAGGGCCTACATCCATGTAGGCCAAAAAAAAAGCACGACCCGAAGGCCGTGCTTTTTATTTCTTAGTTTTTCAGTACCGCTTAGGGAGCCGGTGCTTCAAAACCATTGGCAAAGATTAAGTCACTTGGACCATCAACTGTCAAAGTTACTGGAACAGCCACTCTGGTTTCATCTAAGTCATCACTGTCAATACACAAAGTAGCCTCATAAACACCTGGCATCATACCAGTTGAGTCTAAAGTTACTGTTACGTCAATATCACTGCCAGGTGACAATACACCAGATGATGTGTCAACACTTAACCAAGAAGCACCACATGATTTCAAAGTATGCGCATTGAACGCTAAGCCATCAAAATCGGTATCTCCAGTCAAATCAGAAATAATTAACCAATTAGGTGAGGCAGCTCCAAAGATACCCGTTGGATCAACCAATTTAGCAACGGTACCGCCAGGTGTACCTGTAAACCAATTCCAACGATTTGCGCCAGTAAAGTTCGCATAGCCAACCACCCAGTATGTCCCAGCGGTTAAATCAAGACTGCCTCCTAAAGCATCTGCTAAGTTAACATATACAGAACCCAGACCATCTGAAAGATTTAAACGATAATCTCCAACTGATAAAGTAACGCTTGCAATCTCAGTACCACCACCATCTTCTGGATGACCTGCAGGAGCACCAGCGGCATCTGGATAAATCAACACTGAAAATGATGAAATTTCGTCTGCTAAATTGGTACCATTTGTGAAACCGTCAAAGAAGAATCCATCAATAGTTGTATCAGCTGCTAAGGTAAAATCATCAGCTGAATATGCGCCACCATTAGTCACACCATCATCGAAGTAATCACTGACAATACCATTACCTAAACCTGTTTGCAGTTGTTCTAACAACACTTGATCGACTTCACCAGTTTTACCAGTATCATTAACCATCCAATTCAAATCTGCTCCAGCCGAGTCTAAATTGGCGATATTAAGGGTTAAATCAGTGGTCATGTCTGCATCAATGGTCGCAGCCAATGAAGTTGGTGTTACATCAATTTCAGGTGCATTGGGGAAGCCAATGATCACAGCAGGCATATGTAGTGCTGGAACTGATGGGGCGGCACCTTCTGAAATATTCAACGTGGCAGTATCGATTGTACCACCTATACCGTTTCCATCATCAAAAGCGTCTCCACCACAAATTTGCCAAGTACCATTAATGGTGCCAGTTAAAATGGATGAAAAGTCTGCAACCGATGCAGTTTCTTCATCAGGGTTTGGATAGTATTCACATAAGCCATCATCTTGACAAATAACGCCACCTCCGGCTCCCATAGCTTCAGCATCGGTTGCTCCGCCGTCAACAAAAGTTACTGGAGATGTTCCAGCTAAGTCTGACGAGGTACCAAATGAACTTGCTGGGAAAGCTGGACGTGAAAACAGCGCCAACTCATCGCCATCAGGATTGATTAATTTAGCAGTCATGTCTCCAACCCAAGTATGAGAGGCACCCAGTTCTACATTCGCGCTTAATGAACTCGAAGTTATGCCAGAAACCACCACATCTTCACATGACATGGCAGCATTACCATCTCCAAAAACATATCCACCATCAGTAATATCAATAGAATTAGCAATACTGAAAGGATTAGGAGCACCAAATGAAGACTGTTCAGCAATCATCAACTCACCAAATGAAGTTGCACCTGGTGGTAAAGCCGCGCCATTCACTTCAATATCCAATGTAACAGTTTCACCTGGATTGACAGTGAATTGAGCAGGATTAACAGTACCAGGAATATCAACCAAAGACGCATTGTAAGTCACAGGAGCAGAAGCCACACTTCTCAAACTTCTTTCAAAACTACATGTATCAATACAATTGAAATTAGTTAAATTAGGTGCATTGATGGTTTTTGGATCACCAAAATTATCAGGATCTGCTAGCAACATATTGAATGCTGACTCATGCATTACCAAGCCAGTTGAAGACGCCACATCTACTTGAATTCTACCCGCGCCATCATCAAAATGATCCGTTGGTGTTATGCCATCTTCTTTGGTGTTGCCCGCTTTTTTAGCCGTCATCATCAATGCTGACTTGACTTCCATAGGTGTCCAAGTAGGTTGCAACTGTCTCAACAATGCAGCCGAACCGGCCACATGTGGCGAAGCCATAGATGTACCGGAAATGGCTGCAAATTCTGCACCGCCATCTACGGCTACTGTGTCATCATCGTATGCCGCTAATATGCTTACACCTGGAGCTGAAACGTCTGGCTTGTTATATTCGAAACCACTGGGGCCACGTGAACTGAAACCAGCCATGACATCTGCCTGACCATCATATAAAACTGTCGCTGTATTAATAACGATTGGCAATGTGCCGCCCGCCATTTCAGTAACAGCAGCTTCTGCTAAACTTTTAGGAATCGTCATTGAAGGAACTGTTGTCGCTCCCATGCCACCCATAAAAAAGTTTGTGTCAGTATTACTCATCACAACAACTGCAATCGCTCCGGCATCTGTCGCATGAACAACTTTTTGTGCAAAAGGGCATGTAAAAATATCTACAAAAGCCACTTCTCCATCAAATGCATCAGCTGCCCATGGATTACATCCATCTCTGTTGGTTGGGTCAACATCTTCGCCCCACCTCAATTCACCAGTGATTTGAGAAGTGACTCCAGGGCCATCAGCACTAGACAAATAACCGATATCTTGCAATGCGGGTGTCGCACCAATATTTAACAAAGATTCAACTCTTCTGTCATGAGTGGTTGCACCAACTGATGTAGTCCATGGCTCAACATGTCCCAAAGTGCCTGCACCTGGACCTGAGTTACCTGCCGAAGTTGCAACAAAAATACCGGCTTCAGTGGCGTTAACAAATGCCCGAGAAACTGGATCTTCCCAAGGAGAGGAACCACCACCGATAGAAAAGTTAATGACATCAACCATACCATCTGCAATGGCTTGATCTACAGACATCATTGAGGAGATACCTGGACACAAACCACGACCTTGATCATCTTCATAGCAAACATCAAATATCACATTCGTGGCATGAGGCGCCACACCACTAACTGGAACAGTGACGCCATTAAAGTCACCATCAGTTTGATTACCACCTGATGTAGATGATGTATGTGAACCATGTCCATTTTCATCTTCAGGTCCAGGAATTTCAGTCGCACCCGCAGGTTCCAAGCCATTAACAAAATCATAGCCGCCGATTAATTTGTCATTACAGGTGTAGTTTGCAAGATACTGATCTGTGTTGCCCGCATCACAAACACCCAAATAATTGCCTGAGCCTAATGGGTTGTTGTGAACATAACCATCTCCACCCATAGCATCGAAGGAGGGGTGATCAAAGTTTGTCCCTGAATCCAGGGTACCAATAACCATACCTTCCCCCATTGCAGCTCCTGCAGCTGGGGCGTCTCCAAGCCAAACATTATCTGCACCGATAATTCTTGGGCCTGCATCAGTATCAAGCTCATAGTCTTTATCAGCTCTGATGTCTGCCACTTGATTCAATTGTTTTACACTACTGACCTCTGAAGGATCCAAGTAAACAGCCATACCATTAAATGCATATTGCAACTGATAAACAGGTGTCACTGTTCTTCCTAAAACAGAAGACAATTGACTGGCAAATAAATCTTGCTGACTTTTTAAATGGGAAACATAATTTCTCGCCTCAGCACCATTAACATCTATTTTACCGTTAGCCTGCCTAACCGGAGCAGCAAACGCTCCAGTACCCTTATACAAAGCCAAGGCAGGTTCTTTGAACCTTAAAATGTAACGATATTGACCCTGGCTATTTGCCGGAGCCATATCATGTGATGTGTAAATGTTGGCAGCGAGCTGGCTGGCTGGCCCTACATTTTCAGGAATTTGATTATAAACCTGGCCCGCCGATGCTGCACCAGCTGCAAACACAGTTGCAAATAGTGCTGACGTTAACACAGGATTGAATTTATTTTTTGACATAAGTGTCCTCTCCTATCTTTATTGATGATTGATACACACGGTGTGTACTGAAATTTAAGCGCGTGGGATTGTTATTTTACTACCGCGTTAAACCCATTCATCTTACACATAACATTTTCTAATATCAAATATTATGTTTGAATAAAAAGTATTGACTATGTCACAGAAAAGGGAGAAGCCAACCTGATGATTTTTTATAGCTCTCCCACTCAGGGAAACGACTTAAGCTGCGCTCTTTGGCAATCATATTAGGAAAAAAAACCAGCAACCAAATCGATGTGACAATTAAAAAAGCCAGCCAGTGCCAAACTAACAAGGCAAAACTACCATAAATCATCATTTCACCTAAATAATTGGGATGCCGGACATACCTGTGAATACCATCCTTAATCAAACCTTGCTGGATCCTTAATGTGTAAAACTTCTGCGCATCCGCAATCACCATGACCACACAGCCAATCAAGCACAGAATGGTACACATAAATAGCCACAAAGAACCGTCAAGTGGGTAGTTAGGAGCAGCAGGTCTGGAAATCAGTAACCAGGCCATGACCCAATACCAAAACAGCACACCAAAAAATGACATAACACCGCCTGCAAATGTGATTTTTTGCTGCCATGCCTTATCTGGAAAGCACAGGTCTTTAATCAACCAGACCAGGCCATAACCACCATGTAAGGCGAGGTATAGCCAACTTTCAATTCTGAAATTTTGATAGAAGTACATCAAAGCCAACACAAAAAATAATGTGCCGGCTTTTTGAAAATTAATGATCCAAGCAAACTTCCATAACTTGGGACCACCCAATAAATCTTCTGTTAAATATTGAGTTAACGCCCTCAGTTTAAGAAATGACTCAGAGAGATCCATCAGTATAGTTTTTGAAGCGCTTTGGCAGTGTAAGGCTTCATTTCGCTGAATGCACCTTGTTGCCACTTGCCAACCCATTCCGGATCATGCAAGACTGATCGTCCGACAGCCACAAAGTCATAAACACATGACTCAATGTTTTTTTCCAGTTGCGCTAATTTATCTGTTGATACCTTTGAGCCTTGCGCAATGTCACGTGACTTTTCATCAACAAAGCTGTCATCTAAACCCACGCTACCAACTGTTATACATGGTTTACCTGATAGCTTTTGCGTCCAAGCAGCCAAATTAAGGTCTGAACCTTCAAACTCAGGTTCCCAGAATCGACGAGAAGAACAATGAAACACATCCACCCCAGCATCAACTAACGGCGCTAAAAATGCTGCCAAAGACTCTGGTGTTTCTGCCAATTTAATTTCATAATTTTGTAGTTTCCATTGAGAAAACCTCAATATCACAGGAAAATCTTCGCCCGCTTCGGCTTTTATCCTCTTAACTATTTCACAGGCAAACCTCGTTCTGCCTAAGACATCGCCACCATACTGATCATCGCGTGTATTTGTGCCTTGCCAAAAAAATTGGTCAATCAAATAGCCGTGAGCGCCATGCAGCTCAACACCATCAAAACCAATGGATTTTGCATCTATAGCAGCTTGAACAAAGGCGTCTTGTGTTCTTTTGATGTCTGCTAAAGTCATTGCCACCCCATGCGGCTTCCCTGGGCCTAACAAACCAGAAGGGCTGTATGCTGGAACACTTTCATCTGGTTGAAGACATTGTTTTCTGACGGCGCCAACATGCCACAATTGAGGCATAATCTTTCCACCCACTTCATGTACAGCATCAACCACTTTTTTCCAACCAGCCAACGCTGCTTCACCTGCAATAAAAGGAACATCTGGATATCCATTGGCCTCAGGCACACCTACACAAGTACCTTCTGTAATGATCAATCCAACACCATTTTCAGCACGCCTGCGGTAATAAGCAATCGCATCTTCTGTAACAGTATGCCCTGGTGAAAAACTTCGTGTCATCGGTGCCATTACGACCCTGTTTTTAATTTTGAGGTTTAGAATTTGACTGGGTTGCCAGACCCTTTTACTTTTTTCTGTGTTATGTTTCATTTTGTGGGCTTCCTGAATTTATAAGAGGTACCGGCATTGTGTTTGCCTTTGTACCATATATTTTTTTGCTCTTCTAGTACCAACCCAGCAGCCTCAAATGCCAGATACCACTCGGGATTGTTTGATATTTTTTCTGACACCCACAGCAAGTCAGCGGCCCGCATTTGTGCCATCCATTGCTGTTGATAAAATTGTTTAACAGCCCGCTGCTGTGTTGCAATTTGATCCAATGATAATTGAGACAAACCACCTAATGCTTGATGAAATACTTGAAGTAATTGCATGGGTTTTTTGATGAGTGCTTGGTGAATGGCAGGCAATTGTTTTGTTAACTGTTTGTGAAAGTAGGCAGGCTGGAATCGCCCTTCACCAAATGATTTCAATACAGAGAAAACCTTTAATTTTTGTAATATATCAAACGCTTCCTTTTCAGATTTCATGGACTTTAATATATCCGTATCTGTAGCATGTGAAACAAAGACCAAACAACCACCTGGCTTTAATAATTGATATATTTGAGGTGCAATGATCGACGTTTCGCAATATTCCAACCCATATTGGCTGGTAATCATATCAACGGGCTGATCAATTTTTTCGTCAATCGCTTCCACCGCCGTTTCATCAAACACTGTTATGCCATCCAAATATGAAGACACCTCAGGAAATGCTTTCATAATGTCAGATTTTTCAATTCGTGCCAAATCAACTGCCATTAAATTGAGCTGTTTGTTAACTTGCACATTTAACTGACTGAACAACAAGGGCAGTGCTAAATTACCAGTACATACATCAACAACAGTTGCTGACTGTGGCAATTCATTCAAAGCGCCCCCCCAAAAATCTGCCAATTCACCATCATAATTCCGTTTGAAGTCTTGGGGCAAAGAGGTTAACGAACCCGTTTTCCAATAAGCCGACCAATGACTTTTTTGATCATCCATGGTCATATTCCAGTAACTTCGCTAATTCTGTTAAAGAATCACCATACTTTTTAAAGTGTTGATTAGCCGATTGGTACAACTTCTGAGTTACTTGACCTGCACTGGCCGTTCTTATGGACCTTTTGGTTTCATAAAATCTCAAGCAAGCCTCTTCGTAATCAAAACCCAGGAAGTCAAGTATTCTTATCGTTTCTGCCTTAATATCCGCAAGCACAGACTCATACTCTACTGAAATCACTTGTGTTGGAAATAAACTTTTCCATAAATCGGCCAATGATTCTTGAAACTTATAATAAGCAACCAATTCATGCAAATTGAAACTGTATTCATTACCTTTTTCAAAATTTTGTTTAAAAGCACTTAAACACACGTCCATTGCATTTCTTTTGCTGTGAATCACTTTAGCTTTCGGAAAAGCCATCAAAAAAGCACCTACATATAAAATATTTGCAGGGTTTTTGTCTGTAAAACACTTTGATTCATCCCACCAAAGCTTAGTTAACTGTTGATAGTTTTGTGACAGTTGTTCAAATACAATTTTCCCACCTGACGAAAACACACTGGGATAGCTTCGACCTATGTCTTTTTCTTGTTGTTCAATCCATTCACCTAAATATTCTAACTCTGATGCACCAGTAATTTTGCTGTGGGATGCCAGTATTTGTTCTATTAAAGTTGAACCAGACCTGGGCATTCCTGCTATTAATACCGGCAAACTTTCACACTCTTTTTGACATTGATTATCTTCAACGAACTCTGGTGTAAAAACAGCTTTGATGTCACATAATAATTTATCCCAATCTGTTTCCTGCTTTTTGAAGGAATTAAACTTTATCGCATTTCCTTGCTTCAAAGCATTGAACGACTCCTCATAATTACCATCATCTTCTAGGTATCTGGCTTTAGTAAAATACAAAGCTGACAATTTTTTATAGTCACTTGTTTTTTCAATCATTTGCTCAACTATCAACTTTTCTTCTTTAGAAAAGGTATAGGTTTTTAGGTTCGCTAAAGTCCAATATATTTCAGGTTGAAATGGGTTGATATCCAGCGCTTTTCTAAAGAATATTGTGGCTTGTTCAATATCACCATTATTTTTTAATAGCATGGCAAGGTTTACTAGACTCTCCATGTGCCTCGGTTCAATGGCTAGAGTTTTTCTGTGTTGGCGTTCTGCCAAAGTCCAATCTTTCAAGGCAGTGGCCACATGAGCTAACTGGTTGTTTGATTCAATGTCATCTGGTTTAATTTCGATTGCTTTTTTCAAAACTGATGCCGCTTTATTATGTTTCTTATTAGCATAATAAATAAAAGCCAAATTTGACATGGCATTTACATAATCTGGCTTCATGTTTAGTGCCTTTTTAAAACACTTTTCCGCTAACAACAAACGCCTTTGATGCAGATGAACAATTCCTTCTAAACGTACATACTCTTCTGATTTAGGTTGTTTTTTTTGCCACCCTTTAACTTTTTTTAATGCTTTTTGATATTTTTTTTGAGCCAGTAACTGATCCACTTCGATTTGAATAGATTGCATCAAACGGTCTCCAACTTATTATCAACAAATTCTGATGTTGATTTTGGTCTGGCCACATCTGAGTGTAGTTCCCAAAAATACTGATGCGAGTCATATTGCATATAGTTCATATCAATGGCCACCATATTATTCGGGTCTGACACATGAAATCTCGAAGGTGGATAGTGATCTAATGGTTTTTCAGCGTGATCAGTATTTTGAGTTTTGGCCGTAAAATAAGCTGTAAAATCGTGTGCAATATTCCTTTCAACAGGATACCTTATGGTGTCATCTGGCATACTGACTTCAGAAACTGTAAAAACAGTTTCAAACCCTGAGTCCATTTCAATACCATAAGTAGCCGTAATGTACTCACCAATTTGAGCGTAAAAATTATGCCAACCACCCGGCATACACTTGTCATTGATAAAATAACGAACAGCCCAAGTTATTTTGTTATATTGACCTGGATTGCCATTAACGAACTTAAGCAAGTCACTGATAAAGTCAACAGCACGAATACCATGTTCCCATTGCAAATAACGAATTACATACCTCAACAACCCATAACCATCTGCAATGGTATACATATGATACATTCCCTTCATCCAATGAAGGTCTTGTTCAGTATAGGAAAAAGAAGCAATCAAAAAATCATTTTTGTCGGTTTTAATTTGATATTTTTCTATATATTCAGGATCTGCCATTGGGCTGTTTGGAAGTAGCTGAGTTGGATAAGCTTTAACCGATACATCCATATCAATATACCGCTGTAAGTCTTTATTAAAGGCCTCAACAGTAATACCAGGCAAACCAAGCATCAAGTCTGTAGACAAGGGAAGTTTCAAATCATAAAACACTTTAGTTAATTCATCGTACTTTTCAGTTTTAATGTTTTTTCTGTTAATGACCTCTAGGGTTTTATCATCTGTTGTTTGAATTGAAATAATCCCTTGGCTTATGATACCTCCTGCAGTAAATATTTTTATGATTTCAACCAACCGCCAAGTCGAGTTTTTAGTGTAATTAACAACCACTTCCTGTGGATATCCTGTTTTGGCTTTGGTGTCCACTATGTGTTGAGATAGCTCAATATCTCTGTCATATAAACCATAATTGGCATCAGCAATCCACAATACACGAACTTTATTTTTAGCTATCCAATCAATTTCCTGTTTAACTCGTTCTAAATCGAATTTCCTGACTTTTTGATTAGTGGCGGAGCCCCAGTCACAGAATGTACAGCCAAAAGGGCAACCTCTATTCGATTCAATAATGGCAGCATCAACCTCTGCGCCATACCCAGCAAAATAACCTGATAAGTAGGGTGACGGTGCAAAATCGGGTTGTGCCGTTCTTTTTCTAGCTGATGTCCTTTTGACATGATGTGGGTTTAATAAACTCCTGTAAGTGATTCCAGACACTTCAAACAAATCTGTTTCATCATAGCTGGTTTTTCCATGTTCATTTTTATATATTTTATCTAATATTTCAATAATGGCTACTTCACCTTCACCATGGACTGAAATATCTACACTGGTGAATTGTGCCATAAAATCTTGACTTGCCTGTGCATATTCAGGCGTACTGGGTCCACCGTGAATAGTCAAATTTCGTGAGTCTTGTTTCTTAATTGCTTCAGATATTTGCATGTTAATGTCTAAAGACCACATGTAATTAGAAAACAACCACACACCTTGTCTAAACTTTCGGTAAGGTCCATTTAAAAACTCATTTGGTTTCATATAGCATATGGGTACCAGTTGAAATTTTTCAGTCAAAGACCCGCCATTATGATTTTCTAGAGCTGAAAACAAAACACCCAACGCCAATGGGTAATGGTTTTTCATGTGAGGGACAAAATATACAGGTATGCGTTCATCAGGTTGGATCGTTTTCCAGCCTTGATCTGATGATAATGCAATACCTGGTAACTTTTCAGAGATGCTGTTTTCAGTCAATTCACACGCTTTTTTCTTTAACGGTATTAACAATCCTTGACCAACAAAACCTGAGACCAATCCTTGCAATTCATCTATAGAATACATAGAAGCAAAATATGATGTGAATTTATCAGAAAATCCATTAATAATATATTGAGATAAAATTTCAATATGATTTGAATTTAATAATACCCAACAACGTTTATTGGCATTCCAATATAGCCATTTTCCACGGTAATGTTGGAGTGAAAAGTTCATTGAAACCCCAAAAACACCTGTAATAGGCCTTTGACTTGGTTCGAAATTAACCAAAGTCAATTCATCATCATTTATATGATCGTCACCAATTAACAAAATTTGATTTTGTAAAAGCGTTAACACCCTTTGCTCAACATGTTGAGCGCTTAACTTAGGATGTAGAGACTTAACCAATGTGTCATTCATAACAGACTGACATGTTATCGATGTATCTGATGACAAATTATTAATTATGTATAAATCTAAAGAAATTAATGCAAATGCAGGTCCCTGACCTGATATTTGGCTGGCCAGCATCTGGCCCTTTCTAAAAATAATATTGTACTTTCGATTAAATTCCAAAATGTTCACACCATTAGACATGCATACATTATAAATGATTTAACACAAAAATCAGACAATAAAAAAGGCGTACCGAAGTACGCCTTTTTTTAATTCAAATACTTAAACTTTGTTTAGAAAGTTTGAGTGTATCTGAAGTAGGTAGTGCGACCGAAACCATCATATAAGAAGAAGTCATAGTCACGTGAACCTACAGCACCTAAACCAATAGGAGGCAGTTTTTCACCAACATTTCTAGCACCTAAAGTGAATTTACCATTCCAAGGAGCATGGTAGTTCAATTGAACATCATGCGTTACCCAAGTAGGTACATTACCTGATTTAACCAAGTTGTCATTGTCATCACGTGTGACACTGTCATATTGGTTGCCAATCAAGTTCATGTTGTAAGCAAAGCTCCAATCACCGTAAGAGTACAAGTTAGAGATAACCATACGATCAGCAGGTGTACCTGGATCTTTAACATTGTTACGTCCACCATCAACTGAAACGTCTAACAAGTGAGATACCATTACATTGGTGCTCATGTTGCCGCCGAATAAGTCATAAGTGAAACGCATGTTTAAATCCAAACCTGAGTTATCCACTTCACCTTGGTTACCAAAACCGAAGTAAACTTCATCAATGGCACCAGAAGGTTTTCTAGCGATTGACAAGCCTGGAGGTAAAGGATCACCCGCTTCTTCTAATTGCAACAAGTAAGCTACAGAGAAAGCACGAATTCTGTTTTCAATGTTGATGTTGTAGTAATCTAAAGTTACGTTGAACCAATCAGTTGGCTCATAAGCCAAGCCAACAGAGTATTGTGAAGAAGTTTCAGACTCTAAACCAGGATTGGCAATTGAGTAAGAATCAACTTGTAAAATACAACCTGGTGCAGCACCCAAAGCAACACAACTTGGATCATCATTCACACTGGTAGCAGAGAATGATTCTTTTTGAGTCAATAAATCCATAGATGGCGCACGGAAACCTTCACCGTATGAAGCACGCAAAGTCAAGTTATCCAAAGGTTGGAAACGAACAGAAACTTTAGGAGAGAAATCATCACCGTAATCAGAGTAATCATCCCAACGACCAGCAACAGAAACTTCTAAGTTATCCAATACAGGCATTAAAGTTTCGAAGTATACAGATGTAATGTCACGAGTACCTGCAGCTGAATTACCAGCTGAGCCACCGATTTGACCGGCTTCTGACAATGAATCGTATTGATCAGAATATTTCTCATTACGTTGCTCAGCACCAATAAAGATTGAAGCAGGGCCGCCAGCCATATCGAACAAGTCGAAGGCTACAGAACCAAACACTTCATCTTGGTCATAACGACCAATTCGTGAAATAACAACTTTCATGCCGTTTAACACGTCTGGATCATTGTCGTATGGAGCCCACAAATCATAAGAACCGTTGTTGATGGCATCTTTAGCAGCAGAACGCAACAAGTAGTTACGACCGATGTCAGAAGTTCTGTTGTTAGCACGTGTAACACCAATTTCAACTTCAGCAGCACCAACCATACCAGTGAAACCCATTTGGAAATTAGTCAAACGGTTAGTCACGGTGCTGTCACGATTACCCAAGGCATCAAATCTGTGGTAAACAGCGATGGCTTGTTGTGGAACACCTAATTCTGGCGCATAGTGCGTAGAGTTAGGGTTTGTAGGATTGTTGTTGCTGTCTGGACCAACGTATGCCCAATCTGGAACAGGTGCATAACGGCCAAACGATTCTGTTTCAGAAACAGAGATATTAGACCACAACTGCCAGTTGTCATTGATGTCGTAAGACGCTTTAGCATAGAAAGATTGGTTGTCAGTTGACGCTTCATCAGCTGAAACTGATGCAAAGTCAAAACTACAGTTAACCAAACCGCTCGCTAAAGGCAATTCATAGTATGCACCAGGTTGGTCACAAGCACCACCAGGTAGAGATTGGAATGGAATGTCATAAGTTCCTTGATCATTCAAGAACCAGCTTTCCATGTTGTTACCATAAGAAGTAACACCTCTTTGATACCAAGGGAAGTCACGTGCAAATACGATTTCACGGCCATTCCAAGATACACCAGCGATCACACGTGAACGGTCACCAGCGGCACCGAATACGATAGAACCTTCTTCTCTTTCACCACCATTTTTAGGTACAGACACTTCTGCGCCACCCAACATGATTTCAGCACCTTCGTAATCTGTACGAGTTACGATGTTTACAACACCACCAATCGCATCAGAACCGTATACCGCAGAAGCACCGTCAGAAAGAATTTCAATTCTTTCAATGGCACCAGCAGGAATGGTGTTCAAATCTTGGTCACCACCTGTAGAAGGTGATTTAGGTAAACGACGACCATCAATCAAAACCAAAGTTCTTGAAGAACCTAAGCCTCTCAAGCTGATTGAAGATGTACCTTGCGCAGATGAACCAGACTGTGGTCTGAAAGAACCTGTGCTGTTAAAAGTTAAGCTACGTAAAAAGTCAGCAGCAGATGATTCACCTGACAACTCAATCTCTTCACGAGAAATTACAGTTACTGGCAATGCACCTTCAACGTCTGAACGTTTAATGCGCGAACCTGTAACAGTAATTTTACCTTGCTCTTCTACACTCTCGTCTTCCTGTGCCATTGCAACAGTACCGAAAGCAGAAGAAGCGATAAAACCTGTAAATAATGCTTTTTGTACAGCATCAGTAATAGGATTACGTTTCATTTTCATTTATATGTTCTCCAAATTGTTATCCATGAGTTAACTCTAAAAATTTATCTATATAGATTCCCTATCCGGCACATACTAACACTTTAATTTATTAAAAAAAAGCTTCAATTCATCTTTTTTCACAGTTTCTTAACATTTCTTAACACAATTCTAACGCCGAAATTCAAGCACGTCTGTACACCTATTAATACACCACCTACTAAAACCATCAATTCTCGCGCAAAAAAAAAGCCCAATCATCTTTGACTGGGCTTTTATGGCTTTTGAAAGTACTCTTTTTAAAGCTTATCTTTTACTGTTTCAACTTGTTCAAACAAAGACGATGGAACACGATCACCAAATGACTTTAAATACTCAGAAACCGAATCCATTTCTGCATGCCAACCTTTTCGATCAACCGCCAACAAATCATTCAATATGTCCTCATCCATGCTCAAATCATTCAAGTTTAAATCTTTCACTTCTGGCAAGCCTCCAATCGCAGATTCACTGGAAGACACTTTATTTTTGCATCTAGCTATGATCCACTCTAAAACTCGCATGTTATCGCCAAATCCAGGCCACATGAAATTTCCTTGCTCATCTTTACGGAACCAGTTGACAGTAAACACCTTAGGAAGCTGAGTGGCTTTGTCTGAAAAACTTAACCAATGACCCCAGTAATCTCCAAAGTGGTAACCGCAGAATGGTTTCATTGCCATAGGATCACGTCTCACAATGCCCACTTCACCTGTTGCCGCAGCTGTGGTTTCTGATGCCACCGTTGCGCCCATCAGCACACCATGAGCCCAGTCGCGCGCCTCGGTAACCAATGGTACCAAACTTGCCCTGCGGCCACCAAAAACAATGGCATCAATGGGCACACCTTGCGCAGCCTCAGCTTGTTCAGAATAGCTTGGACACCTGCTTGCTGAAACCGTAAACCTTGAATTCGGATGAGCTGCTGGACCCGACCCGTCGAATGGATTACCCTTCCAGTCTGTTTTTGGCGTCCTGTCATCTAAACCTTCCCACCAGGGCTGCCCGTCTTCAGTTTCAGCCACATTGGTGAAAATCGTGTTTTTGTAGAGCATAGCCAATGCATTGGGGTTTGTACCTTCTGAAGTACCGGGGGCCACACCAAAAAAGCCCGCTTCGGGATTGATCGCCCACAAACGACCATCTTCACCTGGCCTCATCCAACATATGTCATCACCAATGGTGCTGATTTCCCAACCATCTTTAACATAGCCTTCTGGTGGAATTAACATGGCCAAATTGGTCTTACCACAAGCAGAAGGAAAAGCAGCGGCAACATAAGACTGTTCACCTTGAGGATTTTTAATGCCCAAAATCAACATATGCTCTGCCAACCAGCCCTCTTGTCTGGCTTGATAACTGGCTATTCTCAATGCATGACATTTTTTGCCTAACAATGCGTTACCACCATAACCCGAGCCGTAACTCATGATAGATAACTCTTCTGGAAAGTGCATGATAAATCGGCGATTAGGGTCTAATTCACCTGTAGAATGTAAGCCCTTAACAAAACCACCTTCCCGCTCAATGCGAGCCAATGCACCTTTACCCATGCGTGTCATTAAACGCATGTTTTGAACCACATAGGCACTGTCAGTAATCTCAACACCACAACGAGAAATAGGTGAGTCAATTGGGCCCATACAATAAGGGATGACATATAAGGTTCGGCCTTTCATGCACCCTTTGAATAAGTCGTCCATCTTTGCTTTCGCATCAGCAGGAGCCATCCAATGGTTATTGGGACCCGCATCGGCTTCTTGCTCAGTACATATAAAGGTTAAATGCTCCACACGTGCCACATCTTCCGTATCTGAAAGATGTAAATAACAATCGGGGTGAGTTTCTTGATTCAGCTGCTTGAACGTACCATCGTCCAACAACATTTGATTGAATTTTTGATTTTCTGCTTCGCTGCCATCACACCAGTAAACTTGATCTGCTTCGGTGTGGGCGGCCACTTCTTTGACCCAATCGGCCAATACTTGATTTGTGGTAGGCATGGTGACAAAACCTTCGGTGAAAAATTGGTCGCAAACCTTAACTGTTACGACTCAGAAAATCAAGCTTATCAATGCAAATAAGGTCTATTTGATGCGACCCAGTATGCCTTCCAATTCATCCGCGTCATGAAAGTGAATAACCATTTTTCCTTTGCCTTGAGATTTGGCATGAATTTCAACCCTGGCACACAACTTTTCTGTCAATGATTTTTCCAAATGCAGCACATCCGCTGACTTGTCCATCCTTGGTGCGACTTGTGGCTTGGGATTTTTAAATTGTTTAACCAGCTGCTCTGCCTGCCTAACTGTCATTTTTTTGGCCACGATTTCTAAAGCCAAACTGTTTTGATCTTTGATATCAACAGAAAGCAAACAACGCGCATGCCCCATTTCTAACAAGCCATCATTAAGCATTTCTTTTACTTGATGGCTCAAGTCTAACAAACGCAACAAATTACTGACAGCCACCCTTGACCGCCCCACTGCGTCAGCAGCTTGCGCATGGGTCAACTCAAATTCATCAATAAGCCGCTGTAATGCACTGGCCTCTTCCAATGGACTTAAGTCTTCACGCTGGATATTTTCGATCAAAGCCATGGCAATGGTCTGCTGATCATCAACTTGCTTAACCAACACAGGCACCTGCCTCAACCCTGCTAATTGAGCAGCGCGCCAGCGACGTTCACCAGCAATGATTTCATACCGGTTTGAAGTGAGTTCTCGAACAACAATGGGTTGCACAATGCCTTGTGCCTTTATAGATTCTGACAGCTCTTTGAGCTTGTCTTGATCCATGATACTTCTTGGTTGGTATTGACCAGGTTGCATCAATTCAATATCCATTGATTGCAATTCACTGCCTGAAACCTGCCCTGAACGCTGTCCCAACAAGGCATCTAAACCCCTGCCCAAGCCTGACTTTCTTATGATTTTTTTCTTAGCCACTTTTTTGGCTACTTTTTTTTGCATTTTTCTTTCAGACATTATTTCTTCTCAACAACTCGCTGGCCAACCCTTTGTAGGCAACGGCACCTCGTGACAGATGGTCATATTCCAATGCTGACTGACCAAAGCTTGGCGCTTCAGCGACTTTTACATTTCTGGGGACAACCGTTGAAAAAACTTTTGTGCCAAAGTGTTCGCTGATTTGTGACGCCACGTCATTGGCCAAATTATTTCTGCCATCGAACATCGTTCGTAACAAGCCTTCAATTTCTAAACCGGAATTAACCGTCTGCTTTATCCTGTCTATGGTATCCAGTAATGAAGTCAGACCTTCCAGCGCATAATACTCACATTGCATGGGAATCAAAACTGAATCTGCGGCTGCCAACGCATTGACTGTCAAAATACTTAGTGACGGCGGACAATCAATCAAAATAAAGTCATAATTTAGTGCCAATTCCTCTAACTGAGCAGCCAACATCATTTGAGGGTCTTCATATTCCATCAACGCCAATTCAGCGGCAGTTAAGTTGGTATTTGAGCCAATCAAATCAACTGCATTGGTAGCAATAACAGCATCAACTGCCTCGCACTCTTGTAACAACAATTCACAAGCAGATACTTCTAAAGTTCTGGCATCCACACCGCAGGCCATGGTCGCATTGCCTTGTGGGTCCAGGTCAATCAGAAGCACTTTTTTCTTGAGCATGCTTAAGCCAACAGCCAAGTTAACTGTGGTGGTGGTTTTGCCAACACCACCTTTTTGGTTGGCGACAGCAATTATTTTGTTTTGTTTACTCATGTGCTTTTTTATATTGATACAATTTTCTTTGTTCATTCAAAAACGGCACTTTTAAATCATCCTCTTGGATCATTAAAAATCTCGACTCCATTTCCAAAGTCTCATTTCTTGGCCCTTTCATTGCCAAAAAGCGGCTTTGTGCATCACCTAAGTGATCAGTCCACTTTAAGAATTGATTGACTTCCGAAAATGCACGAGATATTACCACATCAAATTTTTGACCGGGCGAATAATTTTCGACTCGATCATGAATCACTGTCACATTATCCAATTGCATTGCTCGCTTCACTTGACGTAAAAATCTCGCTTTTTTACCCACTGCATCTAACAAAAACACTTCTAAATCTGGCCTAACAATGGCCAAAAGCACGCCAGGCACACCGCCGCCTGTGCCGACATCAATCAAACGATGGTCAGTCTTTGCTATATAAGAATGAACTGACAAACCATCTAAAGCATGCTGTACAACCATACCCCCTAAGTCCCTGATTGCAGTCAAGTTATAAGCTTGATTCCACTTGGCCAGTAAATTTAAATATTGCCAAACGGGCACTGCAAATTTAACATCAAGCTTCAATTTAGCCATTCCTGGTACCAAGGTATTTTCTTGTAACTTTTGCAAATTGGTTTCGTTCATGTAAAAAAATGCTTAAAATATGACTTTTAACCCATGATTATGGGCTGCTTATTGAGTAAGCTGTATCATTCAGAAAACTCAACGATGGTTCTGCCCTCATCTTACCAAAACTAAACACGATTGAATATGAATTTTGATAAAGCCAGACACAACATGGTGACACAGCAAGTGCGCTCATGGGATGTGATAAATAAAGACATTTTGAATGCCATGTTAAACATACAGCGCGAAGAGTTTGTTCAAGTTGCACAGCGAAAACTTGCTTTTGCAGACTTAAACCTGCCGATTGGCAACCGACAAAGCATGATGAAGCCCGTGATCGAAGGACGCATGCTTCAAGCCATCAATCCTGATAAAACACTAGAGGTATTGGAAGTTGGCACCGGCAGTGCTTATGTAACCGCTTTACTTGCCCACCTTTGTCACCATGTCACGTCAATTGACTGTCATGCCAGTTTTGTTCAATCCGCCCAAGTAAAATTAAAAGAAAACAACATAAACAATGTCACGCTGATTGAAGCTGACTTTTATGCATTCGACAACCAACAAAAATTTGATCGTGTTGTTATCACCGGAGGACTGTCTTCAGTTCCCGACTTTGTTTTCAACTGGCTTAAACCCAATGGCGAAGTGTTTGCCATTGTTGGAAAAGAGCCCATTATGGAAGCCAGAATCTATAAAAGCAGTAACGACTATAAGGCTCATTTCGATACCACTGTTGAAGCTTTGAGCAACATAAAATCCACAAATACATTCGAGTTATAAACATGAAAAAAACTTTAATTTTAAGTGCCATATTAGGCACCTCAGCAGTCCATGCTGAAAATTTAAATGAAGTGCTCAACATTGCATTAGAAAACGACCCGCAATTAAAAGCGGCACAATACACTCAACAAGCGAGCAAAGAGAGCAAAAAACAAGCGTGGGCTAATTTCATGCCACAAGTTTCAGGCACTTGGAGCAAATCAAAATCCATAAACAACGAACAGACATTTGGTAGATTCGGCACCATTGAGTCCCCAGATTCAAGCTCTAATGGCTGGAATGTTACACTCAACCAAACCGTCTACGATCATACAAACTTTTTGAGGTTACGCCAGGGAGATTTGGATGTTGCCAAAGGACAAGCAGATTATGATGCCGCAGAACAAGATTTTTTAATTCGCGTGTCTCAAAGTTACTTTGATGTACTCACTCAAATTGATGCCGTTTCGTTTGCGGAAGCAGAAAAAAAGGCCATTCAAAGACAGTTAGACCAAGCTGAACAAAGGTATGAAGTCGGACTTGCTGCCATCACTGACGTTCACGAAGCCAGGGCGCAATACGACGGTGCAAGAGCCAGCGTCATCAATGCCAAAAACTTGCTAGACGACAAAAAAGAAGCACTTTTTGAAATTACGCAAACCAACTTTTCAGATTTAAACGCACTTCCTGAAGACATTGCTGAATTACCTTTAAGCAACCCCAACCTCACTTATTGGGAGTCACTGGGTTTAGAAAACAACCCCAACCTTGGTGCAGCAAAAATCAATGCAGAACTTGCTGAATTAGACTTTAAAAATCAACGCGCAGGCCACTTACCCACTGTTGGTTTAAGAGCAACCCATAGAAATGACACCGACAATGACATCACCTTGGCATCACCCGACGACCCTGACAACTTTATTACTGATGACAGAAAGTCAGAAGGCCAAAGCATCTCATTGAATGTATCTATTCCCATCTTTTCTGGCGGAAGAACCAGTTCACTCAGCAGACAATCAAAATTAAGGTATAAAGCCGCCATGCAAAACCTGGATCAAACCAACTATTCAACAGTTCGGAACATACGGAATGCACTGCATAATGTTGAATCTGGCTGGAGCTCAGTACAAGCCAGAAAATTGGCGATGGTATCTGCTCAAAGCGCAGAAGAAGCGACAACTGCTGGTTTTGAAGTGGGCACACGAAACATTGTTGAAGTTTTGAATTCTCAACGCGGGCTGTATCAAGCTCAAAGAGATTACTCTCGAGCTAAGCATGATTACTTGATGAATATTTTAAAGTTAAAACGTGCCGCTGGTGTATTAAAGCAACAAGACATTTCTGAGATCAATCAGCTGTTGATTGCTGAATAAGAGATTGTAACTGCTGCAAATCTTTCTCAGCTATATCAATTATCCTGAAGCCCCCGAAGATCATATTGGTCTTTTGGGGCTCTGCCCAAACACACTCAACACCAATTGCAGCATTAAAATTTAAAGCCGAAATAACCAACTCTAACTGCATAATATCACCAACGGCCATCTGCCCCCTTCCTGCCAACAGCATGCCACTTTCCGATAAATTCACAACTTGAGCATACTCCTCTCCCGTCATTTGATTGATGACGTGAACCGTCTTAGGCATTGAAGCGCGAACGTGCATCCTTTGATCATTCATTAAAAATCACTCCTAACTGGCAAATTTTTTAAGTCTGGCCATTACCTTAGATAATGCGCTTTGGAAATAGCTTTTTTTCTCAATCTCTACTTTAATGATATTTCCCCTGTGCACATCTATAGCCACTCGTGGCAAGTCCATTTTATCTGGATGGCGGCCCGTTAAATCAACGAACAATATTTTTTTGCTCAATGTACTTACCCAACTGAGTTTCTTGCGAACCCTCTCTCTTTGACTGAATGAAAAGTCAAATAAACTACCATAAGGTGTGGTTATGAGTTTTTCCATCTGCTTTTTCTCATCTTCTGTTAGCTCTCTGATTTCTTCAATTTTCTTTTCTGAAGCGTCTTTCTTTTGATCATCTCGCCCTTTCTTTGCCTCCTCAATGGACATCACTTTTTTCAATTCCGGCGTTGGAACATTGTGATTTTCAGGACGACTTTCCCATGCAATGCAGGTATGGATATTGTCTTTTGTGCTTTGCCTGTCTCTTAATGAAAAGCCCAACTCATCCATCGTCTCATCTAGCAAATGCATAGCCTGAAGTTTATCAGTTCCTTTGAGGGATTGAGCAGCCTCTCTATTTCCCATTTTGGCCAATGATGCTGCAGCTTTTGTTTTCTTCTGCCATGCCTCAGAATCTTCGCCTTCTCTTAGCAATGTTAAGGTCAACGCATCCTCCCAAACATTTTTCAAAATGTCTTTAACAAAGGGAATTTGGCATTCTTTTAACCACACAGACATGTAATCGGCGACCTTGGCTTTGGTGATGTCCATTTTTTCTTTGCCTTTCGCCGCACTGACCCACTTTCTTTCTGCCATGATGGCGCGCTTTTCTTTGACTTTAAGGTACTTATCAAGATCAGTGGCAGCCCTGTCAAATGCTGATCCAGAACCATCAAATGTTTTGGCAGCTGAATCGCTGAATTGATGCACTTTTTTAATGACTTCTGTTCCATGCCATTTCTGCGACGACTCTACCAAAAGCTCCATGTATCTTCTGGCCGGGTGATTTTCATCGGTAAAAAAAGTGTCATCATTAACAGCTAGCCGCAGCAAAGGAATGTTGATGGTATTGAAAGATGACCTGATATTGCTGTCAATTTGTTCATCAGTTTCAATTTCATCGTACACCATTCCCATTAAATCCATGGTTTGGCTCTGTTTAGCACTTAATTCCGGGTAAAAATTTCCAGTGTTGTTTTTAACTTGATCGGCCAACTGCTCTTTTAATTGAGACATGTTTTTACTGCTGGCTTTTACACTTGTTTGTTGACTCAACTGAGTTAAAGCTTGATCAAATTCATTGTTCTTAACTTCTGCTGCGGGATTGGGCTGACTCGCACCGCCTCCTGGAGTTAACATCTGGAAAATTGACTCAACCAACTCCTGAGTTTTACCGTCATATTTTGGTTGCGTAGAACTTGCTTCAGGCTTGGTTTGAGCACCTTCCGGCTCTGGGGCCGTCGATTCTTCAGCTTCACTGGGTACTGCTTCTTCTTTTGCCTTACCACTTTTGCTGTCACTTTGAGCATATTGTGGCTTAATGTTTGGCAAAATACCTGCATCAATAAATATTTGATTGATTTGTTGATAAACGGTATTGATTTCCCTGCTTAACACTTTTGTCAAAGCTTCTAATACCAACACTTTGGCATCAGTATCAATTTCAACCCGATTAATGGCGTTACTTAAAACCCAAACCAAAGAAGGTGGAGAAAACGGCATATTTGATTGGTCAACCTGTCCACTGCCGTATATCACATTCATTCGCTTTTCTAATGTATACAACTCTGCATGAGCTATAACTTCTAAGGAAGAATCCATTTGTGTCAATGCCAATGTGATGCTCAGCTCTTCTTCTGCAACCAGTGACAATGCTGTTGGCGACTCTAATTTATCTAACTGAGCAGATATAAAACCAGGCATCCCTTTGACTTCTGATTTAACCGCCAAAGCCAAATCCTTCCCTTTATCTTTCAACTGACGGTACCAAGAAAAATAATTTTGCTCGTCTTGGTTTGAAGTAGCATTCTCTGCATTTGAAAACAAATCCTTAAGGACAGAAAGCAAAGAACTTTTTAAATGTGCAGTCAAATGTTGGTCAAACACCTGAATACATTGATTGATGATCGTGTTTTTATCCATGTTTAAAGAATTTACAAACAACGTGAGCTAAAATCAATAAAGTTTTACCGCAAGCTCACCATAAACTACAACAAGAAAAGTAAACAAAACAGCAATGATTATTTGATTTCAATTATATTGGGCACGTTTTACAACCTTAAAACGCACACACCTTTGAGGTAAAAATACCCGATTATATGTAATTATGCAAGTTATTTAACATTCATGAACAACTGACTACTCCATAAAATAAAGCATCAGAGACTTATATTTTCACTCTATATATGGCACACCTTATATTTATGGTGTGCCACACAATTTGGATATAACCTATGAAAAGAACCCTTTCAATAATCCCGATCCTTTTTTCATAAAGTCTGAAACATCAAGATCCCCGTCACCATCAGCATCCAACAGCCCCTCCAACATACCCAGCTGTGGTTGTTTTTGCTGTGCCTTTCCACGCTCATTTGTCAACAAATCCTGTAAACCACTGGCATCCAAACCTTTTTCTCGTTTTGTCTTGCCTAAAGCGCCCATAACTACTGGAGCCAATGAGGCCAAAATTTTACCCATATCTTGCCCACCCATACCTGTGGCCTTAGCCAGCCCTTGATTGACTTGGCCTTGCTTTGAACCCAGCACATGGCCCAGAATTTTATCACCCATGGATTCAACTTTACCTTGCCCTAACATACTTCCCAGCTGATCTAAAATTCCACCGTCATGGTCTTTTTCTAACGCATTTGCCAACGCATTTGCACCTTGTACTGATTGGGCATTTTTTTGAAGCGCTGATACCAACATGGGTAAAGCTGCAGCTACTGCCCTTTGCACACCTTCTTTGTTACCGCTTACCTGTCCAACCATTTGTTCAACCAATTCACCACCAACTTGATCTTTTATTAAATCTAAAATACCTGACATATAAAATTCCTGATTATTAAAGCTTTTAAGTTACCTGTAACAAACAACACTGGCAAGTGAACAATTGCAAACTTAATAATTTTAACTTTCTCATTCACAGAAAAGCCGCATAATTCAGCGACTTTCTCTATTGGAATAATTCTGTTTTATTCAGCTTGTCAAAATCAATTAACGGACTGATCTTCAAAGACTGAACAAAAAATCAAATCAGAAGAATCCGGTCCTGATTGATTCAATGTGATGATGTATTCATTATTCAGATCACTCCAAATAGCCAAGTCCCATCGACAATCACCATTGAAATCAGCAGACACAACTGCCACTGGTAAGTTCACACCCAACCCTCCGATGACACCTAATAAGTCATCCAGAATGCCTCCAACAGCATTGACCAAACCACCCAAACCATCTCCCAGCAACACATTGAGTGAACTGTCACCAATATTGACCGAAATGACATCTTGGCTTCCATCTCCATTGATGTCTACCATCACCAAATCCGAGGGCAGTAAGCCAACACTCACTGACGTTCCTGATCCATACGATCCATCACCCAAACCCAAACGCAATGTAACCAATCCTAGAACTTCATCCAAAGCCACCATGTCAGGCACACCGTCATTATTAAAATCAGCAAAGTAAATGTTTCCTGTCGGTAAACCAGCAATGGAAAGTGATGGCAATGACAAACCGCCTAAACCGTCTGACAACATGGAATAAACAGAACCTAACAAACCTTTTACCATGATGTCACCCGCACCGTCACCATTTACATCATCCACATCCACACTTAACGCAGATGCCAATAACCCAAAATCTAAATCAACCCTAGATAAAAAACCGCCATTACCGTCATTCTCAAATAAGGCAACGCGTGCATTGAGTAAGCCGTTAATCGCAACAAAAACATCCAATAATCCATCATCATCTAAATGCCCTACTACGACATCAACTATTGACTCGCCTAGGACCAACCCTACATCGATAACAGTTTCATCACCAAAACTGCCCAAACCTTCATTCAATGACAAAGACAAGTCTCCGGAGTCATCAATGACCAACAGGTCTTTCAACCCATCACCATCCACGTCACCTAAAGCGATGGAAACAGGCGTAAAATCTAAAGGAATAACTGATGGACTTGAAAATGTCCCGTCTCCATTACCTATTTGTATGACCAAGTCCTCACTGTCATTGATAGCCAGTAAGTCATAAAAACCATCGGCATCGTGCTTTAGCACTTGAAAGTTAGTAGAAAAAGCTGAACAGCTTATTGAAAGAAAAACCCCAAAACCATGAATTGAGAGGAAATATTTATGTGTGTGAAAATCATGATTGTTCTCCGCAAAAAAAAAATGTGTGAGCTAATACATCATCTTTTGCATAGGGCATAAATGCCTCACTTATTAATCTATCACAGGCATTATTTCTGTACAATTAAAAAAATAAAAAAGAACTTAATATTGCATAATGCAACAATCTTGTAACATTAAAATAACAATCAAAAAAAAACCTGACATTTTAGTCAGGTTTTTTAGTCATAATAATAATTTTTTATTTTGCAGGATACATGGGCCAATTAACACCGGCAAATTTTTCTAGACAACGAACCACCTGACAGCTGTAACCAAACTCGTTGTCATACCAACAATACAACACCACATTATCACCGTCGACAATAGTTGCCAGTGAGTCAATAACACAAGCCTGACGTGAACCCACAAAATCAGTAGATACTGCTTCAGAAGAAACTGTGTATCCAATTTGTTGTTGCAACCTTGAATGCAACGATTTTCGCCTCAAAAATTCATTGATTTCTTCAGTGCTGGTTGCTTTGTCTAATTTGATATTCAAAATGGCCATAGACACATTCGGCGTTGGAACACGAATGGCATTACCTGTTAGTTTTCCTTTCAACTCTGGCAGTACTTTAGCCACGGCTTTGGCTGCACCTGTTGAAGTCAGAACCATATTCAAAGCTGCTGAACGACCACGACGGTCTTTGCCATGGTAGTTGTCAATTAAGTTTTGGTCATTGGTATATGCATGCACGGTTTCGATGTGACCGTGGTTGATTCCATATTCATCATCCAAACACTTTAAGACAGGAACAATCGCGTTGGTAGTACAAGATGCGGCACATATGACTTCTTTATCAGCTGTGATTTGATCGTGGTTGATACCATATACAATATTTGGAATGTCACCTTGAGCAGGAGCGGTTAACAACACTTTAGAAGCACCTGGACGTAAATGACCACGCAAACCATCTTCATCTTTCCACACACCCGTGTTATCTACAACCAAAGCATCATTGATACCGTAATCAGTATAGTCAATGTCAGCTGGTGAGTTGGCGTATATCACTTGCACTTCGTTACCATTAATGACCATCTTATTTTGGTCATGCAAAACACGGATGGTGCCATTAAATTTGCCATGAACAGAGTCTTTACGCAACAAAGCCGCACGCTTTTCTAGGTCGTTGTCTTGTTTGCTTTTGCGAATCACGATGGCCTTCAAAACCAAGACATCGCCACCACCTGTTTTATCAACCAACAAACGGGCAACCAATCGGCCGATTCGGCCGAAACCATACAATACCACATCTTGTGGCTTTTCTAATGGCTTGGCATTTGAGTCAATCAAGTGATCCAACTCTTGTTTGACATAGGCATCCACATCTGACTGCTCAATTTCGTCGTAGCTGTGATCCTTGAAATAACGGTAAACCATTTTACCCACATCAATGTGAGCAGGTCCTAAAGGCAAATTAGAAATGGCTTTGATGAATGGAAAGGTTTCATACTCACTCAGCTCATTGGCTTCAACCTGACGCACAAAACGGTGTGCTTTCATCAAATCTGTTACCGATTGGTTAATCATGCGTTTGCCATACATATATAATGACACGTTTCTGCGACGGTACAAACGACCAATCATTGGAATCATACCCTCTGCCAAGGCTTCGCGTTCTTTCCAATCTGCAAAAAATTCTGTAGGTAAAGGTCTGTTTTCTTCAGTCATAACAACTCCGGCCCAAGGCCCATTGAATCAAAGGAATGGCCAAATTTGGCCCAAACAACGGGCGCGTATTGTATCACTATTGCTAACTTGGGACTTAAAATAAGTGTAACAAACTTGTTATTTACACTTAAAGCAAGACTGCGGATTAAAGTTTAGTAATCCATTTATCCCAGACAGCTTTAACAACCAACACAGCAAAAAAAGCACTGACCACCCATTCGAACAGGTTGTGGTGTTGATGATCTGCTGCAAGCTGGTTAACAACAAAAGACCACTGGTATATGTCAGTTAAGTAATTCAATAGAAAACCAAAAGCAAACGCAGTGACCACCAATCCCGATAAATAAGCAACCAATGCCCGCATACCCAATTCATTTTTGACAATAAACAAGGTACCAATATTTGAAGCAGGGCCTAACAACATGAACACCAAAACAGCTCCTGGTGAAACACCTGCGAGTAAAAATCCTGCGGCAATGGGTGTTGAAGCGGTAGCACAAACATACATGGGTATGCCTATCACCGCCATCAGCAACATTGATCCCAAGCCATCGCCTAAAATTTGGAAAAAATCATCCGGTACGAACTGTTGTACCAAAGCAGCGACCAACAAGCCCAGCAACAACCACAACACCACATCGCGTAATAACTGCCCGAAAGCATAGCTTAAGCCCGACAGTAATTTGTCCATTTTATTGGTGGTCTGATGACCCTCGATCTCACCTTGTGTTTCATCACAGCATGATGATTCAACTGGCTTGTCTTCAACGGGCTTACTGTCACTTGCCTCTGTTGTACAACAACTGGTTTTAACACTTTGTTTTTGTTTCTCTGAAGCACAACAGCCACTTTCCTTGTTAGCTGTAGTTTTTTGATTTGCCACATCTTCCACACGCCCCACCAACAAACCGGCCATGATGGCGCTGAACACAGCAGCAACCGGCCTGACCACGGCCATAACCGGGCCCATCAATGCATAGGTAAAGGAAACAGAGTCCACACCAGTTTCTGGCGTCGCCACCAAAAATGACACCGTTGCATTCTTTGATGCGCCGGCTGAACGTAAACCCAAAGCCGCGGGGACAACGCCACAGGAACACAGTGGCAAAGGTGCACCAATCAAAGCCGCCTTTACAGTCACCCAAGGACCTTGCCCACCCAGATGCTGATACATGGTTTCAACCGGCACAAAAGCTTTGATTATTGCCGCCATAAAAAACCCAAATACCAACCAAGGTGCTGACAACACGAATAAATCAACAAAAAACCCACCGACTTGCATGGTTTCGAATAAAATATTTTCAAACATCTCCGCTCTCCAGTGCTTGTAATATTGAACAACAGCTGGCTACTTCATCACCACCACAACAGGCTTCATGTAATTTTCCCATGGCTGTCCTCATCGTGACCAGTTCGTCTATTCTTGCATCCAGATCTTTCAATTGCTTTCCAACAAAACGCTTCACATCTTCACAATGAGCGGCTTGTTTGTTTAGTTGAATGGCCAACAGTTGTTTGATGGTTTCCAGAGACATACCTAGACTTTGAGCGCTGCGAATAAACCGCAATGTTTCTAAGTCTTGCGATGAATAGAGGCGGTAGCCAGAAGCACTCCTCTGGCTCGGCTTGAGTAAATCAATTTTTTCGTAGTAACGAATGGTATCAGCTGACACCTGACTCGTTTGTGCAAATTCACCAATTTTCATGACAAAGTCAAAATATTTTTCAATGCGCCCATCATAAGCTTAGACTTAACTCCAAGGTCAAGCTATTTTAAATAAATTAAACATCATTCATGCTTAAAAATAAGCTATAGCAAGCGATTAACACCCAATTAATATTTACAATGAAAAAAAGATTTGCATGAGTCCATTGATTTCAGTAGAATGCGCGCTCCTTTGCTTAACCAAGCAATGAACACTTGCTGCGGAGCGGTAGTTCAGTTGGTTAGAATACCGGCCTGTCACGCCGGGGGTCGCGGGTTCGAGTCCCGTCCGCTCCGCCATTAAGTGCTGCTCACATACCCTTTATTTTTATTTCCCTGCTTTACCATCTTCATAAACTATTTAGGCTTATAACAGACGCTTGAATCAAAGCTTGAGCATTTGTATGCCCTCAATCATTACCCCTCCTTATAAACACCACAAACAACCTGCAATAAAAAAGCCGACACGAGGCCGGCTTTAAAAAAAATAGATGCTGACTTGTCAGAAGCCTGTGGCACCCTTCCAATCACCCCATTGTGTTACTAGGCGGGCTTTTTTTGCTATGCATTGATCAATACTTTCGATGGTTTGTGCCAAATACCTCGGACCACCAGATAACGACTCAACGATTGGCTCAAAGAATGCTTTTAATTCATCACGTTTTTTGGCTTCACAAAAACCACTACCAACAGCAGGCAATCGACCTTGTGCCCATGTAGGAAAACGCAGCTTTATTGCATCAATATTGGCTTGTGTCCATTGCCATAAATCATCTTGAACTTTTGGGTTAGCGATTTGTGGACTCAAAATCGTAAACACTTCATTCAAACGCACGTCATCACTTAAAGCCATATCACGAAGACCGGCCAATGTGGCTTCATCTTTGGTGGCTGCAATGGCCGTCAACAAACGTCCCCTGATCGTGCCACCTGTGTTGGACTTCAATAAGCCAACCACATGCTGATGAAAGTCAGCACCCAAATCTTCTCCCGCAATAGACATCGCTGTACCAATCAAATTGGCATCTATATCTTCACCATTGATTTGACCATCACCTTCAAAACCCGTGTATTTTTTAGCCATATCCGCTAAGTTTGAGCGCCATGTGGTGTCGTTGGCTGTTTTTGCCATAAATGAAATCAACGACTTTTTAAGCTCAATATCAGTGTCACTCAGTTGTTTTTTGTTCAACGTATTTTCCAAAGCACCTTGATATAATTCTTGAGCCACTTTTTCAAAAATAGCTTGATCTGATTCTGGAACGATTCTGTAATCCAGGTACCTCAATACAGACATTGGCGCTTCTATCATTTGCTTGTTATCCGCTTGAGTCAACTGAGGCGCAACAGCAAAGAAATCTGTCAAACTCACTTGGTCTGCATCTAAAGCTGCAAAAAAGCTGTCATTGATACTCATCATTTCTTTGGTGCTTAAACTGTCTCGGTTTTCGTAAAAAGTGTTCCAGCCCGATTTAACACTGAAGCGGTAGTAACCGGCGCCTTTGGCATTGGGCATCACATAAGCAGCACAACCTGAGCCAGGCAACGTAAACGCTCCCTGCCCTTCACTTAACAATTCACAGTGCTCATGCTGCTCACCTTTAATTTGGTAGTTAAAACATGCTGGAATGTCCCAAGTTTTGTTGCTGTCACCTTGACTGCCCGCTGGGAAATAACGACTTTGTTCAAATTGCAGGGTATTTTGACCATCTTCACACTGCACATTGACTGACAGCATAGGAATGCCTGTCTGCTCTAAAAACGAGCCGAAGGTTTGTTTGATTTTTTCTAACGGCACATTCTGTGCTTTTTCAGAAATGGCCGCAATAAAATCATCAGCTGTGGCATTTTTCCAAGCATGACGTTTCATATAATGCTGTAAGCCCGCTCTAAAGTCTTCAGGCCCAATAAATTGGTGCATCATTTCTAATACGCCTCCGCCCTTAGAATAGGTAATACCATCAAAGGCAGAAGCAATGTCATGGTTACTTTTTATCGGTTGCCTGATTTGCCTGGCAGACTCTAGACTGTCATTCCTCATGGCACCCAAAGCACGCCTTAAAATGGTTTCTTCATAGCCAATATTCGGGTAAATGGTTTGCAAAGTGGTCGAAGTAATCCAAGTGGCAAAAGCTTCATTCAACCAAATGTCATCCCACCAATAGGGCGTGACATAGTTGCCAAACCATTGGTGTCCTAACTCATGGGCATGCACTGATGCATATGACTTAATCTGACCTACTGAGGGTGCGTCACCCAATAGAAGCAATTGTTCACGGTAAGTGATGGCACCGGCATTTTCCATCGCACCGGCATTGAAATCGGGCACAGCAATGATGTCTAATTTATCGTATGGATAGGGGATTTCAAAATACCGCTCAATGACCTCTAAAATTTCTTGGGTGTGTGACAAAGCATATTCGAAATCTTTACCTTTCCCTTTGGTGGCAATACCACGCAGCGGCACAGGACGGTCTCGGACTTCATTGGTCGGTAAATCGGCCCATTCAACCACATCAAACTCACCCACAGCAAACGCCAACAAATAAGTTGGCAGTGGTTCTGTAGTTGCATAAGTTGCTTTGGCATATCCTGCTTTATCGGCCACCAAATCTTTTTTCACCATCAGTGTATTGGCGATGGCATGCATTTCAGCAGGTACAGTGATGCTGACATCAAACTTCACTTTGAAAGCAGGCTCATCAAACCCAGGAAAAGCCAAACGGGCAGATGTTGCTTCAAACTGGGTAAAGGCATAATTTAAACCACCATCAACCACGCGATACAAGCCCTCCAATGCTTCGTTAAAAGGCGCCTTGTATGAAATGTTTAATACAGCATTGCCTGCAGGCAAAGAGTCTTTAAACGCAATTCGCGCCACACCGCTTTTATCTACCTGAGTATATTCACCTTGGTGCAATTTACCCTGTTCATCTGTCACTGAAACTGACGATACTTTAAGTAAATTGCCATGGAGGAAATAATGGTTTCTGGCTTGATTGATGGTCAAATCAATCTTTACCTCTCCTGAAAAGTCTGCCTCATCTGGGTTAATGGTTAAATCCAATTGGTAGTGCTTTGGCACCCAATTTTTGTTTAATCGACCTAAAGGCGGCTCATCATAAGCAGCTGTTACAGTCACATTTTGTGCACTGTCATCAGGAATTAATGTTTCAACGCTTTGGTTTGTTTTACTTTGGGGTGTTTGGTCCGAACAGCCTATCAGTATAGACAGTAAGCCAATCAATGTAATTGACTTAATGGTTTGCAAGATCATAGTGGGTTCCTCTTTTATGTTTTTTTTAAAATCGGCGACAATCTATCACAGTACTCACACATAAAACCAGACCGTTTTAGCAAGCTAAAATTAAATACAACAAATAACAAAGCACTGCAAAAGTGTTGTTTTTGGTTTAATATGTCCGGCTTCACTGACCAACAACCCAATAACATGAAAAAAAATGTATTATTTTCGATGATTTTACTCAGTTCATTTAACCTCTGGGCTGATAAGAACACCAGCAGCTCACTGACACAAATAGACCCACATTCATTTGCCAACTTTGATCAAGTCAAAATCACGCACATGACGCTTGATTTAACCGCAAACTTCAAGAAAAAAAGATTAGAAGGCAGCAATACCATCAGCTACGATGTGTTGAACCAACAGGCCAAATACATCATTTTGGACACTCGGGACTTAGACATCAAACGAGTGACCTATTTCGACCTCAAAAAAAATGGTTTAAAGAAAGAACAAAAAGCCATTTGGGATTTACTCAAACCTGTTGACGGCCTAGGTTCTGCATTAAAAATTAAATTACCAGAGGGACATTCTGATTTAACCATCCATTACCACTCCTTGCCACAAGCCTCTGGACTTCAGTGGTTATCTGCAGAACAAACAGCAGAAAAACAACACCCCTTTTTGTTTTCACAATCACAAGCCATTCATGCCAGAAGCTGGATTCCATCTCAAGATTCACCCACAGTAAGAACCACCTATCAAGCCAAAATCACAGCACCCAAAGCATTGCGTGTGGTCATGAGCGCAAAAAATAACCCTGAAAAACCTGAAGATGGCGTTTATCAGTTCAATATGCCTCAAGCCATTCCTGCCTATTTAATCGCCATAGCCATTGGTGATTTGGAATACAAAAACATCAGCGAACATGTTTCCATCTATGCCGAAAAAACCTACATAGAAAAAGCGGCATATGAGTTTGCTGAAACAGAAAACATGATTACCGAAGCAGAAAAATTATACGGCGAATACCGTTGGGGCGATTATGACCTGTTGATTCTACCTCCTAGCTTCCCATTCGGTGGTATGGAAAACCCCAGACTGTCTTTTATCACGCCAACGGTGATTGCAGGAGACCGTTCATTGGATTCATTGATTGCTCATGAACTGGCACACTCATGGTCAGGGAATTTAGTCACCAATGGCTCATGGCGTGACCTCTGGCTAAACGAAGGCTTCACTTCATATTTTGAAGCACGCATCACAGAAGCTGTACACGGTACAGATCGTATGAAGATGGAAGCTGCACTCAACCTGCAAGGATTGAAAGCAGAGATGGCTGAAATGGAGCCACATTTACAAGCACTTGTAGTTACCCAAAACATTAATGATCCAGATGATGTCTTCAGTGGTGTCGCTTATGACAAAGGTCGCTTCTTTTTAGAGTGGTTGGAAGTGACAGTGGGTCGAAAAACCTTCGATGCGTTTTTGAATGGTTATTTTGATCACTTCGCCTTCAAAAGTGTCAGCACTGAAAAGTTTTTGGCTTATTTAGACAAAAACCTGATAACCCAAAGCGGTGGTAAAATCACCATGGAAGCGGTTAAAGAATGGATTTATAAGCCGGGCTTACCAGACACATTACCTGTCCCAACAACAGATCGATTCAAAGCCATTGATAAACAAGTCATTGATTTAAACATCACTGCCGAAGGATTGAAAAAAATAAAATCAGACCAGTGGACAACGCAAGAATGGTTACACTTCATGAAAGGCTTGCCAGAGACTTTGAGTCAAGAACAAATGCAATCATTGGATGATCATTTCGAATTCAATACAGCCCAGAATACTGAAATTGCCCACGTCTGGTTATTGATGAGCATTAAAAATGATTTCCAGCCGGCATTTGAACGCTTGATCAAATACTTAAATGAAATTGGACGCATGAAATTAATCGTGCCGCTTTATAAAGTCATGTCAGAATCAGATGCCCATAAAAATTTAGGTAAAAACATCTACATGAGCGCCAGAGCTGGCTATCATAACTTGGCTCGGTTTAAAATAGACCCCCTATTTCCTGAAATGAAATTCGACACAGAAGATGCCAAATAAAACTGCAAACCAAGCGCTGACCGACCTCAAAGCAGGTAACCAGCGCTTTATAAATGCCGAATCTAAGCACAACAGCTTGAGCATACAACAGAAACAGAAAGCCCATGCCAGCGGCCAAAAACCTTTTGCCATCATTTTGGGTTGTTCAGATTCACGTGTCCCAGCTGAAATCGTCTTCGATCAGGGTGTGGGTGATTTATTCGTCATCCGGGTTGCTGGCAATGTCGTTGCGCCATCACAAATTGGCAGCATTGAGTATGCCATTGAAATGTTCGATACCGCTCTGGTGGTGGTTTTGGGTCATTCGCATTGCGGCGCTGTAGAAGCCACACTTCAAGCGATTGAATCACCTGACAGCATCAGGTCTCAGAACATTCAATCGATTGTTAAACGCATACGACCAGCAATTGCCCCATTGAATCTGACAGTTAACGATACACAGCAGGCAGTTGAGGCCAATATTGCTCACTCGGTCGCACAATTAGAAAATCACTCTGACATCATAGAAAATCACATTAAGTCAGGGACAGTCAAAATTGTAGGCGCTTGTTATGACCTCGCCACAGGGGTGATTAATTTTTCAAGCTGATGCTCCAAGTTGGTTACACCATTACACCCATGGTTAATAGAATTCCCGACCATAATGACTGGAAGGGTTATCAACAAGACTTGGGGGTTAAATACATGTACAAGTTGTTCTTTGGCCAATGCTTTATCCAAGCAATGTCGCATTTTGGTGACAGCAGGTCAATTGAACGTGCCGATGAACTGTTGTTCTGTCCTCGCAATGTATTTCAATATTACATTTTTTCTTTTGCCAACTTTATCTTGTCTAAAGAAGCAAAAGGAGACTCTGATTCCGCCAGTTCATTCTTAACATTTTTAAAAATTAGAGAGCAAAAAGACCCTGGCAGTGTGGCTGCCATTTACCCTCAGCTGAAACCCGTTATAGAGTATGTTGCCAGAAACCAAGCCTATTTTGAAGCTGACATTGATGTTTATGGTCATTTTAAACACACTGCCAAAGAAGTCTATCAACTGTGTAACAAATGAACATCATTAGTCATGATTCAAAGCCCTGTTTGAAAATCAAATCTAAATCAGCAAAAGGGCCAGTAACTTCATAAGTTAAACCTCGATTACCATTCGCAGAAGGGCCCCTTTGTGAACTGAAATACATTCTGGTGCCATCGTTGGTAAATGCCACCCCCGTTACTTCTGAACCGCCATGGCCTTCGATGCACATCACAGGTAACACCCAACCACTTTCACCTAACATCACAATTTCTAAATTCCCACCATCTTCGCACACATAAATTTGGCCGTTGTTGTGAACGGTGAGGTTATCCACGCCTTTGAGAAAGGGGTTTGGAGAAGTGGCGTAATCATATATCACAGCGATAATTTGTGTACCTAATGCCAAACGCCAAATTTTATTATCGCCTTTGGTAGAAAAGTAGATGTCACCGTCATGATACCAAATGCCCTCACCACCATTGAAGGCAGTTGCTTCTACAACTTGATATCGAGTTTGAACGTCCTTGGAACCTGGATTGGGCTCTGGAATATCATGCCAAGCCAACTGCATTTCACCGTTTGCTTGAATCATTTCAGCCACTTGTAATGTACCCTGAGACAAATCAGGATAATCTCTTAAAACTGTTCTGTAGAAACAACCATCTGGCTTATCTTCAGTTAAATAAACCACTTCACCTACAGGATCAATAGCTGCCGCCTCATGTTTAAATGTCCCCAGCGATGTATAAGCAACTGCTGAATCAACCCCTTGTGGGTCACACTCCCACACCAGACCTTGATCCACCTCTTCTGCAGACAACCATGTACCCCAAGGCGTTTTCCCACCTGCGCAATTTCTTAAGGTGTTATTTAAAATCCGGTAACCATCAATGACAGCACCTTGTGCATTGAATTTAATTGCCCCCACACCACCAAATGAATTTGACTCACAATTTGATACATAAATCCAACCTGAAGGATTACTCCCATCAGTATCCTCAAATACAGCACCACCATCAGGTGCCTTGTGCCACAAATAGTCACCACCATCTACTACTGGCAAGCCCTCAGTGGCAACTACACGCGAGGTAAAACCTGAAAGCAACATCAAACCGTTGGCATCTGAGGCTTTTAATTGAAGTTGCTGTGTGCCTTTGAAAGACTGTGCGCCCAGTTTTGACCATGCCGGTAAGGTTGAAAGGGTCAACGCCTGCCCAATAAATTGTCTTCTTCTCATTGGTATGGACCATCCAATAGTGTGAATTAATTTATTGTTTCATGTACAGCATACTCAATCAATCAATTGCTGAAGAATTTCATCGCTGAGTAAAAAGCCATATTCAGACAAGGTTAAACCCGAATCATCCATGGTAAACCAGCCATGCTGCGCCAATGGTTTTAGTTTTTCTATCGCCATGTCTTTTCTCAGGCCAGTGCACGACTCAAAATGCGACCATTGCACCGCCTGTTTGATGCGCAAATGATTCAAAAAAAATTCGAACAACAAAGTGCTGTCATCCACCACTTCATTTGACATCAAACGTTGCGGTGTGCCCGCATGTTGTAAGTATAAATTGGGGTGTTTTTGTTTGACAGTTCGGATGATTTCACCACTGTGCCCCATGGTGACTTTAGCGTGTGCACCAGCACCTATGCCCAAATAGTCACCAAAGCGCCAATAGTTCATATTGTGTTGACTTTGCCTGCTCGGTTTGGCGTAGGCTGAGACCTCGTATTGCTCAAATCCATGTGCGGACAAAATCTCCTGACCTTGGGCGAACATGTCATGCAGCATTTCTACATCGGGTAAGTCTTCTGGCGTTTTGACCGCGAACAAGGTGTTAGCCTCTATGGTTAATTGGTAATAAGAAATGTGTGTAGAACCCATGTCGATTAAACGCAACAAGTCCTCTTTGGCTGCTGCCATGCTTTGTCCCGGTAACCCGAACATCATGTCCACATTGAAATTATCGTAACCAACCGTTTTGGCTTTTTGAACCGCTTTTATGGCTTGTTCGCTGTTGTGGATGCGCCCCAATCTGACCAAGTTCTCATCTTTAAGCGACTGTATGCCAAAAGACAGGCGGTTGATACCCGCTTGTAAATAACCCGCCAAATCATCAAATTCCTGACTGCCTGGATTCACTTCCATGGTCACTTCAGCATCGGGCTGAAACGGCAATACCGCACGTACCCGATTCATCATATTCTGCATGCTGGGTGCAGAAAACAAACTTGGCGTGCCACCACCCATAAAAACGGAACTGATGGGGCGACCCCAAACTGAAGGTAAATCTTGCTCCAGATCTGCCAACAAGGCATCAACATAATTGGCTTGGTCCAATTCTCTTTTCAACTCATGAGAATTGAAATCACAATAAGGGCATTTCTTTACGCACCATGGAAAGTGTATGTATAAGCTCAAGGGCGGCGGAATCAACATCAGTTAACTTTCTGGCCCAATTGATTTGCCAATTGTTCAGACAAAATCGCAACCGCTTGACCACGGTGTGACAAACTTTGCTTTTCCTCTCGCGACAACTCAGCTGCCGTTTTCTTATGCGTTGGCACATAAAAAATCGGGTCATAACCAAAACCATCGGCACCTGATTTTTCTATGGCAATTTCACCTGACCATGTTGCTGTGGCAATCACTGGCAACGGGTCATTGGCATGGCGAACAAATACCAGTACACAACAAAATTGTGCTGCTCGGTTTTCTTTGCCCTCCAATTGTTCTAACATCAAAGCCATGTTGTCTTCAGAAGTTGCATTGACCCCAGCAAAACGAGCCGTTCTGACACCGGGCTTGTCATTCAGGGCCGAAACCATCAAACCAGAATCATCGGCAATACAAGGCAAGCCTGAGAGTGCCGAAGCATGGCGTGCTTTGATGATGGCATTTTCTACAAATGTACTGCCAGTTTCTTCTACATCATACTCAGCGGTTTTGGGCTGTGGAATCAGTTCAAAACCCAAAGGTGACAAGGCCAACTGAAGCTCTGCCAACTTTCCTTGATTGCCACTGGCCAACATCACTTTCATGTGTTGGCATCTAAAGCAGCTTGCTGAACTTCCATTAATTCGCGAATGCCCTTTTCCGCTAAATCCAACATCTCATTCAATTCTTCACGCCTGAACGCATGGCCTTCAGCAGTACCTTGTACTTCGATAAAGTGACCACCGTCATTCATCACCACATTCATGTCCGTTTCGGCATCAGAATCTTCAGGGTAATCTAGATCCAATACGGCTTGGTCATTATAAATACCCACAGAAACCGCAGCAATCGAACCGTGTAAAGGATTTTTCTTGATCATGCCTTTGTCTAACATATGTTGAACGGCATCTTGTAAGGCCACATAAGCACCTGTTATGGCTGCTGTTCTGGTGCCGCCATCCGCTTGTAACACATCACAATCAATCGTAATCATGCGTTCACCCAAGGCTTTTAAATCAACGATTGAACGCAAAGAACGCGCGATCAAACGTGAAATTTCAAGTGTTCGGCCACCTTGCTTGCCTTTGCTGGCTTCTCTTTGCATGCGCGTGTGGGTAGATCGCGGCAACATACCATATTCAGCTGTTACCCATCCCTGACCTTTACCACGTAACCAAGGCGGCGTTCGGTCTTCGATGCTGGCGTTGCACAATACTTTGGTGTTACCACAGCTGATTAAAACCGAACCTTCGGCATGGATAGTGTGGTTGCGTTCAATGCGCACATCGCGCAATTGGTCATTGTCCCTTTTAGATGGTCTCATTGAGCAGTCCTGAATGAAAACCGCTATTTTACACGCTGCTATCAGTGAAGTCAGTCACGAATCTCACAGCGTTTCGCAACTTACATGATTTTTAAGTCATTTTTTGATAAACTGATTGGCATCTAAAAAATTAAAAGAGGTGAATTATGTTTTGGGTTTTTATCATTACCATGATGGTTTTAGGCTTGGTCGCTGCTGCCAATAAAATTGAAACACTGGTTCCTGCGAGTAAACAATTAACAGATTTTCTTAAGCAATCTGAAGGTTGGATAGGCGTCGTTTCTGTTGGACTTTCAATTTATTGGTTGATCAAAACACTGATGTATCTGAAGTTTTACTTCAAATATGCTTTCTTGAAATTTATTTTTGTTTTGGTCAGCATCGCGATCATGTTTTTATTGGGCATGGTACTGTCACAAACTTTATTAAAATCATGGACAGGCGGCAACGAAAAAGTCAACGGTGTCATCGATAAAGTTGTCGGTTTTGCCACACCTTTCAAAGAGCCATTGGGTTTATTGGCTGTCGTCATGGCCTTGGTCAACCTTGGCCTGGCACTGTAAATATTAACGTATCCAACACCTACAATCGGCACTGTTTTATTACCTAAAACAGTGCCAACAACTTGATAACCCACACATGAAAATATTCTTAACTTTGCTGTTAATGAGCAGCGCATGGGCTTCACATGCCACACCAAAAATTTTATCACTTCAAGCCCAGGCCAACACCATTGATCGATTACTGGCCGATAAAGTAAAAAACACATTGCCCACATTGATGCGAAAAAATGGCATTGATATGTGGATAGTTATGGCACGCGAGTACAACGAAGATCCTGTCATACGAACCATGTTACCAGCCACTTGGCATGCCGCCAGACGCCGCACTGTTTTGGTGATGCATGACCCAGACCCAGATTTGGACATAGAAACTTTCGCTGTCGCCCGGTATGACGTTGGCCAAGTGTTCAAAAAAGCATGGGATAAGGAGAAACAACCTGACCAATGGCAACGTTTGATTGAAATCATTACTGAAAAACAACCCAATAAAATAGGCCTTAATTATTCAAACTTTGAAGCGCAAGCCGATGGCTTGACCCATGCTGAACACCAGCAGTTTCTTGAAAACCTACCGCCAGAGTTTCACCCTAAAGTAGTCAGCGCAGAAAAACTGGCGATCAACTGGCTAGAAACACGCACCGCTGCAGAAATGGCCATCTACCCACAAATTGTAGGCATTGCTCATGAAATCATTGCTGAAGGTTTATCTAACCAAGCGATCCAGCCAGGCGTAACCAGTACCGAAGACTTGGTATGGTGGTTTCGAGAGAAAGTACGCTCATTGGGGTTGAAAACATGGTTTCACCCTTCAGTTTCCATCCAAAGGGCAGATGCTTCAAATTTTGATCATTTAAGAACTTTTGATTCAAGGCCAGCAGACAACATCATCAAAGCAGGTGATTTATTACATGTGGATTTTGGCATCACCTATTTGCGGTTGAATACCGATACACAGCAACATGCCTATGTATTAAAACCCGGAGAATCTGAAGCACCTGACTACCTCAAACAAGCCTTGATTAATGGCAACCGCTTACAAGACATATTTACTGACAACTTCAAAGTCGGGAGAACTGGAAACCAAGTTTTGAAAAAATCTCGCCAAGAGGCCATTAAAGAAGGCATCAAACCTTCGATTTACACCCACCCCATTGGCTATTATGGCCATGCCGCCGGCACCACACTCGGTATGTGGGACTCGCAAGAGGGTGTACCACACACTGGCGACCACCCATTACATGCCAATACGGCTTATGCCATAGAATTGAATGCCGCCACTTTCATCAAAGAATGGAACAAAGAAATCCGCATTATGCTGGAAGAAGATGCTTTTTTCGATGGCAAGAATGTGCGTTATATCCATGGGCGACAAAAAAGTTTTCACCTTATTTCAGGTTTTAATAATCTACAACTTGGTGACTGAAGCTTAACTTAACTGAATAGCAATGGTGTCCCTGATTTATCAAACACCATATATTTAGATAAAGTACCGCCCATCTCTACAGTTTTCATCATGGCCTCTAAGTGTTTCATTGAATCCTCAGCAGTAGGCATCACACCATTTTGACCAGACAAACAACCGACCAATACCATATCCCATGGCTTTTGTAACAATTCAGACTCTGCCACCAAAGCATCGAAACTAGAAAGTTCATCCAAAGGTTTATCTACAGTCATGACTGGAGTGAGCTCACCTCCCAATCCTGCTTTGAACTTTTCAGCCTGCGCTTCATTGTGGTCATCAGCCAGTGATTTACTGACAAAGACGAATAAAAAACGTTGTGGCTCTGGTTGTTGTTTTGCTGCCTTCAGCAAAGTGTCATAGTTGGTAATTTCCATAGCATGCAAATAGTTTGAAAACCCGCATTTTAACGCAAACACGGGCTTTGCTTTTCCATCAAATTCAGCTAATCACCGATTCTTGACCTGGGTTAACTTTTTAAGCTCATCCTGAGCTCAAATCAACGACCTTTACCAGAATGTGCAACACTCCTAAACAACGTGTTAGTGAGCAATAACTGCAATCCATCTAAAAATGCCCGCATCGTCGGTTCTTGAGTAAATGCAATTACCATACCTCTTCCTTTAGGCTGGTGTATCAAAAAAGGCTTAAAAGCCAACTGTTTTCTGTTCTCTTCCCATAAGTAACCACTGGCCAACAATTCATCTGACGATTTAAAGCTAGCAACATTTTTTCCTTTATCCAATGTGATTGGCGAATATATTCGACTGCCTGTGACCATGGCCACCACATCAGGCTTGATGCCAGCAGTTAACCAATGTTTTTGATCAACAGATACATTAACCAACACACCCGCTACTGAATCGGGCCTACTTTGCTCGCTTTGAATTCGCTCATTCCACTCCTCATGAGTATCAATCAAACTCCCTGCAACACTATCACCTGTTTCTTTCGCCACTTTATCATCATTTTCTTTGAAAGCATGCTCTGACTTCACAGACAACCAACCCACTTTTTCACTTGCCGCAAAGGCCGTCGCAGCTCCAAAAGTGACTAAAACCCCACCGTCACTCACCCAATCAGTCAAATGATTGATTTCACCCTCACCGAAGGCATTACCGTAAAATCCAGAGGGTAATATCAGCACATCGTAGTCACTTAAATTCATATAGCCCAATTGTTCACTTCTGATCGCTGTGACGGGGTATCCAATTTGTCGTTCAATCACAAACCGTGAATTACCTGCGCTCAAGCTGCTGGTAGGCTCGTCCCAAGCCATGGCAATTTTGGGGGCTTTCATCGCCACCACATTGCCGCTTCCAAAATTGGGGCCTTCGCTGACCCAACTTGAATCAACAGCATCAACCTTGGCACCCGTGTTATCCGCTATGTGACGAACCTGACCTGCCAATGCGGTGCTGTTATTTTTCACTTCAATAATTAAAGTTCCAGCAGGGTATGATGCACCTGAAGCCATTGTAAAAGGTAAATCTGAAGATTTAAGCTGAATACCCTGGCGCAGCGCTTCGGTTAAAAATCTGCCTGCGGCCATGTCTTGCCAAGGCACCAAGTAAGCCACTTTGGCTTTGGTAGCATCCATTAAAGCGGGTAGTTGTTCAGGTGATTTAAAATCCATCAATACAGATTCATTCACACTGCCACATTGCACCGCATCTATGTTATGCATCAAAGGCAATGACCAAGCAGTTAAATCATAAATTTCATCACGCAAGTTCTGACTTCTTCTGTCTTCTTGCTTTTTGATAAAAGCTTTGTCCATATCAACTTGTTGACGCATCAATACTTCGAGCAAGCGACCTTTCGGTTGGGCCCTGTCAACCACGAAACTACCACTGTCAATTGTCTGACCGCAGGCTTTGAATGCCGTTATACTTTCCATCACTTCTAAACCATGAGCTGACAGTAACTTCGCCAAATGGAATGTACCTGCACGATCTGACTGTTTGGGAATGATGTGGTACCTTGACTTGCTTTTTTTACCTGATTCAACTGCACTGATTTGGAACTGATAAAAATCTTTGAGTAATTTTTCTCGGTTTTTGGCGGTTGCTTCAATGGTTGAAACCGAAGCGACAAAATGCTTTTGAACCGAGTCTGCGTAAGTGTATAAGGAACCATCCTTTCTTTTGATGACCTCTCCTCGTGAAGATGCCACCTCATAGGTCGACGCAGATGCACCATAAAAAGTCGGCCAACTGTCCCCATAACCTGGATAAAAGGCATCGAACACTTCACGGGTAAAATAGTCATAACCCATGGCATCAAAATGCTTGGCATGGTTTTTGCCAATGGTTGTGATGTTATCCAGTTGAGCTTGCGTCATCAGCGGATTGATTGGTTCAGCTGGTGGCGCAAAATAATAAGAGCTGTCGCTGCCCATTTCATGTAAATCTATTACCACCAAAGGTAAAAAACGATTCATGATCGCAATGCGTCCTTGAGTCTCGGGCTGTGTCATCGCCAACCAATCACGGTTCATGTCAAACAAATAATGGTTGCTGCGTCCTTGTGGCCATGGTTCATTATGCTCAGCACTGTAGCGGTCAGTGCTGTGCTCTAATCCCACCGAAGCATAGTATCGACTGGTAAATCGCTCCCGTCCATCTGGGTTTTGTAAAGGATCAATAAACACCAAAGTATTGGCCATGATTTGCTGCGTCATCGGATGATCTGGTGACGCCAACAAATGATAAGCGGTCATCATTGCTGCATCTGTACTGCTGATTTCATTGCCATGCACACCATAACCAAGCCACACGGCTGCTGGCATAGACTTCATCAAGGATGCTGCTGATTTGTTCGTTTGTCTAGGATCTGCTAACAATTGAATGTCACGTTCAAAGTCAGTCAATTTGGCTAAATTTTCTTCAGAACCCAACACGAGGTAAATCAACTCGCGCCCTTCCCAAGTTTTACCGTAACTGAATTTTTTGATGCGATCGGGTGCTGCGTGTTCTAAAGCATCAAAGTAAGCCAGCATGTCGCGGTGGTTGGTAATCCTTTCACCTGCTGCATATGACAGCACAGCTTCAATGGTTGGTATATCGGGGTCATAATTGACGTTGGGCCAGAACATCTTTGTGGCTTCCGCCGACTGAAATCCGGCTGTGCAGAAAAACATCAGTGCATAAAAACATTTTACTGTGGGCATGGTCATATCCTTTTATTATTTGAACAGCTGTTTTAACAACTATGCTTTCTGAATTCAAGCACCATAATCAGTACGATTAATTAAAGGCTACACACCCCGTCAAAATCAGCATAGAATATTTCATCTGTAAAGCCTTGCGGTGAGATGTCTTTGTTAGGTATTTGTTGATACCATGATAATATATCATCAGGTATCACCCCACCTGTCATGTCATTGCCACTGAGATAAAATTGATTCATTAAACTCATGTCTCCAAAACCCAATGGCACCATACCTGTCAGGCGGTTGTTATTTAAATAAAAGCCCTGCAATAAAGTCATTTGCCCCCAAGAATCTGGGATGGGGCCGAAAAAGTCATTGTGGTTTAAAGTGATGAAATTAAACTCACTCAACTCACCCATAGATTCAGGTAAACGCCCCGACAGCTGATTGTGAGACAAGTCAATTTGCTTCAATGCCGCCATCTGCCCCATACAACCTGGCATTTTACCCGTCAATTCATTGTTGTTTAGGAACAAGTGCTCTAATTTTTCTAATGAAGTTATGCCAGTAGGGATGCGCCCATAAAACCCTACATTCATGGCTGAAAAATACTCAAGAGACTGTAACAACCCAATAGACTCTGGAATCGCCTCAATAAACTTATTGTTATCAACCCATAAGTCAGTCAAAGCGCCCATACCTGTGACTGTATTCATGATGGTTCCAGTCAATTGGTTATTTTGTAACTGTAAGACTTCCAGTTTAGATAAGTTAGCCAAGCTGTTAGGCACCTGTCCATCTAAATGATTGTCACCCAAGACTAAAATTTCTAACTCACTCAAATTGCCAAACTCTGGTGGGATATAACTGTACAAATCATTATCACTTAGGTTCAAAATAATTAATTGAGAAAGTTCACCCAAGTTATTAGGAATGATGCCATTGAGGTTATTTGAAGACAGATTCAAAAACCATACATTAGCTGGTGGTATGCCAACTGCTGTAACACCATACCAAGAATCCACATTTGCTGTACCCCAGTTGCTGTTATCAAACCAGTTGTCCCCATCAGTGATGTTATACAAATTAACCAAGGACCAGCATTCACCAAATTCAACAGACATGTTGGCTTGACTACACACTGCACTTGCATCAAGGCTTGCCTGTACGACATTGACACTAAACACCAAAAATAAAAGAGAACGCTTAAGACAATTCATATACAACTCAATTTATCATGCTATTGATTATCCCTTATCTCTAACTTGGGGTTCAAGAAAAGTCCAGTTTTTCAACAAGCTTTAAAAGCAAGTCATTGAAAGTTTTGTAAAGCACACTTGACATGACTTCCAAACATAAAGTATGGTTTGCTTTACATTATGTATAATAAGCCAGACAAAGAGAACCCTATGAACACAAGTAAAAATCCAATTGAGCCAAAAAAATTTCGCTTCAACAATAAATTTAAATTTTATGCCATTTCATCCATGATGTTGGTTCAACTTATTGTCTTCATGGGGAAAGCCTCTGGCTTGAATGTTTATTTAAAAATATTGATTGCATTGGTGCCTGCAATACCATTTGTACTGGCGTTATACAGCTTGGCTTCAATGATAAAAAATGATGATGAACTCTCTACAAAAATCATAACAGATGCATTGAGCCTTACCTTTTGTATCACGATTACATGGGCATTAATTGCGGGTCTATTACAATTTATGAACGTATTACCCACTTACAATTTTATTGTTGTTTTTGCTCTCATAGTCGGCACCTTCAGTATCAGTTTCCTCATCATTTCACAGAAGTATAAATAACCAACACAATTACCAGGAAAGTTTATGAACAAACAACACATTGATCCAATGAAAGCTAAAGTAAGAAAAAAATTCACCATGTATATGATGCTTTTCGCAATGATGCTTCAGTTCACCTACCACGTGGGAAACACATTAGGAACCAACCCCTATTTAAAGGTGTTATTTGCCTTACTTCCAGTTGTGCCATTTATTTTTGCATTAATCAGTTTTGCAGCAATGATCAAGCAAGACGATGAAATGTTTAAAAAAATCACTTCTGATGCCTTTATTTTAACAGGTTGCATCACATTGGTTTGGACCATGGCTGTCGGTTTATTCCAAAGACTCAATTTACTGCCACACTTTTCTGTGTATACCGTATTTTTTATTATGGTATTTACATTTGCATTCTGCTATACCTGGATTTATAAGAAGTACCGCTGAATATGAAAAACAAACTAAAAGTGTTGCGAGCCGAAAGAGGTTGGTCTCAAGAGACCTTAGCCCATCATTTGGGTGTGACGCGGCAAACCATCAATGCCATAGAACGCGGAAAATATGACCCCAGTTTGCCGCTGGCATTCAAATTAGCCAAGCTGTTCGAAACATCAATAGAAGGTATCTTTGAATTCCAAGAAGGATGATTTAATGAAGACAATTTATTTTTTGTATTGAAGGACTCTCAGGAAAGAATCATCACTGCAACAAAAATAAAATTCAAAAAAAACCCTGCTATATGGCAGGGTTTTCCAGTCAAGAATATGACTTTATGTGATGTCAATAAAATATCATTGATCAAAACCATGTTTGAAAATCACATCTGATGGTTCAGGTGTTCCTGGGTAACAAATTTCTAAACCCCATGTATCTAATGAACCACCATCGGCATCAATAGAATCATCTACAGTCAGCGTCCAAGTACCGTTCATTTCTTCACCAATCAAGGCACTCAATGCAGTAGCTGGTTGATAAGTACCACCATCGGCAGGAGGGCAAGGTAGCTGCGCTGAAGCTGCTTGATCATCAAAATTCAAATCAAAGTTATCTTCACTGTTACACACGTTCGTCATTAAAGAAACAGCTGTGGTTGAAGGACTTTCAACGCTGATGACCAAATCTGCAATCCATGTATGAGTGCCGCTTAAATCAACCACATTCACGTCGCTAATGATGCCACTGTCAGCAACATTTAATACAGATGTCACTGCACCTGGTGCTGGTGATAAATCTATTGCTTTGGGAACATCGGAACTTGTGTAAATGCTACACACTTCTGTTCCTGTAGTGAATGAAGAAACTGATGCCACTTCAGTGCCACATAAGTTAGTCGCTGTGACACGCCAATAGTATGTGGTACTTGAATCCAGAGCTGTCGATACAGTATAGCTTTCGGCGGTTAAACCAGTCGCTGAATCAACCACATTTGTGAAACCAGCATCTGTAGCAATCTCTATAGCGTAAGTTGCAACTTGCGCAGACGCACTCCATGTAAATGTAGGCATTGAAATTACATCAACTGCTGCATCACTAGGCATCGTCAAGCTCATGGCGCCAGGTGCTGCATCAACTGTAACCAAAGTCACATCAGAACTTTGGGTGTTGTTGGCATCGTTAGCATCAGTAGCAGTCAACGTCATCGTTGCTGTACCTGAGGCCAAACCTGCCAAACCAGAAACAGTAAAGTCTGTTGTATCTGTTGGAGAAACCACTGGGTTCAAAGAATAAGCACCTGAGGCACCTGCAGGAACTCCTGTAGATGTCATGTTAGATGTGCCATTAAAATCATCACTCAAGGTAACAGTAAACACCGCGTCAGAAGGATTGTCCATAGTACACACTTCTATTGTAGAAGGTGCAACACTCAACCCAATTGGACAAGTTGAACCAAATCGTTGATTTCCTAATGCCAGCGCATCAGCCAGCTGAACCAAACCAAATCCTGTTCGAGTATCCCAACCAGCACCGTAATTGGCACCTGTTAAGTCTTTTGCACTGTCTCTCAATAGTTGACGTAAATCTTTATTGGTGATTCCAGATGGACCGCCACAAGCTGCCCATGCCCAAGCAATTCCAGCTGCTACACCGGGTGTTGCCATAGAAGTGCCTGAAATAGAGTTGTAACCACCTGTACAACCATTACAACTTGAAACACCGTCATCAACCAAAACCTGTGTTGGCAAACCCAGGCCATTGGCTTTTAGGAACTGTCCTTCTGTTTGTGTAATGGCCACACCAGGAAGGGCTGCACCAGAAGTACAGTTACCTCCACAAGTGGCATTCAAAGTCCCTGCTTCATTATTGAACAGAACAACACCCACACCACCTGTGTCAGCGACATTGTTCATTTTATCAGCAAAGGTGATGTCACCACGTTCACACAAAACAACTTTACCATCCCAGGCTTGATTGATGTCGCCAGCGTCGCATAAACCACCATCTACCAAATCTTCAGTCACATCACCCGCTGCCGTTTCAGCAATTTGAGTTGCAGTGTAATCAACACCATCATTCGAAACCAGAATCACAGGCACGTTTGAATGTGGTGGACCGGGCCATGTACTCAATACATTGGCTCCACCACCTGATAATTCAACCACATCCCACTCCACATCAGCTGGTGGGGTATTGGGGTCATATGATGTATCAGGAAATTGTGAGAAAGAAGCCCAAGCTTCACTTTGCTCTAATGCAGCCACAGAAATTACTGAATCATAACTTGCAGGAAAACTCGCCACATTATTTCCATCATTACCAGCGGCTGCAATATTAACTATATTGAAGTTGTCATATAAATCTTGAAAAATGGCTTCTTCTGTTGCACTGTTTCCACCACCCAAGCTCATGCTGATGGCATTGGCACCTGCGTCTTTACAAGCAGTGGCAGCAGCACCTAGATTAGACTCTCCTTGAGACCAAACACCCGCATTATTAAATATTTTGATGATATGCAAATCCGCACCACCCGGCATAACACCCACAACACCGATGTCATTATTCATGGCATTGGCCGTACCTGCCACATGGGTACCGTGACCATTACCGTCTTCAGTATAGGCTTCTCCAGCTATTTGAGACATACCTGTGTGATTAATGCCTTGAAAATCATCATGAGCGGCATAAAAGCCTGTATCAATGATACAAAACTTCACACCAGCACCTGTAGGTGCACCATCATCAACGATGCCATCACGATCTGTATCCCAAACGTCTCTGGCTTGAAATTGATCAATGTTCCATGGTGTCACTTGTGCCATTGGTCTGTGCACTGGGACTGGTTCCATAAATTCAACACCATCCATATTGCTCAACAAGCTTTCTTGTCCTTTCGGGAAAGAAACCGCCAAAGTATCATATCGGTCTAACTCATGATTAACTCTGAAATTACTTGAACGAAGTGATGCGGTCAAATTCGATTTTTTACCCTTAGCATAGCGAACATAATATGCCACCATTTCCTGCTCAGCTTTAAATGAATTGTCTACAGTTTTTTGCAACTGTTCTTGTTGTTGGGTTTCGATGCCGCTGTAGGCTATTTGTGATCCGGCCAAAGCCAAAACAATGCTGCTTGTCAGCATGATTTTATTAGGTTTCAATTGGTTCTCCTCTCTTGGTTTTTTTGTATTTAAAAATTCGACATTAACGAATGTATGTGATGCCAGAATGTGCCGTCACTTTTTTTGTTTATTCATTGTGCCTCATTTTGCCGCCAGAGATGGTATCACCATAGAATAGAAAAATCTAAAAAAAAGTAACAATAAGAAGCCTCATATTGATTTTTTTTAACTCCTTTACACCCAAACAGGGTGATTTCCGGTGAATGAACGCCCAATATTAACTTAATAGCCACCTTCCAAACAAAACCCCTATCTTCACCAACACATCAAATTCACTCATAATATTTAACTTATTTGAACCAAAAACCTACAAACCCAGTAAAAATGGCTTATTTTAATATGTGATAACAATAAAAATGGCTTAGATTAATCCCACGATTCCAACACTTGTTTAAAATGACTCAAAAAGTCATTGGTTTGGTGGGCGTCTAAGCTGCGGTGATCAATGGTCAAACTGATGTAACACATCGGTTTGATGACCATGGCATCTTGGCCATTGACGTCTTGAACTACCACACGTTTTTCCATCTTACCCACACCAAGGATGGCTGATTGTGGCTGGTTAATAATGATGGGTGTAGCAACCAATGAACCTGACACACCATGATTAGAAATGGTGAATGTGCCACCTTGGACGTCTTTTTGTGTCAATTGGTTATTCCGCGCCTTTGTAGTCATTTCAGTCAATGCATGTGCAATTTGCAACAAATTCATGTTTTGACACTGCTGAATCACCGGTACAATTAAACCACCATCACCCAATGCCGTTCCAATACCCAGATTCACATGTTTAAAAACCTCTAAGGCTTCTTCGTGAAATTGACTGTTGACCTTAGGCTGGTGCTTGATGGCCATAACTGATGCTGCGACAAAATAAGCCGTGAAAGTAAGTTTGGCACCTTGTGCCTCAAAAGCCGCTTTATTGGCCTTTCTGTGATTGATAATGGCGCTCATGTCCAAGTCAAAAACTGACGTCACATGTGGTGCGGTTTGCACACTGTGTTGCATGTGTTCGGCAATCTTTTTGCGCATGGTGGTGTGCGGAATCATTTCACTGCCAGCTGCAATGGGCGTCACTTCATTAAAGCTTGTCTTTGGCATACCAGCGTCTGATTGGCCATAAACAGGTTTGAAATCCCTATCTGCATTCTTATCTAAGAAGTTTTTGATGTCGCGGGTGGTGATGCGGCTGTTTTTGCCAGAGCCTGAAATTTGTGACAAGTTGAGGTCATGTTGTTGAGATAAACGCCGAACTGCTGGGCTCACAAAGGTAGAAGGAGGATAAGACGGCCCAGCAGTCGGGTCTAAACGAGGTAAATCATTTGCAGAATTTGGAGTTATGCCCTGTGTATTTACTTGTTTTTTGCTATCTTCTTTGTCATCTTCTTGTTCGTTCAGGGCTTTGGACACTGCTTCTTCCGAAATGGTTCCCAATATTTTTTTTTCAGTGACTTCTTCTCCCTGTTGCATTAAGATTTCATGCAAAATACCCGACGAAGGTGCAATGACTTCCATCATCACTTTGTCTGTTTCTAACTCAATGATGGGCTCGTCTTTGACCACTGAATCGCCTTCATTTTTTAACCACTGTGCGACTGTGGCCTTTGTGCCTTCTGTTTGATCGGCAGTCAACCTAATTTCAACCAATGCTTTCATGTCTTTGCTCATATTATTACTCATACCTTGTCCAACTCCATGATGCGCTCAGCAATGCTGTTTGGGTTGGGTAAAGCATGTTCCATCAATCGTGGATCATGTGGGTTTCCAATATCAGCTGTTGCCAATCGCTCAATCGGCGCGTCCAGATAAAAGAACGCCTCTTTGGCCAAAACAGCAGCAATCTCGGCACCAAAACCTGCTGAAACGTTATCCTCATGAACAATCAAACAGCGGCCTGTTCGCTTCACCGACTCCAAAACCATTTCCTTATCCCATGGGCGCAAAGTACGCAAATCAATCAAATCGGCTTGAACGCCCGTTTGTTCAATAGCCGTTTGGCACATGTGCACCATACCGCCCCAAGAGACAACTGTAAGACGATCGCCTGACAAAATCTTTTTTCCTTTGCCAAATGGCACAACGTATTGATCCCCCGGGTATGGACGTCTGGCCCACATGTGGTCGAGCATTTTTCTGTGCTCAAAGAAAATCGTTGGGTTGTTGTCGCGCAAAGCATAACGCATCAAGCCAACGGCATCTTCTGCATTAGAAGGCATTGCCACCTGCCAACCGATGGCATGAACCCACTTCACTTCGGCACATTGCGAATGCCATGGATCGCCGCAACCGAAATAACCACCAGCCATGCGCACCACCATCGGTGCAGCAAAACGGTTGTTGGTGCGCCATCGCATCGAACCTGTTTCATTCAATTGCTCTTCCGCTGGATCGGCATATTTTCTGAATTGAATTTCCGGCACAGGCAACAAGCCCGCCAAAGACATGCCCAATGAGCGACCAATGATGCCTTCTTCAGACAATGAGGTATCAAACACCTTGTCCTCTCCGTGTTTTTCTTGCAAGCCCAAAGTTACGGCATGAACACCACCTTTGGCGCCCACATCTTCACCGAAGACCATCATTTTGTCGTTATGAGTCAACTCGAAATCCAGCGTCTTGCGAATCGCCGTTACCATATTGATGCGACCTGGTTCTGCAATCACTTCTTCCGAACTGGGTGGAAATTGTGGCTTGTTTAAATGTATGCCGCCTTGAAGTTGCAATATCGGATTGCCGTCGCTGTCCTTTTCTTCAAAAGCATGACTGTGCACATCTTCAGGGTCAGCATAACCCTGAGCATCTACTTTGTCTGCCGTTTGTTGACAGAAAGCTATCGCCTCATTTGTCATGTTTTGCCATTCAGTATCTGTCAGAACATTTTGATTGATCAAGTATTTTTTTAGCTTGGGTAGCGGGTCATGTTGTTTTTCAAAAGCAATTCGATCAGCTGATTTATAGCTTTGTGTGTCTTGGGCCGAGTGACCATTCAAACGTGGTACAGTTAAACGCAACAAGGCTGGTTTACGTTCAGTTCTGATGTACTCATTGGCCTCAGCAATCAAAGCCGCCGCTTCTTCTGGATTGGTGCCGTCACCAGATAACAATTTGATGCCTTTGAATGATGCCAAGTTTTTAACGATGTTGCCACCGGGCGTTTGGAAGCTCGAAGGTACCGATATACCGTAGCCATTGTCTTCAATATAAAACATCATCGGTAAGGATAATGTCGTCGCCATGGTTAATGATGACCAAAAACCATTGGTCGCTACAGAAGCATCACCGCCCAAAACCAAACCCATGGCGCCGTCCCACGCTTTATCTTTCAAGTGGTTGCGGTGAAACTCTATCGATTGTGCCCAGCCAGCCACAGGGGTGTATTGTGCGCCAACACCACCAGACATGGGAAGCACACAAGCCCCATCATGGTTCGGCTCATTGAATACCACGCCAATGTCACGGCCATTAGAGAAACCACCTTTGCGCATCATGGTAGATTGCAAGAACTGCTCAACAGGAATCCCCATTGACAACAACAAAGGACGTGAACGGTAATAACCAGAAACCGCATCTTTCTTGGCTGTCATGATTTGACCCAATAAAATTTGAGCCAGGTCATGTCCCCGTGCAGAAAACTGATACAACACTTTTTTCTGTTTCACCAAATCAAACTCTTCCAGGTCATCTAATGCCCTTGACGTTAACATGTCTTTGGCAACTCGACGCCAATCAAACAATTCACTGTTGCTCACTTCATGTTTACTCGTGTTTTGACTTTGAGCCTTTGGGTCATTTGTTTTGGTTTCTGTTTGCACGGTTTTTCCCTCATAAAAACAAGCGACCATTATGACGAAAAGTTTTTAGAATGTGCTTGCTATATATGCCGTACACATGACTTTACAGCAATATTATTGCATTATTTTAAATTAAGCGGATATAATATTGCTCACCATGGACAAATACGACAAACTAATCATCAATCAGTTACAGATTGACGGACGAATATCTAACAAAGACTTGGCTGAAAAAGTGGCGCTGTCTCCAGCCCCTTGTTGGCGCCGTGTTGACGCTTTACAAAAAGATGGCATGATCAAGGGGTACAGTGTGGTCTTAGATCAAGAAAAGCTGGGGCTCAACATCACAGCTTTCGCCTTCATTACATTAGATAACCACCACCCTGAAACCGTGAAAGTTTTTGACCAAGCCATCAAACAATGGCCTGAAATTCTGGAGTGCCACGCCACCAGTGGCGAACATGATTACCTGTTAAAAATAGTCAGCAAGGACATGCAATCCTACAACCAACTGATATACGACAACATCCTTGCCTTGCCTCATATTCGATCCATCAATACCAGCTTTTCCATGCGCCAGAAAAAACGCACAGCACATTTGCCACTTGATAACATTGCAGAATAGTTTGAAAGACTCTTTCTACTTAATAAAGTCTTAACTACCTGTTCCTGTACCCAGTGAATCCACTTTTTAAATAGGCCCCACTTCAGGTGTCACCAATCGACCATTTTTCTTTTTCCACTTGAATGGCACACTTTGCAATTTCATGCCTTTATTGGCCTGAATCACAAAATGCAAATGTGGGCCTGATGAAAACCCTGTCGATCCTGAGCGACCGATTTCTTGTTGCTTTTCTACCCTTTGACCTTTGGCAACCACAACAGACTCCAATTGCAAATGGGCATAAACAGCCATGCTGCCATCATCGTGTAAAATGCGAACAAAATTGGCACGAGACAAGTGTTTGGCATCGACGCCACCGCCATAAAAGTCGTTGGCAATTTCCATCACCACACCACCACGAGCTGCCAAAACCTTCGATCCTTCTGGCATGGCAATATCCACCGCATGCATACTTTGATCCAAATGGTGACTGAATTCACCACCAAACGCCTGTGAAACAAAGTATTTCTTATTGCCAACAAAAGGCAAAGCATAGGCATATGAGGCATCATGCTTCGCCCTTGGATCACCCAGGACAGCATCTATTCGATACCGCATAGACCAACTTCTTTGGTCATTGATGGGTGTGACTGTAGACAAATATAAATCACTGTTTCCCGGCACCAAATACCTGGCAGGCCAAGGTGGGTCGGATTGAACATTTTGAATCTGTGCAAAACTCAAACGCACTTCAACCGGTCCGTGATAGCCATTAACCGCATAAAAAATAGGCATGCGCTTGGTGCCCCTGTTTACCACCTTGACTTGGTTTTCGCTGTCAGCGACACGCACTTGCCAACTCTCAAAGTCATCTACATCTCGAGGTTTTTGATCCGAGTAATGAACCACGCCTTCGGCATCAACGTGTTTGTAATACTTTTTTGCTGATACCACACCAGCAACAAGTAACAGCAAAGCCAAACAGTATTTAATAGTCTGTAAAAATTTCATCGACTCAAAATACCAAAGACAAAAAATTTATGCAATGCCCGCATGTCATTTTGTCACGTGATAGAATCATATTTTTTGAATAAAGCCCACAACATGACCGTACACCAAAGCCAACACCCTTTAGTCAAACACAAGGCCGGATTGCTGCGTCAGAAAGACATATGCAGCAAAGATTTCAGGCAATTAGTTGCTGAAATTGGTGCCTTACTCACTTATGAAGCCACTGCTGACCTCTCCACCCAAAAGGTTGAAATTGACACCTGGTCTGGCCCAACTGAAGTTGAAAAATTGAATGCCAAAAACATCACCGTTGTCCCCATACTACGTGCCGGCTTGGGCTTGCTAGACGGCGTGTTACAAATGATTCCATCCGCTAAGGTTTCTGTTGTTGGTTTTGCGCGCAATGAAGACACACTGGAAGCCGAAGCCTACTATGAGAAATTGGTGCCAGGTATTGAGCACATGACGGTTTTGGTGATTGATCCCATGCTTGCCACTGGCGGTACATTCGTCGCCACCGCAGAACTGCTTAAAAAAGCAGGATGTAAAAACATCAAAGCGATGTTCTTAGTGGCGGCACCTGAAGGTATCGCCCATGTCGAGTCTTCGCACCCCGATGTGGATATTTATGTTGCCGCCATAGACCGCTGTTTGAATGAACAAGGCTATATATTGCCCGGCTTAGGCGATGCCGGTGACAAGATTTTTTCATCACTTTAATGCCTAATGAACTGGCTTTTGTCTCCAGTTTTATTGCTACAAGCTTTGTGGGTCAAGTTTAAAACACCGCGCTTGCCAGAATATAAAACACCTGCATCAGGGCAAACTGCTGCCGAACCCAAATTCAGTATGTTATTACTGGGTGATTCATCAGCAGCTGGCGTCGGTGCCACATGCTTTGAAGAAAGCTTGATGGGACAATTAATCCAACAGCTGCCTTTTGGCTTTTCATATCGGGTTCTGGCGCATGCAGGAGACAATAGCGCAACCGCCATAGAAAGATTGGCAGTCATAGACGGACAATCATTTGATGCTGTTATTACCGTTTTGGGCGTCAATGACGTCACGGGTGGAACCGATGTCATTGACTGGGTAAAGGCACAACAGCAGCTACATCAAAGGCTCCAAAACATGCACCAAGCATCACAATTGATTGTATGCGGCGTCCCTCCCATGGACAAATTCCCAGCCCTGCCGCCAAAACTGCGCCAATACTTGGGGCACAAAGCGAACCAGCTTGATCAAGCCTTACAGCAGCTTTTGGATAAAAACCCAACCGCACATTTTTTCTCGTTGAGAAACTTTCCCTCAGACTTAGGTGCTGCCAGTGACGGCTTTCACCCAGGACCCGAGGTGTACAAGTACTGGGCTGAACAATTAACTCAAACGATCACACGGCATTGCGACTGGCGTTGATGTTACCGTACAGCGACCGCGTGACCATGTTTTCATACACCGGAATCAAAGCATCGTGCTCATCTGCTGTTTTCAATTGCTCTATCCGCTGCAGCGCATACTGTTGAATGGTTAACAAAGGCAATACAATCTGCTCTCTTATTTCAATGGAAGCGGCACGCAGGTGCTGATTGGCCAATAACTTATCTTCTTGCGCCACGGCCAATAAAGCTTGTTCACTGCGCTCGAATTCTTCATTAATCAAACACCAGAAGTCTCCAAATTCCTGGTGCTCTTTTAAATAAGCAGTCAATGGCATATAAGACTTAGCCAATGACATCATGCAGTTGTCCATCAATGTTTTGAAGAACCCTGAGTCTTGGTACAACTTTTGTAAATCAGTCAATCGACCTTGGTCAATCAACGTTTTCAGCGCCGTACCCACACCATAATAACCCAACACGTTTTGTTTCAACTGACTCCAGGCACCGACAAATGGAATCGCCCGCAGGTCTTCAAAGTTCAAGCCACCACCATCGTCATTGCGCTTGGTCGGTCGGCTAGAAATGTTAGTCTGGCCATAGTACTTTAAGGTGCTGACTTGCTCCAAATAAGGGACAAATTTGGGGTGGTCTTTGAACGCTTGGTAGTAACCTAAACTGATGTCAGCCAATTGTCCCAAAATATCATAAGCCACATCGTTCCATGCCACATACTCGGTATTTTCACCTTCACTTGGGTCAGTTTTTAATGCATTGGAAACACCGGCTGAAAGTAACTGTTCCAAGTTGTATTGTGCCGTTTCCGAACGCCCAAAATTAGCTGATATGGTTTGGCCTTGGATGGTCAGTTGGGTCGCATGATTTTGTATTTTAGGACTCAGGGATGCATAAAATTGATGCGTTTCCCCACCACCGCGAGCAGGAGGCCCACCTCGCCCATCAAAAAACACCAACTCAATGCCATACTGATTGGCCACTTCAGAAAGGTTTTCTTTGGCACGTAAAATCGCCCAATTGGCCGCAATGTAACCACCGTCTTTGGTGCCATCAGAAAAGCCCAGCATGATGGTTTGTTGGTTTTGTCTTTGCGCCACATGTTCACGATAGTCAGCGTCTTGATACAACTGTTTCATCACTTGAGGCGCTGCAGCTAAGTCATCAATGGTTTCGAATAAAGGCACCACATCTATGGCAAAAGGTGCTTCCAAACCCGCGTAAAATAACAGGGACATCACAGTCTTCACATCTTCGGCTTTTTGGCAATTACTGATGATATAACGGTGCGCGCCTTGAGGGCCATTGGCTTTTTGAATTTTTTCAATCGCACGAATGGAGTCCAGTGTGTCATACATCACGGCCTCGGCTTCCTTATCCGAGGTCACTTGCTCAAGTACCGATGACAGCACCCGCGAATCTTGTCTGATGTCCAAAGCAGCAAAATAGAAGCCAAAAGTATGCACCTGTTGAATCATCACTTGCACTTGATCGACAAACAAGCCTTGGTGCTTTTCTTTTAAATTACTGACAATCGCCTCTAAATCCGCCACCAACTGAACCGCTGTATAATCGTAATCCTCAGGGTCTGTATAAGCCCCCATGTATAACTGTTTTTCTATCGCTGAAACCTGAGATTCAACCTGCTTAAACGTCAAACGCTTCTTTAAATTTCTGATGTGTCTGAAATAACATTTCAAAATGCTTGAACGCAAACGTTTGGCCACTTTCAAAGTGATGTCAGCCGTCACATTGGGGTTACCATCACGGTCACCGCCTGGCCAAAAACCCAACTCAACAAAACTGTTATTTGGCAACACCTCATCACCATAAACATGCTGTGCCAAACGCTGATTGATGTCTTGAATGGTTTCATAGAACACGTTTTCTAAATACCAGGTCAAGCTCATTGCTTCATCATAAGGTGTTGGCTTGTCCTTGCTATACAAAGGCGTTTTGCCCAATTGGCGCAACAACATTTCAATGTCATCTGTGTTGTTATTTTGAATCGCCTGCGACAGCTCAGTGATGATGCCCAAAACAGGACCTGGGTAAAACTGTGTTGGATGCGCGGTCAATACGATACGTGCATGGTACTCACTTAATTGCTCACGCAGTGCGTCCATCCGACCCATGAAACCAGTCTTTTGTGCCAAAAAAGGTACACTGCCACTGCCATCGGCTGCATGGTTTTGATCAAAACCAGCTTCTTCGATTGCATCAAACAAGACAATTTGGCGCTCAATATACTGAATAAACTTGAACAAAACAGCAACACGCTCTGATTCAGACAAGTCCCCCAAGTGACTGTCCATAAACGCCTCGATAATGACCTGCGGGCTTTTCGCTTGTTGATAAGCTTGCTGACAATCATGCACCAATAAAGGCAACAAAACCCCCACCTGATTGACTTGATCAAAAGGTAAATTCAAGAACAAACTGTTATACACTTGAAATTTGTTCACCACCGTGCGGTGGTATGTGTCAATAATGGTCTTTGCGGTCATGTGGCTCTTATTTTTTGATTGACTACTATCTTAAAAGAGCTGAGGTGGCATTGCAAAGACTGAAATTTGACATCAATACTATGAAGTACTCAAAATGAACATAACACTTAAAAAATATATACCCTGGCTACTCGCAGGTTTTTTAATCACATACCACAGTGTAAAAATCTGCCATGTTGTCTTGGAGCAGGAACTCAACCTCAATTTCCCATTAATGTGGGTCACATCATTGCGCGCCATGATCGTCGTGAGTTTAATCGCATTGGCATTAAAACCTAAGCTCGGCTTGGGCATGATGTGGTTGTTTATTGGCAGCTTAGTCGTCACACAAATCTACATGCAATGGGGCACAGATTGGCGTAGCGTTTTCGCACCACTCAAGGGCTTGATTATACCCAGCCTGATTACTTGGCTGATGAAATCAAATAAACTAAGGCCTTCATCTTGAATAAGGTTAAGACTTTTTAAAATTGATGCACCCCTATTTTTTGAGGTTATTTCGACAACAAGCCAAAAGCATAAGCCAACAACATCGCTGACAGTTTTTCTTCTCGATTTTGGGGTTGATCTAAACCCATGCGTTGCAATGCGGCATCGCAAGTCGCCGAGGGTTTGTGACACCAAGCCTTGTAGACCAATTTCAATTTACTGTGCCATGTGCTGCTTTGGCTTTTGAGGTATTGCAGGGCTTGAATGATGTCCAATTCCAAATCAGTGAAGTCACTGCCAAAAGGGTATTCAGGGAATTGTCCCATGGTTTTGAGTTTGTTGTGGTTGTTTTTTAAACTGGCCAGTGTGTTGTTGCGGTGTGCTTCTGGAATGACCCAATCAGCCGACAGTTTGTTGTATTTAACCGCTTCGGCTCGCAGGTCTTCTTGGAAGGCCGAATCCGCGACACTTATCATTTGCTTGATGCAGTCTTCATCTGACAGACCGCGCAGATCTGCGATACCATATTCAGTGATAACGATGTCACGCAAATGCCTCGGAATGGTGCAATAAGGGTATTTCCAAACCACATTACTTTCAAGGCCATTGTCACCCATGTGGGTGCTTTTCAGCATCAAAATCGAACGGCTGTCTTCCAAAGCATGTGCCATAGCGACGAAGTTATATTGTCCTCCGACGCCGCTGACCACTTGGTTGTTGTCCAATGTGTCTGATGCTGCCGCTCCCATAACATCGACTTTCATGCAGGTATTGATAAAACGTGCTTTGACACGTTGTACCCTGTCCAAGGCTTCGCCACCATACAACTCGTTCACTTGACCGACTGGTGTCATTTGGAATTGGGTGCGGGTTTCATCATCCAGATCATGTAACCATTGGTAAAACCAGGGCGAGCCTAAAAAGAAGGCCGCGTGTAAAACAACACCTTGTTTGAGCTTGTCACCAAGACAATGTGCTTGAATCGCTTGTATGTGATCGTAGTCAAATAAGTCAGTGGCAAATGTTTGACCCGATGAATCCACAATCCGACCTGCTTTAAACGTCAGTTCCGATTTTAAAATGCCCAATGCCTGTAAACGATTGAATTGCCTTCGTGTGATGTGCTCGTCTAGGGCTTCATACTGAAGCAACAACTCTATGATGTTCTTCGGCACCTGTTCAGTGATGACTGACTGGTTAATCAAGGCTTGAATTTCAGCATCAGGATAAACATGGCGTTTTAAAATACCCGACTGAAACAAGTGGGCAAACCCTTCAACAAACATTTCACTGGCAGCATATAAACCCTGCACAAAAGGCTTTGTGTCGCCTGATTGTGCAATCACATCACCAAATCGCTGTTGGATCTTCAACTGTTGTAAAACCGCACCATAAGCGGCCGGGTCGCTGTGTCTGACACAGGTGGCATGCACCAAAGCATCACCCAAAGAACCAATGCCCACTTGTAAAGTACCACCGTCTTGGATCAAGGTGCTGGCCATCATGCCAATGTGATGATCGACGACATTCACTGCACCTCGAGGGGCAGCAAAAGGTTTGAAATAAGCCGATTTGTCATCGACAATGACATCAAAGAAACGGGCATCCACTTCAGCTTGCCCGCCCATGAACGGCATATTTGGATTGACCATGGCGACATAACAAATGTTGTCCAAGTTTTTTCGTTTGGCAATTTTAACCATATCCAAGGTCAAATCGGTGTTGCTGCTGAGACTGTAAACTGGGCCATTGGGTGTTTGCTTCACAGCCACCATTTGCACCAACACATTCATGCCTTTGTCTAAAATATCACGCGCGGCGTGGGTGTAATTGCTGCTGATGTAATGTCTTTGTGCAGTCGCTGAGCGCAGCATTTTGCCCGATTGCATATAAAACTCGGTCAGCTTCATATTTGCTGGAATGGCATTTTTAACCACGTCATCGATGTAGTCCAGCTCAGGATAGTCACCAAAAATGCGCTCGATAACAGGCTTTAAAAAACGGCGTTCCAATAAAGACTTGCCTTTCGGTAATTGTAAGGACAACGCTGTACAGATTTCCAACGACAAGTCAGGTTCTTGTTTGGCCTTGGTCCACAATGCATTGACCAATGGGTTTGGCTTGCCGATACCTAAAGGCGTGCCAACGATTAATTCTCGTCCCACATGTTCGATAATCACATCAACACAGTCTTTGATGGTTGTCATTTTTTCAGTCATGGTTGGCTTCTTTTTAACTCCCTTTGATTGTAATCGTGAACGCAATAATCCGCTTTAACATAAGTCAATAAACATCCCTTTACTTCATCAATTGACTTCTTCAATTCACTTAATTATTTTTTGACCCGCTTTCTTAATGTCTTCTGGGTTAACCTTTGTAGGCACATTAATCCCACGAATCACCGCTGGTCTTTGACCGATTTGGTCATTCCAGCGTTTCAAATTTTTGAACTGCTCCAGCTCAACCCCTGACCAATTGTGTGTATGCACCCAACACCAGTTCGCCATGTCAGCAATCGAATAATCACCTGCCAAATATTCCCGATCGGCCAAATGTCCGTCTAAAACACCGAACAACCGTTTCACTTCGTTTTGATAACGTTCGATGGCCGCAGGAATTTTTTCAGGAAAGTAGCGATAGAATACATTGGCTTGTCCCATCATTGGTCCTATACCACCCATTTGAAACATCAACCATTGCATCACTTGTGAACGACCTGTAATATCAGTAGGCAAAAACTGGCCGTATTTCTCAGCCAAATACACCATCACCGCACCACTTTCGAACACCGCAAAGCTACCATCAACTTCAGTATCGATAATCGCAGGAATGCGGCCATTGGGGTTGATAGCCAAAAAATCAGGCTGTTTCTGCTCACCTTCAGACAAATTGATCGCGTGCAGTTCATAATCCACAGCCATCTCTTCAAGTAATACCGAAACCTTCCATCCATTTGGCGTAGCCGCTGTATATAATTTAATCATTATTTTCTCACATAGCAGATATTATTTGGTCAATTGACCAAGCTGTTTTTAAGAATGAAGTCAAAATATCATATTTTAGAAACAACTAAACATGAATTTTATTTTCAAAACAATTGTTTCATGTTCCATCATGTTCATTGACTCAAACACCGGTCTATACTACCGTGTTAAACTCAACGATTAAACCAATTACAATTATAAAATTATTTTATAAAGTTACGAGAACAATGTTTTCTAAAAGTTTTTCATTCACCCAACTCCATAAGAGCCTTAAAAAGGGGCTGACTTTGTTGACTTTATTGGTATGTTTAACACCTATAGCTTTATCCATGAATACAGATCAGTGGTTGACTGAACATATTCAAGTAGAGGATGGGCTGCCCAGTTCAACCGTTTTTTCGCTGCAACAAGATAATAATGGATTTTTATGGTTTGGCACCACCGATGGCGTTGCTAGATTTGATGGCTATGATTTTAAAATTTACCGTCATGATGGTGATGACATCAACAGCATATCAAATAACAATGCTGGCAATTTATTTATAGATTCTAAAAACAAACTATGGATAGGGACTTTTGGTGGCGGGGTCAATACCCTTGACTTAGGTACTGATGAAATAACCAGACACCCTTATTCAAACGATAATAGTGACTTAAAAACTTCACCTTTTGTTCAAACATTTTTAGAAGACTCGCAATCGAACACTTGGATAGGTACACCTGACGGTTTATTCAAATTTACAGGTGAAGTATCGAAGCATTATAAGCACATTGAGAACAACAAAAACTCCCTCATTCATTCTCGGGTGTGGAGTTTAGTTGAAAGTCTAAAAGGTGATATCTTTATAGGCACATCGAATGGATTAAGTAAATTGAATCCGAAAACAGATGAAATCACTAATTACTACTTACCCAAGCATTTGGTGGTAGACATTTCCTCAAATCAGTTTCGCAAACTGTATTTAATTAAAAACAAAATTTGGATCGGATCATCATCAGGTTTATTAGTTTTTGACATCAAAACATCTCAATTTACTTCGTTCCCTTTGAGCTATAACATCAAAGTGAATGACCTATTACAGGTCAAAAATACCCTTTTGGTTGTGACCACAAGTGGGTTGTTTCAATTTGACCTCTTAAATCAATCTTTTGTTTTCAATGACAATAATCTATGGCGTTTTCTTGAAAACATAGATTTAAGACAAGTATTTATGGATCGCTCAGGCCTCTTATGGTTTGCCTCCAGAGATACAGGAATTTATAAGATTAATCCAACCGGTGGCCTTTTTAGGAATACAAAGATCAAGCAAGCAAATAAAAAGCCCAATGAATTAAGCCAAAAAATATGGACCATAGAATTTGATGCTGAGGGAGATACTTATCTGGGCACTGCAAAGGGCTTGTACGTACAAAAAGATAAGCATGACTTTTCCCCTGTTCTGTTAAAAAATGGCAAGCCAATCTCTGGCAGAATCAGAACATTAAAGTGGAACAAAAACCAAGACTTGTGGATTGGTAGCAGTGACGGCTTATTCATCTTGCCAAACGGTGAAAGGATTGCTAATGAAGTCTATCAACCATTTGACATCCTAGGCATAAAGCCCGCTGACATTTATTCAATTGAGGAAACCCATTCAGGTGAACTTTGGATGTCACTCAACAATCTGGGTATTTTAAAATGGCACCCTGAGAAAAAAGAAGCTCAACTGCTACAGAAATACAAGGGTGTGGTATTAACTGATTTAAATATTGGAAAAATCGTTGAAGACTCAGAATTTAACGTATGGGTTACGACCAACTTATTAGGTCTGATAAAGTTTGATCAAGACCATAACATGACGGTATACAAGAATGAATTCTCAGATAGCAACAGTATAAGCTCTGACAGGGTAAGAGATATATATGAAGACCCGTTAGGTGAAATCTGGGTTGGTACAGCCAGGGGAATTAATATATTCTCTCACAACACAAATAATTTTAGACGATACAGGCAGGCTGGCGCGCTATTGGATGAATCTATTTATTCTATTTCAGGCGACTATAAAAACAATATTTGGGTTTCACATAATTTTGGTATTTCACACATTGACACATCTACTAATAAAACACAAAAATTCAAAATTAATGCCTCAATACGCAAAGATGGCTTAAGCATTAGGGCTGCCAACATCAATTCAAAAGGTAAATTATTTTTTGGCAGTAACAATGGACTCTATACCTTCAATCCAAACGAATTAAAAGCCTGTATTCATTACCAACCCACTTTACTTTTAACCCAAGTGAAAATAAATAACCTCCCACTGACAACTGGACAAATAACTAAAAACAATAATAAATATGAATTATTTTATAACGATCGCGCCCTCTTTTTTCAATTTTCAGCCTTAGAGTACAATGCCACTGAACAAGTCAGGTACAGTTATAAAATTTCAGGCGTTTCCGACGAATGGCAAGACGTTTCAGATTCAAGAAGTTTAGAATTAAAAAGTTTAAAACCTGGTCAATACACTTTAGAAATTCGCGCCAATAATTCAGACTGCCGGTGGTCTGAACAGAAATTAATAATAAATATTGAAGTTCACCCAGCTTGGTGGAATTTATGGTGGGTTTGGTTAATTTTTGGTTCATTTATTATTCTTGCAGCACTCACGTTTCATTACTTTAGAAGTAACATCATCAGAAAACGCAATTTAGAATTAGAGGCTTTGGTTGAAAGCAGAACTTCTGAATTGTTGTTATTAAATAAAAAGCTTGAATCAGCTTCTCAAACTGACTTTTTAACTGGCCTTTATAACAGGTCCGGTTTTATTGAAAAATTCAATAACATTCCAGACAGCGTCGTTCAAGGACATATCGTACTCGCCGACATAGATCACTTCAAAAAGATCAATGATCAGTTTGGGCACATGGCCGGAGATGAAGTACTCAAAGCCACATCAAAAATCATGTTATCACTGATACAAAAAGACGATTTTGTTGCACGCTGGGGCGGTGAGGAATTTATTTTTTATATCTCCAACAACACAGCAGAAGAAGTGTATTTAATGATTGAAAAGATAAGAACCACCATTGAAAAATCAAAGCTCATTTATGCTGAAAAAGAAATAAAAGTCACTTGTACTTTTGGCATTTGTCAAATTCAATCTGGCATGGAATTAAATCAATCCATCAAAGCTGCCGATGAATCAATGTACTTAGGGAAGGCTAAACAAAGAAACATTACTGTGGTATCAAAAGAATTCTGATAAATATGGTGCTCAGAAGAGGATTTGAACCTCCACGACCTTACGGCCACCAGCATCTGAAGCTGGCGCGTCTACCAATTCCGCCACCTGAGCACTGAGGATTTGCATTTTACTTGAGGCCTAACTGATTTAGCAAGCACATTATTGTGCTTAAACTTGCCACATTTCCATCATCAGCTTGATGAGTTCTTGGACTTTTTTATGGTAACTAATATGTGGAAACTGAGGTAAAAACTCAGAGACATCAACACCTGCATAATTTTGTACCACGCACCATTCAATTAATGGATGGCCTGCACCTGCAAACTCCCAATCTAAAATACAAATATCCTGCCCATTGTCGATGATATTCATCGGGTTGAGATCAAAATGAAGTAAATTGCTTTGTTTTTTCCAAAACCCCAAATGAATCAGCTCAGTCACTATAGCGTTAATCGATGATTTCAATGATGTATCCATTTCAGAAAAATAATGGATATATTCGACCATACGAAACACCAACTCTGATCTTTTGTTTTGGAATTGAATTTGGTGTAACGGCGCTATTTTATCGGCCAGTTGCATAAGTTTTTCTGGGTTTTTAAGGTCTTCACTCTGCCATGGCTCGCCTTCAAAATATTCAGTGATTAAATAGCCTTTGCTGAAATTATTGACTATTAACTTGGGAGCAATGTTTAAAGGACGAATGGCTTCTAAAATTTGGGCTTCTGTTTGGCGGTGAATGCCTGGCAATTCATCGTTATTGAACCTAACCACATACACACCACGTTGGGTTTTGACTTTGAATGTCTTATTGATTGTGCCACCAATCAACTCTGTAAGTGATTGATAACCTGCTTTTCTAACCTCGGGTAATTCCGCTACTTTTTCTTCCCATTGATTCAGTCCCCAATCATTGATGACACTGTCTTTTACAACCGTTGTTTTATCGTCGTTTCTATTGTTGCTCATAAGCCTTTTGCCATGCAGTGATGCCCATGACAATCATCACCAAATAAACACCAAACAATGAAGCGGTTAGGTACAAACCTTTATGCCAAAACAAAACGGCTGAGACTGAATTTATTACAAGCCAATAATACCAATTTTCAAACACTTTCCAAACCACCAAAAAAGTAGTAGCAACTGCAAAGCAAGTGGTAAACGCGTCCCAATAAGCAAAGTCTGCTTTCAAAGAGGACATATAGTATCCAAGAAAAGGAACGCACAAGCCTGTGATAATGATTAATTTCAGGTGTTTTTGCCAAGGCCATTTAATGATGGGTTTGTGGTGGTCATTCGTTTCACCCTTTGTCCATTGCCACCAGCCATAAACTGCCATGACCAGATAAAAGACATTAAGCAGTGACTCAGAAAATAGAGAGACCGCATGAAACAGGTAAATGTAAATACTGGTGCTGACGAATGCAAAAAGCCAACACCAGATATTTTCTTTAACCACCAGAACCAAATAAAAAATACCGCAAATAACGGCAACCATCTCCAACAGTGACTGCGCAGTCCAAGCTGTCAGTATCTGATTTAATATGTCCACAAGTCTTTCAATCAGTCTACTTGTGGTGACAAATCACCGTTCAAAACTTTCATTACAAATGGTGCTTTGGGTGTGGTTTCATGGGCTTTTTGCATACACAGACTGACAATCCGCATCACTTCTGCATAATCCCCAAAAACCTGTGTACTCATGGTATTGGTGATCACTTTGATGCCGTTGTGGGCATTCAAATCATCGATAAAACCTTGGATCGCCGGGATGAATTCATCCGCCAAAGGGTACATACTGATTTCTACTGAAACGTTCATTTGCGCTCTCTATTCCCTCTTTCCGTTGGAGGTTATTTTGTTATGTGCTCAAGTGTGGTTGCCACACTTGAGCAATGATACTACGAAACTTTTGATTTAAAAGTCAAATTCTGCACTGATGCCAAAATGGCTTGGATCACCTTTGTGGGTGTACAATTCATCATTCCATTCTGGCGGTACAACGCCAAAGTAGAAACCACGAACCGCATAATCTTGATCCAAAACATTACGACCCCAAGCATACACAGCCCATGTGTCAGCTTGATAACCGGCTTTCAGGTTAACCAACTCATACGCATCTGAAATTTGATCGTGTGAGTCAGAAAAGTAAAACTCATCAGAACCATTCACATCAACGCGGGCAAAGAAACCAGTGTCACCTTGATACAACAGACCTAAATTGTATGTATAACTCGGTGCATGCGCCTGATCTCGGCCAGTGAAATCACCGTCAACAGTGACATAGTCAGAAAACTCTGCTTTCAACAAACCCAATGCACCATGCAAAGAGAAGTTGCGGTTGACTTGGAAACGCCAGTCAGCTTCTAGACCATAATTCTTACCTTCTGCCGCATTGCCTGTGAAAAATACATAGGTCAATGGGTCAGTGGGATCAACTTGGTATGAAGTGCTGACTTGCATGTCTTCGCGTTCAGAATAAAATGCTGCCAGATTTAAATTCAATCGGTAATCCAACAACATCGCCTTCAAACCCACTTCCATGTTCCACAAATACTCAGGATCATAGTCACGCTGTGCTGGTTCCAAAGAAGTGCTCAAATTAAAGCCACCTGCTTTGTAACCACGCGATAAAGTGGCATAGATGTTCTTGCTGTTGTCTAATGCATGGTTGATTGACAGCTGGCCACCGAACATGTCATCTTTGGGTGACAAATCCAAACCATCAGAATCCATGTATTCGGCATCACGCTGTTCAAAGCGCAAACCGGTTGTTAACACGGTATTTTCTGACAAATGGGTATCCAATTGACCAAAAACAGCGATGTTTTGTGCTTCAAAGTCACTGCTCAAATCTCGGTCAACATAACCATTATAAAAATCATTGTATAGGTTAGATTCTTCCATGCTTGAAAAATACAAGCCGGCAATCCAATCCGTGCTGCCACCAAAAATTTGTGAATCAGGGCCAGACACCAAGCGGAACTCTTGAGTCAAGTGAGTCCGTTCACGGTCATTCAATGACGTGAAATCATAAGGTGCTTCATCACCCCAATAATCATCATTCCCCCAGTCACCATCAAAGAAATAACTGATATCAGAATCCGTATATGAAGTGATGCTGACCAAGTCAAAAGCACCCTGATCAATGGTATTTCGCATACTGAAACCTTTGGAACGCTGCCTGTCCCAACCCAAATCATCAATGTGGGTAGTGAAACCATTTTCAGGCGTCCAAACATCAAAACCATTGTCAATGTCGGCAACAATCAAGGTGAAATCCATTTCCCAGTTTTCACTCGCTTGCCAATTGATTTTACCGCGTGCCATCAACTCGTCTTTTTGGTTGCTGTCGTCACTGTTGAAATAATCATTGTAACGAAACCCATCCGCATAGGATTGGTGCACTGAAAAACGGTAGGCTGCATTTTGCTCCAAAGCGCCCGTGGCACTGAAACCCAGTGCTTTGTCACCGTCATCGCCCCATAAGGTTTCCACATGGTAAGCTGCGTCTTGACTTGGCGCTTTTGATTGGGCATAAATCATGCCAGCCAATGCATTGGCGCCATAACGCGTACCTTGTGGACCGCGCAGCACTTCGATCTGTTGCATATCGAATAAAGTCGCTACGCCACCGATACCGGTGAAGTCCATGTCGTCGATGATGAAGCCTACTGATGGGTTGGGCGCACCTTGGTATTGTGAACGCTCACCGATACCGCGGATTTGAAAGTAGCGAGGACGTGATGTTGAACCTGACCAATTCAAGTTCGGCACCAAACCCATGATTTCTTCGAAATGTTGGTTACCGGCTTGTTTGATGGTTTCTTCGTCGATGACTGCTACAGAAGTGGCTATTTCTCTGACGCTTGTGTCACTGCGCAAATCTGCGGTCACAGTTAAATCTTCAAGCTTTTCTGTATCGTTATCTTCCGCTGTTACTAAGCCGCAAGCCAATAACAAAGATGTACTGAGTGTTGTTTTAAAAAAACGTGTTGTGTTCATTTGGATCTCTGAATTAAATTAAAAGAGACCCGGTTCTGGCGAGATATGATTGACCCATTCCTACGCCGGTGTTAACCGGATCAGGTTCTAAGGGTTTGACACAGTGTTATCTAAAGTGCCATCTCAGGTAAAAACCACCCCTTGGATGCCGCGCATTCTATCGCCAAGGGCTGATTTTCTCAAATATTTTTTAAGTTATTAGCTGGCCATTGCTGGCTCTGAAACCACTGGCAATTCAAAACTAAACACCGTTCCTTTTCCTAAATGACTGGTCACTTTGATTCGACTGCTGTGTAAATCAATGATTTTTTTGACAATGGCCAGACCCAAGCCAGAAGAATTTTTTGCACTGGTTGCACTGTTTTCTGCGCGGTACAATCGATCAAAAATGTGTGGCAATTCTTGTTCGCTGATACCACAACCTGTGTCTCGGATTATCATATGGTAACTCTCTTCCTTTAGGCTTAACATGATGGTCACTTGTCCTTTGGGTTCTGTGTGTTTGACTGCGTTACTGATGAGGTTTTCTAATACCCTTTGCATCAAGCCAATGTCAGCTGACACCAGGCAGTGGGTATCTGGTACTTTGACCTCCAAAGTAATGTCATTGGCTTCACACAGGTGTTTGAACTCCATGCTCACATCCTGCATCAATTCGGCCATAGAAAACACTTCATATTCGGGCTTTATGGCCAATGAATCTAATTTTGACAATTCAAACAAATCACTGACCAACTGATTCAACCTTTGACAATGCTTGCTGGCCGTTGCCATGAATTGTTGCTTGTCTTCTTCACTTAAACGGTCTTTTTTAATCACCAAAGTGTCTAAATAGCCTTGAATAGATGCCAAAGGTGTTCGTAAATCGTGTGAAACGTTGCTGATTAAATCTCTGCGGTTTTGATCTGCCGCTTTGATTTGGTTCATTTGTTGTTCTATCTTATTTTTCATTTCAGCAAACGATTGACTCAATACCATGATTTCATCACCTTTGGACTTGTTTCGCTTTCGACTACTTGTTTCTTTTCTGCCTGTAATTTGATTTTGAAAACGAACCACATCTTGGGTTAACTTTTTCAAGGGCTTAGTCAACGTGCGAACCATCAACCAACCAACAATAAAACTCAACATAAGTAAAGCCACAATGCTCGCCAATGCAATTTGTAAAATGTAGTTTTGACTGATGTCTTTAACTAACAGTTCATAGGTTTTTCCACCCAAAATAGCGTAAACATATCCTTCCAATTGGTCATTAAACCTAACTTCCGCTGCCGAAAATGCCTTGCTGCTATTGGGGTTCCTTGGATCAAGGTTCAATAGCGGTCGGGCTGAATCTGGCTGTAAGAATTCCCTTACACCCTGTAAAGGTATCTGCTTTTGAAGCAATGCTTCTGGCGGTATATTGTGGCTTAAAATATGTCCTTGCTTGTCCAACAAGTACACTTCAACCGTTGGATTGATAACCATAGCTCGCGCCGCCAATCGCTTAATTGCATCTTCATTGTGCACCCCGTTTTGAATCAATTGCTCTTCTGCTGCGACATACATGGCAATCGAACCATTCAGTCTTTGGGTAATCTCTAGGTTATATTGAACTGTGGCAAATCGAACAATAAATGCCAAAGCCACACCCATAACAATAAACAATGAAATCAGCATCCATGAAATTTTTCTGCTCAAGGACATAGAATGACCCGAAGAATCAATTGTGCTCATGCGCGGGCCTGTGCTCATGCGCGGGCCTGATTGGCGATGAATTTATATCCTACTCCCCAGACCGTTTCGATGTATTTGGGGTGGTGACTGTCAACCTCAATTTTAGCGCGCAAGCGGTTCATGTGAGAATTGACTGTGTGTTCATAGCCTTCATGACCATAGCCCCAAACTTCATCTAACAACTGAGACCGGTTGTACACTTTTTCTGGGTGGCTGGCAAAGAAATGCAACAAGTCGAATTCTTTCGCCGTCAGCTTCACTTGGCGACCACATAAGGTCACTGCACGTTGTTCTGGGTTAATTTCTAATTCATCGCAGACAATACTTTCGGCAGCATGGTGATTGTGTTTACTGGCATTGGCTCGCCTGAGCAAAGCTTTGACCCTGGCCACAAGCTCCAATACGCTGAATGGTTTTGCCAAATAATCATCGGCCCCCATTTCCAAACCCAGCACCCGATCCAGTTCGGTTGATTTGGCTGTCAACATCAGGATTGGTACCAACTGATTTTCAGCGCGAACCCTTCTGCACACTTCCAAACCATCCATTCCTGGCAGCTTTAAATCTAAAATGATGGCATCCCAAGATTGCTGCTTTGCCACATGTACTGCTTGGATGCCATCGTGTACCAAAGTGATGTTCTGACAAATGTCAGAAAGATGAATTTTAATTAACTGCGCAATATCCAGCTCATCTTCCACCACCAATATTTTCTTACTGTTCACCTGACCCGCCTCCCGTTTTTGTAATTGATTGGGTTTGTGTGCCCTGTGTATGAGAAAGGTATGTGACATATTTTCTTACAAAAAAATGTCGCCCACATTCAGCAGGCGACACTTTTCATGTCCTCTTAAAGTTGGCAAGCGCCGTTGAAATCCACTGGACCAGAAGTCAATCGAGTCAAACTTTCACTGCCTGAGCCAAACCCATCTAGCACCGAATCATAGCTCATTACAGCCGTTGTACAGCCAGTGAACTTAATTTTCACTTGACCCCACAAAGTGCGCATCACATCTGCTGAATTAAAATCATCGCCAAAGCCTGCCCCTTCGGTCGCTGCCAAATCTACAATGGCAGTATCGCCAACCACTGGGCCAACACCGACTAACCACAACTGATCACCCGAACCATCGGCTTGATACGCATACCAAGACACCATGGCACGAACACCACTACCGTCTGGATTACTGGTCACATCAATCACCAAACCATGACCTGGTTTTTCAGCGTTATACCATGAACCACTGAATCCACCGTCGACCAATCGTGATACACGTATTTCAGCCACTTGATTACCCGCTGCTGTGAAGTCTGCCGCCGTTTCATCAAAAGTAAAACCTGGGCCATTGGTACCGCCGAGGAAATGCTGTGGTGAGCCACTTGGATTACCTGCTGAACCATTAAAACCGGGATGCACAGCAATCAAATCACTGGTCGCCATTCCTGTATCAGGTGCGGCTTGATCAAAGAATGCGGCATCTGACTCTGTATTGGCTTCTGTACCTGCGTCCCAGACGCCAGAGCCATTGATTTTGATATTCACAGGTCCTTGGAAATCGCCTGCTTCATCAAACAACTCATAAGCCATGGCGTTGTCATTACCTACAAAAGCATCATTAGAAGGCAACACCATTGAAGCATAAGAAAAGTAACGGTTGTTCATGGGATTGACATAGACCATGGCATCAGATTTCATACCCGGATCGAACAATGGTGCACCTGCAAAACCTTCAGGGTTAGTCAGCATCATGCCCAAACCAGCACCAGATACATTAAAGCCAGCATTCAAATCATCAAAACTGCCGTCTTCTGCTACACGCTCAAGCGCCATTGACGCCATTTCGCCACTGTTAAATAAATCATAACTGCCATCATGAAAGCCGAGCCAAAATGGGGTCAAGAATGTACCGCCATCTGAAGCGGTGTTTTTTACGCTGACGCGCAAAGGTTCAGCGGCCATCTGAATGGTCACTCGCATCATGGCGTGACCTGGATAGGTAAAATCACCTGCCATAGAATCTAACATCGTACCCGGTGGCAATGTCGCACCCAAAAAGTTAACCGGTGAACCATCTGGATTTCCCATGGACCCATTGAACCCCATGTGCATGCCTATGCCATCCTGGGTTGTCATGCCCGTGTTAGGCGCCATTTGGTTTAAAAAGGCTGCATCAGTTTCGGTATTGGCCTCTGTGCCTGCGTCATATACTTGGTTACCATAAACCACAAACGACATTGGCCCTAAGAAAGCGCCTTGGTCATTAAATAATTGATAAGCCATGGCATCGTCATTAGCAACGAAAGCATCATTGGATGGTATCACCATGCTGGCAAAACTGAAGTATTGGTGCATATTGGGATCTAAATCATAAACCACCATACTTTTTTGACCAGGATCAAAAATCGGTGCGCCAGCAAAACCCGGTTCATTAAAAATCATGTCATCCATGCCCGCATTGGTCGAAAAGTCGGCCCGCAAAGTGGCTGCATCGCCATCTTCGGCCAATCGTTCTAATCCTGCTGATGCCATACTGCCTGCATCAAACAGATCAAAATCACCACCATGAAAACCCACCCAAACTGGCGTGAAGTACAAACCACCTTCTGAATTCAAGTTTTCAACTGTGACTTTCAGCTCAACTGCTTGCGACTGAAAAGCTGCTGTCATGGCAGCAAATAATGCCGCCTTCTTAAAAATATTGTTCATTGTTAATTCCTCGCTTATTGAATATGTGGGCCTATTGTGAACAACAAAAATCACGCAATTCTCACGAAACAAGAACGATTTTCTCAAACTGACCTTTTTTTAAAACAGTAGGTTAAAATGATGACTTTCTTTTCATCCAACAGCGTGAACAAGTTGAAATTCGAAGCACAAAATTTAAACCATGCCACCTCACTACCCGCTGAAGTTTATGTTAAAGGTGAATTTGAAAATTTTGACAAACAGGCCGTGTTAAAAAACAGTTGGCAATTGGCAGCTCATGTCAGTCAATTGCAAAAGCAAGGCGATCATGTGGTACACGAAATTGCGGGTACTCCTGTTATCGTTGTCAACACTGGTGAGAATGACAATAAACAAAGCATCCAAGCTTTTTACAATGTCTGTCGCCACCGTGGTGGGCCATTGGCACTGAAAAACGGCAACAGCAAAACCTTGATGTGCAAATACCATGGCTGGAATTACCATTTGAACGGCCAATTAAAATCTGCGCCTGAAATGCAACAAAACAAAAACTTCAATGTTTGTGACCACAAACTGCCAGAAATCAAAACCGCCATCTGGCAAGGGTTTGTTTTCGTGGCACTGAAAGAAGATAACGACTTACCCGATTTGGATGAAGTCTTTGAAGGCATTTCAGAACACATTGCCCCAATCGACATGAGTCAAATGGTGTTTTGTCGTCGCGATGAATTCATCATCGAATGTAACTGGAAAGTGTATGTAGAAAATTACCTCGAAGGTTACCACTTACCACATGTGCACCCGGGCTTGAATAAACTATTGGACTACAAAAGTTACCAAACCGAACTGAAAAAATGGCACAGCTACCAGTTCAGCCCCATTGACACTGGAACGACCAGTGAGGATAACCCCTATGGTGACGGCCAAGCACACTATTATTTCGCCTACCCCAACACCATGTTCAACATCCTGCCAAATCGCGTACAAAGCAATCAGGTTTTACCAATCAACTCGCAACAATGCCGTGTCGTCTTCGACTACTATTATCCCAAATTACCTGGAGATGCCTTAAACAAATTAATCGCAGAGGACCGTGATTTCAGTGACGAGGTACAAGATGAGGACATCAGCATTTGCGAAGCTGTCCAAAAAGGTTACGCTTCTGGCAGCTACACACCTGGCCCTCTTTGTGCCAAACGCGAGTCAGGATTGCACCATTTTCAAGAATTGATCCGTACAGCCTACAGAAGCTCAGAAAAAAAATCATGAACCAAACACCAAAAAAATTTCAATCAAAACACCCCACTCACAAAGAAACCATACTGAAATTTATGGCTCTGGTCGGCATTCTGGTCACTTACTTTGCTTACATGAGTTGGCACCTGGGTGCCGCAGCTGGTGCTTCAGTCGCTTTGCTCAGCTGGAGTTTCTTTGTTTTGTGTACGCCTGTTGCCGATGGTGGTTTTATTTTGGCTTTTCCTTTGCGCTTGCTGTTCAAAGTCAAAATGACCGTGACACAGGTCATCATTTGGTTTGTAGCTGTTGCTATCAACATCACTTATCTGGTTGCCAATCCTGAAGTATATGAACTGTCTGTCATCACACAACTGTTACATCATATATTAATGCAACCTTACCCTTTTTGGTCCATCTTAATCATCAGTGCCATGGGTACATTTTTATCAATTTATTTTGGTGATGAAATGATGGATGTGAACACCCACAAAGAAAGAAGTAAACACCACAAACACGGCATGAAATACCGTTTGATTTTGGTCATTGGCTTGGGTATTCTCACCCTCGTCAGTTACTACTTTTTACTCAGTCAGTTGGACATTCAATTGCCTACATAAAGCTGGTATTGTCACTTCAATGTGGTTTAATCTGCGCCCAAAACTTGCGTTTCTGATCAATCGCAAACAACATGTTTTTTCCCAGTTTTTGGCTGAATTGGTGGATTTTAGACTGCTCAGGATCGACAGATTCCAGAAAGTTTTTAACGAACAGCCCCAATTCGGTATCACCCTCACTGACCAACTGGCGTTTGAAAAACAAACCGTCAGCATCGGCCTGTTGAGACATCAACAGCATCATGGCATAAACACTGCCGGTCAATACCAAATCAGCACCTGCATTAAAGGGGCTCACTTGCAGTCTTTCTCCTGCTAAGCTCAAACAAAATTTCAGACCGCCATCACTGATATCTACGGCTACTTTTTTACCTTCTAAAAACGACAATGCCCCCTCTTTCAGTTCTGTTTTGAACATCTGATTTAATGTCAGGCTCAGTGCACTTCGACTGACTAACCAGGGTGTTTTGGATAACATGCGTTGTAGTGGCATGGGCATTTGCGGCAAGGGCTTGTTTAGATGCCCTGCTTTTTGTGTCACTGCAACTGAACTGTGACTGGTTATTGAATGTTTATTTGATTCCATAATGATTCTACTCTTTGTGCCAAGGCTTCTGGCTGTTTGATGACCCGTCCCCAGGTCCTTTTCGTTTCTTGCGGCCATTTGTGGGTCGCATCTATGCCCAATTTGCCACCTAAATTCACTTCAGGACTGGCAAAATCCAAATAATCTACTGGCGTGTTTTGTTGCAACATGCTGTCTCTGACTGGATCCGATCGTGTGCTGATGGCCCACAACACTGCATCCCAATCCCGCGTGTCTATGTCATCATCAACCACAATAATGTATTTGGTGTAACTGAATTGACGCAGGAACGACCAAATGCCCATCATGATTCTGCGCGCATGACCTGGGTATTGCTTTTTGATGCTCACCACTGCCAAACGGTACGAACAGGCCGCTGGTGGCAGGTAAAAATCCACCACCTCAGGAAACTGTTTTTGCAGCATGGGGATGAACATTTCATTTAAAACAGAGGCCATCACCGAGGGTTCGTCTTCATTTGGCTGCCCCATATAACTGTTGTGGTAAATCGCCTTGTTTCGCATGCTCATCAATTCCACAGTAAAGACAGGGAATGACGCCACTGAGTTGTAATAGCCTGTGTGGTCACCAAAAGGCCCTTCTGGCTCCACATGCTCATATGAAACATGACCTTCCAAAACAATTTCAGCATGGGCCGGCACCATGATGTCAGGATGCAAAATACTGGGAGTCACTTGCGTTTTTGCCCCGCGCAAGAGACCCGCAAAATTAAACTCTGATAAAGTGTCTGGAATCGGTGATACCGCTGCCATGGTGGTGGCTGGGTCTGCACCAATGACAACCACCAACGGAAATTTCTCTGTCTTGCCTTCAGCTTTCCATGCTTGAAAATCAGTGGCACCACCGCGGTGCTTGAGCCAACGCATGATGACTTGACTTTTATTCAATACCTGTTGGCGATAAATACCAATGTTTTGCCGCCCTTGGTTCACGGCTTGCGTGATCACCATACCAAAAGTGATCAAGGGACCGGCATCTTCTGGCCAGCATGTAGGCACAGGCAGCAAATTCAAATCGACTTCATCACCGCGAAGAATTACTTCACGACATGCCGGCTCCGCCACCGTGCGTGGGTTGACATAGGCCAAACGCGATAATTGTTTCAGTTGATCACCACTTTGTTGCCAAGACTGAGGCAATTCGGGTGATTGAAAATAGGCCAACTGCTCGCCCAATGCCCGCACTGCTTCAAGAGAATCCACATTCAGTGCCTTCAACACCCGCCTTTGGGCACCATATAAATTGCCCAACAACGGCATGTTACTGTCATGAGTGGTGTTTTTAAACAACAGCGCCGGTCCATCATTGATTAAACTTTTACGGCTCAAGCCCACCACTTCATGGCAAACATCCACAGGCACATCAACCGGCATCAAATCAGTGGCATTGAATTGACCAATAAACTCTCGCAAACTGTGGCAATGACCACTGTCGTGGCTGTCTAACAAATGCGCAATGCGCTGATTCCAAGAACTTGTTCTGTTCATTGCTTACTCAAAACCACATCAGCAAGCATGGGCATTGTGCTGAACCATGCCCGGTTGTTTGAACCAATAACCATTGCTCATTTCCATTTCTGGGAACAACTTAATCAACGACTCATTCACCTGCGATGCTGACCACTGGCCATCCAATCTTTTCCGCAACAATGAAACCACCGCTTCACTGTGTGAAATTTGAGGTGTGATTCGGTAAATGTCCACCGACTGATCTGGCACAGATGCCAACAAATTGTACTGCTTAGCCGATTGTGTCTGGATGCCGTTGAGCACCAAAAATTCATCACTTTCCTGAGTGGCTAATTTCAAGCCATCTGGGTAGCGGTCACAAATAAAACCACAATCATCTTTTGCTAAATTGTGGGTCCGGGCTGTATAGCATCGTGCCGAATATGCCAATGGTAAACGCCCCCAAACCATTAACTCAGTTTCGCAACCACTCAAATCCCCAAAATCATGTATGTCTTGCTGACTGTGCTCTATGGGTAACACCCACCTTTTCATGCCCAGTTTTTTCAAATGTTGCCAGCTGTCATGGTTGTACACATTGATGCTCGAGCCAACCACAAACTCAACACCCACACGCGACAAAGCTTCCACCGCAGACAAATCACCGGCTTCCACCAAAAATTCACCATTGGCACAAATTTTATTCAAAACAGACAATTCAGAAGCCGCCTCAACCAAGGCCAAAGTTGACAACACCACTTCTTTGCCGTGGTTGGCCAGCATTTTACCAATGGCCAACCAGTCTGCCAGTCGCAAGGCTTTGCGCTTGCTACAAATCACTTCGCCCAGATAAAACGTATCCACCTGTGATTCTGCCATGCGCTCGTAATAATCATGCACTTGCTCAGCCGTCCAAAAATAAGGAATGGGAGCCAGAGATATTTTGTGCTTTTTCTTTGTGTTTGCTTCGGTCATTGCCATTTCCTGTAGTAAGCACCTAAAGTGGTTTGTTGGCCTTCAGATAATTCAGCCAAATCGGCTTGCCATTGCGGCTTGACTTGATAGTCATCACCGGCTCGTTCACATTGGTCAATGGCTGCACGCATGATGGCAGCAACCTGTTTCACATAAGCTGGACTTCGCTGCCTGCCTTCCACTTTGATGGCGGCCACACCCAAGCGTTTTAATTCGGGTAAAATGGCCAAAGTGTTCAAACTGGTGGGCTCTTCTATCGCATAGCCGGTTTGATTGTTGACACAGTACCGGCCTTTACAAATGGTCGGATAGCCCACCGACTCACCATCTGGCACTTGATCAATCAGTACGTCGTTTAATCGGGTGGCCAAGTGACCGTCTTTTTGTTCCCACTTAACATGCGATGCAGGTGAACAGGCCCCAAAATTATTGGGCCCAAGGCCCGTGGCATAGGAAGACAAAAAGCAACGGCCTTCAACCATCACGCACAAGCTACCAAAACCGAACACTTCAATCGGCACTTCACTGTGCTTAACCAAATGAGCCACCTGCTTAACTGACAATACACGAGGAATAACCGCCCGCTTGATGCCGAAGGATTGGGCATAAAAATTAACCGCCTGGTGGGTGGTCGCAGAACCCTGAACTGACAAATGCAAATTCAGATCCGGGTGTTTTTTGTGCGCGTAAGCCATCACACCCATATCAGCCAAAATCAAGGCATCAACGCCCAAATCTGCGGCGGCATCTACAGCACTGTGCCATTGGGGCATTTGTTTGCTGTAAGGGTAGGTGTTGACTGCGATAAAGACTTTACAACCGCGCTCATGGGCATAAGCCACGCCCGTTTCGATTTGCGTATTGGTGAAATTCAAACCCGCAAAATGACGCGCATTGGTGGCATTTTGAAAGCCGATATACACAGCATCAGCGCCGGCATTAACGGCTGCTTTTAAAGCAGGCAAGTTACCTGCAGGACAAACCAGTTCCATAGTGTGAGATCAATGTAAAACCTGCATGGTAGCCCAGCGTTTTGGACACAGCATTGACCCACATCAATCACAAACAACCGCATTGATGTCTGAGGCCACTGCCATTAGAATGTATCCACACCCAATAAGCACCCCAATTTCATGAGCCAAATCAACATCAAAAAAGCCACGTGTGACGACCTGCCAGTTTTGGCGTCATTATTTGACGGCTACAGGCAATTTTACGACCAAGAAAGCAATTTGGCCTTGGCAGAAAACTTCCTCAAAGCACGCATAGAAAACAAAGAGTCTGTGATTTTTTTGGCCACAGATACAGAAGGCAAAGGCATGGGATTCACCCAGCTATACCCTACTTTTTCTTCTGTTTCGGCACAAAGAAGCTGGATTTTGAATGATTTATTTGTCGCATCAACGGCCAGAAAACAAGGCGTGGGTGAAGCCTTGATGAACCGTGCCAAAGCCATGGCCAAAGAAACTGGCGCCAAAGGCATATTACTTGAAACTGGTAAAGAGAATACCACCGCACAAAAACTCTATGAACGCTTGGGCTACCACCAAGAAAATGATGTCTTCTTCTATTTCTTAAAAACCTGAAACCTTAGATTGTTTACTGATTAATCAGACTGCCCGCACTGGCTTTTAATTTGGGATTCATGACCTTAAACCACAGCGGCGGCACGTAGGCCAATACAAACATACCCATATAGCCTGTGGGTAACTGCGGGACATCATCAAAATGGCGCAAAGATTGGTAACTGCGACTCGGATTGGCATGGTGGTCCGAATGCCTTTGCAAGTGAAATAGCACCAAATTCGAGAATAAATGATTCGAATTCCATGAATGGTGTGGCTGACATTTTTCGTATTGACCATTGTCTTTTTTCTGACGCAATAAACCATAGTGTTCAATGTAATTGGCACTGGTCAACTGCCACCAAACCAAAGGCATGTGCAACAACCAAAACACCACACCCATACCACCCAATAGCGCAAACACCATCAAAACCATCAACAGCGTGAGCGCATAAGAATGTAGAATTTGGTTTGATTTTGACCACCACGGCAAACCTTTTCGGGCCAAGCGTTGCCTCTCAATTCGCCAGGCGCGTTTTAAACCACCTGGCCATTCACGCCAAAAAAACCGATAAATATGCTCATTCATTTTGGCGCTGGCGGTGTCTTCTGGTGTGGCCACTTCTCTGTGATGGCCTGCATTGTGCTCGATATTGAAATGTCCATATGCGCTGCTGGCCAAAGCCAACTTAGCTAAATTTTTGTCTAGCTGATTCTTTTTGTGCCCCAACTCATGACCTAAGTTCACAGCCAGACCGCCAAAAACACCCATGGTCAACAAAACCACAGCCTGTTGCCACAAATTGAAATCTATATGACACAAAGCCCACAGCAAATAAAAAAAACTGACAAAGTGGGCAGGCAGCATCAAATACAAAATCCAACTGTAATACGCCTGTTTTTCTAAATCAGGAACGACACTTTCTGTCGGATTTGATGGGTCATTGGGCAACAGATAATCCATCAACGGAATGACCACATAGATAAAAACCAAGGGCAACAACAGCAACCAAGCATGATTCAATTGAACAAACAGCAAAACACCAACAGTGCCTACCAATGGCAGAACTGATGACATCAACCACAAATATTTTTTCTTGTCTTTATACATTGCAAACCCTCTGTTTGCTAAAAGGGTAACACAGACCGACCGGTCGGTCAATTATTCGTAACAACCACTTAAGTCTGTAAGCCATTAAATTTTAAAAACTATAAATCAGCGAGAGATTGATACAGAAATATTAAACAAACCACTTGTCTGGCAATGCCGGTGGTTGGTAGCCGTTCAAATAGGCCATCGCATTTTGTGGCGTTTCAGCGATGTGGTACAACTGTCTGTATTCGGCTTTGGCGAAGTTTTCGTCATATATGTGCTCGAACATCTCAAACAAACGGCTGTAATAACCATCAGCATTCAAAAACACAATCGGCTTTTCATGGTAGCCCAATTGTTTAAGCGTCATCACTTCCAACATTTCTTCCAAGGTGCCGAAGCCACCTGGCAAACCGATAAAACCATCGGCCAATTCAATCATTTTGGCTTTGCGGGTGTGCATGTCTGGGGTGATAATCAGTTCATCATCAATGGTATTGACCACGCCCTCGATGTGCAAGGCTTCTGGGACCACGCCTATGGTGTGACCGCCTGCTGCTTTGAGAGAACGTGCGACCTGCCCCATCAAACCGACCATACCGCCACCATAAACCAAACCCAAGTCGGCTTTCGCCATCAATTGGCCCGTTAATTCGGCTTGTTGAAAATAAATGTCTTTGATTTGGTCACTTGACGAACAATATACGGCAATTTTTTTCATTCAATTAAGCTCCTTTATTGACCCTGAACGTTTTGATGGTAACAGGCCAAGTAACGGTCTTGGTTTCGTCATCGCCCCACGCTTTGGTTAAAGCATCAATGATTTCAGCCCTTGGGTCGGTCTTGTGTTTTACAATGTAATTTTGAGTCGCAGACCAAGTACCCAAGTAACCCACCAAATGCTTTAAGGTCCATTGTTTTTGCATGGTACATTTTGGTGAAGGAATCGGCTCAAAAGGAAACACTATGTCCTCATATCTGTTTTCAATATGCTTGCGCTCTTTTGGCCAAAACTCGCCAATGGTATTTTGGTAATAGTCCATCACAACGGCATCCACTTCTGGGCTGATTTGGTGCAACTCATAACACCAAACTGCCAACACAGCATTGGGCTTAGCCACACGTTTCACTTCACTGAAGAATGCATCGAAATCAAACCAATGCAAGGCCTGACCCACAGTGATCAAATCAACACTGCTGTCTTTGTGCGGGCTGTTTTGCGCCAATGCCACTTCAAACTCAACCCTTGGATAAACCATCGCACGGTAAATTTGTGATTCACTGGCATCGGTCCCAATCACGTAAGAAAACTGATTGGTCATGGCCACCGCAGCTTGCCCATTGCCAGTTCCACAATCCCATGCCAACTGGTGCTCAGGACACAATGAAGCGAGCCATTCGAACAATTCAGTTGGGTATTCAGGTCTGTAAACACTGTAGTCTTCTGCTTGAATTGAAAAGTAATCTTTGAATAAAGCCTTGTCTGTCATGGTGTGCTTTGCGGTTAAAAAAGTGTAGCAAGCATCTTACACAAATCACTCATGAATGGCAAAAACTTGACCTTTGCATCAAAACATCGCAACATGAATACCAATAAACAAAACAAATAGTTGAGGTTCACTTATGAGGGCACACTTATTCGACCGAAAACTCATTGCCGATGAACGTTTCCGTTGGCGTGGCGGTGAGGTTTCCCGATTAGAAGCTTTTGCTGACGGCATTTTTGCAGTAACCATAACTTTGTTGATCATTTCCAGTACAAGCAGTTATGGTTTTTATGACATGTGGTTGATGGTGAGAGACATGCCGGCCTTTTTACTCAGTTTTGCCATGATTTGTTATGCATGGATTGAACATTATTTGTTTTTCAGACGCTATGGTTTGGCCGATGGCTGGACTTTATTTCTCAATGCGCTGTTTTTATTTTTAGTGATGATTTTGGCATACCCTTTGAAATTGTTAAGTGTTTTTTTGTGGCACATTATCCTTGGCGAACCCACCCTGCCACTGTTCTTTTTCCCAGAAGATGCCACCATACAATTCACTGTATTTGAACAGCGTGTGTACATGATGTATTTTTACAGTGCCGCCATCATTGGTGTGTTCGGCACCTTATTTTTTATGCATTTCAATGCCTATCGAAAAAGGAAAGCATTAGAACTTGATCAACTGGAATTGCTCACCACCATTCAAAGCATGAGTGGACAACTGATTTCAGTGATGGTGGCCATTTGTTCTTGCCTTGTCCTCAAAATCACTCAAAATCCGGGCATCTCTGGTGTGGTTTATTTTTCCATGCCAATGCTGCATTTTTCTGCAGCTGCTTACTTTCGACACCAATTTAAAAAATTGGAAACCGAGGCATAATTTCAAATTATTTCGGTGATTTTTTCAGCTGTCTGTATAAAAAACGGTTGGGATGTAACTGCTGACACAAGCTTTGCTCTAAAGGCAAAGGCCTGCCTAAAATCATGTCAGCCAAAAGCTGTCCCAGCAAGGGTGCAGAAGTGAAGCCACGCGCGCCCAAGCCCGTCATCAGGTATAAGCCCTCATTTGTCTTGGCTTCTGGGTATTGTTGCCAATGGCGGCCGTGATGTAAGTCTGCATAATCTATTTTGAAAGACAAGCTGTCAACAACCGTCCCGCAAACTGGTAAATGATCAGGTGTGGTGGTGCGTATACCCGCCTTTCCCGAAATCACTTGATGATTTGGCAGTTGCCAATGATGAAATCCATCCCATTTTTCTGCGTTTCTGAGGGCATGTGAGTCTTCTAGTCTAGGGCTGTCATACCAATCATTTTCATGCATGTGATCAAAGGTCGCCCCCAACAAACAGCGGTTCTCCGACATCGGAATGGCATACCCTTGATGACGCTGCACTTGAGAAAATGGCAAGGTTTCTTGGCTGTGTATTAAGCTGACTTGGCCGTGCTTCGGTACCAAAGGCAAATGTGCGAATGGGTCAAATTTCAAACTGTGAATGCCAGCTGTCACTACCAAAACATCACAAGATTTGATGACCTTTTGATGGCTATCTAGCAGCAACCAGTGTTCTCCCACTTTTTTAATTTCTACCACATCAGCTTCAATCACCTCGTTAGCATAGGGCAACCATTGGTCTTTAAGGCTTTGGGTATCAATGACTCCCGCACTGGGGTACAACACACCCTGGTTTGTGCTTTGAATCAAGTCATCGGGCCAGTGGTGATCTTTAAACAAGGTTTTTTTCCACAACTGTTTTTTGTCAGTTTCACACCACTCTTTGATGCCGATACTTTGAAAACTGTCACTGTCAGATAAGTAAGCCTGAACGGCAAGGTCAAAAGCACGCCAATAAAACAAAGCCTCCGGAGATGATTGCGCAGTCAAATAAGGCATGACCATGCCTTTGGGGTTGCCTGATGCGGCTTGCATTGGTACTGCTTTATCAACTAAAGTCACCGGATGGCCTGATTGGGCACAGGCACGAACCACACTCAGTCCAGCGATTCCACCACCCAAAACAACAATGTCTTGATGAACTGTAGCGGCTTTGGTGGGCGCCCAATTTTGTTTGACAGTTTCAGCTGAGGTATCAGCAGCGGACTCTCCATCTGGCATGACTGCTGTGATGATTTCACGTTTTTTACCGTAGCCTTTGCGTTTATTGACCTCAAAACCGACCGCTTGTAACTGTCTTCTGACTTGAGATGCCGCGGTGTAAGTCGATAAAGTGGTGCCTGATTTTGATAGCCTGGCGACTTGATTGAACAAGTCATCTGACCACATCTCTGGATTCTTCTTGGGATCAAAGCCATCCAAGAACCAAGCATCTACTTCAGCATGACATTGATCGTAGCATGCCACCGCATCTCCCAACATCAGTGTCACAAACACATCATTGGCCAACTGAAAGCGGTGAAAGCCAAGCCGCTGCTCAGGGTAATGCTTTAACAACACTTTAACTTCAGATTGAAGTTCTGGGATGCCTTTGAGGGCCGTTTGTAACTGCTGCTTATTTAACGGGAACAATTCACAACTGATAAAGTGTAATTGTTTAGGCTTTGTTGTTTGGTCTTGCCACATTCGCAAAAGTAACAACAAATTCAATCCTGTGCCAAAACCAGTTTCTGCGACAACAAAAGTTTCTTCTGAGGCTAACGCCTTCCACCTTTCAGACAAGTCATTACCATTTAAGTAATCATGAGTGGCCGTCGCAATAACGTCATTGTTATTAAAATATATGTCATTGAACTGTATGGATCGTAATCCATCTTTTTCTTCAACTTGAGGTTTCGGCGCCAAGGCCATAGACAAAGGGTTCATGTATGGCATTATAACCAAGGCGATATCAATTAAAGCCAATTCTGATCGTTTTTGGGTTAATTTGAGATTGAAATGGTGTGACTTTTAAGAATGAGACAGAGAATCAATTGAGCGCCTGTTAGACGTTACTTTTTGACAATCACTGCAATGGTGAACAGTCATAATTAACTCATAAATTGACATGGATTTACTTTCTTCATGGGTTAATTTTCGCTCACAGCTTTTACATAAAACTGCTTTTATTTTCTGATTGGATATGTGATTTTTGTTAGTCATTAATATTGATAAAACATGATTGTGGGAGATTATAGGCAGCCAAGCTCCAATTAAAAAGCAAATGTATTGTGGATTTAAAAAATGTCACAATTCTTTACAGCTTATGCGGCAGCCACCAACATGTAAGCTTTAATATGCTATAAATTGTCACCCACACACTCAAAAACGTAACAGATGAAAACAATGCTTTCATGATTCACTTTTTTCGATAAAATGTATCAATGGCTGCCATAAAAATAAACATTCCAGGTTATCAGATCAAACAACAAATTGGTTCAGGTGGTATGTCTGTGGTTTATTTGGCAGAGCAACTTTCATTACATCGAGAGGTGGCATTAAAAGTGATGCGCCCGGTTGTTGAAGACGAGTCACACACCATTGAACGCTTTGAACATGAAGCCAAAACCATAGCCCAACTTTATCACCCCAACATCATGAGCATTTACGATGTGGGTCACCTAGAAGATGGCACCTTGTTTTATGCCATGCCACACTTAACCCATGGCGACTTATCTCATATAGAGTGGAAAGATGATGACCACATTAAGGCTGTTTTTGAAGGCATTTGTGACGGCTTGAGCTTCGCCCATGAACACGGCGTGATTCACAGAGACCTTAAACCAGAGAACATCTTATTTGATTCATTTGGTCACCCCCAAATTGCAGATTTTGGCATCGCCATCAGTCAACAACACAAAAAATGGACCAAGGACAACCGCATCGTTGGCAGCATTCAATACATCAGTCCAGAACAAGCACAATCACAACCCATAGATGCACGCTCTGATATTTATGCTGTCGGTGCGATGTTATATGAAGCATTAACTGGACATACCGTATTTCAAGAAACCGATGAGCTGGCACTGATGTTAGCCCATGTGTCGAAAAAACCCGAACCATTACCCGCCTCCAAACAACAGTGGCAACCTGTGGTTTCAAAATGCTTGGCTAAATCAGCCAAGCATCGATATCAAGATGCCGGACAATTAAAAGCAGCCATTGCGGCGGTCAACAGCAACGATGTCTTGACCCAAAGCCGTCCACAAATAAAAAACAAAAGTGGCTGGATATTTGGCATCACAACCGTGCTGGTTTTAGCCACCGTTTATTTTTGGCCCAGCAGCAGCAAACCCACAGAAACTCAAAATAACAACAGCCAATTCATCAGTACAGGAAACAACACAGCTGAGCCGCCACCCAATGACCTTTATGTGGAGTTAAGCGAAACAAGTCAGAACAATGCACTTGAACTGCTGACTCAGCGCCTCAATCAACCTTGGGAACCGGGTGTGGCTGACAGCCTTTTGGAAAGCCTGCTATTACATGTAACAACCCAACCAGAACTCAGTTTAACCATTGCAGAAACCTACATAAATAAAGTATTTAACGATGGGCTGATGGCTTTGAATGAAACCGATTTTGAGCGCACTGCAACATGGCAAAAGCAATTACTAAAAAGCCAGCAAGTTTTCAAAGATATTGATCCACTGAAGCCGCTGATTGAACAACAAATTCTACAAATAGAAGCAGCCATAAATAACACTTTCAATTCATTGCCAGCAAAACAGCAACAAAAAATGACTCAGACTTGGCCATTGTTGGCATCTCAAAAAGCCCAAATACAAAAGCGCAACAAACACGATTTACCGGTCATTCCTTTGTCGCAAAGTAGGAAGCTGGGCATCACCGCAACTGAAATCACTGTGGGTCAATTCAGGCCATTCGCTAATGCCACCGCACTTGAACCAGAACGGTGTAAAAACCCCACTACATCCAGTTTGCGTTTCAGCAGTAAAACATGGTCCAACCCTGGTTTTCTCCAAAAAAACAACCACCCTGTGGTTTGTGTAACCTGGCAACAAGCCACAGACTATGCTCGATGGTTGTCACAAAAAACTGGCCACAGTTACCGCCTTCCAAAAGCCAATGAATGGTTGATGGCAAAGCCCCAAAGCCCAGCAAAGTGCAACCAACACAATGTCGCTGGCGGAGAAACCCAACATTTAAAAATCAAACAAAACCGACACTCCTGTGAAGATGCTTTTATACAAACCTCACCTGTAAAAACCCACCCCGCTGTTCAAGGTGTGTTTGGTATGCAAGGCAACGCCAAAGAGTGGTTACAAGGATGTAAAAAGAAAAACAAGATCCAAAGCTTTTTCAGTGACAGTAATGAATGCGACTCTCACCCCGCCATTGGCCAATCGTGGCTTTCGGGACAACAAGACCTTGGCGATGTCAGCTATGAAAAATCAGGCCAAGCTTGGGTTCACATAGGATTTAGGCTGATAAAAGAACTGTAATTCCTTTTAAAATTAATTGGCTCACCATTATGACCCTGTTCCACGGCAAACACTGCTTTTATTGTAGCTGCTGGGCTTGCTCCAGCCATTGCCCCGCATCACTTTTGTTTTAAAATGACTTACTGAACGACAAGATCATTTCTCTGTATGAATCTCTTCATAAAGGCACCCGCAAGGGGTACAGCTGCGATATTCCCTTGCGACAAAGGATAAGTACCTGTGAAACAGGACTAAAGTGCAGAGCCAAGTAAAACAAAATGGTTAACCTTGAGAAAACTGCCTATTTTTCCAAAATGCTGATTCTGGAAATCGCTGTTCTGAACAATACAGTTCTTGATGCAGTTTGAGGTATTGATTAAAAGCAGCAAAAACCCCTTGCTGATAACTTTTTAATGCCAACCTATTGTGTTTAATAACAGCCTCATAAATGGCCTGCCCTGCTTCTTGACCTTGCTCTAAGGCTTTGGTTATTCCGGCCGAAGTCATCGAATCATAACTTGAAGCAGCATCACCAACAGCCATCCAATTTTCCCCTGCCACACAAGACAATATGGCTGAAGGAGAAACCCTGATATCTAGTGCTTGCGGCTGGCTCAACTCAGTGCCAAATTGATCGCAACAACTTTGATAGAACCAACCACTGTCCAATAACAACTGGAACCAGTTATCTGGATTGTTGCTTTTGTTGTGCTTTAAAGATTGTTTGTCAGTACAAAAACTGATCAACACTTTTTTATTAGGTAACTGCGTTCCATACCACCAACCATCTGCCACAGCACACACCAGTGTATGCGCTGGTTTTTTGGGTTGTTCTATTAAATCATAAATATGACAAACCGAGACAACCGCCTCATATTGATTTCTGGCGACCCCCAAAGAACGGGCCACTTTAGCCTGTATACCAGTGGCATCAACGACAAAATCAGCTTGTTTTTTAATGACTTTGCCATCGGTTTCAATCGTTAAAGTGAATCCATATTCAGAGGCTTGCACATTGAGCAATCTGGTATTTTCCATCACCGAAACACCACAGTTTTTAACAGCAGATACCAGCCCCGAATTGAAAACAGTTCGATTTAAATGATAGCCCTTGCCAATGGGCGTAAAAAAGAAGTCATTGAATCCCGGCACAACACTGCCCCATACAGATTGACTCCCAGGACAAAGCAAATGGTCTTCACAATTGATTACTTCCGATACACCAAGCTTTCGCATGTACTCTGTGGCAGCTGGCGGAATGGTTTCCCCAATGGCTTGACGCTCAGGATAGAGACCACAAATTTGTGTAACTCGGACCTGAATATCTGCAGACGTCTTGAGCTTCTGAACCAGTGACAAGGCGGTGGCACTGCCTGCAGGACCACCGCCAATGATGAAGACTTCTATAGCCTTCAATTAAGATTCACCTTGCGGACAGCCACCAGAACCCTCAGGACCACAATCCGTTGGCGCTTGATAGCCTGGTTTAGAAGCTTGAGGCCATGGTGTGACCAGATCACCTTCGCTGTTAAACAAACTGGCAACCTCTAAAAACTTGTCGGCACCGTAGTTACCACCTTTACCATCATCAATTTGCGTGCCTTGAATGACAAATCCCACTTTATGCCAGTTCATGACGTAATCGAAATAACATTGATAGCGGCCTTGTTGTTGCTTATAAGGCGTTTCCGTTTTGTTTGTTCCATCAATGTCATCACCCCTGACACTGTAAAGCTGTCCACCCAAATTCCATGTGCCTTTTTCAGCATTGTAAGTACACTCTGAAGCTGGGTAAACAGTCACAGGACGCTGAGCTGGCCAAGACCAGTACAAGGTGTTATTGATGTTACCACCTGGTTCTGTACCCGGATTAGGATCAGGCAGGTGTGTGGCACAACTGTTGTAATCCGTATGCCAAGGTTGTGACATGAACTTACATAAATCACCAGGCTCAACTTGAGCGTCTCTCAAAGGAATGTACCCTTCTTGCAGGAACGGTGTGTTCTGGTCTGCTTTTGAATAATCCAAGGCTTGCATATTGATGCGAAAAGGCCCTGTGGTTCCTTGCCAATTTTGGTGGTATAAATTGACATCACGAACAATAAAAGTCAAATCGATACCCGGTGAGTAACGACCGCCCAAACAATTTTCCATGGTGACACGATCTAATTTTTCACCACCACCCAATGCTGGCCCATTCTCTACGAACTTTTTCTCGTACCATTGACTGACCATATGGTATTGTGTGGGCGTTAAAGACAAAAAGCTTTTTTGTGCATCACCCAAAGCCAAAGGCATTTTCACACCTTCATCACTTTCTGCCGGCACATTAGGGTCTCTGATTAACTCTTTCAAATTGGGTAATTTGGCAGATGGGTCATCAGATGGCGTGATACTGGCCATATAGTGATGGCCTTTGATGGCCTGCTGCGGTAAATTGGTATTCCACTGCTGTAACATCGCACCATGGAAAATCGGTAAAATGTCTTGATAAAATCCAGGTGTGTAATCGCTGGTATAGGCCCCATTGTTATAAACCTCTGGGGATATGCCCAATTCTTCTACCCACGTGTTATAGATGTCATCCCAAGTTGACACCACATTCCTGGTTTGTGGCGCATAACCCGGATCAGTACAAACCACCCAACCATGAATGGCTTCTGAAACCGTACCGTCCTCAAAGACTACGGTTGCCATCACTGGACCATCAGATGTGTCATCAAACCAGCCATCATTATCAATGGCATCACATAAATTAGGTGGGTGGCCATTTTCATCTTTGATGCCACTGGCTTTTCCGAAACCTCCTGCAACAATTAACCGCCCTGTTCCTGCTTCAATGGTCACCTCTCCTAAGCTGTCTATCGCTCCCAGTGGATTGAACATATTGAAATGCTCATCTGGAAAACTGACAGGATAAGCATCTGATGTGGCTATAGTTGACCCATTTACATAGCTCGGCGTTGATGAGTTATCAAAGGGAATGGTTTGGCTACCATCAGTTGAGGATGCCAGCGCCCTAGGACCTGCATCAATCACCAACTGTGTTCGCCTTTGGGCGTCACTTAAGTTTGTCCCATATTGTGGATTCCTTACTGGTGGTAGGTTGTTGTTTTCATATGACTCTATGCCATATTCACCATGCACGCCATTTATCGTGTCAGTGATGGTGTAATTGTTGTTCTTTTTATTCGCCAAGTGGACCGTCCAAATGATGTCTTTGATTGTTTTACCACCGACCACATCACCAATTTTAATCTCTCTTCCAGGATCTTGGCTTGGGTATTGCTGCTGACCTTGGTCATAAGCATATAACCTGAATCTTGCTGCTTGTCTCAATGGATTGTGGTCTACATCACGAAAGTCATCCGCATCAATGGGTGTATTTTCAGTTCCTTTTTTGATTGGGATACCACCAAAAGCACCTGTATCTTTGTCTAACAAGTCGCCTGCGGCAGTTTCAGGAGCCAGGTAATAGTCTTTACTGCTGCCTACACGGGCCATGTTAATGCTTGGGTGTACTCTAAAATATGATTTCATGACTCTTCTCCTGAAGCTGTGTTAACTGGCTGCGCATCTTCTTGTGACCAAAAATAAATATTGAGCAAGGCATGGCTGATATTGAGGTTTGAAGCTGGCAATGGTTCCAAACCTGGCGTCTGTGGTAATTGTTGTAAGGAGTTGTGGCACCTGAAGCAATTGTTTTCAGTGGTTGCCACTTGTGTGAATGTTTCAATGGTGCTGTTTGACAGCCTCAGTGAACCTGTTAAATTTTCATCGGTTGCCAGTGACATACCAGGTTTCAAACCATCAATTTTGTTAAACCAAATGGCGCCCACTTCTTGGTAATTTTTCCAAACATCCTCATCATCTAATAATGATTCTACAGATTCATTTAAGCTGGCTATATTGACATCATTACCTGTGTTGACTCCTTGTTCGTTACCAAACTGATACTGCCTACACACTTGGGTGATAGGAGAGAGTTTTTGGGTGGTCTCATCTAACGTCAGTTTATTACTGGAGGAATAATTGATATTGCAGTCGGCTAATTCAGTGTTAGCCGTATAAAACGTAAAATCTTGATCAGATACGGGTTCTTCTAAATTCATACCCGGCTTAACATTGGGCGCGTTCCTGTTGTGCTCAAACGTGGCCCAAATCATTTCAGGATGACCTTCCACAATGCCGCCGATATGAAAGCCAACCAAAGCAACAGTCACAGTTTCAACTTGGTCCCTATCTAATTCTATGCCATTACTGCCATTCCTTAATTTAGAAACTTTGGTTTCAGTGGTAAACATTCCCGAAGTGTCATCACCTGCATCAACAATAACCCAAGAAGCTTTCAGCTCCATTGAGCCTGCCGTTCCTGTGATAGGAAAAGTGGTGGTAGGATCCGCTTTGACCAGCGCACGTAAATTATCAGGATTGGTTAATTTGTTATCTTCAATAAACCCAACGAAAGTGTCATCTAGATACTGTGAATAATAAACCGCCCTGTTGTTATGACCAACAAAAATACCATCTGTTCCGGCTTGTAAAAATTCATCAAAGGAACCATTTGAGTCACGTTTGGTCATGCGAGGCAAGAAACCTTCACTTTCCAAGCCCAACAAAGATTCAGGGCTCTTGAAACTCATAAACCTGGGCTCTCCATTCACATCTTGGGTTAACCAAAGAAAGTTTTGCCATGCCCATTGATGAAAGACACAATTACTCGAACTGACAAATGCCGCATCATTAGTTCTTTTTGTTTGACTGTGTGGAAACCAGTTTGGATCAGCTGTACAAGCTGCACTGTTTAGCTCCGGCTTGATAATGGCTTGCTTTGCAACCACCTTATTTTGTACAGGTTCATTTTCAGCAACCTTTGACTGCTTAATGGTACTGGACGATGTTTCATCCTTTTTTGACTGCTGGTACCAATACAGGCCGCCAACAACGATGATTAATGTTACCAACACAGCAACATTACGAATTGATTTACTCATACTTCTCCCCTAATTTTTGATTTTAAAAGTATGCTAAATTACAATTTTTTCACCCTGGCCTTATACTTTAGATGAGGCCATGTTTTGAAAATTGAGCTTTTCAAGGGTTTATTTTTTTGTGAGGTTTAGCATTTAATAAGTGCCAATGAGTGGGGCAAAATCTCAGAGAATATTTTATTTTTTTAATTGGTGTTATCGACCGCTAAAATAAATTTTTTAAATTCACAATAAAAAAAGCGCCACCTGAGTGACGCTTCTGCTTTGAACATTCATGAAGTTTTTAAAACTGAGTTTACTTCATGATTTCCAACATCAATTTATTCAACTGGTGAACGTATTGTGCAGGGTTTTTCAACTGTCCACCTTCGGCCAGCAAGGCTTGTTGGAACAACATGTCAGACCATTGTGCGAAGCGGTCTTCATCTGCCACTTGTTCAATGTGCTTAACCAAGGCGTGGTCTAAATTGATTTCCAAAGCAGGTAATTGCGAAGGCATCGACTGCCCAGCTTGCTCCATTAATTTCTGCATGTGAATCGCCATCGCATCTTCGTCCATCACCAAACAACTGGCAGAATCAACCAAACGACTTGAAGCCGTCACGTCGCTTACCTTGTCCTTCAAATTTTCTTTGATTTGATTCAGAAAGTTTTTCGCTTCTTCCGGTGTTTCTTTTTCTTCTTCCTTATCTTCGCCCAGGTCTAATTTACCCTTGGCAACTGACTGGAATTTCTTGCCGTCATAATCAGTGACGTGGCTCATGATCCACTCGTCAATGCGGTTGTGCATCAACAACACTTCAATGCCTTTTTTCTTGAACAACTCCAAGTGCGGCGAATTTTTAACCGCTTCGTAAGATTCACCTGTTAAGTAGTAAATCTTGTCTTGGTCACCCGTCATGCGACCGATGTAATCATCCAAGGCGATGTTTTCATCGGCATTGTCATTTTCTGTAGATGAGAAACGCAACAGCTTCAAAACGGCTTCACGGTTAGCGAAATCTTCAACCACACCTTCTTTCAAGATGTCGCCGAACTCAGTCCAAAATTTGGCATATGATTCTGCATCAACGGCTTTCTTTTTCAACAAGCCCAAAACACGTTTAACCAAACCCGTGCGGATTTTTTGTAACAAAGGGTTGTCTTGTAAAATTTCACGCGACACGTTCAAAGGCAAATCATTTGAATCAACGATTCCTTTAACAAATCGCAAGTAATTAGGCATCAACTCTTTCGCCGCATCCATGATGAACACACGCTTGACATACAACTTCAAACCTTCACGGTCTTCAGGGTTTTGAAACATGCCAAAAGGTGATTTTGAAGGAATGTATAACAAGTTGCTGTAGCTCTGCGTGCCTTCAATGTGGTTATGAGACCAGTAGGCCGCGTCATTGAAGTCATTGGTCAATTGCTTATAAAAGCCTTGGTAGTCTTCGTCTTTTAACTCACTTGGCGCTTTTTTCCATAAAGCAGTGGCGTCATTAACCACTTCGTATTCTGGTGTTTTGGCTGGAATTTCATTGCCTTCATCGTCTTTTTCTGGGTAGGTCACTTCCAACATTTTGATTGGGAAAGCCACATGCTCAGAATATTTTTTAACCAAGCTTTTTAAACGGAAGTTATCTGCAAAGTCAGCTTCTTCTTCTCGCAAATGTAAGATGATTTCAGTACCCACATCTTCTTTTTCGATGTTTTCCAAAGTGTAAGCAGATTTACCATCAGATTTCCAAGAAACAGCATCAACTGCATCAGCACCGGCTTTTCTGGTTCGGATTTCAACTTCGTCCGCTACGATGAATGATGCATAAAAACCGACACCAAATTGACCAATCAAATTGGCATCATCACGGTCTTTTTTGGCAATTGATTCTAAATACTTCTTGGTGCCTGAGTTCGCAATGGTTCCGATGTTAGTCATCACTTCGTCACGCGTCATGCCAATACCATTATCTGAAATGGTGACTGTTTTGGCTTCCGCATCAAAGTCAATTTTGATGTGTAAATCATCAGAACCCAAAGCATTATTTTTAATCGCCTCAAAGCGACGTTTGTCGCAAGCATCAGAAGCATTTGAAATCAATTCGCGCAAAAAGATTTCTTTGTTTGAGTAAAGTGAGTGAATCACCAAGTCCAAAACTTGATTCACTTCAGCTTGAAATTCAAATTTTTCAGCAGTTTGTGTCACGTGTTACCTCTTTGTGATAAATATTAAGTTGCCAGCAAAGTAAGGTTTGTCACGCAGTTTTCAAGGTGTGTTTATACAATTTACTGTAAAATGGCGTTTTTTTTCGAGCACATCGAATGAACATCAACTGGTTTCCGGGCCACATGCACAAAGCACAAAAGGAAATACGTCAATTATTACCTGAGGTTGACATGGTGATTGAGGTGATTGATGCGCGCTTGCCTTACAGCTCTCAAAACCCTTTATTGCAAAGTATTCGCCGAGATAAACCCTGCATCAAATTACTCAACAAATCTGATTTAGCTGATGTTGAATTAACAGCACAATGGATTAATTGTTTAGAACAGGATGACACCATCCGAGCCTATGCCGTGAATTCAGACCAGCCTAACTTGGTACAACAAATCCCTAACTGGGTGCGTGCCATGTTTCCAGAACGTGAAGAAAACAAAAAACCCATACAAGTGATGATCATGGGCATCCCCAATGTCGGTAAATCAACCATCATCAATGCGATTGCCGAACGTAACATTGCCAAAACAGGGAACGAAGCGGCTGTCACCAAACGTCAACAACGCATCAAGCTGCGTGACAATGTGATCTTGCACGACACACCTGGCGTGTTATGGCCAAAATTCGACAACCAAAATTCTGCGTTTAGACTGGCATTCACAGGTGGCATCAAGGACACCGTAGTTGATCACGAGGAAGTGGCGTTTTTTGGCGCTGAATACTTGTTAAAAACCTATCCAGACATGCTCAAGGAGCGTTTTGATTTTGATCCTTTGCCCCATGATGAATATGAGTTACTGGCTAAAATTGGTGCCAAACGTGGTTCTTTACGCGCTGGCGGTCGTGTCGACTTAGATAAAGTGTCTAAGATTTTCATCAACGAATACCGCACCGGACAAATGGGACCGATGACTTTGGAAACACCTGAGATGATGGACCAAGAGTTAGCAGAAGTTGAAAAAATGTTAGCCAAGAAAGCAGCCAAAAAAGCGGCTCGTAAAGAATCGTTTCAAGGCCAAAATAAGAGCGCAGGTAAAGGAAAACCCAAAAGAAAAAAATAATGGCTGCCAAAGATTTTGTTTACCAACCACCTTCAGCTGCGTTGGACATCATCCATGCTGATGACGATGTGATCGTATTAAATAAGCCTGCGGGTTTGCTTTCAGTTCCAGGTCGTTTGGATGAGCACAAAGATTGTTTACAAACCCGTGTTCAAGCCCAGTTTCCCACTGCTTTGACTGTCCATCGATTAGACATGGAAACTTCGGGTATCGTCATCATGGCATTGAACAAAGCCGCACAATCTTCTTTGGCGAGGCAATTTCAAGAAAGGCTGACCCAAAAAACATACATCGCTCGCGTATATGGCCATGTGACTGAAGTCAGAGGTACAGTCGAAGCCCCATTGATTTGCGATTGGCCGAACAGACCGAAGCAAATGGTGGATTTTGACAACGGCAAACCTTCGACCACGCACTACAAAGTTTTGAATCAAGAAGCCGAAACAACACTGATTGAACTCACTCCAGTGACTGGTCGGTCTCATCAATTACGCGTACACATGCTGCACATTGGCCATGTGATCGTTGGCGACCGTTTATACGCCACCAGAAAGGCATTGGCTTTTTCTGACCGCTTACAGCTACACAGTCAATCTTTATCTTTCAAACACCCTTCCTCTGACCAAACCATGTCATTCGAATCCAAGCCGACATTTGTAAGCACCTGATTTTTAGTCTAAAATGTTTGCTTTTCTCTAACTGAGCATACCAACATGAAAAGAACCATTTTGATCACTGCGGTCTTAAGCACATTAACATTCAATGGCATGGCCAAAGAGCCAAAAACTGAAGAAAAACCACCAGTTGAAGTGGCAACAACAGAAGTGGTCCCTGGCATTTATATGCTTTCGGGTGTGAATGGCTTCATTGGCGGTAACATCGGTTTGTTGACCGGTGAAGATGCCACCATTCTGATTGATGATGCCATGCCTCCTTTTTTGGACAAGTTGAAAAATGCCGTTCAAAATGTGGCTGGCAAACCCATTGACTTTCTTGTTAACACACACGTTCATGGCGATCACACAGGTAACAATGAAGCCTTGGGCAAAGGGCATGAACACGGTAAAACTCACATTGTTGCTCACGAGAACTTACGCCATCACATGATAACCAAAGGCGTACAAGGGCCTGAAGGTATGGTTCCAGCACCAGAATCTGCTTTACCTGTCATGACCTTTTCAGACCAAATGACCTTCCACTTCAACAAACAACCTGCCACCGTGTTTCACGTCCCGAAAGCTCACACAGATGGTGATGCCGTGATTCATTTTTCTGAAGCCAATGTGATTCATACGGGTGATACTTTTTTCAATGGCCTGTTCCCCTATGTGGATTTGGATTCAGGTGGTTCAGTAGACGGCTATATTCATGCCCAATTAAAAGTCATCAGCATGGCAAACGATGAAACAAAAATCATTCCAGGACATGGCCCCTTGGCCGATAAAGCTGACTTGCAAAAAGCGGTTGATATGTTGATTGACTCAAAACAACTCATTCAAAAAGCCATAAACGATGGCCAAAACCTAGACCAAATTTTAAAAGCCAACCCTTTACAAAAATACCATGATGATTGGAACTGGGGCTTTATTTCTACTGAACGCATGGCGACTCAATTATTCAATGACTTGAGCCATCAAAAAGCACACGCTTCTGGCGACGGGCACCAACACTAAGTTTCAATTCATTCAGACTGCCACTGAAGAACTCAGTGGCAGTTTACTGATACTTTTTTAGAACGATTTCTGCCAACCCAAGTTCCACATGCCATCACTTTGCATTTGAATTCCTGCCAGGTCCTCTAGCAAGGGCAATTTATATTCCAAAGCCAAACGGTGTCCATTGAAGGCATTTGAGGCATTCGATATAAAATTCAAACCCAGACCCAAATTGAACCAGTTTCCACCAGAAAAATCAGCATTCGCAGCGGGCGTCATACTCATATTCTGTGCCATCATCAAACGCGCATCACTGCCTTTGATGCTTTGTTTGTTTTTGGCTTCTAATCGGGCAGAAAAACTCCAACTGTTAGATATGTTTTTACTCGCCCATACATTCAATTGGCTTTCGTGACCCAAACGATAATCAGCATCATTTTTGCCTGTTCTGAAGGTTCCCATAATTTGAGCACCAAAGGCGTGGCTTTCACGGTATAAATTCCAAGTCAAGCCAAGGTTCACATCATAAGTTCCTGAACCTAACCTCATCCCATAAGGCAAAATTGAGTCATCACCCATAGGCGTGTCTCCTTTGGTGTTAATTGAACCTGTTGGTATACTTAAACCCAGGTTGAGGTGTAAACGGCTTTGACCCCAATTTTTAATTCGATACAAAGCACCCAGCCTGGAATCGGATGAACCCGATGTTTCGGTATGAAAACGCATACCCATGCGATTTTCCATGGTCATTTTCTTCTCTGCGTGGTTAATCATAGCCATAACAGTCCATCGATCGCTCGGGGCATACATAAACCCCAGCATGTGCATGCTCATATCCATTTCGATTGGAGCCATCATGTAGCTCTCTAACACTTGCGACGTACTCAAGTCGCGGCTGCCGCTTCCCACACCTGACATGGCCATATTCATGAATCGATAAGACATCATAAACTCACCTTTGTTGTGGGTGTGATCACCCATAACACCAATGGGTGCATGTGTATTGGCGTTATTTTGCTGACTTTCATGCGCTTGAGCCGTCATGCTGAAGGCAATCACTGCCATCCATAGCTTTAATACAGACTGTTTTGTTTTCATAGGAACTCACATCAATAAAAAGACCGCATTATATGAAAGCAAACCGCATTAAAGGCGCGACATTTTGTCGCACACCCACATCCACAAACGCAGTCATGTTAACCTTGCATTCAAATCATCTTAATAACTTAACTGAAACAAATGAATTCATTGTTTAGCTACCGCATAACGATTGCTTTAGGCTTAATAACCGTACTTATACTTAATGCTATTTTTGACTTTTGGGGTGAAACTTCAGCCGAATCGTGGTGGTTGGTGTCGTTATATCTCGGTATGGTTTGTTTAACGCAGTTATTCAGCGTCAAGACACATGATAAATGGTATCCAGTTACCATAGACTTATTTGTCTGGGGCCTTTTTTTCAGCTTCAATCAGGGCGTTTCTAATCCATTGATTTGGTGTTTATTTCTTCCCCCTTTATTTGCAGCCATCAAATTCAATAAATGGTTTGCTTGGCTAGCAACAACAACCGCCAACCTTATTTATTTACTGCTCTGGTATTTACAAGCACCACCGGCCCATCACCACATGATGCAAAGCCATGTGATAGGTATGTGGCTGGGTTTTATAGCCATTTCACTGATGCTCACTTGGATCATTACCACTTTAATGGAGCAACTGAAATCAAAAAATAAGGCGCTCATCGACTTACAACAGAAACAAGCTGAAGATTTTAATATGGTTAAAATGGCCACGCTTGCTACCAGCTTAGCCCACGAACTGGGTTCACCTTTACACAGCATCAAACTGCTGGTTAACGAATTATCTTATGACTTAAAAGACAGTGAACATGCCAAAGACTGCCGTATCCTGGATGAACAAGTTACTCGATGTAAAAAAGCATTAGGTGAGTTAACTAAAATCACCACACAATCTGACACAAACACACACCAACAAGTGAATCTAAAAAACTATTTAAATGATATTTTAAACACATTCGAAGCCACACACCCATCAATTAAGATTCAAAATCTTTTATCAAAAGACATGCAGATCTTAAGTGATGATTTGCTGCCTTTGGTATTCTTAAATGTCATCAATAACTCCATCGCAGCAGGCAGCACCAACATTTTCCTTACTGCCCAATCCAAAAACAATGAAATTAACATCCTCATAAAAGATGACGGGGCCGGTTTAAATCATTCAGAGAAAAATGGACTGGGAATAGGGTTAAAATTAGCAGCACGCATCATGGAAGCCATGAAAGGACAGTTAATTTTTCAGTGCACACCTGATGGTGCTGAAACTCAAATTCTCATACAACAAGCACCATGAAAAAGTCTATCTTAGTGATTGATGATGACAAAACCTTGCGATACAGTTTGTCCAAAGCCTTGAAAAGGCATGGATTTACTGTTCATGAAGCACATGACCTGCAAAGCAGTCAATTGATTTTAAAAAACGAGCCCGTCAATCATGTGCTACTGGACCTAAAATTACAAAAAGAATCTGGTTTGGTTTTGGCACAATCTATTTTAGCCCAATGGCCTCAGCTGAACATTGTGATGCTGACCGGTTTTGCGTCAATCAAAACGGCAGTAGAAGCCATTAAAATAGGTGTTAAGGATTATTTAATTAAACCGGTCAGTATCGAAGAAATATTAAACAGCTTTCAATCTAACAACCAAGGCAACAGTGACATTGAAATCAATGAATCAACATGGTCTCCAAAACGACTAGAATGGGAACACATCCAGAAAGTCTTGCTTGAGCACGACGGCAACATCAGCCAAACCGCAAAAGCACTCAATATGCACCGCCGAACATTACAAAGAAAATTACAAAAAAAACCTGTTAAAAAATAGTTTAACCATAACTTTTTGCCTGACTTCATCACTTTAAGCACTGGTATTTTCTGGCATCATGATTAAAATGTGCGTTTCGATTTCAGCACCCTTATTTTCATGAAAGAATTCCTCGAAAACCTACACAATAACAAAATATTTGAATGGTCAGTTGTTACTGTAATTATCTTGTCTGCTTTGTTAATCGGTGCCAAGACATACGAATTACCAGACTACGCCACCACGGCGTTGTTGATTGCTGACTGGAGTATCACAGTATTTTTTCTGATTGAAATTACTGTGCGCTTTGTCGCCTCAAAGGACAAAAAGAACTTTTTCAAAAGTGGCTGGAATGTCTTTGATACACTCATTGTTGTTGTCAGTTTGATTCCAATAGAAAACTCTGAAATGGCTTTGATTGGTCGATTGGTTCGTGTGTTTCGTGTTTTGAGGATGGTTTCCATCATTCCTGAACTCAGGGTATTAATCAATTCACTCATCAAAGCCATGCCACAACTGTCTTATGTGATGTTGTTGATGTTCATCATATTTTACATTTATGCCGCTGTCGGTTCTTTGTTTTTTGAAAACATCAACCCCGTTTTGTGGGGCGATATTGCCACCAGCATGTTGACATTATTTCGAGTCATGACATTTGAAGACTGGACTGATGTCATGTATGAAACCATGACTGTTTACCCTTTGAGTTGGCTCTTTTACCTGTCATTTATTTTCTTCACTGCTTTTGCTTTCTTGAATATGGTGATAGGCATTGTTGTCAGTGTTTTAGAAAAAGAAAACGCTCTGATGGAGGCTGAAGCTTTACATGATGACATCACAGAACAAAACGACCAATTAGATGTCATACAAGCCGAGTTGGCCGAAGTCAAAGCGTTACTGCTTAAACACACGCAATCACAAAAAACGGTTGATTGAAACCACAGCATATTCAGTAGTTTATTGACCTCAAGGTATAACAGCTGTATATTAATTCAGTAATGTACAGTTTCGAGTGGTAACCAATTTGCATCAATGGTTTTTACAAGTGAAGTCACAGTTTCATCAGTCATTGATATTGTGTCTGTTGCTTTGTGGTTCTGTTTTGGCTCAAAAACAATTAGATACGCGTTATCTCGAATGGGAAAAAAAACTCAATTCTTCTCCAGATGAAGTGTTACAAATCTTAGATAGAAGCCTGCCTCAAGCCCAAAACAACAATTACCAACTGGCACAACATCATTACCTTTACAGCCAAGCTTATATTGCCTTAACCTACCCTGACAAAGCTTTGACCCATGCAGAGCTTGGTCTCAAAGCCATAGATAAACAACAATTCCCTTGGCTCTATCACAAAATCCAAATCGCAAAGGTCATTGCCTTGGACTATGTAGGTGACCCACAACAAGCTCTGCCCATTGCCAATCAAGTCCTCACATGGGCGCGTCAGAAAAAAGACTTATGGCTTTTGGTCGAAGCCTTGTCAGCTCGGGGACATATTTACAATGCGATGTCTTTGTCTGTTAATGCACTGAATGATTTTCAAGAAGCATACCAGCTAGTCCCTAAGCACGGTGGTGAAATTAACCAAGCAGATATTGCGGCGGACATTGCTCTGGTTTATGAGTACCGCAGTGAAGATGAATTGTCAGTCCCTTTTTTTAAAGAAGCTGTTGACTACCACAGAGAAAACAATAGCTTTTTAGAACTTTCTGTCGCTTTGTATGGATTAGGAAGGGCAAACAAAAACCTAGGAAACCTGGATTTAAGCCAACAACAACTTGAAGAATCCGCCCGTTTGGCACGTAAAGTGAAAGACTACCAAGGTGAGGCCTATGCATTGAAAGAATTGGCCGGCATGGCATATAAGCAAGGCAAAACTGAAGAAGCCATTCAGATGTTAAAAACGACGCATCAAACATTCACAACATCAAATAATAAATTCATGCTTTTGGACACCAACTATTCACTCAGCCGCATATACCTGTCTGAAGGCAAAATAAAACTTGCGGAGCAATTTTGGTTGCAAGCTAAAAAGTACCTTGACCCTGAAGCCATGCCATTACAAAGTATTGGTATTGATGAACTCCAGGCTAAAATCTTGGCCAGCAAAGGAGAGTATGAAGCTGCTTATAATAAGTTACTCGAAACGGTCTCAAAAAAACAAAAGATTTACACCGAGTCAAGCATCAAAAAACTGAACCAATTTCGAACCCAGTTTGATTTGAACAACAAAGAAAAAGAAAATGCTGTCTTACAACATGAAAATGAAATGCAAGCACATCGATTAGCAGACCAAGCTACAGAACGCCAACTGACGAATTGGCTGATCATTGCCTCATTTACCAGCACGCTGCTTTTGGCATTTATTGTGTTACGTTCGAGAAAAAATCGCCTAAAATTTGAATACATGGCTCAACATGATGCATTAACCAACATGAGTAACCGCTCATATTGCATCAAACAAATCAAACAACAATTAGAAATCCATCACAACAACAGCTTACTTTTGGCGATGTTAGATTTAGACCACTTTAAACACATCAATGATCACTATGGTCATGCTGTGGGTGATGAGGTCTTGATTCAATTCAGCAGAATTTTCTTGTCTCATTTTGATCAAAACGTCATCACAGGTCGATTTGGAGGAGAGGAGTTTTTATTGGCCATGTCTTATGGTGATCAGCACCAATTAAAACGCTCACTAGAACAATTTAAAGAGTCGCTACTTGAACGCATTAACATTGCACACATTCCAGATTTAAAAGTGACGTTTTCTGCTGGTATCAGCCGGTGCCGGGGCATAAATGATTTAGATAAAGCCATACACCGGGCTGATATGGCGATGTATTCAGCCAAAGCCAATGGACGAAATCAAATCATATTACACCGCGAAATCACTCAATAATTTCAGCATCAGAGACAATAACAACCTCTTCCTTAACTGGTATTCCCCTTTGAATACAGTGGTTTTTAATTACTGAGAACTCAATATTGGGTAACTTAGTGACACCTCCGGATTTCAACACCAATACTGCCACCTCATCACCTTCTTCTGACCACAACTCCAAGCGTTCAACATCTGCCCACGACACATTCTGCCCACCTGACTGAGGTGACAAAATGGTGATGCCAAATGGAGTCACCATGGTTTTCTTTTGGGTGTTAGGAAATAACTTGGCCTTCAATACCTGATAAATAACCAGTATTGGTAACAGTAACAGCATCAATATCAACAACGGAATGATAATCACCAAAGCCAATAAAAATAACAACCAATCAAAAGGCCCTTTTTTATTGGGAAAGCGCAACATACTCAGCACAAATCGATTCATTGCATACCTAACAAGGCTTTGGTCTCTAAAAACTCTTCGAAACCTTGAGGTCCACGTTCTCGACCATTTCCAGAATGCTTATATCCACCAAACGGTGCTGTGCGGTCCATCTGAGCACCATTGAGGTGTATCATCCCAGCCCTTAAAGCAAAAGCAACGCGATTGACGCGTTCACTATCAGCACCAGACACATATCCTGACAATCCATATTCATTGGCATTGGCCATGGTGATGGCATCTTCGTCTGTGTTGTAAGGAATCACACATACCACGGGGCCAAATATTTCATACTGAGCAATAGACATGCCATTATTCACCCCTGTGAACGCCGTGGGTTTGACATAAAAACCTGTCGTTAAACCCTCTGGACGCCCCAAACCTCCAGTCAGCAATTCTGCGCCTAAATCCATGCCCGATTTGATGTGTTCTTGGATGCGGTTCCATTGTGTTTCTGAAACCACTGGTCCCATGTAATTGTTTTCATCATTTGGATCGCCTACCGACAATTTTTCCATGGTTGCTTTAACCACAGCTTCAGCCTCATTCATGCGCTCTTTTGGAATAAACAAACGCGAAGGGGCGTTACAGTTTTGTCCTGAATTAACACACAAGGTTTTGATACCACCAGCCACCGCTTTAGCAAAACGTTCTTCTGATAAATCGTCAAGGATGATGTTGGCTGATTTACCACCCAGCTCCTGGGTCACGCGCTTGATGGAGTCGGCTGCATCTTTTGCCACAGCAATCCCTGCCAAAGTAGAACCTGTGAAAGACACCATATGAATGTCAGGGTGCTTAGAGATTGCTGAACCTACAGTCGGTCCATCACCATGAACCATGTTGACGACTCCTTTAGGGACTCCAGCTTCCTCTAAAATTTCCATCAATATCTGCGCCGAAAAGGGTGCTTCCTCTGATGGTTTCCACACCACGGTACAACCGGTGGCCAATGCAGGCGCCAATTTACAACCAATTTGATTGACGGGCCAATTCCAAGGTGTGATAAAACCACATACACCAATCGGCTCCTTGCGTATCAAAGTGCTGTCTTGTTTAAATTCAAATTCATATTGTTCTAAAATTTCGATCGCTGACTTGAAATGCAAATAACCAGACGCCGCTTGATTTGACTCACTCAACCACTTCGGTGCGCCCATCTCAGCTGTGATCGCAGCGGCCATATCGGTCGAACGTTTTTTGTATTCCTCGGCTATTCTTTTAAGCAAATCTAGGCGTTCTTCTCGTGTGGCTTGAGAGAAAGAAACAAATGCCTGTGTCGCCGCTTGAACTGCTTCATTCACATCATTGGCATTACCTAATGGGATGTTACCCACTGACAGTTCTGTGGCTGGGTTGATGACCGCTAAATGGGGCTTGTCATCAGATTCTATCCACTCACCATTGATGTAAAAGGTGGATTTGTAACTTGCTTGTTCAGTCATTCAAACTCTCTTTCGAAGGAGGTCATATTTTATATGATGACTGTTTCAATTTACCACTGCCAACAGTCACATCTCTGCCTTGCACAATTAGTGAGTTTCAATGAAGTTTTTATATGGCATTTTTGTTTCAAACTTTCGCCACACGCGAATCTGCACCTGTCATTTTTTTTACACCACGCCTGGCATCTTCTAAAAGTAAATAATTTACTGGAATCAAAAACAAAGTCATAAAAGTGGCGAACATGATACCGAAACCCAATGAAACGGCCATAGGAATAAGAAACTGTGCTTGCGTGCTTTTTTCAAAGATCAACGGCATCAACCCCACAAATGTAGTCAAAGAGGTCAAAATCACGGGCCTGAATCTGGCCATTCCTGCTGTGGTAACGGCATCAAGTAAAGATTTGCCTTCTTCACGTTTTTTATTGACATAATCGACCAGCACCAATGAATCATTAACCACCACACCTGTTAAGGCAAGCATGCCCATCATACTCAAAATGGTTAAATCCATGCCCATAATCCAATGGCCAATTATGGCCCCTGCAGGACTGAAGGGTATGATGGACATCACGATCATGGGCTGAGCATAGGACTTAAAAGGTATCGCTAACAGTGCATAGATGACAAACAAAACGGCAATCAAACCATAAAACAAAGTACCAAACGACTCTCGCTGTTCCTCTGCTTCGCCACCAAACTCATAACCAACACCAGCCAAAGGCCCTGTTAACTGATTCAAAAACTGTGACATTTCTTCATTCACCGCAGCCATATTGATGCTTTCTTTATTCACATCCGCAGTGACATTCAACGTTCGCTTGCGGTCTAATCGATTGATGACAGACGGGCTTTTTCCTGAAATCATCACGCCCACTTCATTGAAAGGCACTTGAACGCCATCAGGTGAAGTGATAATCAAGTTTTCCAAGGTATTAACCGTACTTCTTTCCGCCAATGAATAACGGAGCATCACACGAATATCATCTCTACCACGCTGGATTCTTTGTACCTGAGCCCCAAAAAATGCCTGTCGCACCTGCCTGGCTAAACTGCTCAAAGTGATGCCCAAAACTTCACCTTGTGGTTTGAGTTCTAGTTCAATCTGGCTTTTACCATTCGACATGCTGTCTGTGATGTCAAACACATCTGGGTATTGCGCCAACTGTACTTTGACCTGCTCAGCCAAACTTTGTAATTCATTCAGATCCTGACCGCTTAATCGAATGTCAATTGGATTGCTCGAACGGCCTATTTCTGCCCGGTAATTGACTTCTTCAGCACCCGGAATGGGGCCTATCATTTGTCGCCATTCATTGACCAATTGACCGCTGGTTATTTCACTTTCACGCTTTTCAGGTGCGACGACTTGAAACATCACACGACCTACATGTGATTGACCACTACCTGAACCACCTGCCGAACCAGAACTTGACATGATGCTGACAATCAAGCTTTCACCTGTTGCTTCATCAATGTATTTTTCTTGTAACTGCTGGGCCTTATCGGTAATTAATGAAACATACTTGTCTGTGGTTTCAAAAGGTGTACCAATTGGCATCACCAAAGACGCACGTGCTATTTCACTGGGTACTCTAGGGAAAAATATAAACCGTGTCCAGCCACTGAATACCATGGCATATACCATAGCAACAACGGACAAAAACAGAGACAAGGTTAACAACCTATTTTTCAGCGCTTTAACCAAAACTGGCTGGTAGTATTTGGCAATAAAATGCTCTAAACCATTGGCAAATTTTTTCTGAAACCGACTGAATGCACCAGGCGCTTTGGTAGACTTTTTCATGTATTTCAAATGCGCCGGTAAAACAAACTTAGATTCAATCAAAGAAAATAACAACACAGGAATTACCACAAATGGAAGCTGCTTGAAAAACACACTCCGTCCGCCTTCTATCAAGGCCAAAGGAATAAATGCAGCTACTGTCGTCAAAATACCAAAAGTCACAGGTGTGGCCACTTCTTGGGTTCCTTCAATCGCCGCCCTCAAACCATCACCATGACGTTCCATGTGGGTATGTATATTTTCTCCAGTAACAATGGCATCATCAACCACAATCCCCAACACCAAAATAAAAGCAAATAAACTGACGATATTAATGGTGATGCCAAACACAGGCAATAAAGACAAAGCACCCATAAAGGAAACTGGAATACCAATCACCACCCAAAAAGCCACCTTAGGTCGCAAGAACAGCGTCAATAACAATAACACCAACACACCACCTTGTATCGCACTGTTGATCAATGTACTCAACCTGTTTTTAACAATTTGAGAACGGTCTCGCCAATAGTCTAATTTGATGCTTTGCGGTAAACTGGCACTTTTTTCAGCCAAGTAAGCTTTGACCTTGTCTGCTACCTCAATGGCACTTTGTTGCCCCACACTATAAACCTCAATTTCCATCGCCCGTTCGCCATTGAACCTGTTCAAAATAGCCTGTTCTTCAAAACCATCGGATATGGTTGCTATATCGGACAATCGCAACAACGACCCATCGGCCCGATTGCGTATGATTAAATTTTCAAACTGTGCTTGTTCATAGGCTTGGCCCTGAGTCCTCAGCAAGACATCACCGCCGGTGGTTTTGATGTTACCTGCGGACAAATCCAGTGAATTATTTTTTATCGCATTGGTGATTTGATCTATGGTAATGCCATATTCACGAAGCGTGTCTTGATTCACTTCTATGGCAATTTCAAAAGGACGGACATTTTCTAAAAACACTTGAGTGATGCCGTCAATGCTGATGATGTCATCACGAACTTGTTCACTGACTTGGCGCAATTCTTTTTCTGATACATCACCATAAACCACCACTGAAATGACTTCCCTTTTGCGCGTGGCTTTACTCACCAAGGGCTTCTCGGCGTCCACTGGTAAGGTGTTGATGGCATCGACGCGATTTTTAATTTCATTCAACAGCACTTGCGCATCATAACCACTGGATAATTCAACGGTCACACTCGAACTGCCTTCACTAGAACGTGAGCTTATGTTGTCGATGCCTTCTAAGTCACTGACGGATTCTTCAACTCGAATCGTGATGCCTTGCTCTGTCTCAGACGGTGTTGAGCCTGGTAAAGAGGTTCTGATGTTGACAACATCTAATTCAATTGAAGGAAACACTTCCAGCGGAATTCGGGTATTGAGTGACAACACACCAATGAAAATGATACTGATCATCAATAAATTGGCCGCCACATGGTTTTTTGCAAACCAACTGATAAATCCTTCTTTCATGAACCTTGCTCAGTTGATTTGTTTTTATTCCCTTTGCCTCGCTTTTTCTTTCCTTTATCTTGGTGACCACTGGCATCACCAGATTCAATGGAGCCATCTGCTTTAATAATTTCTACCGCAGTACCACTGACTGCATCACCCAACGGCGTGGTGCTGATTCTTTGGCCTCTTGTGAATTTGTTTTCAATGACCACTTGCTCATCATCCATCCACAAAGTATCAATATGAACCCGTTCAAGAACGCCGTTTTCTATCAAATTGATGTAGTTACCCGTAGCCACGGCTGCACGAGGTAAAACCACCACATTGTCTAATGTATTTCCTTGAATCAAAGCATTAACAAATTGACCCACTTTCAACGGCGGTGTGCCATCACCTCTGAACTTGTAAGGGTCTTTAACCTCAACTACCACATATAATTGTCTGGTTTGCGCATCAATGGTGCCTTCCACACGCACCAATTCACCTGGCCAAGTGTGGGTTTTGTTAGCCAAAGTGGCCATTAATTTTACCGCAATGTTGGCTTCCTTAGTTCGACTCTCTAGGTCACGATACAGTTCAGGTAAGTTCAAATGTGCCAAATCACTGCCTTTCAAAGGCAAGCGAATTTCAACAGAATCCACAGCATAAATATTTCCCAAAGTGGAACCATTGTTAACGACTTGGCCTACATTGACATCAAGACTCAGTACCCTGCCTGAAAATGGCGCGACAATTTGTGTGCGCTTTAGATTCAACTCCGCTTGAATCACTTTGGCTCGGCTGGCTTCTAAAATAGACAAGGCTGAATTAAGCTGTGGCTCTCTGGCCACCAATGAAGGTGGTTTATTCGTATTGCCTAATTTTTGCCAATCTTTCAAGGCCATTTCAGAACGGGCTTTTTCGTCTTCTAGTGTAAATTCAGCTTGTTTATATTCTGCTTTGGCTATGGTCAACTGGGCTTGATAATCGGCGTCATCAATGGTTAATAACACATCGCCTTTTTCGAAAAATGCACCGTCTCTGAACTGGTCGCTGACCGAAGTCACTTGACCTGATACTTGTGCAATCACCAGGCTTTGTGTTTTCGGTTTAACGATGCCATAAGAGGGCACCCACACTTGATAACTTTCTGCTTTAGGCATCATCACTTCTGTTCGAAGTTTATGGGTGGGCGTATCTTTAAACTTTTTTGCTTCAGGCTTAGTCGCAAAAATCAGCCAGACAACCACAACAGCAGCTGACAAAATGATTAATGGCAAAAGTATTTTTTGGGGTTTCATAATTTTTTATAGTGGTCAGTTTTAACTAAAATTAATTTAATTTAATGAATCATCAGCATCTTATTCAGGATGCAAGACGCCATTTTAAGACCACATTGTGCAAAAAGTGTGAAACACTAAATTTGAATCAAGCTATTTATTTAATATCTTCATCTATAACCATGCCTTTGCTCTTGGCACGCCTGGCCCATTTGTTTCGGGCATGAATCTGTAGATCTTCAATTTTATCTGATTCATCCATGATTTCTAAGCCCAACAAGGTTTCAAAAACATCCTCTAAAGTCACCAAACCATCAACATCACCATACTCATTAACCACCAAAGCCATGTGAAAATTATTCTCAAACAGGTGTTCAAGCAACAAAGGCAGTGAAAGGTACTCTGAAACATATTCAAGTGGACGTTGGAGGCTTTCTAAACTCACGTTTTCACCTTTGGCATGAGCCAATAACACATCTGACTTCAATACAAAACAAGGGTTGTCTTTGTTCTTTTTAGAAGTCAAGGGTATTCGAGAAAAGCGCAAATCTGACACCTGTTCAAACACATCTTCAATCATGGCAGCCGCAGGTAAACTGGTGATCACACTTCTCGGTGTCATGATGTCTTTGATCTTCAAAGAACCTAACTGGAATAAATTATTGATGATGCGTGCTTCATGCGCATCAATCAAACCCGTCCGTTCGCCCAAGCCTGCCATGGCGATGAATTCATCGCGGTTGAAGCCGTGGTGCTTTTTACCCTTTGAAATCAGCTTGGTGATGAACTCAGAAGCAATGATCAAAGGGTATAACAATTTAATTAACACAGCGATAAAGCCCATGGTCAGCGAAGCCAATGACTTCCAATACACCGCACCAATGGTCTTCGGAATGATTTCAGAAAACACCAAAATCAAGACCGTAATGACCGCTGAAAAAACACCAATCCATTCGCTGCCAAAAACTTGAGTTGCCTTGGCACCAGCGACAATCGCGCCCACCGTGTGTGCTATGGTATTGAGTGTCAAAATTGCAGCCAAAGACCGGTCCACATCATCAAACCTGAGCTTTTTTATCAAGTTGGCTTTTTTGGCATCTGTTAGTTTGAGTTTTTCAATGTAAGCCGGCGTGATGCTCAACAGCACCGCCTCTGCAATCGAACACAGAAAGGAAAACAACAAAGCACCAAAAACGTAAAATATCAGCAACAACATAAATCAATCCTTTAAATTTTATTAACCCGCTTTTTTCAAATACACCAACAACAGAGACACTGCGGCTGGCGTCATGCCTTGGATTCTTGAGGCTTGGCCGATGGTTTCGGGTTTGATGTTGTTGAGTTTTTCAGTCAACTCACCACTCAGGCCGGTGATGGCGCTGTAATCCATGTCCAAAGGCAGTGCTTTGCTTTCGTGTTTTTTGGCTTTGTCGATTTCTTGCTGTTGGCGTTCCAGATAGCCTGCATATTGGGTGTGGATTTCGACCTGTTCCAAAACTTTTTCAGCCTGCGATGGCAGCGAAATTTCATCCAATGAATTGAGCATGCTGATGTTAACCTCAGGTCGGCGCAATAAATCATAGGCGCTGGTTTCTTTACTTAATTCAATGCCTGATTGGGTGATGAATTTTTTGCCTAAGGCATTGTTCGGGCCCAACCAGACAGATTTTAAGTGATCTAATGAACCTTCAACATCTTTGCGCTTCTGAGAAAAGGCATCCCATCGTGTGGCATCGACCAAGCCCAGTTCATGACCTTTTTCAGTGAGCCTGAAGTCGGCATTGTCTTCACGCAGCATCAAGCGGTATTCAGCACGTGATGTGAACATGCGGTAAGGTTCATTGGTGCCTTGAGTGATTAAATCATCAATCAAAACACCCATATAAGCTTCGTTCCTGGCAGGTGTCCATGAAGGCTTCCCTGCTACTTTCAAGGCGGCATTCATGCCCGCAATCAAACCTTGCGCACCGGCTTCTTCATAGCCTGTGGTGCCGTTGATTTGACCTGCGAAGAACAAGTTTTCCACGTATTTGGTTTCCAAAGAGGCTTGCAGTCCACGAGGGTCGAAGAAATCATACTCGATGGCATAACCCGGTCTTGTGATGTGTGCGTTTTCAAAACCTTTGATTGAGCGCACCAAATCAATTTGCACATCGAATGGTAAAGAAGTCGAGATGCCATTGGGATAAAGCTCATGGGTATTCAAGCCTTCTGGCTCAACAAAAATCTGGTGTGAGTCCTTATCAGCAAAGCGCATGATTTTGTCTTCAATCGATGGACAATATCGCGGCCCTTTTCCTTCAATTTCACCTGAATACATCGGCGAGCGGTCTAAACCATTGCGGATAAAATCATGTGTTTGTAAATTGGTATGGGTGATAAAACAACTGACCTGTTCAGGGTGTTGTGACAAATCACCTATATATGAAAAAACAGGTCTTGGTGTGTCACCAGGCTGTTCTTCCATGACCGAAAAATCGACGGTTTTACCATCAATTCTAGGTGGAGTGCCTGTTTTCAAGCGATCGACTTGAAATGGCAAAGCACGCAGTTTTTGCGCCAAAACCGTCGCAGGCGGATCACCCGCCCTGCCACCTGAAAAATTAGACATGCCAATATGAATTTTACCGGCCAAGAAAGTACCGACAGTTAAGACCACCGTTTTGGCCATAAAGACCAAACCCATTTGTGTCACGGCACCTTTGACTTGGTCATTTTCAATGATCAAATCTTCTACGCCTTGTTGAAACATCGACAGGTTTTCTTGAGTTTCGACCACGCCACGGATGTGTTCACGGTACAAAGCACGGTCACATTGTGCGCGGGTGGCACGAACGGCCGCCCCTTTGCGCGAATTCAGTGTGCGCCATTGGATACCCGCATGGTCTGTGGCCTGTGCCATCACGCCACCCAGTGCATCTATTTCTTTCACCAAATGGCCTTTACCAATGCCGCCTATGGCAGGATTACAGCTCATTTGTCCAATGGTTTCGATGTTGTGGGTTAGCAGCAAGGTTTTTGCACCCATGCGCGCAGAAGCCAAAGCGGCTTCGGTTCCGGCATGGCCCCCGCCAACAACTATCACATCAAAAATTTGGTCGTATTTCATCGCATTCACATTAAATCAAAGTCAACCCCGCATTTTACCATTGTTTTCTTTCTGATTTTTGTTTCAGGTACTAAAAAAGGGCCTTCCTGGCCCAAATTTTTAAGGAATCCCCCCAACTATATAGATAAATTTGAAGAACATATGGAGAGTATCGGACGGGCCATGCGCTTCCTTCGCATCACCCGAACATTTTTAATCATTCATCAGAATGTTTGCGTGTACCTCATGTATGTGATGCGGCCATAACCATCATACAGACCAAAGTCATAATCCCTGCTTCCGGCATTACCCAAGAATAAAGGAGGGAACTTCTCACCAATGTTTCTCGCACCTAAAGTGATTTTCCCGTTCCATGGTGTGTGGTAATTCAACTGTAAGTCATGGGTTACCCAAGTTGGCACATGACCATTACAAATCGCACCATTTGGGTTATTAGGATCTGCACTCATGGTGTCACATTGGTCACCAATCAAATTCAAGTTATAACCAACAGAGAAGTCACCATACGAAAACGTATTATTGATAACTGCTCTGGTGGCGGGCAAACCCGGATCGCCGACAAAGTCACGTGTGCTGGGGTTTTCTGCAGTAAGCAAATGACTGACTTGGATGCCTGTAGCCATTCGGCCGCCCAACATATCAAAACTGAACTTGGCATTTAAATCCAAACCTGAAGTATCAAACTCACCTCTATTAGCAAAACCGCGCAAGAAGCCACCTCTGATTGAACCATCTGGGTTGAAATCCACATTTAATCCCGCTGGGACTTGCCCACCTGTTTCAGCTAAATTTACAATTTGCTGCAATGAGAATGCTTGAATTTGATTATCAATTTTGATGTTAAAATAATCCAAAGTAAAATTGAACCAATCTGTTGGCTCATATGCCACACCAAAAGCAAACTGCTTTGAAGTCTCAGAGCTTAATTGTGGATTACTGATAACTGTCCCAGAAACCTGAGCTTGGTTTGCTCGGCAAGTAGCCAAATCTTGATACCCAAACGACTGACAAGTCGGCAAATGGAACGTAACACTGTCTGCAGTTTGTGACGGTTTTTGAGTCAATTCATCCAATGTTGGTGCCCTGAAACCTTCACCATAAGATGCTCGCAAGGTTAAATTATTTAACATTTGATAGCGGAATGACAGCTTTGGAGAGAAATCATTTCCATAGTCCGAATACTTATCATATCGGCCTGCCAGTGACATTTCTAAATTATCCAGCAATGGGAATAATGCTTCAAAAAAAGCAGATGTCACTTCACGTGTACCACCAGCACTTGAACCTGAAGAACCACCTACTTGGCCGGCCTCAGACAATGAATCATAGGTATCATAATATTTTTCGTTCCTTTGCTCTGCGCCTAGTGAAATTTGCGCCGCACCATTGGCCATTTCAAATAGGTCAAAAGCCACTGAGCCAAAAATTTCATCCTGATCATACCGGCCCACCCTGGATGTAGTTACATTAATAGAATTTAATACGGTTTCTGAAACCGAGTAAGGGTCACCTAAATTATAAGTACCGTCCGCAATCGCCGCATCAGCCGCTGACCTGAGTAAATAACCGCGACCAATATTAGTAAAGGTGTTGTTGTTTCTGTTAACTCCGAACTCCACTTCAGCACGCCCAATTTGACCAATTACTCCCAATTGAAATGTGGTATTTTCAGTTTCAGTGGTGTTGTCTCGATTACCCAAAGCATCAAAACGGTGCCACCAATTGACTGGCTGGGGTTCAAATCCAGAGTTAGGATCATACAAAGGACTGTCAGGATTGGTTGGGTTATTTGGGCTGTCAACTGGAATTAATACGCCTGAGCCACCAAAAGATGCTGCGGATGTTGCGGCAGCTGGCGCATACCGTCCAAATGTTGAGGTTTTAGCTACGGAGATATTTGACCATAATTCCCAGCTGTCATTAATTTCATACTTCACTCGACTGTAAAAAGACTCGTTTCCCGATGACGCCTCATCTGCAGCAACCAAGTTGAAATCAAATCCACAACGACCTCCAGGGCTCAATAAAGCAAACCCAGTGTCTGGAAAAGCACACGCGCCTGGGATTGCAGTCCAGTTGGTTAAATCATCAAGAACACCATCTCCATCCACATCTGATTGTGTTGAAAAGTTGTTACTATAAGGAGATGTTCCCGGATTAGTCCATGGAAAGGCACGAGAGAAAATGATTTCACGGTTATTCCATGAAACACCGGCAACTATACTGGCTCGGTCTCCCGATGCACCAAATATAATTGAACCCTCTTCTCTTTCACCACCCTCTGATGGTATAGACACTTCAGCGCCACCCAACATGATTTCAGCACCTTCATAATCACTGCGGGTGATGACATTTATCACACCACCAATGGCATCAGAACCATAGACAGCAGAGGCGCCATCACTGAGTACTTCAATGCGCTCAATCGCGCCCATTGGTATTTGTGTTAAATCTGCTGATCGGCCTGTTATACCCGACTTGGCCATTCTTCTACCATCAATAAGAACCAAAGTCCGAGCGGTTCCCAATCCTCTTAAACTGACACTCGCCACACCAGCATTACCACTACCAGATTGTGGTCTATAAGAACCGGCACTATTGAATGTGGTATTTCTAATAAAGTCCGCAGCATTTGATTCGCCACTGAGTTCTAACTGCTCTCTGGTTATCACTGTTATGGGCAATGCACCCTCAACATCTGACCGTTTAATTCTTGAGCCAGTTACAGTGATTTTTTGTTGATCTTCAACATCTTCTTCTTCATCATTTTGCACTTGCGCGAAAGCCACACTGCCCATAGCAGTAGAAGCCACCAAACCAGCAATCAAAGCTTGCTGTACAGCTTTAGTTATTGGGTTTCGTTTTAAATTCATTTTTGATTCTCCAAATTTTTTTATTTCTCTGTTTTTGTATTTCAGTTCTTCAGTAGGTATATGAGCACCTACTGATTAACTGACTGATCAAATTTATGGTTGATGCAGTCAATAGATTGCAATCTACGAAAGAAGCTGTATCTACTATTCTAATAGTACCTATCTCTTCGTACTAAATCAACAATAGTTTACATTTTTTTAACCATTACAAAAATCAATAGATTATGCAAAGGCAGTAAAACAAGAGGGAGAAATGACATACACCATTGATATAAAAGGATTTATTAGGCACTTAAATAGTAAACAGCGTTAAGAACAGAAGCTGAAGAAAAAGAGTCTGGGCTTAATGAAACCCTTAAAAATAAGTTAATATAACCCGGTTACTTGGCTTTTAAACTAGATTGATTAACAAATAAAAGGCTTCAAAAAAGGCATTGGGAACAAAAATAAACGCATAAAACAGATATGATAAATTGATTCTTTTTTTATAAATGATCACTAAATTTTCAAATGGATTCATAAACTCACTCCAAAGCCGCTATCAAATAGTTCAACAGTCATAATTTCATCAAATTAATGTTTTTTAAGGTTTCGACATGTTTGTGTTTTATCGACCCATTGCCCACCAGAATCTACACACTTGGCTTGGTTTAAAATAACACACCCTCGAAAACACAACAAGCAAAGCACAAACAATCCATACATCAGATTCAACCTCATATTCTTTCTGCGGTAATTTGAAAACGCAAAGGGCCCCCAGTTGATAGCGCATCAAATGGATAGCAGGTAGTCAACACCAATTGATCTTTATCTTGAATAACAATTTGTTCTATCCGACTGTCAACGATACGCAAGTCATTCACTTGATAGCTGAACTTCCCTTGTAAGGTTTCAACTTCAATCACATCACCCACACTGACACCAGATAGGTAACTAAAATGTGAATCATTGTGACCACTGAAGACCGTGGTCTTATCCTCACCAGGCATACCTGACTGGTATGAATGCGCTGGGCCAAAAGCCATGTTCCTGCCACTCGCACCAGCTAAAATATAGCTGCTTTGATTTAAACTGGGGACAGACAGTTTAGCCACAGGATGGGTATCAGCCCAAGACCATGGTGGGTGCACATCACCATCTTTCAGTGTCAGCGCCCATGCATCAGCGATCAGCCACTGAGATAAATGGGCCTTTGCCAGCATGTACCCGGAGGAAAGCACATACCAGCCGCCCAAAACAAAGATGCCGACGATCACCATGCGTAATCCACGCTTCTTGGCAGGTTTGTTCACTGCATAACCTTTACCGCCATAAGTCAAACTGTGCTTAGAGAAATGGTTTTTTAAAAAATAGTTCGTTGACATCTGATGCTCCTTAAAGTTTATGCTGCATTTGAGTGCGTCGTTGTAACCACCCTGCTATTAAAATCATCAACATGCCAAACAGCATTTGTCCTTTGATGCCAAGTGAGCCTTGAGGATATGCTAACGACTCTGCATACCTTTTTTGTGCTGCCTTGGCTTGTGCTTGCCTGCTCAGGTTGGGTGTTTTATCTACCGCAACTAAAGATGTAAACTCAGTCACTAACCCATGATTCAATGCCAACTCGGTAATGCTTTGTTTTAAAATATCGCGATTGCCTCCTAACATCAAATCATCCATCCAATCCTCAACTTGGTTTCTGGCCCATAGCCTCGCGATACCCTCGGTTCTTCCATCATGTGACAGCTTCATACCTTCAGACCATGATTTGTTACCCTCATCATGGTGAGTTATTCCGCTGACAGTAAATTCATTACCACCCAGCTTGTCTTTTAGCGGTGTTTTAGTCGTCACGATCAATGGTTGCCCTAAATACAAATCTGGAATCACTTTGGGGCTTTGTTCGGCTTTTGTGGCTTGCCATGCCACATCCACATCAGTCATGGCAGGAGATGCCAATTTATTGAACACATCCCGCATAGATTCATCAACCAAATTCAAATCAGCAATTTGTGTGTAACTGCCTCGACCAAACATCGCTGCTTTGTTCATGAAATAATTGTTTGGCGCAACTCCAATGGCGATGGTGAACAATCGGGCATCGCCAATGTTTTTTGCAATTTGGTCAAATATGGCGGCTTCATTACCCACCGAGCCGTCAGTTAAGAAAATAATTTGGTTCAACATTTCAGCTTTGATGTTGCTGTCTTGCATGGCAATTTGTAATGCGGGCGCCATATTGGTGCCACCATCTGAAGAAAAACCATCAACAAAGTCCAATGCCCGCATGATATTTTCTGGCGTAGCAGGCATGGATTGTGAAAACAAAGCTTTGGCTGTCGAGTCAAAGTCAATGACATTAAAATAATTGTCAGCTGTTAACTCCGACAATGAAAACAACAAGGCATCTTTGGCTTGTGCCAATGCCTTTCCATGCATCGAACCCGAGGTATCCATGATGAAAGTGATGTTACGTGCTTGGGTAACTTTTGCTGTGGCTTTTGGCGGCATGACCATCAATAAACTGTACTCATAGCCACCTTTCACTTCAGAAAACAAAGCCGCTTTGGGTGCATCGCCCAAGACAGGATACCAACGCATGACAAAGTCATGACTGTCATACAGCTGTGAATCTTCCAAACGCACAACGTGGTTTTTAAAATCTGATGCGATGTGTACTTCATGATAAAGTGAACGAATTTCATCCACTTCGAAGCCAGCATCTAAGTGTACTTTGATCTGTCTTTGGAGTGAATCAGTCACATTGCTGTGCATCGGTAAACGTGCATCATAATCTGCAGGCACATAACGGGGTTTGATTGACATGGGTAACTGTAATTCAAAGTAGCCATTGTCATAACGCAAGCTTTGTTGGTAAGTGAGCTCTATTGTGATTGACTCAAAAGGTGCAATATTGGCAATATCTGAAGTAAAAATATTCGGACGATGTTGCTTCACCATGGTCGCGGTCAAGCCTTCGGCTTTGGCTTGTTGGTAGATTTGTTCAGCTTGCTTTTTCTCGTGAATCTCGCCTTCGATCATGCGGTCTCCAATGGTCATTTTAAGCCGATATAAAGCCGACATGTCTGCCAAAGGATAGGCATAGACCCCTTCTGTAATCCAGTCTGGATTGTGGTTGGTAAATTGTTGCTTAACCGTTATCGTCGCCAACAACCCATAAACATCGACATCAAATGAAGTGTTGTCTAATGTTAAGCTGCGGTATTCTCCGTTGGCTTTGTTAAAAGACAACATCATGCCGCTGGCAATGTCATCAAAATTAACTGCTTCACCGCCCGGCTGCTGTGCATGAACATTGATGTTGTACATCAAGCCAATCACCATGGTGAATGAAAAGATAACAGCATCTTTCCAGTTTAATTGTAAGCTCTGGTGTTTCTTGGGTGTGTTATCGACTGATTGACGTGCTTGCGCTTTTTGGCTATTTGTATCATGTGACTTACGCTGTGCAATACCTTCCAGCTGCTCACGGATGCTGTTTTTGTTATTTTGAGTTGCCATACTGACTCCTTGGTTAATGATGAGTCACTATTTAACCAAGTCAATGCGGCAACAAAATGCGCATAAAATGAAATGTTGTGGTGAATTATGTCAAAATTATGGCAAAGGCCAAAACCACTGATTAATCCAAAGTTGTGATGCCATTTATGGGTCTAGGCCAAGCTGAACTTGCCCAAGAAGCACCCTCATCAACAGCCGCCATTTTGAAGGCCAGCGCTTGTTCTCGATTGTCAAACAAGCCAACCAGGACAATATGCCAAGGCGCACCCTTTACCTCTGTGGTAGCAATTGACATCGTTTGATTACCTAATTGATTGTCTGTAATAAATCGCTCAATGTTGGATAAATTTGTGGTTCCGACAGCCTGTAAAGTCCATTGTTGGTTGTGGTTTGCTTTCCAGTCTGAAAACACATTACTTTGGTGCTCAGGTTGTTGTTCACTTTTTTGAGTCTGTTGAGGTGATGGGTTTTGATTGATAACCGTTGATTCTTTAGCAACTGTATTTTCAACTTCAACGCCACTGGATTCAATTGCATCTGAGGCATTGGCGGTGGTTGATTCCTCAATCACAACGTCATTCCATTCTTCTTCAACTGGAATGGTTTTGATAACCACATCGTCTGTTTGTGATTTTTCTTCTATCAAACGCATGGCTTTGTCTTTGGCCTGTTGTTGATCAGATGCTGGAGCACAAACCCACTTTTCCTTGGCCGCAAAACAAATGATTTCAGTTTCAGATGGTGGTGAATCTTTTTCTACCGGCAATTCTTTTTTTGCTTCTGCAGGCGCATTCAATCCAATCAAAAGGATGACAAGTATCAAAAAAGCGTTTTTTACCATATTACCTACAAGCTTCAATGGCTTTGAGCAAATCACTTTCCTCAACCCCAGTTTCTATGAACGCCTGACCCAGTCCTTTCATTAATATCAAACGGTGTTTACCCGATTGCACTTTCTTATCCAAGCGCATCAATTGCACCAATTTGTCAGCCGTGATTTCTTTATTAAGCTTAATCGGCAAGTCAAAACCTTGCAACAAGTTTTCCAGTGTTTTTCGTAGACCATTGTCACAAAAGCCCAACTGTGCTGACAGTTCAGCTGCCATTATCATACCCAATGCAACGGCCTCTCCATGCAAATAGCCCTCATAATTGGTTGCAGTTTCAAGGGCGTGGCCAAATGTATGTCCCAGGTTCAATAAAGCACGAATGCCTTGTTCTTTTTCATCTTGTTCAACCACCTGTACCTTAAAGTCACAACACTGCGCTATCAACTCAACCAAAACTTCAGGTGATTTGCTCATAATTGTTTGTTGCCGCTCACTTAACCAAGCAATGAATTGTGGCTGATTGATGCCGCCATATTTAACAGCTTCACCAATACCTGCTGCAAATTCTCGCTGAGGCAGTGTATTTAATGTGTCTGTGTTAATGATGACTGCCAATGGCTGATGAAACGCACCAATCAAATTTTTGCCTTTGGCGTGGTTGATACCTGTTTTACCGCCTACTGATGCATCAATCTGGGATAATAAGGTGGTTGGGATTTGAATAAAATCAATACCACGCATCCAGCTTGCGGCTGCAAAGCCTGTCATGTCACAAATCACACCACCGCCTAAAGAAACCAATACATCGGTGCGACTCATACCATGGTCAGCCATGTCGTCTAAAACCTTCAACCAAGACTGGCTGTTCTTGTGCACTTCGCCATCAGGCAAAACACATAAACTCACATCACATTCACCCAAAGCATCAATGACTGTATTGGCATACAAGGGAGCTACCGTTTCATTACTGACTAACAAGACCTTCTTGCCATTGAGTTTGTCTGAAACTGCGGCGAAATCAAACGATTGTTGGTTGATGATTATGGGGTAACTTCTGTCACCTAAATTAATGTTTAATTGCTGACTATCTGAAAGTTTATTGGCTGCTTTGTTCATCTTCTTTGTTTTGCTCCAACACATAATTAACCACTTTGACTGCCATTTTATGCGGGTTGGTTCGTCCACTGGTGAATGACAATTGCGCCACTGACTCATACAAAGGGTTTCGCATTCTTGCCATGTTCAACAAACGTTCACGCCGTCCTGTTCCTTGTAGCAAAGGCCGTTGTTTGTCACGCTTCAATCTTTGAAGTTGGTGCTTAACTTCGGTTTTTAAATAGACCACCAAATGACCAGTCTCTTGCAAAATATTTCTGTTTTCTTCCGTCACCACGATGCCACCGCCGGTCGCAATCACCGCATTTCGTTCATGCATCAGGTCTTGTAACATCTGTGTTTCACGAACACGAAACCCTTGCTCTTTTTCAATGTCAAATATTAAGTTCACAGACACACCGGTGCGTTTCTCCAGCTCCTGATCGACATCATAAAAAGATTTACCAAGTAATTTGGCGATGTGTTTGCCCACAGTGGTTTTTCCGGCGCCCATGGGGCCTACCAAAATGATATTTAAGTTGCTGTGGTCAAATGTGCTCATGGAGCAGGATTCTAACATTGCCACAGACATTTGCTCAGTTTTTTTTGAATGGAGTTCAATCGCTAGCAGAAAAATATTGCGATAAAAATACAGAGAATGAAGGTAATTAAAAGGGAAGTCTTGAGTAAAATAGCAAACCTGTCATCAGGCACAGCGGAAAACACCTGATGACTGTTTTGCTCCTATTTAATGCTTATTCAAAACCACTTCTGAAGATAATATCTGGTGCATATTCATAAGCTCCCGCATCATAAGTACCAAAAGCATTGTTCACACTGGCCATATCAAAGCCTCGAGGGTTGTTATTCATATCATTGAACTGAGCGGGAAACAAGCTGTTATCGCAAAAATCTATCGCATCAGATGCCAATGACGGCCTGTAGTCTGCGATAGCCGCATTGATAAACAATGGGTCATTGGTCAACACAGCACCTACATTACCGCTCAATGAGGCAGACTCATGAACAATTGTGCAATCTATTTGTGCAGTAGCGGGACCGTTAAAGTTAAATATCGTGCCGTTATCCCAGATGATGCTGTTAAAGACATTCAAAACTTGTCGCCCACTGATGTTATTCGCGGTAAAAATGCGATCAACATCGTTTGCAACCACAGTATTATATAAGTAATCAAGCTGGGAAGGCTCGCTTCCAGCTTCTCCAATATGAAATAAGGAATATGCTGGGCTTTGTCCAAGACCATCATTTTGTCTGATTAAATTACCTTCTAAACGCAGATAAGCAGCCTCATCAAGATTGAAAACATTCACCAAAATCGATTTATTGTGACTGATTTCAGTTTGAGAGATGTTTACTTCAGCATAATCACTGATATAACCCGCACCTCCACTGTAATTAACAACCTGAACCCAATTATTTGAAATTTGTGAACAGTACTCTGCTTCTAAATATTCACAACCTTCAGCTGCTTGACTCATATACAAAGTGGCATGATCTGTAACAACCATTCCCGCACCATGACCACTGGAATCATTGTTAATTATATGGCTGTTTATCAATACTGCAGTGGTGCCTTCGCCAGTCAAATAAAGACCGCCACCACTTAATCCATTGGCAGCATCAGTGTAATTACGCTTGATAATTCCAGGATAATAATAAGTGCCACTCATTTCTATTTGAGCCCCTGTTTGCAAGTATATTCCACCGCCTTTATTGGCAGTATTAAATGACACACCTTGCCTGTTCCGACCGTCCACTAACCAACCACTGTTATTCACAATGTCACAATCATTACCGCCAAATAAGCCACCACCATTTAAAGCGGCTTCATTGTCATGAATGGTAGAATTGCCATCAATATTTAAATGCGCACCATCAGAACAATATATACCACCACCATAGCCTGTCGCTGTGTTGTTCCTGACCACCGTATTTTCTAAAGTCAAAATGGCGTCTTCACCAAAAACATGTAGCCCACCACCTTCATTACCTCCATTGTCATAAATGATTGAATCTCTAATAATGACATTTGATTTGCCAGATACTTTGATACCACCTGCCCCTGAGGCAGATTCATTTTTACCGTCATAAATTTCAAAGTTTTCAATGATTACTGTTGCTAAAATAGCAAGATTGACATCCACTTCAATGACCGTATTATTCAATGCATTCAGACCACTCCATTTCGACTTTTCATTACCAACCACTCCAGCCTGAGCGGCCAAACAGTTGTCATAACCCCCTTTGATTATTTTAAATTTTTCAATAATAAAATTATTTGTAAACACCTGTTCATTGGTTACCCTGATTTCCAAATCATTGTCTTCATAAGCGGTAAATAAATTATTATAATCACATTCCTGACCCTGGCCTACCGTCACAAATGCATTAACCGTACCTGAAATCAATGTGATTAGGAGTGTGGCTAAATACTTAGCTTTGTTCATATGTACCTCTGCTTGTTAGAAAGCTAAATTTATACAATTTGAAATCTGAAACAGCCTGAAAAGATTCTGAATATAATTGCAATGCTGCCAATTTGTGAAACATTTGGCAGTTTTTGTCGGTTCAGGTATAATTTAAACACCACAATTAAAAGACCTACATTCAGCCCGGTAATGAAATTTTTTCGTAAAAACCAATTCAAAATCATAAAAAATAAAACTTATTGGAATGGTAAGGAGCTCTTACTTTCTGAAAAAGGTCATGCTTGTTTAATTATATTTTTAGAGTCCAAGCAACAAGTCATAAGTAAGGAACAGCTGATAAAAAGTTTATGGCATAAAGTGGCTGTCAGTGATGACTCTCTTTTCAAAGTCATACAAGAAATTCGAAAATCTTTGCGACAATTAGGTATCCAGGAAGACTTAATAGGCAATGTATATGGCAAAGGTTATCAATGGTTACAATCCGAAAAACCACCACACACAAAACCCTGGTTTATCTTTCCTGCTTTTGGCCTGATAATCATTGCTGTAAGCTTTTTCTGGGCTGGCAACAAAACCACGCCCCAAATAACTGAGCAAGCGTTCCAACAACTGGTGCAGCAACTGAAACATGGAAACAAAACTGTAGTAACCACCCAGCTAACTAATTCAAACCACCCATTGGACCAACTCAGAGCTTCCTACCTGACTGGGTATGCGTATTATCAGTCTGGAAATTATGAACAAAGCATTCAACAGTTAGAGCAAGGTATCACAAAATATGGCAACAATAAAACTTCAACTGTTTTAGCAGACAGCTTTTTACTGCTGGCTAAAATGTACATTTATCGTGATGACAAAACGACCTTAAAATCTTATTTAGCACAAGCACTCAAACACTATCAAGATATAGAAAATCCAAATGGCATCTTTAACACCAAAATTGAGACGGCTCGATACCACCAGGCCATTAATGAGTACCCAGAATCCATCAATCAACTGAATGAGATTTACGACGAAGCAAAAGCAGTTTCAAACACAAAAATACAACTTCGTGCATTGGCGAATTTAGCGCACTCTTATGAACAAACTCAACAACCCGAAGCTGCCATAAAGGCATTAGAGGATACTTTAGAGCTGGCCCTTTCAACTTCTGATGGGGACTATGCAGCCTATGCCCATGGTGCATTATCTACCAAAGCCATGAAGTCCCAAAATTATAATAAAGCCATGAAGTACGCTCAAGCGGCATTACAATTTTCACTCTCCCAACATGACACCAATCAGTTTCAACAAAGTTTCAGTGCATTTTATTTACTGCTGCTTCCTTTAGGCCATATAGAGCTGGCTGATAAATATTTGGATCTGGCACTGGAAATTCAAAACCAATTCAACTCAGAAGGCGTGCTATACCATGCAGAAATTCAAAAAATTGAATCATTGACCATACAACATCAACATGCGGAAAGTCGCGAACGGTTAAAACGGTTAAAGACTGAATCTCTCAGCCAGGTTGAACAACAAGAAGTTCAAGCATTAATGGCATTCAACAGTCACTTCCTCCAAGACAATATCAATGCTTATACCAAAGCCAAGCCCATTTTAGAAGACCACAACAGCAGCAACAAATTCAGGATTTATGCAGGTATGGCTTTTGTTTTAGCTGCTTTAGAATTAGAAAGAACCAACGAGGCTAAAACTGCATTTCAGCTTCTTGAGCAGTTACCCACAAGCCAAGACAATACTGTATATACGGCTTATTTAGATATGTTAACTCGGGTGCCAAAAGAGTGGATAAACCCTGACTCCCTTCAATTTGATGCGAAACAATTTGAACAGCGCATGGCTCACTTGCAAGCCACCACATCACCACAATCCGAACTGCTACAAACTTTAGATAGTTACATCCAAAACATCACATTGAATTAAAGCACCATGATGCTTATTGGGTGTGTATTTCAGGTGTTGCTGTAAAAGGAAGCGGTTACTCAGCCCATAAGCCAAAGCCTTTCGTCGTACAAAAGTAATAACCTCATCCAGCCGACAATATTGCAAATCATAACAACAACGACTCATGTATTACATGATCTGAAAAAACGTAAGCGTCTAAAATTGATTCGTGATTGGCTGCACCTACCACCCCGCTTTGCCCATCCAAACTGATCACATGTGCCTGCTCACCAACTTTTATACCATTGGTGTTTAAGCCACTGGCTTGTGAACCACCATCAACAGACTTTAGCCACATCCATGTCGCCACATGCGGCTGTTCTTCGTCACAACACACATTGCGTTGTTGCTGAGCCAGTCTTTGTGAATACTCCAGCATTTTTAATTCTTCGGCCGGATTCAGTTCAATGTGACTGTCTGAACCAATCGCCCAAACACCTTGCTGTGAAATAAAGCTTGGCATATCAAATATACCATCACCCAAATTCGCCTCTGTGAGTGGACACAGCACGACCACTGCTTTTGATGCTGCAATTAAGCTTTTCTCAGCTTCATCTAAATGTGTGGCATGAACCAATGACCAACGCCCATCCACATCAAAATTATCATACAACCATTGCACGGGTCGCTTACCATGGAAGTCAGTCGACTGATCAATTTCCGCCTGTTGTTCTGCAATGTGGATATGAACAGGTGCATCTTTTGGTAAAGCCGACAACACTTGTTCCATCATTTTTTTATTCACAGCTCGGATGGAGTGGAAACATATACCAACGCGCTGTTCAGGGAATTTGACACAGTTTAATTCCTTTGACAACTGTATGTATTCGTCTGCGGTCAGTTCAAAACGTTTTTGTTCAGGGTTTAAAGGTGCATCACCCACAGCTGAAAAAGCATACAACACAGGCAACATGGTCATGGGCAAACCCACATCATGTGCCGCTTGCATCACCGCTTTGGACATCTTCAGCGTATCAGCACTGTTTTCCAAGTCGCGATGAACATAGTGAAACTCACACACTGCACTGTATCCAGCATCTAACATGTTTTGGTAAACACCCTTTGCCAGCTCATAGAGCTCGTCAGCAGAAATTTTGTTCGCCAAACGATACATCAAATCCCGCCAAGACCAAAAGCTGTCATTGTCCTTCGTTTTGTATTCACTCAATCCAGCCATGGCCCTTTGAAATACATGCGAGTGTGCATTGGGCATGGCAGGTATCACCACTTTTTTCGACACATCTTCACTCTGCGGCTCCTGATTGACATCAACAGCAACATAACGACTACCCGCTACAACAACGCGGACCCCTTGAGACCAACCCTCTGGTAACAAGGCATACTCAAAAAAATAACTTTTCATGGCTTTTTGATTTTACAATAGCAAGCCTTACTCTAAGCAATACAGCAGCTGAACGCAATGACAAAATGTGACCTATTGATCAAACACGCCGAACTCATCACCTGTACCGATAATGGACAAGTCTGTGGCTTGATTTCAAACGGTGCTGTTGCGGTTTCTGATAATAAAATCATTTGGACAGGGTCAAGTGCATCCTGTAAAAATTTTGATGCGCTGTCCACAGTCGATGCCCAAGGCCAAGTCGTCACGCCTGCGCTGATTGATTGTCACACCCATTTGATTTTTGGTGGTAATCGGGCGAATGAATTCGCCATGCGATTGGCCGGCGCCAATTATGAAGACATAGCACGAGCAGGTGGTGGTATTTTATCCACGGTCAAAGCCACTCGAGAAGCCAGTATTGAAACACTGGTTGAAGCTGCTTTGCCCAGGGCTGAACACCTGATGTCACAAGGCGTCAGAACCGTTGAAATAAAATCTGGATATGGCTTGGACTTGGATAACGAGCTAAAAATGCTCAAGGCAGCTAAACTATTGGCCGAACACACTGGGCTTAAAGTATCTACCACACTGCTCGCCGCACACGCTTTACCACCTGAATACAAAGACAACCGAGCGGGATATATTGATTTGATTTGCAAAGAAATCATTCCACAAGCGGCCAAGTTGAAATTGGCCGATGCCGTTGATGCATTCTGTGAAGGCATCGGATTCACTGTTGACGAAACCCGTCAAGTCTTTGAGGCAGCAGCACGTTGGGGCTTGCCTGTCAAATTACACGCCGATCAATTAAGTAACTTATCAGGTGCCGGACTGGTGGCTGAATTCGGCGGCCTGTCTGCCGACCACATTGAATACACCGATGAAGCCAGCATCAAAAAAATGGCACAAGCCGACACAGTCGCGACTTTGTTGCCTTATGCCTTTTATGCGCTACAAGAAACACAAAAACCACCGATAGATTTATTCAGAAAACACGGCATTGACATGGCGATAGCCACCGACTGTAATCCTGGAACGGCACCGACCACCAATTTATTACAATGCCTGCACATGGCCTGTACACAATTTGGTTTGACAGTTGAAGAAGCCATTTTAGGTGTCACCAAACACGCGGCCAAAGCTTTGAACCTCGATGAAGCGCGAGGACAAATTGCAAAAGGGTTTGATGCACAGCTGCTTTTGTGGCCAATCAAAGATGTGGCCGATATGGTTTACTGGCAAGGCAATAAATTGCCACAAGTAATAACCGACTAAAATCAAGCAACCAAGAAACATTAAAGAACAGACGTTTAAAATCTTTGAATAGGGTTTAATGGGTACTGACCCATTTACTTGAAAATCTAGTCGAACAATCACAATACCTGTCAAATTTATAAAAAAAAGAGGCCAAAAAATTAATTTCAACCTCTTATGTAGTGCCTGCCCCAAATTAGTTTTCAAAAAAACGCTGAAATTATTTATCAGCGTTTTTTATTACAAATATTAGGAATATTCTTTAAGGCTCATCACACCAATGACCTGGGAGATATTTAAAACCTTTATTAACCCATCCAATAGAATTAGGGCCTATATTTTTACATTCATAAGTGTATTCAAAATAACCACAAGTACCTGCTTCAGTAAACTTGTAAATAGTTCCTACTCCATAACCATTACAGCCATACCATCCATTATTTTTTTCAGCCAATTGTCCTTCATCTATTGTATAGCGACTACCTGATTCACTTATAAACATAGCAAAATCGACAATAGAATCTGATTTATTCTCGGTAACAAAATTGTCATATCTATAAGGAATTGTGACTTCAACTCCTTTTTTCATGCCAGGCATTCTACCCAAATCATGGAGTCTATTGTCAACAGTAGACTTATCTTTGACTAAAATTGTTGAATCTTCTACTAACTTTACTGTTAGCTCTACTTTTATGACTTTATTGTCTGGGTTTTTATTAAAAACATCAGTAATAAAGTCTGTTAAAGATATATCACCTGGATAAAACTTTTCCATGCTTTTTTGATGTTTTTCGAATTCCTCTGAAGAAATTTGTGCTTTTATTGAGAAACTAGAGCACAACAACAGTAACAAAATTATTCTTTTCATTTTTCCTCTATATGTGTATGAGTTTTTTCATCATAGCAAAAACCTTTGCACAATAATAATATTCGTATATTGAAAAATTGTGCACATTTATTTTTTACCACAACAAAGACACATGATTTAAAATCAAGTAGAAACTCAACGACTATGGGCTGCAAAATAAAAGGAATCAGTACCCTTTATTCCTTTTGTTGTCTTATATACATAATACTTTACAAAAAAACACCCGCAAACTTAAACCCAGCTATACATACTTATAAATACAAACAAAGTGGCAAGCACTGCCTAGTAATACAAACAGATGGAATATGGCGTGATTGAAAGGGATGGCTTTGATGGCATAAAGTATGGCGCCTAGGGTATAAGAGATGCCGCCACCAATCAACCAATACAATCCTTCAGATGCCATACTGGCTGCCAAGGGTTTGATGGCAAAGGCAATGGCCCAACCCATAAACACATACAGCAAGGTTGATATCAAGGAAAAGCGGCCGGTAAAAAACAGTTTCAAGACAATACCTAATGCGGCCATTGACCATGCAGCGATCAAAATTCCATAGCCCAAAGTTACATATTCAGGGTGGCCAGCTAAAGTCACCAACATGATTGGGGTATAAGTGCCTGCGATTAAGACATAGATGGCCGCATGATCAAGCACCCGCAATCGCTGCCTGCGAACGGGGTCTTTGGCCAAATGGTATAAAGTAGAGGCGCTGTACAACACCACCAAACTGAGGGCGAATACCAACTTACCTAACCAGCCAGCCCAGCTGCTTTGTGCAGAATCAGTGGCCAACAATAACGGCAGTCCAATCAGCCCCAAAATCAGGCCCAATGCATGGCTGCCGATGTTCAGTTTTTCTTCAAAAGGCGGGTAAAATTTAACTTCAGACATAGGTTTTGACCACAAAAAAGGGCACTTGAAAAAGTGCCCATTCTAACAGTTAAACAAACGTTCAAACTATTTTATCGCCTTGAAACCTATGTCCGTGCGGTAGTATTCACTGCCCCATGAGATGGCTTTCACACCTTGGTAGGCTTTTTGTTGTGCTTGTTTCAGGTCTTCATCCAAAGCACAGACACACAACACACGGCCGCCCGCTGTCACTACATTGCCCGCTTGTTGTGCCGTTCCTGCATGGAACACCTTAATGTCGGCAGGCACTTCATTCAAACCTTGGATCACATTGCCCTTGTCGTTGCCTAGTGGGTAACCGGCTTCTGCCATCACCACTCCGATGGCAAATCTTGAATCCCATTGGATGCTGTGTTGATCTAATTCGCCCGCAATCGCTGCCAAACACAATTGATCCAAATTACTTTGTAAACGTGTCATGATGGGTTGGGTTTCTGGGTCACCAAAGCGCACATTGAATTCCAAGACTTTTGATTCACCGCTTGAGTCAATCATCAATCCTGCATACAAAAAACCTGTGAATGGCATCCCGTCTTTGGCCATACCCGCCAAAGTGGGCTTAATCACTGTTTCAACCACTTTCGCATCGATGTCAGCAGTCACCACTGGCGCCGGAGAATAGGCTCCCATACCGCCTGTATTGGGACCAACATCACCATTGTCTCTGGCTTTGTGGTCTTGCGAGGTTGCCATGGCCAAGAAGTTTTCACCGTCTGCCATGACAATATAAGAAGCTTCTTCGCCTTGCAAAAACTCTTCAATGATGATGCGACTGCCCGCATCACCAAAGGCATTGGCCTCTAACATGTCTTCCACTGTCGCTTCGGCATGTGCCAAATCTTCAGCAATGATGACACCTTTACCTGCTGCCAAACCATCAGCCTTGATGACAATAGGAAATGACTTGTCTTGTAGGTAAGTTTTGGCCTCTGCCACAGTGATGAACTCACCATAAGCCGCTGTTGGAATGTTGTGCTTTTCTAAAAATTGTTTGGCAAAAGCTTTAGAACCTTCCAGTTGAGCTGCCGCTGCTGAAGGACCAAAACATGGAATACCTGCTGCTGACAAATCATCCACCATGCCATCAACCAAAGGTTGTTCAGGTCCTACCACCACCAACGTGACGTTTTGTAACTGACAAAACTGAATCACTGCTTGGTGATTATTGACATCCAAAACCACATTATCGATGCCATCTTCAATCGCAGTACCTGCATTCCCAGGTGCCACAAAAACTTGTTCAACTGTGGTTGATTGTGCCAATCGCCATGCCAGCGCATGCTCCCTGCCACCAGAACCAATAACCAAAACTTTATTCATGTTTGCTACCCTTAATTAATGGTTAAAGTGACGCATGCCAGTAAAAATCATGGCAATGTCATGTTCATCAGCCGCTTGAATCACTTCTTCATCACGGATCGAACCACCGGGTTGAATCACTGCTGAAATCCCAGCTTGTGCTGCGGCATCTATGCCGTCACGGAAAGGGAAAAAGGCATCTGAAGCCATCACAGAACCGGGCACTTTCAATCCGGCATCATCGGCTTTCATTGAAGCAATACGTGCAGAAACCACACGACTCATTTGTCCTGCACCCACACCAATGGTTTGCCCGCCTTTGGCATAAACAATGGCATTAGACTTGACCCATTTTCCAACCTTCCAAGCAAACTGCATATCGGCCAATTCATCTCGTGTAGGCTTTCGCTTACTGACGATTTTAGATTGTTCAACATCTAACATATCAACGTCTGCATCTTGAACCAACAAACCACCACTGACACGCTTATACATCATCCATGGCTCTGGCTTATCTGACCATTCACCACAGCTGATGATTCTTAAATTTTTCTTGGTAGCAAATACAGCCAATGCTTCTTTATCAAAACTGGGCGCAATGATCACTTCGGCAAACTGCTTGTCCAAAATGCTCTCAGCTGTTTTGCCATCTACCACACCATTGAAGGCCAAAACACCACCAAAAGCCGATGTTGGATCAGTTGTGAATGCTTTCAAATAGGCCAAAGTCAAGTTACTTTCAACCGCAACACCACAAGGGTTGGCATGTTTAACAATCACACAGGCAGGCTCGGTAAATTCTTTGACACAAGACAATGCCGCATCAGCATCTGCAATGTTGTTGTATGACAAAGCCTTGCCTTGAATTTGTCTGGCATAACCTATGGTGCCAGCTTTGGCATTGGGCTCAATGTAAAAAGCCGCCGATTGGTGTGGATTCTCACCGTACCTTAATTCACTGCGATGCGTGAATTGAGTGGTCAAATAACGAGGAAACTCTTTTTTCTCTTCAGTGTCGGTTATGGCACTTAAGTAATTCGCAATCAAGCCGTCATATCGTGCGGTGTGTGCAAAAGCCTTGGCCGCCAACACATGGCGATTGGCATGTGACATACCGCCATAAGTACTGAACTCTTCTAGCATTTCTTGGTAATCAGCCGGGTTAACCAAAACGGTTACACGGTCATGATTCTTCGACGCTGCTCGTATCATGGCAGGTCCGCCGATGTCAATGTTCTCTATCGCCTCGCTCAATTGAACGTCAGCTTTTGCCACCGTTTCTTCAAACGGATATAAATTAACCACCAACAAGTCGATGCCTTCAATGTCATGCTGCTCCATCACATCTTCATCGACTCCTGAGCGACCTAATAAAGCGCCATGTACTTTAGGATGTAAGGTTTTTAAACGGCCATCCATCATTTCAGGAAATTGGGTATACTCTGATATTTCTGTCACCACCAAACCCGCTTCTGCAAGTAATTTAGCCGTTCCTCCAGTAGAAAGTAATTCGACACCTAATTTACTTAAGCCTTGGGCCAATTCAATGACATTGGTTTTATCTGAAACACTGATTAAAGCCCTGCGGATGGGCACACGATTTTGGGTCATGGTTCTAAAGAATTTTCAAGAAGGTGGCTATTATAACGCCAATTGAACAAGCCGCATCAGATTGGTAAAAAAAATACAGCATTTAATGTGGATTTACTGATTTCTAATTGAGGACGACACAAGTCACCTGCTCAATAGATGGACAACCTGACAATTACAGTCCAAGTTTTCTGATTTTATTTCTCAATGTCGTTCTGGTAATGCCCAACAATTGAGCCGCTTTACTTTGGTTGCCTTTACACCAATCAAGCACTTCTAAGATCATGCCCTTTTCTGTTTCTGCGATGACCAAATCATAAAGGTCATTGGTTACCGTTTCATGACCATTTAAGTTTTTTAAATAATGGTGGACGGCACGTTGTGTACACCCTTTTTGAGACTTGCCATCATGCTCAGTTTTTTGCGCTTTAAAGTCATTGACTAACTGATTATTATCTTGCTTGGAATTAATGATTTTCATGGCTGAACAAACCCAATCTCAAATGCCACGGCATTGTCACCAGGGCTCTCAATTTCTAAGCTGAAAGGCACCAAAGTGTTTTTTACAAAGCCACTGGCTATGATTTCATCGGAAACATATTCGTCAGGCAAAAACCTGCGCATTCCAACCACTTTTCCATTCAAGTCAGATAATTTGATTTCAAGCACTGGGAATTGTGCGCTGCTTTCATTTGCATTGATCATACTGGCTGAAATCATCAAAGCTTGGTCTCTACCTGGGTGTGGTCTGATGTTCCTAGAAACCAATGAAATCGCTCCCAAATCCACCTCTTTTTTAATTTGAGCACAAGCAACCCATGAACAAACAGCTTCTGCCCATGGCTTCTCTGGCAATTTCAAAGTACCATTTTGTAACACCAAAACCAACTGCCAACAAATCAATACCACCATGGCTGTAGCCAACAAACCCCAAAAGCCCGAACCAGTAGGTGATTTTTCTTTCTTGACCTTGTTTTCTGTGAACATCGGCGCAACTTCTTCAGCTGACTCTTGTTCATCACCCCATTCCTCTGCATCACCAACAACTTCAAAAGGCTGTTCGTCAATTTCATTAGGGGGTAAATTTTCTGGTAGCAGGTCGTTCAATACTTGCAGCACATCATCATCTGGCTCGACATCCATATCGTAAACGTGAGTCAATAAAGGCGGCGCATTATCAAAATCATGCAACAACAAATCTTCATCTTCAAGAGGTTTTTCTGCACTCAAAGTTTCCAGTGCATCAAACACTGTGCCACACATGTTGCAACGCACTTGGCCACGTGAATGCACCAACTGCTCAACTTCTAGGATGAATTTTTCTCCGCAACCGCGACATTGGGTAAACAAAATATTTGGCCTGTCTTCAGGGTCATGGCCCTGATTTCTGATTCAACCCGTTTTAATCGGGTCAGTTACTCCTCAACGCTTACGCGCACTCACTCGACACCAATCTTGTTCAATTTTTCCTTCAATGTCAACAAAACATGATTCATATTTATCCATGACCTGTTTTTGCTGCTCTGCCAATATACCACTGAGCACAATAAAGCCTTTGTCTTCCAGCATTTCAGAAAACACTGTCGACAACTGCATCAAAGGGGCTGCCAAAATATTGGCCAATACACCGTGTTGGTTTTTTATGCTGGCTACTTGATCAGGTTGAACCACCTTGATGCCATCAGCGACGCCATTTTTGGTCGCATTTTGAAGCGTGGCCTCAATGGCTTGGTCATCAATATCAACACAGATAACCTCTTTTGCGCCGTGCAATAACGCCATAATAGCCAATACCCCTGAACCACAACCAAAATCAACCAGGCGTTTGTCTTTAACATCATGTAAATCCAACCACTCTAAACACAAAGCAGTGGTAGGGTGTGTGCCCGTACCAAAGGCCAAGCCTGGGTCAAGAATCAAGTTAACCGCAGATTCATCAACCACATCAAATCCATCTGGAACCACCCAAGAGTTTTGTCCAAAACGCATGGGTTTGAAATGGTCCATCCAAACACGCTCCCAAACTTGATCTTTTAACTTGGTTGCCAACACTTCTAACTGTGGAAATTGAACTTGTAACCATTGCTTAGATTGTTCATAAAGCTTTAAATCATCATATAAAGCAATGACCTTGATATCCTCCCAGAGTGGCATTTCACCTGGCAAAGGCTCGTATATAGGAGCGTCTTCGGCGTCACTGTATGTGATCCCTACTGCACCCAACTGGGTCAGCATGGCATCCATTGCCTCAACCTGAGGTTGAGGCAATGACATGGTGAGTTCGTAAAAATCCATTTTTTATTTCTGCCTCTGTGGCCTTATTTTTGTTGGTTGAGGCGTTTTTCTAAGTAGTGGATGTTTTGTCCACCAGTAACAAACCCTTGATCTTGCATGATGCGTTGCTGCAAAGGAATGTTGGTTTTGATACCAGAAACCACAGTTTCTGCTAATGCCAATCGCATGCGACGTATTGCTGTGATTCTGTCTTCACCATGTGTGATGATCTTGCCTATCATTGAATCATAATTAGGTGGCACTCGATACCCATCATAAATATGTGAATCAACACGTACACCAGGCCCACCTGGCGCATGAAAAATATCCACAGTTCCAGGACAAGGCATGAATGTATCAGGATCTTCTGCATTGACTCGGCATTCTATTGAATGTCCAGAAATCACAATGTCTTCTTGTTTAATAGACAAAGGCTCACCTGAACCAATCAACAACTGTTGTTTAATCAAATCGACACCTGTAATCGCTTCTGTGACAGGATGTTCCACCTGAATGCGTGTGTTCATTTCAATGAAATAAAACTCACCATCGTCATACAAAAACTCAAACGTACCCGCACCTTCATATTTGATGCGTTTACAGGCTTCCACACACACTTGGCCAATGGCTTGGCGCTGTGCCTCTGTGATACCTGGGGCTGGCGCCTCTTCTACCACTTTCTGGTGACGCCTTTGCATTGAACAATCTCGTTCACCCAAATGAATCGCATTGCCAAATGCATCTGACAACACTTGTATTTCAATGTGGCGTGGGTTTTCTAAGAATTTTTCCATGTAAACGGTATCATCACCAAAAGCCGCTTTGGCTTCTGTTTTTGTGGTGCTGATTGCATGATTTAATGCCGCTTCTGTATGCACCACTCGCATACCACGACCACCACCGCCTGCTGCTGCTTTGACAATCACAGGATAACCAACTCGCTTGGCAATCTTGATATTTTCCTCAGGATCATCTCCCAATGGGCCACCAGAACCGGGAACACACGGCACGCCAGCGGCATTCATGGCATCAATGGCTGCCACTTTGTCGCCCATCAATCGAATAGTTTCGGCTTTGGGTCCTATGAATTTAAAACCCGACTCAACAACAGACTCTGCAAATTCGGCATTTTCAGCCAAGAATCCATAACCTGGGTGAATCCCTTCCGCATCTGTCACTTCAGCTGCAGCTATGATTTTAGGAATGTCTAAATAAGATTCCAAAGAAGATGGCGGGCCAATACATACCGACTCATCGGCCATGCCCACATGTTTTTGGTTACGATCGACCGTAGAATGAACGGCCACCGTTTTGATGCCCATGGTTTGACAGGCCCTGAGAATCCTCAAAGCAATCTCACCACGATTGGCAATCACTATTTTACTGAACATGATGTCCCCCTTTATTCAATTTCAAACAAAGGTTCATCAAACTCAACTGGCTGACCGTTATCAACCAAGATGCGTTTCACAGTACCTGAAAACTCTGATTCAATTTGATTGAACATTTTCATCGCTTCAACCATACACAAAGTGTCTCCCGCTGCTACTTTTTGACCCACTTTAATAAAGGGTTCAGCATCAGGAGATGGTGCGGCATAAAAAGTACCAACCATAGGACTTCTCACCACTTGACCACTCAAAGCAGGTGCCTCATTTGTCACTGGTGTCGCCTCAGCCGCCGGCGCAGCAGAGGCAACAGGTGCCGCTTGCGGAACGGCAAAAGTTGCTTGGGCAGGTGCAGCCATTTGACTGGTGCGAGACAACTTCACTGTTTCTTCACCTTCGGTGATTTCCATTTCTGTTAAAGAGGAATGCTCTAACAGCTCAATGAGTTTTTTAATTTTTCTGATATCCATTGATAGACCTTTTATTTAATTGTGGTGGAAAAGTAGCGAAGCGCCGCCAAATAACCTTCAGAACCCAAGCCTGTGATTGTGCCCAATGCAATATCAGAGAACCAAGAATGGCTTCTGAATTCCTCACGTGCATGCACATTAGACAAGTGCACTTCAACAAAAGGAATCTGAGTGCCCAATAGTGCATCACGCAAAGCAACACTGGTGTGGGTGAAAGCAGCCGGATTGATAATGATACCATCAACGCCTTGTACTGACATCTGATGAATAAAGTCAACCAACTCATGTTCAGCATTAGATTGACAAAACTGCGTTTTGATATTCAGATCATCGGCCAGTTGAGTGATACTTTGATTGATGTCATCTAATGTTTGGCTGCCATACACTTCTGGCTCTCGTGTACCTAACAGGTTCAAGTTAGGCCCATTGACAACAGCAATTTGCATCATATTTATTAAAACTTCGCTTCTAAGTGCGTCGATTTTGAAGCAAACGTCTTCGAATGTCCAGAAACTTGCTTAATTTAATATTTTTTCAAACGTTTGTTTTAATTCCTTTGCTGACTTATAACCAAAGAAATTATGCTGAACCAATGGCGCACCACCGGCTGCAAAAAATAAACTGGCAGGCGGGCCGACAATTTGAAAGTGGCCCATCAATGCCGCATCGATTTCATCATTGGCAGTCACATCTGCCTTTAATAGCGTCAATTGCGAAGACAAGGCAACCAAGTCTGGATCTTGAAATGTGGTTGCCTCCATGCGCTTGCACTCGGTACACCAGTCAGCATAAAAATCAAAATACACAGGCTTGTCACTGGCTTTTAAAGCCGCTTGCAACGCTTCAAGTGATTTGATTTTGGTGAACTCTAGTTTCTTAATTTCTGCTTGACCAACAACTGAAAACACACCTTTCAATGGTTTAATTGGGTCAGTCCCTCCAGCCATTGCACCTACAAGTTGTGCAGCACCAATTAATACCCCCACTACCTTCACTGCATCAAAAAATGAGGCCCATACACCTGTTAATCCGTTGTTTTTTGCATAAGCACTCCACATGAATGCGGAAGTTATGATTAAACCCGCCCACATAAACAACACCACATTGGCATCCAAAATTCGCGACATAAACCAGATTGCCATACCCAATAAAGCGATACCAAAAAATGCTTTAACCACATTCATCCAACCACCTGATGACGGCATCCACTTACCCGCAGAAGTGCCAATCGCAATCAAAGGAATGCCCATCCCCATAGACATAGCGAACAAAGCCAAGCCACCCAAAACGGCACCACTATGCTCTGTAGAAATATAAATCACAGCGGCAGCCAAAGGCGGTGCCACACAAGGACCAACAATCAATGCCGACAAAAAGCCCATCACAGCCACTCCTAAGATGGAGCCACTTTTTTGTTTGTTAGAAATATTGGATAATTTGTTTTGCCATTTGGCAGGCAATTGCAGCTCATAATAACCAAACATCGACAAAGCCAGTAACACAAAGACCACACTGAACGAAATAATGATCCACGGCTTTTGAAATATGGCCTGTAAATTAGCGCCCATCAAACCCGCAACTATGCCCACAACCGTATAGGTCAATGCCATCGCCAACACATAGGTCAATGACAAAACAAATGCGCGTGAGGTACTGGGGTTCTTTTGACCAACAATCAAGCTAGACAGGATGGGAATCATCGGAAACACACAAGGTGTTAGTGACAGCAGCAAACCAAATCCAAAGAATTTTAAAACCGTCAACCACATTGGGTTTTGAGAGATGTTTGCTGTTAATTGCTGTGTTTCCGACAATGACTGAACCTGAATTTCTGGTTCAACAGTTTTTAAAGGTGCCACTTCCAACTGTTCTGCTTTAGGCAAATCTACAGCCACCATTCTTGAATCAGGTGGATAACAAATTTTACCGTCTTCACAACCTTGAAAGGCAACCTCTATATCAACTTGAGACAGTTCAACGGAACGCGAAAATGGAACAGTAATTTCAACCACATCATAATAAACATCTACCAAACCAAACTCAGGGTCGTCTTTCTTCACTGCAGGTGGAAATTCAGGTGAAGCCAAAGCGATACCTTGAGTATATGTTGAAAACTGAATCTGATCTTTGTAAAGATAAATATGAGGCGCCATCGTAAACCTGGCACTCAACGCCTTATCCGACAAGGCAATCACTTCAAATCGAAAAGCTTCACTGACTGGTAATGAAGTGGCACCGCCAAAGAATGAATTCCCTTCATTTGAGAATGACAAAGTAGATGATGTGCTCGAAACCAGCTGATCTCTTGACTCAGGCACATCAAACAACCGTTTCTGCGGCGGGTAACAAATACCCGCATCTGCACAACCTTGGAATTTGACTTCTAATTGTGACCCTGCTTGCGCATCTTGATAAGGGATGTTGATGACCACTTGTTTTCGGTAGGTTTCCACTTCTCCAAAAAACTCATCAGTTTTTTTCTTACCCTGAGGAATCTGTGCTTCAGACAATGAGACTCCCAGTCCATCGAACTTAAATGCATGACGATACAAATAATACCCATCAGCGATATCAAAGGTAACCGCTGCCATACCATCAATTGCAACAACTGTTTGCTTAAAGGCCTCATCAACAGGCAATATTTTTTCTTCAGACCACACCGGCCCAACCAACAGCCACAAGGCCAGCACATTAAATAGTTTCTTCATCTATCCACTTCTTATAAGGTTTTGATAGCGCCACCAGAGGTGTGGCAATTATTTCTGGCACATCATAACTGTGTTGTGTCAAAATTTCCTGTTCTATCCGCTCAAACAAGGCTTCTTTTGTTTTTAATAACAACAAACATTCGTTAGCAGATGCTATTTGACCCTGCCAACGATAAAATGATTGCATTGAATCGATAATTTGTCCACAGGCCACCAACCTTTGGGACAACAACAACTTGACCAAAGCCACTGCCTCCACATCTGACGAACAGCTCACAGTCACCTGTATGTACTTTTCTTCTGACATATTAATCTCGTTTCTGTTTCAATTTATTTAAAATTTAACACAAGCATTTTTGTAATCAAAGACAACTGTGGTTAAACTGTTTGGTCTATGCCTGATATCAGCCACCAAAAATTAAATCAAATTTTAGACGCGCAAAACCAAGCTTTGGGGCTGGTTGTTTCAGATGCGCCATTAACTGACTGTTTAAATCAAATTTGTTTGCTGCTTGAAAAATCGATTCAAAACAAAGACATTATCGTCGGCATTTCAATTCAAAAAGACGACTTTTTCAATCACAGAATTTGTCCCAGCTTACCGGAAGTTTGCTCGCTCAGCATACAAAGAGAATCCAGCCCTTGCACTACACTTCAGTCGATACTTAAAAACCAACCCGTGTTTTCTCAAAATATCAGTACGACTGAACACTGGATATGTGGGCAACAAGTTTTACAGAAAGCAGGCATAAAGGCTTGTGGTTCTTGGCCTATTTCAATCACTGAAAATGAAGTTTATGGTAGCTTAGACATTTACCTCAAATCCCATATGGAACCGAATCGTTTTGAAGTGGCATTGACTCAACACTACGCGCAATTTGTTGCTGTCACCATCGAAAAAAATCAGCTTCATAAAAAACAAAAATCTTTGACTCAGTCAATCCAAGACAGCAACCACCGAATGAAAGCTTTTTCTAAACTGATCCCTGACTTGATGTTTGTACTAAACCATGATGGCACCATAGAAAATTTATTGGGAGGCAGCCCAGACTTGTTGATGATGGCTGAATCTGAGTTTATAGACAAAAAGTATAATGAAGTTCTTCCACCCGATGTCTCCACAAAAGTGGAACATGGCATCACTCAAGCACTGGATAACAATAAAATTCAAGTCATTGAATACAGTTTAGATTTGCCTATTGGAAAAACAGATTTTGAAGGTCGCATCATTCCTGCCGAACAAGACAGAGACACACATGAAAGGCGCCTGCTTTATATGGCGAGAGATGTTACCCAACAAAACAAAGACAAAGCACAAATTGAAGAGCTGGCCTATTATGATTCATTGACTCAACTGGCTAACAGAAGTTATTTAATGGAACGCCTTGAAGAAAAAATTCAGCTGGTGGCCCGCAACCAACTTCATGGGGCTTTAATTTTCGTTGACCTTGATGACTTCAAAAAAATCAACGATTCACTTGGCCACAGCATTGGCGATGAATTCTTGATAATGATTGGTTTAAGGCTAAAACAAGTCATACCTTTGAACGCCGCTTTGGCTAGAATTGGTGGTGATGAGTTTGTCATCTTACTAGATGATTTAAGCATTGACGCTGAACAGTTGAAGTCACATGCAGTAGCACTTTCAGAAATGTTGATTAAACAGGTCAGCAAATCCTTTTTCTATAATAAAGCTGAGTATCAGATTGGTTGCAGTATTGGCATTTCAATATTTGACGGCAACCAAGCGGCCACTGCAGACCAGGTGCTTCAACAAGCTGACATGTGTATGTACCAAGCCAAAAAGATGGGAGGCAAACAATTGGTTGTGTTTGACCAACAATTCAGCGACAACACAGCTCAAAGATTTAAAATTGAGAGTGACATACAAAAAGGCATCAAAAATCATTCCTTTCACGCCTACTTTCAACCGCAATTTAATCATCACAATCAAATCATTTCAGCTGAAGCACTGATTCGCTGGCAAGTGGGCGGAAAAACGGTAGTACAACCTTCCGAATTCATTCCCATTGCTGAAAACTCGGGGCTAATCAACCAATTACAACAAATCATACTTAAGCAATCCTGTCAGCTTATCCAGCAAATAGACTGCCTATTGGGTCATCAAGATTTCACTTTAAGTATCAACATCAGTACCACTCAGCTGAGAACAAAATTGGGGCAGATGTTATTACAAACCATCATGGAACACGGACTTGAGCCCCGTCGGTTCAAATTAGAAATCACAGAGTCGATACTGTTAGATCGATCTCAAGTTGTATCTGAACAGATTGAAGTTTTACAATCGATGGGCTTTCAGTTTTCTATTGATGATTTTGGCATGGGTTTTTCGTCTTTGGCCTATTTACATGATTTACCCATACAAGAGCTTAAAATTGACAAAGCCTTTATCGAACAACGAACCAACCACAAAAAACAACGCGCCATAGTCAAAGCCATTACCACCTTAGCCAATGAACTGGATTTGAATGTCATTATTGAAGGCGTAGAAACAACCCAACAACACCAATTGATTGAAGGACTTAATTATACAGCCCTCCAGGGGTTTTTGTTTGCCAAACCCATGCCCATCAGTGAATTCATGGCATTAATGAAACAAACAGCAAACACGGTCATATAAAGGAACCTTCCCCCCTCTTCTTTTGCCTTTCAAACAAAAAAGCTGCTCAAGTTGACGTATAACTCAACAATTATCCCTGTAACACGCCATTATTTGTAAGACATTCAGCACAAAGCAGTTCATTTTTAAACTTTTTAACTTGATTCACGAATCAAGCAAAGGCCTCTTGTAGTAAAATGCCTGTTTCAATCAACCCGAAATTTGCCACAATGGCCAAACTGTATTTTTATTATTCAGCAATGAATGCCGGTAAAACAACCCACTTATTGCAGTCCAGTCACAACTACCGAGAACGAGGAATGACTTCTCTGATATTGTCTTCATCCATTGATGACCGGTATGGTCAAGGTGTCGTCACGTCAAGGATTGGGCTTTCTGCACCTTCAATTATTTTCAATCAAAGTGAAGATTTGTACGACTTGGTGAAAAGCCAGCCACCGGTTGATTGTATTTTGGTGGATGAAGCACAGTTTTTAAGCAAAGCACAAGTTTTTCAACTGGGTGACATTGTTGACCAAATACACGTACCCGTTCTCGCCTACGGTTTACGCACTGACTTTCAAGGAGAATTATTTGAAGGCAGCCAATACCTTTTGGCATGGGCTGATGAGTTGAAAGAATTGAAAACCATTTGTCATACAGGTAAAAAGGCCACCATGGTGGTGCGGATTGATGATGACGGCAAAGCCATTAAAACGGGCGCTCAAATTCAAATAGGTGGCAATGAAAGGTATGTTTCCGTTTCACGCGCTGAATACAAAAGAATTTTTCATGACGAAGGCAGCATCAAACCTTCACAAATTTCATTACCATTGGACGACATATGAATATTATTTTTTGTGGCACGCCTGACTTTTCCGTTACAGCACTTCAACATCTGATAAACGCTGGACACCACATCCAAGCCGTATTCACTCAGCCAGACAAACCCAAAGGCAGGGGACAAAAAGAGCAAAAAACGCCCGTCAAACTAGAAGCAGAAAAGCATGACATCCCGGTATTTCAGCCAATAAACCTTAAAAGTGAGGTTACACAAGAACTGCTGGCCTCTTTTAAATGTGATTTGATGGTTGTAGTGGCATATGGTCTGATCATTCCCCAAGTAATTTTGGACATGCCCAAACACGGCTGTTGGAACATACATGCTTCAATTTTACCTCGTTGGCGCGGAGCGGCACCTATACACAGGGCCATTTTGGCAGGTGACAAAAAAACCGGCATCAGCATCATGCAAATGGAAGCGGGGCTAGATACTGGGCCTGTTTATAGGATTTATTCCACTGACATCGATGCTCAAGACACGGCCCAAACCTTGCATGATCGCTTAAGCGACCTGGGTGGAAAGGCCATTGTTGATTGTATTCAGTCGCTTGAAAACAAAACATTAGGCAAAGCAGAGCCTCAAAACAACAACCTGGCAACCTACGCACATAAATTACAAAAATCAGAATCTGTTATTAATTGGCACCAACCTGCAGCAGTGATTGAAAGACAGATTCGTGCATTCACACCTTGGCCTGGTAGCAGCTGTGAAGTGGCAGGAGAAGGCTTAAAAATTTGGCAAGCTGAGGTCGTCACAACAAACAATGAAAACACAAAAAACTCTGGAGACATAGCCTTTGCAGATAAAAAACAATTGCATATACAATGCCACCCTGGCCAATTGTCTTTACTCGAAATTCAAAAACCGGGGAAAAAGCGCATGCCCATCACCGCATTGATGGTCAGTAAACCATTGTGGTACACATGAAGAACACATCAAAAAACAACCGGGTACTCAGTTGCCAAGTGCTATATCAAGTGTGCTATAAACACCAACACATCAAACCTGCTTTAATACAAGTTTTACCCAGCGACTTGCCCCAACAAGACAAAGCTTGGATTCAAAACTGTTGCTACCAAACCATGCGTCATTTTCAGGAAATGCAAGCAAGGTGGCAAAAATTTGTGCCTAAAGCCATCAAAGACCAGTTGGTGGATTTGATATTAACCCTCAGTGTGACACAAAAATTTGTCATGGGCGCACCTGACCATGCAACTGTCAATGAAGCCGTCAAAGCATGTAAAAAGTTGAAAAAGCATTGGGCCACAGGGCTGGTCAATAAAGTGTTAAAGAAAGCACTGAATGACACTGCATTTGAACCTCAAACAGCTTCACAAAAGCACAACCACCCAGAATGGTGGATTAAGCAACTCAGAAAAGACTGGCCAGAACATGCAGACCAGATTTTGCATGCCAACAACCAAAAGCCACCTTTGTGGCTGCGAGTCAAAAACCCGGATGCAGCTTTACCACCTGGCCGCCCGCATGCATCAATGAAACAAGCTTGGTTATGTGAAGATGCATCAATTGATATTGGCCAACTATTGAAGCAAGGCGACGTTTCTGTTCAAGATGCAGCGGCTCAATTTACTGCCAGCTTGTTAGACCCTCAAGCAGGGGAAAGAATACTTGATGCCTGTGCAGCACCCGGCGGGAAAAGTTGTCACCTGCTTGAATACCAACCACAAATCATCCTTGATATCCTCGAGTTAGATCCTGATAGGATGAAACTTGTTGAACACAACTTGCACCGCCTGGGCTTGTCAGCCAATCAACTGCTGGTTGCCGATGCTGAGCGTCCTGACAAATGGCATGATGGTCATGCTTATGATAAAATTTTGTTGGACGTGCCTTGCAGTGCCTCTGGCGTAGTCAGGCGAAACCCAGACATGAAAGTGATGCGCCAAGCGGGTCATATCAAACCATTGGTCGACTTGCAGCAATGCATCCTGCATGCCCATGCCGAAATATTAAAACCCAAAGGCAAGTTACTGTATGCCACATGCTCTATGTTTAAGGCTGAAAATGAACGCCAGATGGCTCGCTTTTTAAAGTCCCACCCGCACTTTCAAGAAATACCTATCACTGTTCCAGGAGCGGTTGTCGGGAAGCACGGGCAACAAATCATCACAGGTACAGATGAAATGGATGGTTTTTATTACTGCCTATTGGAGCGTTGCGAATGAGGTTTATTGGTTTCATTTTTTGTCTCATCTTGTCCACCCATTCTCAAGCCGGTGACATACAAGTTCAAAGCATAGAAACTCAGTGGGGTGCGCTCCAACTAACAGTCAACCCACATTACAACATAACGGCCTCAGAAGTGATTAACGAAGCCATAAACAGTGGCATTGTGCTGTCTTTGATTGCCAAGTTACACAGCCGCCAAAGCCGAGACTATTGGTTTGACAACACCATCAGTAAGCACCAACAAACTTTTGAGGTGCGGTACTTCTCACTCAGTGGCCAATATCAACTTCACAACACGGACAATGACGAAAGAAACAGCTTTGTTTCTCTTGCTGATTTGTGGCGTCACATAGAACGCCGAACAGAATTTAAGCTGCCTTTAAATTTGGCCCAAGAAACTGACTATTTTTCTACCCGCTTGCGATTGGATGCGGGGGCTTTACCTTCAGCGATGCAACTTCCAGTGCTCTTATCAAACGACTGGAGATTCAAGTCAGACTGGTTTGAAAGTCCTTTGGACAAACCCAAGTCAGCACAACGCCCATGAACGCCAAACTCAAGCAACTACTGACCAAATCGATTCCCTTACTGATGTTGGTGGCATCGTTGCTTTTGGCTTTGTATTTTTTAATTTTTGCCATCCAAAGTTCTGACCAATTCAATCGCATGTATTTGTGGTTGTTTGGAGCGTCAGTTTTGGCCGTCGTGGTATTGGTGGTTTTAATATTACAACGCATTGTGTGGCTGATCATCAGGCGAAAACAAAATGAACCAGGCATCCAATTAACCACAAGGCTGGTATTGATGTTTGCGGGCCTTTCCTTGCCACCAGTCATTGTGGTCTATTTTTTCGCCAATTTGTTGGTCACTCAATACATTGACACTTGGTTCAATGTTGAAACAGACAGCGCGCTGGAAGATGCCATTGAATTGGGACAAATTTTTCTCGACACACAAACCAAAACACACTTAAACGACGGCAAAGACATGGCCGCTCAATTGGCAGAAATTGACCCACTGAGCCAAAGCATTTACCTCGATCGAATCCTCGATGAAAGCCAGGCTTCTGCATTGAGCTTACACAGCAGCGACGGTCAAATGCTGGCTTCTAGTCAAATTGACCCACTGAAATTTCAACAGCCTGTCTTGCCCAGCAGGGTAATCAACGAAGTGGGGAATAGCAGAAACTATGCTCGCATTGAACCCTATGGTAAAAACGAGCTTCAAATTCGTGTCGCCCTGCCCATTGATAATAAAACCAGTTTAAACATAGGTCAAAAACGTATTTTACAAGCACTGTTCTCTGTACCTAGTGAATATGAATCACTGGCACACAATATCGAAACCCAATACCACCAATACAACAAACAAGCGTACCAACGACAGCAGTTAGAAAACACTTTTGTTATTATTTTAACAGTGGTCCTTTTGATCAGTGTATTTCTGGCGATGTTGCGCGCCTTTTCATCTGCTCGTCGCTTGGTGGCACCCATTAAATCACTGTCAGAAGGCACGAAGGCCATTGCCGAAGGTGATTTCAGTCGCATCATCCCTGTTGAGTCAAACGATGAGCTAGGATTTTTGGTTCAATCATTCAACAGCATGTCGACAGAAATTGCCAGTTCCAGTGCGTTGGCACACCGTGCACAATCTGATGCTGAAGGACAAAGAACTTACTTAGAAAAAGTGATGTCACACATTTCCAGTGGTGTCATCAGTATCGACCAAGATCAGTTGATTCGATTAAGTAACGAAAGTACTAACAGGATTTTGCATTTAGCAGACCGAAGTCTAATTAATCAAAACATAGACTTTTTGGCAATGAAAAACCCAACTTTGACACCTTTGGTTGATTTAATCAAAAGCAAGGTCAGCTCAAAGACACCTCATTGGCAACAAGAGGTTTTGATCGCGGAAGATTCTCTCCGTCGAATTTTATTGGTTCGAGGTAGCCACATCAGTCATGATGAAATTGAAGGCGGCGCGCATGTTGTGGTTTTTGATGACCAAACCATCATCAACCAAGCACAAAGAGATGCCGCATGGAGTGAAGTGGCGCGCCGCTTGGCACATGAAGTAAAAAACCCACTCACTCCTATTCAGCTGTCCGCAGAGCGTATGCAAATGCGTTTTGAAGGTAAGCTGTCAAAAGATGAAGATGAAATCTTGAATCGTGCCACTCAAACCATAGTCGCTCAAGTAGAAAACTTGAAAACGTTGGTCAATGCATTTTCAGATTATGCCAAACCTCCAGAATTGAAAAAAGAATTAGGTGGCTTGAACGACCTCATCAATGAGGTCGTTGATCTGTACTCCATTTCTCACCCAGGGATACATTTTGAAGTGCAACTGGCGCATCCAGAACCTAACTTACTTTTGGATAAAGGGCGAATGACGCAGCTGCTCACCAACTTGATAAAAAATGCACAAGAAAGTGTTGATGAAGGCGAGGTAAAAATTAACATCACTACCCAACAAAAAGACAATCGCTTGCAAGTTTCAATCCAAGATAACGGTCATGGTTTTAAACAAGAAAATTTATCTCAAGTTTTTGAGCCTTATGAGTCAACCAAAACACGTGGTTCTGGCTTAGGACTGGCAATCGTTAAAAAAATAGTAGAAGAACACGGTGGTGAAATCAGCGTTAAAAACCATGACCAAGGCGCGCTGATCGACCTCTTTTTACCCATAGCATAGGAATGTCCATGAAAAACGAACTTCAAAAAAAATTAAAACAAATGAAGCAACTGCCACCCTTGGAAGTTCCGAAACGCAGTTTGTTATTAAAAAAATTAGCTCGCTGCATCAAACAACAGCAATCCAAAATCATTCAAGCCATAAGTGAAGACTTTGAACACCGCAGCGCCAATGAAACTTTGTTGGCAGAAATCATGGTAAGTTTAGAAGAAATTCACCACAACATAAAACACATTGATCAATGGGTCAAGCCACAAACCAGGCACAGCAATTGGAAATTTTATCCTTCAAAGTGCGCAATTTCGCCTCAACCTTTAGGCGTTGTTGGCATCATGGCACCATGGAACTACCCATTTAATTTAGTCATGGCACCGTTAGCGGCCGCCATCAGTGCCGGTAACCGCGTGATGATAAAACCATCCGAAGTCACGCCCAAAACGTCACTACTCATCCATAAAATCATAGCCGATGTTTTTCATGATGACGAAGTGTATGTAGTCCTGGGTGATGTCAGTGTGGCCAGTGCGTTCAGTCAATTGCCACTTGATCACATTTTATTCACAGGTTCCACTCAGGTAGGTAAAATCATTATGCGCAATGCAGCAGAACATTTAACTCCAGTAACACTTGAGCTGGGTGGCAAGTCACCTGTACTCATTGACGACAAATACGATTTGAAAGCAGCCGCAAAAAGCATAGTTGGGGGCAAGTGGTTTAATGCCGGTCAAACCTGTATAGCACCCGATTATATTTTAATCCATAAGGACCGCAAGAAGGCACTCATCAATGCACTGACACAGCAAATTAAAGCCGCCTATCCTAACATCACGGCTAGCAAGGACTACAGTCACATTGTTAATTCATCACATCACAACCGCTTAAATAAATTGCTTGATGGCATTGCAGAAGACCAAATCTTCGCACCACTTGGTACAGATGCACCTGGCAGAATGATGAAACCAGTAGTGGTTGATGAACCGGCTGCGGACAGTCCATTGATGCAAGAAGAGATATTTGGCCCCATACTGCCCATAATTGCAATAGATACGATTGAAGACGCGCTTCAATATGTTAGCCGAAGGGCACGACCATTGACCTTATACCTTTTCAGCAACCACCCTCGAACCATTAAAAAAGTGAGAGAAGAAAGCATTTCTGGCAGCCTCGCCATCAATGATACTTTGGTGCAGTTTGCACAAGAAGGGTTGGCATTTGGTGGCGTGGGAGCCAGCGGAATGGGCGCTTATCATGGCCATCAAGGGTTTCAAGCCATGAGTCACATGAAGTCAGTCTATTACCAATCCAGACTGAACTTTAACTTTATGGCCCGTGCACCTTTCACCAAGCTGAAACAAAAGTTTATCAACATGTTATAAAATGATTGAACTTTCATTTCTAAAAACTGAATTTAAAAGTAAAACTTACAGATTCAACACTAAGTGTTTGAAATGATAAACTTTTGTGGCAGAATAACAAAACAACAATGGGCCGCTTTCCCTTAAGCTGAACTTAAATAATGAAAATATACATACTAGAAGACGATACTGATCAAGCACTGCTGTTGCAATTGTGGCTGAAAGAAAAAAACCATGTCAGTGAAGTTTTTGAAACCGGTCGCGAACTGATTGATCGATTACAAGTCAAACAACCCGACCTGTTGTTACTCGACTGGAACCTTCCTGGCATTTCAGGGTTGGATGTCATGCGCTGGATTAAGTCTAATGGCCATGAAAGCATTCCCATCATTTTCAATTCATCACGAAACAGCGAAGAAGCCGTAGTAGAAGCCCTGACTTTGGGTGCTGATGACTATTTAACCAAACCCGTTAAACAAGCGGAATTAATGGCGAGAATTTCAGCAGTTTCTCGACGTTACAGCAAAGTGTCTCAGAACACAGACACCAGCCCTTATGAATTCTTAGATACCACAAATGAAGTTAACATGAATGACGAAGTCATTTCACTCACAGAAAAGGAATATCAGCTGGCAAAGTTCCTTTTTGGCAATGAAGGCCAAATCACAAGTAGAGATGTTTTATTAGAGTCCATATGGTCTAAATCACCTTCATTATCAACTCGCACAGTAGACACGCACATCAGTAGATTGCGTAAGAAACTTCATTTAGATGGTAACAGTGGCTGGAAATTGGTTTCAATTTACCACAAAGGTTACCGATTGATTAAACTTTAAAAGGAGACATCATGACAGAAAAAAACAATTCAGTTGATCAAATTAGGGACATTCTCTTTGGTGAGCAAACCAAAAAGATTGATAAAAAATTTGCTCAACTCGAAAAAGACATCTCCGCCCAATTCAGTGGTATCAAAAAGCAGCTAGAAGCACTGAATATTCATTTAACTAACAATCTGGCCTCTGCTGAAAAAAACAATGAGAATCATTTCAATCAATTGGTACAGGATCATGAAAAGCACTTAAGCGCTTTAGAAAAGAACCTCAGTAATAAAATCATTGATACCGAAGCCAGCATTTTAAATGAACTACAAACTCAAGTCGAAGACATCAATGGCCGACTGACTCAAAAACAAGATTTGGCACAGTTATTAAAACAATTGGCCGATAAAATTTCCGAGTAAGTGAAAACATGAGTGATGACTATGAAAAGCTGAAAACTTTGCTTTTCAAAGACGAAATAGCTGATTTAGCAGCCTTCCGTCAACTGTTAAATGATGATGATGCCTTGGCACAAAAGCTCAGTTTAGTATTAGAGCAAGCCAGTGACTTAACGTTAAAAAACAACCCAAGCTTCCAAGACAAATTTACCAGCAGTAAACCAGAACACTACCTCAACGCGTTAAAACGCGACCCCAAAGGCCTCACTGCATTATTAACACCCATCATTTCTCCCGTCATCAGAAGTGCGGTCATTCAATCCATGCGCAGGTTCATTTCTGAAATCAATAATACATTGGAGCAAGGGCTTTCACTTAAATACATGAAATGGCGCTGGAAAGCATTTCGCTCTGGAGTCCCTTTAAGCGAAATTGTTTTTGAAAACACCATACAGTACCAAGTCCAACAACTTTTTCTGATAGATAAAGAAACTGGCTTACTGGTTGAATACGCTGGCCAAGAAAGCGATTTGATTCAAGACAAAGAGGCCATGTCAGCCATGCTAACGGCAATACAAGACTTTGTCAGCGATTCTCTGCATACAGATACGGGAACACTTTCGGCTGCAGAATTAGGAGATGATTTACTGTGGGTTTTTCCTGGCAATAAGTTTAATTTAGCCGCACTGATTAAAGGCGCGCCCTCAGGCAGGTTAAGAATCCAACTGGCCGACTTATTAAGCCATGTACACCTTAAATATGGTTTAGATTTTGAAGACCAAAACCTTTGGAATAACCACCTGGCCGCCCGCCATGACTTATCTGAGCATCTGATACAGAAGAAAATACAAAGCGAAAAAAAATTAACCTTATGGCCTTGGTTAATCATTTTAACCCTCGTGATTGCGTGGTTCAGCTACAGCAGATATCAAAAAAACAAAAACACTACAAACAAGCTCAATCAGTTAAAAAACATACCTGGATTGGTAGTGACTGACATCACGTCCAAAGATAATCGATATTTTGTCACAGGCTTTAAAGACCCTTTGTCAGTCGTTTCACATTTGAATGATGTCACATTCAACACAGTATCATTTTATTCGCTTGATGACTCATTGATTGAAAAACGGGCCAATCAATACATCAATCAAGCCAACATCAATACCAGCTTCAAACAAGGGACCATCACACTTTCAGGCGAAAGATCCAAAGACAGTCAAAATGATTGGCATCATTTGACCCTATTACCTGGCATCAACCAGGTCATCAACAACACCACAGCTCATGACCCCAAAGATTTGTCATCACGCTTACAACAATTTACGAGCTCGTATCCGCCACCCAAAGGTGTTGAACTATCAGCAAATGGAAATCAAATCAACGCCTCAGGAATGACACCGGCTACCTTGTGGAATCAGTATTTGAGCAGATTAAAACAATCATTTCCTGACATCAACAGCCAACAATTAAAACCAGTACCTAATAGAGCGAGCCTCGTTGAACAAATCAATAACCAGGCAGTATTAATTCACAGCTTAGAACAACTGAGTGATCAAAATAAAAAACAAATCTTAAAAATTGTTGAGTGGGACAATCAAATTAATCAGTTTTATGAAAAAGGGCAACTCACCCTACATGCCAGAAGTGACTGTCAAGGCTCAATTGAGGAGAGCCTACTCAATAACCAAAAAAGATTGACTATGGTTCATGACTTTTTATCCGAGTCAAACAGCACATTGGCATTGTCAGATTCAGTTAACGAGGCGTGTGAATCTTTAAATCAACAAATAAACCCCAAAAAAATTGGCGTGTGGTTCGAGAAGCAATGATGTTATCAAAAAAAATATGTATGGTTGGTCGTTTTGGTGTAGGAAAAACTTCTTTAGTTGATCGTTATGTTAAAAATCATTTTTCAGAGAAATACCACACCACAGTAGGCGTTAGCATTTCAACAAAAATTGTCAGTGAGCATATAAAGCTGATTATTTGGGACATTGCTGGTTTTGAGCAAGAAAATCATTATGTACCTTATTTAAGAGGCACTCATGGGATAATTTATGTAGCTGACTCTACCAACCCTGAATCAGTCAGCACGCTGGCAACCATCCAAGAAACCAATCCACAACTGAGTGAACTTCCCAGCATATGCTTTATCAATAAAAAAGACTTAACTGACCAAAGGGTATGGGGAAGTGAGCAAGACAGTGTCATTCAAACACTGACAAACAATAGCATATGGACCAGTGCAAAAACCGGTGAAGATGTTGAAAAAGGGTTTATTATACTTTCCCAATTTCTCAAGTGAGTCTGCCAGTAAATATACAAAACCACCTCTTCAAGCATTATCAACTGCATGATTACTTGCTGGTTGAAATAAACAAAAGTGGCGTGATTATTGACTATCAAGGCAACAAGAGCATCTTGCCTGATATTAATGTTAACCACTCGATTCAGTCGCTAATCCCTGGCTTAGAGACTGAAAGCTATGACGAAAACTTTTTGATTCCTTTTTATCAATTAAATCAACAACAAGTGGTTGATTTACACCACCATATTGCAAATTCCCGCCACCATTTGATTTTAATTCCTCAGGACCAAGTCTTTAAGGAAATACAAACAAAGCAACAAGTGGCACTCGAATCACAACTTCAAAATCAGAACCTTCGCATTATGCTGAATGCTTTAGAAAAAGCGCAGCAACAATTAAAACAAGCCAATCAGGACAAATCATTTTTAATCTCTGCGCTGTCACATGAAATGGGCACACCATTGAACAGCATTCAAGGCCATGCTCAGATGGCCCTCAAAGACCCAAACACCACAGAACAAGCACTTGAAGTCATCATAAGAAACAGTCATCATTTACAAGAAATCATAAAACAAACACTTCATATTGATAAAAATGAAGCGGTATCAGAAAAGCAATCATTTAACCTTTCAGTTTTATTGCACGATCTCCATGACAGCTTATCGCCACTGGCAAGCTTTAAGGCTTTGGCTTTTACAATCAACTGTCCCAAGTCAGTTACACTGTATGCCCATAAGGCACAATGGCAACAAATCCTTACCAATCTGATAAGCAATGCCATCAAATACACAGAAGTGGGTAAAATACATATCGAAGTACAGGCAGGAATTAAAGGACTGGCCGTTGATGTTATTGATACCGGTATAGGAATAAGCCCTGACTTTCAAAATAAACTGTTCCAAAGCTGGCAGCGAGAACGACAAGGGCACGCCAAAGGTTCAGGTATAGGCTTGGCAATTGCAAAAATGTTAGCAGAAGGAATGAATTTGACACTGTCTTTAGCATACAGCTCTGATAAAGGAAGCTGCTTTAGAATCGCCTACCCTGAGTTTAAACACAGCACACAAAAGGTATTATTAATAGAAGACGATGATGATTTACGCCGCTTGTTTGCTTATTATCTACATCAACTTAACCTAGACATTGATCAAGCTGCCAGTTGGCAAGAAGTCAAAAAAAAATATAAAACTAGAAAGTTTGACGTGGTCTTAACAGACAGAAATTTATCAGATGGACAAGCTGAAGATCACATTAACCTCCTAAAGCAATTGGCTGATAAAGTATTGGTCATGACAGGTAATCCCAACAAAAATCAAATCGAAGTTTTGTACCAAAAAGGGTTTGACCAAGTGTTATCAAAACCATTAAACCAATCACAATTGACCCAAGCCTTGCTGAATTGATGCGTGTCACTAATGGCACATGCTATTTTTCTGCCAATCATTTATCATAATTAGAGTTAAACGCGTTACAACTTAATACTGCCTGGTTTAAAATCATTGCTCAATTTTTACCATGCCTTATAAATTATTGGAGGAATCTATGGAAGTAAACTATTTTTATGTGGTCTTGGCCGTTTTCGGCATTGTTTTTTTGAAAAGCGTCTTTGTCATCGTACCCCAAGGCTTTGAATATACTGTTGAACGATTTGGTGAATTCAAACGGGTGTTTCCACCTGGATTGGGACTGAAAGTGCCATTCGTTGAACGCATCGGTAGAAAAATTAACATGATGGAACAAGTAGCCAATGTCCCATCACAAGAAGTCATCACTAAGGACAATGCGGTTGTTACAGTTGATGGCGTGGTGTTTTATCAAATTTTAGATTGCGTTAAAGCAGCCTATGAGGTGAATCGCTTAGAGTATGCCATTTTAAACTTAACCATGACCAATATACGTACGGTTTTGGGCGCCATGGATTTAGACGAATCCTTATCTAAACGAGATGAAATCAACCACCGTTTATTGGCTGTTGTTGATGAAGCCACATCACCTTGGGGTGTTAAAGTGACTCGGATTGAAATCAAAGACATTAAACCACCACATGATTTGGTTGCGTCTATGGCCAGACAAATGAAAGCAGAACGTGAAAAACGTGCCGAAATTTTGGAAGCTGAAGGTCACAGACAATCTGACATACTACAAGCTGAAGGTCGTAAACAAGCCGCCATTTTAGAAGCCGAAGGTTTGAAAGAGGCCGCTTTCCGTGAAGCTGAAGCCCGTGAACGATCTGCAGAAGCAGAGGCCAAAGCAACGCACATGGTTTCAAAAGCGATTGCAGCAGGCGACGTAAATGCCATTAACTATTTTGTTGCTCAAAAATACTTAGAATCTTTTGGCAAGTTTGCAGATTCTCCTAATCAAAAAACCATGATTTTACCAATGGAAGCGACCCAAATATTGGGTTCATTGGCGGGCATCACAGAATTGGCCAAAGGCATGAAAGACGATAAGGCATCTTGATATGATGGAGAATATAGTTAACATGACACCTTGGCATTGGCTCAGCATCGCCGTTGTGATGCTGGTCATTGAAATGATGGTGGGAACGGTTTATATGTTATGGATCAGCTTTGCAGCTGCCGTCACCGCCGCTTTATTGTGGGTGTTTGGATTTGGTTGGGAAATGCAAATACTGGTATTCACTGTGGTTTCGATTTTATCGGTTATTGCTTGGCATAAATACGACCTAACAAGAGATAAAACCTCAACCAGACCCAACTTAAACAAACGTGGCCATCAATATATTGGCCGAACATTTCAACTCAGCCACGCCATCGAAAATGGCGTAGGTAAAATCAATGTTGATGACTCCACTTGGAAAGTCCGAGGTAACGACGCCCCTGTTGATACCAAGGTCAAAGTCACTGGCATTGAAGGCACAGAATTAATTGTAGAAATTATTGGAGCATAAGATGAAAAAAATATTAACCATGGCTTGTATGGCCAGCGCATTGGTCGCCTGTTCTGACGACAATGCAGAAAATAAAACAACAGCAGTCGCGCCTGTTCAAGCCACAGCCCCACAGGCTGATATTTTGAACTACATCCCCAGTGACACACCTTTATTGGCTTTAAGTGGCATAAGCAGCAACCAGTATCCTAAGCGCTATATCGAAACCATGGATACATACATGGGCAACATGAGCGAATACATGAAAACCATGATAGATGAAGGTTTAGAAGCGGCAATGAAAAAAGGTGGTACTGATCAAGCTGCCATAGAACAAAAAGTCAAACCGTTCATCGACAAATGGTTTAATAACGGCGACATGTCAAAATTGGGTTTCAAAATGATGGAATCTCAATTGGCTATGTATACGGTTGATTTATTCCCAGTCATAAGGATTAAATTATCTGCTGACAATCAACTCGAAGCTTTATTGACGGAAGCACAAGGCGAATTTGACATCCCTTTCACAGCCAGTGAAGTGAGCGGCATGAAAGTCCGTGAATTAGCAGCGGATCAAGCCACTGTATTCATTGGTTTGGATAACGATTACTTGGTTATGTCATTGGCACCCACTCCCATCAAAGATCAAATGTTAAACGTTTTGATGGGCTTAGAAAAACCACAAACCTCGTTGGTTCAAGACAGCACCATCATGAACCAAGTCAAAGATAAGTATGGCTTTCAGCTGAATGACATGATGGTCATAGACATGGCGGCTGCTGCCGACTATTTTATAAACCCAGGCCAACACAATTCGGCCATGTTAAATTTCATGCAAATTGAAGACAACATGCTATCAAGTGAGTGTAAAACTGAGTTTACTGGCTTGGTTAGCAACATGCCTCGTATGGTTGCGGGTATCACAAGCATGACTGATGACAGCTTTAACACACAGTTTATCTTGGAAACTGATACAGAAATTGGCAGTGATTTGGCCTCAATTGCCGGACGCGTACCAGCAGGTAATACCCAGTCTGCATTTGCATTTGGCATGAGCTTTGATTTATTGGCTGCGAAAAAAGTAGCGTCTAAATATGTACAACGATTGGTCGAAAAACCTTACCAGTGTGAACATTTAGTACAACTGAATCAAAATGCCTCTCAAATGCAAGCACAATTGAATCAACCCATTCCTCCATTTGTAGGTAATTTCAAAGGTTTCAATTTTTCTATGGATGACTTAAAACTTAATCCAGCAGCTGTTGACTCCGGACAACCAGAGAAAATCGTTGAAAGTTTTAAAGCACAAGTTTTACTCGCCGTTGACGAAGCCCAAGGCATGCTGGGCATGGCACAAATGATGATACCCCAATTGGCTGAAGTCAAATTAAATACGGATGGCTCATTGGTTCACTTAGGAGATAAATTGCCAGTGTCTGGTAAAAACATCCCTTTCGATGCAGAATTTTTCTATGGTGCATTAACAGATAACACAGTTGGCTTATCAATTGGGCATGAAGACGGTGGTGGATTAAGCGAATTAGTCAAATCAGAAGGTGCCAATAAACTCATGACATTCAGTGCTTCTGGCGAAGGTTACAAACGCATCATGGAACAAGTTTTTGCCATGGCCGAAATGCCTGGACTACCTGATGACATCAAAAAAGAATTGATGGTCCAAAAGGACATGACTTTGAATATGATTTACTGGAAAGATGCCAAAGGCAGCTTAAACTTTACAGACAAGGGCCTGGTCATTGAATCAAACATGACTTACTGATATCACCCTTTGATTAAAAGCGCCCTGATATAGGGCGTTTTTTTATGCTAGAAAACCATGAACATCAGAAATTTTAAGCACCACCAACCCAAGATCGATGATTCAGCTTATGTTGACGAGGCTGCAACAGTTATTGGGCAAGTCACGCTGGGCAAAGATGTGTCTGTTTGGCCGGCTACGGTTATACGTGGAGACGTGAATCACATCGTGATTGGAGACCTAACAAATGTACAAGATGGCAGCATCCTACACGTCACACATGTCGGCCCTTACGATCAAGACGGAGGCCCTTTATCCCTAGGCAAAGGCGTAACTGTTGGACATGGCGCGATTCTACATGCCTGTGACATTGGAGACTTTTGTTTGGTTGGCATGGGCTCAACCATATTAGACAAGGCACAAATGGAACATCACAGCATGCTGGGCGCTGGCAGCGTACTTCCACCAGGCAAGGTCATCAAAAGCGGTGAATTATGGGTGGGCAATCCTGCCAGAAAAGTCAAAGACTTGACGGATAAACAAATAGAATGGCTAGAATATTCTGCTCACCATTATGTTAAACTGAAAAACCAATACATGACTGAATAAGCAATGATTGAAGTGGCGCAAGTAGATGATGTTGAATCACGAATTGTGACTTTTGACGAAGCACAAGAAGTGCTCGCTTGTTTGCCTAATGGTCATCCAAAATTAGATATTTGGCACAACTGGGCCCAAGTTCAGTTCAAAGGAAAGCACTGGTTGGCTGAGTTAATAGAAGTTGTAACGATTTGTTATGCACGAATGGCGATGCGCAATGGCAGTCTCAGTGCCAATCCCAGGGCATACCACAACGAACGACACATCAATGAATTGTTATTGCGTTTGGTCAGGTGTACACAAAGCCAACACAGTACCCACTTATCACTCACAGGACTCGCCATTTTATCGGTGTTTGCTGCCAGCCATGATTTACGCCAAGCCGAACCAAGTAAAGACGCTGATGATGAATCTTTGGTAGGAGCCAATGAGGCCGCCAGTTACATTGAAGTAGAACGACTGATAAACCAATACCCAGAAAGCACACTCTGGAACTCACATAGACTGATGCTCTTGATGACAATGATTCATGCCAGCACATTTGGTACCGCCGGCAAAAGAAGCACTAACTTTTTCCAAGGGAATTTATCTCGCCGTCTGCTGGCTCAATTACGCTTTACCGAACAAGACGAAGAATTGGTTTATTTAGCTTGTGATATTGATACAGCCAATGTCAGCCTGCCTTTGAATAAATATGCAAAATCTGCCATCAAAGTCTTTGATGAATTGGTCAGTCATCAAAAGGCCAAAATTCCGCCTCAACAATTTTTTTCACAGGCACAAATGGCCTACTTTTTTGACCAACAACATTTCCACTCCAAAACAGCCAGATCCATTTTTCAACCCGAAAAATCCCGCAATGCCAAACGAATCACTGCCATTTCAAAAACAATCAAAGACATGGACGCACAAAGCAGTATTGAAGCGGTTAAAAATAACTTCATCCAACAAGCCCAAACCTTGAGTAAGCCTGCACCCGAATGAACATCAATTTATTTATCGTCCGCCACGGTCACTCTCCTTTTCTTGGAAATGACGATTTCAGTAGACCACTTTCAGAATCAGGGTGTAATCAAGCGTCTCAAGTGGGCACATTTATTGCACAAAACATCCTCAACGGGAAAACAAAAATCATCACGTCTGCGGCTCAAAGGACCTTAAGCACAACAGCAAACATCTGCCAATCATTAACCGCCTTTGAAACCATTGAACTGAGGCATCTTTATTCAGCCAGTGTGGGGGATTGGTGTGATGTCATTACAGAACATGCAGCAGAAAACTTGATACTTGTGGGACACAACCCGACAATCAGTCAACTTCATCAATACCTGACACAAAGTCAGTCACAGGGCTTTACACCTGCCACCACCGGTCATTTAATCCTTGAAATAGCCAGTGATGGCCTCAAATTACCAGCACATTCTCAACAAATTTTTCTCCCAAACTAAAAAATGAACAATCAAAACCCCATTGCAAATATTCCCACAGTTACCAGAAATGTTTTGATTGCCATCGTGGTGATGTTTGTGGCAGAAAATTTATTGCAAGCCATTACTCAAAATGGCGTATACATTATTCACAGGTATTTCCCGCTGTTTCCCATCCAAAGTGAATACTTTTATCCTTGGCAACTGATAACCTATGCCCTGCTGCATGGCAATTTAATGCACTTATTTTTCAATGGCTTCGCTATTTGGATGTTTGGCTCTCAAATCGAACATTACTGGGGAGAAAAAAGATATGCCATTTTTATCATTGCTTGCATACTTGGCTCAGGCTTGGCCAATGCATTGTTCAGTCCCTATCCAGCCATTGGTATTTCTGGGGCGGTTTATGGGTTGTTGATTGCTTATGGCATGATGTGGCCTAACCATACCATCATGTTGGTTTTGCCTCCCATACCCATCAAAGCCAAATACTTTGTCATGATCATTGCAGGCATGTCTGTCTATAGCAGCTTGGCTGCCCGACAAGATGGTATCGCCCATTTGGCTCACTTAGGTGGCGCTATAACTGGGTTTTTATTGATTCAATATTGGCGAAAGAAACCACCTTTTAAATGGTAATAAAAAAAGCCGTGGCCTGATAAGGTCACGGCCTTTATTCACAGCTTTTGGTCTACTAAGCGCGCCCTTTACGCAGTGAGTTGACCACCAGTTTTTGGGTCGCAGGCTCATAAGATGAATCTTTAAAAAGTAAAGCCAACTCTTTGGCATTCAACTCTCTGCAATCTCCTTGTCGTAAATTCTTTGGTAAAAAGACACCGCCGTACCTGACCCGCTTCAAACGATTAACCTGAACACCTTGTGATTCCCAGAGCCTTCGAACTTCTCGATTTTTACCTTCCATCAAAGCCACATGAAACCACTTGTTACTGGTGTCTTCACCGCCAGCGGCCTGAACATCACTGAATTTTGCCACACCATCTTCCAACTCAACACCAGCTAATAAATTTTTCACTGCGTCTTCTTTAATTTCTCCAAAAATACGACATGCATATTCACGGTCAATATTGGCGCTGGGGTGCATCATGTGATTGGCAAAATCGCCGTCAGTCGTGAATAACAACAGACCTGTCGTGTTGATATCCAATCTGCCAATGTTCATCCACTTCTCTCCTTTGACTTGTGGCAGCTTATCAAAAACCGTAGGTCGGCCCTTCTCATCACGTTTAGTACACACCAAACCCAAAGGCTTGTGGTACATCAATACCTTAGGCATCATCACTTCTAGCTCAACTATCCAAGCGCGGTTTTTCCAACCTATCTTGTCACCAACCAAAAGCTTCTGACCCAAGGTAACTGGCTCTCGATTAATCGTGATTTGACCCAACTTAATTGCCGATTCAATTTGTCTTCGCGACCCCAAGCCACACCTGGCCAATGTTTTTTGAATGCGCTCAGTGGGTTCAACCTCAACTAATTCATCAATTTGACTGTCATCAACAACACCTTCAGTAGTTTGATTTTTGTCGTCTTTATTCTTCATCTGCTTCACTTTCCTGTGTTTCTTGCTCAGAATCAGTGGCTTCAAAAGCCAATTCAGGTTCTAAGGTTTCTATGTCTTTGATCGCTGCCAAAGACGGCAAATCTTGCAGCGAAGTTAAATTAAAATAATCTAAAAATGTTTTGGTTGTCCCAAGCATGGCAGGCTTTCCTGGCACGTCTCGATAGCCAAGAACCCTGATCCATTCTTTGTCCATCATATAATGTATGATTTTACTTGAAACTGCCACACCGCGTACTTCTTCAATTTCACCACGCGTTATGGGCTGACGATAAGCGATTAAGGCCAAGGTTTCTAACAAAGCCCTTGATAATTTTTTGGGCCTTTGTTGCCACATGTTTTGCAACCATGGCTGCATGACTTCCGTGGTTTGTAAACGGTAACCACTGGCCAACTTTTTCAATTCAATACCACGCCCAGAATAATCTGATTCGAGAGACAGTATGGCTTGGTTGATGTCATTAGCTGACAACTCTTGTTCTGGGAACAACTGTAACAGTCTCTTGATGCTCAAAGGTTCATCAGTGGCTAACAAAGCCGCTTCTAGAATATATTTTAGCTCAGTTACTTCCATTGATCATTGCCCCGCACTTTTGATATAAATTTCACCAAAGGCTGTATTTTGCACCAATTCCAAAGATTGTGCTTTCAATAGTTCTAAAATAGCCAAAAAAGTCACCAAAGCACCTTGCTTACCTTCTGACTTCTTAAACAGCGAACCAAAGCGCACCATTTTTTCTGATAGCAAAGCTTCTAATACTATCGCCATGCGGTCTCGAACGCTGAGTACTTCTCGCTCGATTTCATGAGATACTTTCAAATCTGCCCGTGCCATCACCTCTTTGAATGCCATCATTAAATCACGCAAGTCTATGGCTTCATCATCGCGTTGAAAACCTTGTTTATCAACATAAACCGAAGCCACCATAAAATCTCGATCCAATCTCGGCATGTGTTCAATCTCTTCTGCCGCTTGCTTAAAACGTTCATACTCTTGAAGTCTGCGAATCAATTCAGCCCTCGGGTCTGCCTCATCTTCTTCTTCACTTTCTTGCTTAGGCAACAACATTCGAGATTTGATTTCTGCCAACATCGCTGCCATCACCAAATACTCTGCTGCCAATTCAAAGTTCAGCTTGTGCATTAACTCTATGTATTCCACATACTGCTTGGTGATGTCCAGAATGGGGATATGTAAAATGTCTAAATTTTGTCGCCTGATCAAATAAAGCAATAAATCCAAAGGTCCTTCAAAAGCCTCAAGAATCACTTCCAAAGCATCTGGCGGTATATAGAGGTCTGTTGGCATCGTGGTGTAAGGCCGACCTTCAACAACGGCGAAAGGCATTTCTTGCTGTTGTGGTTCTTTTGGTAATGGTGCTGCATGATCCTCAGCATCAATAGCTTCGATATCAACACCCATTGGGTCTTTAGTATTTTGCTCTGATTCAGACAAAATCTACCGGCCCTTTACCTTCTCGAATCACATTAACCTCACCTTCAGATAAATCAATCACTGTGGTGGGTTCTTGTGCAGTATAGCCTGCACTGATGATGCTATTAACCCTGTTGCCGACTTTTAAATTGATGTCATCAACATCCAATTCATACATGTCTATGTCAGGGAATTCCAGTGTCGATGTCATCATGGGCTCGCCCAACTCTTCCAATAAAGCACTGACCACAGCATGGTCTGCGATTCTGACACCAATGGTTTTACGCTTTTGATGCTGTAATTTCTTAGGCACGCGCCGAGTCGCTTCTAAAATAAAAGTGTAAGCACCAGGTGTGTGTTGTTTAATCAAACGAAAAGCCACATTATCCACCAAAACAAATTCGGTCATCTGAGAAATGTTCCCGCACATCATCGTGAAGTGGTGTTGTGCGTCTATTTCTTTAATTTGACTGACAATTTTTGCAGCTTTTACATTATCCATGCTCCAACCAATCGCATAACCTGAATCAGTTGGATACACAATCAACCCACCATTTCGCACAGATGCAATCGCTGCTTTGATGCTTCTGGGCTGAGGATTGTCTGGATGAACCCTTAAAATATCTGCCATTTAAGCCTCCTCAAAACGGTTGGCTTTACGGTTTTTTCGCACTTTCATCGGATCCCAAACCAGCCCACTCATAATAACCCAGATACCGGGAGGCTGGGTTTGCACCGCAGATACAGCACAGCCTATGTTAAAAATGGCGTCAGTAGAATTAAACCTCGCGGGTGTCAAAGCGCCCGTCATAACAATGGTTTTCCCTTCTATACCTTGTAAATATTTGGCTGTATCGACCATGGTGTCTGTGCCATGCGTGATGAGAAAGTGTGTTTCATCTGATTTTTCAATCACTTTGCGAATCAAGTCGCGGTCATCGTCATTGATATAGATTGAATCTTTTTTTAACAACGGCACCACTTCGAAATCAAAGCCTACATGAAATGATTGTAACAATTCACCTATCACTGGCTTGCCAATTTGATACTCACTCAAATCGTCAAAATACATTTTATCAATCGTGCCACCTGTGGTGATGATTTTCAGTTGTTTCATGCTGTTCCTGTAAACGTTTGCTTCAACTCGCTATTCTAATGTCTTTTTACACAATTTGAATGGCGATTATTCAATTTTTGTATGACAGCTTATAGTAACATAGCCACCATGAACCGCTCATTTCAATTTGCTGCGCCTTATGTTGCCCTCATCAGTTTTATCATCTTTGCTGTCTCAATCTACAAACGCAATGATTTTACACAAACACTGAAAGCCTTACCCGAACTCTCATCAGAGCCAAAACAAAGTCCTATAAACCGTCCGGCCTTTTTGACAGAATATAATAAAGAAACATTTGAAGTCATCCCCAAATACGATTATGAAATATATGGATTGGTGGTTTCTTATCGCTTGCATGATGCCAATGGAAGCACCATGATTCATGACCTCAACAAGGACCATTTAAATGTGGCTGACTTTTGTGTTGTCTGGGGAACCTCGGCTGACCCCCAGCTGCTTAAAGCTATGGAGTTCAGCAATGGGCAATTCACATGCAATTATGGTGCGTCAAGTCACCAAGTTTGGGAAGATTTTAATCACAACCAACTCTCAAATAACCACCTATTGGCAACGGATGAAAACATCAGGTCAGCAATCGACCGCATCCGCATTGGCGACCAAATACACATCAAAGGTTGGCTGTCTCACTATGTCAACCCCATGGGATACGAACGAGGTACAAGCACAACAAGAACTGATACAGGGAACGGTGCTTGTGAAACGGTGTTTGTTAATGAAATTCACATCCTACAATCCATGTCAACTGAATGGCGCCACTTGATTTGGTTGTCTTTTTTGTCTTTGTCTGCTGCTTTATGGACCATATACCACACTCCAGTCGTGGCAAGACAATACGAGAAATCTAAGAACAAATAAATAAATCATCAAATCAAATACAAAACAGTTAACGCTTTGGTACAATTTCACCATGAAAATATATTGGTTAATTTGCTTTACAACACTGAGTTTCATCACCTGTGCACAAGAAACAACTGAGCCAGTTAAGCCTCAGTTCACAACACAAGATGCACATGACATCGCACGCTATTTACAAAAAAATAAAGACATTAAAACAGCGGTACATTTAACTCAAACCGCTTGGAAAATGACCACTTCTTTTGCGTCAAATGAACAGTTGACCAGCCAATGGGAAGATGCTTTAGACACTGAAATAAGGCCAATCCCATCTTTCCCTAAAATTAATTCACACCTGACTGCTGGCCAGTTTTTAATTCAATTCAGTGATGGCATGGATCTGGATGACTGGCGATTGGTAGACCTGCCTTTGCTGCCTGCTTTTGAAACTGACGCCGAACAAACTTCAGCCAGTGACTATTTCAGTTATTACATCAACTTACCTCTGTACTGGGAGCAGTTGATGTCAAACATGAATGGTTCTGCCACTTGGTTAACAATCCCTGATTTCCAATGGATTGTACCTAAGCAAAAGAAAAACAAACAAACCAGCCAGTTGTACCAAGTTTTAAAAGCCGTTCAAGGCGAAGTACCCTTGTCTGAAACCATCAGCAGTCAGGCATGGGACAACACAATCAGCCCGATTCAAACAGCCTTACTCAGGGCTCAATACCATATCCAAAATGCCCGTTGGTTATCTCTTTTTTACGATTGGTTAGAAATTTACCAATTGTCAGAAAACAGCACACAGTTGCTGACAGCTGACCAACAATTACAGTTCCAACAGGTCATTGATAACACCCAAGAGGTTTGGCAAAACAATCAAGCTGAAATTGAAGCTATTGATAACCGCATTTACCCATTGATGCTGTTAATTTTGAACCAAATTCCTGAAAAATTTAAAAACCCTGATCATTTCAATGAAAGTTTAAATTTGAAAGTTTTTGAGCTGGTGTGGGAAATGGAGCAAGCCGCAGATTATGCCAACCATGTTTTGCGCCAAGACATAAAAAATAATTTAGAAATTTGCCTCAATTTAAGCGCCGAAGAAACACCCAACCCACAGCCCGCCATGGCAAAAAAACAATTCCAAAGCTGTGTTAATGAATTTGCTCAATGGGGCATTCAGCGGGCAACCAACTCTGCTCTTTCGGGTAAACTGGTTAGATTAGATGGCGCTTTGGCATTGTCTAGGGCCCTGGAGCTACCACACTTTCAAATCATCAACTTTCTCGCCATGAGTACTGACAGTGATGAGAGCTGTCAGAAATCCATGCAATTACAAGCGAATCCTGTTGAATGGACATTGGCCGCCGAATCAATGGCTTGGTTGCACGACAGGTGGCCTGGCCTGATGTCATCTTGGGCGGATAAGAACCAACTGGTCAGTTTATACAAAAACGGTCAAGCCATCTACAGAAACCCTGACTGTTTGGTATCAAATCAAGTGCTTCAAAATCAATTTGAAACCGTCAAAACACAATGGCTCAAACTCAAAGCGGCGATCAATGATCAATTAAAAATCTACCGTGACTCGCACCTGGCTGAAAACAGTCAGATTGATTTTTTTCAACCCGTCAATCAATACACACAACTGGCCTCTGACAACATCAAAATATCACCCTGTGATGTTGCCAAAGCTTGTGGTGCTTTTGTTGAGTTACCCGCCAGTACAGCCTTGCTGGACCTGTTTCCTAACCACCTTAAAATGGCTCAACAGTTTGGTTTAGGTGAATTAAAACTGTGCTATGACCAAGTCGAATGGAAGCAGCGCCAAACCGAACCCACACACTTAAACAACAACAGCATAGCCAATTTTACTGGTCAACTGTCGTTACAATTAACCGGTAAATACCAAGAACAAACCGTTTTCACTAAACTGATTGAGGGAGAAACCCGACATTTGTATTTATTTGGAGAGAATTCAGAAGAGGTTTTGAACATGGACTGTCCATTACCTATCGTTGGAAAGCAAATAAACACCCAGTTAGAACGAGGCACATATGGCTTATTTCCCAATCGCCTGACTTTTTTAACAGCCCAACGCACCAATATAAACACCGTTATTGATAACAATTGGTCTGATGGAGAGAACTGGCAAAGTAAATTTGCTGACGAAAACCACTCAGCCATTTTATTCTATGACGAAATGACAGAAGTGAAACAATCGGTGAATGAAGCCTTTTTACGTCATAACAATGCAGTACAACAACAAATTTACCGAAAACTGATGTATTCTAACGCCGCCAGAATCAATGATTCCGCCTTGTCTCTCGCCGTTTTTGAATACCTGACAGAACGCCAATTGTTTAACAAAATGACTCAGTCATTGTTTCCACAATTGTACTTACAACCTGAAATTCGATCTGTTCTCAAAGGCAATCAGCGCTTGATGGACGAGGCATTCTTCAAATTAGCATTTGAAAACCAATCAAATTTATTAGACATGCTCAACAAAGGAGATGAACTGATTTTCAAACACCAAAGCATCTGGACACAGTTATCAATGCCTTTGCCCGCTGGAAACCTCAGTAGCAGTAAACAACAGCTCAAACAAGCCATTCAATTCAGCCCGAATTAAATCATTACAGAGCCTGTCACAGTTGGCAGTTTGGCTTTCGCCCACTGTTTTGATACAACGGCAAGGCCTTAGGCATACGCCTTTGTAAGCGTTGGATTCTTTTTTGTGGATTGGGGTGCGTCGACATAAATTGTGGCTGCCTTTGGCTGCCTGACGCTTTGTCCATGTTCTGCCACAGCGACACACTTTCTTGTGGATTGAACCCCGCTTGAGCCATCAAATCCAGCCCAATCACATCGGCTTCTGACTCATGCTCTCTAGAATAAGGTAACAAAACACCCAGCTGTGCACCCAGACCCAGCCCAAGCATTAACATCTGACGTTCCGTTGAACCTTCAATCTTTTGGCTGGCCATGACATCTGCCAGCTGTAATCCAGTTTGTGTGGCTAATTGATGCGAAACCCGCTCTGCACCATGACGAGATAACACATGCCCAATTTCATGACCGATAACAGTCGCCAATTGTGCTGGCGTTTCAGCTACAGCCAATAAGCCAGTATGAACACCAATTTTCCCACCAGGGAGTGCAAAGGCATTCGCACTCGGCGCTTCAAAAACCACCACTTCCCAATCTTGCCCACCTTGAGGCATGACATCTAAAATGGCATTGGTGACACATTGAACATATTGGTTCACTTCACGGTCTCTACTGATTGTCTGGGACGTTTTCATTTCTTGAAAAGAAGTGATCCCCATTTGTGTCATTTGGCTGTCTCCAACTAAAATTAGCTGTTGCCGCCCTGTCGGTGAAGTCGCACAAGCGGTTAAAAAAACACAGGCTATGATGATCAATTTGTTCATGGCGAATCCAATCTGTTTAAAACGTCTATTTTACACAAGCCATGGTGTGATAGATGTCAAAACATGTAACAGCCATTTGAACACACGAGCAACTGCTGATTTGTTACAATGGTATTTTTTGTGAATTGACAATGAAACTGATTACCCTGTTATTCTTGCTCAGCACCACTTGTGCTCACAGCGCAACACACTACTTTGTCAGACATGCTGAGAAAATCACCAATGATCCTGCAAACAAAAATCCAGAATTAACATTAAAAGGTCAGCAAAGGGCACAAAACTTGGCCTTGCTACTTTCACAAGCTGATATCGAACACATCTACAGCACTGCCTACAAAAGAACTGAGCTGACGGCACAACCCCTTTCAGACAGGCTCGGCATTCCGCTTAAGCACTATGACCCCAGAGCACTTGAACTGCTGGTTAAAGAATTGAAAGGACTTCAAGGGAACACTTTAACTGTTGGACACAGCAATACCACAACGGAGGCTGTTTCATTGTTGACCCTGCAGACAATGAACGGCCTCACTGAAGAAGATTATGGGGATGTTTTTCAAGTGGTGATTGAAGGTGACAAAGTGGTTTTAAATCACTTGAAATTGCCACCCGATTCGGTACTAAAGGTTAATTCTCAACCCATTAATACCAAGTAAACTTCAACAAAACCCAAGACGAAAAAGAATCCATAGATACCCAGTGCTTTGTTATATTGACTTCGCACTTGGGAGTCTGTCTGCACTTTGCGCATGTTCAACATCCAGACCAGCTCCAATAAAATCACAAATACAAACAGTAAAATAAAAACAACAGCATAGATTCCCAACGGTTCAGACCAAGCAGCCGATGGATTTAAATACGCCACCAAAGCCATCACATTGGCCAAGACCACAGCGACCATCAAAGCCACACGTAAAGGGGTAAATACATTGGGTTTTTTATTCATGATTGAAATTGATTTTTCAAAATGTGCATTATAACAAATAATGCTGATTTTTTTTGACCCATTGGCCTATGATTTTAAAGTTTAGCTATGATAATATGACCATTCTTCACAAGCTCTATATACAATGAAACTCAAAAAATCAATCACCATCATACTCTTCTCATTGCTACTTTCTGGCTTTGCTCAAGCCGACTTTTTAGATGGCATTGAAGCATATGAAAACAAAGACTACGTGACTGCATTCACTACTTTTTCTGAATTAGCCACACTGGGTAACCACCGGGCACAGTTCAATTTGGCTGTGATGTACATGAACGGAGAAGGTGTGCCAAAAGACCTTGAACTGGCCTATGCGTGGAGTAAATTAGCGCAACAAGATGAGCACACTGATTTCGCCAAAGTTGCCGAAAAAATTCTTGCTGATACCGATAAGAACCAACACCCTATATTAGAAGAGAAAGCCGCCCAAATTCAGGCTCAATATGGAAAAGAAGCCATACTTCACAAGTTGTCACCGAACGAATACATACCCAACAAAGCTCAAAAGAACAAGCTGCACGCAGTGGTTTCTCCCATAAAAAGAACCGCTCCTCGCTATCCTAAAGAGGCGCTCAATGACAGAAAGCAAGGCTGGGTCACAGCAATGATGGACATCCACCCAGATGGCAGTGTCAGATCTGTTGAAATCATAGAATCTTTCCCAGACACAGTTTTTGAGAAACCGACTGTAGATGCTTTATCTACATTTAAATTTGATGTCAGTTTCCCGGAAGGCGTCGACCCTTATGTTGTCCAAGCTAAACAAACCTTCATTTATGAATTGCCTTTGCAAGCCAGCCAAAGCAAAATCAATGACTTATATGAAAAAAGACTGACAACGTTAAAAGAACATGCCAGCCAAGGTCACCCAGATGCACAATATGTTTATGCGGTTGCGGCTCGATCTCACATCGTTCCTGAACAACTAAAAATTGATCAAAAAGAAGCCAATCATTGGTTGTTAAAAGCGGCTCAAAACGGCCATGTTGAGGCCCAATACTTATTAGGTAAAAACATCCTCCGTGGAAAAGGCTGTCAAGTTGAAAAGCAAAAAGCCGTGGATTGGATAGTCTATGCTGCAGAACAAGGCCATGATAAATCTGCCCGTGAAGTTCATCGCCTATTAACTGAGTATGACAACCTGAACCACACTGAAAAATCTCCTCATAACTGGCTCAAACTGTCAGCTGAATCTGGCAACCCTGAATCCCAGCTTGAGTATGCCCAATTTATAGCCGATTCTGAATCACCAACTGAGGAAACACTAAAAATAGCAGAACAGTTTTTAGCCAGTTATACTGATCACAGGAAAAAAAATGTGTATTGGTATCAAACAGCAGCCCAAATAGAAATGATCAAAGGCGACGCTAAGCTAGCCCAAAAATACCAAAAGAAAGCCAAAAAAATGGCTAAAAAATTAGGTTGGGATCTGTCTGTTGCATCATTATAAAACAATCATTTAAGTACAATTTCCCTTGTTGGTATCTTCTATCATACCAACAAGGAGTTTTGTAACATATAACCTAGGTGCTACTTCAACTTTCTCAAGCGCCAGCTAAGCCTAAAAGCCCAATCAATAAACTCCTGCGATAAACCAAATTAAATGAACAAGCATTCATTCATAACTTCTTACACACTGCATTCAAAAACAGATAAGGTATAATACGCGCATTCAAAACAACACCAAATCAGGCATTTGCCTTTGGAGTCTTAAAATGCAACACATTCAAAACCAGACAAAACCGTCACTGCTCAAACGCATCATGCCTTTTTTCTTGATTCTGGCCGTATTTATTGTATTGATGATTGTGATGAGCATGTTCAAGAAACCACCGGCTGTTGTTCCAGACAGACCTTCTGGTTTTTTGGTTGAAACTGCCACATTAAAACGCAATGATTTGAATGTAATGGTTAATTCACAAGGGTCAGTTAAAGCGAAGCGAGAAATCGCTTTGATGTCTGAAATCTCTGGTAAAGTCCGGTCTTTGAATGATGTCTTTGTGGTAGGAGGTCAATTTGCTGCCGGTGATGTCTTGGTCAGTATCGATGATGCAGATTATCGCGTATCGGTACAAAGGGCCAAAGCAAACCTGGCAAGTGCCCAAGCCAATTTAGATTTAGAACAAGCCAAATCGGACCAAGCATTAAAAGACTGGAAATCATTTGGAAAGCAAGGCAAACCCAGTGACTTGGTACTAAACATCCCTCAATTAAATGGCGCAAAAGCCAGCGTCAAAGCAGCACTTGCCGATGTGGCCAAAGCTGAAAGAGACCTCGCTAAAACACAAATCATTGCGCCCTTTGACGGCACCGTTTTAACCAAAAGTATCGATATAGGACAATACGTTAACATGGCCGGTCAACTGGGCACAATAGCCAGCACTGCTGTGGCTGAGGTGCGCCTGCCATTAACTGCCAGTGACATCAGCAAGTTGAAACTCAGTAAAATCAACTTAAACACAGACCCTATCCCGGTACAGTTCACAGCCAGCAATACAGATGATGTGATTGAAGGGTTGTTAACCCGACTTGAATCTGCCAAAGACAGCAAAACTTTATTGAATTACGCCGTTGCAGAAATCAATCAGCCACTTGCCAAAGGTTTATATTTCAACACGTTTTTATCAGCACAAATTCAAGGTGAATCACTCACTGATGTGTTCGCTGTTCCTGCTGCATGGATGATGGCTAATAATCAAATTGCGGTTTACAGAAACGGTCAATTAGAGATTCTCGATTTGAATGTGGTCCATAAAACCGATGATTATTTCTATGTCAGCTCAGGTTTAAGTGAAAAAAATCAAATTGTCATCACGCCAATACAAGCACCCGAAGCAGGGATGACATTGCGCCTAAAAGGTGAGCAAGTTAAAGCAGAAAAAGTCACTGAAACAACAGAGTCGCAGTCATGAAAAAGCGTTGGGACCAAGGACTGATTTATTGGTTCGCCAACAATTCAGTCGCGGCGAATCTACTGATGTTTTCTTTGCTTTTGGCCGGCTTGTATGTGGCCAGCACTTTGAAAAAAGAGATCTTTCCTGCCACCACCACCAATATGGTCACTGTTACCATGGCCTACCCCGGTGCGGCACCTGATGAAGTGGAAAAGGGCATCTGCTCAAAAATTGAAGACGCGGTCACTGGACTGGAAGGGATAGACAAAACCACCTGTGTCTCGAACGAAGGCTTTGCGCGCGGTACTTTAGAAATTGGCAACGATTACGTAGTAAAGGACGTGATGGCGGAAATCAAAAATCGAGTTGATGGCATCAATTCATTCCCAGTCCAAGCTGAAAAACCGGTTATCAGTGAAATCTTGATTCAACAGCCTGTGATGTTTGTTTCAGTTTATGGTAACGTGCCAGAACAGGATTTACTGACCACAGCTCGCTTAATTCGTGATGACATCATTGATTTACCAGATGTGTCAATGGCCCAACTGCTGGGCGAAAGACCCTATGAGGTGGCGATTGAAGTTACAGAACAAACCATGCGCCAGTATGCTTTGACTTTTGATGAAATTGCATCTGCCTTGCGTGCCAGTTCCATAGACATGCCAGGTGGTTCCATTAAAACAGATCGCGGTGATGTACTGTTGCGTTCAGTCGGTCAGGCTTACACGGGCAAAGACTTCGCTGATGTGGTGGTTCGCACCAACCCGGATGGTTCGCGCTTGATGATGCGTGACATCGCAGAGATAAAAGATGGCTTTGCCGAAGGTGGTGGTATGGCGACTTTCGACGGTCAGCCAGGCATCAGTATTCAAGTTCAATCAGTAGAAAATGAATCTGTGCTCGATATATCAGAGCAAGTGAATGCCTATGTGGCAAAGAAACAAAACAACATGCCAGATAACATGTCACTGGCCACCTGGTCTGATTCTTCTCATTATGTTCGTGGTCGTTTAGAAATGATGCAACGCAACATGTGGCAAGGTGCATTATTGGTTCTGATCATCCTGACTATGTTCCTGCGTTTGCGCGTGGCATTTTGGGTTATGGTCGGGTTGCCAGTGGCATTCTTGGGTGCTTTCATGTTGTTACCTGCTGTGGGTGTGAGCATCAACATGCTGAGTATGTTCGGATTCATTCTGGTCTTAGGTATTGTGGTGGATGATGCCATTGTCATCGGCGAAAGTTCTTATTACGAAATTCAGCACCACGGTCATTCACTTAAAAATGTGGTGATAGGTGCACAAAAAGTGGCGACTCCGGCTACTTTTGGCGTGTTGACGACAGTGGCAGCTTTCTTGCCTATGTTGTTTGTTGGCACCATGTTTGGTTCATTTTTTGAATCCATCGCTTGGGTGGTGATTTTGTGTTTGTTGTTCTCTTTGGTGGAATCAAAACTGATCTTGCCTTCGCATTTGGCACACATGAAAACTGACGACATTGGCACCGACAATCCAGGTGCTTTGTTGCGTTTTCAAAGAAAAGTGAATACGGCATTAGAACACTTTGTTAAAACCAAGTACCAACCTTTGATTGAAAAAGCCATTGCCAGACCGGGCGTGACTTTGAGTATTTTTGTAGCCGTATTTTTTCTCAGCATTGGCCTGATAGCCAATGGCATAGTGCGCTTTGTCATGATGCCTGATTTTGTTGCTGATTTTGTCCAAGCAGATTTTGCTATGGCACAGGGTACGCCACAATCACGAACCGATGAAGTGTTGGCAAAAGTAGAACAAGCATTGGTAAAATTGGACGAAGACGTCAGTAAAGAACATGGAAAGGATTCAGGCATGGTTTTCAGCCACCAGCTGGCTTTCACAGACTCACAAGTTTCTGGTCGTGTGATTGTGGAATTGGTGAAAGAAGAACATTCAGTCATCGATGGTAAGGAAATGCTCAAGCGTTGGGGTGAGTATATAGGTGAAGTACCCGGTGCCACGCACATCGGCACCATGGCTTTGACTGGACCGGGACAAGGACCTGACATTAATTTGAAACTCAGTGGACCGGATGTTGAGCAATTGCGCTTGGCTACTGATGAAATTGCAGCGGTGTTAAAAAATTATGATGGTGTCTCTGACATCAGAAATTCTATTGAATCGGGTAAAGATGAAATCAAGCTGGAATTGAAACCTTTAGGTCGAAACTTAGGGTTGAGTCAAGCCGACTTAGGTCGTCAAGTGCGCCAAGCTTTTTATGGTGAAGAAATTCAGCGCATGCAACGTGGCAATGACGAAGTCAAAGTGATGTTGCGTTATGACCGTGAAACACGAGAATCATTGAATTCTTTGGATGAACTGCGCATCCGCACGCCACAAGGTGAACAGCTGCCTTTACACACCGTAGCGACAGTGACTTTAGGTAAATCGGCCAATGCCATTGAACGTGTGAACCGCAAACGAGCAGCAAGGTTAACCGCAGTGGTTGACAAGGCCATTGGCGACCCGCAGCAAATAGCGCAAGAATTACAGGCTATTCACATCCCTGAAATTAAAAAGAAATTCCCAGGTGTGCGTTCTGAAACTGATGGTGTGACTAAAGAAATGGGTGAACTGCTGTCTAATTTAGCCATAGGCATGTTGGCTGCTTGTTTGGTGATTTATATTCTGATGGCGATTCCTTTGAAATCCTATGCCCAGCCTTTGATCATCATGTCGGTGATTCCATTTGGAATTACAGGTGCCATTGTTGGTCACATGATCGTCGGAGAAACCTTCAGTATGATGTCATTATTTGGTGTAATAGCCCTCTTTGGTGTGGTGGTGAATGATTCTTTGGTGATGGTGGATTACGTCAACAAAGAACGTGCCCAAGGCATACCTTTGTTGGAAGCCATCAAGCATGCCGGCTCAAAAAGATTCAGGGCCATTTTATTAACCTCTTTGACCACATTCTTCGGCTTATTGCCAATCATGTTTGAGCCATCATTGCAGGCGAAAGTGATTGTACCAATGGCTGTGTCTTTGGCTTTTGGTATCTTGTTCGCTACGGTCATCACCTTGATATTGGTGCCGGCACTGTATGCATTGTTAGAAAGATTGAAATTTCGTTTCATCAAGATTGATGATTATCAAAGAGCGCAACAAACAACTGCAGCTGTTGAGACTGAAGCGCACCATAACGATTTGGTATAAAGTGAAGCTGGAGAACAACCAACGGCGCATGATTCATTGAAATCATGCGCCATTAAATATGGTCTTGATTATTTATTCTGAAGATAGTTTTTTGGTGTTTTTAGCACCGAGGTCAGCCAGTTGTTCCATCTGGCGGTATAAATTGCCAGAACCCGTGCGAAGTTTCTTGTCAGCGGTTTCCCAAGTCCGCTCCATACTATCTAACTGCCCACGGATCTTGTTAAAGTCTTCGTAAAAGCCTGAAAATTTGTCGATTAACTTGCCGGCTCGTGAAGCGATGTCACGGGCGTTTTTGTTTTGTTTATCATTTTGCCAAAGTAAAGAAACGGTACGTAAGGTGGCGAGTAAATTACTTGCAGATACCAATAGGACATTCTTGTGGTATGCATTCTCTAACAGCATGGTGTCTTGATTGACAGCGGTTAAATAAGCCGGTTCAATGGCAACAAACATGAGAACGAAATCCACAGTTTCTATGCCTTCAAGCTGTTGGTAATTTTTAGCTGACAAGCCGCTGATGTGTTGATTCAAACTTTGTAAATGGCCTTTGAGTGCAGTGTCACGAATTTGGTCATCTTCTGCATTCACATAACGTTCGTAGGCGGTAAGCGAAACTTTGGAGTCAATGATCAGTGTTTTACCATCAGGTAAGTTGACCAAAACATCGGGGCGTTTTTGCTTGCCACTTTCTGTAAAACTCACTTCTGTTTGGTATTCCCTACCCTCTTCAAGCCCTGCCAAATCCAACAGCTTTTTCAAAACCATTTCACCCCAGTTGCCTTGAGTTTTGCTTTCAGACTTCAGCGCATGGGTTAAATCTTCAGCTTTTTTACTTAAAATTTGGTTCATTTGATTGATTCTGTTCAATTCAATTTTAAGCGATTCACTTTGTACTGCATTTTCTTTGTTACTTCTGTTCACCAAGGTACTGAAGTCTTTGAGTTGATCATGTAAAGGTGTGACAAGATTTTTTATGTTTTGTTTATTTACTTCAGTGAACTTATGGGTTTTTTCATCTAGAATTTTTTGTCCCAAGTGGTTGAACTGATCTTTCAATTGCTGCTGTGCTTGTTCGATAAAGTTTTGTTGCGCCTTTAGCCTTTCTTGGCCTTGCTCTTGTGCAGACTGCAATGCCGTATTATTTTTTTCTAATTCCATGATGCGCACCCGCATCTCGGGAATCTCGTCTGCCAACTGCTTTTGTGCTTCGAACTGGGTTTTGAATTGTGTGCTTAAATTTGTTAACTTGTTTTCTCGATGTTGAAGCACTTCATTTTTTTTATTCAATGCCTCAATCGTTTCATTTTTTGAAGAGAGTTTAGATTCAACTTGCTCCAAAGCACTTTTAAACTGTTCTTGTTGATGTAAAAACAGTAATTCATGCTTACTTCTTTGTAACCTGTAGACAATAAAACTGCCGATCATCAGCCCTAAAATGCCTGAAACAAGCAAACTTTCCAAGGTGTAAATTTGTATGACGCTGAGTAAATTTTCCATTCGAATATGCTATCATTTCACCCAAATGAACACAAAGGTATTCCTACATGAGAGTTTTTAAATATTTGTTTTTCGCACTGCTGTTTTTATTGTTGGCTTTTTTCGCCTACGGTTTCTTTGTTTTAGAAGACAAAGTTCAAGTTAAACGCAGCATTGAAATCAACCGTCCAGCAAAAATGGTCTTTAAGGCCGTCAATTCAATGCATCATTTTAACCAATGGTCACCGTGGTCCGAACTTGATCCTGATGCCACCTATCAGTATACTGGCCCAGAAACTGGTGTGGGTTCAAAGATGGCATGGCAAGGTAACCAAGAAGTTGGTACCGGTACCCAAGAAATCATTGAAAGCACACCCTATGAAAGCATCAAAACTGAATTGTATTTCGATGGGCAAGGAGATGACCCATCATGGTCTTCGATAATCATCACTGAACAAGGTGAAGGTGTAAAAGTCGACTGGGTTTTTGATGCCGATTTCAATGGCAACATCTTGGGCCGTTACTTTGGCATGATGATGGATGACATGCTGGGTCCACAGTATGAAAAGGGCTTGAGCAAACTTAAAACTATGGTTGAATCACAGGTTGTTTATGACTTTTCAGGGTTCAGTATAGAAGACGTAGCCGCACAAACCATTCTTTATGTGTCTTCAAAAGGCAATATGAACGAAGATTTAAGCCCAGTTATTGGTGCCGCTTATGGCCAAGTGATGGCTTTTATGGGTGCCAATAACATTGAACAAGCGGGCAGCCCCTTAACCATCAATCGCAGTTGGGGAGAGGGTATATGGGAATTTGATGCTGGCATTCCCGTCATGATTGACGGTATAGAATCGACCGCTGACAACCCAGTTAAATTGGGCAGCACTTATGCTGGGAAAGCAGTTAAATACGTGCAGGTGGGTCCCTATGATCAAGCTGCCGCCTCCTATGAATTATTGGACGCCTATATGGCAGACCAAGGGCTAGAAAAAAATGGAGACTCTTGGGAAGTATATGCAAACGATCCAGGCAGTGTCACAGAGGCTGAATACCTGACGTACATTTACCAGCCCATCAAATAAAAATTTCATACTATTGATTAAAGGCGCTCTTGTAGCGCCTTTTTTTATGCCTCACTTGACAAATTTACCGTGTTAGGTGTACCATTGGTACAAATGGTACATTAATACAAGAATATAAGCATGAACATTGTCATAAATACAGAAAGCCCAGAGCCTTTATTCGCTCAGCTGGTTGATCAAATCAAGCAAGCTGTCAGTCGCGGGCACATCAAACCCGGTGATCAACTGCCCTCGATCAGGCAGCTTGGCAATGATTTAGAAATCAACAACAAAACCGTAGCCAAAGCTTATGCACTGTTAGAGCGTGATGCAGTGATCGTAGCCAAAGGTTATCGTGGCAGTTTTATTCACCCTGATGCGGTAAAAAATTGTGATATTGATATCAAAGGCATCGCAGAAAATAAATTGGCTGCGGTGGTTCAAGAATTAAAAACTTTAGGTGTTACTGACAGTGAATTGCGTTTGTTATTTGCTGACATCATCAACAAAATTTAAGGAGTAGGTTATGAATCATATAGACATGTTACACATAGCATTTTTAGGGCAAATCATTGTTCTGTCATTGTTGCTACCTTTTTTAGTGGTCAATAAAATCAAACAAACCATCAGCAAACACCCCAAAGACTTGTTTCCTGAGTTGTATCCTGAAACACCTGAGCACATTATCAGACAAAGTCATATATACCTCATACTCTGTGCCATTATAGGCGTTTTAGGCGTGGCGCTTTTGGTCAGAACGCGCCACTTGGGATTGACAGAGTTCCTCAACTGGGACAGCCAATCAGTGATCATGCTTTACTTTTTATTGCAGTATGCTCCTTTTGTTTGGCTGTCTCATGTCAGTAATCAGTTCAGTAAAAAAATGCGACTGCTGAATAAAGCGTACATCAAAACGGCGAGTTTAAAACCGAGAAAAGTTTTTGACTATATCAGCACTTGGCAGTTATTGATGTTGTCTGTGATTTGGTCAGTTTTTGTTGTTGTGGTTGTCTTTGTCAACATGGACCCCTTTGAGGGATTTGCTGGATTAGGAAATTTATTGGTACCCATTTTTGTTAACCTGTTTTATTGGTTTATTTGTCACCGCATCATTCAAAGTAAAAAGTTCAACCCCAGTCAAGACCGTGAGCATTATTTACATACCTTATGTCAAACAATGGTCATCATCAATGCTTTAAGTGGTGTTTATATAACATGGAGCCTGACACAGCATTTGTTGGATTTAAGACCTTACAGCGACGTGTTCCAATCGTATTACCTACAAATCATTGGAATCGTCACATTCACATTACTAACCAAACAAGCCAAGACACCCACTCAGATGGTTTAAAACAGTAAAAACACCGGATTCGCCACTGTTGCTTAGAAAATAAAAGCAGCAGTGGCAACTTTGATTGCATTACAAGGAAAGCGTTCTTATAATTCGGCTCTTTGCTAATTTAAGGAATGTTTCATGTCTGTTTCAGCTTTACCATTTTCTGATCATTATTTGGCAGATGAAGATGCATTGATTAATCAATTGATTGATGCCGCCAATCCCGGTGCACATGTTCGCTTAGAAATTAAAAAACTGGCAGAACAATTAGTCAATAAAGTTCGTGACCAAATTGATGACATGGATGGTGTCGATGCCTTGATGAAAGAGTACGACCTGTCATCAAAAGAAGGTATTTTGTTGATGTGTTTGGCTGAAGCCTTATTACGAATTCCAGACAAAGACACTGCAGACAAACTCATCAAAGATAAAATTGCTGATGCCGATTGGAAGTCACATTTAGGTAATTCTGACTCATTGTTTGTCAATGCCTCAACATGGGGGTTGATGTTAACCGGTAAAATCGTTGATGTCGATGACAGCAAAAAAGGCATGTCGCGTGCTTTAGATAAATTCATCAACAAAACAGGCGAGCCAGTCATTCGCCAAGGCATACACAAAGCCATGCAAATGATGGGCAAGCAGTTTGTTATGGGCAGAACCATCAAAGAAGCCATCAAACGAGCCACTAAAAAGGGATTTAAGCAATACCGTTACTCCTATGACATGCTAGGAGAGGCCGCCTTAACTCAAGCAGATGCAGACAGGTATTATGAGGCTTATATGACCTCCATTGCGAGTATTGCCGATGCCAATAAAAAGAAAAACATTCAAGATGCATCCAGTATTTCGATAAAACTTTCTGCCTTGCATCCACGCTATGAAGTGGCAAATGCCCAACGCGTTCTGGCAGAGTTGGGACCAAAGGTCCTGGCCATTGCTGAGCATGCCAAGTCATTGAATGTTGCAGTCACCATTGATGCTGAAGAAGCAGACAGGCTGGAAATATCCTTGCGTATTTTTGAATCCGTATACCAGCAACTGACTGATTATCAAGGCTTTGGCCTGGTCGTTCAAGCTTATCAAAAACGCGCCTTAAAAGTCATAGAGTGGCTGGCTGAGCTGTCACAAAAACACGGCAGATTGATACCCATTCGATTGGTTAAAGGTGCTTATTGGGATACCGAGGTCAAACGCGCACAAGAACAAGGTTTGTCTGATTACCCGGTATTTACCCGCAAAGTGAATACCGATGTGTCTTATTTGGCTTGTGGTCGATTTTTGTTAGACAACCGCCATTTATTTTACCCTCAATTTGCAACACATAATGCCAACACAGTAGCCGCCATTGCCACACTGGCTGGCGACCAAGGCGGCTATGAATTTCAACGATTACATGGCATGGGACAGGCTTTACACAACCACACCGTAGCCGCAGATGGATTAAATCGACCTTGTCGTATTTATGCACCAGTCGGCTCTCATGAAGATTTGTTACCTTACTTGGTTCGTCGCTTGTTAGAAAACGGTGCCAATACTTCGTTTGTTAATCGCCTGACTGATTTGGAATTGGGTATCGATGAAATCACTCAGGATCCCATTGATAAAGTGCGCAAACATGACAACCATAAGCACCCTCATTTACCACTGCCTGAAGCCATCTTTGGTGAAGATCGTTTGAATTCAAAGGGGGTCAACTTGGGTGACATCAGTACGGTTGAGGGGTTGCAAAAAGAGTTAATGTGTTTGGAATCTGATCAATTCCATGCTGCCAGCTTGATTGCCAATATGCCAAATCAAGATGATGAAGCTGTCAAAGTGATGTCTCCTGCTAATTTACAAAAACAAGTAGGCAGTTACGTCAGAACACGAACCGAAGACTTAGATTTAGCCTGTGCTGAAGCCAAAACAGCTTTTCCTGCTTGGCGCGATGAACGCATGGCAACGCGCGCCCAATGCTTATTCACGTTAGCAGACTTAATGGAAAAAAATAAAGCAGACCTGATTCATTTATTGCGCCATGAAGCAGGTAAGACACTGGCCGACTGTATTTCGGAATTACGCGAAGCCGTTGACTTTTGTCGCTATTATGCGAACCAAGCCAACCAAGAATTTGCAGCTGGTGAGAAAATGCCGGGACCAACAGGAGAAAGTAATTACCTGTACCACCAAGGCAAAGGTACATTTGTATGTATCAGCCCATGGAATTTCCCGCTGGCTATTTTTACAGGTCAAGTTGTTGCCGCTTTGGTCACAGGAAACTGTGTGATTGCCAAACCGGCTGAACAAACTTCATTAATTGGTCATTATGTGGCCGAATTAATACATCAATCTGGTGTTCCTAAAGCGGTGTTCCAGTTGATCATTGGTGAAGGGCGTCGCATTGGCAACCATTTATGTCACAGCCATGACATCGCTGGCGTTGTATTCACAGGTTCTACGGCCACTGCACAGGTCATTAACCGCAACTTGGCCCTGAGAGAAGGGGCTTCAATTGCCACATTAATTGCCGAAACAGGTGGTCAAAATTGCATGATTGCAGATTCTTCATCTTTACCTGAACAACTGGTAAATGACGTGATTAATTCAGCCTTTTTAAGTGCTGGACAACGCTGTTCTGCCTTGCGCGTTTTGTTCATCCAAGAAGATGTGGCTGATAAAGTGATTCACATGTTGAAAGGTGCCATGGAAGAATTGGTCATTGGCCACCCCAAACACTTTTCAACTGACTTGGGTCCGTTGATTGATGAAAAAGCATTGGCTTCTTTAACGCAACACCGTGAACGCATGGCGATAGAAGGTAAGCCCATCAAGGCCTTAGAACTACCGGAAGAACAAGGTTATTATTTCCCGCCCCATGCCGTAGAACTGTCAAGTATTGACCAATTAACCCATGAAATATTTGGCCCTTTCTTACACGTCATCAGGTTTAAGGCCAAAGAATTGGATCAAGTGATTGATGCCATTAACTCGACAGGTTATGGCTTAACCACAGGCATTCATTCACGAATAGATAAGACTATTGAATATGTCGCCAGCCGAATTCAGGCAGGTAACTGCTATATCAACCGCAACATGATTGGTGCAGTTGTGGGCGTTCAGCCTTTTGGTGGCATGGGCTTATCCGGCACCGGCCCTAAAGCAGGCGGGCCTGGGTATTTACGCCAATTCATGACAGAAAGAACCATCACCAATAACATTTCAGCTGTTGGCGGCAATGCTGATTTGTTAGAATTAACTGATGATTGATTGAACCAATAACAAGGAGCTGTGGCCTGAGACTGCATGTATTTAGAATATTTTCATTTAACCCAAGCACCATTTTCGATCACACCTGATCCCGAATTTGTTTACTTGAGTGAAAAACATCAAGAGTCTTTGGCCCACCTTGTTTATGGTGTCACCCGTGGTGGTGGCGCTGGATTTGTCCAACTGACTGGAGAAGTGGGGACGGGTAAAACAACGATCAGTCGTTTGTTTTTACAGAAATTACCGGAGGACACACAAGCCGCGTTGATTTTAAACCCCATCATAACGCCATTGGAGTTACTTGAGAACATATACAAAGAGTTCAAACTCCCACTCAAAGGCGTTGAAGGCCAACTCAATGCGATGATTGATCGGCTCAACCAGCATTTACTTGAATGGTATGAACAGGGCAAAAACACCATTGTCATCATTGATGAAGCACAAAACATTCCTCGGGACACCTTAGAGCAACTGAGACTGTTGACCAACTTAGAAACCAGCCAACAAAAACTATTACAAATAGTATTGATTGGTCAACCCGAGTTAAAAACCACCATGCAACGTCGTGATTTGCGTCAGTTATCACAACGCATCACATCAAGATTTCACTTACAAGCATTGTCTGTTACTGAAACTCAAGCTTATATCGCTCACCGTTTGTCGATAGCAGGTGTAGAGCACCCGCTTTTTTCAGTTGGTTGCTGTCAAAAAATTCACGCATTCACAGGAGGCACTCCGAGGTTAATTAACACCTTATGTGACCGCGCTATGTTGGCTGCATTTGTCGATGAAAGCGATGTGGTCAAAATCAAGCATGTAAAACAAGCAGCAAAAGAAGTGTTAGGCATTGAAACCAAACCTTTAGGGCTCAGCAAAGGCATGCTGGCATCTGTATTGGTAATATTGGCGATCGCATTCTTCCAACTATGGCAGGTTAATGCTGTAGTTCAAGAAAAAGTGTTTGAAGTTCCGGCCGTTTCGAATACGCAGAAAACTAAGGATGTGCATGATGAAGTTGAATTAACTCAAACACCTAACAACAGTCATTCTTGGCAAGCTTATTTAAACTTGTGGCACCCAGATGAACACCTCAACTGGAACCAAAACCAATGCCCTGACAGTGCGGATTCAGGCATGTCATGCTTGCGACGACAAGGCAATTTCAATCAAATAACAAGACTTAACACCCCTGTTCTACTTGAACTTTCAAATCAAAAACTGTTGTTACTCCAAGGATTTAAAGATGGGCATTGGCTAGCCTTAACCTCATCGGGCTTGCAAGCATTCAGTCAAGAAGCGATAGAAAAAAACTGGTTTGGAACCTATTTTGTTTTGTGGCCCCTGGCTGAAGAACTGATTGGTGATACAATGTCAGAAAATATTGCTGCTTGGGTTCAATCTGTTGCTGCAGTGATAGAAAACCGTCCTTTTACCGCGGAACAAAGCCAAGCTTGGGTGGTCGAATTTCAACAAAATAACGGTTTGTTAGCAGACGGTATCGTCGGTAACGAAACACAAATGGCTTTGGCCCTACAAGCCTACCAAGGCCCTAAACTCAAAAAACAATAAACATGTCATCAATTTTAGAAGCATTAAGAAAGTCAGACGACAAAAGAAAACAAAGCCAAGATGGCGGTGTTGATAAAATCCAATTCAGTGAATCACAACAGCCAAAACAATCACGCAAAGGCTTTTATTTACTGGTGCTGTTTTTACTCTTGATAGCTGCAGGCGTTTGGGCTTATCAGGCAGGTTATTTGTCATCACTCAAAAGTTTACTGACAGCTGAAGAATCAGTCACACCACCCCCCCTTCCTCAACCCAGCAAAGCGGTCACCAAGCCAGAAAATCAAATCACCCCAGATTTAAAAAAAGACAACAGTAACACTGAAAAATCGTTACAACCACCAAAACCTAAAAACATCAAAAAGCAAATTGCAGCAGTTAAAAACCAGTCAACTGAACCAACACAAATTGACCTTAAGAAAGAGTCCAAGACCGTCAAAGAGTTAACCAAAAAAATACAGGACAACAAGAAAAAAGGCCGTTTAATTGTGGATGGCACCAAGGCTTCAAAGGTGAACAGCGACAAATCCAATCAAACAGACAAGAAATCCGCCGAAGTAAAAGCCGATTCAAAACAACAGTATTTGCTGATGCATCAATTGCCTTTTGCCATCAGGCAACAAATGCCAAGCATCAAAATCAATGTTCATGTTTTTGACCCCAATCCCGACAACAGACTGGTCATCATCAATGGCATTGGCTTTAACATAGGTGACAGCATAGAAGAAGTGGCAACCATCAAGGACATCACTTCAGAGGGGGTGGTTATTGACCTTTCAGGTACGGTGTTTTTGATACCCAAGTGATCAATTTTTCCAACAAAAAGCGCAAATACATCCCCTATTTGTCATCTCTTGTCGGTTTGGCATTACTTGTTGTGATGATTTTGCTGGTCAGGGCAGAAGACAGTCACAACATATATGCCAATTGGGCCATCAAAACCAAAGACTACTTGACCTTGGTTTCATCCCATCCTTGGGAGTTGAAGCGCCTTTTTTCATCTTTATTTTTACATGGTAATTGGTCACACTGGCTGATTAACTGCTCGGTATTTGTGTTATTGGCATTCTCAATCGAGCGTGTTTTGGGCTGGCAGCGCTTCATGCTGTTGTATTTTGGTGCTGGCATCATCGGCAACATAGCGGCCTGTGTGACCTTGTCCAGTTCGAGCCAAATTCTTTTAGGTGCCAGTGGCGCAGTTTCTGGCTTAATCGGTGCTTGGTTGGTGCTCTTTCCAGGCAGGAATATACGCTTTATTTTCCCCATAGGTTTGTACTTGCAGAAAACATCATTACCTTTAACATTGGTCGTCTTTTTGTGGCTCAGCATCCAAATTGCGCTTCAATTTATGGCCACCAATTTATATAACGTGGCATGGATTAGTCACATCGCAGGATTTACGTCTGGTTTTTTACTGGCGCGGTTTGTAAAATAAGCCAATGAGTAAATCACACATCTTAATCATTGATGACGAACCAGACATTCGAAGTCTGATTTCTGACATTTTGTCAGACGAAGGTTATCAAGTCAGCACGGCTGAAAATGGTGCAACCGCACAACAACAGCTCAGTGAGTTCACACCTGATCTTGTTTTATTAGACATTTGGATGCCCGATGTAGATGGCATTTCCTTGTTGAAAGGCTGGCATGATGCAGGAAGCTTACAGTTTCCAGTGGTCATGATGTCTGGACATGGCACCATAGAAACAGCCATAGAAGCCACAAAAATGGGCGCTAAAGATTTTGTTGAAAAACCCATATCATTGGCCAAACTGTTACAAACAATTGAACAAACACTGAGCAGTTATGCCAAAGACCTAAGCATAAAAGCAGACAACCCTTGGCAGTTTTATGAGCCCATTGGTAATTCAGAACACAGTAAACAGCTTCGCAGCCACATAGACAAACTTGCCAAAAACAACAATAACACGGTCTTTGTTGGCGACAGTGGTACAGGCAAATTAACTTTGGCCATGTTGCTTCACAGCAGACGAAATGCAAACCAACAGGCAGCTGCTGTGATTGATGCCTTACAGCTCAAAGCAGAAGATGCGGAAGCACAACTGATACAAATGGGAAACCAATTGTTATCGCTCAACCAAAATGTTTCTTTAATCATCAGCAACATCGATTGTTTAACACAGGAATTACAACAACAGCTGTTGGCTTGTGTGAAACAATGGTCCTCACCCGAGTTGGCACTGTTAACAACCACACAACAAGACATCAAAGCGCTGGTTAACAGCGGTGAGTTTTCACGTGAGTTGTATGATCATTTAGCAGAAATCACCATCGTGGTGTCCTCCCTTTCGGAACGCAGTGATGATGTACCTGAGTTGTTGAACTTTTATGTCAACCACCTGCCCGACCATGAACAAACGCCCTACAGAAAAATGTCCTTTGCCGCGCAAAATCATTTACGTAATTACACTTGGCCAGGCAACATCCGTGAATTAAAAAATTTAGTCCGACAATTACAATTGCTTGGCGGTGAAGGTGATATTGAGCTTGATGAAGTCACTGACTTATTAGAGGCTGAGCACGCACAACAGCATGCCCACGGTAACACATGGTATGATTTAGACTTACGTGAAGCCAGAGAAGCTTTCGAGCGCGATTATTTGATGCACCATTTAGAAAAAGTAGAAGGAAAAGTGGGGGATTTGGCTAAGATTGTTGGTATGGAACGTACACATTTGTACCGCAAACTCAGGGCACTTGACATCAATCCCAAAGCGGCGACCCAGTCATGAAAATCATCATACTCGGTGCTGGCCAAGTTGGTTCTTCAATTGCAGCCCATTTGTCACGAGAGAATAATGACGTCACAGTGGTTGATACCAACATTGAAAAACTCAATGAAATGCAGAATCAATTAGACATCCGAACTGTACACGGTTATGCCTCACACCCTTCTGTATTAATCAGGGCTGGTGCCAGTGACGCTGACATGGTGGTGGCTTTAACCAACTCAGATGAAGTCAATATGGTAGCCTGCCAAGTTTGCTACTCTTTGTTTCATACCCCTACAAAAATTGCCCGAATCAGAGAAGCCGAATACGCCACACACCCTGAAATGTTTGAACACGAACACGTACCCATTGACTTTCACATTTCACCTGAGCAAATGGTTACACGGCATATTTATGGCATGATTGAATATGCTGGGGCCAAACAAGTCATGGATTTTGCTGGTGGCAAAGCCCAATTGGTCACCGTCGAAGTTGAAGCAGGCGGCCCTTTGGATGGTCAACAGCTGCGAGAATTCAATCACGTCCTCCCAGAAAATGTTGGCGCCCGTGTGGCTGCCATCTTTAGGGGTGATAAATCAGTATTTCCTGAAGGGGAAACAGTGTTGAAAACTGGTGATTTGGTGTTTGTGTTGGCTGCCAAAAAACACATCAAAAAAATCATGGAGCTATGGCACCAAGGAGAGAAGCCTGCCAACAAAATCATCATTGCCGGTGGTGGTAACATTGGTTTTAATTTGGCAAAAGCCTTAGAAAGAGACCACTCTGTTAAAATCATTGAGTACAACAAAGACAGAAGTCGTTTTATTGCTGAAGAATTAACCAAGGCACTGGTGATTCGAGGCGACTGTACTTCTGAAGAAATATTACATGAAGAGAACATCAACCATGCTGATATTTTTTGTGCTTTGACCAATGACGACCAGGCCAATTTATTGGCCGCATTACTGGCTAAAAAACTCGGTGCTAAAAAAGTCATGACTTTGATTAACAAACAAAGTTATGCACAATTGATTGAAAAAGACACCATTGACATTGCCGTTTCTCCTCAACACATCACCATGGGTGGCATATTGGCTCACGTTCGTGGCGACTATACGGCCAGAGTCCACTCTTTAAGACAAGGCGCTGCTGAGGCCATTGAGGTTGAAGTGAAAGGTGATGCCAACTCGTCTAAAGTGGTCGGTAAATTGGTACAGAATATCAATTTGCCTTTGGGCTGCACCATTGGCGGCATTGTCAGAAACAACAAGGTCATCATGGCGCACCGCAACTTAGTGATTGAACATTTAGATCACCTCATCATGTTTGTTACCGACAAACGCAACATCAACGACCTCAAACGCTTGTTTGAAGTTGACGCTTCTTTTTTGTGACATGAATCCCAGGCTGATAGCAAAAATCATCGGATTGCTGCTGCTGGTCTCCAGCGGCATGATGCTTCCCCCTGCTGTCGTTGGTATGATTTATCAAGATGGTGACATCATCCCTTTTCTTGAAGGCTTCTTGTTTTTGGCTTTAATTGGTGGCAGCTTATTTTTCACTTATCGACACATTTATGCTGAGCTAAAAATCCGCAGCGGTTTTCTTGTCGTTGGCTCATCTTGGCTGATCGTAGGATTGGCAGGCGCCGTACCTTTGTATGCATCAGACTTTCTAGACTTAAGCCTTATTGATGCCATATTTGAATCCATTTCAGGGTTAACCACTACAGGTGCTACCATCTTGACTAACATCGATGACCTGCCGCATTCAGTGAAGTTTTATCGCCAACAAATGCAATGGTTTGGTGGCATGGGCATCATCGTATTGGCTGTTGCTGTTCTGCCCATGTTGCGTATTGGTGGCATGCAAATATATAAAGCAGAAACACCAGGCCCAATGAAGGACCAAAAGCTCACACCTAGAATCACCGAAACTGCCAAAGCACTTTGGTACATCTATTTAGGGATTACCATCACCTGTGCCGTGTGCTACTTTATGGCGGGTATGTCACTTTTTGATGCCATATGTCATGCCTTCTCTACCATATCGATTGGAGGCTTTTCACCACATGACGCTTCTATGGGTTACTTTAATAACGCCCTAATTGAAGCCATTGCGGTAATCTTCATGATGATTGCAGGAATTAACTTCGCCTCACACTTTATGGCGTGGAAAGCGGCCTCAATCAGGACTTACATGCTGGACTCTGAAGTCAGGGTGTTTTTGGGCTTTATGGTGATTGCTTCTATTCTGACCTCTTTCCAGCTTTATGTTACAGGCACGGCAGATTCTTTATTTGAATCAATCCGTCAAGGTACGTTCCAGGCTGTCTCAGTTGGCACCACCGCAGGCTTTACCACAGAACCCTTTTATTTATGGGCAGGCGCATTACCTATCATGCTGATGTTGTTCAGTACCATTGGTGGCTGTGCAGGTTCAACTGGCGGCGGTTTTAAGGTCATTCGGATGATTTTACTCTTTAAAATGAGCATGCGTGAATTGTACCGCTTGATTCATCCCCACGGCAAATACCTGGTCAAAATCAATGACAAAACGGTCAACTACCGTGTACTAGATTCTGTTTCTGCTTTCTTCGTACAATTCCTCTTTCTGTTGTGCGTTTTTTCCATTCTTTTGGCCGCATTTGGCGCCGATTTGACCACCGCCTTTTCATCATCATTGGCTTGCCTAACCAATTTAGGCCCAGCGCTTGGTGAAGCCGGTCCTCATTACGCTAATATATCTGAAGGCGGCAAGTGGGTGTTGTCATTGGCAATGATTTTTGGCCGTTTAGAATTGTTCACTTTGTTTATTTTGCTGATTCCCGCCTATTGGGAGTTCTAAATACAGCGGCTGACTAACTGATTTTAATCAAATCTTCCCAGCGACTGGTGTAATGTGGTGACATGCTGTTGGCACGCATGGCCCAACGCTTATCAAAACCCAGACTGGCAAATTTCAGCGCATCACGACCATAACGCTGGTTGATTTTATCCAAACTGTCCATCAGTTCAGGTCGCGCCTTGATGGTGTTGAATAAATCACCTTGATGCCCTTTTCTTGGGCTCAAGGCATTCAGTAAAATGCCTGCCTTCTTATACTGTTCATTGTGCTTATACAATCGCCTCAAGCCAGCTTCAATGGCTTGAATGAACACGCCCGTGTCATCACTCGGCTCAGCTAACATAATGGTTTGACTGGGTTGGTAAAGGTAACGGTCTTGCTGTCTTTTCGCATATAAGTAGAGTGTGATGCTGCGCGCCATCGACTGCTGGGCACGAAGCTTTTCACAACAACGACTGACGTGGTAAGACAAAGCTTCCTTCAAGTCATTGTAGTCTGTGATGCTGTGACCAAATGAACGTGAATTAAGTATCGACTTTTTGGGCTGTGGTACTTCATCAAATGCCAAACAACTGACACCACGCAGTTCCAAAATGGTACGCTCCACATTCACCGAAAAGATGCGTTGCAACACCGCATGATCGGCTTGGTGTAAATCCCAAGCCGTGTGGATGTGTATCTTGGCCAAGCCCAGACTCAATTGCCTGCCAATGCCCCAAATTTTCCCCACTGGAATTTTGGGCAGCCAATATCGCCTGGCTTTTTCAGTACTCAGGTCAACCACACCATCAGTCAGAAGCTTGTTCTTCTTGGCAATATGATTGGCCGTTTTTGCCAGCGTTTTACTCGGGCCTAAACCGACACAAACGGGCAAAGACAAACAGCGCCACAAATCATTTTTGATCCGCAGGCTGATGTCACGCAACGGCTCTGGATACTGATCAAAACTCATGAATGATTCATCTACCGAATACGAGGCGACTTGCTCACAATGCTGTTCTAGAATCCAGTTAAAGCGTTGAGACATGTCTCCGTACAACCCATAGTTGGATGAAAAAGTCACCACGCCATGCCTTTTCAACAAGCCTTTGACTTTAAACTCTGGATCCCCCATCTTGATACCGATGGCCTTGGCCTGATCAGAAAGCGCAATGATGCAACCGTCGTTGTTACTCAACACCACCACAGGCATATCATTCAGCTCAGGACGAAATAAACGCTCACAGGAAACGTAAAAGCTGTTGACGTCACATAAGGCAAAAGTCTTCACCATAAAGCGCTCAAACCAATGACCTGGCGATCCCTGTCACCACACCCCAAATCACCAGTTCGACTTCACCTGTGACCTGAATATCTGAGTAATGCGGGTTTTCCGCCTGTAAACGCAAACCGCCGTGGGTACGCAAGCGCTTAACGGTGAATTCATTGTTCAATAAGGCCACCACCACGTCCTTGTCCTTGGCTGTTAAAGAGCGATCGACAACCAATACATCATTCTGCAAAATACCGGCACCCTGCATAGAATCCCCTTCCACTTTGGCAAAAAATGTGGTCGCTGGATGCTTAATCAACAACTGATCCAAGCTCAAGCTGTCTTCCATGTGCTCATCCACCACACCTGGAAAACCAGCCGAAACCTTGCCTGAATACAGCGGCACTTCGCTGTATTGACCACTGGGTTTTAATAAAGTCACTTTACTCATGCTGATATTTTACGCCCAGCCGATAGACAATACCAATCATGCTTATGCTTTTACTTCTTTTTGACTTTATTACAGCCACAAAAAAACCCGCAAGATTGCGGGTTTTTTTAATTCAAAGCTTAGGCTGATTACTCAGGCTTGGCTTCCAAAGCTTTCATTGACAAGCGCACACGGCCTTGTTTGTCCACTTCCAAAACTTTCACTTTAACCACGTCGCCTTCTGACATTTTGTCAGTGACTTTGGCAACACGTTCGTGACAGATTTCTGAAATGTGAACCATGCCGTCTTGGCCTGGTAACAAGTTAACGAATGCACCGAAGTCCATGATTTTAACCACTTTACCTTCGTAAATTGCACCCACTTCAACTTCAGCAGTCAAATCTTCAATGCGTTTCTTGGCCAAATCACCGTCTTCACGGTTGATAGAAGCAATCGTTACCGTACCGTCATCATTGATGTCAATGGTGGTGTTGGTTTCTTCAGTCAAAGCACGGATCGTTGCACCACCTTTACCGATGATGTCACGGATCTTGTCAGGGTTAACCTTGATGGTTTCCAAACGCGGCGCGTAAGCTGACATTTCTTGTCTGTGAGAAGAAATGACTTTGTTCATTTCACCCAAGATGAAGTTACGACCTTCAGTCGCTTGTTTCAAAGCGATTTCCATGATTTGTGACGTGATGCCTTGGATTTTGATGTCCATTTGCAATGCAGTGATACCTTCTTCAGTACCGGCCACTTTAAAGTCCATGTCACCCAAGTGATCTTCATCACCCAAGATGTCAGACAATACAGCAAAGTCATCACCTTCTTTGATCAAACCCATGGCAATACCAGCAACAGGTGCTTTCAATGGTACACCCGCATCCATCATAGACAATGATGAACCACACACTGATGCCATAGAACTAGAACCGTTAGATTCAGTGATCTCAGCAACAATACGCTTAACGTATGGGAATTCTTCTTCTGTAGGCATAACAGCCAACAAACCACGTTTAGCCAAACGGCCATGACCGATTTCGCGGCGCTTAGGACCGCTCATGAAGCCTGCTTCACCCACACAGAATGGAGGGAAGTTGTAATGCAACATGAAATCGTCTTTGCTTTCGCCTTCGATACCGTCGATCAACTGTGCATCACGACCAGTACCCAATGTAGTGGCTACAATCGCTTGTGTTTCACCACGGGTGAACAAAGCTGAACCATGAACGCGTGGTAAGATGCCCACTTCTACAGAGATTGGACGAACCTGTGTGGGATCACGACCATCGATACGTGCTTCACCAGAAATGATCTTGTTACGAACGTGACCTTTTTCTAATTGACCAACCAACTCTGAAACTTCTTTTGGACAGTGTGTTGATTCTTCACCTTCTGGAAAGTAATGGGCATTCACTGCATCACGCATTTCGCCCAAAGCCGCATAACGTGCTTCTTTTTCTTGGTTAGCGAATGCCGCTTCGATTTGTGAACCGAAATTTTTGTTGATATCAGCCAGTAATGCTTCATTGGTTTCAGCAGCTTCCCAAACCCAACGTTCTTTGCCCGCTTCTGCAGCAAATTCTTTGATGTTCTCGATCACAGTTTGCATCGCATCGTGACCAAAGTTTACCGCACCCAACATCACTTCTTCTGATAACAAGTCAGCTTCAGACTCAACCATCAATACCGCTTGGTCAGTACCCGCAACAACCAAATCCAATTGAGATGTTTCTAATGCTTCCAAAGAGGGGTTCAATAAATATTCACCGTCAGCATAACCAACACGTGCCGCACCAATTGGGCCGTCAAATGGTAAACCAGAGATGGCCAATGCCGCAGACGTACCAATCAAAGCTGGGATGTCTGAATCGATGTCTTTACTGAAAGACATCACTGTCGCAATCACTTGCACTTCGTTTTTGAAACCTTTAGGGAATAAAGGTCTGATGGGTCTGTCGATCAAACGACAAATCAATGTTTCTTTTTCAGTAGGACGTCCTTCACGTTTGAAGAAACCGCCTGGGATGGCGCCTGCTGCGTAAAATTTTTCTTGGTAGTTAACTGTTAATGGGAAGAAGCTTTGATCTGGCTTGGCTTCTTTTTTACCCACTACTGTAACCAATAAAACAGTGTCGCCCATGCTGACTTTAACCGCACCTGATGCTTGTCTTGCAATTTGACCTGTTTCTAATGTGACTGTGTGTTCACCGTATTGAAATTGTTTTATTTGTTTATTCACTTTTTTTTCCTGACCTGCGAATGGCCTGTTATTTTCTTATTTCCGAATATGCATTCCCATGAATACATACAAAAAACCCGCAACAATGTGCGGGTTTTGAGCCAATCTTATCGTCTTAAGCCAAGACGTTTGATGAGGTTTTGATACCTCACTGTGTCTTCGCGCTTAACGTAAGCCAGCAATTTGCGACGTTGATTAATCAACTTGATCAAACCGCGTCTTGAGTGTTTGTCTTTTTTGTGTGACTTGAAGTGTTCCGTTAAGTTGTTAACGCGAGCGGTCAATAAAGCCACTTGTACTTCAGGTGAGCCAGTGTCGTTGTCACTGGTTTTGTAATCAGCAATAATTGCTTGTCTTTGTTCAACTGTAATCATGTTATTTCTCGTTGAAGGAGCTTGTCCAATAGGGCATGAGCTCGTTTAAAAAAACCGACGGGCCGTCAGACGATCGTACCAGTCAGAATATTGACTTAATGGCCGTGCCATTAAGTGCGCGTATTCTAATCTTTTGATATGGCAAACTCAAGCATTGCCACAGTTATTTCAGCATTATTGTCCCAGACAGCCAATCATGTAGTAGTTGCTTATTTTTAAACCATAAAATAACATTAATTATCAGCAAAAAAGCGGCGACTGGAAACATGAGTGAAACAAAATATTCGGCATCATATGCCGACAAATACACTGGGATCATAGAAACATGATAGGTCAGAGTTCTGATGATTTTTGACTTTAAACTGGGTTCATTCAAGTAAACATCAAACAATTTAAAATCCAACATGTACTGCATGCTTGACATACTGATGCTGGACAACGAAGAAAAACTGTTAAACAAAATATAAGCCATAATGATGAGTAATTCTTTATCAAGGCCAAATGAAGGCTGGTAAATGATACCGATAAAAATCACCGTCATGATAATTTCTATAAACACACCAAACGGCCTGTTATAAAATTTTTCACCTTCTTTTTGTTTTCCCTTCATTTCAAGTAAGCTGAATACGTGCTGTACATAATCTTCAGGGAACAGTTGGTGAAATTCTTGCCATTGCGACTCCCATTCCAACACTTCCGCAACCAACCGAACCATAGGCTGATTTAACAACAACGATTTATTCTCTTTGAGCTGGAAAAAATTGTATTCGGCTACCCGCTTGAACAGCTCTTTTGACAATGAATCTCGCAGCTGCAAATCCTGAATCTCATGGTATTGATTAAGGAAGTTCCAACTTTCCGCTTTCTTCTTGCGCTTGTACTCCGCGAAAGCCATCTGATGAAACTGTTCTAAAATGTCATTGGCTAAATTTAATTCAGTGTCATCTTCCTCTACTTCTTCAATAACATCGTCAATTTCTTGGGTATGAGTAAATTCACTCACCACTGATTCCACTTCAGCCACATCATCAGCCACATCAATCGGTGATTCTGTCTGTACTTCTTCTGATTCGTTTTTTTTCGGATACTCAGGCGTTACAGCCACCACGTCATCATCCGCCTGATTACTTTTCAGCAAAGTCAAAGCATATTGATAAGCTTGATTGATTTCTTGAAATTTCTCAGGCGCTTCATCTGGCCTGTATTTTCTTATCAGTTTGGCATAGGCCTTTTTGATGACTTTTTTGTCATTTGTTTCTTCTGTGCCTAACACGTCCCATGGGTAATTCATGATGTTTTAACCATTTTTATTGAAGCCAATTCATCATGGATATATTTCTTACCTCCTAAAAAAGCTATAACCCAAACTATATAAAGAAGAATCACTACCATCCCCCCCTTCAATACCAACTGCTCATTACCCAGCAATATCATATAAATAGGGGCAAACATCATATGAAATGCAGCCAATCGTATAATTATTTGTTTATATGAAATCGAAGTATAAAATTGACTGTTTGCTTTGTAATTAAGCCATTTACAACCCAATGTTTCACGTCGCAAAATAAGCTCAATAATAACTTGATAGAAAACGAAAGAAAATACAAAAAACCCAACAAAATCTTCTCCTGCGGTTAACCACAGCCGTAACAAACATATTGATGAAACCAAGGCTATATCAATCAGTAAAGCCATTATTCTTTTCCATGGTTCTACACCAAAAGAATCAGCAGAATATTCACTGTTTCCCTCTATTAGATTAAAATTTAGCCTAATACAATCTAGAGTAAAGCAGTATTGGTATTCTTGCCAACGGCCTGTCCAATGAAACAGCGAATCCAAATACTGAAGCGTACTTTCAGTGATAATGATTAATCCAGTTTCTTTGATGTGGTTATTATTAATATCATAACATTTCTGAAATGCTAAATAAGCCACATGGCTTCTTTCCTCAAAAGCCATGTCAACCAGCAAGTTATCAACCACCTCCCAGTTTTTTATATTATTGACATCTTGAATTTTTCCATCAAGAATATTATTTACCTGTTCAATGCAAGCGTTGACTTTAAAGTTGTCATGAGTAACGTTTTGCTTTTCTTCTTTTTGATTGTCACACTCTGTTTCAAACTCTACTCCAATAGCTTCCGTGCCTAGTTCTAAGGAATTCAATGCGAACTGATACGCTTCATTGATTTCTTGAAATTTCTCAGGCGCTTCATCTGGCCTGTATTTTCTTATCAGTTTGGCATAGGCCTTTTTGATGACTTTCTTGTCATTTGTTTCGTCAATGCCGAGCACATCCCAAGGATACATTTTTACAGCCACCTGTTGGCATCGAATGATTCCAGTGCCTCGGACATGTCTTGAACAGCTTGGACGATTCTTTTCGGGTCTTGGCTGTCTATAACAGATTGAAATCTGGCTATTAATTCGCTCAGCTCAGCACGCTCCTGATCCAAGCTATTTTCATAAATACTTTCTGCACGCCACATCACTTCTTTGACCGCTTCGTTGTCTCTTGGATGCACCTTCAGTAATGACAGTTTTTTCTTTGAGGCTGCAACCTGCTCTGGGCTTAACTCTTGGGGTGAATTGTTGATCAATAAGTTAGCTGTTTCGCCAGTGGAACCCACTACAGCATCTACTTCTAATATGCCATTGATGTCATAGCTGATGCGTAAATCTACGCTTTCTTCACCTGCTTTGGCTTTGGGCACCGCTAATTCAAACTCTCCTAATTTGATGTTGTTCTTTACCAAGCGACTTTCTCCTTGGTAAATTTCCATCTTAAGCTTTGTTTGGTTGTCTTGTGCTGTGACATAGGACTGAACTCGACTGGCTGGCACCACCGTATTGCGTTCAATGATTGGCGAATACAACAAACTGTCATCATACACACTGTTTCCTATAACGCCAGTTCCCAAGGTGTAAGGGCACACATCTGTCAGCACCACATCTTTTAAGTCTTTGTCTTTGCCCTTGAGCGCCCCTTGAATGGCCGCGCCATGTGCAATAGTCAAGTCTGGGTCTATGTCCGTTCGTGGCATTTTTTTGAATATGCGTGTGACCAAGGTTCTTAAAAATGACAAACGGCTGGAACCACCTACCAATATCACTTCATCAATTTCAGCAGGAGGAAGCTGTGCGTCTTTCAAGCAAAGCTCTATCGCTTTGATGATTTTTTTGACCAATGGCTGACAAGCCCTTTCAAATATTTCTGCTGTGATGCTGATGTCACTTTTTACTTTTTTGATGAAAGGTTCAATGACAGATTGTTTGTTGATTTCTTTTTTGAACAATTCCATGCGAGCATAAACAGCTTGTCTGTCTTCAGCATTGAGTTTATTTAATTTAATTTTGGATTTTTCACAATAAATATCGACCAAAATTTGTAGAAAATCCTCTCCTCCCAAATGGTTATCACCACCTGAGGCTTTGACTTCCAGTATGTCATCAAAATATTCCATGATTGACACGTCAAATGTGCCCCCACCCAAATCAATAATCATGAAATCTGTGTACTCAGGTTTATTTTGTAATCCGTATGCAATGGCAGCAGCAGTCGGTTCATTGATTAGCTTCTCTACTTTAAGGTCTATCATTTCAGCCGCCTGTATCGTGGCTTTTCTTTGTATGCCATTAAAATAAGCAGGCACCGAAATCACCGCTTCAGAGACTTTCTCTCCTGTGTGTGCTTCTGCATCAGCAACCAGTTTTTGTAATACCAATGAGGACAGCTCTACTGGAGAATATTTTTTACCATGTATCTTATAAACTTTCTCTGTTCCCATGTATCGCTTAAAGTGAGCCACTGTTTCTTCTGGATATAAAGCCGCTCGGGTTCTGGCTGATTTTCCTACATGTATGGTGCCATCTTTTTCAAAACTGACACAAGATGGGGTCAGTTTTTCATTGAAGCTGTTGGGAATGATGTTTACTTCTTGTTCTGAGTAGGCGGCGCAAACTGAGTTTGTTGTCCCTAAATCGATACCTAATATCATTTTTTATTTATTGTGTTTATAAAAGCAACCCGTTATATCAAAAAAAATATATATTTTCAGTAAGAGATTATTATACCTGAGCGCAAGATTGTGCTTGAAAATTGAAACACATCCTAACATTCGTTTCAATAACGAAAACTCATGTGCTTTTTTGATGTAAGTTACTGAAGGCTGACTAATCAGCCACAAACAATACCAAATAATCAGCAAAATATACCGAAAATAGCATTTCTAAGACAAAAGCGATTGCATGAGAAAATATTTTCTACAAATACTAAAGCCACTTTGAACAATTTATATTATGTTTCATAAAAAACCCCACAATTCTGTAGGGTCTTTTGTTTCTTGTCTAAAACCAAAAAACTTTGTTTATTTTTTATTGTGTTCAACAACAACGTCTGTATAGATGCCGCCACGAACATTAAACTTCATGGTCAACTTCATCCAACGTGGATCAGTGGCTGCCACTAAATGGTCAATGATTTCATTGGTAACGGCTTCATGAAATGCACCACGTTCACGGAAAGTCCACATGTACATTTTCAAAGATTTCAGCTCGACACATTTCTCATCAGGCGTGTACTCTAACTTCAAAGTAGCAAAATCAGGCTGGCCTGTTTTAGGGCACAAACATGTGAACTCTGGTATATCAATAATGATGGTATAATCCCTTTCAGCGTTTGGATTAGGGAATACTTCTAAGTCTGAACTTGGTTGTGTGCTCATGTTAATTCTCGTGCATTAAATCAAGGCGGCAAGATAACCAATTCATAATAAAATAGCAAGAATAAGTGCTAGAATTAGTACCAAAAAGAGTGGAAGCATAAGCGAAAGGACAATCCATGCGATTATCTAAAATAAAAATAGCCGGATTCAAATCATTTGTAGACCCGACAGAAGTACTGTTACCCAGCAACCTGATTGGCGTGGTAGGCCCCAATGGTTGTGGTAAATCCAACATCATTGATGCCGTGCGTTGGGTAATGGGAGAGACCTCTGCCAAGATGCTGCGAGGCGCCTCTATGACCGATGTCATTTTCACAGGTTCTGCCTCAAGAAAGCCTGTCAGCCTAGCGACTGTAGAATTACTTTTTGATAATTCAGATGGACAAATTCAAGGTGAATTCGCCACCTACAATGAAATATCAGTCAAAAGGCAAGTGAACCGAGATTCACAATCCTTTTACTACCTCAACGGCAACAAATGCCGCAAAAAAGACATTGTTGATCTGTTCCTTGGCACAGGCCTTGGCCCAAGAAGTTATTCAATCATTGAACAAGGTATGATTTCGCAAATTGTGGAATCCAAAGCCGAAGATTTGCGCGGTTACATTGAAGAAGCGGCCGGTGTTTCTAAATACCGAGACCGCAGACGCGAAACCGAGCGTCGCATCAAACGCACAAGAGAAAATTTAGAGCGATTAGATGATTTGCGCACCGAAGTTGGCAAACACATTCAACACTTACAAAGACAAGCCAAGAACGCCGAGCGTTATAAAAAACTGAAAGAACAATACAAAGTAATTCGCGCTGAAGTGTTGGCGCTTCGCTGGCACCAATGGAATCAACAAGCCGAAGGCAGTGAGGCACAAGTCAATCAACTCAAAACCGCTTTGGAACAAGCCCGCTCTGGACAAACAGATGGTGAGAAAAACATAGAAGCCCAACGTGCCGCTCACCAAGCTTTGGTCGATGAAAACAACAAAGTGCAAGAACGCTTGTACCATATCAACAGTGAAATCGGCAAAATTGAGCAAGCCATCGCGCATTCTAAAGCCTTGTCTGAACGCCACAAATTAGACTTGGAACAAACGGAACACGGTATCAGCCGTGCGCAAGAACAAATTGAAACCGACCAGGCTCAATTTGAAGAACAGCAAATGGCGATTGAAAACCTGACACCTGAAATCGAAGCATTGGAAATGCAGTTAGAAGAAATTCAGGCGATTCATGAAGAAAGCGAGTCAGGCCAAGAACAGTGGCGTACCCAATGGGATGAAAACGCACAAGCACTGAATGAAAAAAACCGCACCATCGAAGTGGAACGCACCAAAATTCAATCGTTAGAGCAACAAGTCATGCGTTCTTCCGAACGCCTTCAAATGCTGCTGCCCATAGACGGTGAAAGCGAAGATGTGGCATTGCATGCTGATTTGGAGCACCTACAAGAACAAAACGAACTGCAACAGGCCAAACACGAAAGCTTGGAAGAAGCCTTGATTGAAGCCAAAGAAGCACAGCAACAACTAGACCAACAAGGTCAATTATTACGCCAAACCATTGACCAATGCCAAGAACAATTACACCAAAACAAAGGTCGACGTGGCTCCTTATTAGCCCTACAACAAGCCGCACAAGCCAAAGACAATCCCGCATTGAAACAATGGTTGGCGGACAACCCCAAACTACAATCAGAGCGGTTGTCTGATTTGATCAAAGTTGAAGCCGGCTGGGAATTGGCTGTCGAGACGGTGTTACAAGATCGGCTTCAGGCTTTTGTCACCGATCAGCAAGATTGGCAAACGGTGATGAAAGATTGGACCTTTGGTGCTGCAACCACTGTTCAAAACAGCCAAGGTCACTTAGCCGCCAATAAAGGTACTTTATCAGAATGTGTCAAAGCACCTGATGCGGTATTAGATTGGTTCAACAGCATCAAAATATGTCCCGATTTGAGTCAGGCCCAAAGTTTAGTCAACGGTTTGGCCGCTGGCGAATCTGTGGTGACAGCCGACGGCCACTGGTTAAGCCAACACTGGTTGCACATCAACCAAGGTGGTTCAGAAGACAGTTTCTTGTTACGCCAAAAGGCATTAAAACAACTGGACCAAAACATTGAAACTGATGAAGTCAGTCTACAACAAGCGCAACAAGACAATGAACTGGTCAAAGCCAACAAGGTCACTCAGCAAGGGCAAATTGAACAACTGCAACTAGACGTCAACATGTCGCACCGTAAGCTTTCTGAGTTGAATGGTTTAATCCTTAATAAACAACAAATGATCGAGCAGTTGAAAAAACAAGCCGCTCAAAAGGACGAGGAAAGCAATCAAGTCAGAAAAGCGTTAGCAAACGATGAAGCGGCGATCAAAACATCACGCGCTTTGTTAGAGCAGGCAATGAATGACTTGGTCGCGGTTGAAACCAACAAATTAGAACTACAACAACAGCAACAAGGCATCCAAGGGCAATACCAACAAAGTAAGTCGCAGTTGAATGACATTTCAACCCGTTATTATCAACAAAAAATAGGCCTGGCTGCCCACCAGAATAAAGCCCAAGCACTGCAACAAGGCATGACCCGTACACAAGATAATCTGGCACAATTAACTGCGAGGAAAGACCAATTGTTACAGCAAATGAGTCAAGATTTGGATCCGATGTCTGGTAAACAAAATGATTTAGAACAGTTGATTGCGGACCGCATATCTACAGAAAAAATACGCGATGAAAAACGCCAAACAGTGCAGCAGTCTCAATCTGAATTGGATCAATTGGAACGTGCACGCTCAGCACACCAGAGCCAAATTGATCAAGCCCGCAGCGCCTTGGAGCAAGCCAATTTAACGGCGCAATCTAATAAAATGAAAGCCACAGGTTTTTATGAACAACTGAAAGACCAAGGCTTCCACGCCGCCCAAATGGTTGAAGACATGGAAGAAGCGGGACAGTTGAGTCAGAATCTGGATCAACAAGTGGCTGACAAAGAAGAACAGGTGGAGCGCTTAAACCGAGGCATCGTTCGCTTAGAACCTGTTAACCTCGCCGCGATTGAAGAGTTTGAAGAAGAGTCCAAACGGAAAGCCTATTTAGATGAACAAAACAGCGACTTAGAAGCCGCTTTAGGTACGCTTGAAGATGCCATAGCTCGCATCGACAAAGACACCCGTACCTTATTCAAGGAAACTTTTGAAACCGTCAACAACAACATCAAAGAAATCTTCCCTCGCCTGTTTGGTGGCGGCCATGCTTATTTAGAGTTAACGGGTAATGACTTGCTCACTACCGGTGTCACCATCATGGCCAGACCGCCGGGTAAACGTGTTTCAAGTATCCAGTTGTTGTCAGGTGGTGAAAAAGCTTTAACTGCTGTATCACTGGTGTTCGCCATCTTCAACCTGAATCCTGCACCTTTTTGTATGCTGGACGAGGTTGATGCACCATTGGATGATGCCAATGTCAGCCGCTTTTCAGCCATGGTCGCTGAAATGTCTGAAAAAGTGCAGTTCTTGTTTGTCACCCACAACAAGGTGACGATGGAAATCGCCAATCAATTGATGGGCGTTACCATGCGGGAAGCTGGTGTTTCTCGACTGGTATCGGTAGATCTAGCAGAAGCTGAAGAAATGGCACTTCAATAATTAATGACACACAAGGCATGATGACAATATCAACGGACAGCCAGTCATGATGCGCCGTTGTTCTGTATGTGCCTCGCCCGCACCAAATGCATTGTGCCAAGCTTGTCGCACTTTGTTGGTCAAACCAGATTTCAGTTGCCTAAACTGTGGCAAGCCCTTGCCCAATGATGACAGCGACACTTGTGGCGAATGCCGCACTTCTCAACCTGCATTTGATGCGGTGATTTACGCCAGCCTTTACCAATACCCTATCGATCACTGGGTACATCAGTTGAAGTTTGGTGGACAATTAACTGCCGCTCAAATCATGGCAGAAGCTTTGATTCCATACCTTGAGTCAACAGACGTAAACACACCAATTATTCCAATGCCTTTACACCCCTCCCGCCTCAGGATTCGGGGTTATAACCAAGCGGCAATCATCGCCAAAATCATTGCAGAAAAACAAAACCGTCGCTTATTACAAAACGCCTTAATTCGAACCAAAGCAACAAAAATGCAAGCCGAATTGCGTGAAAAACAAAGGCAAGCAAATGTTGCAGGAGCCTTTAAATGCCCAGAAAAACTCAACCACGAAACCGTGTTACTGATCGATGATGTACTCACCACCGGACAAACATTAAGGTCGGCAGCAAAAACACTCAAAAAAGCAGGAGTAAAAACCGTGATAGCCGCCGTATTTTCACGATCCAAGGGATAACGGCAATTACAAAAGCAAATTCTCTCGCAATCAGCTACAATAAATAACACTTCAATTTTTTGGGTGTGTTTATGAAATTTAAATTATTTGCCAGTTTCTTTGGTTGTCTTTTATCAGGTCTCTTATTTGCACAAGAAATTTACGGTGTTTTTGGCTTACCCAATCCCAATATTGGACAACGACAAATCGGCACCATAAACCAATCAACCGGTGATATTTCACTTTTAGGCAACAACAACTCTGTTGACGCTGGCACACTGGCCATGACCACTGGCGCGACTGCATTGAATGTAGCAGCAAACCTGTCTTATTTTGTTGCCCGAAATGCAGCCAACGAAGACCGGATATACACCGTAGATTTAACCAACGGTACAACAACAGCCAATCCACTGCTGACGGCAGGTTACACAACCAGCAACAACTGGGGTGTTTGGTATGATGAACCCAATGGCGTGTTATATGGTTTGTTTGATCGCGGGGTGAACATCGAAATCGCCACCATCGATCCAACAACCGGTACAGTTACACCCCACCACGCCACGCTAGAAGCTTCAGGTATGGCATTAGGCAGTGGTTTAATGAGTGGTGATTCAACAAACAATAGAATTTTCGTTCTGATTGAAGCCAGCCTTTATGTGATCGACACACAAAATACCGATACGCACTATGCGTTGCTGTTCGAAGATTTTTGGGAAGAATATACAGTCAGTGATTTTTTTGGATTGGAATGGGATACCGGCAATGAAGCATTGTGGCTGGTTTATAACCCGGGTGGCGGCGCAAGAAAACTCACTGGATTCACTGAAATTGAAGATGGCGGTGAACCTGGGCAAATAGCAGACATTGAACTTGAATTTGGTGACCCCATCACCACCAGCTCTGGTTTATCCGCGATGGACAGTCAGTCTGGACAATTCCTGTTTATTGGTAGACCCAATGGCGGAACTTGGAGTTTATTTTCCGTAGATACCGCAACAGAAGGCTATACCATCACTGACATAGAAGATACAGCCACCGTACAAACCAATGGTTACCAAGGTATAGAAGTGTTACCTGGACCCGAATTGAGCTTAACCAAATCAGATGGTGGCATAACGGCAGTCCCAGGCGGCAACATTTCTTACACATTGAATTACAGCAACGCACCTGGTACTGGTGCCACTTCCGGATTGACTTTAACTGAAACGGTACCTGTTGATACGGTATTTTTACCTGGAAGCAGTACCGCAGGCTGGAATTGTGTGCCAGGTAACACGGCAGGCAGCAGCTGTACGTTGACACCGGCTGAACTGGGACCAGGTGGTAATGCACAAGCCACTTTTGTTGTTCAAGTTTTAGATTATGTGTCAGCAGCAACAACCACCATAGACAATCAAGCCAGTATCACAGCCAATAACACAGGGGATACTATACAAAGCGGCACCATGACGGCAGTGAACGCAACAGCTGTTTTGTCCTTATCAAAAACTGACAATGACATTTTAATTACTGCACCCGGTGACAACATTGTTTACCAATTAAGTTTAAGCAATACTGGCAACCAAGTCACTGATGCAGCAGTCATCACAGAAACCGTTCCAAACTTGACCACCTTCAATGCGGGCTTGAGTCATGCTTCATGGGTATGCGCTGATGTGACTGCTGGTTCAGAGTGTACCTTGGATGTTGGCAGCTTATCAGGCACGGCATTTGAAGCTGATTTTACAGTCACGGTCATTCCTTCCGTTCCAGCAGGAACCACTGAAGTCAGTAATATTGCCTCTGCTATTGCCAACAATGCCGCACAAACCTTGGCCAATGACACAACACCAGTCACGTCATTAGCATCACTGACAATCACTAAATCTGATGGCGGTCAATCGGTCGAACCTGGGCAGTCTGTTGTTTATGTTTTGAATTATGCCAACATAGGCAACCAAGATGCTGCCAACACAACCATCAATGACACCATATTAGCCCAAACAAGTTTTGATCCGGATAACAGCAGCCCAGGTTGGGTGTGCGTGTTTGGTGCTTGTGTTTATAACATTGGAACATTAGGCGGTGGCGAAAATGGAACGGTAAATTTTGCTTTGCGATTAAACAATCCTGTAGATGAAGTCATCACAGAACTTGATAACACAGCCAAAATATTTGCTGACAATGCCACATTGGTTGATGCCAATGACACCACACCCATCATTGCCGACGCCCTACTTCGTCTGGTTAAAACTGATGGTGGCATCACCGCTGGATTAGATAGAATCATCAATTACACCTTGATATATTTTAATGACGGTAACAGAAATGCTGTAGGAGTTGAACTGACAGAAACGGTGCCAGACCACACCACTTTCCAACCAACAAGTAGCACACCTGGCTGGACATGCTTACCTGACAATCAGGCAGGATCAGATTGCACACTGTCACTGAGTGATTTGAATGGCAGTGCAAAAGGTACGGCTTTCTTTGCGGTTAAAACTGATGCACAAATATCAGCCCCCATAACAGAATTAAGTAATGTGGCCACTTTAAATGCCAGTAATGCGCCCTTTCCTGATTCTGACTCAGTTGATACACCAATTGATATAAACAAACCCAGAATGACAGCTGTAAAAGACGGCATATCAGACACCAACATAAGCCAATGCAATCAGTATGATTTAAGCACCAATCAATTGGTCGCTTCATTTTTGGATGACCAAGGCAACTTGCAAGGACTTGATGACTACAACAATTACTACTTAGTCAATACAGGTCCAGATTTTGATGTACAAACATTATCTTGTGGCATTGTACAAGGTGATGACAGTGAAGTAGTCATTTCTCAACTCACCGTATCAGATAGCAGCAACGCACCTGAAGTGACTATTGATTTGGCAGAAACGTTAACCCCTGGCGTCTATGCCCTACTCTTTTGCGATGGCATCACCGATGTGGCCAGCAACCCGCTACATTTCGCTAACAGTTTTTACTGGGACAATGACCACTTGGTATTTCCATTTCGCATAGAACACGGGAATTTATTTGAAAATGCTTATCTTGATGAATGTGGCCCGATTGGCATTTCTCCACCACCATGGGAATGGCAACCAGAAGTTGATGGGCAATCTTGGATCAATGAATCAACAGACACAGATCGCCATGACTCCTTTATTTCACGCAGCGTCGAAGTCATAAGCCCCAACGGCTCTGAAGTCGGCGCATCACAATGTCAAGCAGTCAACAGTGGTTGGCCATATCGCGTGGGTGCTTCTTTGCTGGGTGATTTGATGCAAATGGAAGATGGTGAAATCAGCATCCAATGTCATTCTTCATCGCAAGCAGATTGCAGTGACGTGCTATCAACTGATGAAGTATCACTGATGCAATCATCCGCGCCTGGTCAATGGCTGGCCTATGAGACCATCATTTGGACAGATCAAGCAGCTGTGGCCGCACGTTGCAGCATCACCCTCAGTAATTCGACAGAAGCAGCTATGGGCCACCTTGATGAATTCAAATGGCAAGATGCTGACTTGATATTTGCCGATGGGTTCGAAAGCCCTTAAATAATTTAAGCCATAAAAAAGGGCGGACCATAAATAATGAGCCGCCCTTTTAAATTTCAAACAATTGTTTTATGGCACAACACCTTCATCAAAACCATCTTTAAAAATCAAATCATCTTCATGCACTGAATTCAGTTCAACCGCACCTACATCACACAATGAAACACCATCTGAATTCCCATCCCATGGACGAATAAACCCTCGCTGATCGACTCTATTTAACTCACAACTTGAACTGCCTGAATCTATGGCCAAACCGCCGAGAATTGGCAAGTGAGTCATTGAGGTGCCTCCATTATCAACCAATATTGGCTCAATGACGGTGTCAACACTTCCAGGTGGTGTAACATCAGAAAGATCAAACACATGGTTGGTACCACTGTTGCCATTTTGGCCAATGATATTATTTCTACTGACCAACAGTGGAGTGCCAGATACCACCATATTCATTTCAGCATATCCTGTTCCACCGCCTTTATCCCCAGCAGATGGAGGTGGAATCACCAATATATTTCCAGATATGATGTTATTAGACAATGTCACATTGTCAGCATCTGAGCCATAAAAGCCACCTACACTTTGGCCTTCATTTTTTGTGATTGTATTGTTAGTGATCAGTCCTTGGTTTTGTGCCATCTGTAAACCACCCAATGTAATACCCTCATTACCAGAAATGGTATTATTCTTAACAACCATGTTCATGTTCCCTGATAACTGCGCCCCTCCAATTGCTGTGCCTGAATTATTCGAAATCAGTGTTTCACTCAATCTAAAATTGGCACTCTGAAGCCCAACTAGCCCCGATGGTAAATGTGAAAATTGAGCCTCACCCATGTTATTAGAAATATTTGATTTTTCTATGCCGCTGATGTGATTTAAAACTGATAACACACCCATTGTTTGATTACCTATCACATTCGAATTAAACAATTGGATTTCACTGCCATACCATGACGCCACAGCAGCTAATCCAGTATTGGCACCAGTCACGGTTACATCATTTAAAATCAAACCATTTTCATCAGCTACTGTAAACAAGTTAAAATCTTCCAATGACGAAGTGTCTCGCTCTACCAATGAGTTGTTTCCATTTATGATCATGCCGCTTCTAACAACTGGCAATCCAGAACCAAAATAATACTGATTTTGAAGATTATAAACATCTGCCGCGACTGTATGAGTGTGTGTACTCCCTTCTGGTAATTCAATAATATCATGCCCATTGCCAGGTTGACAGCCACCCACACTGGCGTCATTGTTAGCAGAAACCATGGCGTTTTGTAATGTACATGCACCACCATTTACAATGATGGGCAAAGAATGCTCAAATGCGCCGGCATCACAGATAAAAGAGCCATTTGTATCACCATCAATACCCCTGCCTTTTCCTTCTTGATCTAAGACCAAGTTTTGGTAACATGATTTAGCCAGACCATCAATAGCAATACTGCCATGTTTTAATGGTTGAACAAATTGACCATTTGTTAAATTGAGGGGATATAAGTTGTCACTTACTGAATTGGTAAAAACAACATCTGATGCTCCCATTGGTAGGCCATACACTTTAGTTTGGCCATTATCACCGATAAAATTATGTGCATCTGTAATTACTGCGGATGCTCCGATAACATAGCCATTGGCATATTCTGGCAATGCTTCAGTTTTATTTCCTGAAATAATGGTAGCTTCTAAAGTCATCGATGCCAGGCTGGCGTTCATAGCAAAACCACCGACATAACCTGTATTGTCAGACAATGTAACATGGCTGATCAATGTTGAATAACTTGGACCGCCTTTGTTTGAAACATTACCCTTATTTAAATGCTTACTGATAGCTGGTGGCACTTGCTCCGTTATAGTTAAGCCACCTATAAAGCCTTTGTTTCCACTGATGGTGCTGTTGATTAATTTTGATTCAGAGTTAATTAACTGTATACCACCAGCAACAGGGCCTGAGCCCCCTCTTTTTAAATCTATTTTACCCTTGCTGCTTCTTTGACCCCATAAAGGCGGAATTTCTGTAAGTCGATTGTTTATCACACTACTGTTGTTCAGCTCAAACAATGAACTGTATGCAAAGATGCCAGCAGCAGTATTACTGTTATCTGCAAAATTACTTACAACAACAGAATTATTAAGGCTTGTTTGACCATACATACTGGCAACAGCACCATGGTTATCACTTAAAGTAGAATTGTTTACCTCTAAGAATCCTGCATAGTTTAAAACGCCACTTCCTATGCCTAAACCATCATCACCACCGGCCACAGTCACATCGTTCAAAATCAATGTGCTGCCTGCTGCTAACTCAAAAATTCTGAAAAGGTTTGAACCAGTGCTGCCTTGAATCGTATTACCTTGGCCGTCTATTGTGATGTGGCTGTTAATAATTGGCAAACCTACGTAAGTGCCTGGGATGGCAGTTGATGCTTCATGCTGTGAGTTAACACCGAAACTTTGTAACGGGCTATTAACAGGAGGAAGTTGTATTATGTCATCTCCATTACCTGATACACAACTGTTGACTACCGCATCAGTATTTGCTGCTTCAATCGCTTCCACCAATGAACAATCACTACCCACTTGAATTAAAGCTGATTGCCCCAAACCACTCAGTGCAAATAAGACGCTGCTGACCAGCGCTTTCCTTTTCAAATGATATTGATTTTTTATTTCTTTAGTTTTAATTTTCATGTCCCCACTCGTTTAAAGTGTTGATTATTCTACATTAAAACATTTGACTTTTCACTTCATAAATCATTGAATTTAAGATGATTTTAAAGGTACCACAGTTTAATAATGGTGGATTAATGTACCTTCAAAAGCCTCGAGGAATCGCTGCCAATAATTTTTTCGTATAGTCCTTTTGTGGGTTTTGATAAATGCGTTCGGCTGTATCTATTTCAACAATTTTACCTTCACTCATGACGCCCACGCGGTCAGCGATGAAATTAACCACAGACAAGTCATGTGAGATAAAAATATAAGTCAAATTAAGTTCTTGCTGTAATTCTAACAACAAATTCAATACCTGAGCTTGAACTGACACATCTAAGGCAGACACAGATTCATCACAAACAATAAATTCAGGTTTGACGGCCAGTGCCCGAGCAATACAAATCCGTTGTCTTTGGCCACCAGAGAATTCATGAGGATAACGGTTCAATTGATTACCATTCAGCCCCACTTTTTCAAGCAGCTTTACCGCCTGCTGAATTTTTTCTGCTTTGTTACAAACCGGCCCGTGCAATGTCAAAGGCTCCATTAAAATATCAGCAATCGTCATGCGAGGATTCAATGAGGCAAAAGGATCTTGGAATATGATTTGCATCTTGGAACGTAAGGCACGCATCTGCGACGGATCTTGCGCCAAAACATCCACACCATCGTAATACACTTCACCGGCTGTTGCGCCCTGTAAACGGAGGATAGTTCGACCTAACGTGGTTTTACCGCACCCTGACTCACCCACCAAGCCCAAGGTTTCGCCGCGACGCACGGTAAAACTCACGTTATCAACGGCTTTCACATGCCCTTGAGTACGACCAAATAGGCCGCCTTTAATCGGAAAATATGTTTTTAAATTATTAACTTGAAGTAAAACTGGATTATTGCTTTTGTCTTTTTTCTGTTGAGGCTTTAAGCGTTCAGGTGCAATGGTTTTTTCTTTACCAGCATCTTTGCTCATGAAATCTGAAACAGTCAACAACCGCTCTGGATTGGCACCCAATTGCGGCCGGCAAGCCAACAAACCTTTTGTGTATGGATGCGCAGGGAATTTGAATATATTTTCTGTCGTGTTTTTTTCCACTAATTGACTGCGGTACATCACCACCACATCATCGGCCAAGTCTGCAATGACGCCTAAATCATGGGTAATAAACAACATGCTCATGCCCATGTCTTTTTGTAAATCCAACAACAATTCAAGTACTTGCTTTTGAATCGTCACATCCAAAGCCGTGGTCGGCTCATCACAAATCAACAGCTCAGGTTCACAAGCAATCGCCATGGCAATCATCACCCGTTGTTTTTGACCGCCTGACATTTCGTGTGGGTATGAACGAATTCGCCTTTGTGGCTCAGGAATACCGACCATGTCAAAAAGTTCAATGGTTCTAGACAAGGCCTTTTTTCTGTTCAACCCTTGGTGTAGTCGCAGTACTTCAGCCACCTGATTCCCAACACGAAAGACAGGATTCAAAGAAGTCATGGGCTCTTGGAAAATCATTGAAATGCGATTGCCTCGCATGGGCCGAAGTTGCTTTTCTTTTAAGGTCAATAAGTCTTGTCCTTGGAACCAAATTTCACCACTTTTGATGACACCTGGTGGTTGAGGTATCAGCCCCATAATGGCCAAAGATGTAACTGACTTTCCAGAGCCCGACTCACCCACCAAACCCAAAGTTTGACCTTTGGCGATATCAAAAGACACGCCATCAACAGCTGTGACCAATTGATCTTGGGTTTTAAATTGTATGCTTAAATCTTTTACCGAAAGCAGTTTTTCTGTGTTCATATGATGTTTTGTATTATTTATGTGTTCTTTGGATCCAAACAATCCCTCAGCCCATCGCCCAGCCTGTTAAAACTTAACAAGGTTAATGACAGAAACAGCCCCGGGAAAATCAGTGCCCAAGGTGCCAGCTCCATATTCTCAGCACCCTCGCTGACCAAAACACCCCAAGAAGTCATCGGTTCTTGTACACCCAGCCCTAAAAAGCTCAAGAAGGATTCTACCAGAATCACCTGCGGAATGGTGAGCGTTGCATAGACCAAAATTACAGGCAGCAAATTAGGTAATATGTGGCGGCTCATGATTCGGACGCTCTGTTGTCCCATGGCAAAAGCCGCTTCGACAAACGCCTGCTGTTTAAGCGCTAAGGTTTGACCCCGCACAATACGCGCCATATCTAGCCACATATAGGCACCAATACCAACAAATATCAACCACAAATGCTGACCAAAGAACACCAGCAACAAAATAACCAAAAACATAAAAGGCAAGGCATACATGACATCGACTATTCGCATCATCACCGCATCAATGCGACCGCCATAAAAACCAGCAAGCACCCCATAAACCACCCCCATAATGACACTGACCAATGTGGCTATCAATGCCACCATAAGTGATGTTTGACCACCCAACAAGGTTCGCACCAATACATCACGCCCCATCACATCGGTACCCAGCCAAAAATCACTGTTTGGACCCATTGCCATCACATCCCAGTGTATGGTTTCAGGTAAATAATTGCTCATCAATGGCCCAAAAACACTGACTAATATAACGAATAACAACCACAACATCGCCAATTTCATGCCCCAATTCTTATCGCTTATCATGACGCTTGATCCTGTTGTATCGCCGGATTGAGCCAGCCAAATAATAGGTCCACAATCAGATTGAACAGCACCGTCAACAAACCCACCCACAACACCACAGCCATCACCAATGTATAGTCACGGTTCAAAGCCCCTTGAACAAAATACCGGCCTAAGCCTGGCAGTCCGTACAATTGCTCCACCACAACAGATCCTGTCATCAATGCCGCAGCAGCTGGTCCTAAATAAGAAACCACAGGCAGCATGGCCGGTTTCAGCGCATGACGCCACAGCACTTGTCTGGTCGTCAGTCCTTTGGCGAATGCCACTTGAATGTAAGGTTGTTGCCACACTTCTAACAGCGATGTGCGCATCAATCGGGCAATGTACGCAATGAATGGCAAAGCCAAAGTCACCACAGGCAGTATCATGTGTAGCCATTCACCACCCTGCCAGCCACCGGCTGGCAACCATTGCCATGTCACCGCCAGCCACAAAATCAACAAAGGCCCAATCACATAATTGGGGACTGATAAACCCACTACCGCCAATAACATGCTGGCCCCATCTGGCCATTTTTTGTGATTAACTGCAGCCACCACACCCAAAGCGACACCACACACCAATGCCAATAACAAAGCCCATAAACCCAGTTTCAAAGACACCGGCAAACCTGAAGACAATAACTGGTTTACGGTAAAGTCGGGGTATTGAAAAGATGGCCCTAAATCGCCTTGCAGCACACCTGATAAGTAGGTGAGGTATTGATCGTGCAATGGCAAATCCAGGCGGTATTGTGCCGCTATTTGTGCTTCTATCTCTGGACTTAAACTGCGCTCGACATCGAAAGGCCCTCCAGGCGCTAAACGCAACAAGAAAAATGTCAGGGTCAAAATCAGCCACATCACAGGCACCGCCCACAACAGCCGCTGAATGACCATCTGCATCATTGATTCAAAATGTCATCACTGATTTTTTCTGCCATCATGATGGTTGGTGCATTGGTATTACCCGAAACCAAGGTAGGCATCACAGAAGCATCCACAACACGCAATCCTTTCAAACCATGTACTTTCAATTTTTGATCTACCACTGCCATTTCGTCTTGGCCCATTTTACAGGTGCCGATCGGATGATAAATAGATTCTGATTTCTGACGTATGAATTCAATTATTTGTTCATCAGTCTGAACATCACTACCAGGGAACAATTCATCATCTCGGAATTCATCAAATGCCTTACTGGCCAGAATTTGTCTTTGAATTTTAAAACCGGCAACCATCAACTCTAAATCGTGCGGCACTGATAAATAATTGGCTTCTATTTTGGCATGTGCTTTGGGGTCTGCAGAATGCAAAGTGATTTGCCCTCGGCTTTCAGGGCGTAATACACACATGTGAATGGTATATCCGCTGCCTTTAATTCTGTTTCTGCCATGGTCATCAAGCATCGCAGGCACAAAATGAAACTGTAAATCAGGTCGGTCATCCTTGGCCAATGGGCTTTGCCAAAATCCACCGGCTTCAGCCACATTGGATGTGCCCGGCCCTTTCTTGAATAAGTAATATTTCAAACCGACAGTAATGTCGTTCAAAGTGTCGTATGTAATCTTTTGTTTACAGCGTTGCACCAAACAAACATCCAAATGATCCTGTAAATTTTTACCCACACCCGGCAAGTCATGTTGACATTCAATCTCATGTGCTGCCAACTCAGCTTTCGGACCAATCCCCGACAACAGCAACAACTGCGGTGAGTTTATCGCACCACCAGACAGTATCACTTCTTTATCAGCATGCACTTCAAATGTATTGTCACCTTGTGCCAAAACAACACCCTTGACCACACCATCCTCCAACAGCACTTTGTGGCAGGCTGTTTTGGTCATTACAGTTAAATTGTCTCGGTTTTGTGCCGGTTTTAAATAAGCTTGTGCCGTAGAGTGTCGTTTATTGTCTTTTTGTGTGACTTGATAAAAACCAAAACCACGCTGATGTTCACCATTGAAGTCATCGGTTTGATCAAAACCACATTCAACCGCACCATCAATAAAAACCTGACTTAAAGGATTGGTGTAAGACAAATCTGACACCCACAACGGTCCATCTTGGCCATGAATGTCATTGTTTATGCGTTGGTTGTTTTCGGCTTTTTTGAAATAGGGCAGTACTTCATCATAAGACCAGCCCTCGTTACCCATATCCTGCCAAAGATCATAATCTTTGCGGTGACCACGACAGTAACACATGGCATTGATTGACGAAGAACCACCCAACACTTTACCGCGTGGCCAGTACATCTGGCGCATATTCATGTGCGTTTCAGGCTCGGTTTCATAGGACCAATTGATAGACTTAATTCCCACCAATTTTGCCAAACCTGCTGGCATATGAATCAAAGGATTCCAGTCTTTGCCACCGGCTTCCACCAGCAAGACTTGCTGTTTTCCATCAGCGGAGAGTCTATTGGCCAGAACACAGCCAGCCGAACCGGCGCCAATGATAATGTAGTCAAATTTTTTATTCATGTTGAGTTGGGGTTCTGCCTTTCCGGCTTTTGTTATTCAAACGTTTGTATTATAGCTTAATGAACCAACCTTACCAGTTTCAAACAATGAATAATTGACTCACATCAACGGTAAAGCTACAGCAGCCACATAACTAAAAAATCAAACTGTCTAAAAACATGACTTATGGCTTTTTTGTTTTTAGCTTAACAGGCTACAATAGAAAGGATATGCTGATTGCTTGGCAATTTGCTTTTGATAACAGATATGGGGTAAATGATGATCAAACTGAACATAAACGGTAAGTTAACTGAATTAGATGTGGCTGATGACATGCCGTTGTTGTGGGCTTTGCGAGATGTTGCCAAATTAACAGGCAGTAAATACGGTTGCGGCAAAGGTTTGTGTGGCGCTTGTACCGTTCACATTGATGGCCAAGCAACCCGAGCTTGTATCACCCCCATGTCTTATGCCGCAGGCAAAAAAGTGACCACCATTGAAGGCCTGTCTGATGACGGAGAACATGCTTTGCAACAGGCTTGGCAACAATTCAATGTGGCTCAATGCGGTTACTGTCAGCCGGGACAAATCATGTCAGCAGCTGGCCTTTTAAAAAACAACCCCAACCCAAGTGATGCCGATATCGACCAAGCCATGAGCGGTAACATTTGCCGCTGTGGCACTTACCCCAGGATACGCCAAGCGATTCACCAAGCAGCCAAAGTAATGGCTGGCAATGGAGAGCAATCATGAAAAAAGATGGCAATCTAACTAACAGCAAGATCAAAAAAGTCACACGAAGAAGTTTTTTACAAGGCGTCGGCTTGTCCGCTGGCGGTTTGACTTTGGGGCTACAATTTTCTGTTGCACAAGCAGCAACCGATGCCGTCACATTGGAGCATAAACCTTTTGAGCCGGATGTATTTGTGTCGATTGCCGAAGATGGACAAGTGACGGTTATTTCACACCGCAGTGAAATGGGACAAGGCATTCGCAGCACACTACCCATGTTGGTCGCTGACGAGCTGGAAGCCGACTGGGATCGTGTTACCGTTGAGCAAGGTTTGGGTGACACCAAATACGGCAGCCAAAATACCGACGGTTCACGCTCTGTACGTAAAAACTACATCAAATTAAAACAAGCCGGTGCCACAGCACGCACCATGCTACAACAGGCCGCTGCCAAAATTTGGTCAGTACCTGTCGGTGATGTCACCATCTACAACCACCAAGCCAAACATGCGTCAAAAGGCACACTGGACTTTGCTGACTTGGTTAAAGTGGCGGCCACACTGGATGTGCCAACAAAAGACACTTTAAAATTGAAAACAGAAGCCGAACACCGGTATGTTGGTAAAGACAACATGGCATTACTGGATGGCAAAGACATTATTACAGGTCGAGCCATGTATGGTTTTGATACAGAATTACCGGGCATGAAGTATGCCGTGATTGCCAGACCGCCTGTGGTTTACGGCAAGGTCAAATCCTTTGATGACAGCGAAACCTTAAAAGTACCGGGTGTCATCAAAACCGTTGAGCTTCCGGCTTTGACGCCACCTGTGATGTTCAAAATGCTGGGCGGTGTGGCCGTGATTGCCGAAAATACTTGGGCCGCTCTTCAAGGCCGCGACAAACTGAAAATCGAATGGGATCATGGTAAAAATGCCAACTACAACACCAAAGAACACGAAGCAGTTTTCATCAAAGCGCTCGAAAACCCAACAGAAACACCACGTGTCCGTGGTGATTTCGATGCCGCCAAAAAAGCGGCCAAACAAACCATCAAAGCGGCATACCATGTCGCTGGTTTGGCACACGCCACCATGGAGCCGCCGGCTGCAACGGCACAAATTGATGGAGACATTGTCAACGTTTGGGCCTGCACCCAAACACCACAAGGCGCCCAAACCAATGTCATGGGCACTTTGGCCATAGCCAAAGAAAACATTGCCAACATCAAAATCAACGTCACATTGCTGGGTGGCGGTTTTGGACGAAAATCCAAACCTGACTATGTCGCAGAAGCTGCGTTTTTAGCCAAAGAAAGTGGGCTGCCCATCAAGGTTCAATGGACGCGAGAAGACGAAATCAAACACGGATATTACCATTCACCGAGTTATCAAGAACTTGAAGCCAGTTTAGACGAAAACAACAATGTAACAGGCTGGTCACACGCCATGGTTAACCACCCCATCATGTCAACCTTCAACCCAATGGCAAAAGCCGCTGGTATGGTAGATTTGGGCTTGGGTGATGTGATGTATGACATCCCCAACATCAAGATTGCACTGGGAGAAACAGAAACCTTCATGCGCATCGGTTGGGTACGTTCGGTCACCAACATCAACAATGTTTTTGCCGCTTCATCATTTGCTGATGAATTGGCAGTCGCCAGTAAAGTTAATCCCAAAGATTACTTACTCCAATTGATTGGCAAAGACCAGCATGTAGACTTCAGCAAAGACAATTACAAGTACACAAACTACGGTGAAAGCATTACTGACTACCCCGCTGACACGTCGCGTTTAAAACATGTGATTAATTTAGTGGCCGAAAAATCAGGCTGGGATAAAAAGTCTAAAAATGGAGGCTTACCCAAAGGCCATGGTATTGGCATAGCGGCTCACCGCAGCTTTTTAAGTTATGTGGCGATTGTGGTTCATGTTTCAACTGATGGTAATAAAGTCAAGATTGAAGACATTCACATGGCCGCAGACATCGGTAAAGTGGTCAATCCTGATCGCGTGCGCTCACAATTAGAAGGCGCTGCCATGTTTGGTGCCAGCATCGCTTTTTACGGAGAAATCACAGCCAAAGATGGTATTGTTGAACAAAATAACTTCAATGATTATCAGCTGGTTCGTATGAATCAGATTCCCACCATTCATACACATTTGGTGGCGAGTGAAGAAAAACCGACTGGTGTGGGTGAACCAGGTGTACCACCTTTTGCTCCTGCATTGTGCAATGCCATTTACAATGCCACGGGGAATCGTAACAGGCGCTTACCGATGAAGCATTTGAGCTTGGTATAGCTGCGAGGTTTAACAGTTTGTGAGGGTCAATAACGTCTGATAAAAAAGGATTTTTGACCCTTCAATTCAGTTAGGAATTGAAAGATTAAAGGCCTTGATAAGATTTTAAAAAAAGCTTTTTAACTTTCAAAATGCCATTGGCATGCAAATCACCCATGCCCAAGAAACGATCATTTTGATCATACAGTCGGTACATATCAGTCTGACCTTCACATTCAATGGTTTTTCCATGAATCAGGTCTTGTGTTTGTGCGGCGGACAATGATTGTTTGGGGTATTCAACCAATGCACCATCCATTGGAATGAGGTGGTCCGACAAATTTTCTGAATCAGATAATGCATCTAAAGTCATCATGTCCTCACCACTGAATATACCAGTTGCCGTTCTATGCAAAGCCGACATATGAGCAACCGTACCACACGCCTTGGCAAAATCTTCTAGCAAAGTGCGAATGTAAGTGCCTTTAGAAACTTTAATCTCAAAATCAATATGTGTGGCTGTATTTTCTAATAATTTGAACTGGTAAATGGTGGCTTTTCTTGGTGGCCTTTCAACAACCTTACCTTCTCTGGCCAATTCATATAATCGACGGCCATTGTGATGTAAAGCTGAATACATGGGTGGCACTTGTTGAATATCACCTGTCAGAGATTCACATGCTGACAACACTTCTTCGTCACTCAGCTGTGTTATACCCGCAGTTTCTATCACTTCACCCGTTGCATCACCAGTGTCTGTTTGACTGCCTAAGACACAACGTGCGACGTATGTTTTGTCTGAATTTATCAACAAATGTGCGACTTTTGTCGCATCACCAAAACAACATGGCAACAAACCAGTCGCCATCGGATCTAGGTTGCCGGTGTGGCCTGCTTTTTTCGCTTTGAATAAGTGACGTACTTTTTGTAAGGCCAAATTAGAAGAAATGCCTGTGGGTTTGTTCAACAGAACGATGCCATGCAAATCTGGGTAATTTTTCTTAGCCGAGCGTTTTTGAGCCATATGGCGATTGAACTATTCTTCGTCGTCAGGGAGGTTGGGGTCGGTAGCACGTGCTTTTTGAATCAAATATTCAAGTTTTTGTCCATATTCCAATGAAGCATCATACTTGAATCGCAATTCAGGCACTTTTCGCATGTTCATTTCTTGTGACATCACTTTTCTCAAAGCCTTGGCGTTCAAACGCAAAGTTTGTAACGCCAATTTTTCTTGACTGGGGTCCAAAGTATTTATGAATATCGTTGCCACAGATAAGTCGCGCGTCACTTCAACGTCTGAAATGGTTATGAAAGAAGTGTCTTCATCAGGTAAGTTTTGATGAATGGCAGTCGCCATGGTGCGACGCATTTGCGCCGCAACCCTGTCACTTCTTTTAAAGTCTCTGAATCCCATATGCTGATTTTAGTCCAGTGTTCTTTGTACTTCAATACGCTCGAAACATTCTATTTGGTCACCCGGTTGAACATCTTTGTATTGTTTAACGCCAATACCACACTCGGTACCAGATTTAACTTCAGCCACATCGTCTTTGTGACGGCGTAATGACTCTAACTCACCTTCGAAGATTACCACATTATCACGCAATACACGGATTGGGTTGTCTTGTTTGACCACACCTTCGGAAACCAAGCAGCCCGCAATGGTACCAAATTTCGAAGAGCGGAACACGTCACGAACTTCAGCTGTGCCCAAAATATTTTCTTTGGTTTCAGTACCCAAAACACCCGTCACAGAGGCTTTGACTTGGTCAATTGCTTCATAAATGATACTGAAATAATGAAGATCCAAATCACTTTCCCTGATGATTTCTCTGGCGGTTTTATCAGCACGTACATTGAAACCAATGATTATCGCATTAGATGCCGCTGCCAACTGCGCATCAGCATTTGTGATGCCACCTACGCCAGCTGAAACCACACGAACATTAACGTCATCATTAGAGATATCTTGTAATGATTCTTTCAACGCTTCAACCGAACCCTGTACGTCAGCTTTAACCAATAAGTTAACTTCAAGTTTCGCTTCTTTGCCCATTTGTGACATTAAGTTTTCTAACTTAGCCGCTTGTTGGCGCTTCAATCGTTCTTCACGAACACGTTCACGATTTTCTTGTGCCGCTTCACGCGCTTGTTTCTTGTCTTTAACGACTAAAAACTCATCACCTGCGATGGGTACGCCTGATAAACCAAGCACCACTGCGGGAATTGAAGGGCCCGCTGAGGCAATGTCTTTACCGTTCTCATCAATTAATGACCTGATGCGACCAAATTGCTCACCACAAAGAATCATGTCACCTTTCTTCAGGGTGCCGCCTTTAACGAGAACAGTAGCAACTGGACCACGACCTTTGTCTAATGATGACTCAACCACAATACCAGACGCAGATGTGTCATCAACGGCTTTAAGTTCCATGACTTCGGCTTGTAAAGAAATCGCATCCAATAAGTCATCGATACCTTGACCAGTTTTTGCCGATACTTCAATAAACTGTACATCGCCACCCCAATCTTCAGGGACCACTTCAAGTCCAGCCAAATCTTGTTTAACACGATCTACGTTTGCTTCTTCTAAATCGATTTTATTGACAGCGACGATCATAGGAACACCAGCTGCTCGAGCGTGCTCAACACCCTCTTTAGTCTGCGGCATAACACCATCATTGGCAGCGACAACCAAAATCACAATATCTGTTACTTGAGCACCACGGGCACGCATGGCAGTAAATGCCGCATGGCCTGGTGTATCAATGAATGAGATCACACCTTTATCAGTCGTAACATGGTACGCACCAATGTGCTGCGTAATACCACCGGCTTCTTTATCAGTTACTTTTGTTTCACGGATGTAATCAAGCAGTGACGTCTTACCATGATCAACATGACCCATAACTGTGACAACAGGTGGTCTGACAGTCGCATTTTCATCATCTACTGTTTTACTGGCTTCTTCTTTTAATAACTCAGCCTTGGTTTGCTCATTCGCAGGTGACGCATTATGACCCAACTCTTCTGTAACCAAAATTGCTGTTTCTTGATCCAAAGGTTGATTAATCGTTACCATCATCCCCATTGTCATCAACTCTTTGATGATTTCTGACGATTTAATTTTTAAGCTTGAAGCCAATTCACCCACAGTAATGTGCGAAGGCACCTCAATGGTTTGTACCGCAATAGCAGTTGGCTTTTGGAAGCCATGCTCTGTTGGCTTGTTGCTGATGTGTTGTGGACGCTGTTGCTTTCCACGACCACGGGGGCCTTTCACATGCAACTGTTTTCTTCCACCACCGGGTGGTTTGTTAGGTCCAAAGTTGCGGTTCGGCGCACCTTTTTTGTTACCTGTATTGGCATTCGCATTAGCCGGAGTGTTTGGATTGCGGCTGGTATTAGTCCCACCACCACCTTGAGCTTTCTTCTTGCGATTGGCACGATCAGCAATGGCTTTTTGAACCTGTTTTTCCACCATGTCATCGTGTTTTTTCTTGCGCTCAGCCTCTAACCTTTCTGCTTCGCTCACCTTATCTTCTTCTGGAGTCGCTTCTTCTGCTGGTTTGGCTTCAACAGCATCATCTGACTCAGAATCTTCTGGGGTTTGCTTGGCCGCATTTTCAGCATCTAGTTTGGCTTGAGCTGCTGCTTCGGCCGCTTCTTTTGCTTCACGTGCTGCCACATCTTTTTCAGCCTGCGCTCTGATTTCAGCTTCAATTTTGTCTTGTGCTGCCTGCTTTTCCTGAGCTTCAACTGCTAATTGGTCCTTACGTGCTTCCAATGCTTTCTGCGCTTCTAAACGCTCTTTTTCAATTTCAGCCATCTCAGAAGCTGAAGGGCCGGAAGACAATTTTTTCTTCTTAACTTCAATGTTAATTTTTTTTGTCTTCGACACACCCGAATTGGTGCTTGAAACTTTCAATACCTCTTTAGATTTGCGCTTCAAAACCACCTTTTTTCGAGGTGACAAGCTCTTCTTTTCTTTACCATGTGAGCCGCGTAAAAAGTCTAACAACTTCATCTTATCATCATTGCTGATGGTGTCTGTTTCAGACTGGGCGGCAATTCCCGCGCTGGTTAATTGACCCAATAATTTCTCGGTCTCTATGCCCAGTGCTTCGGCTAAATGTTTTACTGTTTCATTAGACATTGTTTGTCCTCCCGTACTGTTTATTCAAACCAGTGTTGTCTGGCTTCCATAATCAAATCAGATGCTGCTTGCTCTTCAATTTCAACCAAAGCCATCAATTCGTCTGTGGCTAATTCAGCCAAATCATCTCGTGTTCGGATGCCTTGGTCTGCCAATTGAAATGCCAATGTGTCATTCATCAATTCTAAATTGAGCATGTCTTCATCTGGCTTCTTACTTTCTAACTTTTCTTCTTTGGCTATCATTTGAGTTAACAAAGCATCGCGTGCCCTCTGTCTCAACTCCTCAACCAAATCTTCATCAAAACCATCAATGTTCAATAATTCAGACTCTTCAACATAGGCAATTTCTTCAATGGTCGAAAACCCTTCTTGGACCAACAAAACTGCCAAATCTTCATCAACATCGAGTTTTTCTTCGTAGTCACGAACAAAACCCATGGCTTCTTCTTCACTTTTCTCTTCCGCTTGCTCTTTAGTTAATACGTTGATATTCCAACCGGTTAACTCACTGGCTAAGCGTACATTTTGACCACCACGGCCAATCGCTTGTGACAATTGAGACTCACTCACTGCCACATCTATGGTATTCTTCTCTTCATCAACAACAATTGACTCTATTTCTGCAGGTGCCATGGCATTGATGATAAATTGCGCTGTATTTTCATCCCATAATACGATGTCAATTCTTTCATTACCCAATTCGTTGCCCACAGAAGTCACACGTGAACCACGCATTCCTACACAAGCACCAATTGGATCTAATTTTTTGTCATGAGAGAAAACGGCAATCTTAGCCCTATGCCCTGGATCACGAGCCGCACCTTTTAACTCAAGAAAACCTTGCGAAATTTCAGGCACTTCCATTTTAAATAATTCAATCATGAATTCTGGACTGCGACGTGACAGCGTCAAAATGGGGCCACGGTTGAATTTATTCACCTCAACCAACAATCCTTTCAATCGATCACCACGCTTCACTTTTTCACGAGGTATACCGTATTCTCTTGGAACGATGGCTTCATTTCCACCACCCACATCTAAGAAAATATGGCCACGTTCAAAACGCTTCACAATACCTGACAGCACTTCACCAATGCGGTCTTCAAACTGTTCAACCACTTGCTCACGTTCTGCTTCACGTACCTTCTGCAAAATAACCTGCTTTGCAGTTTGTGCTGCAATGCGTCCAAATTCAACTGAATCCATGGCTTCTTCAAGCACGTCACCTAAAACGACTTCTGGATTGGTTTTTTGAGCGTCTTCTAAAATAATTTGACGGTCTTCGGATTCAAACTCTTCATCAGTCACAATCGTCCAGCGTCTGTAACTGTCGTATTCACCCGTGGTGCGATCAATATCCACACGTACGTCCATGTCTTTCATGTGTTTTTTGCGTGTAGCTGAAGCCAGCGCCAACTCAATGGCTTCAAAAATAACCTCTGAATCTACGCCTTTTTCATTAGATAAGGCTTCGGCCACATATAATATTTCTCTGCTCATTTTTTCACTCCATCAAATACAGGCTTCAATCTGGCCTTCATGACGTTATCAAATTCGAATTGGTAATCTTTTTGTTCGTTGCTTACTGTAATCAGCTCACCATCTACCGCTGTGATGTTACCTTTGATGTTACGCGCACCATCAACCGCTTGTGCCAGTTTTACTTGGACTGGTTGACCCATATAGTCAGCAATTTGTTTGGCTGAAAATAAAACACGATCCATGCCCGGTGATGAAACCTCTAAAATGTAGGCACTGCTGATGGGGTCTTCAACTTCTAATACCCCTGAAATTTCCCTGCTGCACTTGGCACAATCATTGACGCCAACACCGTTTTCTGCATCAATAAATACACGCAACATGGCGCCATTTTTTTGAGGCAGGTATTCTAAGCCCCAAAAGGCAAAACCCAAATCTTCAACAATGGGTGCAATCAATTGTGACAACAGTTTTTCTTTCATAAATATACAGTGTTTTGCTTTTTATTTGAGCGCTCCGAGCCAATCAAGCTCCGCAAGGCTGTGAATTATCGAATGCTCAAAATTCAGCAACAAAAAAGGCTCCCAAAGGAGCCTCATTATCTTTCAATAAATTGGTTGCGGGGGCAGGATTCGAACCTACGACCTTCGGGTTATGAGCCCGACGAGCTGCCAGACTGCTCCACCCCGCATCATCAAGACGGCATATGTTACTACATTTTTTTTGAAATGCAACCTCCATTTCATTGTTTTGCTAATTTAGCCAATTTACCCACAGTCATGCCTTGCACCAAAATACTAAATAGCACAACTGAATAGGTTAAAGCCAACAAAGGACCTTTTTCCGGCACATCAGGAAGCGACAACACCAAAGCAACCGAGATCCCGCCCCTTAAACCACCCCAAGTCAAAATCTTAATGGCATGTGGAGAGAAACTTCTTCTCAGCTTGAGCAAACTGACCGGCAAACCCACTGAAATCCATCGAGCCACCACCACGGCTGGAATAATTACCAATGCCGCATAAAAATAATCTGGCATAAAATCTATCAACAACAATTCCAATCCAATCAACAAAAACAGGACCGAATTCAGTATTTCATCCAACAATTCCCAAAAATTATCCAGCCTGACTCGAGTGGTATCACTCATGGCCAATTGCCTGCCTTGGTTGCCTATCATCAAGCCAGCAACAACAATCGCTATAGGGCCCGACAAATGAAACACTCCCGCCAAAGCATAACCACCTGTCACTATGGCCAGTGTAATCAAAATTTCAACCTGGTAATTATCTATAGATTTGAGCGCCCAATAACCCAACAAACCCAAAATAAAACCAAACACACCGCCACCAATTGCTTCATGAATAAACAACAAACTGATGTGACTGAAACTGGCTTCAAACTGACCTGTTGCAATGCCTAATACTGCAATGAACAACACCACTGCGACGCCGTCATTAAATAACGACTCACCGGTAATCTTTACCTCGATTGACTTAGGTGCACCTACCTTCTTTAATATCCCCATGACGGCAATAGGATCCGTTGGTGAAATCAACACACCAAACACAAGACAGTAGATATATGAAACATTTATACCAAACCAAGCCAGTATGTAATAAGTGGCAACACTGACCAACAGTGCAGAGGTGATTACACCAATGGATGCCAAAATAGCAATGGTCTCCTTGTGCTCACTCAGGCGATTCAAATTGACATGCAATGCCCCCGCAAAAAGCAAGAAACTTAACATCCCATTCATCACTGTTTCATCAAAATCTATTTCAGACAGATGATGCTCAACTGTTTCAGTACTGAACCAGCCAATTTGGTTCATTAAGATCAACAACAAAGACAAAACCAAACCAATCAACATGATACCTATACCAGTTGGCATGCCTATAAAACGGTGGTTAATATAGGCAAATACTGCCGTCAAAGATAACAGCGCTGCTATGATTTCAAATAAGGTCATGGGGTCACAATGTGTGTAGAACTTGGATTATACCAAAGCAAAAAAAAAGCGGCTCATAAGAACCGCTTTTCCGACAATAAAGTCTGAACTTCAAGGCTTACCAATCTAAACGGAAACCCAATTGCGCACGCCATTGCGAACTATTTGTAGGTCTGATTGAATAAGGTGTTCTCCAATCAATCACATAAGTACCGTCATCCATGATGCTGTCTAAGCCATAAGGAGACTCACCTTTGTAATAACCTGTATAGATTTGACCCCAATCACTGTTGATCATGTTACCCAAGTTCTTCACATTGAAGAACAACGAAGCACGAACAGGACCCCAAGCAGGCAACTCTTGAGACACGTTCAAATCAATGGTGTTGATTCTTTTTGTCTTGAAGCCATTTTTAGGTGCAATTTGACCACGGTACTGATCCAAGCCAGTTGCCGCCAAATGCGCTTCAAATGCAGCGATTTCAGCATCAACAGCATTTTGGTCAACGTTATTGCCAAGAGCACTACTCATAATGTATTCATCAGGCATTGGAACGTATACCAAATCATTGGTGTTGCGACCATCACCGTTTACGTCATTTGAATAACGGTAAGTGAACGGTTCGCCATCTTGAGAAATCCATACCAAACCAATGTTGGTGATGGTGTCACCGAAGAACATGTTTTGGTAATTTGCTGAAAATGTAAATGCATTTTCAATTTCATAAGCAGAAGTACCAATCAAAGGCTGATTTGGGTTAATCGCTGGGTTATAACCCCAGTTGGAACCCGCTGTACTTGAAGAACCATTTGATACCGCATCAGCATCAGTAAATGTATAAGATGCTTTGGCATGCCAATGCTCAGATTGTGGCAACTCTAAGCTGAACGTCGCACGCTTAGTGACACTGCCACTGGCATTCGTCAAGTAATGTACGTCATTAAAATCACTGTTTGAATTAGCACGACGACCAGATAACTCATATGGATCAGCGTAGTAAGACAAGCGACCATCAGGTAAAGTACCTGTAGGATCACCCAAGTTCAGGTGTTGGTAATGAATTTCATTTCTTGATTTGATGTATTCCAATTCAGTCGATGCAATCAAACCCCACCATGGCAATTCAACATCTAACGCCAAGTTAGATTTGATGACTGTTGGCATTTCAAAATCAGGATCTAACACATCAACATTTTGACGTGAATAGCCAGCAAAAGTAGGTTGGTTATCAGGATCGATTGTGAAGATTACACCGTTTCCGTCACCTGCTTCACTGCCGTAGTTAACTGTGTCACCACCTGTGTTGGTGTATGAGTTAGACAACCACACATTTGGCATGCCACCAGAGAACAAACCAACACCACCACGCAATTGCATGTAACGTTCGTCAGACAAGTCATAGTTAAAACCAAACCTTGGTTGGATAACACCGGTGTCAACAACACCGTTGTTGGCAAAACCATAGGCATCAAAAAAGTCTTGATTGAAACGAGGTTTTTTACCTACGCTTGGCAGGTCATAACGCAAACCATACTGAACAGTCAAACGTTCATTTACCATCCAGTTATCCTGGATAAAGAATGCCGTATTTGTCCAAGACCAGTCAGCAGCAGGGAAAGGATTCGAAGGATCCACACCTAAATTCACCTGATAATCATCATGAATACCATTGGCAAAATCATCGATGCTAGCAAATTGATAAGTGCCTAATGCATGTCGGATATAGATGTTGTGAATGTCTTGTTTCTTGTAGTCCACACCAAAAGTCAATGTGTGATCGCCCATGAAGTATTCACCAGCCGCATAAAAGTTGTCAGTATTAACATTCAACTCATTGGCGTGTCTGCTTTGCTCTGTACCCATGTAAACCGTACCAGAATCAACTTCCACAGAAACCTCAGGCATACGAACACTTACACCTGGATCTTTATTGAATTCAGAGTTAGAAACACGAATTTCAGTCGAGAAGTTTGAAGTCCAATCAGAGTACAAGTTTAAGTTGTATGATTTATTTTCAAACAACACATTATACCAATGTGAATTGAAAGAAATTTCACTGCCACCAAAATCAGCAAAACGAGGATCAATGTCTTCATTTTGTTGGTATTTGAATGAGGCACGGTGGTAATCATTGATGTTCCAGTCTAATTTCAATACAACAGACTCTTCTTGAATGATACTTTTGCCTGGTGCAGTCAATGTACCTGGGTTAAATCCCCAAACACTGTTGGCCACATCAGCAACAGCTTGTGCTTCAGCAACATCTACATTAGATGTGTTAGCATCACGCGTTCTTTCTTCTTTTTCATAGGCTAAGAAAAAGAACAATTTATCCTTAACGATTGGACCACCTGCTGAAATTGAATAAACTTCATTGGTGTATGGGCTTGAATCGTCTTTTTGCAAATCTTCATCTGCGTAAAAAGTTGAAAAACGACCACTGAATTCATTGGTACCTGATTTAGTTACCGCATTGATGTTGGCACCTGTGAAGTTACCCAAGGTCACATCGTAAGGAGACAACTGAACATTCAATTGTTCAATAGTATCCAAAGAAAAAGGTTGAGAAATACCTGGTGAACCACCCGCTTCCAAACCAAAAGGGTCACCAATTCCAACACCATCAATAGAAATGTTATTGTAACGGTTGTTAACACCTGAAACTGAAATACCGCTACCGAAATCTCTGATGTTAATTCTTGAGTCCAATCTGACAAAAGACTGAATGTCACGATCAACTGTTGGCAAATTAGTCAACTGTTCTTCTGAATAGCTTGAACCTGAACCCATGTTGTCAGGATTGAATGTTGCAGATTGTGCAGCCACACCAACCGCTTTCACTGTGTCTAATGCAATCGCATCTTCAACCAATACAGCATTGATGGCACGATCTTCGCCCAATTTAACGTAAACGTCGTCTTCTTCAGCTTCAGAGTAACCTTCATAGTTTACTTCGATGCTGTAAGGACCACCCACACGCAAACCACGTGCTGAGTAACGACCCGCTTCATTAGTGGTCAATACTTTTCTTTGGCCTGTTGGCTCGTGAACAACCACAACCGTAGCACCTGACAATACATTACCTTTTGAATCAACGATGGTTCCGTTGATTGAAGAGGCAGTTTCTTGTGCTAAAGCTGTACCCAGTGGTAACGCAGTTGCCAAAGCAATCGCAGCTACCAGTTTCGCTTTTCTCATATATTTCATTACAAAAACCTTCATTAAAAATTTGTTGAAATTGCGATTAATGCAATTTCTTAACAGCTTATAACGTGAACCCGAAAAATCGGTTTCATTGAATCAATCAATGAAACAAACGTTTGATTATTTTGGTGCTCGCTTTAAACTCTGGTCAGAAAAAATTCCGATTGGCATTTTCTCATATCGAATCGCATGGTAAAAGTTTTTTGTGAAGATTGCGTTAAAAAAAGGCCAATTTTGTTATAGGCCGTATGAATTAAAGTTCAGATGTGACACATTTCGGTTAAAATCTGAACTTCTTTTGACATTCTGATAAGAAAAATTAATGCGAACACTCATCCTATTCATTCTACTGTCTGCCCCTCACGTCGATGCAAATACCATCAAATCCGGTCCCATGCTCGGTCACACCACATTAAGGGCTGCCAATATTTGGGTCCAAGCTAAAGACAAGGGAGAAGTTAAACTGCATTACTGGGAAAAAAACCAACCCAAAAATATCACAAAACTTTCTGCCCTGCTCAACAGCGAACTGGGAAACATTCATACGTTTAAACTCAGTAACTTATACCCTGCCACTGAATACCAGTACCAAGTTTTTTTCGGTAAGAAGCCTAAAAAAGCCAAAACATTTTCTTTCACCACACAGAAACTGTGGCAATGGCGAGAAGATCCACCCGAGTTTTCAGTATTAACTGGTTCATGTAATTTTGAGAATGAAGCTGACTTTGATCGCGCAGGAAAACCCTACGGTGATGGCTGGGAAATTTTTTACCGCATGGCAGAAGAAGATGCTGACATGATGCTCTGGCTTGGCGACAACTGGTATTACAGAGAAGTTGATTATACAGCTGAACAAAGCCTGCTCCATCGCGTCATGCGAGACCGTTCATGGCCTCATCTTCAGCCCTTGATGCACAGCATGCCTAACTACGCCATTTGGGATGACCATGATTATGGTCCTGATAATGCTGCAAGTGACTTTATCTTCAAAGAAAAGTCGCTGGAATTGTTCAAAAACTATTGGGCCAATCCAAGTTATGGGATGCCTGAAGCCGAAGGCATATTCAGCAAGGTTCAATTCAATGACGTAGACTTTTTCCTGATGGATGGCCGCTACCATCGCTCGCATGAAAAATTTCCAGACGGTCCCGAAAAAATCATGTATGGCAAAGCACAGCTGACATGGCTGAAAAATCAATTGATCGCATCAAAAGCTCCCTTTAAATTCATTGTCGGTGGTAACCAAATGCTCAATGACCATCACCCTTGGGAAGGTTGGGACAAATACCGTCACGAACGCGATGCTTTTTTACAATGGCTTGACGACAACAAAATTCCCGGCATCATTTTCCTCAGCGGCGACAAACACCACAGTGAATTACTCAAGGTTTACAGAGGGGGCAATTACCCACTACATGAGCTGACCTGCTCACCATTCACTGCTGGCACGCATGAACATGCACTCGAAAACGACCTTAAAAACCCCAGTTTGGTTAAAGGCACACTCGTAGGCACTAAAAACTATTGTAAACTGGACTTCAAAGGCCCACGCAAAGACCGACGCCTCGAAATACAAGTAATCGGTCCCGAAGGGCAAGTGCATTGGACCAAAACCATCAACAGCAGCCTGTTAACATCAAAAGAATAAATGCTTAATGACCAAGACAAAATAAAGTTCCACAAACTGGAACGAAGAAACCTGCAAATTTTAAATTTGTTTCGTTTGTTTGTGGCTTTGTATTTCTTTGCTCTGGCACATAACAGCAGCTTCAATGCTTTCCATGAAATCACCACATTCCATCACAATGTCAACTTAACCGTTGCCTTTTATATTGTTTGTGCGTTAATGGTTGCTGTCATCAGCTACGTGTCAAGCCAAGTAGATGCCACAAGAATCAGTAAATTTACATTATTCGTGGATTTATTTGTGATGATTTATATGGCCTATGCTACCAATGGAATCAGCCAAGGCCTTGCCATATTGCCTGTACTGGTCATTGGATCATCTTCGATACTTTACCGGCGTGCTGCTAACATTCTATTGGCGCCGACCTTAGCGTCCATATTGTTATTGACCATGCCCAGTATGGTCAGTTTCGCCAGCTTAGATGACATTACACAGTCCAGTAAGTTACTTCATATTCTAGCCTATTTCGTTATTGCGTTATTGGGCATCAGACAGTCCATGTCGTACACGAGTACTCTGAGCATGTACCGCGCGCAAAGTAAAACCATTTCTGGACTGGAAAATTTAAATCAAATCATCATAGAAAAACTCAGCCAAGGTGTAGTGATTTATCAAAATGACCATGTCATTGTCCACGCCAATCAGACCGCCAAAGAATTGCTCAACATAGATGATGACATTTTTTTGCCACAAGATGTCATTGAGGTGATTGAGAATAATGCCGATGGGCAAGTTTATCAAAACGCCGATAACAACAACCTGTATTTGCGGCCTGCTTTAATTGATGAAGAGCAAAACATCCATTTGCTTTTTATTGAAGACTCAAGCTTTTTGAAAAAAGCAGCCCAACAATTGAACCTCGCTTCATTGGGCAAAATGTCCAGTTCAATCGCGCATGAAATCAGAAACCCTTTGGCTGCCATCAACACCGCTTCAGAACTGTTAATTGAATCTCCTGACTTAAAAGAACAAGACAAAGAAATCAGTCAAATCATTGTCAACAATGTGTTGCGAGCGAACAGCATCATTGAAGACATTTTACAAATGTCTCGTCGCTCAACTGCCGACCCAAAAGATTTATTAATCAAAGCGCTGTTAGAAGAAATCAAATCTGACATGGTGATGCAAAAACAAGCCACCATCACACAAATAGAAATTGAGATGGATGACACCGACAAAACCATCAGTTTTGACTCCAAGCACATCAAGCAAATTTTGTGGAACTTAACCACCAACGCCTTAAAACATGGTGAAGATGGCATACTTAAGATAAAAGTCAAAGACCAGCACATAGACTTCATGAACAAAGGAAAGGCCTTTGACGAAGAAAAAATCAACAACCTGTTCGAACCCTTCTTTACCACCCACAGTCGCGGCACCGGCCTGGGATTACACATCTGTAGGGAACTGTGCCACGACAACCACGCCAAACTCAACTACTTATACGATGAACCCTACCACATGTTTAGATTGACATTTAACCTGTCAAAATAAACATCATATGTAAATAACCACAAAAAAGGCCGGAAATACCGACCTTTGAAATGGTTTGAATTAAACTGCTTTTAAATCGCTTTTAACCCTTGGATCAATTTCCCTATGGCATCTTGTGCATCGCCATAAAGCATTTTGTTATTCTCAGCGAAGAACAAAGCATTCTGAATGCCTGCGAAGCCCGTACCTTTACCTCGCTTGATAACAATAGAGTTCTTGGCTTCATCAACATTCAAAATAGGCATACCATAAATCGGGCTTTCTGGGTCGGTTTTGGCCACCGGATTAACCACGTCATTGGCACCTATCACCAAAGCCACATCAGTCTGACCAAACTGGCCATTGATGTCTTCCATGTCTTCAATTAAATCATAGGGCACACCCGCTTCAGCCAATAACACGTTCATGTGACCCGGCATGCGACCGGCGACAGGATGAATGGCGAATTTCACATCAACACCACGCTCCATCAACATTTCTGTCATTTCCCACAATTTATGTTGTGCTTGTGCTACTGCCATGCCGTAACCTGGGATAATCACTACGCGGTCAGCAAAAGCCATTTGAATCGCCGCATCTTGTGCTTGAATTTCCTTCATCTCACCTTCGATGGCAGCGCCTCCTGAACCACCCATCGAACCAAACAGCACCGAACCCAAAGAACGGTTCATCGCTTTGGCCATCAGCTGTGTCAGCATGGTACCCGCGGCACCTACCAACATACCGGCAATGATCATGGCTTCGTTTTGCAGCACATAACCTTCGAAAGAAACCGCCAAACCAGTGAAAGCATTGTAAAGAGAAATCACCACTGGCATGTCCGCGCCACCAATCGGCAAGGTCATCAACACACCAAGCAACAAAGACAGGCCAAAGAACCACCAAATGTATTGCGTACTCAATTCCTGAGTCAAATAGGCACCAATCGCCAATGTAGCCAAAGCCACCAATCCATTAAACACATGTTGGCCTTTAAAGGTATAGCTCTTGTCTATCCAGCCTTGTAATTTACCGAAAGCAATCAAGGAACCACTCAATGATATCCCACCGATAAACACACCAATCGCAGCAAAAGTCATGCTGACACCGGTTAAACAATCATGGGCAGAAACAGCAATACCGGCCTCACAAGCCGACATGTGATCGACACCATTGAACAAAGCCATGGCACCAATAAAGGCCGCTGAACCACCACCCATACCATTATACAAAGCCACCATTTGCGGCATATCGGTCATCGCGACCTTTTTACCACTGACCCAAGCCAAAACAGTTGAAGACACCAAGGCAGCAATAATCAACGGCATGTTGTGCATGTCAGGTGCAAAAAAAGTGGCAACCGTGGCAATCAACATACCCACACCAGCCCATACAATACCGCCTCTTGCGGTACCCGGCGCACTCATGCGACGCAGACCAGTAATAAACAATATCGCCGCCAAAAAATAAGACAACTTGACCACTGTTGGCAAATACTCTTGAATCAATTCCATCATGAACCACCTCCATTTTCTTTACCTTCTGGTTTTTTAACCCTGGGCTTAAACATTTCTAACATCCGTTCAGTCACCACATAACCGCCAGCGGCATTACCCGCACCGAGGAACACCGCAATAAAACCAAACACTTTTTCCAGCGTGTTGTCTGCATGGCCCAAAGCAATCATGGCGCCAACCAGCACAATACCATGAATAAAATTTGAGCCTGACATCAAAGGCGTGTGTAAAACCACGGGTACTTTTGAAATGATTTCAAAACCTAAAATGGCCGCCATGGTTAAAATATATAATGCAATAAAACCATCAATCATGATGCCTCTCCTGTTGATTGTTCAAGGGATTCTTTAACAGCGGGATGAACCACTGCTTTGTCGCGTGTCACCGCACATCCAGCCAAAATATCATCTTCCCAATTCAAAACAAATTCGCCTTCTTGATTCATCAATGACAATAAATTCCACACATTGCGTGAATACATTTCACTGGCATGCAAAGGCACCGTGGCAGATAAGTTTTCAGGACCGATGACTTTCACACCACCGACCATTTTGGTTTGACCTGCTTCAGTTGGCTCACAGTTGCCACCGCCTTCAGCTCCCAAATCAACAATCACGCTACCCGCTTTCATTTCACCTACCATATCAGCGGTGATGATGCGTGGCGCAGGACGACCTGGAACGGCCGCTGTGGTGATCAGCACATCGACTGACGATAAATGCTTTTTCAAATTATCTTGTTGTAACTGTTTTTCTTCATCAGTCAGTGCGCGTGCATATCCTCCTTCACCCACGGCCTCAACGCCCAAGTTCAGAAACTTCGCGCCCAAAGACTTGATCTGTTCTACCGTTTCTGGTCTGACATCATAGCCTGTCACATTCGCACCCAGGCGCTTGGCCGTGGCCATCGCCTGTAATCCTGCGACACCCGCACCAATAATCAAAACCGAAGCCGGCCTGATGGTCCCTGCAGCCGTGGTCAACATCGGAAAGAACCGCGGTGCTTCTGTCGCTGCCAATAACACCGCTTTGTATCCAGCCACAGATGCTTGTGACGACAACACATCCATCGCTTGAGCACGTGTGGTTCTAGGAATTAATTCCATCGAAAAAACCGTTAAACCCTGTTTCGCCGCTTGAACAAAACGCTGTTGGTCTGCATAAGGTGAAACCATGCCTATAACGACTGCATCGTCGCGCATTTCAGCCAAGTCAGCTTCGTCCAATGCATGGACACCCACAACCACATCAGCACCATTCAGCACATCACTGCGTCGCTTGGCCATTTGTGTCATTTCAGGATAGGCATCATTAGGAAAACCCGCTGCCTCGCCAGCATCAGGTTCCATCAAAACTTGCCAACCCAAATCAATAATTTTTTGTGCCGTCTCCGGCACCAAGGCGACCCGCGACTCGCCTGCTTTTTGCTCTTTTACAAAGCCTATTGTTTTCGTCATATGGTAATGTCCCCATTGAGTTTTGTTATGTACCTTTTAAGTATATCAAAAATCGTGAATTTCGTTTTGTCGTTTTTTAGATCGATTTATTCGTAAATTATTATGCATAAGCTAATCAACAAAAAATCATGTCTGTGATGCTGTGATAGAATTCTATTTTTTAATTTTTTACAAAACCATGAACTCATCTGTCATCGACTTTATGCACAATCGCCGCTCTGTATTGGTCAAGAACATGTCAGAACCCGGCCCAAATGCCGATGAACTGAACACCATTTTAACCATAGCGAGTCGCGTGCCTGACCACCGCAAACTGGAACCTTGGCGATTTTTGGTGATTCAAGGTGATGCAAGACAACGTTTGAGTGAAGAATTGGCTGAAGTCAAGTCGCAACAAATGGACTTGGAACCTGAACAGTTGGCAGCAGAAAAAACATGCTTTGCGCGTGCGCCGTTGGTGATTGCCGTAATTGCCGCACCTATCGAGCACAAAACACCAAAAAATGAACAAATCCTATCAGCAGGTGCAGTGTGCCAACACATCAATATTGCTGCTGGTGCCATGGGCTATGCCAGCCAATGGGTTACTGGTTGGTCTTGTGAAAACCCCGACGCACAAAAGGTCTTGGGGCTGGCTGGCCATGAGTTCATAGCCGGTTACTTATACATCGGCAGTTGTGATGAACAGCCTACAGAAAGAAAACGCCCCGATTTATCTGAAAAAGTGGTTTGGCTTAACGATTAATAACCACTGACTGCCAGCACTTTTGATACCAAGAAGGTGTTCTTTTGGGCATCCCTTTGGCAATCCACTGGGCGATATAATCCGCCACATTGGGATAGGTAATTTGTGTTGACTGACTTTCATTAAAAAACCGAGCAACAACTTCTGCATTTAATTCTTGCATGGCTTGACCATAAGTTAAACTGATCAAAGCCAATGCATTAGACTGTTGTTCAGATTGTCCTTTGAGCGGCCTCACCAATAGTTTTTTGCCTAAAGACAAGGCTTCAGAACTGAGTTCAAAACCCGCATTGGCAATCACATATTCGCATAACTTAAGGTCAGCTTGAAAACCGTTTCGAGACAAAGTCTTGAAAGTAATATGAGGGTGTTGGCTTGTTTTACCACTTGCTGTGTAGACAATGAATTGATGTGCTTCAAATGGGGACAACAGTTCTTCGACTTGCTGCTGACACTCTAAAGGCAGGTACACCAGCACGCTGTCTTTCTTCAATTGAGTCGATCCATTGTGCACTTCAACAATCGGAGGCAAAATGGCGCTGTCATAGTGGTGCCAATGTAACGCCAAGGCATCATCCACAGGTGCAAAATGCTGATAAATTTGACGCGTGACCAAAGAGGGCCTTTCCTGAGGAACAGGGTAATCAAAAACATACTGATGACCAATTCCCAAACAAGGAGTTTTGGATTTCAAACAGGCCCAAGCAGTTACTGGTTCAAAATCAGTCAACACCAAATCATATTGATTGGCCCTAAGTGACCTGACATCTTTTCTGAATTGCAGCACATTATTACCGACCAGTGTTTTACCATGGCATACTCGGCCATTCTCTGTATGAAAGGTCAAACCTCGACGGTATGAACGATTGGCAAAACATTCCATATCAAAATAATCACCTTCTGGCCTGCCTGTAAATACATAGTCAACTTCAATACCTGCGGCTGACAGCGCTTTAGACATCACCCGTGCCCTGGTAATGTGACCATTACCTGTGCCTTGAACTCCGTACAAAACCCTCATCAAATAACCAGTTGTGCCAATCCAACACCCAAAACCGCACCCACAAGAACATCCGTAGGATAATGTACACCCAAAATGATGCGTGAGAGTCCAATCAAACTGGCAAAGAGCAACAAGGGCCAAAGCAACAGTGGAAAATAACTGGCAGTCACAGCCACAAAGACAAAAGCACCTGAGGTGTGACCTGATGGAAAACTGAATTGGTCAGAGGGTTTGACTTGATTTTGAATTTCTAAAACTTTAAAAGGACGATCTCGTCGCAAGCTGTTTTTTAAAACATAGTAAACAGGCCGTTCAATGACAAACGCCCAAAACAAAGTCATAAAATAGCCATATTCCCAACCCTGTGTCAAAAGTGACAGCAGTCCTGCCAATACATACAGCCAACCATCACCCAATCTAGATAAGACTATGGCCACAGGTAATACGCGTTGATAATAACGGGCACCAAAAAGTTTGGTAACCAATGAACTTTCATAAAACTGAATCAATGCCAATGGTTTCATTGTTGACCTCCTACAATTGGTCAACACCGTACCAAACCATTATGACACCAGAATCAAATCTTCATGAATGCTTTATGACAAAAAATCAACCAAGCTTGGCCACAACAACAAGATTCCCATCATCAATATTTGCAGCAGAATGAAAGGCATCACACCTTTGTACAATGTACGGGTTTCAATGTCTGCCACACCACGCAGGTAAAATAAAGCAAAGCCAAAGGGTGGCGTTAAAAACGAAGTTTGTAAGTTAATGGCGATCAACACACCCAACCACACGGGGTCAAAACCCATAGCCAACAAAATAGGCCCAACAATAGGAATCACGACAAAAGTGATTTCAATGAAGTCCAAGATAAAGCCCAACAAGAACAGCACCAACATCACAACAAACAAAGCAGCGTATTTTCCGCCGGGTAAATGATTCAACAAATCATGTACCGCTTCATCACCTTTGAAGCCTTTGAAAACCAAAGAAAATAAAGCGGCTCCAATCAAAATCATGAACACCATGGACGTGACTTTGACCGTTTCTTTCAAAGCAGAACGCAACATCTCCAGCGTCAATGCCTTGTGCCATGCGGCCAAGACCAAAGCCCCCACTGAGCCCACTGAAGCGGCTTCTGTGGGTGTTGCCATACCAGAAATGATGGAACCCAACACCGCCAAAATTAACAACAATGGTGGCAACAGTGCCTTAAGCAAATCCCCCAAGCTAACTTGTTCACTAGACTCAATCGCTGGCATCGCCTCTGGCCTGCGAAAACGCACCCAGAGAAGGTACAAGGCATACAACACAACCAACATCAAACCCGGCACCAAGGCACCCATGAATAAGTCTTGTACCGACACTGTTTTGGGGTTGAAGATATTTTGATCTAACTGTGCTTGTTGGTAGGCATTGGATAACACATCACCGAGTAAAACCAAGACAATCGAAGGTGGAATGATTTGACCCAATGTACCCGAGGCGCAAATGGTTCCGGCAGACAAGGCTTCGTCATAACCATTTTTCTTCATCACCGGCATGGCCAACAAACCCAGGGTGACAACTGTCGCACCGACGATACCCGTACTAGCCGCCAATAACATACCGACTATCAACAAAGCAAAAGCCAAACCACCGCGCCTACCACCCATCAAAGCGGCCATATTTTGCAACAAAGAATCAGCCAGTTTGGCGCGTTCCAATACCACGCCCATAAAAACAAAGACCGGCACGGCCATCAAAGTGACGTTATTCAATATGCCATTCAAACGATTCGGCATGGCCGCCAAAAAATCGATATCAAACCAACCAGTCAAATAACCAATCCCTGCAAACCACAAAGACACACCACCCAAGGTGAAAGCCACAGGAAAACCCGCCATCAAAACAAGCGTCACAGCGAAAAACAACATCAAAGCCCACCAAGCTTCCATCAGCTGGCTCCGCTGTTGTTTTTAATTGCTTTCAAACTTTTGAATACATCGACCACAAAAGCACCAATTAGGGTCAATGGCATGGCCAATAGCAAAGTCTTGAACAACCAGACCAAGGGCAAACCGCCAGTTTCACCTGACTGTTCCATGCGCGCCCAAGCATCGGTGACATAAGGCAGGCTGGCCAAAAAGATAAACACCATCATTGGCAAAGCCAAAAACAACAAGCCAATGACATTGACCCAGCGTTTTTTATTGTCTGAAAAACCTTGGTAAAAGACATCCACACGTACGTGCTTGTCATGGCGCCAAGCATAAACCATGCCCAACATCAAAGCCGCAGCGTGACAATACAAAGCCAGTTCTTGAACGGGAATCCAGACCACATCAAAAACATTACGACTGACCACAGTAACAATACTGAACAACACCATCAGCAAGGTCAACCAACCCAACATGGCGCCATATTTTTCAAGCCAAATTCTCTTTTCCCTTGCCATCAATCGCACACATTCAAAAAGGAAAAGATTGTAGCACAAGGCCAACCCATTCAAAAAAACAGCTGATTAATTTCAGTTTATTAGGCCAAAGCATTCAGTCGTTCTTGGATAACATCCAAACCCAAATTTGCAGCCCCGCCCAGCGACACGCGGTTGGCAATTGATGACGTTACCGAGATGTCACCTGATTGATTATCGCTTTTGGCAATTAAATAAGCATCCCTGAAATGCGCCCCTTTTTTTACTGCTTCCAAAGCATGATCGGTGGCCAGCATGTCATCGGACACGGCAGCAGCCATGTTTTCAGTTTTGAAGGTCATCGACTTAAGCAAATTTGGCATCAATTCCAAAGTCGCTTTGGTGGTTTCAATGCCTTTGATCAACGGGCCTTTGCTCAACTGTAAATCCCTTTGGTAACCCGAGGGCAAGGACATCAGCGATTGAATTTGCATCATGCTGCCTTCGATCACCGACAAACTGGCTCGCATCACCTCTATCACATCGGGGTTGTTCTTATTCGGCATGATGGATGAGCCGGTGGTGTGGTCTTTGGCCAAACTGACAAAATCAAATTCTGCCGTCATGAACAAACTCAAATCCCAAGCCAAACGCCTCACATCTGACATCACATGGTGACAACTTTGTAAACACTTCAACTCAAATTTGCCTCGGCTGTTTTGTGCGTACACGGGATTGATTTGCACCCTGTTAAAACCCAACAAGGACGCGGTCAATTCACGGTCCAACGGCAAAGGCACACCAAAACCAGCCGCGGTGCCCAAAGGCGAAGTATTGAGCAAATCTTGTGTGTATTTGATTTCACTCAAGTTATCCACCAAACTTTCAGCAAAACCCGCTAACCACACCGCCACGGTATTCGGCATGGCCCTTTGTAAATGTGTATAACCGGGCATCAAAGTGGCTTTGTGTTCATCAGCCAAGCCCAACAACACCGCTGCCACTTCAGCCACAACAGCTGAAATTTGCTTTAACTGATCCAGCATATACAGGCGCAAACAGGTCAATACTTGGTCATTCCTGGAGCGGCCAGTGTGGGCTTTTTTACCCAAATTACCCAGCTGCTCAGTCAAATACATTTCAATCGCTGAATGACCGTCTTCATATTGTTCATTGAGTTCAAATTCACCTTTTTGATAGGCAGAAGTCAAGTCCGCCAAAGTCTGTTTAAACAACAGTAATTCTTTATCGGTGATGATATCGATGGCAGCCAATCCTGTGACGTGTGCGGTGGTGGCTTTGATGTCATACAAGAACAAATATTGATCCAGTATGATGTCTTCGCCGGCCAGATAAGCCATCACGCCGGGCGCCATTTGGTCTGTGCCTTGCGCTGACCAAAGCAGCGCATTGTTTTTTTCAGTCATGATAAATTCCTATGTTGATGTGTTGTGTTTTTTGAGTGGTTGCTAAATTCATGTTTTGTATCGCCTGCGTGGCAGCACCTTTGAGTAAATTGTCCAAACAAACATTCAGCACAAAGTGGCCAGGTTCTTGTTGAGAACAATCAAAGCCACCAATCACTACATGGTGCTTGCCAGCGATTTGTTGCAATTCTGGCGGTGCAGATTGGATGCTGATCAAGGCATCGTTTTGGTACTCTTGTTCAAACAAATTTTGTAATTCACCATCGGTCATTGAGTGTTTAAGTCTTCCTGACAGCGTCACGTGGATGCCACGGAAATGCGAAGCCACATGCGGCATAAAGCGTATCTGCTGACTCAGCACATGACTCACTTCTTGTTCATGGATGTGACCAGTGGCTTGGTAGGCCAACAGGTTGTCTTTCAAACGATTGGGGTCATTTTTGTCACTGGCCGTGGTGCCTGCACCGCTGTAACCGGACACACCAAATGCGGTGGGCACTTCTTTCAAATACGGCAACAAGGGTATGATGCCCAGCTGGACAGCAGTGGCATAACAACCCGGATTGGCAATCAAACGGGCCGTTTGTATCAAATCATTTTGGGTTTCTGGCTGCCCATAAACCCAGTCACCATGAAATCTGAAATCGGCACTCAAATCAATCACCACCGTTTTTTGTGACATCGACTGCCACATTGTGTGGAGTTTTATAGCGATGCCATTGGGCAAAGCCAAAAAGAGCACGTCAAGATTATGATCAGCCAATTCAGTAAAAGGAATGTCTTGATATTGCAAATCTTCATCTGAAAATTGCGACACATGATGTTTTACCTTTTGCCCCGAAAAAGCACGCGAACCAGCAAAGGTCAGTTGGGCGTTTGGGTGCACATCAATCAATTCAATCAACTCTTTACCGACATAGCCACGAGCGCCGATGATTCCTACCTTAAGCATGTTGAACCTCTTGTATGGTATCGCACCAACCAGGGTCGATTAAAAATGCCTGTGCTGTGCAAGCAGTAGCCACAGCTGCGGTTAAACCACAGGCAAAACCAATCCAGTCTCCTTGTTCTTGTTTGACTGAGAAATCTGCTTTTTTGTGGTACCAAGGATTGATCTCGTTGTTGTAACGTGAACGCCAATACAAGCTGGGGTGATTTTTGATGATTTCTTGCCACAAACTGGCAGCCAAACCTTCACCTTGCGCTTCAGGTGTGACAGCGAATTTATCTAAATAAGGCACATTATCGTGACCTTTGCATACCACTGCAGCGGCCCGTCCTGACTCGGCAATAAACACATTCAATAAGGTTAAGTCTTGCCACCAATCGACTTTCAATTGGCGACCAAAGCTGCACTCTAAAATACCACTCAATTCAAGCCAGTCAATTTGGTCACTGTCTGAATTGCAGCTGATTTTTTCACCCAAGCTGATATAAGTGCCAGCCCCTTTGTGGGTAAACAGTTCTTTGACCAAATTTTGACAACTGGTGATAGAAACAGAATGGCTTGAATCCATCATTTCAAGCAAACGGTTGATCTGCTGTAATTTCAATTTCATGCCAGAATGCAGCCATTTTTGTGACATCAAATGATCGTAATCATGACGCAATTGAATCGCTGAAATGACTTGATTTTTCTCATTCAATAAGCCACCGGTGGGTGTAACAAACAAGGTTTTGTGGGGCTTGATGGCGGCAACCAAAGCACGGGTTGCCGTATCGGCATTGATGTTTACCGCCTGACTGGACTCAGGAATATACCCCAAACAGGAAAGCACAGGAACCACACCTTGAGCCAAGCATTTCTTGACTGCAGCCAACTCCAATGCAATCACTTCGCCGACTGAACCGTATTTCGACTGGTCGATTAATTGGCAGGCAAACACCCCATGAGTAAAGCTTTGAGCTGGCACAGACCACTTTTTCAAGCTGTCTACCACCAAGGCGTTTATCTTGGACATCAGTTGATCAATTAAACGCATTTGACGGCTGGATGTCACACGCAAACCGTCTTTTTTGACTGATGAGATGCCCACTTCAGCCATCGCTCGATCTATCTGCGGCCCACCGCCATGAATGATGATGGGCGTCAAGCCCATTTGAGACAGTATGGCCAAAGATTCCGTCAAACTGTTCAGTTCATCTGCAATGATGCCGCCACCGACTTTAACCACGGCAAACTTTTGTTCATCGTCATGGTAACGTTTTAAATAGTGCTGGGCTTCTCGGCTGTCATTAAAATGTGACAACACTTTCTTAATCATCTGTTGCGCTTTATTTGTTGCTGTAGTGTTCATCGAATCAACCCCAAATAAATGTCATGACAGCTTTGCAACTGATTCAAGGTAACCCATTCATCGATGCTGTGCGCTTGGGCTATGTTGCCTGGCCCCAATACCAAAGCTGGGATGCCAGCTTGTGCAAATAAGGCCGCTTCTGTCCAAAAGTTCACCGCGTCACCTTGTGCTAATTGGTGTTTTTTACAAAAGGCCAAAGCCGGTTTGAGCATATGTGCTTGTTCTGGTAAGGCCGGAGCCATCATGCTGTGCTGCCAATCAATATGCTCACCCTTGGCCAATGCAGTGAACTGCTTGTAAACCTGCTCAGACTTGAGGCCTGGAGGCACGCGCAAACTGAATCCCAAGGCACAATCGCTGGCTATCATGTTGTTTTTTTCACCACCTTTGATGTGACCTAAATTAAAACAAACACCCGCTGGGTTGCTTTCATTACAAGCTTTTTCAGCCAAATTTATAGCCTGTGCCATCCATTGATTGGCTTGGTGAATGGCATTGCCCTTTAAGGCATTGACTGAAGATGAATGGCCATTTTCCCCATGAAATTGACCTTGCGCTGAAACATAGCCCCTGTGGCTTAATCGTGCCAAGCAATCAGTGGGTTCCGCCACCACCACTTGCTGGTAGGATGACAAATCATTTGATGCAATGAATTCGCTAACACAGCAACTGTCAGTGCCTTCTTCATCGGTGGTAAACAACACCGCCATGTCATGGTCTGTACTTTCAGCCAATGCCATCAAACAAGCCACAGCACCTTTGATGTCACATACCCCTCGACCATAAGCCTTGTCTTCAACAACGCTGCACTGCAAAGGTGGGTATTGCCATTGGCCAGTTATCGGCACCGTATCCAAGTGAACATTAAACAAAATATCTGGCTTGCCCCTTTGAGCGAACAAAGAAATTCTACCTTTGTCATGGTCTGTCAAACTCACGGCAAAGCCTTGGTTTTGAAAAAACTGCTGGGTTTCAATAAACAAGGCATCATCAAGCGACAACAAACGCGGTGGGTTACAACTGTCTTGTGTCACCAAGAATGACAAGTGTTCCACTATTTGTTCAATCACTTGTTTGCCGTTCACTTTATTGGCATACACCATGTTATTTGTGGCCGTCATGAGGCTTTTCTACGCACCTTATTGGCCATCACACTGCTTTGGCCAGTCAATTTAATGTAACCCACAGCCTGCTCTGGAGACCAAGAACATGACTGGGCATAAACCGCGTCACTGTCTTGAATTATCCAAGGAGATTGAACAGCTGTGGCGAGTAAATCCCCACCTTGGGTTGTGATTTGCACTTCGCCTGTGACGTGAGATTGGCTGCTGGCCAAATAGGCTTCGATGTCATTCTTGTGGGGCTCATAGAAAAAGCCTTGGTACACCAATTCAGCCCACCTTTCTGACATTTGATGGCGAAATTGATTTTGCAATTTAGAATTCACCACATCTTCTAAGGCTTTGTGTGCCGCCATCAGTGCATCAATGCCAGGACATTCAAACACAATGCGACCTTTGATGCCGATGCTGACATCACCTGTATAGATGTGCCTGCCAACGCCATAAGCGGCAAAGGCCTGGTTCAGTTGTGCCAGTAAATCTGCCCCCGCCAGTTTTTCACCGTTCAAACTGACTGCCTCGCCTTGCTCAAAGCCTATGCTCATGTTGAGCGGCACATCAGGCCATGCTGCCCTCGGTTTAACCCAACAGGCACTGCCCTCCTGAGGTGTTTGAAATTGATCGATTTCACTGCCTGATATGGTGACACCCAATAAATTTTCATTGATGGAGTATTGTTGGTGTTGAGCTGTGGTCTCAAAACCTGCATCAGCCAAAACCTGTAACTCATGGTCTCTGATGTTGCCACTGATGCTGGCTTGTAAATCCCTGATGGGCGCGTGTATCTGGTAGCTTCCCAGAGAAAGGATGGTTTGGTCAAACCTGAATTGATCGTTACCCATGACAGTACAACCGTGGGCGATATGCTGGGTACCTATTTGATCACAATAAGCCAAACACAATTTGACAATAACATAACGGTCTGAACACAACAAAGGGTAATCATCGCGCATTTTGGCCCTGCTCCAAATCAAGGGAACAACAAATTCCTGCCAAATCTCCTGGCTTGCATCTATGGTTTGGTGACAATCGCTGCCCAACTCTGTGGCACGGTCAGCGATTTCATTGACTAGTCCATCACTGAGGCCACCAGAATTAACGAAGACGGTGTGCACTTGATGGCCAGATTGTTTCAATTGGTGCAAACAGAAACTGGTGTCTAGGCCACCAGAGAATGCCAAAACGATGGTGTCTTTTTCAATTGAATTGGATTGGCTTGTTTTGTTAGTGGTGTTCATCTTATTTCTCTGTATTCAAAGGTTGGTTCATTAAATTGAGCATCATGGCTTTTTGCACGTGCAAACGGTTTTCGGCTTCTTCAATGGCGACACAACAATCTGCATCCATCACTTCATCGGTGGCTTTAACATTTCGCCTCAAAGGCAAACAATGTGAAAATTTGGCGCCATTGGTTATTGCCATTTTTTCACCATCAACAATAAAATGTTTGTATTGAGTACGCACTTTGGCTTCGGCTTCTGGCTGGCCATAAAAGGGCAATGCTCCCCAGCTTTTGGCATAAACAAAATCAGCATCTTGGTAGGCAGTCTTGATGTCATGGGTGATGTTGAATTGGCTTCCGTGTTGCTGACAATATTGTTTGGCCAACTCGATGTAAGCTTGATCCAAAATATAATCCGGGCTGGGACACAACAAGGTCACATCCATACCAAACTTGCTGCTGATGAGTAATGCCGAATTGGCCACAGCGGTATTCAATGGTTTGGGGTGATAGGTCCAAGTCAGAACAAACTTTTTTCTTTTGACCACTTTGAGGTGATTTTTGATCGTCATCATCATTGCCAACTCTTGGCAAGGATGAATAATGGTTTCCATGTTGATCACCGGCACTGTGGCATGGGCTGCCAAGCCTTTGATTTTGTGATCGAGCTTATCGACTTGCCAATTTTTGAACTCAGGAAAAGCCCTGATGGCGATCATGTCGACATAGGATGACAGTACTTTTGCCACTTCTTTGATGTGCTCTTCTGCATGGCCGTCCATGATTTGACCCGGCTCAAACTCAATGCCCCAAGCATCTTGACCCGGCTGTAACACGATGGCTGTGCCGCCCAATTGACTCATTCCTAATTCAAAAGATGTTCGTGTGCGCAATGAGGGGTTCAAAAACAACAGCGCAATCGACTTGCCATTGAGGTGATTGTGTAACGGCTGTTGTTTCAGTTGGACGGCGTCTTCAAGAATCCTGTTGAGAGACTCTTGACTCCAGTCGGCGGTGCTTAAAAAGTGCTTTATCATGTTTCAATCTCAATAAAGCCATTAAGCCGGGTATAAAAAACCCAGCTCTTTGGCTGGGTTTTTAGAATTAAATGTTGTTATTTATTCATGTGCCTAACCAAAGATCCGATGTCTATTCACGGGGCGGCGGCGAACCACAACATTGATGTTCAATGTTGTTACAACAGGTGTATTCATGCTGTATTTTTGGTTCTTCATGTTAATAAATATTTTGTCATTGGCTTGGTAATTGAGCCCATACTAGGCAGGCTAAACAATAAAAACAAGTAAAATATTTGTATTATGCACTTTTGATATAAACTGGAATAAAAAAAGCCCCAGCTATGCTGAGGCTTTTGTAAATACAGAATGTATTTTCAATCAGAAGTTGGGTTTGTCTTCTGAGTTTTCAAAGTTTTTGATTGAATCCAGGATTTCTTTCTTGGCTTCTTCAACACCACCCCAACCTTCGATTTTAACCCATTTGCCTTTTTCTAAATCTTTGTAGTGCTCAAAGAAATGGCCAATGGTGTCCAAAGTCACAGGGTTGATGTCACGAACGTCGCTGACGTTGCGGTAAAGTTCACTCACTTTGCTTACTGGTACGGCAATGATTTTTGCATCTTCACCACTTTCATCGGTCATTTTCAAAACGCCAACTGGGCGACATTTGATAACAGAACCGGGTAACAATGGTGTTGGCATAACCACCAAAACGTCAACAGGGTCACCGTCACCACACAAAGTGTGAGGAACGAAACCGTAGTTACATGGGTAGCGCATCGCTGTGTTTAAAACACGATCAACCATGATCATGCCTGAATCTTTGTCCACTTCATATTTGATGGCTTCGCCATTGCGTGGAATTTCGATCACTACATTGATGTCATTTGGGACGTCTGAGCCCACTGGAACTTGTTTGATTGACATGTTATTTGCCTTGCTGTGTTAAAAAGCGGCGTATTATAACGGCCGCTTTGAATTGTTGCATGATTTTGAGCTAAAAAATGTGCTTTGAGGTGAAAATCACACAGTTTTTATAATCGCCTGAGGTGTTTTCACCTGTTCTGCACTGATTTTGATGCTATTTTTTATGGTTTTAACTGCTGCTTTTAAGCTGTCTTCATCATTGGCATAAACTGTGGCCAATGGTGTGTTCGAGTCAATGACGTCGCCTATTTTACAAAAATCTGCATAACCGACACTGTGGTCAATGACATCACTTGCCACTTTTCGGCCGCCACCTAATTGGATTATTGAAAGGCCTATATCGCGGCTGTTCATGGATTGAACATAGCCTGCCGTATCTGCAAAAACAGCTTGCTTCAACGGTGCATGTTTCATGTATTTATCCGGATTATCCATCAAATCATTCGGCCCACCCAAAGCACTGACCATTTGTGCGAATTTTTCAGCGGCAGCTCCATTGGCCAATACCTGCTCTATTTTTTGTGCTGCTTCTTTATGGTTGTCAGCCAGCTTACCCAAGCACAACAGTTCAGAACACAAACTCACCACCACATCGTGCATCAAAGGTTCCTTTAAATGATCGCCTTTCAAATATTCAATCGACTCAATAACCTCAGTCACATGTCCAGCCGCATGCCCTATCACTTGATTCATGTCAGTGATGATCGCCGATGTCGGAATCGGTGACACAGCAACAATACTTTCAGCAATGCCTTCGGCCATCTCCATGTTGTCAGCGAACGCGCCATTTCCAAACTTGATGTCCATTACCAAGCCCTCTAAACCAGCGGCCAACTTTTTAGACAAGATAGATGCCGTAATCAAAGGAATGGATTCAACTGTCGCCGTGATGTCACGCGTGGCATAGACACGGCGGTCAGCGGGTGCAATGTCTGGTGTTTGTCCAATGATGGCACAGCCCACTTGTTTGGTGACTTTTTGAAAGGTGGCAAAATCTGGTGTGGCGTTATAACCTGGAATGGTTTCAAATTTATCAAACGTTCCACCTGTATGTCCCAAACCCCGTCCGGAGATCATCGGTACATAGCCACCACATGCGGCAATAATCGGCCCCAACATCAATGAAATTTTATCACCCACACCACCGGTAGAATGTTTGTCTAAAACCGGCCCATTCAAATCCATTTTTGACCAATCGAGCACTTTCCCTGAAGTTTTCATGGCCATGGTTAATGCGGTGGTTTCATCACGGCTCATTCCACGAAAAAATGTGGCCATAGCCAAGGCACCAATTTGTCCTTCACTGATGTACCCTTCTGTGATGCCTTGAACAAAAAAATCGATTTCTTGTTTACTGAGTTCGGCACCATCGCGTTTGTGTCGTATGATTTCTTGAGGCAAATAATTCATGTATTTAAATATCCTAATAGTCCATTGATTAATGTGCGGACATCTGCCGCTGTTTTGGGCGCATAACTCAAAGTTTGGTCATGGCTTAATCGTGCATCATCCATGCCTGCACCATAATTGGTAATCACCGATAAAGCAGCAACCTTGATGCCAAAATACCGGGCCAAAATGGTTTCCGGTACTGTTGACATACCGACGGCATCTGCACCCATCATTCTGATGGCTTTGATTTCTGCAGGTGTTTCAAATTGAGGCCCAGCCATCCATGCATAAACTCCTTGTGCCAATTGAATACCCGCACCTGCCGCAGTCTGTTTGATTTGGTCGGAGATGCCCTTGTCATAGGCTTCACTCATGCTGACAAAACGGCGGTTATCTTTGAGGCCAAATAAAGGAGACTGGCCCGTAAAATTGATGTAATCCTTAATCAACATCACAGAACCTGGGGCTGAATTCAACAAAGAGCCTGCGGCATTGGTCAAAACCAAAACTTTGACACCCAAACTGTTCAAAACTGAAATCATCGGCAGCATGGCACTGGCATCACCTTGCTCATAATAATGTATGCGTCCACTCAATACATAAATTGCTTTTCCATTCATCATAGCCAAAATCAATGAACCAGAATGCCCTGAGACACCTGTGCTTGGAAAACCAGGAATGTCTGCATAAGGAATTTCTGCAATCACTTCAACACCATCTGTCACTGCGTCTAAGCCTGAACCCAAAATCAACGCCAAGGCCGCATCAAAACCCTTTGCCCTGCTGCGAATCGCAGCTACCGCAGCCTGGGCGGATGCTGTGTTGTCGTTATTCTCCATAAGGTGTCCATATATTTTTTACTTGTGTGGCCTGTCTCAAATACAACTGGCCTTGGGCCTGTTTCGAGTCGCTCCAGTTAATACCATTAAGTGCCCAAGTTCGTTTTAAATTTCCCGCAGAAGCCCGTTCAATCAAAGCGGCTTCCTCATCGTCAACCGCATCACTGGCAAACCAAATCGCATCCACATTCATGTGACCTGCCAAAGGCAATGACAAGTCCGCTCGCAAACCACTGATGATGTTAACAGTCCCTGCAGGCACATCAGAAGTGTTGAGCACTTGATAAAAATCCAGCGCCGACAATGGAAAAGCTTCTGATGCGGTCATCACCACACGGTTACCCATCGCCAAAGCCGGTGCCATCAATGAAACAAAACTCAATAAGGGCGACTCTTCTGGACATTGGATGCCCAGCACACCAATCGGTTCGTGCATCGCCATGGCGACGCCGCGCATCGGCACCGAATGAACCTGCCCATCATATTTATCACACCAAGCGGCGTAGTAATTCAGTGTTTGAATGGCGGCTGCCACTTCTTGCTCGGCCTGTTTTTTGTTTTGACCACTTGACTGTAGTCTGTCGGCAAACTCACTGGCTCGATAAGACAAATTTTCAGCCATAAAGTACATCACTTGCTGCCTTTGGAAGGCCGTCATTTGTGTCCATTTCTTGCTGGTCGCTGCGGCTTCCACCGCATTTCTGATGTCCTTTCTGCTGCCCAATGGGACCTGTGCCATGCATTGCTCATTGCCATCCAGCACATCATAGGAATAGCCACTGTCTGGACGCGTTTGCTTGCCACCGATAAACATTTTGGCGGTTTTATCCATGCTTGATACATTGTTTTTTTCTTGTTTTTTTGATGCTTTGGCAGCGGGTTTTTTATTAACAGTTTTGGCCTTACTTGGCTTGTGCTGCAAATATTCAAACATGCCTTCTTTACCACCTTCTCGACCAAAACCTGACTCTTTAACGCCACCAAATCCAGCGGCGGCATCAAATTGATTGGTACAATTAATCCACACCACACCGGCTTGAATCAGAGGTGCCAAATGCATGGCCATGTTGATGTTTTCGCTCCACACACTGGCTGCCAAACCATACCTGGAGTTGTTGGCCAAAGCCACCGCTTCATCGGGTGTTCTGAACGTCATTGAAACCAATACGGGCCCAAAGATTTCATCTTGAACCACCTGGTCCGAAGGTGAAACATCAGTCAACAGTGTGGGCGGATAAAAGCAACCTGATTCTGGCAAGTTGGTTGTCGATTGGTGCAAACAGGCACCTGATTGAACGCCAGCATCAACCAATGCACTGATTTTTTCTTGTTGTCGAGGGTCAATTATGGCCCCCATGTCTATGGACTTATCCAATGGGTCTCCGACGCGCAACTTGTGCATCCGTTGAATTAACTTCTTCTGGAATCGCTCGGCCACAGCTTCTTGCACCAGTAATCGAGAGCCTGCACAGCAGACTTGCCCTTGGTTAAACCAAATCGCATCAACCACACCTTCAACAGCAGCATCCAAATCGGCATCGGCACAGACTATAAAGGCAGATTTTCCACCCAACTCCAAAGACAGTTTCTTACCCGAGCCTGCTGTCGCCTCTCTGATCCAACGACCCACAGCAGTCGAACCGGTGAAGGCAATTTTTTTAATCTCTGGGTGGTTAACGATGTGTTTACCCGTCTCACCATCACCGGTCACCACATTCAATACACCCGCTGGCAAACCCGCTTTTTCACACAAGGATGCGAACAACAAGGCAGTCAGCGAAGTGAATTCGGCAGGTTTTAAAACCACGGTATTACCCGCGGCCAATGCCGGTGCCACTTTCCAAGCCAACATCAACAGTGGGAAATTCCATGGGATAATCTGTCCGACCACACCCAAGGCTTCTTGGTCTGGAAACTCAGTCTCCATTAATTCAGCCCAACCGGCATGGTGGTAAAAATGACGCACTGCCAGTGGCACATCTATGTCTCGGCTTTCTCGAATCGGCTTACCGTTGTCTAATGTTTCTAACACCGCAAACAGCCGCGCATTTTTTTGAATCATGCGGGCCAAGGCATACAGGTGTTGACCGCGCTCATGCCCTGACAAGGCCTGCCAAGCCACTTGGGCTTTGGCTGCCGCTTTGACCGCTTGGTTGACTGTTTTTTCATCCCCTTGTGCCACTTTGGCCAACAAATCGCCTGTGGCGGGATTGTTGCTATTGATATGGTTTTTAGCTTGATACCATTCACCATTGATGTGGTGATTAAAGGTGTTTTTATGTTGAGCCAACCATGTCAATGCGGCTTCTTTGCTTTCTGGCGCTGTGCCGTAATCCATGTTGTTCATAATGTCTTTGATGTTCATATTGCTGCGTTCCTTATCCGATGGCATGGCGATGAGCCGCTGAATAATGGCCTGTGACGTGGTGTTCCAGTTGACGTTCAATGTCTCCCAATAAACTGGAAGCACCAAAGCGGAACAGCTCTGCTTGTAACCAATCGTCTCCCAACTCTTCCTTCATCATCGCCAAATATACCAAAGCATCTTTGGCCTTGCTGATGCCGCCAGCCGGTTTGTAACCCACTTGATAACCCGTGCGTTCATGGTATTCGCGGATTTGTCTGATCATGGTTAAGGACACGGGCAAGGTGGCGTTCTCAGATTCTTTACCTGTTGAGGTCTTGATAAAATCAGCACCAGCCATCATGCACACCATTGAGGCTTTGGCGACATTCCTTAAAGTTGAAATCTCACCAGTGGCCAAGATGGTTTTCATGTGGGCCTCTCCACAGGCTTCACGATAGGCTTTCACTTCATCATACAAGGCTTGCCAATTTTCTGAAAACACGTGTTTTCGGGTGATAACTATATCGATTTCATCGGCACCGGCTTTGACAGATTCTTTAATCTCTTCCACTTTCAAATGAAAAGGGGTCAAACCCGCTGGAAAGCCAGTAGAAACAGCAGCCAAATGTACGCCACTGCCTTTCAATGCAGCCGCGGCCGTTGGTAACATGTCATGGTAAACACAAATGGCGCCGGTGGTGATGTTCAAATCTTCAATGTCCAATGCCTTAATCAAATCATGGCGCAAAGGATTCATCGCCTTGGCACACAAACGTTTGACACGCAACTCGGTGTCATCGCCAGCCAATGTGGTTAAATCAATCAAGCTAATGGCTTTTAACAACCAAGCAGCTTGGTGTATTTTTTTGACACTGCGTCTGGTTGACAAGCTTTGTGCTCGCCTTTCTGTGGCACTCTTATTGACTTGAATGGCTTCAATCCAGTCTAAATTCAAGTCCATCCCAGGGTTTCTATCAATATTCATACAGGGCATTTTACAACACTTGTTTTGAAACAGGACTTGACCTATGTCGGCTCAAGCTAAGAAAGTTGTTCAAGATTCCAACGTGGGTAGGCTTTGATGGTGGCTTCACCATAAGATGCGTATTGATTAGCAGCCATGCGCATGGCGCCAGCAAAAGCGATCATGGCACCGTTGTCTGTGCAGTATTTAGGGCTGGGGAAAAAAGGTTTGAAACGGTGTTTTTGCCCTAAAGTACTTAGCATCTCGCGCAAAGCCACATTGGCACTGACGCCACCAGCAATCACCAATGATTTCAAGCCGGTTTGTTTGATGGCACGGACACATTTTTTGCTTAAAGTATCCGTCACGGCCAGCTCAAAACAAGCAGCAATATCGGCTTTAAGTTTTTGCTTCTCTTCATCATTTGAACACAATTCAACTTCAGTTTCCCAAGTCACACGTGTGAAGGTTTTTAAGCCTGAAAAGCTGAAATCCAATCCGGGCCGGTTCATCATTGGCCTAGGGAATTTAAAACGGGTGTTGTCACCTTGGGTTGCCAATTCAGCAATGTAACGTCCACCAGGATAAGGCAAGCCGAGTAACTTGGCCGTTTTATCGAAGGCTTCACCTGCGGCATCGTCCAATGTATCGCCTAAAATTTTATACTCACCCAAAGCCTGGACATCGACCAATAAGGTGTGACCACCAGAAACAAGCAATGACAAAAACGGAAACTCAGGCTTGTCATCTTCCAGCAACGGTGCCAATAAATGGCCTTCCATGTGATGAATTTCTATCGCCGGCTTATCTAAGGCCCAAGCGACCGACCGCCCAACACAAGCACCCACCAACAAAGCACCAATCAAACCAGGCCCTGACGTATAAGCAATGCCATCTAAATCATCTAAGGTTAAACCCGCCTCTTCACAAGCTTGCTCAATCAAAGGCACAATCTTGCGCACATGATCACGCGAAGCCAGTTCTGGCACCACACCACCATACTGCGCATGCAGCTCAATTTGACTGTATAACTGATCTGCCACCAAGCCTTGATCGGTGTCATAAATGGCAATACCCGTTTCGTCACAAGACGATTCTATACCTAATATTTTCATGGCGTGAATTGTAATTCCAAAGCCATTAAATTACCACAACATGACAATCACTCTGTTTAAGCCATAAATTAATGCCTATGCTATTGACAATCATTCTTATTTAGATTTACAATTCGTTTTGTTCGATAAACAGAATATCTGAGAAGTATTATGTACGTTTGCATTTGTCACGGTGTGACTGAAAAACAAATTCAAAAAGCTGCCAAAAATGGTGTCACCAGTTTGACTCAATTACAAGCTGAAACTGGCTGTGGTACGGGCTGCGGTTCTTGTGTTAATATGGCGATTGAAACCTTGATGCAAGCGCAAAACACACCTGACTTTCTCAACGTTCGTAACCAGCAAAACAACACACAGCCTTTGCCAAGCTTCGCTTGATTCCGCTATAATCAAAGCCACCTCAATTTAATCAAAGGAACGACCATGAAAGGCGACCCTAAAGTCATTCAGTTGCTGAACAAAGCACTGTACAACGAACTCACTGCCATCAACCAATACTTCATGCACGCCAAAATTTTGGAAGACATGGGATTTACAAAATTGGCAAAAAAAGAACGTGAAGAATCAATCGAAGAAATGGAACACGCTGACCAATTGATGGAGCGTATTTTATTCCTTGAAGGATTACCCAATTTACAACAATTAGGCAAGCTGCGAATCGGCGAGACTCCTGCTGAGATGTTGACTTGTGATTTGGCCTTGGAAAATGATGCCATTCCTGATTTGCGTGATGGCATTGAATACTGTGAATCGGTGCGTGATTACATCAGTCGTGATTTGATGCAAAAAATTTTAGACAATGAAGAAGAGCATGTTGACTGGTTAGAAACACAGTTGAGTCTGATAGAAAAAGTGGGCGAGCCTAACTACCTACAATCGCAAATGTGATTTAAGCCATACAATTTGAAAGCAAGAGGCCGGTTAGTTGATCGGCCTTTTTTGTTCTTGACATCAATTGATTCACCTGTGGTTGTTAATCAGTTGTTGTAATTCAGCACAGGCCTTTTGGGCAGCAGATTCAAAATTTTCAGCCGTGTTACCGGCATAAATGATGCCACGTGATGAAGATATAATTAAACCTTTACCATCTGGCCTCAGACCGGCTGACAAAGTCGCTTGGACATCACCACCTTGGGCACCGATACCAGGAATTAAAAACGGCATATTCCCCGCCAATTTCCTGATACTTTTCAACTCTTCAGGATATGTGGCACCAACCACCAGCAACAGATTGTTATTGTCATTCCAGTTTTGGTTGGCGTTGATCGCCACTTGCTCAAATAATTTATGACCATTATCCAAGGTCAAATTTTGCAATTCACCAGAACCTGCATTGGATGTTTTACACAAAACCACCACACCTTTATCAGCACGCTCTGAATAAGGCTGTAAAGTATCACCGCCCATGTATGGATTGACAGTGACCGCATCGGCATCATATCGATCAAAAGCTTCACTGGCATATTGCGCTGCTGTGGAACCAATGTCACCACGCTTGGCATCTAAAATCACTGGAACATGGGGATAATTGTCATGAATGTAATCAATGATGTCAGCCAATTCGTCTTCAGCATTCAGTGCAGCAAAATAGGCAATTTGGGGTTTAAATGCACAAACATGTGGAGCCGTGGCATCAACAATCGCCATCAACCAATCATCTAATCCAATATCAAGTTCATTGATTTTATCAATGTTAGGGTCTAAGCCCACACAGACCAATGAGTTGTTTTTTTCTTGTGCAGCTTCTAATTTTTCGATAAACATGGCTTGAAAAGATGATGAACAGCCGATATTTTACAAGGATTGAACCTGATTGAGAAAAAATACTCTAAGCAAAGCATGAAATATTTGATTATCTTATTAGTATTCACCTTGAGCGCCCCAACTCAAGCCGCGTTACCTGCCGCCATCAATGGAGAACCACTGCCATCGTTGGCACCTGTTTTAGAACAGGTCACGCCTGCAGTGGTAAACATCAATACCCAATCAGTACAGTACGTGAGGTCACGAAATAACGACTTCTACAGCTGGTTTTATGGTTTACCCAGCACCCCACGCGAACGGGTGACGCAATCTTTAGGCTCAGGTGTGATCATCGATGCCGTACAAGGTTTAATCCTGACCAACCACCATGTGATTAATGATGCCGATGAAATATCTGTGGTCTTGCATGATGGCAAAACCCATCAAGCAACCTTGATTGGATCGGATGAAGGTACTGACGTGGCTTTAATTCAAATTGAAGCGGAAGGCTTAACCGCGCTGCCACTCGCAGATTCTGAAACATTACGGGTGGGCGATTTTGTTGTCGCAGTAGGCAACCCCTTTGGATTAGGACAAACTGTGACATCGGGTATTGTCAGTGCTTTAGGTCGCACCAGCTTATCTGGCCTCGGTTTTCAAAATTTTATTCAAACCGATGCATCAATCAACCCAGGTAACTCAGGTGGTGCTTTGATTAATTTGCGCGGTGAACTGGTGGGCATCAACACCGCCATTTTTTCACCCTCAGGTGGTAATGTCGGCATTGGCTTTGCCATCCCTTCATCACTGGCGGAACGCATGATGCGACAACTGCTCACATATGGTACGGTCCGTCGTGGATCATTGGGCTTGGAAGTCCAGAATTTAACACCACGCTTGGTGGCCGCGTTTGACTTAGAGGATGACCAAGGCGTTATGGTGACTGCAGTAAATCAAGGCTCGCCAGCTGATCGTGCGGGCATCCAAGCAGGCGACGTCATCACACAAATTAATGGCCAGGTTATAAGAAGTCAAAAACAATTTGAAAACCAACAAGGGTTAATTGAACTGAATACCGATGTGGCGATTGGCTTTTGGCGCAATGGTAAAGACAAACGCATCATGACGCGCATTTCTGAAGTAGACAGAAATGAAATGGAAGGCATGGAATTGCACCCTGCACTCAAAGGCGCTGCTTTAACCAACTTACCTGCCAAATACCGTGATCGCTATCAAGGCGTGTTATTTGAAACCATTCAACAAGGCTCGAAGGCTTGGGCTTTGGGTTTGCGTTCTGGCGATTTAATCACTGCTGTTAATAACGATGAGATCATTAATTTAAAACAATTAAACGAAAGACTGGCTGCCAACAAAAACGAACCGTTACTGAAAATTTACAGGAATGGTAGATACTATTTATTACCACTGGAAAAATAAAAACCTTGTCATGATAAACTGATAAAGACAATTGAATAAAATAAAGGTGTTTTGATGAATCCGCAATTACAAACCATGATTAAAAACATGCCTGTGAAAACAGGCAAGTCACTCGCTGAATGGCAGGCCTTATTATCACAAGCCGGGCACGAGAAACATGGCGACATCATGAAATTACTCAAAGGTGAATACGGTGTCACGCATGGCTTTGCTAATACCATCAGCACCTTATTTCGTGAGCAATCAGCTGGCGGCCCACCACCTGAAGCTGATTTAGTCGCGGCACAATATGCCAAGAAACCACATTTCTTGCCCGTCTATGAAAAATTGATTCAACAGGTTAAGGCTATGGGCAATGATGTCACGGTGGCTCCAAAGAAAACCTATGTCAGCTTGGTGCGAGGAAAACAGTTTGCCATCATTAAGGCTTCAACCATGAAACGAATGGACATTGGACTCAATTTAAAAGGCGAAGTTGAGACTGATCGCTTGCAACCAGATACTGTATTCAGTGGCATGTGTTCTCATAGAGTCGCCCTTTCAAATGAAGGCGAAATTGACGAAGAATTAATCAACTGGATAAGACAAGCTTACGAACGCGCTTAAATTTACACTGCTGCGTTTGCAAATCATTCTGAATTAAGGAACAATGTTCAGCTTTGTTTGACAACGCAGCGTATTATGAATCAACATGTAAAAAATCAGTCACCGGCTGAAAACAACCATCAGGCCACTGGTTGGTTTGCCAAATTCCTTGGCTTTGTCGAGTGGTTAGGCAATTTATTACCTCACCCCATCACACTGTTCGCCCTTTTCTGCATATTTATTGTTTTGTTCAGTGGTTTAGCGGAATTCATGGGTTTAAGCGTAGCAGACCCTCGACCAGAAGGTTCTTCCAAAAGAGAGCTTGATGGCATTATTCAAGTTAACTCACTGATGTCAGCGGAAGGTTTGAGGTGGATAGTCCAAAACCTGGTCACTAATTTCACCGGATTTACGCCTCTAGGAACAGTTTTGGTGGCGCTGTTAGGTGTTGCTGTGGCTGAACATTCGGGCATGTTATCGGCTTTGATGCGCTCATTGGTCATTGGTGCTTCAAAACGCATGGTCACTGTGATGATTGTGTTTGCTGGCGTCGTTTCAAATACAGCTTCAGAACTGGGCTATGTGGTATTGATTCCCATGGCTGCGTTGATTTTTCATTCATTGGGCCGCCATCCACTGGCTGGTTTAGCTGCTGCTTTTGCAGGGGTGTCTGCAGGTTACAGTGCCAACTTATTAATTGGAACAGTTGACCCTTTGCTGTCAGGAATCACGCAAGAAGCTGCACAAATGCTCGACCCAACTTACCTCGTAGGTGCTGAAGTCAATTGGTACTTTATGATTGCCAGTACTTTTCTGATTGTTTTTATGGGCGCTTTTGTAACAGAAAAAATTGTTGAACCCAGACTGGGCCAGTACAACAGCGATGAAGCCAGTATTGAACTGGGGCATCAATCTGTTGATGAAGTCACCGCAGCAGAAAAAAAGGGCTTGCGCATGGCTGGTCTTTCGTTCCTGATCTTGGCCGCCATTCTGGCTTTGACTGTCGTTCCTGAATGGGGTGTTTTACGCAACCCAGATACGGGTGGCGTTAAAAACTCTCCTTTCCTGAAAGGCATTGTTGTTTATATATTCATAACCTTTGCAATCCCTGGGTTTGTCTACGGAAAAATTGCTGGCACAATGAAGAATGACCGTGATGTGATTGATGCCATGAGCAAAGGCATGAGCAGTATGGGTATGTATATCGTGCTGGTGTTTTTTGCGGCCCAATTCGTAGCCTTTTTCAAATGGACAAACCTGGGTACAGTGATGGCCGTTAAAGGGGCTGCCATGCTTCAGATGATGGGCCTCGATGGCCCCATGATATTTGTATTTTTTATCATGTTGTGCGGCATGGTAAATTTATCATTAGGCAGTGCATCTGCTCAATGGGCTGTGACGGCACCCATTTTTGTACCCATGCTGATGCTGATAGGCTATGCACCTGAGACCATTCAAGCGGCTTATCGAATTGGCGACTCTGTCACCAACGTCATCACACCAATGATGAGCTATTTTGGTTTAATTCTTGCCGTTGCTACCCAGTATCAAAAGAAATTAGGTATTGGTACTTTAATTGCGACCATGCTGCCATACAGCATCATGTTCTTTGTTGGATGGACTGTCTTGTTTTACCTGTGGGTGTTTGCCTTTGGCTTGCCTGTCGGCCCAGGTGCAGCAACTTATTATTCGCCTTAAAACCAATCACAAAAATTGTTGCTATATCCAGTTGGTCAGGCTTTCCTGACCAACTGAACCGCAACAGATTGTGCATTGGGCACAGCTTCAGGTTTAGACAGTGTTAATTTTACTTTATTGACAGGAAATTGCTTTAACAAAAGCTGACAACAGTGTTCTGCCAATGCTTCTATCAATTCAAAATGGGACAAACTGATAAAATGCGACAACTTCTGACTGACAGCAAAATAATCTAAAGCATCTTTGATGTCATCACTTTGACCTGCTGCATAACAGTCATAACTCAAATCCACATCTAAAACCACAGGTTGTTTGATTTGCTTTTCCCAGTCGTGAATGCCAATCGTGGCATCGACTTTTAAGCCCCTGATGAGTACTTTGTCCACGCCGATCAATGAACCAATTTAGGCAGGCCACTGACAAGCCACCACTTTTTCAACTCATCATCGTACTCCCAAACCTGCTCATCAATCACCACCTTTTCTCTTTTGGTGTGTTTGTTATAGAGCTTGATTTGAACATTTTGAATGATCGCATTATCTGTTGTGCCAGGCATGATTGGAGAGGGTACATAAGAGCTGACGCTGAACTGATTAATCCTGTCTATATCGAGTCTTTTAGGCTTATTGATTTCATCAATTTCAGGGCTAAAAAAGCTCAAAGCAGTATTAAAATCAGACCATCTCATAACTTTAGCATACTGGTATAAGGTGTGATCTAAGGATTGCTTTTTGCTCATGCGGCCACCGCAAGCGACAACCAATAAACACAATAAGATAATAATGACAGACTTTTTCATGTGAGGTAGGTACTTTTAAGTTCTACAAAAGTATGTCATAAGTCATGTTAAAAATACATAAAAATATCACAACACCCAAATCAAATTAGCTAAGACAACAAACTATTTAATGGCTAATATCACAAAGTCAGCAGACATAGAACATGTCATAATTGATGCCGACAAGCCTTGAATAGACAGTTTCAAATGTTGGTTTTTATTCTGATTCAGCAGCCCATCCTTGACTGCATTCCAATCAATAGTTTCATCAAAATCACAGCGTATTTCCATTAAACCAGTTTGGGGTCGTAACCACTTATTATGACTTTGATGAATCACAACATCATTGTGAACAGCCATTTGTTCCAAGTTGTATTTGATTAAGGACCAAGCACTGATGGTCATCAAGGCAGCAGAAGCGCCACCAAAAAACGTACCTTTATCATTAACGTTAGGACCTAGAGGTGCACTGGCTCTTAGTTTATTGCTTGTGACTGTTTCAATTAGCCAACCCATTGTTTGGGTTAATGGGATGTCATGATGAATGCGTTGAACAAACGCTTCAAGTGCATCATATTGCATTGACAGTTGTAACTTATCTGGCGGGATTTCTGAGTTTTGCAGGTATCAGTAATTGAAACATGCCGCCCAGTTTAGAGCCCATATCAGGCGTGTCTTCCTCAGTTCCCTCTACAACTTCATTTTCATCGTGAACAACCACTTGTTCTTCGGGGACGTTTTTGACTATTTTAAATCGATCAGCCTTTGCCATGACTTCAGGCAATGTGAGATTTCTTTGACTGATGATGCGATTCAAATCTTTATCACCAGGTTGTTGAACGGCTTTATTGAATTGGCCTTGGCTTTTGTATAAATTGACTTCGCAAGGGGCATCATTTGCCGACGCATTAAATGCAACGGTCGTCAAAAAAGAAATTATAATCAGATATTTCATAGGCTCCACAGTCATTCCACCAAGCACGACATTTTCTTTTAATATTCAGAATAAATCAATCAAATCTCTGATAAATTGGTCTTAAATAGTTCAATTTTGTTAAAATCACCCAACTATGAACAAAATAAAAACAGCTCATGAATAAACTTTGGCTGGCTGATTTTTCAGACACCATGCGTATTTTTACAGTCATTGTGGTGACTGAAATGATGGTGGTTGTTTACAGTTTAAGCTTCCTCTCTTTGGATATGGTCTACTTAAATCAACTGGCTGTACTCAGTTTACTGGCACAGTTGATTGCCATCACTTTGATTATTATACTTTCAAAAGTCAGTCATTTTTTAAACCGCTATACTTCCTATATCGGCCTTTTAATGTTGACGATTATCACCATAGTTTTAACTTCATTGTACACACAAATACTGGCTAAAGTGGACCATGCACTGGGGTTTGAACTGATAGAAAATGCCAACTTATTGAACATCAAAATCACTTTGGCTACTTTAATGACCTTAATGGCTTTGTTGCGGTATTTTTATGTTCAAGATCAATGGGCATGGCAAGTCAAAGCCCATGCAGATGCCGAAATCAATGCTTTACAGGCTCGAATTAAGCCGCACTTTTTGTACAACAGCTTAAACTCTATTGCCTCATTGATTGCCATTGATGGTTCAGCTGCAGAAAAGGCCGTGTTAAATTTATCCAGCCTGTTCCGCAAAGCATTTTCTAAAAAACAAAATCATGTCCCATTACGAAAAGAACTGGAATGGGTTAATGAGTATTTGGCAATAGAGAAACTCAGGTTTGCTGACAGGTTGATGTTTGAATCATCCGTTGACGAATCTTTACTCGAAATAGCTGTGCCAGTCTTGTCCTTACAACCTTTGATAGAAAATGCCATTTTACATGGCATAGAACCAGCCAGCGAACCCGGCTCGGTCAAGCTAGTCATCACCAGAGACAATCACGCTATGATTATCACAGTCAGCAACCCCTTCCATGAAAACCATCAATCACAAGGCACGGGGACTGCTGTAGAAAACATTAAAAAACGACTGAAATTAAGTTATGGTTCTCAAGCCCAGTTAAATCAAAAAACCGAAAACGACTTATACATCACACAAATGGTACTCCCACTATGAAAATCCTCATTGCAGATGACGAGCCATTGGCTCGGATGCGGTTACGTAACATGTTACAGCATGCAGGCCACAATGATGTCATAGAGGCACAAGATGGAGAAGAAGCCATCAAACTTACCGACCAACACATGCCCGACCTGCTATTTTTAGACATACAAATGCCAAAAAAATCTGGCCTAGAAGCGGCACAAAGCATCAAAGCGAAGCACCCTGCTCTACCGATAGTTTTTTGTACCGCACACGATGAGTTTGCACTGAAAGCCTTTGATTTATCCGCTGAAGACTATGTTTTAAAGCCAGTCACTATGGACAGATTAAATCAAGCACTCCACAAGGTTGGCTGTGTTGAACAGCAAGAAAAGATTGTTGTAAAGCAAGGCGTCAACAGCCTGGCCATTCCCGTTGATGAAATGATTTGCTTCGTCGCAGAAGATAAATATGTGGTCGCGCACGTCAGTGACAACAATTTTTTATTAGACTGCACCTTGATTCAACTAGAAAATAAATACCCGCAGTTATTACGTCTTCACCGAAATTGCTTGGTTCACCGCGCCTTTTTAAAAGGCATACATATTGATGAAAATCACAAAGCCCATGCTTTATTGAAAGATTTAGATTTACAACCGGCCATCAGCAGAAGACAATTGGCGGCAGTAAAAATTGAACTGAAATCATGACAAAAACAATCACCATCGCAACACGCGAATCAAACTTGGCCATGTGGCAAACAAAATACGTGGCGGCGTTGATCGAACAACACACTCCATACCAAACCCAATTGTTACCCATGACCACCGAAGGTGATCAGCGCCTGGAAGTCAGCCTGAATAAAATTGGTGGTAAAGGCCTGTTCTTGAAAGAGCTAGAGCAATCCATGCAAGCAGAAGAATCAGATATCGCTGTGCATTCAATGAAAGACGTTCCAGCAGACTTGCCAGAAGGCTTCACAGTTTGTGCTGTGTTTCCAAGGGCCGACCCTGCTGATGCTTTTGTATCTAATCAATACAAACAGTTGTCAGATCTACCACAAGGTGCCGTTGTTGGTACTTCCAGCCTTAGACGCCAGTCTCAGTTGTTGGCTTTGCGACCTGACTTAGACGTTCAGCCACTTCGAGGCAATGTCAATAGCCGTTTGGCCAAACTCGACGATGGACAATATGATGCCATCATTTTGGCAGCTGCCGGTCTTCAACGCTTGGGCTTTGATGACCGCATTGCCAGCCGTCTGATGGCTCCTGACTGGTTACCTGCGGTTTCTCAGGGTGCCATTGGCATAGAGTGTTTAAGTTCACGCACTGATTTGATTCAAGCTTTGTCAGTTTTGAATGACGAAAACACTTGGCTTGCGGTTCAAGCAGAACGTGCACTCAATGCGGGGCTCAATGGCTCTTGCTCTGTTGCCATAGGTGCCTTTGCTGAGTGTGTTGATGATGAAGTCAGTATCCAAGCTGCTGTCTTCAGCCCAGATGGTGAGCAAACATTGGCGGCACACACTCAAAATAGCGATCCTGTGGCTGCTGGAAAGGCCGTAGCAAACACATTACTAGCCGCTGGTGCACAAGCCATTTTAGACTTGGCCGAAGAGACAGGTTGAGGTCAATTCAATGACAACGGTCATCATCACACGACCAAAAAGCAAACAACAAGCGGCGTTGAAAATCTTCAAGGCACAAGGATTTGAAGTGCTTTCGGCGCCCTGTATTAACGCTACTTCTAACCCTAATATCAAACTTCAGTGGATTGAACAAGCTGGACAAACTGAGGTGTTGATTGTGTTAAATAGCCATGCCATCGATGCCTTATTAACCCGATACCCTGGGTTCTCAGTCAGCGACAAAACACAAGTCATAGGGATTGGTAAAGCAGTGACCAGTCATTGGAAAAAACACCTTAAAGCGCCAATAACTGAAGCAAGTGGAAACTCAGAGTCTGTGATTGCTATTTTAGACCGTATCAAACCACGCAACATCACGGTACTCACATCTCTCGGCGGCAGAGAATTAATCAAAGCTTACGCACTCGTAAAACGCATCAACTTTACACAACTGAACTGTTATATAAAACAACAACTGCCATTGGATTTGACTGCTTGGCAAGCCGTTTTAGCAAATCAAAAAGGCGTCATACTGACGGCTAACAGTGGTCAATTATTACACCTCATTCAAAGCCAATTACCAGATCATTTGTGGCAGCAATTATTAAGCAGCCCATTAGTTACAGGCGCATCGCGCATCACTGAAATGGCAACACAGTTAGGGTTTAAAAACACACATACAGCCCAAAGCCCCAGCAACCAAGACATGTTACGAGCCGCCATTCAAATAAAATCCGTTGGATAAGCATGTGCCCACTTGACAGACCTGACTAAAAACCTTCCTTCATTCCGCACCAGAAGCACCTCAAATTTCATCAACTGCGCCCGAGCTCCAGTCAGTTGAGTCAAATCACCAATGGGCGAACCAGCCAATGCCGCCACCACAACCAAATGTACTTCATTATCGCTGCGCCAATCAATGTCTTTCACGACCTTAGTGATATGGACTGTTTTGTGCTTCATAAACCTGAAATGTAACATGCGCTGAATATCTTTTTTGTTCCAGCCGCCTTCATGCTTGAAACGGTCATCCAAATAGTCCATCAAATCACTGGTATTCTTTTCTTCGGCTAACAACTCCATCTGATCTAAATCTGCTTGTAACTGCTTTTCTTTACTTAACGGCTCTCCACCGCAAGAAACCAATAGCAGTGTCATATAAACGATAAAAAATTGTCTCCAAGTCATTTGTTTTCTTTTCCAATTGTCTGGCCTTCATTGTATCATTGAAGTGAAATCAATTTTGAGAACGAAGATGCCAAAAAATATCGTCACAATGTCTCTTATGCTGGCAAGTGCAGTCTGCGCAGCCTCCGAGCCTCCTCAGGATGTTAAAGCACCAATTGACGCCGCTGCAGAGCAACAAAGCAAACCTTTGCCCATCAAAGCACCGATGTTAGCCAAAGAAGACGCCACAGAAATTAAAGTGATTGTTGAAAAAAACCGCACCGTTGAAGAATACCGCCATAGGGGCGAGTTAATTATGGTCAAAGTCATACCGAACAAAGGCAAGCCTTATTACATAGATCCTCTAGAAAATCGCCAGCAAGGGTCAGCCAAAGAATTGATGGATGCAGGTGTTAAGCCTGTCCACTGGGTCATCAAGGAGTTTTAAAATGACTGTGAGGCAAAAATTTGTCATATTACTGGTCGCCTTACCCGCATTAACTGTGCTTTGGGCACAATATTGGCCAGCTGCACTGTGGCTATTTACGCTATGGGTACCTTTAGGCTTGATTGGCTTAAACGACATGTTCCAAACCAAAAGGTCGATCCGCAGGCTTTACCCCGTGATTGGTCACATGCGCTACTTTTTTGAATCCATTCGTCCAGAAATTCAACAATATTTTGTTGAATCCGACCTCAATGGCACACCTGTTCCACGCGAATTTCGATCACTGGTTTACCAACGTGCCAAAGGCCAAAGAGACACACGTCCTTTTGGCACCATTTTAGATGTAAACCAAGATGGTTACGAGTGGATTAACCATTCTCTGGCTCCATTACACCACCATGACTTTCAACCTAAGGTGAGGTTTGGCGGCCCAGAATGTAAACAGCCATACGATGCATCTCCGTTAAACATTTCTGCCATGAGTTTTGGTTCATTGAGTAAAAACGCCATCATGGCACTGAATTTGGGCGCAAAAAATGGTGGTTTTGCACACAATACAGGCGAAGGCGGTATCAGCCCATATCATTTACAAGGCGGCGATTTAATATTCCAATTTGGCACGGGTTATTTTGGCTGTCGCGACGAAGAAGGCAACTTTTGCCCCAAACTGTTCAAAGAAAAAGCCCAGCTAGACGCAGTAAAAATGATTGAAATCAAACTGTCACAAGGCGCCAAGCCTGGTCATGGCGGCATTTTACCCGCAGTTAAATTGACTCAAGAGATTGCCGATATCCGACACGTTTCACTAGGAAAAGACGTCATCTCACCGGCTGCACACACTGCGTTTTCCACCCCAACTGAAATGATGCAATTCATTAAAAAATTACGCGATTTATCAGATGGTAAGCCCATTGGATTCAAGCTCTGCATTGGTAAAAAAAGTGAATTCCTGAGCATTTGCAAAGCCATGATAGATACTGGCATCAAACCAGACTTTATCACCATTGATGGCAGTGAAGGTGGCACCGGTGCTGCCCCGATTGAATTAACCAATTCTGTCGGCACCCCGATTCGTGATGCCATCATTTTTGTCAACCAAACCCTGATTGGTATGGGCTTGCGCGATGAAATCAGATTGATTGCATCCGGTAAAGTGTTGTCTGCATTTCATTTGCTTAAACTCATTGCTTTGGGTGCAGATACTGTTAATGCAGCTAGAGCGATGATGTTTGCATTGGGCTGCATTCAATCACGTTCTTGTAACACTGACCATTGCCCGACTGGCATCGCGACTCAAGACCCTGCCAGGGTGAAGGCTTTGGTCATCGAAGACAAAGTCAGGCGAGTGTCGAACTACCATCGCCAAATGATGAAGCATTTGATTGAATTGGTTGGCGCCGCCGGCTTACAAAGTTTACAAGACTTAAAACCAGAACACATCATGCACCGTTTTCAAGGCACTGATGTGCGCTCTTATGAATCCATGTTTCCATCTATAGAACCCGGGTCAATTTTAGATGAGACCAAGCGACCAGAACCTTGGCGCGAACCTTGGCAACGAGCTTCCTCAATTTCTTGGTAAGTCTCATGCCCTGATAGCAGACCCGCTACAAAAGGCAAGCATTTTGGGTTAAGATGTTTGCCTTTAATCAAAACCACAAACCATGACCCTTACCAAAAAAATCATTATTTTCATGATAGCCGGTGCTGCACTTGGCTTGATTCTTAACATCACCGAACTGAACCAGAATGTTCAAGTAGATACTTATTTAACTGGTGGCTTGTTTCACGTGATTGGCCAGTTGTTTATCAAGGCCTTAAAAATGATGGTTGTTCCTTTGGTGTTTGTTTCTTTGTTTTGTGGCACCACTGCATTGAGAGAACCAGCCATGTTGGGGTCATTGGGTGGTAGGACTTTAGGTTTTTATTTATTAACCACAGCTATCGCCTTGGTCGTTGCACTTTCATTTGCCATGTTAATCGGAGTAGGCGTAGGTTCAGAAATTCCAACCAGCATTGCTTATCAAGCAAAAGCCGACAAGCCTTTGATGGATGTGGTGCTTGATATCATTCCCAGTAACCCAATCATGGCCATGGCGGAAGGCAACATGTTGGCAGTGATTGTTTTTGCTATTTTACTGGGCCTAAGTGCCACACAAGCAGGAAAAGCCGGGGATAAAGTCATTGAGTTTTTCCAAGCATTTAATGAAGTGGTGATGAAACTGGTCATGATGATCATGAACTTTGCCCCTTATGCTGTTTTCGCCATCCTCGCAAAAGTATTTGCACAATTGGGCATCGATGCCATACAAACTTTAGCAGGCTATTTCTTTACCGTATTGGGGTTACTGATTTTCCACGCACTGGTGGTGTACCCAATCATTTTAAAATTATTTTCAGGCCTGAACCCACTGACGTTTATAAAAAAAATGGAGAGTGCTGTTTCTTTCGCTTTTGGTACATCCAGTTCAAATGCAACCATTCCAGTCACCCTAAGAACAGTGACAGAGCGCCTTGGCGTCAATAAATCAGTCGCGTCTTTTACCATTCCTTTCGGGGCCACCATCAATATGGACGGCACTGCCATCATGCAAGGCGTTGCTACCGTATTTATTGCCAATGCCTATGGTGTTGATTTAACCACCACACAACTGTTAACTGTTGTACTCATGGCTACCATGGCATCTGTCGGTTCCGCAGGCGTGCCCAGCGCTGGACTGGTGATGTTGCAAGGTGTGTTATTACAAGTGGGCCTGCCCATAGAAGGTATTGGTATCATCTTAGGTATTGATCGCTTGCTCGACATGACACGCACAGCCGTCAACATTACGGGTGATGCAGCCGTAACATGTATTGTTGCCAAATCTCAAGGTCAATTTGATGAAAGCATTTTCAATGACCCACATGCTGGTGAAATCAAGTCCACATCTTAAGCTATTGACCTGAGTCAATGCAGACCAGCTTGTAAACGATATCATGTCTTTTTTTGTGATGGAAAAAGACATGACTTACGATGTTGTTGTGATTGGTGCAGGCCCTGCTGGGTTAAGTTTCGCTAAAGCATTGAAAGGCAGTGGCCTAAAAGTATTGGTTATTGAACAAAACCAAGAACAAGACATTCAATCACCGGCTTATGATGGCAGGGAAATTGCATTGACTCACAGCAGTCGAACCATTATGCAAGCATTAGGTCAATGGGATACCATTGATCAACAAAACATTGGATTTATCAAAGAAGCCAAAGTCAGCAGCGGTAATGCACCACTTACACTTGATTTTAATAGCCAAGATAGTGGATTGGATTGTTTGGGATTCATGGTCTCCAACCAAAATATCAGACATGCCTGTTTTGCAGCAGTTGAACCAGATGAACACGTTGACTTTTGTTTTGGTCAAAGCGTTCAATCAGTCAAAACTTCCGACAACATGGCTCAAGTGACACTTTCAGATGAACAAACCCTTTCTACCCAATTGGTGGTGGCTGCAGACAGTCGCTTTTCTCAGAGCCGCCGCCAAATGGGTATTTCTACAGATATGGTTGATTTTGGCCGGACTTGTATTGTTTTTACCATGACCACAGAAAAACCCCACAATCATGTCGCACATGAAATGTTCAGGTATGACAAAACCATTGCAGTTTTACCCCTGGTTGACAATCAAGTCTCTGTTGTAATAACAATTGCCAGTGATAAAGCGGATGACATCATACAAGCACCTGCTTTGGCTTTGGCTGCTGAAATCAGCCAAAGCGTTGACCACCAGCTAGGGGTTATGACAGTTAACAGCGAGTTATATTCTTATCCACTTGTCGCAACAATGGCTAGCCAGTATTCTGCCAAACGTTTCGCATTGATCGGTGATGCCGCCGTTGGTATGCACCCTGTGACGGCACATGGGTTTAATTTAGGATTGAGCAGCGCATGGCAATTGGCCAAAGGCATAAAAAAAGCACGGCAAGACAACCAACCTTTTTATCAAGATCGCGTACTGCGCCGCTACCATCACAGTCACAAAAGACAAAGTGTCCCCATATACAAAGGGACCAATGTTGTGGTTAAATTGTTCACCAAAAACCAACTTTGGGCAAAAGCAGCAAGACATGCTGTATTAAAAGTCAGTAAACACGTGAAACCCATTTCACAGTTTATCACCAAGCAGTTGACCCAAGAGCAAATATAAAAAAAGGCCTGTTACGACCAGACCTTTTAGGGTGTGCAGTTGTTAGATGTTATACAGCTAAACCTTCTTCAATATTTTGCACTTTACGACGGGCCAAGGCCAAATTGGATTGTTTCTTGTCTAATACCAAGTATAGGAACAATCCTTTTTGTTTTTCCATTGGACGAATGATATGGTATTGGTCACCCAATGTAATCAAAATATCTTCCAACTCTGTCTTCAACCCCAAAGATGACATGGTTTTTTGCTTTGCTTTGACCACCTCAGAGTTACCCGCAGCAGCCAACTCCATATCTACACCTGAGCCATCTTCACCCAAAACCATTCCAGATGAGCCATCGACCAAAGAGCAACATTTCGCGCCGTCAACATTCATCAATTCTGCTAAACTTTCTTTTATGTTAGCCATACTTTTTCTCCTGTTCTACATTTAATTTAAACTTTTACTTACTGTTATTTTTTTATCAGTGACAGTTCACTGTTTTGAAACCAGTTGTGCAATTTGCTTAGTAAAGTACCTGGCATGACCAATGTTTTCTTTAACCCCAGTGACTATGCATAGAACACACTTTTTGTCGTTATATTGGGTATTACACAAAAACATATTGCTCGTACCCGTTTCTATGGTCGTACTTTCTAAAGCATGTCCCATCATCTGCTGTGCTGCTGCATTACTGAGCGATATCAAAGAACTTGAAACAGCCGCCACCTTTTCATCTTCAACATGAAAACGGTTGTTAACATGACAATATATGGAAAAACCATCCGCAGTGGTTAATGAAAGTATTTTTAGATCTGCAAATTTGCTTTGTACTTTCTCAAAAAATTGTGTGAGGTTAGTCATTTATTCTGTTTCCTTGATTGCTATCAATGTATTCATAATCAACATGGCACTCGATTTACTTCGTGCATCCACATGGTATATGGGTAAATTAACTTCCATTTTTTCAGACATTTTTCTCACTTCTTGTGTGAATCCATCATTTTCTTTCCCCTCAGCATGAGTGATACCGACCACACAAGTACTGTCTTGATTAATGCCAAAATACTTCATCAAATAGGCCATATCATCCAAAGAGTCTTGGTCCCCATTTTTTATTAGGATGACCACAGCCCATAACCCTTCATTGACAAAGTCCCATACAAATGAGAACCTTTTCTGACCTGGCACACCGTACAACCCTATAGACATGTCATCACCTAAATTAATGTGACCATAGTCAATTCCAACTGTTGTAAATTGCTTACCAATATCAACACTGGATTCAACATCAGTGTTGACCGTGTCTATGCTGCTTAACTGGTTTATTATGGTTGTTTTGCCTGAACCGACACTGCCCACAAACGCGACTTTTTTATGCATTGTTCCCCCTGTTTTTCATGCGCCACTTCTGAATAATTTTTGTTTGAGTTTGCTTAAAAAACCCGATGGCTCTTTGGGTTTTTGCACAAGGGGTACCACACTGTTATCTTTTGAAGTACTGACAATACATGCGCCTGACAAACTCATTGCATTTAGAAATGCAATGAGTTCATTTTCTGTGAAGTTGTGGTTTTCCTTTAAAGAATCAAATGACTCGGCTCGACGCCAAAGTAAAGCACTCATTGTTATGAAGCTGTTTTCAAATGGTATGCATCCGTAATCAGGCCATTTAGTCTGCTTGAATCTGACATGGGATTCATAAAAGTCTGGTTGCAACAGCGCTTCTGTTTGGAGCAACCCCATCTGCCAAAAAAAGTGAGAGGCTTTTCCACTGAATTTCAAATCCTTGCTGCCAAATTCTTTTGCACATTCTGCGTAGCCTATATTGACTTCATTTGTAAACAATTCGTTTTTGATCAATGATTTTAGCAACGGCACATTTGAAACGATTTTATTGGTTTGCTTATCAATGACAATTTGCAAACCAGATGCAGTTGAAAAACACATCTTAACTTTGACTTGAGAAGACATGTACCGATAAACATGCTTTAACAAAACTGCTTTATCTTTGGCAATGGCTGAATAATCCTTGTCAATTTCAGTAGATAAATTACCAGCTCCCAATTGTTCAAATAATCGCCTCAAAATTTTGGGGTTGATTTGTGTGCCAATACTGATTCGTTTACCGTGCTCTTTGATCAGTGCATAATATTCTGAGCCATTTTGATAAAAATCTTGTGAAATGAAAATTTGATGGTGGTCATCATTGCTGTATTGCCAGTTGCAATCGCCTTCCCCTGCATAGTCAGAATGCAATATATTAATGACTGACTTTAACAAAGCTAAGTCCCGGCCTTCTAATGAGCTGGATACATTTAGTTGCATAAAATTCCTTGTTTTTCATACATCAATGATGATGTAATTTGAGTTGAGCTATACAGAATGCTTTCACATTCCTTGTGTATTTATTATTCTCCTAAATACGAAAAGAAGTCAACTGAAAAGTTTCATCTTTGTGACCGACATCACAAAGACGTATTTATGCCTTATAATAAAGGTTTATACCTTATTCGCTTTCATTACTCATTAAATTATAAAATTTTGTAAATACGCCATCAAAGCCGCCGTTACTCATAAAAACCACTACATCTGTATCCATAACAGTACACTTTAATTCCTCAATCAGTCTGACTGTATCAGGGAAAAATAACACGCCCAATTTGTTTAAATTACAAATTGCATCTGTACTCCAATTATTTTGTTCATCATTGACCACATAGCATAAGTCGGCCTGAGACAATGATGCTGGTAACGCTTGAGCATGAGCCCCTGCCCTCATGGAGTTGCTTCGTGGCTCTAAAACAACGATAACACGACTGCCAGGGTGAGCAGATTTTGCGCCTGCGATGGTTGTTGCAATCGCCGTTGGGTGGTGCGCAAAGTCATCATAGATGGTCACACCTTGTGCCACCCCTATCAGCTCCATTCTGCGCTTAACACTCTGAAATCGTGTTAAAGAGTCTGCAGCTTGCTTGATTCCGATACCCGCTTCTCTGGCAGCCAAAACAGCAGCCAATGCATTCAATTGATTATGCTGGCCTGGAATTTGCCAATCAATGGTCGCCAACTTTTGCTCATCTTGCATGACATGAAAAGTCGTGGCTTGCTTATCATCACTTTGTACCCAGTAATCTGCACTGTTATCACTTCCAAATGTCACTATGGGTGTCCAATGACCTAGCTCCAATACTGCTTTGAGGTTGTCGTCGTCGTTGTTAACCACCAAACAACCATTATTCGGTACAGTACGCACTAAATGATGGAACTGCTTTTTAATGGCGTCTAGATTTTCAAAAATATCAGCATGGTCAAATTCAAGGTTATTCAAAATCACCACATCACCATGGTAATGAACAAACTTAGAACGCTTATCAAAAAAAGCAGCATCATATTCATCTGCCTCAATAACAAAAGCATCGCTGTCGGTTAACCTTGCTGAATGCTCAAAATGATGACACACCCCTCCAATCAAAAAACCGGGGTTAATACCATGATCTTCTAGTATCCAAGCCAACATGGATGATGTGGTGGTTTTTCCATGGGTTCCTGCCACGGCATATACTTTTTTATGCCGCAAGACATGCTCACCTAACCACTGAGGGCCAGATACATAACTGAATTGACTTTTTAACAGTGATTCGATAACAGGCATTCCACGCGTCATGACATTACCCACAACCACCTGATCTGGCGCCAGCGACAGTTGTTCCGCATCATAGCCAGAATGAATGGCAATTCCCAATTTTTTCAACTGAGTACTCATGGGTGGGTATACATTTTTATCCGCACCTGAAACCTGATGATCAAGTTGGCGTGCAATGGCGGCAATGCCCCCCATAAATGTTCCACATATTCCTAGGATGTGAGTTTTTGGCATGATTTTCAAACGAAATAAAAAACAGTATAAGCCTTCCTTCAGTTTTAACAACACACAATTTGCTTCTGTTTTATGTAAGGCATGCCTATAATGATGCGATTTAAACCAACCCCAGTTTGTTCATATTTTGAGTTTATTTGTCCATTTATTGCGCTTCATTTGTCGCTTGATACTTTTTGCCTTGTCTTTACTGCTGGTTTTACCACTGGTAATATTGGGTATTATTGTGGCCAAAATATTCTCCATGCCAAAGTTAAACCAGTGGGTTTTAAAAACCTGGTCTCGACTGGTCTTACATGTGTGTGGTTTAAGCGTTTCAGTTCATGGAAAACTACCTGATCACCCAATTTTTATCCTTGCTAACCATGTTTCTTGGCTCGACATACCTATTATCCACAGCTTGACCTTGGCGGGCTTTGTTGGCAAGCATGAAATCAAATACTGGCCTATCCTGGGTTGGTTAGCCATGCTTGGAGACACTGTATTTTTACAAAGAGGAAACCAAAACTCGCGCCAACAGGTTATACAAGCATTAGTTAAACGTTTAAAAAAAGGACGCTCTGTTGCTGTTTTTCCTGAAGGCCGTGTCACAGACGGCAGTCACCTTGGACGCTTCCATAGACAACTGGTACATGCTGCCGTAATGACGGAAACCCCTGTTGTACCCATTGCCATCAAATTCATTAAACAAGATGGTCACCGCAATGCAGATGTCTGCTTTAAAAATAATGAATGGTTTATCGTTCATGTCTGGCGCATATTAAGCCTTCCGAGCTCACATGTCGAAATACATTGTGGAGAAGGTTTGACAGATGACAACCACAGCACCCGCGCTGTGACCATGAAAGCCCACCAATTTGTTGAACAAAAACTTTCAGAAAATGATTATTTGCCAACCACCCATTCGGCCTAAGAACCCACACTTACAATCATTCTTAGCATCCAGTCGACTTCGCCTCAAACGATTGACACAAAATCCGCCGTTTCAAGCAGCAGCCAATGAAGTAAAAATCACCACACCGCTGGCTGATTTACAAGGTATTCATTCTCCACAAGCTGAATCAAACCACTTGGTTGTATTGATACATGGCTGGGAAGGCAGTGCCCAGTCTACATACATACAGCTTCTGGCAGACAGCTTATACAATGCCGGACATGCTGTTTTTAGGCTAAACATGCGAGATCATGGTGACTCTCACTCTTGGAACGAGCCTTTGTTTCACTCCTGTAGGTTAGATGAAATGCTCGCCGCATTAGATTGGATAGCTGAAAACAACCCCAACCATAAACTCAGCCTGTGCGGGTTCTCTTTGGGCGGAAATTTTGCATTACGCATGGCGGCACAGACAACACAAAACCTACATAAAGTCATCGCTGTTTCACCGCCAATTAACCCCAAAAACTCTATGCAAGCCATCCAAGATTTACAGTCATATCAAAAATACTTTCTCAAAAAGTGGCGTCGATCTTTGGCCATAAAACAAGACTATTTTCCGCATTTATTTGAAGGTCACAACTGGAAAGAAGAGCAGTCATTGGCAGCTTTAACTGCACAATTTGTTGAAAAACACACCGAATTTAATCATGTTAATGATTACTTCGATGGCTATACGATAACACCCAAGGTGATCAGAAAGCTAAAAACACAGGCTCAAATCATCACTTCATGGGATGACCCCGTGATTCCTGTCAAAGATTTGAGTACAATAGACCGTTTACCACAATTGAAGTGTATCACCACAGCACATGGTGGCCACTGCGGATTTGTCCAAGGCCTATCCATGCGCTCTTGGGTTGAACAACACATCGTCAATGAGATCACAAATGAGTCAACTTGAACAATTTAAGGAACTGCACCAAAAAGGACAGTTCAAAGAAGCCATTGAAGGCTATAAAACATTATTAAAAACAGACAAGGATAACGATGACATACATTTTTCTATGGCATTGGCCTTAGCCAAAACCGACCACCTAGAAGAAGCACTGACACATGTGAATGCTGCAATTGGTACGCAACCACATGCAGAAAGGTATCATCAATTCAAAGGTCAAATTTTAATGGGACTGAGTCAGTTAGACCAAGCTGCCAAGGCCTTTCAGAATTCACTCAATGAAAATCCAAACATGTTTTTTTCTTATTTGGCATTGGGGGATATATACACCATTCAACAACAACCACAGAAAGCCAAAAAGCAATTTGAATTGGCTTTAAAAGTACATGAGTCTGGCGTCCCCGCAATCATCAAACTGGCAAGATTAGAAATCATGCAAGGACAGTGTGATGTAGCATTCGACACTTTACAGGAAGCTGTTTTACAACATCCAGATGACTTAGAACTATTGCTTCAAATGGGCGTAGCTAAAATTGAATCTGGAGAACATGCCTTGGCCGAAATGTATTTCAGACAAGTCATCAAAGCAGCACCTGAACATTTAATAGCACACGCTTATTTGGCCATCAGCTTGGTGCCTACAGATCAACAAGAGGCGGCGCAAATTGTTACTGCATTGACAAAAAATCAAGCCAAACTGCCAGAAGTTATCGTTGCGATGGGGCTTCTTTACCATCACACAAACAAGCACCGACAAGCTTTGGTATTTTTAGAGCCCGCGGCACGTTCAGGGTTGGCCATGCCAAGTTGGGTAATGGCTTATGCCAAGTCCTTAACTATATTGGGGCAAACAGAAGAGGCCATAGACATTTTGAAACATCAGTTGGAGCAAGGCAATAATCCACACGTTATGATGCTTTTGGGCCAAATATTTCAACAAAACAACAATTTGGCTAAAGCCGCGTATACATTCCAAGGGATTCCCAAGTCATCGCCTTTATATGCACAAGCGCAAACCAAACTTTCTGAAGTTCTGTATCACAAAGGTGACTATGAAAGCAGTTTAAAAGTTGCAAATCGCATGCTTAAAAATGACCCGCAGCATCCAGCAGCATTCAAACTGGCTTTAAATGACTTATCAAAGCTTCAACGCAATGAACAAGCTTTGACCTTGTTAGAACAAATAGATAAAAGCAAACAAAGCGATGATTTCAATCAACTGATGTATTTTTATGCGGGCTTGTTACATGATTCAGTAGGCCAGTATGAACAGGCTTGGGAGCAGTTTCAACAAATGGAACGACCTGAAAAAGCTGAATTAGAATTATTAAATGCTGAGCAGGAAAAAATGGTCGCATCATGGCCATCACAATCTGCCACTTCTGACGTTGTGTTTTTATTTTCAGATGCCGCCACGGGACAACATGAGTTCGTCAATTGGTTATTGAACAACCAAAACACCGTTTTACTCGACCGCTTTTCAGAAACTCGAGGCGATGTTTTTGACAACATTAAAACATTCAATGAACTGGATGAGCTGGATGAAACCAAAGTACACCTTTTGCGTAAAAAATATTTAAAACGTAACCGCACAATGGTGAAACCAGAGGCCGTAAAAATTGTTGATTGCCTGCCTTTTTCCATTGCACATGCGGCCATCGCCAAAAAAATATTCCCAGGCATTAAGGTGGTTGTATTATCCAGAAACTTTGCCGATTATCGTTTACACAACCAAATATTTGGTACTGACCAGGTTCATTTCTCTCAATCAACCAAAGTCATCAACCAAATGATTGCCATGGGATTAGATCTGACTGTGGTTGATGTCGATGAATGGCAAGCCAATGAGCCTGCTGTTTTGGCTGAAATGCAAAAAATATTTGGTGCACAATCACAAGCTTACCAACACAAAACACGCTCGAGTTTAGAGCGTTTCATGATGCCCCATATGCACTGGAAAAACTATAAAGAGCTGATGAATTAATGGCTGATTGGCTACAATGGCTGGGTTTGGCCCTGATTCAGGGCCTGACCGAATTTTTGCCAATTTCTTCTTCTGCCCATTTGATTTTGCTGTCATATTTTGCGGGATGGGAAAAGCAAGGTTTGCTGGTGGATATTGCAGCACATTTCGGCAGTTTACTGGCCGTATTACTGTATTTCAGAAAAGACATCATCGAAGTGCTTTTAGGTCGTGATAAGACCTTGTTCCTGTATTTAAATGTTTCGGCCATACCATTGGCCATCGCAGGATTATTACTCGCAGACTTTGTGGATTCACAATTGCGAACGCCTTTGATTATCGCCTTGGCTTCTGCTGTATTGGGCGTGGCATTGTATTTGTCCCAAAAGAAAGCGGTAAATCAGAACCTAAACTGGCGCATTGTGACTTACATGTCCCTGGCACAAGTTTTGGCCTTGATTCCAGGCGCCTCACGTTCTGGCGTGACGATGACAGCTGGGATGTGGGCAGGTTTAAGTAAAGAAAAGGCCGCTTCTTTTTCTTTTTTAATGGCCATTCCAGCCATATTGATGACCACCGCTTATGGTGCACTCAAGTGGTACCAAAATCCTGCCGAACAAAACATACCTATGATGTTGACTGTGATGACCTTGAGTTTTGTTGCTGCATACGCCTGCATCCACTTTTTTATGAAGCTTATAAAGCGCATAGATTTTATTTGGTTTATGCATTACAGGTTGATATTGGCTGCATTGATTTTGATGACCATATGATGAATCCGAAAGAAATAGCATTTGAAACCCGGTTTGGTCAAATAACAGGCCTTCAATGGGGTCAAGGCAATAAACAACAAATTGTTGCTTTTCATGGCTGGCTCGACAATGCCGCCAGCTTTTCACATTTAGCGCCTTTTTTGGCGGAAGCTGGATATGAAGTTAACGCCATTGATTTTCCAGGACATGGCCACTCTGACCACAGAGCACCTGGGCACAATTATGGCTTTGTTGATTATGTTATCGATATCCAAGCAGTAATGGAAAACTTCAAACAGCCTGTTATTTTTTTGTGTCATTCTATGGGTGCCGCCATTGGCCAGCTTTATGCTGCCGCATATCCTGAACATGTCAGTCATTTGGTCTTGATTGAAAATGTGGGGCCCATTCCTGCGTATGTGAAAGGCACTGCAGCCAAGTCTTTGCGTGAAGCTCTGGATATATGGAAACCACACAGCTTAGTGCACAAAAGATGCTATTCATCAGTAGATGATGCGGTCAAAGCACGCTTACAAGCCACACCCATGGATGGCGAAATCATCAGACCTTTGGTCAGGCGCGGATTAAAAAAATCTGAAGAAGGTTATCATTGGCGAACTGACAAGCGGTTGAAACTGAGAAGTTTTTTCAGGATGTCAGAAGAGCAAGTACAAGACTACCTTTCTTCAACCCAGATGCCCTGTCAATTGATTATGGCAGAACCTAAAAGTTACGCCTTAAATTACGCCAGTGTTGAAGATCGAATAGCCGCATTAAACCCTCAAGTCATTTCTGCGATGCCTGGCTGTCACCACTTGCACATGACCCAAGCCAAAACGATTGCCAAAGAAATTCTGGCATTTATAGATCATTACAGTCACCCGGAGCAGAACGACAAGCCAGAACCTAAACAGCATCCTCGCCCGTTTCACCCGTTCTGATTCTAACTACTTGCTCTAAATTACTGATAAAAATTTTGCCATCTCCCACTTTACCGTTGCTTGCTGTCGCTATTAAGGTATCAACAATCCGTTCCACTTGATCATCACTGGCAGCTATTTCAATTTTTAGCTTCGGCAAAAAATCGACAACATATTCAGCACCACGGTACAGCTCGGTATGACCTTTTTGGCGCCCAAAACCTTTTACTTCCGTGACAGTAATTCCTCGAACCCCAACTTGCTCTAGAGCATCCCTAACATCATCCAGCTTAAATGGTTTGATGATGGCTGTTATCATTTTCATCTTACCACTCCAAAGCGTCGCCATTGGTGTGCCAAAAACCACCGGTATTGTCTAAATTCAGTTGTTCAATCAACGATACCAAGCCATTAGCTGATTCTGCTGTATCTATCAAGCCATTATGAGAAGTCATGTCTGTTTTGACATACCCAGGATGTAACAAAGCCACAGCAATACCTTTGGGCTTTAAGTCAACAGACAAAGATTTACCGGCCATATTCACAGCAGCCTTACTCATTCTATAACCATATTGTCCACCGGAATCATTATCAGCCACAGAACCCATACGACTGGTCACAATGGCAACCTTTCCTCCTGATGTCATCAGTGGCAGCAAGGTTTCAGTCACTTGTAACGGTGCAACCGCATTGATGGCAAATTGCCATTTCACGATGTCATAATCAATTTCTCCAAGGCTGTTGCTGGCTAAGACTCCTGCATTATTCAACAACACATCTATCTGGCGGTTTGACAATTGTTGTTTTAATTGGTTTAAATCTTCTGTGCGACTGACATCACAACCTGAAATGACTTCGACACCCAAAGCATCTAAAGCTTCACTTGATTGCCGGCATACAGCCAACACTTGATAACCTTTAGCTTTAAATTGTCGACTCAATTCTAAGCCGATGCCGCGATTTGACCCTGTGATTAAAATTGTTTTCATTTGATGTTAAACTTGGCATTTTAAAAGACTGATTATAAACCATTCTATTCCGAGTGGCTCAATCGTAAACAAACAAACAACATTCAAGGATCATCATGGGCAATATTTTATGGCTGGCTTCATACCCAAAATCTGGAAACACATGGCTGCGGGTCTTTATAGAAAACTATTTAGCCAACCAAAAACAAGCCATTGACATCAATCAAATCCATAAAAATTCTATTGATGAAGTCAAAGCTTTCCGATACCAAAAATATGTTGGCGGCGGTCAACAAACCATTGACCTCACTACCGAGGAGTTGTGTGCTATTCGACCATTGGTTCATGCCGACATTGCCGCTGATTCTCAGGGAACTGTTTTTGTCAAAAGCCATAATTTTCAGGGTGAATACAAAGGTTTTCCATTACATAACTGGCAAGTATCCTCAGGTGCGATTTATGTTGTCAGAAATCCACTTGATGTGGTCATTTCAATGTCTAATTACTTTGATCAAACCATAGATGAGGCGATTGACTATTTGGCTGAAGACTTGACAGGCACACCCAATGAACCTGAAAACGCTCCTCAAATCATCACCTCATGGTCTATGCATGTGAAAAGTTGGACTGAAAATGAAGACGAGCGTAACAAACTGGTTTTGCGTTATGAAGACATGCTGGAAAACCCGCGCAAAGCATTCAGAAAGGTTGAGTCTTTATTGGGTATGAAACGCAACCCTGCACGTCTGATGCGTGCCATAAAACACGCATCTTTCAACCAAATGAAAGCCCAAGAAGAAAAGAAGGGCTTTGTTGAAAAACACGAAAATGCCCAATCCTTCTTCCGCAAAGGCCGCAAGGATCAGTGGCAAGATGTGTTGACTCCAGAACAAGTAAAACGTATTGTTGAGCGCCATCGAGAACAAATGGAAAGATTTAAATACATCCCCAAAGGCTATTGAACTAAAAACGGCCTTTGCTTATGTTATTAAGCAAAGGCCGTATACATAAAAAAGAACATCCCTATTCAATCAATTTGAAGTCAGTCGAACAATTTATTTTTTACCTGCTGAATGTCTTTATGTCGGATGTCCTTTCCTTTAACCAAATATATGGTGTATTCACAGATATTTTTTGCATGATCTCCCATGCGTTCCAAAGCCTTGGCACAATGTGACAGACGCAATAAAGCTTTTATTTCATGTGGTGATTTCACCATTTGATTGATGATATGGTCATTTAATTCATTAAAATGTGCATTGATCATTTCATCTTTTTGGACCAAGTCTATGGCCTGATCTGCATCTAACCTCGCTAAAGCATTGAGGGAAGCTGACAACACACTCAATACTTTTTGCCCCAAATGGTCGATTTCAACAAAAAATGGACTGCTGTAATCAAAACTTATCAAATCTTGGGCAACATATGCTACTTTTTCTGCTTGATCACCAATCCGTTCTAGATCGGTGATGCTTTTCATAACCGCTATGATTAATCTTAAGTCACTGGCAGCCGGCTGTCGTTTGGCAATGATGCGAATACATTCTCCATCTAACTCAATTTCCAAGTCGTCAATGGCATCACCCTTTTCCAATACATCTTGCACCAAATCAGCAGACTTTTCCTTCAAACTGAGCATGGCTTTTCTTAATTGATTTTCTACCATGCCGCCCATTTTCAATAAATGATTACGAATATCTTCTAGTTCGTTGTTATATTCTTTTGAAGTGTGTTGATCAAATTCTAAGTGTTCCATATGCTTATCCAAATCGGCCTGTGATGTATTTTTCTGTTAGTTCATGTCTCGGGTTTGTAAATATTTGATTGGTATCACCCACTTCTATCAATCTGCCCATATGAAAATAGGCTGTTCTTTGTGAAACTCGGGCTGCTTGTTGCATCGAGTGTGTCACAATCACAATGGTGTAATTTTCTTTCAACTCATTGATCAGCTCTTCAATTTTCGCTGTCGCAATGGGGTCCAATGCCGAAGCTGGTTCATCCATCAATATCACCTCTGGTTGAACAGCAATGGTTCTGGCAATACACAACCTTTGTTGCTGCCCACCAGACAAACCTGTGCCCGGTCCATGTAAACGGTCCTTGACTTCATCAAACAAACCCGCTTTGACTAATGCTTCCTCAACCAAGTCATCCATTTCTGCTTTATTTTTTGTCAAACCATGAATTTTAGGCCCATAAGCCACATTGTCATAAATCGACTTAGGGAAGGGGTTGGGTTTTTGAAAAACCATTCCTACCCTAGCTCTCAGTAATACTGGGTCTTGCTTTTTACCATAAATATTTTCACCGTCAAGATTGATTTGACCATCAATACGACATATATCAATGGTATCATTCATGCGGTTCATACAACGAAGAAAAGTTGACTTTCCACAGCCAGATGGCCCAATCAATGCAACCACTTGATTGCGACCCACATCTAAGCTCACATCATGAATCGCTTGATTATCTGCATAATAAACATTCACATTTCTGGTGCTTATTTTTGCATCTTCACAGCGGTATTCACCCACTGTATCTGTATATTCTACATCTAGTATATCTTTTTTAGTTTCGTTCATTGGCTTAGCCTTCATATTGGTGGCGCCCACTTCATTGCTCATTGTGGCATCCATATTTAATTCTGTTGCTGTTTTATTCATGATTGTCTCTATGGGCTGATTACCATTTTTTCTCAAATTTCTTTCTCAACTTAATGGCAACCGCATTCATTGTAATTAAGAATACCAACAACACCAAAATTGCCGCTGATGTTTTCTCTAAGAACCCTCGTTCTGGCGCGTCTGCCCAAAGAAATACCTGGATAGGCAAAACTGTTGATGGATCTCCAATTGATTGTGGGATATCCACAATAAAGGCCACCATACCAATCATCAGTAACGGGGCCGTCTCTCCTAATGCTTGTGCCATTCCAATGATAGTACCAGTTAATATGCCTGGCAAGGCAGCTGGTAACACATGATGGAATACGGTTTGCATTTTTGATGCCCCAAGACCCAAAGCAGCTTCTCTTAATGAAGGTGGAACGGCTTTAATTGCAGACCGTGAAGCAATAATAATCGTCGGTAATGTCATCAATGACAAAACAATACCACCGACCAAAGGTGCCGACCTCGGCATACTGAAAAAATTAATAAACACAGCCAAACCCAACAAACCAAATACAATAGAAGGCACCGCAGCCAAGTTATTGATATTAATTTCTATGAAGTCAATGAATCGGTTTTTTGGTGCAAATTCTTCTAAGTAAATGGCCGCTGCTACCGCAACTGGGAAGGACAAAGCCAATGTCACCATTAAAGTGTACAACGAACCTAAAATGGCACCTTTTATCCCTGCCAACTCAGGTTCTCGTGAATCACCTGCAGAAAAGAACAACCAATTAAAAGCCGTATCTATTTCACCAGATGTTTCCATTTCCTCAATCCATGACAGTTTCAAGTTCTTAACACGTCGATCAGATTCAGGAAGTTCACGATCAATTGCCCCTTTAATCACTGCGTCAACATCATCATCAGCTATAAAATCATAAGTTAAAGTGGTGCCAATTAAACTGGTATCTTCCAAAACCAAATCACGCAATTGATACTCTGATCCAATACTGACTAAACTGTACAACTGTTTTTTGTCGTTTCTTTTGGTCACCCCATCAAATCGTTTTTTTAACGCATCTCGAATAGGCTGTCTGAAATCCGCTTGCATGATGTCGTCTACAGAACTGTTCTGATTCAAATCCAACGCTTCAGCATTTAGCTCTACAGTCAATGTGACTTGAGTTTGCGTGAAAGCAGGAATGGCCTTGGTAATAACATCAGTTAACAATACCAATAAAAACATAAAGGCGATTCCAATGGAAACAATCCCTGCAGATTTAAAAAGCTTTTCTTTTAAGTAACGCTTTTTCAACCCTTTTTTAACCAACACGGTGTTATTCATATTGCTCTCTATACTTTCTGACCACATACAAAGCGATCATATTTAAAATCAATGTGGTAATAAACAACATCAAACCCAAAGCAAATGCAGCCAAGGTTTTGGTACTGTCAAATTCCTGATCACCCGTCAACAATGTCACAATTTGTACGGTAACAGTTGTCACTGCTTCTAATGGGTTTGCCGTTAAATTTGCAGCCAAACCTGCAGCCATAACAACAATCATGGTTTCACCAATCGCACGAGATGCCGCCAATAACACACCACCGACAATACCAGGTAATGCGGCAGGTATCAGTACTTTAACAATCGTTTCAGATCGTGTGGCGCCCAGTCCCAGAGAACCTTCACGTAAACTTTGAGGTACTGCTGACATCACATCATCTGCTAATGAAGATACAAATGGAATAATCATGATCCCCATTACCAAACCTGCAGCCAAAGCACTTTCTGATGCCACAGACATGCCGATACTTTCGCCCATATCGCGAATAAATGGTGCCACAGTTAAAGCTGCAAAAAATCCATACACGACCGTCGGGATTCCCGCTAAAATTTCCAGAACAGGCTTCGCGACTGCACGCACTGAACGGCTTGCGTACTCAGACAGATAAATCGCTGACATTAAACCCAGTGGCACCGAAACGAATAAAGCAATAACGGAAATTAGCATGGTACCCACAAATAAGGGCACAGCTCCAAAGGCAGCTGAAGAACCCACTTGGTCCGCACGAATGGCAGTTTGGGGAGACCATTCCGTTCCAAACATGAAATCAACCACTGGAACGTCACCGAAAAACCTGACAGACTCAAATAATACCGACAGCACAATGCCTACTGTGGTCATGATGGCAATAGAAGCCGCTGCCAATAAAATCCATTCCAAAGTTTTTTCAAACAACACCCGAGCTCGTGTGTCGATATTAATGCGCTTTAAAGCCAACAACCCCAATAAAACCGACAGCGATAAAACCACAGCAGTTTTACCCCACTGGGCAGTATTAACAATGCGTTGATAGTGTTCATGAATGACTTTCTTTTCATCGGTCAACGCCGCCACTTCACGATCTGTTGTTGCATTTTTAATGTCATTCAGAAACAAATCAAGGTCGCTACTTGATTGAACCTCTGACACAGAAAGTCCTGTATTGATTTCCTGACTTATTTGGTGGTTAATCCAAGGTGTTTCAGCCACCTCTAAAATCAACAACACAAGCAAAGCTGGAATCAATGCCGCCAGCCCTGCCACATATCCAAAATACTTAGGCAAAGTTGTAATTCTGGGCTTATCGCTTTGTAGCTTATACTGCAAATGGATTTTTTGACGTCCAATAAAAAATCCAAAAGCGGCCAAAATGGCCAATAACAATATCAGTGCACTGATGCTCATTTCATGTTTTTCCTTATTTTTTCTACAATCAAGTAAACCCCGTCACTGTAGCAATGACGAGGTTGGTTATGCATTCTGACTTGATCAGAGCGACATTGGATTCAACTCTTTGCTGTCTTTTCCAACTTGCTTGAATTTTTCTTCATCTAAAGGAATCAAGCCTTTATCAGTTAAATAGCCTTCATCACCCATGGCTTTTTTGCTGGTGAATTCTTTCAAGAACTCAGCCATTCCTGGTATTTGTGAAACATGTGCTTTTTTCACATAGAAATACAATGGTCGTGATACTGGATATTTACCTGTAGCAATTGACTCAAATTCAGGCGTTGCTGAATCTACTGTTGCCGCTTTTACTAAATCAGCGTTTTGATCTAAAAATGAAAAGCCAAAGATGCCCAATGCATTAGGGTTTTTTTGCAATTTTTGGATGATTAAGTTATCGTTTTCACCCGCTTCAATATATGCACCATCTTCGCGAATGGTATGGCATAATGATTTATAGGCAGATTTGTCAGTTTTTTTCAAATCTTTGATCCAGTCAAACTTTTTACAACCACCTTCCATGGCCAATTCAACAAAAGCGTCACGTGTACCAGATGTAGGTGGCGGACCCAAAACTTCAATTTTGATTGCTGGAAGCTCAGGATTCACTTCATTCCATTGGGTGTATGGGTTTTCAATTAATTCACCTGATTTGTCAGTAGGAATTTGTTTGGCCAGAGCCAGAAAAATGTCTTTGCGAGTTAAAGCAAACTCATGTGATTTGATGTCATTTGCCATAACAATACCATCAAAGCCAATCAAAACTTCAACAACATCTTTAACACCGTTGTTTTGACACATTTCCAATTCACTTGCTTTTATTCTGCGTGATGCATTGGTCACATCAGGAGTATCTACACCCACACCTTTACAAAACAACTTCATACCACCACCGGTTCCAGTTGATTCTATTTTAGGGGTTTTGAAAGTTGTTGACTTACCAAAGCGCTCAGCCACAACAGTAGAAAAAGGATAAACAGTTGAAGAACCTACGATACTGATGTAGTCACGACCTGCAGCCCAAACACTGCCAGCTGATAATAAAGCCAGCGCTGCTGCACCAATTTTGAAATTTTTCATAGTTAAACTCATTTATAAGATGAGCGCATTGTATGAAGGGAGTGTTACAGCTTTGTTACAGCTGTAACAAAAATGTCAAAATTGAATTTCTTTAATCTCGTTTAATCAATACCGAACACACCACCTTTGCCAGCCTCCTTACCCACCAACAAGGCGGCGTCTGCTTTTTGCAACATTGCTTCTGCATTCATACCATCACCTACCTCACTGACAAAAGCACCTATGGTTGTTCTAATTTGTTTTACCTGATGACCCAATTTAACCATTGGCTGTTGGCTGGCTAAATGAATATAATGTGTTCGCTGTTGAACCAAATCTTTGCTTTCTAATAAACAAGCAATACAGAATTCATCTCCACCGTACCGGCCCAGTAAATCATGACCTTTCAATATTCTTTGAATCCCTGTTACAGTTTTCTGAAGTACTCGGTTGCCCTCAGCATGTCCTAGATTGTCATTGATAAGTTTAAAATCATCTAAATCCATCATCATGATTAAAACAGTTTCTCCATTAATTTCCGCACGTGCCTTAAGGTCATTTAATTGTTGAACAAACACATGTAATCGTAAGGTATTGGTTAATGCATCCATGGTCGCTTGATCGTGATTGATCCTGTTCTTATGAGCCAGAATCATGGTCACCACCAAAGACAATAGCAATAAAGCCCATGGACCAAGTAAAAATTGGCGACCTAAGTCTGTTACTTGAAAAAAATCCAACCAAATATCCGTACTCCCAAAGATGATGTATACCATAAGTACTGACACCATAAGTTTGGCATATGGTTTGTTGGCTTTAACAGCAGAATAAAGCAACCATGAAACCATTAAAATAGTCGGAATGGTTAAAACTTCAATGACTTGTAAAGGCACATATGCCATACCTGGTTCTGGTAATAACATCACAACCGGAATAGCCAGAAATGTGATTAACAATATCAACTTCAACATCAATGGTGGGCGTATGTTAAAAAACTGAATGATAAAAACTGGAAATAAAATAAAAATAGCAAAAAACAAAGTGACGTTTAATTTAAACAACAGGCTCATTGACAAACCACTTCCTGATGCAAAACCACTGTATGTCCATAAATAGGCCACCCAGACCAATGAGAACATGCCAAAACTGAAATTTGGTAATAACTTTTGATTGAAAGCATAATGAATCAAATGCATGATGCCAATCATCAACAAGGCAACCATGATAGTCAGTGTAATGGTATTGTTTTTAGTGATATTTTCAACCACTTCATCGTGAACAGCAATATATGGCTGGGAATTGGCCATGCCTCCAGATCGGGCATCATTAAATACCCAAATTTCAATTTTATTCACTTCATTGATTTTGAGCAGTTGCATCGGAATTGGGTATGCCCTCGCATACAATACGGCTTTATCAAATTCAGGTGGGAACTCCCCCATCTCACCAATCAAGTGACCATTAACAAAGACCTTATCTGCATCTCTGATTTGCTCAACATAAAAATCGAGGCGCTGATTCTTTTTCAATAACTTGAACTGATTATGATAGACAGCAAAACCATCATAATTTGGCATCACCGCTTCCCATGCTTGGGGAAGCTCAGTTTCATGGCAGGACATACTACTGACGTCTACGTCTGGGGTATAAGCATCGCTTGGACAAACCAACCAAGGGTTCATAAATTGAACTGCCTGCTTAGGTGTTGCAAGACTGACTCCACTCAAACACATGAGTATACAAAGTAAAATTAACCTTATTTGATTAAACATGGTTACTAATCATAGCGAGAATTCACTTTATTGCAAACCTTTTACGGCATATAAAATGTTCATGAAATTGCATAAGGAAATTGAATTTTAAAAGTCGTTCCTTCACCTTTTTTGCTGTCAATATCCAACGTGGCATTGTGACTTAAGCAAATATGTTTCACAATTGCCAACCCCAAACCTGTACTTTGTATGTTTTTGGTGCGTGAATTATCTACCCTATAAAAACGCTCTGTTAGGTGTGGAATATGCTTCCCATCAATACCTTCACCATTGTCACTGATCCACAAATTGGCACGATCTTCATCATCTTTAAACCAACGCAGATGTACCCTTGTTTGATCTGGCGTATGGATAACTGCATTGCGCAACAAATTCAAACACACACTGGCAATTTCTGATTCATTACCTTCAATCCGCATGCCCGAATCTATTTGTGCTGTAAATACATGAGTGCTGGCTTGTTGGCTGTTTTTTACATCATTGAACAGCTTATTTAGCAGCAAAGGCATGTCTATAACTTGACTGCTGCCTTCAATATGCCTGTCATGTTCAATCGTAGCCAACTTCAACATATCAGCTATGATTTGTTCCATACGATTACTCTGATACAAGGTTTGTTCAATCGCTTCTGACCAATCTTCTGGTACTTGACCTGAGCTTTGAATCATCTCCAAATATCCAGATATAACTGTCAGCGGCGTACGTAATTCGTGAGAAGCATTGGCAACAAAAGCCTTACGTGATTTTTGCAAAGCTTCCTGCGCACTGATGTCACTGGCAACCAACAAATGCCTGTACCTGTTCAACTTAATTAACCGCAATTGGAGTTTTTTATCTGGGTCAATTGGGTGATTTAACTTCAATGACTGGTCACTTTCGCCATTACCCAACATAGAAACAAAAGCCGGTTCACGAAGGGTATTACTCACCAATTGATGCAAATCTTTGGGTCGAATATTTAACAACGATCTGGCTCGCTCGTTGCTCCATTGAATCTCAAAACGGTCATTCAATAGCACCGTTGCAAAAGGCAAGGCTTGGGCTGTAGTATTGAATTGTTCGATCAAATACTGGTTTCGCTTTTGTGACAGAGCCGTTTCTTTTTTATTATGCAAAACCAATGTGGTTAACACTTCAAAAATACCATTGTTCATAGGCACATCATGTTTGGGTGCACCACTTTTATACCATTGATAAAAACGTCGAAGCTCTAGGTATTTCCATATAAAAAAAACAGTAGACCAAACAAAAAAACTGACCAGCCAAAACTGACTGACTGCACCTGTTATGACAGCAAAAACAAAAAAAATAAAGGCAGCAATTTTGTCATCTCGCCAATCGCTGGTTGTCATAATATATGTGATCCTTTCAGAAATTAGCGCCCATTTTAGCCCATCAAAAAGTGTTTGAGCGCTGAAATCTGCCTTTGAAACCACAATTCAACCTAATTGTCACAAATGTCATACAGCTGTAACAATTGACACATAAAATTCACCTTTTTGTCATCATGAGTAAACACATGAAAAAATTTGCTTTAATATTGTCTGTGCTATTGAGCACCACATTCGCTTCAGCTGCCGATGATTCTGCGGCAGAATTAGCCGCTTTAAAGGCACAACTCCAAATCTTGACGGAACGCTTGGCTACTCTCGAAGCCAAGCAAGAAAAAACTGCTGTACAAGTTACTGAAACCTCTACACAACTTGCTGAGCAAAAGCCTGAAGTACAGAAAAAAGACTGGACTTCTCGTATAGCTTTGTCTGGCGATTTAAGAGACCGCATGGAGTATATTGATGAAAGAGGTAAAGCAACCAGAACCAGGAATCGTGTTCGCGCCCGCTTTGGTGTCAAAGCGGAAGTTAACGACAATTTAAATGTTGGTATTCAGTTGGCCACTGGCAGCGATGACCCCACTTCGACCAACCAAACACTGGATGGTGCTTTTTCAAGCAAAGGCATCAACCTTGACCTCGCTTACTTTAACTGGAAATTATCAGATGACTGGTCATTGACTGGCGGTAAAATAAAAAACCCTTTGCACAAAGCAGGAAAAGCACCTCTGATTTGGGATGGTGACTTGAATCCAGAAGGTGCCAGCATGCAGTATGACAACAATGGATGGCAAGCCACCGCATTTGTATTTTCTGTAGATGAACGCAAAGCAAGTAAAGACGCATTACTGACCGGTGCCCAAATCCTCAAATCATTTGACATGGGTGACAACAGCATGAGTGCTAATTTGGGCTACTTCAGCTATTCACAGCTGAAAGGCAGCACGCCATTGATTGATGGCAAAGCGCGTGGCAACACATTGGATGACAACGGCAGAATCGCCAATGACTTTGATTTGTTAGAAGGTGCTGTTGAATTCAACACATCAGTGGCCGACATGCCTTTGAACTTATTCGCATCATTTGTCGAAAACACCGCTGCTGATGAAGAAAATCAGGGTTATGCACTGGGCTTTAATTTAGGCAAAGTGAAAAACAAAGGCTCGTGGAGTTTAGGATATTCTTACATGGATGTTGAAGCCGATGCCGTATATGCTTTGTTCAATGATTCAGACTTTGCTGGCGGCGAAACCGATTCAAAAGGCCACATCTTAAAAGCCGGCTATGGATTGAATAAGAACATGTCCTTTGGCTTGGCATACATTGCTTCAAAACAAGACCAAAGCAAAGACCAACAAACCGCTTACGATCGCTTACAGCTTGACCTGAAGTTTCAGTTTAAATAAAAACAGCTTAGTCCAAAACCTAAAAAGGCCTCACTTGAGGCCTTTTTTATTTACAATTCTGTATTCAGATCCAACCACTCTTGACTCACCAATGCAACCGAGGCATAAACAAGCCTGACTCATTCTTATCCAATGCTGCTTTTATATTTGCTTACCCTTACGCTAAATCATGCGAATCTATAAATTTATTATCAGTCCTTAAAGGGGTTGATTTTGAGAGGATAACGATTGTCATAAAAAGAGGTTCTTGCTGGGTTGGCCGGTTTCGCTCTTACCAAATGGTTTTAGGTAGAGAAACCATTGGTGTAATTATCCATGGTGAAAAAAGAGTTCGAATTACAAAAAAAACCCATGAGCTAAAACGGATGATTGATTGGTACAACAGCAATTCATTGAACACCACCCATGCTGATGATGTGCGGTTAAAACTTGAATGTGGTAGCCACCTAGGGGTTAAAAGCTTTCTTAGCCACATTTCATATATTCAAAAGACCAGCTTGTGGCTAAACCAAAGTGACTGATTATTTAAGGTAATTGTAATAATAAACACTCAAAAAAAGGCCTCACAATGGAGGCCTTCTCTTTTGAATGTTGAGTATTTATCAACCAAATATCCCCTTCAAGATGAAGAAGAAAACGATAGACAATGAAGCACCTGCTGGAATCGTTACAACCCACGAGGCAAAAATACTGCGCACCACACCCAAATCAATGGCAGAGATACCGCGTGCCATACCAACACCTAATACTGCACCAACCAAAGTTTGTGTGGTTGAAATGGGCATACCTGTACCTGAAGCAACAACAATGGTTGAGGAAGCAGCTAATTCAGCAGCAAATCCACGCGAAGGCGTCAAATGGGTGATTTTTTGTCCTACCGTACGAATCACACGCACACCGTAAGTCGCCAAACCAATCACAATACCAATACCACCCAACAACAAGACCCAAGCATCAACACCTGCTTTAGCCGCAACAGCTCCTGATTTGGCAGTGGCCACAATTGCTGCCAAAGGACCCACTGCATTGGCCACATCATTTGATCCATGAGCAAATGCCAATCCACTGGCAGTAATAACCATCAAAACACCAAACACTTTTTCAACTGTATGAAAATGAAATTCCTTTTCCTTTTCTTTATCTACTTTAATTTTTGATACGAAGAAAGCACCAATCAAAGAAACGACCACACCTGATATTGCTGCATAGAGATATGCTTCATTGTCAGAAACCGTCAAACCCACATGCTTTAAACCTTTCTTGATTGTCACCAAAGTCAGAATAAATGCTGTAATGAACATATACATTGGCACGTATTTTTTGGCTTTTTCTAAAGGATTTTTTTGCTTTAAGATCAAATGATGAACAGTTTGAAAAATCATGAACGCCAAAATGCCAGCAATCATAGGTGTAATAATCCAAGACAAGACAATGTCACCCACTTTGCTCCACTTGATGGCTTCTGTGCCAATACCAACAGCAGCAAAACCAACAACTGCACCAACAATCGAATGCGTAGTTGAAACAGGCCAGCCTTTTTTAGAAGCAATCAACAACCAAATTCCAGCTGCCAATAAAGCCGACAACATACCAAATATCAACAATTCTGGCTGGTCAACAATAGAACTTGTATCAATAATTCCTTTTCGTATGGTAGAGGTAACCTCACCACCAGCCAAAACCGCACCGGCAAACTCAAATACAGCAGCAATGATAATCGCTTGTTTAATCGTGATTGCTTTAGATCCAACAGAAGTTGCCATGGCATTCGCCACATCGTTGGCACCAATACCCCATGCCATGAACGCACCAAAAATGCCCGCCAATACAATATATGTAACTTGATAATCCATAGTGATACTCCTTATTTAGCCAACAACAGTTCTAGACGTCGGCCAATGCGCTCAGCCATATCAGCGACATCAGCGACTTGATCTATTAATTTATAAAGAAACATCACTTCCACTGGAGGTAAGTCCTGCTCCATGACAAACAGGCTTTCTTGTAAAGACGCTTGCATCACATCAGTTTCCGTTTCAATCTTGTCTAATTTGGCAATCAACTTCTCAACCACTTTTACTTCAGCACCACGGAAACCTGTTTCATACAGCTCATCTAATTCATTGACACTTTGTTTGGCCTTCATTGCCGCATCAACACTGCGTTTTACAAATTCGATGAAAGCATCAAATAAAGCACCAGGAATCTGCATTTTTCTGCGCATTACCACACTGCTTATGGTTTTACTTAAGTTAGCCACTTTATCTTGCACCAAAACCAACTCTAATAAATCCTGTCTTGGTACGGGCATAAATAAACTTTTAGGCAAATTTGAACGGATGTCCAATTTCATTTCATCGGCATCATTTTCTAACTTCCTGATGTCACTGTTGATGCTGGCAACCTTGTCCCAGTCGTTTAAATTTGCCGCCTCAAATAGAGAAGGCAAAAGTTGCGCAGCTTTGCAAGCTGTTTTTATGTGTTCTTGTAAAGGTGCCACCGGAGAGCGTGACAGCATGTCAGAAATCAGAAATCCCATAATTTTAAACCTGTGTTTTAGTCGCGACATATTATAAGAGAATCATCAAGTCAAAAACTGACAAATTACTCAATTGAGCACTTATTAACCACTTGTGTGACATTTAGATGAATTTTTGTAACACAAATGTCATATAACTGTCATTTTTCTATTGAGAACAGATATGCAATTCATTCACATACACTACTTAATTTTCCAGTTTACTTTGCTGGACATTTTTTCTACTGCTTATAATTTCTTCGTAAACCACAACTGAACTGACTATCAAACCCATATTACACAAAGCAAACAAGGCCAAACCAACATTTCTTGCGTTAGGCCTTTTAGTTTTCACCACTTGTTTTGGTAGATAGTCCACCCGTAACCTGTAAGGCGTAAGATCCTCCAAAGTTTTCAATCTATTAGCCAATGTTTGTAATTGCGGATGACCTGATCGTGATGCTTTGAGTAATAACTTCCTGCGTGAATCTCCATCATTTAACAACCTGTTGACTGAAACCCTGGGGCTCATTTGTTTGTGAAGCTGTTTTGTAAGAGAAATGAACTGATTTTGATACATAACCATTGACCTCGGTGAATTGAGGCCAATGTAAACGCCTTGTGTGGCATGGCTGTTTCAGTTGGATGATGATTTGTTGAACAATCTACAAGTGGCCCCAACTTATTGAGGCCACTCTAAGTATTTAGTGATCAGGCTGACTCACACTGAAAGTATTTTTATTAAACTTTTGCTTTAGTTTTACTTGGTCTAAAGTGATGACTGTTTCACCCATCATCGGGTTATTGATGTTGACTTTATATGGCAACCTCAAGCCTTTCTTTTCGCGGTAGTCTTCATAGGTCGTTTCTACTGACACGCTGCCCATAGACGGCATCATGACTTTCGTTTTCGCCTTGAGCACGTCACCCGTTTCGCTGTCTATATACGCCACAGTGGTTGGTAAATCCTCAACTTTGAGTGAAAGTTGATACACTTTTCTACTTTCACCATCACCCACAGTCAATTCCGACGTACCTACCACTTTGATTTCCTCATAGTTACCCGCTAAGTCAAACCAAACCGCAGGGTTTTCTCTTTGCGCCTGTTTCAAATACTTGCCCTTAAATTCAGTATATGGGTTGATGCCATAGGTGCTGCCTTTGTCATCATTAATCACCACATTGATGTCACCGAAAATACCAAAATCAATCGCTTGCTTAAAATTACCTTTGGTATCAAATTGAGAAGTGATTTTTCCAGTGATACCTGAGCTCTTAACCAGAATGCTGCCACTCATTGAAACGCCACTTTTTTTCTTCAATGCTTTCAGTCGCTTTTTAGATTTTCTCAGTGCCATGATGTCTTCAACCGTTGGTAATACTTCTGTTACTTCACCCTTTATTTTCGGCACGGTCTCAACCAATTCAGTTTTATTCTTCCAAAGCTCAAAAGCAGTGACTGTTCCCGCCTCATCTATGACGAATTTGACACTGGTGTCTGATTTGATTCTGAATTCACGAAACCCCGCTTCGTCTGGTAAATGAAGTTCAAAAGCCATCTGATTGGGGACATCCATGGTCAGTCTGTGGTTTTGAATCTTGGCATTGATGACGCCGTTCAATTTCTCAGAATCATAACCTCCCAAAAACGGTCTCAATAAAGCTGTTTCTATTTCCGGTTTGATTTCAACGCCTTTGCGTGGCAACTCAAAATTCATGCCATTTTGTTGCATGCGCATGGCAGCAACTCCGCCGTCGTTGTCTAAATCAAACGACACAGATATGGCATTGGTCAATGCAAAGAACCATTTTCCTCTTTCATCAGGGTCTTTCAATTCATACAACATTTGTCCAGGCACATCCACAGCCGGCTTACCGTCGTCTTTCACTGAAAAAGTGAATATGGCATCTTTGAATGGGCCAAAGTTGGCATGGTATTCACCCACGTATTTTTGATAATCAACCTTTGTTGATGGGTCTGCTGTGGACTGCTGACCACCTAACAGGTGCTCAAAAACAATACCAATCGAACCTTGCTGTAAAGGCGTCGCTGTAACATTGGTCAACAACACATAGCCTAGATTTTCTTCTGGTATCAAACTCACTTGGGCACCAAAACCATCGATGTTACCGCCATGTTCCACGACTTTCTTGCCTTGCCATTCTTGCAACATCCAGCCCATACCGTAACCGGCCATTTGGCTCATTTTTATTTGTTCCTCGTGGGTTTCTAGCAGCTGTTTTTCAGATAACAATTGTTCCGATCCCACCTTGCCTTTGTTCAACTGAAAGCGCAGCCACTGAGCCATGTCATTGACATTGGAATAGATGCCACCGGCTGGTGCTATATTGTTTAAATTGCGCGTTGGCATCACATCGTGTGATTCAGTTTCTTCATTCCATTGGTAGCCTTTTGAAATATTTTTATCTGTAATCGCCGTGGCGTGATTTGATGTAGCGCCTTTCATGCCCAAAGGTTTCAACAACCTGCTCATCAACAAATCGTCCCACGACTGCTTTGATATTTTTGCCGAAGCCTCGCCTGCTGCCAAAAACATCACATTGTTGTAATAGAATTTTTTTCTGAATTCATCAACAGGCTCTGCTCGAGTCGCCGTTTTTAAGATCAAATCCCGACTCGCTTGGCCATTGGCCCACAACAAATCATTGCGCGTATAACCTGTGCGGTGTGACAACATGTCCCTGAAAGTGATGGGCAGCACTTCACCCTCCACTTTGAACTCATAATCTGGTAAATAATCTGTGACCAAATCATCCCAATTCACTTGCTCATCATCTACCAACATGCCAAACAACGTCGCCGTGAAAGCCTTACTGCTTGAACCGATGGCAAATAAGGTTTCTGACGTCACCGCTTTGTTATTAGCCATGTCCATTTGGCCGAAGCCTTGAGTTAAAATAACTTGATCATCCTTCACCACGGCCAAAGCCATGCCTGGGATGTGAAACTCTTGGCGTTTCGCCTCCATGACTTCAATCAGTTTATTTAATTGTTCAGAATAAACCGTTTCTTTCGCAACCGCCAAGGTAGGCAGCATCAATGAGAACATCATTGACACTAACAACATAACGGCTTGAATGCCTGACTTAATTTTCATTTTAGTTTCCTCTTTTAAATTTAACATACTGAAATAACCTGCCAATGAATTCAAATTATTCAGCTTTGTAGACATCAAAATCATTGTCATCAATTTTATTATTCTGCAACAAATACCCCATGGACATGACCACCAACAACTGTAAAAACAGGCTCATAGCCACGGGTAAATAAGCACCCAAACCATAACGCTCATGCGCGACCAGAAAAGCCAGAAAAACGGCTGTCATTATCATGGTAAAACACTGGGCTTTGATTGCCACCCGTGCTGTTCTTATGCGGTCGTCTTGGCTTTGATAGGGGTCAACTTTTTTGCCATATATGATCCACAAAATGATGGCAAAGAAAAAAGCATAGCCAAGCAAAAGAACCACACACAAGCCTATGGTTGAACCCAGGACATCTGCCCCTACATCCATAATGGCAAAGGCAAACCATACAAAGCCCACATAGGTGGCAATAACTGCCCAAAACAACATGGGTGGAACATAATCAAAGAACTTTCGGCGCTTTAATTCCACACTTTTGATCTTGCGAGTGTCAGCTTCTTTCATCAACTTTGCAAACTTGAAGCCGGAGAATTCTAGATATTGTGATCCAATCATTTGCAACATAAAATAACCCCATGGCAGCATCGGGTGAACCCTGCCTTCACTTAAAAGCACACCTTTTATCACAAGCAAAAGAATAGCCCACCCTAAAATAAAATTAATGACATTGATCCAAAGGAATATATTTGTCGCCCGCTTAAACAAGTTTTCACTCTTAGGGTACAAACGAGGGTATGTCGATTCGGGATAATTTTCCATCACATAACGTATGCGCATCAAAATCCGCCTGGGAAAATAAAAAGACAGTAAAAGTATTTGTAAAATGAATACCACATAAAATAAAGTCTGTTCTGGCATGTTATTCTCCTAAAGGTTTGTTAAGTGCATTGGTAAATGCAATCCTGATTTCTGGGTCGGTCACCCCTGCTTTTCTTAATGCCGTTACCATTTCTGTGGCCTGTTCATTAGCCCAAGCGTTCACATCAAAAGTACAGTTGGCCAAAGCATCGGGGTGAATAAATGAACCACGATAACCTTTGGCTTGAACCACGGCATCACGCTCAAGCAAACGATAAGCTTTCGCCACCGTCTTGCTGTTCACCTCTAAATCATTCGCCAATTGGCGTATGGAAGGTAATGGGTCACCCGCTTTTAATTGACCTTTTTGCACAGCTTGTTTAATCTGCATCATCAGCTGTGTGAACATCGGAACGGTGCTTTCTATATCTACTGTAATCTTCATAATTATATGTACCTCATGTACCGCATACTCAAATGGTACAACTGGTACATGCTCAATTGCAAGAACTTTTAGATAATTAGGGATAAATTGATATGAAAGAGGACTAGAACACGCCCTTTATTGAGGTTCAGTACATGAAATTGAAGAGATTAATAATAATATCAGAAGTGGTTTTCTGTAAAAATATAATAATGACATCAGTGTTAAAAGTGATGATCAAGCCACGTCATGCTTTTTATTTTAATTATTTGACTGTTAACTGAACTGGGACAAGCCTGCATGGATCATCTACACTCTTGTTAATTCTTATCTCAGAAAATCTTTGAATGTTGCCACTTTTTTCTACAACCACATCATAAATACCCTCTGTGCACCCCCATACACCTATTGGCATGATGCGTGAATGAATACGTGTCTTTTTATTGGTTATTCTGTCACACATAAAGTGAAAACCAGGCTTGATGTGATTTACCAGTTTTTTACCTTCAAATACTTTTACATCGATGTTTTTACAATCAAAAGGCACTTCAACACCCTTTGCATCTACTTGTTGCAGCGTGATACTTGGATAGCCTACTAAAGGACATAAAACCCCTTTCAGTGGCTTCCATGGTTGAGCGTTTGAGTTTGAAAAACCAAAGAACCATAAAACAATAAATATAACCGCCTTCATTACATTCCAAAGATTAATTGTATATTCAGACTTGGAATTATTTCAAAAGTTCAGAAATCACCACATCAGCAGCCCGGATACCAAAGTGGCTGATGATGATGGGGCTGGTGCCGTAGCCGGTGTTGCAATCTAGTTTTCGGTTGTCTTTTTGATTTTGTTGCGACTCATCAAATATCGGTGACATGATTTCTTGGTTTGAAAAAATCGCTTTGACTTTCAGTTTTTTTCTGACTTTTAATGTTGGGTTCTTGCGCAGTTCTTTTCGCACCCTTCGAAGCAAAGGGTCTCTGATGGTTTTCGCCAAATCGGCCACTTGTATGCGACTGGGGTCGGTTTTTCCACCTGCACCACCTGCCATTATCAAGTTGATTTTTTTGAATCGACATTGCATGAACAGTAGAATTTTATGTTTGACTGAGTCTATGGCATCGAGAACCACGTCATAATCAGCAGCCAACAATTCATCAGCCGTGCTTTCCATAAAAAAAGATTCATGCACAATGACTTCGCAGTCTGGGTTGATGTCTTTGATGCGTTCGGCCATGGTCAAGACTTTAGATTTGCTCACCGTAGAGTCTAAAGCATGAATTTGTCTGTTGATGTTCGTTACACACAATTCATCTGCATCTATCAATGTCAGTTTCCCAACCCCTGAGCGTGCCAACATTTCAGCCGCCCAACAACCCACACCACCCACACCAACTATCGCCACATGCGATTTTTGAAGTTTTTCAAAGCCCGCAATGCCATATAAGCGTACTATGCCACCAAAACGCTCTTTCATATCTTGAATAGCTTTTTGATGTTGTTGTTACTGGCCGTTGCCAAGGCTTCATAGCTTATGCCTTTCAGGCTCGCCATTTCCTGACAAATCCTGACCAAGTCTTTGGGGATGTTACGCTCACCAGCTTTATCAAAAAAAGGTTGATCAGGCGCATCAGATTCCAACATCAAATGCGATAAAGGCATCACCTTTATTAATTGGTGTAGTTTGGTCGCTTTTGGGTTTAGACCTGCAGCGCCCATACCAACATAAATCCCTTGTGATACAATCTGTGCCGCTTGGGCCGCTGAACCATTGAAACTGTGCATCACCGCTTTAAAATAATCATGGCGTTTCAATCGTTGGAACACCGCATCAACCGCACCACGAACATGGAGTATCAATGGCAGGTCTCGTTGTTTGGCAATTTCAATTTGGGCATCAAAAAACTGCTGTTGTTTACTTTTACTCAATCCTTTGATGTAAAAATCCATGCCGCACTCACCCACAGCTATGGGATCATAAATATCTATCATGCTTTCCAGCATGGTCAGATCAGATTCTTTATGATCTGCTATCCAGTATGGATGTAACCCCAATGCCACATGTATTTTTTCGCTTTGTAATGACACCGTTTTGTTGAAACGGTCCGCTTTAACGGCAGGTACTATAAATTGAGTCACCCCTGCTGCATCTGCCTCGGCAATTAAGACCCCTCGATCTATATCAAAACGCTCATCATCCAAGTGGATATGTGAGTCAATCAAACCACTGACCGACATCATTAACTCCAAACTGGCTGTTGAAATAATTTCGGCATCACATCACCCCAAGGTACATAGTGATCAAGCAATAACAGCGCAAATAAAATCATTAAATACCAAATCGAATACTTAAATGTTTGCCAGGCCAAAAGTGGGCTGCTGGTTTTTTTGAGTTGTATTGCCATCCACAGGAATTTTCCACCCAACAATATGGCACCAGTTAAATAAATCAATCCTGACATGCCAATCAAAAAGGGAAACACCGTAACCAAAACCAAAATGATGGTGTAAAGAACAATATGCAACTGTGTAAACTCTACGCCATGAGTTACCGGTAACATCGGAATGGCCGCCTTGGCATAATCTTCTTTGCGGTAAATGGCCAACGCCCAAAAGTGCGGTGGTGTCCATGCAAAAATGATGCCGAATAACAACAAAGAATCCGCTGTCACTTCACCTGTAATACTCGACCAACCCAACACCGGTGGTGTGGCACCTGCTGCACCACCAATCACAATGTTTTGTGGTGTGGCTCGCTTGAGGAAAAAGGTATAAATAAAAGCGTATCCAATCAATGATAAAAAGGTCAATACGGCAGTCAAAATATTAATGAAATAGACCAATACGAACATGCCAACAACGGTCAAGGTCAAAGCAAACAACAACACTTTAGTGCTGCTTAATTCACCTGAAGGTAATGGCCTGTGCTGTGTGCGTTTCATGATGGCATCAATTTTTTGATCTGCCCAGTGGTTGATAGCGGCAGCGGCAGCGGAAGAAAAGCCGATACCAATCAAACCCCAAAACATCAAATCCATCGGCGGCCAATTGGGAACAGCCAATAACATGCCCACCCAAGCAGTAAATAAAATCAATAACACGACTTTGGGTTTGGTTAATTCTAAATATTGTTTATATGCAGTTGACATCAGATCGTTGAACCCCTGGTTTTATACAGCAAGATAACAGTGGTCATCAACAACAAAGCGGCCACACCATTGTGCATGGTAGCTACAACCAAAGGTAACGCCATGGTCACATTAATGATACCCAATAAAATTTGAGTCAATAACAAAACACCCAGAGTTACCCCCAAAGGCATCAGTTCACGGTTCCTAGTTAATTTGAAAATCAACCAAGAAAAATACAAAGTTACGACCACAAACCCTATTCTGTGCATCATTTGAATGGCCATTCGAGCGGGGCCATCTTTGACGCCGAATTCATAGTTTGGGCCATACTTTTTGAAAATATCCAATGCTTGAACAAAATCCATTTGAGGCCACCATTCTCCATTACAAGCTGGAAATCCCTGGCAAGCCAAAGCCGCATAGTTGGCACTGGTCCAACCACCCAAAGCAATTTGTAAAACCAATAACATCAATGCAATGATCACCATTCCTTGTTTGACATGTCCCGCATATCGATATGGCGTGATACCTTCAGTTCTAGAACATGCCAGCCAGGTCAGCAATGAAAGCATCAGCATGCCTCCCATCAAATGGCTCATCACTATGCTAGGATGTAACTTCAGAGTGACGGTCCACATACCTAATGCAGCTTGAAATAAAATGACAAAACACAAAGTCAGTGGTAAAACATATGATTGTTTGTCACGTTGTTTGAAGGCCCAAATAAATAAACCCAACACCAACAAACCCAATATACCTGCTAAATAGCGATGCACCATTTCTTTCCAGGCTTTGTGCGGTTCAGCGGCGCGTTCTGGGAATGCTTCGTTTGCGGCTTCAATTTCATGTGCCTCATCAGGCCAAGCCAAATGACCATAACAACCGGGCCAATCAGGACAGCCTAAACCGGCATCTGATAATCTGACATAGGCACCCAATACAATCACACACAAGGCCAAACCTACAGCCAACCAAGCTAAATTTTTATATTTCATCTCAACCACCTTTACGCTTGAGTAGTAATTTGATGTCCTGACTGATTTCTGTACTGGTGTTTTCTTTTTTAAACGCCATCATCAAATAACCTTCAGGCGCAACCACATACAAACCATTTCCATCTCCATGTGAAACCTGACTCAATTCATCCATGGTTTGATTTAAACCCGTTAAATCTTTGGTAGTGATTTTTAAAACATGTTGATAGGCATCTTCAGTTGGCATGGCTTTGAAATCTTCAGCCCATAACATCAGTTTTAATTTGTCAGCTCGATGACCCATGGTTAAACGATAACGATGCAAGTTATCTTCCAGCTTGACACAGGATGCATCGCATTCGCCTTTGACACGGTAAACCAGTGTCCAATGGTTATTGAACTCATTAGTCCATTCATCTTGTGAAAAGTCAGCAACTTTGACAGGAGGAGTAATAAATTCTCCATGATTTTTTGTACTGTCAGGTTGATAACTGATGGCCCCAGAACTCATTAAATAAGCCACAACCACTGGAGTTGCAAATAACAAAACGATGGCAACTATGGACAACCTGTTTTTAGTCTTAGCTTGCATGATTTTTCCTCAAAAACACCAAATAAAGCAAAAACAACACCAGTGACATGGTAAACCATTGTACCGCATAAGCTTGGTGCTTTTCTGGCGGCATCATCTGGCTTTTCCAATCACGTTCATAACCGTCCGGCATGAGTTGATTGAGCTTAAAAATAAAGGGCAGGATTATACAATCTTTGTTGTTTTTTTGCCCACAAAAGCGTGACTTTAACCATTTCTTGGTCACATCTTCAGTTAAATAGGTGACTTGCTGCTTTTCATCATCTGTTAAAGTTTGTTCACCCAACTGAACGCCCGGCCGTGGCCAATCACCTTGTAATAATGTCCAAACTTGTCTTGCTGTCACTGGATCCTTTGCTGCAGAAATTTGTTTAACCCAGCCACGATTAACCAAAGCAAAAACTGCACCATCAAAAAATGACATCACACTATATACATGAAAGCCAACTTGTCCATCATGGAATTGATTTTCAAGATAAAATGCCACTTCACTGTCCCATTCACCTTTCACCTGAATGGTTCTAAATCGAGGTACTTTTGACACACTTGCAGCGTCAGTCACTTCAAGTGGTGTGGATTCAGACAAGTGGTCCAACAGTTCGCGTTTCTCTTCAGCCCGATTTAATTGCCAAAACCCCAAACGCAACATCAACAAAAAGATGGCAAGCCATAATGCAGTAAATAACCAAGGGAAACGCCTTTCAGCCATATCAGCCCGGAACCATTTTGGTACCATGAGGTACCACCCATCCCATTTTCATGGCCAACAGAAGCAGCATAAATAACAGAACAGATGCGACAATTCGAACGGTCAAAAATCGTACAGTATTTTGGCTTTTACCCTTACCTTTCACCATATAAAACAAGGCTTGTCCCAGACTGAACAAAATGAAAAGGAAAGCAATTATAATTATGTATTTCATAAATTTATCTCATAAAAAAAGCCCAGCAGAGCCGGGCTTCCTATTTTAACTGTTTGTCGGATGTTTACAAAATATAAACGAAGATAAACAAGCCCAACCAAACCACATCAACAAAATGCCAGTACCAAGCAACCGCCTCAAAACCAAAATGATTCTCTGGTTTGAAATGTCCTTTAGCAACTCGAACAGTGATGATCGCCAACATAATGGCACCTAAGGTCACATGCATGCCGTGAAATCCCGTCAATAAAAAGAATGTAGAACCATAAATACCTGATTCAAGTGTCAAATTCAAATGGTAAGCTTCAATGTACTCAGCAATTTGGAAGTACATGAATATCGCACCCAATAAGACTGTAGCCGCCAACCAAATAACTGTTTGCGTGCGGTTGTTAATTCGAATCGCATGGTGAGCAATGGTAACAGTAATAGAACTGGTCAATAACAACATGGTATTGATCAAAGGCAGGTGAAATGGATCTAAAATTTCAAATTTGCCGCCTAAATCAGCCGGACCATTGGTAGGCCACACACCTTCATAACCGTTCCACAACTCATTGTTGGTACTTAATCCAGTGCCTTCACCGCCCAACCAAGGCACTGACAAACTTCTGGCATAGAACAATGCACCAAAGAAACAAGCAAAAAACATAATTTCAGAAAAAATGAACCAAATCATACCCATTCTGAATGATGTGTCTACGTCGGTGTTATATAAGCCAGCTTCACTTTCCTTTATGACTTCACCGAACCAACCAAACATCATAACGATCATGATGAGCAATCCTGCATACATCAACCAAGGAGTCATGGCTGTTTCTGAATTCAGCAAGTGTGCTGCGCCAACAACAGTAGTTGTTAAACCCACTGAGCCCACGATGGGCCATTTGGCTTTGTGTGGAACAAAATATTGATCTGCTTTTACTTCAGACATGGTCTTAGCCCCTATATTTAAATCTTTTCATGAGCATCACTGCCTTCAGCTTTTTGCTTGGCGGTCATGCTGTTTCGGTTAAAAAATGTGTATGACAAAGTCAATACATCAATGTCTTTCGGAATGTCCGATCGAACAATAAATGTCACCGGCATGTTTTTTGACTCACCCGGCTTTAACAACTGTTGGGTGAAACAAAAACATTCGGTTTTATCAAAATAAATCGATGCTTCATTAGGGGCCACACTGGGAACAGCTTGCCCTGTCACATCAAAAGTCGCTAAATTCTCAGCAACATATTCGGCGGTGTACATTTTACCAGGAATCACTTCCATGGAAAATTTAACGGGTTTGAATGACCAGGGTAATGCACTGTTCACAGTACCATCAAATTGAACAGTGACCCGGTGATTTTCATCAATAATTTGACGTGACAAAGTTTGCTCTGTCGCCACACCTGTCTTCCCATTCAATCCTGTGATGTCACAAAACACATCATACAAAGGAACCAAAGCATACCCAAAACCGCCCATGAACAAGACGACTATCAAGCACTTCTTCAAGGTTTTTTGTGTTTTGGCATCCATCAGTTAAACCCCAGCCTTTTGTAAAACCACAAACACAGACCAGACAGCAATACCCACTGCCAACACACCCAACACAACCGCCGTTTTACGGGCTTTCTTGCGTTGTGCAATCCAGTGAGCTTGCTGGTCTTTGTCCTTTTGGTTCATATGATCTTGTTCAGACATCAGTGAACGTCACCGTGTGCCATTTTTTTCAAGTCCACAGGACCGAATTCTTCAAACGTGTGGTGTGGCGCAGGAGATGGAACAGTCCATTCTAAACCTTTCGCATCACCCCAAGCATTGGCTTCAGCTTTCTTACCACCGCGAACAGTTTTGATCACAATGTATACGAAGAACACTTGTGCCAAACCGAAGGCGAAACCACCGATACTTGACATCATATTAAATTCTGCAAACTGTGTTGAATAATCTGGAATACGACGTGGCATACCCGCCAGACCCAAGAAATGTTGAGGGAAGAACAGCACATTCACAGAAATGGTTGACCACCAAAAATGAATCTTACCCAGTTTTTCACTGTACATGTGACCAGACCATTTTGGTAACCAGTAGTAAGCACCTGCAATAATTGCAAATACCGCACCAGGAACCAACACGTAATGGAAATGCGCAACAATGAAGTAAGTGTCATGATATTGCAAATCAACTGGCGCCAAAGCCATCATCACACCCGAGAAACCACCGATTGTGAACAAGACAACAAAAGCCAATGAGAACAACATCGGTGTCTCAAAAGTCATCGCACCTTTCCACATGGTCGCAACCCAGTTAAAGATTTTTACACCCGTAGGTACAGCAATCATCATGGTTGCATACATAAAGTACAACTCACCACCTAATGGCATACCCACTGAGAACATGTGATGCGCCCAAACGATGAATGACAAGAATGCGATACCTGCTGTTGCATAAACCATAGAGACGTAACCAAACAATGGTTTACGAGCAAAGGTAGGAATGATTTCTGAAACCACACCAAATGATGGCAAAATCATAATATAAACTTCAGGGTGACCAAAGAACCAGAAAATGTGCTGGAACAATACAGGATCACCACCACCTGCTGCATTAAAGAAGCTGGTGCCGAAGTATCTGTCAGTTAACAACATGGTGACAGCACCTGCCAAAACTGGCATCACAGCAATCAACAAGAATGCCGTAATTAACCATGTCCATACAAACAATGGCATGTTCAAGTAGCCCACATTTGGTGCCCGCATGTTCATGATGGTGGCAATCACGTTAATCGCACCCATGATGGATGAAATACCCATCAAATGCACAGCGAATACCAAGTAAGCAACATTATGCCCGCCTTGCAATACCAATGGTGGATACATGGTCCAACCACCGGCTGGCGCACCGCCATCCATAAATAAAGTTGAGCCCAATAAGCTGAAGGCAAAAGGTAAAATCCAGAATGACCAGTTATTCATGCGTGGTAATGCCATATCTGGCGCACCAATCATCAATGGAATCATCCAGTTAGCTAAACCAACAAAAGCCGGCATCACCGCACCAAACACCATAATCAATGCATGCATTGTGGTCATTTGGTTAAAGAAATCAGGTTCTACAAATTGTAAGCCTGGTTGAAACAGTTCTAAGCGAATAATCATCGCCATGGCACCACCGATGATGAACATCGCCAATGCAAAAATCAAATACAAAGTACCAATGTCTTTGTGATTGGTGGTTAATAACCAACGGTTAACGAACCCTTTTGGCTTATGATCGTGTGAATCGTGACTCATAATAACTCCTCAATTATTTCAAGTTCTTGACATCTGTAGGCTGAACAATATCGCCTGCAGTGTTGCCAAAAGAATTTCTGGTGTAAGTGATGGCAGCAGCGATGTCAGTCTCTGACAAGATGTTGCCAAATGCAGCCATGGCCGTACCTGGCTTGCCATTCAATACCAAACCGATCTGGTCAGCTGCTGGCCCATTAACAAAATCACTGCCAGCTAAAGCAGGGAACGTCGGTGGCAATCCTGCACCGTCAGCTTGGTGACATGTGGCGCATTGCTGGTTATAAACCGCCTCACCTTTAGTCATCAACTCTTCTTTGGTCCATGTTTTTTCTGCCATTACAGCTTCTTCAGCTTGGCCGCCTTTTTGTTCAGCTACCCATGCCGCATAATCTTCTTTACTGACGGCTTCAACTACCACTGGCATAAAACCATGATCCTTACCACACAGTTCAGCACATTGGCCTCGGTATGTACCTGGTACTTTTACATTGGTCCAAGCCTCATTGACAAAGCCAGGAACCGCATCACGCTTCCAACCAAAATCAGGCACCCACCAAGCGTGAATCACATCATCGGCAGTCAACAAAAATCGAATATTGGTATCGACTGGAATCACCAAAGGCTTATCAACATCTAACAAGTAGTTGTCTACTGTTTCTGGCTTGATACCAGAATCTTTTTGACGGGCAATGTTACTGTCTTTGGCCAGGGTACTCAAAAAGCCAAAACCTTCATCCATGTAATCGTAACGCCATTTCCACTGATATCCCGTGACTTTGATGGTCATGTCCATGTTCATGGGCTTGCCGGCTTCATCAGTTGGGTTTTCCATCTGTATCAAAGCTTTTGTTGCAGGCCAGGCCATGGCAGCCAAAATCACAATCGGTATGATGGTCCACAATATTTCCGCAAAAGTGCTGTGCGAAAATTGCTCAGGGGTCACACCTTTAGACTTTCTGTGAGCAACAATTGAATACAACATGGCACCAAATACAATAATACCTATCACCACACAAATCCAAAACGCCAGCATGTGCATGTCATAAGCGGTTTGACTGTAGTCAGTGACACCCTTCCTTAAGTTCAATCCATATTCAGCCCATGTAGCAGACGAAAACAGTAAACCTGTTACCAACCACATCAACTTAGTCTGTGCTTTTTTCATAAAATCGATACCCTAATGAATTTTTGAATATATTGACCTAAATCAATGCGACTTTTTGTCGCACAGGTCAAACGGCGCAATTCTACCACGCGGACAAATAAATATCTCTATCCTGTTGTTATTTTTTTGTTAGGCAGGCGAAATGTTAAGGCAAGATTTGAAGCCAAGAGCAACATCCTCTTGGCTTGCAAAACAAATTTATTTACGAATTTCTGAACTTTTTTGGTGGTAAATCAAACCCTCAGCCTCGGCCAATGTGGCCGCATGTTTTGACAACTGGACACGGCCGTTATCGTTGATTTTCTGTGTAGATTGGACTTTCAGGAATTGGTGTACGCTCAAGCCGCCTGAAAATTTGGCCGCCCCTTCGGTTGGCAAAGTGTGGTTAGGCCCAGCACAGTAATCACCAAAAGCCACTGCAGAATTTTCGCCGACAAACAAAGAACCGTAGTTGGTCAACAAGCTGCAATCAAAACCTGTATCACACACTGTCAAATGCTCTGGCGCATAATCATTGATGAATGCCACCGATTCTTCTTGGCTCGCTGACAAAACCAGAACAACATTGTCATTGGCTAACAATTGCTTCCCATCGTCATGATTCTCTAACCCCGTGTAAAGATTTTCTAACAGCTGTTCAGACTCACTCACTACCACGCTGACGGCATTCGCATCATGCTCAGCTTGCGCCAAAGCATCGAGCATCAACCACTCAGGCTCTGCCACTTCATTCGCGTAAATCAACAACTCACTGGGACCTGCCAAAGTATCAATAGCAGTGCGACCTTGGATTTGAGCTTTGGCTTGATTCACATAGGCGTTACCCGGACCGACCACCAAATTAACCGCGGCCGTGTCTTTATAACCATAACTCAAAGCACCAATCGCTTGTGCGCCACCTAAATGCAGGAACTCTGTGGCACCAGCCAAACTGGCCGCGGCCAATAAAGCAGGGTGATCCGAAGGCGAACAGGCCACCCGCACTGGACAGCCTGCCACCTGTGCTGGTGTCAGTGTCATCATGGCGGTAGATATCAGCGGAAATTGACCGCCCGGAATGTAAGCACCAATACGCTCAATCGGCTGGTAAATGTAACCGAACTCACCGATGTCATCAGAGAATTCATCGCTCTTGAGGTCTTTGATTTGAAACTGGCAAAAGTTCTTGATGCGCTGGTATGCAAACTGAATCGAAGCTTTAAGCTCATCTGACAAGTCATATTCATCAAAAGGTTTGAGCGTGATGTAACCTGCTTGGCGACCATCAATTTGTTCAGTCCAACGATCAACCGCCGCATCACCTTCATTTTTGATGTCACTCAAAATTTCAGAAACCGTGGCAGCGACCTGCTGGTTGCCTTTCAAAGCCGGCCTGACATAATCAGCAGCTTTGATAACGTTTAATTTATTCAAGCCCTCAGCGTTCATTGTTGCGGCTCCGCAAGTCATTGACCAACTCTTGCACCGTGACGCCTTTGGCTTTGGCCATCACCAAAGTAAAGAACAGCAAATCTGCAGCTTCCCAACGCACATGATTGTGGTCGGTGGCTTCAATCAACTCTTCACACTCTTCACGCAATTTTTCAATTTGCAAATCATTGGAGGCAAATAACTGTTGTGTGAAAGACGGCTTCTCGTTCTCTTCGGCTAAACGCGCATCAAACACTTCGTTCAAGTAATCTAAAGTATAATCATTGCGCTGACTGGCGAAACAACTGTATCGTTCAAAGTGACAAGCATTGCCCGTTTGTTTGACCAAAAACAACAAAGTATCTCCATCACAATCGATATCAACTTGCACCAATTCTTGGGTGTTGTTACTGGTTAAGCCTTTGGTCCACAATTCGCGACGCGACCTTGAATAGTAAACACCTTTGCGCTCGTTCAACGCTTTTTTCAGTGACTCCGGTGATGAATAGGCCAACATCAGCACTTTCCCTGAATCGGCATCTTGAACTACGGTTGGCAACAACGGCGCTTTATCAAAATCAACCAAAGACATGAAGGCTTGATCCAAGTGCATGCTGCCAGAATAAATCGCCATGCCGATTTGTGAATTGGCACCCTTGGCATTGATCCATTGCAAATCTTCATAAGTGGTGATGCCGCCAGCCACCGTTACTGGCACGCCCGATGCTTTGATTACATCTTCAATTCTCGGCTGATCAATGCCTTGCATCATGCCTTCTTTCAACACCTGCGTATACAAGAACTCACCACAACGCGTGCTCCATTCAGCAATGATGTCCAAAACCTTAACGTCTTGGGTTTTTTTCCAGCCGTGGGTGGTCAAAAAATCACCTTTGGCATCAATGGCAAAAACCAGTGACTGACGCGGTAGCTTGTCTACCCATGCCTCTTTGGCCGATGTACCTAATATGATTTTACTGGCACCGGCAGCCAAGTAGGCTTTGGCTGTTTCCAAATCACGGATACCACCACCCACGCGACATTTTCTTTTGCGCAACATCTGTTCAATCAAATCTTGATTGCTGCCTTTGCCCATCGCCGCATCCAAATCAATGATGGCCACTTCGCCATACAGGGCAAATTCTTCCAATAATTCAAAAACGTCTTCACGTTCAATGATTTTTTTATCGCCTTGTTGTAACTGAACTGCCTTGCCGTCCATGAGGTCAATTGATGGAATTAACATGTTATTTTCTAACCTTTATTTTATTGTTTATTAAGTAATCTTTGATGTCACCGACGGTATATTCTCCTCGGTGAAATAAGCCTGCAGCCAAAACGGCATCGGCACCTGCAGCAATCGCGTCGACAAAATCTTGTGGCCCTTTGGCACCACCTGAGGCAATCACCTGCACTGGAAAATTAGGGCCGAAACTTTGCAGCAAATCACAATCGAATCCACTGCCAGTTCCATCTTTGTGCATGGCCGTCAACAGTATCTCGCCTGCACCACGATCGACGACTTCTTGAATCCAATCTTGGTAATTGACATCGGCCAATTGGCTGCCACCGTGGGTATAAATCGCCAAGTCGTTGTTTTCATTTTTGTTGACATCAATGGCCACCACAATGCTTTGCGAACCATATTTGCTAGAAATCTGGCTGATCAACTCTGGATTTTGTACCGCCGCCGTGTTCAATGTGACTTTATCAGCACCGGCATTAAAAAATTTATCTACATCGTCAATGGTTTTGATACCGCCGCCAACAGCAAATGGAATACTCAAATGCGTCGCCACTTGATAAACCATGTCGAGTGCAGATTGTTGGTTATCGACACTGGCTTTGATGTCCAAAAAGACAATCTCATCAGCGCCCTGTTCTTCATATTTTTTGGCCAATTCAACAGGGTCACCCATGTCAACCAAGCCTTTGAAATTAACGCCCTTGACTACGCGACCCAATGCAACATCCAAACATGGAATGATCCGCGGAATCAAGTCTGATGCGTAAACGCGATTATCTACTGACATATTGTAGTTCGCAGACTGCTTATTGTTCGCAGACATAGGCAATTAACTCCCGGCCAAATGAGCCTGATTTTTCTGGGTGAAACTGGAACCCGTATAAATTGTTTTTTTGTACTGCGGCACAGAACAAATCACCATACACAACCTTGGCGGTACAATAATCGCTGTCAGGTGCAGCATATGAATTAACGAAATAAGCAAATTGGTTTTGCATCGACAATTTATATGAATTCAACTTAGCCCAGCCGACCATCGGCGCTTTTGGATGACGTAATCGTTTGACCGACCCATTAATTAATGCCAAGCCTTCAGCATCTGGATCTTCCTCGCTGGACTCAAACAGCACTTGCATACCGACGCATATTCCAATCAACTTTCGGCCTGCCCCCACCCAATCGAGTAAAAACTCACGCCAGTTAAGCGTATCAATTTGCGATGCAACAAAAGCAAAACGCCCCTGCCCAGGCATCAACAACACATTGACATCATCATCCAATTGATCTGGTGTTTGTACCACCTGCAATTGAAAGCCGGCTTCTTTTACTGCCGTTTGAATACTCAGCAAATTACCAGAATCTAAATCAATGATGGCCACTTTGGTGCCTGCACTCTTGACTTTAGCCACTGTCATAGCACACCTTTAGTGGTGGCTTCTGTTGCTGTCGGCTGCAAAGCTTCTTTCAAAGCATATGCCAAAGCCTTAAAAGCACCTTCAACCAAGTGGTGATTATTAGAAAAATACATGTTCTTGATGTGCAAAGTGATTTTGGCATTGACAGCAAAACTGTAAAAGAAGTGCGTCCACATTTCGGTATAAATGCCACCCACAGTACTTTGTGAAAAGGGCAAATCCGTGATGCAATAAGCACGACCACACAGGTCAACAGCACACAAAGTCAGCGCCTCATCCATCGGTAACAACCGCTGGCCATAACGGGCATTGGGGCTGTTTGCTTTCCAGGCTTGATAAAAAACCTCACCCAAACAAATCGCCGCATCTTCTATCCCGTGGTGATCATCAACCTCGGTGTCAGCTTTCATGGACAGCTGTAAATTCCAACCCGCATGTGAGGCCAATTGATCCAACATGTGATCAAAAAAAGGCAAACCTGTATCAATTTTTGACAATGATTTATCACCCTTAATATCGAGTGACAATTCAATTTCGGTTTCTTTGGTTTTTCTGTTTAAAGTAATCATGAGAACAAAGCCTCTAATTGGTTGATGTTGTCCAGCACCACATCGGCACCGGCTTGATAAAGCACTTTTTCTTGTTGTTCTGAGCCACCTGAAATACCGACACAAATGCATTGCGCGGCATTTCCTGCTTGCATGTCATCGACATTGTCACCACAAAAATACATGCCATCATTATCAGACAGTTGCCATTGCTGTTTCAGCCACAAAATACCTTCAGGATCGGGTTTGCCATTTTTAACGTCATCTAAACTGACTACGAAAGCAGGCGCTATGCCCAATTGCGACACGCCTTGTTTGGCTTCAAATCTTGGCCTACCTGTGACTACGGCACGCTTCTTGCTGGTTTCAAACAAAGGCGATTCATTGCGCAACAAATTCACTTCGTCCTTGAACCGACCGCGTTGCGTTTCTGTGCCCAAGTAGAATGTTTGAAACACATCGGTGACTTTTTGTAAGTCTTCCACTTGTCCCAAATCTTGAATCATGGCTTGCGCCAACACCCAATCATTATTGTAACCACCTTGGCTGCGTTTGCTGACAATTTGTTCAATTGTCACCGTTTTACCAGTGAATGATTCCACTGTATCAACGATCGCCAAATCATAACTAAAGGAAGTATCAATCAAGACGCCGTCCATATCAAAAGCAACTGCTGCCGGCTCAAAAATCTGTTTCAAAGCCGACATGACAGGATTTAATTGATAAGGAATGGTGATACGCAAACAATCAGGCAATCCACCCAAAGCCGTTTTGATTTGAATCCCTTGTTTTTTCAACACATTGGCGATTAATGTTTTTTGTTGGTCCGAAACACGGAACAGTAAAAAATTACCTTGAGCCGGACAAACAAACAAACCTTGAGACGCCAAATAATCATTGACCAGCGACCTGTTTTGTCGGATTTGTTGACAATACTCAGACACCGAATCCCTCTGAGCCCAAGCTTGTGCTGCAATTTGCAAATTGGCTTGAGACACGTTGAAGGGCATGGTGAGTCTGCGAATGCGGTTAATCAACTGCTCATTACCTAAAACATAACCCACACGTACGCCAGCCAGGCCAAAAGCTTTTGAAAAGGTGCGCAAGCAGATGACATTATCATATTCGCTGTAATAATTAACCTCATTGGCTTCAGCGAACTCAACATAAGCCTCGTCCAAAAACACCCAAGCACCTTTGGCAGCCGCCGTTTCTATCATGTCGCGCAACACCTCGTCAGCCAAGAATTCCCCTGTTGGGTTATTGGGACGGGTTAATATCACACACTGTCCGTTTTTTATTTGGGCTTTCACCGCTTTGGTGTCGATGGACAAATCAGCTTGCGCCGGCACAAAAGTGACTTCATTTTGCCAAACACCCTGGTTGTGCGTGTACTGACTGAAACAAGGCTCTGGAATCAACAATGGCATGTCTTCCAGTTTTGACAACTTATACAATAACTCAATGCTTTCGTCACCACCATTGGTAAGCAACAGTTGCGACGCATTGAGCGCCAAGTCTTGTGCCATTTTGGCTTCCAAAGCTTGGCGATTGGGGTATTGCCACAAGTCCTTGACTTGTAGCTGGAACTCACCCAACCACTCAGGCAATTTATCGGCCCGTTCATTAAAGTCTAGTTTTAAATCAACAGTGTTCATGTGTTTTATCAATTAACTGAATTAAATGGCTTTGCGGATTGGCGTTTCTAAGATATCGGTCGCACCCGCAGCAATCAATCGTGGTAACAAATCTTTGGCTTCCGTGCGCAAAATCGCCGCTTTCACAGAGAAGGCATCAGACTTGTACAGTTTGCTGACGGTGGGTGAACGCATGGCTGGCAACAAAGCGACAATTTTCTCGATGTTGTCTTGCTGACAGTTCATTTCGATCAAAACACGCTTGCGACCATTAAGCACACCGCCCATCAACATCAACATGTTTTGGATGATGGCGTTCTTTTCAGGGTCAGCCATGGTTTCGGCATTGGCAAAGAATTGTGTAGATGACTCATAAACGGTATCAACAATCTTCAAACGGTTGGCTTTGATGGTTGTGCCGGTGCTGGTGTTATCAATCACCATGTCAGCATCTTCAGGCGGGAACACTTCCGTGGCGCCATATGAACGCAACAACTCGGCATCAAAACCGTTATCAGCCAAAAACTTTTTGCTTAAAGCTTTATACTCTGATGCGACAATGATCTTGCGTTGTTTCAATGCGTCGTAATCCCAATCTTCAGGAATACAAGCGACGATTTTAACTGGGTTGAAACCCAAGTCTTTCAATACCACCACATTGGCACCTTGTTCTTCAATCCAATCCTTGCCAGCAAAGCCAATGTCGTGTTGGCCCAGTTCAACCAAAGATGGGATATTTTGACTTTTCAGCAACTTCACTTCAAATGTGTCGTCATTACACACAGGGCGGTAATTGCGGTCATTGCCCTGCAAGGTCAAACCGATGTCAGAAAGCAGTTTAACGATCTCTACTTGTAATTTCCCCTTCGGGATGGCCATTTTGATTGTCATGATGTTCTCGCTTTAAAATAAGTTAAGTTAATAATTTAGATAATATGTTTAATAAATTTTTGCCAAAAAAAAGCCCCGTTAAATAACGAGGCTTTTTGGAATTTTGTGTGTTTTTTAAACGCGCAAGATCAAACCTCGTTGGCCACGAAGTGATGGTGATGGTTCTGTGCGTTAAAATTTGTCATGTTCCGCATCATATCTACATAATTTTTTGAAGTCAACACATTCTTAGTCTTTGAATAAAGTAAAGTACGCCATTCATTTGATGTGAGCTGAATTATTTTTTAAAATTGAGTGGTTATTTAAGAACATGTCTTAAATGATGACTAATTGTCTGACACAAGGCAAAACATAAAAATATCAATTTAGAAAACCAAGGGGAAAATATGAAATTTAATACTAGACATGCCATCTGGATGTTCTTGCTGCTTCTGACTAATTCCAATGTGAACGCGCAATCATCAAGTTACTTATTAAAAGTTTTAGAAGACATCATTGAAATCATCAATCAATCTACAACCCAAGTACCTATACTTAATACATTAAATCAACTTCCGCCACCACTGACTGATGAAGACTTTTTTCAGTACAGTGACGAGATGGTACATTTGGGTAATGTTTTATTTTATGACAAAATTCTCAGTGGCAATAAAAACACCTCGTGTGCCAGCTGCCATCATGGCTTAGCTGCCACGGGTGATGGACTCTCTTTGTCAATTGGGGAAGGCGGTAGTGGCCTAGGTGTGACCAGAGATACCGGTTATGCAGATGATGCTGTCCATGAACGGGTTCCCAGAAATGCACCACATGTATTCAATGCGGGCGCCAAAGAATTAACTGTTTTTTTCCATGATGGCAGGGTGTTTGCTGATTCCAGTCAACCCAGTGGGTTCACTTCTCCAGCGGGTTTAGATTTACCATCAGGATTAGACAATGCTTTAGCGGCTCAAGCCATGTTTCCTGTAACTTCAGCCACAGAAATGGCTGGTCAAGCAGGTGAGAACCCTGTCGCAGATCAAGCAGCAGCTGGACAGCTTGCAGGCCCAGGCGGCGTTTGGGACCTGCTGACACAGCGTATCAGAGACATTCCAGAGTATGTAGATTTATTTAAACAAGCTTTTAATGACGTCAACGCTGCAACAGACATTAATTTTGTGCATATTGCCAACGCTTTGGCGGCTTTTGAAGCTGTTATTTGGCGAGCAGACAACTCAGTTTTTGATCAATTTCTTAGAGGAGATAAAGGTGCGATGAGTCCAAATCAAATTGCAGGCATGAACCTGTTTTATGGTGATGCCGGTTGTGCAGAATGTCACTCAGGACCATTATTGGGCCAGTCTGACCAATTCAAATCTATTGCCATGATTCAGCTGGGGCCTGGCAAAGGAGACAATGCACAAGGCTATGATGATGGGCATGATGACTTTGGCCGAGAGCGCGTCACAGGAAATCCACTTGATCGATATAAGTTCCGGGTGTTGTCGGCCAGAAATGCTCCACTCACAGGTCCATGGGGACACGCAGGTGCCTATGATGATTTAAGGCTGTTAATTAAGCACCACCTAGACCCCATTCAAGCAACCGCAGATTATGATAGAACTCAAGTTAAATTGCCCAATCGAGCAGATTTAGATGCCATTGATTTTATCGTATTCGACGATGCTATCCGCAATGATCTGATCCTCGCCTCATCTGACATCATGCCTCGATCTCTGAGCGAACAACAAATTGATCGCTTAATCGACTTTCTAGAAGCTGCAACAGACCGTAAAAGTGTAAACCTCAGAAATGAGGTACCAAAACGTGTACCCAGCAGCTTACCAATATTTGACTGATAAAAACATGAACTTGAGGGGGCACCTCCCCCTCTTGCTCGTTTAAGGTTTGTCTGCAAATAAAATCACACCATTTTCCCTTTCTTGACGATCAAAAACGGTAAAATAACTGGCAATCAAAGGCAAACCCAGAATGCATTGATTCGGCCAACCTTCCAGCACCGCAAATTGAAATGAGGCTTGGTTCGGTTCTGGTGCATGTACCTGCCAATAATCACTCGACTTCAACTCCAAAGTCACAGCCTCACCATCCAAACCATCCAATTCAAAAAATATGCTGGGCCAATGCTTTAAGTCAATCAACGACATATCGACGCCCACTTCTACACCGGCAAATGTTTCATAAGGGTCAAGGACAGCCTTAAAATTCGGGTTAATAGCCAACATTTCATTAACCATAAAACTGAACATGGACCTGGGTAAGATGATAAACGTGCAACCACTGTCAACTATGCCGTTTGTTCTGTGGTTCAAATCTTTTTCATCCAGTTGCGGCGCCACCATAGGCTCGCCATCCCCCACGCGCATTGACCGCACGTTGACGTTATAGTACTTGTCATCCAAGACTTTGACTTTTTTGAACTTGCCTTGGAACAAATGGCCATGCAGCCTGGGCTTACCCATGACAAAAAAGCCACGATTCAATGGATGACGATTTAGTTGGGCTGCAGTTTTTTTACTGTTGGTTTGGTAAATGCTTGAGCGGTGAAGCAAGAAAGCAAATTGATCTCCGACCACGCCTTGCTCTTCTAGGTGTGTGAAATAGGGCGTTAAATATGACTTGGGAAATTGTTTTAAAAAGGTTTTGAATTCCCTGACCGTATCATCTTGTTCATCGTGCGCCAATACCCAGGGGAATGTTTTGGCAGGGGTCACATCATTGGCCACCAAATAATCTGTCAGGTCATAAGCGCGATTCAGTTCATGATAAGCCAAACCCATGATACCATCGGCGTCTGCAAAACTTTTTTGCTGTTCTTTTTTTGTTACCGCCACATACATGCCATCGCTTTCCACAGAGAATGGTCCGTGCCCCATAGTGACGGTGGTTTGCACCACTGGCCCATACCAGCCACCCAGTCCATAAGTGACATCTTGCGCAAAAGACGTGCTTACCAAGTGTTTGTCATCACCCGGCTGGTAATCCTCACCTTGAACCACCAGTGAACTGCTGCCAGTATCTAAAACCAAATTGGCTGTAGCACCTTCGCTACCCACTTTAACTTGGGCAGTATAGCCGCCGTTGGCAAACACGTTGGTGATGGGGATGATGACGGAATGTGGCATAGATAAGTTCGATTTTGAAGCCAAATCATCCTACCAAATTTTAAATCCCCCGTCACCCGACAAATATTAACCTAATCAGATTTTCGTTCAGCTATACGTTTCTTGAAAGCATCCAATGTTTCTTTGCGCTCTGAATACCGGTCTACCAAATGGTCTTTGATGTCACGAGTCAACAAAGTGAACTTGACCAGTTCTTCCATCACATCGACTATGCGATCATACAAAGACGAGGTTTTCATGCGGTTGTTGTCATCAAACTCTAACCAAGCCTTTGGAATTGATGATTGATTGGGAATGGTTAAACAGCGCATCCAACGACCCAAAATGCGCAGTTGATTTACCGTATTGAAAGATTGCGATCCTCCACTGACTTGCATCACCGCCAAGGTTTTACCCTGAGTAGGCCTAACCGCTCCAATAGACAAAGGAATCCAATCGATTTGAGATTTCATCACGCTGGTCATTGAACCGTGACGCTCTGGCGAACACCACACCATGCCTTCGCTCCATGTGACCAATTCACGTAAATCTTGTACCTTGGGGTGGGTTTCATCACAACTGTCAGGCTGCGGCAAACCCAATGGGTCAAACACTTTGGTTTCGGCACCTAAATGCTTTAAAATTCTTGCCGCTTCTTCATTGGCCATGCGACTGAAAGAACGCTCACGCAATGAACCATGTAACAACAAAATCCTTGGCGCATGTTTTGAAACACCGACATTAAACAATGATTCCTTATCTGTTTCTTTGATGCTTCCTGCATCGATATTCGGTAAGTTTAATTTCATAAAATCTTCCTTTAAAAATTCGTCATCCTCGGGCTTGACCCGCGGATCCAAAGCGCAGCGGACTCGAGACAAGCTCGATAATTCAGGTTTGATTGCCAGTCATTCATCATAATCATTCAAACCAATGGCGTGTTCTGTTGGCAAAAGCCACCAAAGACAACATCACCGGCACTTCAACCAAAACACCAACAACTGTGGCCAAAGCGGCACCCGAATTCAAACCAAACAACGCAATCGCTACGGCCACGGCCAATTCAAAGAAGTTGGAAGTGCCTATCATACAAGCAGGTGCGGCAATTTCATGCTTCAATTTCATGCGCTTGGCAATGAAATACGCGATAAAGAAAATGCCATAGGTTTGAATCATCAAAGGTATGGCAATCAGCACAATGGCTTGCGGCTGCCCAATGATTTTTTCAGCCTGAAAGCCAAACAACAAAACAACCGTCGCCAAAAGACCAACCATAGACCAAGGTTTCAGCTTGGCCAACAAAGGTTCAATGCCCTGCTTTTTATCCAAGACTTTGCGCGTTAACCAACCGGCCAACAAGGGCAGCACCACATACAACACCACCGACAACAACAAAGTTTGCCAAGGGATGCTGATGTCATTGACACCCAATAAAAAGGCAGCCAATGGCGCAAAAGCAAACACCATGATGATGTCATTCACTGAAACCTGAACCAATGTGTAATTGGGATTGCCTTTGGTCAACTGACTCCAAACAAACACCATGGCTGTACACGGTGCCACGCCCAATAAGATCATGCCAGCGATGTATTCATTGGCCGCTTGCGGATCGACCAAACTGACAAAAAACACTTTAAAGAACAACCAACCCAGCGCCGCCATGGTGAATGGCTTAATCAACCAATTAATCACAAGGGTCAAAATTAAGCCACGCGGATTACGCCCTGAATCTTTCACAGCGGCAAAATCCACCTGCACCATCATTGGATAAATCATCACCCAAATCAAAACCGCAATCAGGATATTCACATGCGCAAATTCCCAGCCCGCAATCACAGCAAACATACCCGGGAACACGTTCCCTAACACCACCCCAGCCACAATACACAACGCCACCCAAAGTGACAAATACCTTTCAAACAATCCCATAACTATTCTCCTTACAACGTCATTCCCGCACAGGCGGGAATCTCTCGTCAACAATTGAATTAACCCAAATGCCTTTCAAAACTTTCAACAAACCCCTTAATCTCATCACGAACCCGACGGTAACAATCCAACTGTGCATCAATATCACCACCATCTTCGGCCAGTTCAGCTGCCAACTTTGGCGGATCATCAAAACCCACATGAACAACTTTCGCATCACCCAAAAAAACAGGGCAATTTTCATGAGCATGACCACAGACCGTTACCACATATTCCAAAGACTGGCCTTTGGACTCTAGATTCTTCAGCACATCATCTAACAAAGAAGATTGATGACTTGAAATATCAACACCCACCTCAGCCATCACTTTCACCGCATTGAGATTCAAACCATGGGTTTCAATGCCGGCTGAATACACCTCATAATTATCACCACGCAAAGCCCGTAACCATCCTTCTGCCATTTGCGAACGACAAGAGTTACCTGTACACAAAAACAACACTTTCTTTTTCATTTTTTCTCTCTTCAAACAAGAAATAGGCAAGCCATTCAACAGCACACCGCCAACTTTACTTTTTGTAAGCGTTTCAAGTCCGCTTGTAACAAACTATCTTTCTGAGCACCAGCCACCACCAGTGACACAACAGCCATAATCTCACTAGGAACATCAGCATTAACTTGGTAGTGCATCCATTGATTTTCACGAAAACCCGAGACCAAATCAGCATCACGCAACAATTTTAAATGCCGAGAAACGGTAGGCTGTGGTAATTGCAGCACTTCAAATAAATCACAAACACACAAACCACCCTTTACGATCAACAAATGTAAAACACGCAAACGTGTCTCATGGCCCAACGCCTTCATCAGTTCAACCATTTCCATAAAACAACCCCACTCAAAGCATCATCTAAATATAAATACGCATATTCGCATATATGAATATGCGTATTTATATCACATGAGGCACGGCAAGGTAAATAATTATTATACTTAACGACATTGTCATTCAACCTAAACTAAAAAACCCTTGAAGCATGGCCACAAGGGTTTCTAATAAATCACATACTGAAAGCAGTACTTCAGCTCACTCTTATAGTTGTAAAACCAGCTTAGAAGTTGGTTTTCACACCGATATAATAACCGGCACCTGGACGGGCATAACCAAGGACTTCTTCATTTGATTCATCGAAAATGTTTTGGCCTTTAACATAAACTTTTGTTGCGTCTGTGAAATTCCAAGTAAAAGTCAGGTCAACATTGGTTGATGCATCTAATTCAGTCGGTACTGCTGCATAGGTAACAGGGTCGAAGAAAGTATCGATTTGCTCACCCAGGTAACGTGCTTGGGCATACACATTGGCACGATTTTCTGCAAATTGATAATTCATGGTCAAATTAGCCATGTGCTCAGGGCGTCTGATTTCAGTTGCATAATCAACACCAGAAGCTGCTGTAACCAACAACTGCTCTTCAGCATCGGTATAAGTGTAATTGAAATCTAAATTCAAGTTATCAGTCATTTGACCTAACCAGTTCAACTCGATACCTGAACGTTTACTTTCACCTGGCTTATTAACAGCAGTGAACATGCCTGATACACCATCGAATGCAAAGCCATCAATTTCATTTTCTAAGTTTTGATCAAAATAAACCACACTGAAACGGTTCGCATCGTATTGGTATTCTAAGCCCAGCTCCCAAGATTGTGATTCTTCTGGCTTCAAATCAGGGTTTCCTAAAAAGCTGTTCGGTGTGTAACCAAAACGCTCAATGAATGACGGTGCTTTGCTGCCTGTACCCACGGCGGCTTTGATACGGAATGCGTCATTGATTTGATAGGAAGCAGCGGCATTGTACATAGACACATCTTCAAACTTATTGAATTCATCTTGTCGTGCGCTGATGTTCCAAAACAAGGCTTCAGTTACTTGTTGAGCATATTCTGCTGCTAAACCTAACACACTGTATGATTGTGCTTGGTTTGGATCTCCGTAGGCAGATGCAACACCAGTTTGAGCAAAGTCCACATCACGGTGGTCTAACAACACAGAAACACGTTGGTCTTGACCCAAATTGAAACTGTTGTTGAATTTAAACGTTCGAGTTTCTGCTTCAGTGCTACCGGTACTGACTGGGCTACCATCAATAAAGCTCAGACCAAAGTTATCATTATCAGATTGCGTGATTTGATACGCCAAATCAGCATTCCAGAAGCCGTTATCTGGTTCAATCGCCAAAGCCACTTGCCCTTGGGTCAATGTCGCTTCAGTCCAATCATCACTGTCCGCTGGAAAACCCGTGGTAAAGTCTGTGCCGTCGTATTCATTCATAGAATCGTTATGATTCGCTTGGAATGTCCACGCCATCGCATCCGTTGCTTGGTATTGTGCTGACACATTCAGGTTGGTGTTTTCAAAACCGTCTTCTTCACTCCCTTGTCGAGAAATATTAGTACCTGCCGTGTCAGTTAATTGCACACCACCATTCAATTGAAATTTCTCTCCGGCTGTTCCACCAGTTAAGCCCAGTTTTTTGCTGTTAAATGAACCGGCTTCAACTTCCAAAGCACCGTAAGTGTCTTGTGCTTTCTTGGTGATGATGTTGACCACACCTGCCAAAGCATCTGAACCCCACAAAGCCGACTGAGGGCCACGAATGATTTCAATGCGCTCAACATTTTGTGTCATCGCATAATGAGACAAAAACTCATCGCCCAAGGCTGGGTCATTGACACGAACGCCATTAACCATAACCAAGATGTGGTTGGCTTCTGAGCCACGCACGCGGATTTGCGTTTGTGTACCAATACCACCAGATTGACTGACCGCAAAACCAGGTACTTGACGCAAAACGCCTGACAAATAAGTGGCGGCAGCAGCTTCTATTTGTTCTGACGTGATAACAGTTAAAGAACCACCAAACTGATTCGCCTGAATGGCTTCAGCACTGGCGCTAACAACCATGCTGTCAATCACTTCCGGAGTTTCTGACTGTGCAATAGCAGCTGTTGATAAAATACTTGAAATGGCCACACACAGTGCGGCACGACGATGTAATCGTGACATGATAGTCTCCTGTTCTCACCCGAACTAAAAAATGGAATGTATCCAAAAAATATTAAACAGGCCGGTCTCCGGACTCATGAATTCAAATCATTACTTTTTAAAAGCACAGCCTTCCCATGACATCGTCACAGTGGCTTTACTTAATGAGCAATAACAATCATTTACCGTTGCGGGGGCAGTGTTGGGGTTATTACAATTCAAAAATGCAATGCACCAACTTCCCGTTTCACCGAATGCCATAATTCAAAACATTCGACACCTGTTTGCTGTGTCGCGCATGATAGAAGTGACCACTGACTTTGTCAATCAATAGAACAAATAAGTCTGGCTTAGTGGCTAAAGGAAGCATTTTGTGTTTTTTAAAGCCATCCTGAATCATGAACGACTGACCCAAATCTCAGTGCGGTTGTTTTTAAATCTGCCTTGTGCGCTTTGGTTACTGTCTATGGGAAGCTGCGAACCCATGGAAATAATTTCCACATTCCTGAAACCATATTGTCGGAGTTCATAGGCGAGTAATTTACTTCGAATATAGGCCCGCTTTTGGTTTCGTTCAGGTCCTGACTCATCTGCAGAAAAGCCGACAAGAATGATCTTTTTAGGTGACAACTTTTCAAAATATGCCACCAGCCGCTTGATGTCCTGCATCGACTTGGTATCAATCGTCGCCCGCTCAGCACGCAATCGGAAAGTGGTTGATAACCTGTTCGCTTGCTGCGCCAACTGCCGATATGCTTCAGGCGCATCATCATTTAAAATCAACTGAGACTCGCTTATCTGTTGTGCTACGAATCCCACATTAGCAACGACCTTTTGTGATGAAAGGGTTTTAGCAAATTCAATAAATTTCGCCACATGAGGGTTACTATTTTTTTCCGTATTTCCATACAAGAACAAACGCCTGGCCAGTGGATAGTCTTCAGAGGCTACTGAAAAAATGTCTGGTTTTATTTCAGGCAAACCCTTTGCTGCCGCAATTTTAACCAATACCTGATCAGGTGCATAAGCCAAACCCGTGAATCCAATTCCACCTTGGTCTTGCATCACCTGTTCCACCAATTGACTGTTAGATTCAAATCGTTTGGCATCTTGGCTTAACTTCTTTTTATGACTTTTTAACACCAGCGATTTGAAAGTGTCATAAGTACCCGAAACATCATCTCTTGCATATAGGTTTATGGCCAAATCCAACCCACCCAGTTGCTTCCAATTATTTATTTCTCCTGAAAAAACCGCGGCCAATTCGGACAAAGTTAAGCTTTTCACAACATTACTTTCATGTGTGACTATCGCCAAGCCATCTAGGGCAATCACATGTTCATTTACCGGAGTCGTTAAATCACCCCAGAGACCCATCAACATCAAATTTTCTTCGTGTTTGATTGGCCTAGATGACATGGCTATATCTGCAGCTTGCCCTATTAAACCCTTAAAACCTGTTGATGAACCATGTGCATGTATGGAGATGCTTTTACTGCTTTGCGTATTAAAATAACCGGTTATGACCATTTCATTGGCATTTGACTTCATGACTTTTTCTATATGAACCGCACCCAATTTTTCTAAATAATCGCCCGCCAGCCGCGGTGCCAAATCAGCGCCCACTGTATTTGAACCATGAAGGGTTAATATTTCTTCAGTTTGAGCGGTGCTTATCCACATCACAATCAATAACAACCAAAACTTTTGCATCAATACAACCAAAATCAAAACAACCGCTATTGTTGAAAACATTAATGACGATCATGTGACAATCACCATGACTTTTTGGCATTGACAGCTTCGCCATATGGCTGCACAATCTGTTGCAGTATATTGACTGGCAACAACATAAAAACCCATGACTTTTCCAATAGATTTCGTACGCTCACAATTTCCTGGCCTTAACAACGACATGATCCTGATGGACAATGCCGGTGGCTCGCAAACTTTACAAACCGTTGTTGACCGCATCGGTCATTACTTGATCAACCACGATGTTCAATTGGGCGCCAGTTACACGACTTCGCAAGCTGCAGGCGAAGCATTGGACGATGCCGTGGCCTCGGTGCAGCTGTGGATCAATGCCAAGGCAAAAGAGGAAGTCATTATCGGCCCATCGACCACGGCATTGTTGCACATCTTGAGCCTGTGTATTTCAAAACAATGGCAAAAAGGCGATGAAATCATCATCACCGATGTCGATCACGAGGCTAACCGCGCCTGCTGGAATTCCCTGGCAAAACAAGCTTTTGTCATCAAAACATGGTGCATCAATACCAACAGCATGCAGTTAGAAACCGACGATTTATTGGACTTGATGACCGACAAAACCCGCATGGTCTGCGTCACTCATGTGTCCAATGTGCTGGGCAACATCAACCCGATCAAAGATTGGGCCCAACTGGTTCATGACCAAGGCGCTCAAATCTGTGTCGATGGCGTGGCATTTGCACCACACCGTTCCATTGACGTACAGGATTGGGATGTCGATTACTACGTGTTCAGCACCTACAAAACCTTTGGTCCACACCAAGCCGTGATGTATGGCAAGCAAGCTTTGCTTGAAGACATGCCCGGTTTAAATCACGAATTCATCACCACCTCGCCCTATAAATTCCAGCCCGGCAACGTCAATTATGAACTGGCTTATGGTCTCAAGGGCGTGGTTGAATATTTGTGTCGACTGGGCAATTCTTCAGGCAAATTGAGCAGGTCACATTTGTCGCTAGCCTTTCAACAAATTGCTGTACATGAAGCGCGATTGGTACAAAAGCTGGTGGATTTCATTGCCACCAAACCACAGCTACGCATCATCGGTGCCAACACATCCGACCCCGAACAGCGAGTCGCCACCTTGTCTTTTGTCCACGAAATCATGAATTCCAAAGACATCGTAGAAGCCGTTGACCCACACCAAATCGGCATCCGCTTTGGTGATTTTTACGCTGTCGAATTGATTAAAACCCTAGGTCTGGCTGAGCAAAATGGCGTGGTACGCATCAGCTTGGCGCATTACAACACCGAAGCTGAGGTTGAAAAGCTGATTGGGGTTTTGGGTGAGGTTGTTTAACTCGTAAAATTTCAATCATGTTGAGTTAATTCGATAAAACCTTTTTGAATCAAAATTGCTTTTATGTGTGAATATGGAAAGAAAAACTTTCAAAGATGACACACCCCTAAATCCCCTCTCGAGAGGGGACTTAGGGGTGTGTTTTTTGATGATGCCGGCAAGGTAGGGTAGCTCTGCCCACCATTTTATATTTTAATGGGCAGAGCCCTCTCTACACTACTCAAAAAGTTCGATTGCATCTTCTGTCAGCGCCCAATCTTTCATGTCTGAAACTATTTGGTGCGAAAGAAAACCAAATACATCTTCGAATTCCGCATTAATAATATCCCAATCTCGCTTAGATTTACCTGTGGTAAATGTCGGATGAAACACTAAGACTTTGTCTGTAACTAAGCCATTACTAATTTCTAAGCCTGCAAATTTATCTTGGTCTTGTCTACGAGCGAATACAAATACTTTTCTATTTTTGATGTCTTCATTAGAAAAGGCCTGTGCAGCAAAAGCAAACTCTTTTGGCTGAGAAAGAAAATACCAGGGACAAAACTTTTCTGTATTTTGAACTAAAAACCAACGTAATGCGTTAGGCCAATTTGAATCGATAATTTCAGGTTTCATCTAATCCCTAAGATACGTATAACGCCCTGCTCAGCCGAGCACAACGCGGAAGTTGCCTTGTGTTAAATTGAGAGCGAAGCGATCCAATACAAGGCAATTGGAGTGTTGGACTTCGCGCTGCAGCCGTTTGTTAGGTATTTGACAATCCTATTTCTGGATGAATACTAGAATTCTGCCAGAAGTAGCTTTCTTCATTAAAGACTGAATCATTGCCTGAGCGAAGTAAACCACATTTGTGAGCTGCCTTAATGAAGCGATCATCTATTGGCTTCAATGCTTCTTGCAAGCTCGTGCTATTTTCGCTGCCCGCATTCTCAAGTACCAGCTGAAGCCAATACCGCACTCCTAAATCGTGATTGTATTCGGAGGTATCCCAACCATCCCAATCGGTGTCAACGAATTCAGCCCAAGAATCAAAAAGCTGATGAAGTTTTGAGCCGTCGAAGTCATTAGCAATAGCTTGGGACTTTCCCCACGCTACAATTACATTTCTTATAATAGATAGTTCTTCATCCGATAGGAAAACGCTCAGACTCAACTTCCGTACTCTCATCGGGCCCCTTGCCTAACAATTTATTAAACACACATTATAACCCTATATTGACACCAGCAAATTGAAAAAATTAATCACTTACATCCGCATGGGGTTGTTTTTTGTGTCCATAATCACCTAAAAATGCGTTTTTATCTGAAAATACCGGGGTAAAAACGCGTTTTTTTGTTTTTAAGATTTGTGGTGGGCGGAGCCCACCCTTGCAAAATTTAGCAGCTGGCGTTTGAATATCCGAACACCCCATTTCACAAGTGTTTTGATATACAATATATAGATGTCATTAACAAACCAGTCAACAGCCGAATTCTCACCAACCATCAAGCAACGGTACCACATTCTTGATGCCTTAAGGGGATTTGCCTTATTTGGCATTTGCTTGGCCAATCTTTCGGTATTCAGTGGCTGGATTACTTTGCCACCTCCTGTAAAACAAAACATCGATTTCGCTGATATTTATGACCTTTTCATAACCATGACCGTCGATGGTCGTTTTTATACCATTTTCAGCCTACTATTTGGTATCGGCTTTGCTTTGCAACTGGAACGATTGACCCAAGCCAATGGCAAAGCCAGCGCTTACCTACGCCGTTTGTTTTATTTGTTTTTGATTGGCGTGATTCATATATTCTTACTTTGGCAGGGCGATATCCTGGCTTTGTATGCGGTGATGGGCTTGTGCTTGTTTCTTTTAAGGGGTTTAAGCGACAAAGCCGTTTTGATACTTGGCTTTTTACTCTTGTTGTTACCATTGCTTGGCTATACTTTATTCTGGCAATTGGGTATTGACCCTGATCTGGGCATTTACGAAAAAACCAGTGTGGCTTTGGGCGGTGATGGCAGCTTACCTTTTTTCTTTCAAGGATTTGCCTTGAATTTAAGCACAACAGATTGGGGCGTATTTTATGAAACTCAAAAAGGTATGGCTTATTTCAGGCTGGGTTATTTGATCGAAAGTTGGCGAATTCCTAAAGTCTTGGGCATCATGCTGATTGGCATGTGGGCAGGGCGTCAGTTAATCAAAGGCCAGTTGCTTGAAAACACTGTACTACAAAAACGTTTGTTGATTATTGGTTTGGTCATTGGCATACCAGCGAGTTTATGGCTTAGCCATTTGGGTGGTTTAAGTATTTTCAGTTCACACAGTACCAATGGATTACTGTCTGTATTGGCTTATACCTTGTGTGTTTTTCCCATGGCTTTGGCTTATGTTGCCGCCTTCGCCTTGTTGTGGCATAAAGCGCCAAAGGTTCTGAACCTCTTTGCAGCGCCTGGCCGCATGGCATTGACCAATTACCTGACTCAAACAATCATAGCCATGATCATCTTCTATGGCATCGGCTTCGGTCTAGGCACACAATATTCACCTTATATTTTGCTGCCGCTGGCTGTGGCCATCATAGTAACCCAAACGGTTTTATCTACATTGTGGCTTAAACGATTCAGATTTGGACCGGCTGAATGGATTTGGCGTTGTTTAACTTATGGCAAGCGATTGCCGATCAAGCGGTGAACTAAAAGCAAACTGTTGCTTCACACCATTGATGACAACACCTCATCTCGTTCCTAAGCTCCAGAGAAAAATTTGAAGTTAATTGATTGGAATATGAGTTGACGCCATGTGAATTTAACAATTCAGAGGTTCAGATACTTTTGCCGATTCCATCCAACCATCTTGTTTACCCTAAAAATAGTACGGTTGTGGACATTATTTGGTATGTGATTTTCCGGTTCCCCAATCAAAATACAGAGGAACCGAACAGTCTAAGCCAGCGCTTGCTTAATTATTTTTTTGAGGTGTAGCAGGTTTCTGTACCATCGTAGTTGTTATAACATTCGGTTCGGTAGCCACTGTTTCTGTTATTGTTATTTTGCTGTGATTGTTTCCTCATTGATTCACCCCATGCGTTGAGCCCTTGTGCAAACTTTTCTGACCAGCTTTTTTGATTTTGTTTAGGATGTGCCGCCAGATAAGCTTGCTGTTCTTGCCATTCGCGTTGAGCTGCTTCCATTGCAAGTTTATATTCTTCATCTCGACGCTGTCTGGCCTCTGCTATCCTTTGTTCATGGGCCCTTTTACGTTCCAGTTGATCCGCACGAAAATCCAAAGTGTCTTGATATGAGTACTGAATAGCACTGTACTTCTCTTTCCAACCTTTTTTATTTGGTCCTTGTATTTTGGAATAATATACTTTTTCATCAACGTTTAATACATTATGCCTTCTGTGGTAATTGGGGAATATGTGCCAATTTTTTGGGTATGCATTGGGTTTGGGTGTTACACCATCTGCTTCATATGCCGAGTAAAACTGAATAAAATTCGAATCCCAGATGTGTTTGATGTAAGGCAAATCCAGGTTACGAAATTCTCGGCGGTAATCAAAACCAGCAAGCATGACATAGTCAGCCTCTGAAGCCAAAATACTGATGGGCGAATGGACTGAGTTTTTCCCAACTGGTTTGCTGGCAACACCAGCAATTTTATAACTGAATCCGTTAGGTGTTTGATAAATGAGTAACCAGTCTTTGTGTTTCTGTATTTTTGTATCGTAGTACCATTTGTTGTCGTACAGAGGCGTCATACCTATAAAATTATCAGGGCCTGTAACAGGCTCACCATTGGCATCAAGAGGCAAGTAAATGGTTTGGTTAGGCAGATCAGTTTTGATAGGAAGCCGACCAATTGCTTGCATCAAATAGCTTCTTGACTTTTCTCGACCAAGGTCATAGAAAGTTTCGATAAAATCTACTTTGGGGAAATAACCCAGAAAATCGCCCATGGGCCCCCAGCGCATCGATACTTCATGCCCAGTTTTTGGGTCAATCCCTTTGGCAAACACCAACCCCGTTTCATCTTGTGTAAAAAAAGTTAATTTAGCATCTGTTACGATGATGTTGTCGTAGCTGGCCACCAACTTACCATCCGGTCCCAGTTGTTCGATGTTGTGGGTATTTTTATTGGGGGACATTTCTGATCTTCCTCGATTAACAAACACTTTGATCGGGTTTTGCATTGAATAACCACCCACAAAATAAAGGATGTTCTTTTTGCCAACCGGCTTTCCAAGTTTTGTGGTTTTCCCATCTATCGGAACCAAATAGTAAGGGCTGTCATAAACGCTATGAAGATCATGTGGTTGAGCCAATGCATATTGGTCAGAGATTGGAATTATTTGGCGATAAATTGGTGGTTCAATTGGCTTATCTCCATTGGTTTCGATCAAACCCCAGGCATTCTTTGATTGATAATATTTTTTGTCACGTTTGATCATTTTTCCACGAAATCCAAATGAACGTGATGCTTTCTTTAGCTTTTTTTTACCTGGTTGGGTTTTGACAAAGCCAATAACTTTTGTACCTGAGCGGTCAGATTTCATCACCAACCAACGTTCATTGGCTTCTCTACATATATCGGGATTGCTCTTTAGCGGTGTGCAGGGGCCTCCCAAAAATGTACGAATAGGGCCTGCGGCATGCGCAGAAAAGGTCAATAATAGCGTCAGCAATGAAATAATGAGTGTAATTGGTTGCATGAAAAGCTCAGAAAAAACAATAGAAATTGTAGCAAAGTATCTTTGATAAAAGCACCAACTTATTGTTTATTTCATATTTTCAGTGACTGCTTTACTAGGCCGATCTCGGAACGTTATTTTCACAATCGAAACAGCATAAACAATCAGGGAGCTATAAATCTAATAAGGCCGCTTTCAAGCGTTTTTCCGAGACTTTTTGTTTGGTACCAAGGTTCTGAGCGAACAAGGAGATGCGGTATTCTTCGAGTAGCATCAAGCAAGCTTGGTGTTTTTCGGTGAAGACATCGACTTGTTCGCATTGCTTATAAAAGTCCAAGCTGACGCGTTTTAATTGTTCTAGTTTTTGGGCTTCTTTGGCAGGTGAATGAAGGGCCGTTTCTATCCTTTGGTGTAGGCCTTTGATGAATCGAGGGAAATGTATGAGCTGTTCAAACTGTATGTGTTCAAAGCAATCGGCATAAATCAAATAATCCAACTGGTACTGCATGTCTTCGTAGCTGGCTTCTGTCAAATGTGCTGATTTTTGTTCCAAGAACTGCCAGCATTCATACCATTGGCTTAAAATCGGATTGACCTTTTGTAGCCAATCGTAACTGCTTTTATAAAGCTTCGATTTGAGCACATCGGCTACCGCATCGAAACTTTTTTGACTCAAGGCGCGCGGTTGTTCAGCCAAGTGTTTATCGACCAATGCCATCATCAAGTCATGGTTCAACGTGTTTCCTGTGTCAAGTGATTGCCAAGCCATGTTGGCTTTTAAATCTGTGGTCGCGTGCAAGGCCTGTTTGAAAATTTTGGGGTATTTGATTTGGAGCAGCTTTTTGATGCCGGCGCGGTGTTTGTGTTTCGCTTGGTGTTCGGTTTCAAATAACTGTAAACCCACAGATTTGCCTTGGTCCACAACGGCTGGATAGGCCAACAGGCCATTGTCCAACAGCACTTCAGATTCTATTTCACCAAACACCCAATCCATCGCGCCTTTGATTTCTCGACTTTGACTGGCTGATTTTTGGAATGACTTGTTTGCTTGCTTTTTAAAGCCTTCACTCAAATCAACAAAGTTGCGGCTGACTTTGAGTATTTTGCCTTTTTCATCATGCACTTCAAAGCGCATACGCAAATGATCTGGCAATTGAATCTGTGTCCAGTCTTTCAACTGAGTCACCAAGCCATTGATCTTTTTGACTAGTAAGACCACTTGCATATAAAATTCTTTTTCCGGGTCCAGCTGTTCTGCCAACAATTCGGCATAATTGCGCGCGGGAATCAGGCCACGTCGCATGCTTTTGGGCAGACCTTTGATTAATGTTTCAATTTTTTCTACCAACAAACCCGGTACCAAGAATTCAAAATCATTGGCGTTCAAGGCATTCAACCACGAAAGTGGTAAATGCACAGTGATGCCATCTGCTTCATGGCCAGGTTCAAACTGGTAGCTGGCTTTGATGCTCAGCGCACGGATTTTAATTTTTTCAGGGAATGCCGTGGCTTGTGGTACTTCTGCTTGTGAGCGGTAGAGTTGCTCAGGGCCGAACCTGAGCGATTCATCACCGTGCTTTTTCACCCAACGGCGCAACTGTGCTTCGGAATACATGTTCTCAGGTATCACTGCATCGTAAAGATCATACAAGCGGCCTTGATCTATCATCAGGTCTTTTTTGCGGTGGCGATCTTCTTCGGCATGAATCGACGCAATTTGTTTGGCGTTGTGGTGATAAAAACCCAAGCGGTTTTGCATGTTTTGTTCCACCAGGCCTTTTTCGATGAATAGATGGCGTGAAGTTTTTACGTCTTTGGGGCCGTAATGTACGCGCTGTTTTTCTTCTAAGGTCATACCCAGCATCACCACACGCTGATAGCCCATCACGCTGCCTTGTTTCTTTGACCAGAAGGGGTCATAAACACGGGCTTGTATCAGGTGCTTACCCACGTCTTTTATCCAAGCAGCTTCGACTTTCGCCACCATGCGAGCGAAGACTTGTGATGTGTGAACAATCTGTGCTGCCATGATCCATTTGGGCAAAGTATTGAACAAACCTGAGCCCGGGAAAATCATGAATTTTTTATTTCTGGTGCCAAGGTAATCTCGATCGGTTTGGTTGACTCCCACATGCGAAATAAAACCTGACAACAGGGCTTTGTGTATTTGCTCATAATCGGCTTTCTGGTCACTCAAGCGCATTTTTTGTTGCTTGACCAAATTACTCAGCTGGCGGTGAATGTCACGCCACTCCATGTAGCGTTTGATCGAAATAAAATGTTTTCTACACCAATCTTTGAAGGCTTTGTTCTTCAGGTCTTTGCGTGTTTGGTTCAGTACCTTCCACATCGTCAACAATGACATGAAGTCTGAATCGTCGTTGGCATATTTTTGGTGCGCCTTGTCAGCTGCTTGCGCCCAATCCAATGGCCGCTCTCGTGGATCTTGGATTGACAAGGCGGAGACGATAATCAATGCCTCTTTTAATGCACCCACTTGATTGGCCTTAATCAGAATTCGACCCAACTGCACATCTATCGGCAAATGCGCCATGGTGCGACCAACAGCGGTCAATTGCTGCCCTTCATCCAAAGCTTCCAGTTCAGTCAACAACTGATAACCGTCGTTGATCATTTTGTAGTCAGGCACATCAATAAAAGGAAAATCCGCCAAATGACCCAATTTCAACACATGCGTTTGTAGAATAACGGAGGCCAATGAGGTGCGCAGGATTTCTGCATCTGTGTGTTCTGGCCGTGCCTCAAAATCATCTTCGCTGTAGAGTCTGAAACAATGGCCATCGGCAATACGCCCACAACGGCCTTTACGTTGATTGGCACTGTCTTGGGCAATCGGCTCAACCTGTAAACCTTGAATCTTGCTGCGGGCAGAATATCGACTGATGCGCGCCAAACCTGAATCAATCACATAATGAATGCGCGGCAAAGTTAAAGAAGTTTCAGCTACGTTGGTACTAAGGATGATGCGTCTTTTGTACTCTGGATTGAATATGCGCATCTGTTCCTGACTGGTCAAGCGCGCATACAAAGGCAGCACTTCGGTGTTGGGAAATTGTTTACGCTTGAGTTGATCCATGGCTTCATTGATTTCTCGCTCACCAGGCAAGAAAATCAACACGTCACCACCACCTTCGGAATCTTCCATGGCATAGATTTCGTCCAAGGAACGGATGATGCCCTGATTCAATTCAATGTTCTTTTCATCCAAAGGTCGGTAATGCACATCCACTGGATAAGAACGGCCCGATACATTGATGATGGGTGCGTCATTGAAATGTTTAGAAAATTTGTCGGTATCGATGGTGGCCGATGTGATGATGAGTTTGAGGTCTGGCCTTTTGTCAGCCAATTGTTTCAAAAAGCCCAGTAAGAAATCGATGTTCAAACTGCGCTCATGTGCCTCATCAATGATGATGGCATCATAATCATTGAGCCATTTGTCGCGCAAAGTTTGTTGCAACAAAATACCATCCGTCATGAATCTCACCCAACCTTTAGGGTCGTATTTTTCATCAAAGCGAACTTGATAACCCACGGCTGTACCGAGTGGGGTTTTCATTTCATCTGCAACTCGTTGCGCCACCGACTTGGCAGCAATCCTTCTCGGTTGTGTACAGGCGATTTGACCGGTTTTACCCAGGCCTGCCTTGAGGCAAAGTTTCGGGATTTGTGTGGTTTTTCCAGATCCCGTTTCACCAGCAATGATGGTGATTTGGTTGTTCTGAATGGTTTCGATGATGACATCGGCTTGTTGGCTGACGGGCAGGTCTTCAGCCAAAGGCACTGCTGGTTTACTTTCCCAGCGTTTACTACAAGCGAGTCGGGCTTGTTCTATAGCTGCCAGTGTTTTTGTCAGTGTTTTATTGTTTTGGGTTTTATTTTTTTGAACCTTACTGTTTTGGCTTTTGTTCAGTGCGCGTTTGAGCTGAAACAATTCGTTCCGCATCACATGACCTGGCATCTGCGCCACCAGCTTTTTGATTTCTGCTTTCATGGATCATTAATTACAAGCGACGATTAATTTACCCTAACTTCAGTTTTGGCTGTCTTGTTTCGGATGAGGAAATTCTTTGATATACAAATCTTGCTTGGCATATGGAATTTCAATACCCGCTTCATTGAATGCGTCGTATACCGCCATGTGTAACTCGTGTCTCATTCGACCACGTAACACAGGTTGGGCAATCCACGCCAGCAACTCAAAATCTAAACTGGATGCGCCAAACTCACGCATGCGAACTCGTGGAGCCGGATCCTGTAAAACTTCTGAGTGCGACTGAGCCACTTTAACCAATACATCACACACTTGTTTTAAGTCAGAGCCATAAGCAGCACCCACTTTAACCCTTATTCGACTTTTTTCCCAACGACCTGAGCTTTCATTGACGATTTTGGCATTGCCAATCACATTATTAGGCACTGTAATTTCAATGTCATCACGGGTTAATAATCGCGTTGAGCGAATACCCACATGGGTCACTTCACCGCGCTCTCCTGAAGACAAGATAACAAAGTCACCGACCTTGTAAGGAGAGTCAGCAATGATAAAGAAACCCGAAAATAAATTGGCCAATGTATCTTTGGCTGCAAAACCAACAGCAATACCCACTACACCCGCTGAAGCCAGCCATGCGGTTGGGTTAATACCCCAAACCAACAACAATACGTATGAACCCAAGCCGATCAGAAGCAGCTTGCCTACCAATTCAAACAATGGTATGGTTTTGGGCTGAATGATTTCGTATTTATTTTTGACCCGTGACAAGCTGTCTAACAACAAATGCAGTACGCGGAATCCACGCATCATCCAGGTGAATGCAACGATGGATGCCAGAATGCGAATCAAGTTGGTTTCCATTGACGCAGACAAACCCAGAGTTTTCACACCCATACCCATGAAGAACAGAAACACCGTTAAAAACATCGGCTTTCTTAACACGTCTATCAAGTGGTCATCCAAATCAGTTTTCGTTCGCTTGGTTAACTGCATGGTTACTTTGCTAAAGAGCCATATACCTATTTTGGCAAACAAATAACCCAAGGCCAGTAGCACAAAAAAGCCCACAAAAGGCACATCTTGTATTTGTTGCCAATAGCCTTGCATAGATTCAGGCAAGTAACTCTCTATCCCTTCTATAACTGCGGTTACATCTGGAACCTCATTGGCAGCATTTTCTGTCGCGGGAGTTTCTTGAGTGTTGGCTTTGCCGTCTTCTTGATGCATATCAGTCTACAATAGTTAAGTGGGGTCTTTTGCCGCTGGGCTTGTTCTCTTTTGGTTTTGATTTTTGGGGCGTTTTCTCTTGGCTTTCAGTATCTTTAGCTTCTTTTAAAGTTGGCTCTGCCCCTTCTTTAGCTGTTGAAGTCGACTGTGACGGCTCCGTTTCCACTTCAAAAACCATGCCCTTGCTGTTTTCACGGGCAAAAATACTGATGATAGATTCCATCGGTACAATCAAAGCTTGAGAGCGTCCTGAAAATCGAGCTGAAAAAGTCATCAACTCTTCATCCATATTCAAATGGTCTGTTGCACCCCAGGAAACATTGAGGGTAATTTTACCCTCATCGTCAATTCCTGGTGGCACACGCAACCCTTCGAAATTGGCATCAACCACAATCAAAGGGGTCAAACCATTGTCTGAAATCCATTGGTGCAAAGCTTGAATAAAATAAGGCTTTACGGGCGTCATGTCGGGATCAAAAATCAAATCTATATTCTCTTTCAGTCTCAGTGATCGACTTTTTGAACGCATTACTTTGGAACATGCGATGGGCATAGTTTCGCAATGATTTAGGTAATGCTTCCCAGTCCAAACCGTAATGCTCTAAACGCCATAAAAAAGGAATCAAGTGTGTATCAACCAATGTCATGTCAGGACTCATAAAATAGTCATGCTCTGCAAATAATGACTCATGTGATGCCAATTCCTCACTCAATTCAGTAATCAATTTTTTTCGATTGTCTCCAACCGACTGTTCAATCTTATTGACATAAGTGAACCAACCATTGTCCAAGCGGTAAGCTGTGAAACGCAAACGGGCTCGGGTCATTGGATCTGGTGGCATCAGTGGAGGATGGGGGTAGCGCTCATCTAAATATTCTGTGATGACACTGACGCCATACAACAACATATCTCGATCTATGAGTGCTGGAATTTCTACATCTTCACCACGAGACAACAAGTCTTCTGGCAAATTGTTTTTATCGACATCTATGATTTTACAATTGATGTTTTTAGTTGCTAACAAAAATCTGATTCGGTGAGAATCAAAAGATTCTTTTTCAGAATAAATCGTTATCAAGGAACGTCCGCGTTCGATAATTGACACCTGATAGTCCTCCTGTTTTAGGCTTATATTGAACCTTTAAATAAAAAAGGCTTCTGGGGCAGATGCCCCAGAAGCCTTGCAGTATATCAAATCATTAATGATTTGTTAAATCAGTGTACATCTCTGAAGTAATTGACCTTTAACATGTAGGCCAAAAATGTAAATATTGACACAAATAACAACACCCAAGGCGCATAAGACATTCTGATTAATTTTGCTGGCTCTGATGAATAATCTAAGAAGTTAACCAAGTCACGCACTGTGTCTCTGTATTCTTCTTGGCTCATGCTGCCTTCAGCTATTTGATCAAAATTTTTAAACACTTCGTGTTCATTGCCATCTTTATCAGTTTCAACAACAAAGTTAGCCTTTTGAATACCTTGCATTTCCCACAAAATGTGAGGCATGGCAGCATTGGGCAATGTTAAATTGTTCCAACCGTTGGCTTGCTTTTCATCTTGATAAAAATTAACCAAATAACTGAACAACCAATCAACACCACGCGCTTTGGCAATCACAGTCAAATCTGGACCTGCTTTACCAAACCACTTGTTGCCTTGCTCTTCAGTCATGGCAATTTCCATCTTATCAACAAATTTTGCATCTGTTAAAACCAATGACTCCATCATCTCATCTTCTGTCAGATCTAAATCTTTTGCCACACGGTTGTAACGCTGAAAATTCATGGAATGGCAGCCCATACAGTAATTCATATATGTTTTGGCACCACGTCTTAACGAATCTGTTGAACGGATGTTGTTGTGTGCTTTTTCATTAACAAAGCTGTCACCGGCTGCGATTGACATCGAAGATGCGCTCAAAGCCAACAATAAAATAATAATCTTTTTCATCAGTGTTCAATCCTCTCTGGTACTTCATGGTATTTTTCATTGCCGCTGTAGAAAAACAGCCAAATGAAATAACCAAAGTAATAAACGGTAAAGAGTTGTGCCATCAGTTTGTAAGTTTCTGTTGCTGCCTGCATGCCGAGCCAACCCAAGGCAACAAAAGACAAAGCAAAGCCACCCAAAGCCACCTTGTAAGGCCACCTTCTATAACGAATCGATTTCACAGGAGAACGATCAATCCATGGCAAGAAGAACAATACCACGATTGCCAACAACATCACCAAAGCACCCAACTGCAAATCTGGAACTGCACGCAACATGGCATAGAAAGGTGTGAAATACCACACTGGCTTAATTAGCGCAGGTGTCACGGCTGGGTTTGCTGGTACATAGTTATCATGCTCTAAAAACAAGCCACCAAAATCAGGCTTAACAAACACAATAAACAAGAACACCAACAAGAAACAACCCACACCAAATATGTCTTTAACAGAGTAATAAGGGTGGAATGGAATGCCATCTAATGGCTTGCCATTTTCATCTTTGTGTTTCTTGATATCAACACCTTCTGGGTTGTTAGAACCCACAGTGTGCAATGCAGCAATGTGCAACACAACCAAAGCAACAATAGCCAAAGGCAATGCAACCACATGCAAAGCAAAGAAACGATTCAAGGTCGCATCTGAAATCAGGTAATCACCACGCACCCATTCAACCAATGAATCACCAATAAATGGAACCGCACCGAACAGTTGAGTGATCACTTTAGCACCCCAGTATGACATGTTACCCCAAGGCAATACATAACCCATAAAGGCTTCAGCCATTAAAGCCAAATAAATGATCATACCGAAGACCCATACCAGCTCACGTGGGTTCTTGTATGAACCATATAAGAGGCCACGGAACATATGGAAATAGACAACCACAAAGAATGCCGAAGCACCTGTGGTGTGTAAATAACGAATTAACCAACCCCAAGGCACATCGCGCATGATGTATTCAACCATGCCAAAGGCTTGTGCCGCATCAGGCTTATAATGCATGGTCAACCAAATACCCGTCAGGATTTGGTTAACCAAAACCAATAAGGCCAATGAGCCAAAGAAATACCAAAAATTAAAATTCTTTGGTGCGTAGTATTCTGACAAATGGTCTTTGTAGAATTGAGTCACAGGCAAACGCTTGTTCAACCAACCCATGAATCCTTTTTGTGTAGAAGCTTCAGTTCCCATCACGCATTCTCCTCATCCATACCAATCATGATGGTGTTGTCATCTAAAAACATGTACGGAGGTACATCTAAGTTTCTGCTGGCTGGTGAACCTGCAAATACGCGGCCAGAAATATCAAAACGTGAACTGTGACAAGGACAGAAAAATCCACCTTTCCATTCACTGTCGAATTGTTGTGGTACCAAATCTGGGTAGAACTTCGGAGAACAACCCAAATGCGTACAAATACCAACTACAACAAAAAGGTTATCCCTGATAGATCGATTGATATTTTTCACATAAGGAGGCTCAATGGCTCCCTCTGACTCAGGATCTTTCAAGCGGTCATTCAAAGTAGGTAAAACTGCCAATTGTTCTTCAGTTCTGTTAACAACAAACACAGGTTGTCCACGCCACAAAACGTTTAACATCTGACCAGGCTCAACCTTAGAAATGTCAGCTTTAACTGGTCCGCCCGCGGCTTTCGCTCGCTCAGATGGCAACCAGGACTTTATAAATGGAACCGCTGCAAAACCAGCACCAACCACACCAACGGCGGATGTGCTGAGCAACAAATTACGACGGCTTTTATTGACGTTGTCAGTCATTGAAATAACCCCTAATCTTGAAATTAAACTGCCCACATGTATCGGCAGAAACTGTCATTCAGTATATCAATTTTGCCTTGACCGCAGTCAAAACATCAAACATACATAGCAAATCCGCGCAATTTTACAAGATGTTAACGACTTTTCATAGCGACGTTTTATTTTTATTAAATGTTCCAAATGTCACTTTTCTAAAAACTTTACCCACTTTCGGTTGTCCATGTTCTAATATCCTATTATCTAAACACGTTTCAGACGATGAAAAAGCACCTGATTTTTGTTGGCCAGTCGGTGGTCATTGGTTTGGCTGTCGCCTTTACTTACCTGTGGAGCACAGGCCGCATAACAAGCCACACTGAGAACAGCGTCAATACACCTGCAACAGGGCAGAGTTACGCCAAGGCAGTTCAAACCATTGCACCTGCTGTAGTCGGCATTTACGTACAGAGTCACACTCAAATCCCAAACTCAAATCCCGGCATTTCGCCCGCAGCGCCATATGTGACCCGTAATTTTGTTGGCTCTGGTGTGATTGTTTCTCCAGACGGACACATAGTCACCAACCATCATGTCACCGCGGGGGCTTCCAAAATCTATGTCACTTTGTGGAACAACGAATTGTTTGAAGCGCAAATGGTTGGATCAGACAAAGAAACAGATTTGGCTGTGATTAAAATTGATGCCAATAACTTAACCCCTGCACACTTCGCAGACAGTGAATACAGCAACACAGGCGACGTAGTTCTTGCTATTGGTAACCCTTATGGACTCAACCAAAGCGTCTCTCTGGGTATCATCAGTGCCACAGGCCGCAAAGGCTTGAATATCAGCAGCTATGAAAACTTTATTCAAACAGATGCCGCCATCAACGAAGGCAATTCAGGTGGCGCATTGGTAAACTCATTGGGTGAAGTGGTCGGGATAAGCACCGCCAGCTATATTCAACATGGTGCTGAAGGCATTAACTTTGCCATCCCATCCAACACCACCAAACAAATCGTAGATTCAATCATCACCTATGGCGAAGTCAGACGCGGCTGGTTTGGCATCTACTTTTACAAACCTGAAATATACTTTATTTACGGCTTAAAACGACCAGAAAAAGGGGTGCAAGTGGCACGTGTTTACCCTAACAGCATCGCCCTCTCTGCTGGTATTAAAAAAAATGACGTCATCACTCATGTGGATGGCGAAGCGGTTAACAGCTTTCTTGCATACGATAAGAAGCTGAATTCTTTGACAGTTGATGATAAAGTCATCATCAACGTGATTCGCGATGACAAGCCATTTGAAGTTGAACTGACTGTACAACCCCGCCCTGAAACTTGATGCTGAAACTTAAAAATCAGTTTAAGCCAGTTCATGCCATTGCTGTTCCTATGGTTTTATCGGCCATCAGTTTGCCATTGCTGGGCATTGTCGATACCGCCATTTTGGGCCACCTTGACTCTGAAATTTATTTGGCATCGGTTAATATCGGTAGCAGTGCATTAAATATGCTGCTTTGGGGCCTGGGGTTTCTTCGCATGAGCACCACCGGTCTGATAGCCCAGTCACACGGTGCTAACAACCCAACACAGTCGGCTCAACACATGGCCAGGGCGCTGTTTTTAGCGACCTTTTTGGGGTTATCATTGGTTGTGTTACAACCTGTTTTGATTCCTTTGCAGCTGTATTTGTTGTCTAACGGTGGTGATGTGGCATTGCTGGCCACTGATTATATGCACATCCGATATTTTGCCATGCCATTCAGCTTGTTGTTGTTTGTGATGAATGGTTATTTTTTAGCCACCAATCAAGCCGGCAAAGTCCTCAAGCTGATGCTGGTCTCGCAAATCACCAACATATTATTAGATGCATTGTTTGTCCTCGTTTTCCATTGGGATGTCAAGGGTGTGGCCTTGGGTTCATTAATCAGCGAAATGTCAGCGGTTTCCTTAGGTGGTTATTGGCTGGTCAAATCTCAAATCTTAGACAAACATCACTTTCATCAGCTGTGGCGCAAACACTCACCCAACAACACAGAACACTCGTGGCTTAATTTTTTTAAATTGAACAGCGACATATTTATACGCACTGCCTGCTTGATTACGGTTTTTACCTACATGACCAAACAAAGCGCCATTCAGGGCGACTTGATTTTGGCAAGCAATGCCGTATTAATGAACTTCTTTTACTTAACTGCGTATGGCTTGGATGGTTATGCCCATGCCGTAGAATCAATATGTGGTCGCCATTTAGGTAACAAAAACCACAAACAACTGGCTGAAAGCTTTTATGCCAGCATGTTCTTTGCAGGCACAATGTCTTTATTCTTGAGTCTGATGTTTTTGTTTTTTGGCCAAAGTATCATTGACCAATTAACCCATTTGGAAAACATACGATCAACAGCAACGGACTATTTACCTTGGGTTATTGTACTACCTGTCATCAGTTTCAGCGCCTTTGTCTACGACGGGCTTTGTATCGGCACCACACAGTCAAAAGCCATGCGAAATGCCATGTTATTGTCGGTTTTTGCTGGCTTTATACCCACATGGTATCTCCTGAGCTACTATTTTCCAGATCACTTGAACCACATGCTTTGGCTCAGTTTTTCGCTTTTTTTCATTCTCAGGGGGGTTGGAATGTACTGGTTTTGTGAATCATTTGTGGATTCTGATGGTGATACATTAAAAAACATTGAACTTGAACAAAACGCTCAATAAAATAACTGCATGCGACCTGGCACCACACATTTCTTAATTTTACTGGCTCTTTTGCTCACATGCTCAAGCCCCTCTTTGGGTCATGATCAATCGACAAACAAAAGACCCAAAATTGGACTGGCCTTGTCTGGTGGTGGTGCCAGAGGTTTGGCTCATATTGGTGTATTGCGCGCATTGGAAGAAAAGCAAATCCCTATCGACTATATTGCTGGCACCTCAATGGGCAGTATTGTTGGCGGCTTGTATGCCACTGGCATGAGTCCCAATGATTTAGAGTGGGTTGTTCATTCTATTGACTGGGAAGATGCCATGAATCCCTCTCCCAAAAGGCAATTGAAAAACTACAGACAGCGGCAAGTTGAAAAAGATTACATAGCAGATCTAGAAATTGGCATCGTTGATAACGCTGTTAAAACAGGCACAGGCATTGCCAGTGACCACAAAATCATGCTTGAATTACAGCGCATTGTTGGCTCTTTTCAAACTCAAAATTTTGACGATTTTCCAGTCCCTTTTCGTGCCATAACCACCGACCTCAATGCAGGCGAGCCTTATATAATTGATCATGGTGACTTGGCCATGGCCATGCGTGCATCTATGGCAGTTCCGCTTTTGTTTGGCCCAGTAAAACACCATGACAGGATGCTTGCGGATGGCGGTATCTTGAACAACCTGCCTGTGAATGTAGTCAAAGACATGGGGGCAGACATCGTCATAGCTGTCAACATTTCATCACCCTTGAATCATGTTGATGAAAACTCATCATTGATTTCTGTCACCTACCAAAGTATTGATGTCAGTTTGGTACAAAACACCAAGGTTTCAGCCAAACATGCAGACATTTTAATTACACCCGACTTAAAAAAATTAACTTCATCTGATTTTACTGAGAGTGAAGCTTTTGCAAATTTAGGTTACTTGGCAACTTACCTGAACTCATCAAAACTGGAACCATTTAGGGTGACAGAACGTCAATATTTGGCACACTTAGAAAGCAGAAATTTCCTGCCCAGAGAAATCCCCAGCACCATTCAGTTTGTTGAATTCAATGGCAATGAAAGAACCGCCACTGAACGCTTACAAAATAGTGCAAAATCATTGATTGGAAAGGCCTTTGATGCCAAAGAAATTCAAGTCATAGCAGACGCCATTGTTGCCCACGAAGAAGACATTCAAGTCATCACTTACCATATTAAAGAACGAGACAATAAAAAAGGCATCAACTTCACAGTAAAAGAAAAGCTATGGGGGCCTGATTATTTGAAGTTTGGGCTGCAAGTCGCAGATGACTTTGACTCTAACACCCGATTTTCACTGTTGGTACGCCACCAAAGACACAACATCAACACCAAAGGTGCCACTTGGAGTAATGCACTCAGCCTTGGGTCAGAAATCTCATGGCAGTCTCAACTCTACCAGCCACTGGATTTCAAAAACAAATACTTTGCCACTGCAGATTTGATACTGGCCAAAGACAACAGGCGATATTATAAAGGTATCAAAGCAGTTGGTGAGTATGACCTGAAAGAGTATGGCTTTGGTATAGGCCTGGGCTATAACCCTTCAGAAACCACTGAATGGCGTGCAGGTCTTTGGTATAAGGATGAAAGCGTGGTTGCCACGATTAATTCAACAGCCTTTAATACTGCTGTTGACCAAACTGTTGGTATAAAAATTAACTACGGCAATGACACGCTCGAAAAAGCTGTAGCACCTCGTTTTGGTCATGACATTACCACAGAACTGGGGGTATTCGATCGCGTCCAGTGGATCTCATTTAACGGATACCAACGACTTCCAATGCTGAAACGCTCTGCGTTACATTTGAGTTTAAAAACCACTTTAACGCACCTAACAGATGATGACGAGTATTTCCTTGCCATGGGTGGTATCAATGATTTTGCAGGGTACCCAACACACTCACTGTTGGGTTTGAATGCCTTTATTGCTGAAGTGGGCTGGTTTACAGAACTGCCCATGATTAATTTACCAGTGATTGGTAGTCCCGATTTTCGTGTCAAGACGCATTGGGGTAACGTCTGGCAAAGACACATCAATCTTGATGACATGAAATATGGTGTATCATCAGGCATATCTTTTGATGTATTGGATACCGTTTTATTCCTTGGCACAGGCTACAGTCGGGGTGGCGATGTTCAGTTTTACTTGCGGATAGGTACTGGATTCTGAGCAGATTAACCCTATTTTTCGTTTCATTTCACAATTTCCTTTCAATCCAGTCGCTATGATTGGATGGCGAAATTGGAGAAATGATTTGAAAACAAAAACTTTTGTGTTGGGTTTGTTGGCCTGCACATTCACTCATGCAGCCCCATCAGAACACACAGAAGGCGAACCTATCGCCTCTAAAAATTGGCTGGTTTTAGACGATGTGGCTTATTTAATATATGAAGACATCAACATAGATTTTAGCAATCAGGAAGTGCTGGCCCTCAACAATGACATCAATAACTGTACTCAATTCAATTCCGACCCACCATTTAATACCGGCCTATTTACCTTGGTTACCGACACCCAAGAAATAGGGCTTATTGGTGATGTCAGTTATGACCTGGGCCGCAAAGCCATCATACTCACCAGTCAAACAGGAGATTTGATTTGCGATGGTGCGTTTGAGTTCGATCGGATATATTTTGGTGATTTCGATTAAAAAGGCTGATCAATTCAGTTGATTAACTAACCATTGTTCATCAACAACTTTAACACCCAAGTCTTGGGCTTTGGCTAACTTTGACCCGGCATTTTCACCCGCCACTAACAAGTCAGTTTTAGCAGATACAGAGCCCGTGACTTTTGCACCTAAACTTTGTAGTGCTTGTTTGGCATCAGATCGGGTCAGTTGACTCAGCTTTCCTGTCAACACCACCGTCTGCCCTTCTAAAATCAACTCAGCTGATTCCGGCGCTTTGATTTCTTGCCAAGTAACACCCGCTGACAACAGCTGTTCAATCACCGCTAAATTGGATTCTTGCTTGAAATAATGCAAAATTCTGGCTGCCACTATTTCACCCACATCAGGCAAAGAAACCAATGTTTCTTGATCCGCAGCAATCAAAGCTGCCATGTTTTTAAACGCATTAGCCAAAGTCAAAGCCGTTGCCTCTCCGACTTCTCGAATACCCAACGAGTATATAAATCGAGGCAATGTATTCTGTTTGCTTTTTTCAATGCCATTAAGCAAATTTTGAGCCGATTTTTGGGCCATGCGCTCAAGCCCAGACACTTGTGCTTCTTTCAATTTGTACAAATCAGCAGGTGTTTTGATCAAACCAGCATCAACCAGTTGTTCAACCAATTTGTCGCCCAAACCATCAATATCCATGCCCTTGCGTGAAGCAAAATGTTTGATAGACTCTTTCCTTTGGGCGTCACAATTCAATCCATTCAAACAACGCAAAACAGCTTCTCCATCTGCTTTAAATAACTGACTGTCACACACCGGGCAATGGGTTGGCATATCAAATGGCACACTGTCATTTGGACGCTTACTTTTAACCACTTTGACCACTTCGGGAATCACATCGCCGGCTCGACGAACAAAAACCGTGTCACCAACACGCACGTCTTTTCGCCTGATTTCATCTTCATTGTGCAAGGTCGCATTGGTGATGCTGACACCACCAACGGTAACAGCCTCTAATCTGGCGACGGGTGTAATACTGCCTGTGCGACCCACTTGTACATCAATATTTTCTATAACTGTAGTCGCTTCTTCTGCTGGAAATTTATGTGCAGTGGCCCACCGTGGTGCCTTGGTGACAAAACCCAAAATGTCCTGCTGTGATAAATCATCAACCTTATAAACCACACCATCAATATCAAAATCTAGGCTCGAACGCAGTTGTCCTACCTTTTGATAAAAAGCCATACAACCGGCAACACCCGATACCACCTGATTCAAGTGGTTGATTTGAAAACCCAAAGTTTTCAGCGCAGCCATGATGTCAGAGTGCTTATTAAATTCAAAGTCAGCAGACACGTCACCAATGGAATAAGCAAAAAAAGACAACGGCCTTTGTGCTGTTTTTCTTGGGTCTAATTGTCTTAAAGAACCCGCAGCGGCATTTCTTGGATTAGCAAAAACTTTTTCATCATTTTTTTCAGCCCAAGCATTATAAGCATCGAAACCTTTGCGCAACATCACCACTTCGCCCCGAACTTCCAATACCTCAGGCGGAGTTTCAGTTTTCAGTTTCAGTGGAACCGATGGCATGGTTTTGACATTGGCGGTGATGTTTTCACCTTTTTGACCGTCTCCGCGTGTAGCCGCTTGAACCAGCAAGCCATTTTCATAGCGAATACTGACAGCCAGTCCATCCAATTTGGGTTCAGCTGCATAGTGAATTTCACCGCTGTCACCCGACTCTTCACTCAGTATTTTATTAATGCGCTCATCAAAAGCATTCAACTCTTCTTCAGAAAACACGTTACCTAAAGACAGCATGGGTTTGGCATGCTGTATCGAATCAAAATGTGACAACGGTTGATCTGCCACACGTTGTGTTGGGGAATCTGAAGCCACAGCATCAGGGTGTCTTGATTCGAAATCCAACAGTGAACGATAGGCTGCATCATATTCAGCGTCACTGATCTCAGGATCATCTAAAACGTAATATTGCTGCGCGTGGTGGTTGAGTAATTCAACTTGCGCCAAATATTCGGCGAGATTTTTGAGTTTCATTCGTTGTCGTGATCGATTTGACGCATTTCCTCTCGCATTGAAGCAATGCGCTGTCTTGAAAATGCAGAATGGTTATCATCCGTCAAATATCCGTCAAGAATTTCTGTCATTCGGGTGGCGACAGGAAACATGGTGTCCCACATATCCAAAGCGTTCATGGTGCCGGGCACTTGCATGATAAATGCGAGCCCAGTGGTTCTCAAATCAACATCAAACACACCTGGCTTCAACATGTTAGCCACCAAAAACAGCATCTCTTGCTCACTGCCAATTCGACGGTAACGGTAAAACAAATGATCATCACCATACTCTAAACCGGCTTTGGCCGCCGCATCTTTGATTTGGTGCCAATCAAATTGAAGGCCGTCTTTGGCATGCAAGAATAAAGTCACGATTTTACCGTGACTTTGGGTGTCAATGTTTGGCTTAGGAATTGCAGAACTTTGAACTTCTGGTTCCGACATAGCAGAACCTTCCGGCTCCAATACAGGATCAATTTGAAACAACTCGTCTTCATGGTAATCACTGCGAGTCATCTTTGGCTTTCTGGTGCCAAAATAATAGATCAACGCCAGAACAATCAGGCCGATAAAAGCAATCAATAATCTCAGTTCCAGCATAGGTTTATTGCCTATTAAATAATGTTATTTATCATACAAAAATGAAGCATCAACTGCAACTCAGAATTACACTTCAGCTGTGTGGTAAATGTTTTGCACATCGTCCAAATCATTGAGCATGTCGATGAACTTCTCAAACAAAGCCAACTGCTCTTCATCAGTAATAGGCGAAGTGTTTTGAGGCACAAACTGAATTTCATCAACTTCCCAGTCAATTTCACCAAAAGCTTCTTCCAGTGCCTGTTTCGCTTTGAAGTATTCATTGTGCGGCGCAAACACGGTCAACATACCGCCTTCATTCTCTATGTCACTGACATCGACATCGGCTTCCATCAAGGCTTCTAATGCCGCATCTTCATCATCACCTTTGAACACCAATATGGCACAGTGATCAAACATGTGCATGACCGTGCCTTGTGTACCGATTTTGCAATCTGTTTTGGTGAAGCACAAACGCACATCACCAAAAGTGCGGTTCGGGTTGTCAGTCAAACAATCAACAATCACCATACAACCACCCGGGCCATAACCTTCATAACGTGCCACAGCGAAATCTTCGCCGCCGCCACCTTTGGCTTTGTCGATGGCCTTGTCTATCACATGAGCAGGTACTTGGGCTTTTTTGGCACGATCCAATAAGCTGCGCAAAGCCAAGTTCGCATCTGGGTCGCCGCCGCCTGCTTTGGCACAAACGTAAATTTCTCGACTGAATTTGCTGTAAACCTTGGCATTGGCATCCGATGTTTTTGCCATGGATTCTTTTCTGTTCTGAAACGCTCTTCCCATGTTGTTACTCGTGTTCTAAAGCCGCTATTTTAACCACTCACCGGACGATTAGAAAGCCCGTGCAGCAAGTTTCATGCATTTGGTGACTTTTGGGGTATAATTTTTCACTTTCTTAGCTCAACACAAAACATGCAGAATCACAAAATCCGCCAAACCTTCGTCCTTATTTTTGCTGCTATATTAACGCTCAGCGGTTGTCAAAATAACGACAACAATGCCAACAACAGCAACAACTCAACCACACAATTCAATGAACGTGGCTATTCTTTTGAGGCCAACAAAAGCAGCTGGCTGAGAAATCACTTACCCGAACAAACTGTTGCCTATGCCAGCATACCAAACCTATGGAACACATTGTTTGACCCAAAAGCCGACAGCTTACATCCGATTCAAGAGCGCCCAGAATTTCTAAAGCAAGTGGCACAAATTAAAAATTCAGCGGCTGAAAAATACCTCAAGTTGATACCCAGCGAGCAACAAGCACTGGTCAACACCTTGTTGTTACACCACAGTGGTCCGATTGAACTGGCCATGTTGAATTATTCGGCAGCTTCTTTGATGCCCAATGTCGCTTTAGCCACCAGTTTTGATGGGCTAACAGCTGAGCAATTAGACCAATTGATCAACCAATCATTGCAGTTGGTATCACCGCAACTGAGCAGCGAAGCGACCAAGGAAAACAACTTAACCCAATGGCAATTCAATGTACAAAGCATCACCAATCACATTCAATACGATGAAGACAGCGGCCAGTTATTGGTACTTTCTGGCTTGGGTGCGAATAAAAAGAAATTGGATGCCTTGTGGCAAAACAAAACAGCTGCCACTTTAAACAAAATCATGCAATTGGACAAAACATCAGACCCCAGTGGTTTAAATTTAAAAACTTGGGTGGCGGTATCAAAACTTTATCAACTGGGTGCTGCATTTTTGCCTCCTCAACAGCGCATGGCAGCAGAAAAACTGGCCGTCGATCAAATGGAATACATTTGGTTGGGCACCGAATCAGCCAGGGGTAAATCCGCATTGAGCATGCACGTATTGATGCCTGAAGCGGGCTGGCGTTTGTTTATGCCGCGCCTGTCTTCGCAAAGCAGCTTTGACGTCAGTTTGGCTGGTAAGCCCGAAAGTGTGTTTCAAATGGCACTACCGACCATTGACCAAATCAAATCAGCCACAAACATGATGTCTTTGAATACCAAAAACAACAAAACTTGGAATGAAATTTCAGCTAAATTTTCTCAAGTCATGGGTTTTGAAGCCGCTGACTTATTGAAAGCCTATGAACAAAAATTGTTGATGGTTAATGACCAGGCAGGCCGCTGGATGGCACTCAAAATTAAAGACCAAAGCACACACCAAAATATGTTCAATAAATTCAGTTCATTGGTTGATGCAAAAGCTGGTTCACAAAGCTTCGCAGGTGTTGAAATTAACCAAATGCACTTTTCAGGTTTACTCCAACTGTTCCTAACGCAAAAAGAAGCAGAATTGCCCAAAGACTTTGAACAAATCAGTCAAGTCCTTGGCATGTTCAAACAGCACAGCTATTGGGTTCGTAAAGGCGATGTGATTTACTTTGCAGCCGTGCCACAAGTATTGGCCGAAAAATTCAACAGCAATGAAACACAGCAATTATCAGACTGGTTGAATCATAACCAGAAGGTCAACTGGGACAGCGCCATTTTGGCCTATGGTAAAGAAATCGACAATTTACCCAAGGACATTTACCACATCTACTTATCGGTGATCCAAGTATTGGGCGACATGGCAGGCACACATGTTGATCTGTTTCAATTACCCACCGCCAGTGAATTAAAACTGCCCAAAACCGGTCGCATGAACATGGCCTTGAGCTCTGACAGTGAAAAAGTGTCACTCAAGCTCGCCTATGAATATTCTGTACTAGAAAGCCTGCTCAGCAGTGAAAGCAGCATGATGAGCCTCTACACCGTTTCAATCATGATGGCTTATGCAGTACCCGCATACCGCGATTACACCGTGCGTGCCAAAATTGGCAGCGCCTTAGCACAAGCCTCAATGCATAAAATAGCGATTGCAGAACATGCCTTAAACACAGGCAGTTTACAAGGGTTCGATCTGGCTTCTATTGAAATGATTGACGGCATTGAAATTGACCCAGAATCTGGCACCATCATGATTGAATTGAATTATTGGGACGGACAATTAAACCCTGATGATTATGTTTATTTGATTCCTGATTTCAGCAGCCAAAGTTACGTAGAATGGCGCTGTGAATCGAATGCAAAAATCAGGTATTTGCCGAGTATGTGTAGGCATTGATGAAACTCATAAAGCAAGCCTAAACAACCACTTCGACAAGCTCAGTGAACTTCATACTGTAATTTATGTAAAAAACAAGCCGGCTGAGCTTGTCGAAGCCTTCATGAATTAACACAAATTGAATGAACTTCACCTGTAACTGCACCCCTTGCAGGTGCCTGATCTGGTGTGTTACCTAACCCAAGCCATTAACCACCAGTTCTTTCATAACAAACCATATTGCGATGCAAAGGCAGGGACAAGTCCTGCGACTACGAAATACACAACAACCCGTCATTTCGAGGGAGCCTCAGGCAAGTTGAGAAATCTCGTGTTTATCTTGAGATCCATTCGACTCACGCGACATGCCATTAAATACAATTCACAAGAATACAGTTCTTTCCACTTATTTTAGATATGGTGTCATGAGTTCACGGCCTACGGCATTCCAATATCGCTTCTTGTGCTTCGCCCAAACCGCAATATTTCCATCACCTGACCTCAGGAAGACAGCACATGGCTTTATTGTGGAGCAAAGGCAGGGGCAAGCCCTGCAGCTACAAAACTTACCAGTCTGGTTTGACTGTAGTTGTACCCCTTGCGGATGCCCGATCTGGTTTGTTATCCAACCCAAGCCATTAACCACCAGTTCATTTCATAACAAAACCATGTTGCGGTGCAAGGCAGCGACATGCCTTGCAACTACAAATAATTTTCACCGCAACAAATACGTTTTCAAGGCATCAATATCTGCTTTCATCGACACGGATAAATCGGCTTTGTCTTTTACAGCGTCAATCTCTGCGGGAAGTGGTAATTCAATCGATAAGATGTCTTCAACAGATGATTTGAATTTCGCGGGGTGTGCCGTGCCGAGGAACAGGCCGGTTTCACCTTCAACCAAAGATTGATTCAATCCATGATAAGCCACAGCCGCATGCGGTTCGCTGATGTAGCCTTGTTGTTGCATCTGTTTCATGGCTTCAGCGGTTTGGCTTTCAGTCACCGAAACACCGTTCAACAAATCGGCATCAAATTGACCCGATGTGACCAAATACTCAATCCGCGGCCAGTTATTCGGCTGACTCACGTCCATGGCATTCGACAAGGTTTCGACAGTTTCATTGGGTTGCCATTGGCCCGTTTCTAGATAGCGAGGCACCGTGTCATTGGCATTGGTCGCTGCGATGAACCGCTTGATTGGCAATCCCAAGCACTTGGCAATGATACCAGCGGTCAAATTACCGAAATTTCCACTGGGCACAGCAACCACCACATTCTCTCGCTCTGTTTCCGACAATTGCCCAATGGCATCAAAGTAATAACAAACTTGGGCATAAAGGCGGCTGATGTTAATCGAATTGGCCGAATTCAAACCCAAAGACTGGACTAATTTAGCATCATCAAAACACTGTTTCACCAACTTTTGACAATCATCAAAAGCCCCATCAATCGCCACTGTTCTGATGTTTTCCCCTAAAGTGGTGAACATCTTTTGCTGCAATTCGCTGATTTTTCCTTTGGGAAACAGCACCACCACATCGATGTTCTCCAAACCGTAAAAGGCTTGCGCTACAGCCGCGCCTGTGTCACCCGAAGTGGCGGTCAATATGGTGATTTTGTTGTTAGAACTGCTTTCTTTACTGATTTGGTTACTGATTTGGCTGAGGCAATTGGCCATATACTTGGCACCAAAATCTTTGAACGCCAAGGTTGGGCCATGAAATAACTCCAAACAATATGCAGCACCCTTTTTATCGTCCAATGGTCGCAATTTCACTGGTGTGTCATAGGTTTTTTCCACAACTGCATTGAGCTGTTCATCTGTCAATGCATCACCAATTAAAGCCCTGTGAATAATCACATTTCGCTCAAACACTGGCATGCGCAACAGCTCATCCATGTTTGTTAACCGTGGTATTTTTTCCGGAAAGAACAAACCTTGATCTCGACCCAAGCCCATCTTGATAGCCTCGTCAAAATTCACCGACTGTGACCGTTCTTTTAAATTATAAAGTTTCATTTCGCTTCCCCTGATTGCGCATCCTGTTGTTTTAATTGACGTGCACCACGCACATCGGCCTGGCAAATACTGACAAAACCGCCACCTTTGCTGGAACCCCTTTTGTTGAGATAATTGGCTGCTAACCAATCGGCCTGGGCTTTCGCTTTTTCTAGGTCATCACAAACTGAGAATAAGGTCGGCCCAGATCCTGAAATACCAACCGATAAACTGCCCATGGCCAACAACTGTGCTTTGCTCTCTTTGTATTTTGGAATCATACTTTCACGGTGCGGTTCGGCTATCACGTCTTTCATCAAGGCAAATGCGCTGTTCTTGTCACCGCGATGACAGGCATCAACAAAGCCAGCCAAATGCTGTGCAAACTGAATCGCTGTAGCCCGCTCAATTTCATCAGGCAACAGCGCTCGAGCGGCTTGGGTACTGACTACCACATCAGGGTAGGCAATCACCCAGTACACACCAACCAAATTCGGTAAAGTTTGCGTTACCGATTCGCCCGCAGGTAACATCAATTGCATACCGCCCAGATAACAAGGCGCGACATTGTCATAATGTAAACTGCCTGAAATCTCGGCTTCGGCTTGTCCCATTATGTATAACAACTGGTGTTCATTGAATGGTTTTTGGTACCAGTTATTCAAAGCCACGAAAGCCGCAACCACCGAACAAGCACTGGAACCCAAGCCACTGGAAACCGGGATGTTTTTCTCTAGTGTGATTGAACAATGTTTGGCATTTATTTGTCGTTTTGACAAGGCTTGCTTAAACTGCTGTAGCACAAACCAAACAATGTTTTTTTCTTTCTCCGATGGCAAATAATGGGCATGACTGCCCGCTAAAGTGAACTGATCTTGTCCACTTGGGCTGTCATCCACATGCACCACATCCCCAAATGGTTCACCATGTATCGGCTCTAATGCCAATCCCAAACTGTCAAAACCAACACCCACATTGCCCACTGAAATTGGTGCAAAAACGGAAACCTTCATTCAATACTCCCGACTCAAAGTGTCTATGCGCATCAAGTCACCAAACAAACCCGCTGCCGTGACTTCCGCACCCGCGCCATAACCACGAATGACAAATGGCTTGGGCTGATAATATTCAGTCAACATCGCCAAAGCATTTTCACCTGCTTGAATGTCATACAAAGGATGGTCACTGTCCACTGCCTGAATAGCCACCCGGCATTGGCCATCAGTGATGCTGGCCACATAACGCAAGACCTGATTGTTGGCTTCGGCCTGTTTCACCTTTTCACTAAAAGCATCATCATAACTTGGCAAGGCCTGCATAAAGGCATCGGCTTCGCTTATTTGTGCCAAATCATCTGGTACCACCGCGTCCAACACAACGTCTGATAATTCCAAGGACAAACCCGCTTCACGAGCCATTAAGAGCACTTTACGAGCCACATCCAAGCCACTGAGGTCTTCGGCTGGGTTTGGTTCGGTATAGCCCAAGGATTTGGCCTTCGCTGTCGCTTCTGACAAACTCATGCCTTGGTGTATGGCGCCAAATATATAGGACAATGCCCCTGACAATATGCCTTCAAACTGCAACAATTCATCGCCTGCCCGGCGCAAATTCTGCAAATTATTGATCACCGGCAATCCGGCACCGACATTGGTTTCATACAAAAACTGCTTTTGTTTTTCCGCGGCCAATTGGTGCAAAGCCACATACCTAGACATGCTGTCCGTATTGGCTTTTTTGTTGGCCGTCACCACATGCAAGCCTCCGGCCAGATAGGTTTCATAGTCTTGCGAAACCGATTCGCTGCTGGTGCAGTCGATGACCACTGGATTGATCAAATGTTGGTCTTGTGCCCAGTCAGCCAAAGCTTGTGCATTCAAGCTGGCCGGTGCTGAGTCTAATTGTTGTTGCCATTGGCTTAAGTCCAAACCTTGTTCGGACAGCAACTGCTTCTTGCTGTTGGCAATGCCCACCACACGCAAATCAATTTGTTTCTTTTTCAACCAAGCTTGTTGTTTTTTGATTTGGCCAATCAATGCCTGTCCAACCGTGCCACAACCGATCAAAAAGGCATCCACACGGGCTTGCTTAGAGAACAAATAATGGTCACAAACTATCACTGCATCTTCAATTCGTTCTGAACGCACCACAGCAGAAATGCTGTGTTCTGAGGCATCTTGTGCAATCGCAATCACATTCACACCGGCATGAGCCAAGGCGGCGAAAAAGCGACTCGCGGTGCCTTTGTGCTGGTACATGCTGTCACCGACCACGCTGATCACCGACAAGTGGTTTTGGCATTGAATCGGCTTAATCAATTGCAAACCGATTTCCAACTCAAAACAGCGATTCAACACGTCAACGGCTTGTTCTGCTTGCGCCCCTGAAACACACAGACTGATGCCGTATTCTGATGAAGTTTGACTGATCAAAACCACCGAAATTTGGGCCTGACTGATGACATCGAACACCCGCGCGGCCATGCCGACCATACCTTTCATACCGGCACCACTGACATTGATCATCGACACATCAGATAAATTGGAAATCGCTTTGACGGTTTTTTTGCTGGTTCTGTTGTTTGAAATCATACTGCCTTTGGCTTCAGGGTTCTGGCTGTTTTTGATCACACAACAGATGTTTTGTTGCGCCAGCGGCAAGACGGTGTTCGGGTGCAGTACCTTGGCACCAAAGTATGACAGGTCAATCGCTTCTCTGAATGACAAATGTTCGATCAACTGCGCACCTTCTACGATCCTCGGGTCGGCATGGTATATGCCATTAACATCGGTCCAAATTTCACACGATTCAGCATGGGTACAAACCGCCAAAACAGCAGCCGAGTAATCTGAACCATTGCGACCCAAAGTGTGTAATTGACCCTGTTGATCCTCACCATAAAAACCCGGCATCAAATGTACCATCGGTGCCAAAGATAAAGCATCAAAACGCACGCTGCTTTCGCTGACATCGACCAAATCTTGATCGCCCACCAGGATAAAATCAGCGGGATTCAATTTCGCAGATTCACAACCCAGCTGTGACAAATGTGCTTGCATTAATAACACACTGAACTGCTCACCGGCCACTGACAAGGCTGTGGCTACCGGTGCCGGACAAGAACCCAATAACTGACACCCTTTGACCTTGTCTGACAAATCATTCAGCAACGATTTCAGCTGATTTTCAGCCACCATCCAGACAGCATCAGATAACAGCGGCTTGCTGTCGTTAAGTAATTGTGAGGTTCGTTGTTGAAAAGAGTGTAATGTATTGATGCCGGCATTGGTGTTTGTAGCTGAATCTGTACCATCGACTGCCCCTTCATTCAAAGCCGTCACCATTTGGCATAATTCATTGGTCACACCAGCTGGCGCAGATAAAACCACATATGGCGGTCCTTGTAACCGGTCTCGTTCAGCAACAATCAAATGTGCCACCGAAGCGAATCGTTCAGCTGAGGCCAGAGAAGAGCCTCCAAATTTCATTACTTTCATATTCTTTTCACAACTTTATATAATCTTTAGGGCAAAAAAAAGCCCGTGATTCCTGAGGAAGTCACGGGCTGGGTAAATGAAATAATTTAAATCAGCGCATGACCTCACGACGAGTCACGGTTGTGATCGTTGTCGTAATAATTAAGGCAGTGCGTCTGTTAAAAATCATCATTCAAGGTTTTTGTAGTGCTTTCATTAAAACGGCTTTTCCCAGTCTTGTCAATCCTTATGCAAAAAAGGCATAGGCCTTTTCATGAAGTTGCCATCAATTTATCATCAGTACACCCCATCACTTCAAGTCATTGCTGATGAAATGCAATGAACAAGATATAATCTCATAAAACAATCTCCACATAAATTATCAAACAACCCATGAGCACCCCATCATTCGACAACGACTTGTTTGATACACAAGCAGAAATAAGCAAAGACATCTATTTGTTCAGAAACAAAGTGTCATGGACATCATGGGCCGATGACTTCAAAAAAGTGGTTAAACAAGCACCATTACGCTTCATGCACACGCCCGGTGGAAAAAGGCTCAACATTTCCATGACCAATTGCGGTGACAAAGGTTGGACCAGTGGTCAGGCAGGTTATCGATATTTACCCAATGACCCCAAAACTGGCAAAGCATGGCCCAAAATTCCGCAAGCATTCATCGAATTGGCCCAACAAACCGCCATTCAAACAGGCTTCAACAATTTCAAACCCAATGCCTGTTTACTCAATCACTACCAAGCCAGCCAAAAACTCAGCGCCCACCAAGACAAAAACGAACCCGACCTGTCCAAACCTGTGGTCTCAGTTTCTCTCGGCATGAGCGCCACATTCTTGATTTACGGTGACAGCCGCAACAACCCCGCAAAGAAAATCACCCTAAACGATGGCGATGTGATGATTTGGGGCAGAACCGCCCGCCTGATGTACCATGGCGTAGAAACCAAAAACACCCAACCCCATCCAGAACTAGGCTTTCATCGATTCAATGTGACCTTAAGGCAAGTTTGAATCAACCAAGCGATATTCTTTGATATGATGCTTTATTCATCTTTTTATTCCTGATATTTAGATAAAAAATGGGCAGTACTTAATCAACAGGAACACTTATGACACTCGGCGAACTAATCAAACTGAACAGTCATACTTATCTAAGCTAGAAAATGACAAATGCAGCCCATCTTTTGAAGTGATTCAAAAGGTTTCGGCTACACTGAATCAAGATGCCATGTCTTTAATCACCAAGCTCAGTCCATCATACATCAGTAATCATTTAGCGCACCTGCCAGAAGTGGCTGCTGAGTTCTCAGCAGTAAAGAAACAACAACTGAAACGTCTAAAACAACGATTTATCATGGCCGCTTTGGTTGTGGTTTCTGGACTGGGTCTGTTTATGATCGGCCAATTGTCTCTGGCATTTTCAGAAAAATCATATACCTATATTTCTGACGGTGTAATCAAGGAAGGCGAGCCGTTGATGCTATTCAGTCAATATAGGATGGATGAATTAGGTGAAACAGCAGATCAACAAAGGGCCAGATTGCAAGGCAACACCAAACGATTTGATCGCGAATACTTACTGTTACATAAAAAGCAAGCCAGACATGTCGTTAAAGATGTAGCAGACGGCAAGCGACTTTTTGAATTAACAGATACTAACAAAAACCAAGACATTCGCAATGACTTATTGAGCATTTTAGGGATGATGGTTACCGTAGTCGGCATGTTTGGATTTTGGTATGTTTTCAAGTTCAAAGACTAATTCAAAGCATGCCATTCATCACCTCCTTTGATTTGGGGGTGATGTTTATGTATGTGCGAGTAAATTCTACCACTTAATCTCTTGACCGAACATGATCCTGTGTCCTTCGGGTGTCGAGATTCCAAACTCCCTCAAGCCCCAGGGTTTATCGGCCATTTCTTGATCGAATTAAATACGGTCTTCCCAATAGCCTGGTTTGCGGCTGTTATGCATAACAGCATAGATAATAATTTGTTGCGCTTCTACTTCGAACACAACAGAGAACGGAAAACGGCTTAATAAAAATCTTTGAAAATATGTTTGGTACTTAGGCCAAACATCTGGGAGGGTTTTAATGCTGTTGAAAGCCCTGTCGAGTTCTGAAATAAAATCGATGCCTAAACCGCTGGCTTGGGCCTCATACCAGTCAAAAGAAGCTTTAATTTCTTCTTCAGCTTCAGGAAATATGAATAAATCTAACAAATTATTCTAAAATCCTTTTTTTCATTTCATCCCAGCCACTTAACTTAACCGTTCCAGATTTATACTGAGCTCGCCTAGATTCAATGACAGCCAACCATTCAGAGTCGATGTCTTCATTGTCATTTTTGTCAAGTGCACTCAAAATACAATGCGCTGCCAAGGCCTTCTCACTTGAAGACATGTTTTCAATATTTTCTAATACAATTTTCAAGGCATTTGACATTCTTATCACTTCACATTTTTCAATACTTAAATTGTATCACCAATTAATACGTAAAGTCTTCTCAATCAATAATCTGTTAAAAAGGATAACTTACCTTTATGCAGAGGATTCTGTCGTTCAAGGCACCACTATTGCTCTATCTCTTGCCCAAACATAATCCTGTGACCTTCTGGTGTAGAGATTCCAAACTCCCTCAAACCCCAAGGTTTATCTGCCACTTCTTGAACGAATTGAACACTTGCTGCTTTGTATTGTTGAAACAAGGCATCGATGTCTTCACAGTTTACATAGGCAAAATACGAATGGTTGTTGGTTTCCCGTGCAGGCACTTCATCTGCGCAATGCCCCAGCATCACATGAAAATCCTGAAGACTGATAAAAGACCAGCCATCCACCCTGAATCGCAACTTGAAGCCCAGCTTTTCAATGAAATACCGCTCTGACTGTTCTAAATCATTAACCGCCAGAACATGTTGGGTAGCTTTTACATTAAACACGGGTTACCTCCCTTGAATATGATTTTTGATTTACAACATTATATTAAATTAGGATGGGGTTATCTCTCATTAACTATACTCTTTAGGTGCGCTGAAGCTTTTACTGTAATGGCCAGATGAATCAAAACAACAGACACGCTTATTCCCTGAAGCCAGCATTTCACAGCCATTAAGCACCCGCTTGCCTCTTGTCGTTGATTGCTTGGCTGATTCTATCCAATGAATCCAATCCACACGCGCCAAAGTGCTGGTCTTTTGCCATGTGATCATGGCTTGTGGATCAGATGCCAAAGCCTCACTCAAGTCTGAGGGCAAGTCTGGCTCAGGTTCTTTTTTTACTGGCGCAAGAGATATAGCCACTGAATCACCTGTTGTTGCAGCAGCATCCATCATTTCGGTAGTCACTTTCAGCCAATGGCTTAAATGACCATCTGGCTCGAGCCTGGCTTGGAAAGGGTAATCATTCAAAGTGCCTTCAACCGAAGTCCTGCCTCGTCTGGGCAAAGTGTCACTGACCTTTTTAGGTAAAACAACAAATGCCCAAGCTTTTTGATCTCCACAGTCAGCAGGCCGAAGTAATGTGCCCTCAAAAAATGAAGTTAAACTTACTTTATCCATAAGTTACTTGATACAAATAGCTGCTTCATTCCCAATTCACCGCAAATTTCTGTAACTTACAAGGTTTCAACATATTGTTTAAAGTTGTTTAAAATACACTGCCAACCTGCTTTTTGCTGCGCCGCTGAAAATTCATTTTCTGCCTCAAATGTTTCAACCAATCTGATACCTTGTTCTGTTTGAGCAAAGGTAATCAATACTTTTCGACCATCTGCAAGCTCATATTCTATTTTACTTTCAGGTTCTATATCAGTAAAAACACCCTTAAAATCAAAACCCATTGAACCATCTTTGGCTTCCATCCGATAATTAAAACCAGCACCAACCATTAAATCAATTTCAGCCCTTGGACACAGCCAGTCATTGGACGCAAAATTCCATTTACTGATATCTGAAGCTGAGACCCAAGCAGACCAGACGTTGGTTAAAGGTGCATCGATTAACGCTTCAATTGATATTTCCATACTCATAATTTTTCGTACGCTGTAAGACTCAATACAATCAATCCCTACTTCTGAGAATGTAAACCAAACATATTGCCTTCAGTGTCAACTGCCAATGTGATGAAACCATAGTCACCTATCGCCATTTTTGACTGATGTACTTTTCCACCTGCTGTTTCAATCCGCGCTTCTTCAACCGCACAATCTTCACAAGAAAAGTAAACCAAAGTGCTGTTACCACCAGCTGAAAAGCCTTCCGTCTTAACCAAAGCCCCTGAAGCACCATACTGTTCCATGTTGGATGAAAACGCCTTCAATACCACATTTGAATCAGTGGGATCACCCAATGCCTCAAGCGCAACATTTAAAACCGTCTGATAGAACTGCTCAGCCCTTGCCATGTCATCTACATATATTTCGAACCAACCCACTGGATTACCATTCATCACCGTCTCCTCTAGTTTGATATTGGATTCACATTATTATAATAATAGAAAGGGCTCCGCCCATAACTTATTACCCAAAGTTTTGAAGAATGACAATAGACAAAGAAACTAGGCTGAAGTAGCCAACCAACCTTGCTAAAAAAACCATTCTTAGTGAATTGATTAGTTGGGTTTTTTACTCACTAAATCCTGAGCTACCAAAAGTTGTATTTGATTGGAGCGACTGAGACCATGCATATATTCTTTAAATTCAATTCGCTTAATTATCGGAGGATTTTCTAGATTTATCCGGTCGAGTTCTAAACAAATTATATATAAACCATCTACAAGAATCACATATTTATCTTCACCTTGATCTGGAATCCAGCGCAATACACATGCTTTATCAGTAGAATGTCCTTCAGAATCAAGCGCGTCTCGAAGCTTTGATTTTGCAACAAAACTGTCATTAGAGTTTCGCAACTGCTCACGATTTTCATTTTCTATTTTGCTGCCTATTAATTTCATATTTGAACACTGCTCAAAAAATAATATCTAAAAGTTTTGTGATGGCCCGAGCCCAACATTTGATGGTTGGCTAACAAAACTTACTCCTTGAAAAGAGTGGTTGTTATCTTTAAATATTAGAAGTTTATGGTGTAATTGAAGGTCTGATGTTGGGCTGCGCGTTGCTCGCCTAAAGCGCCTACTTTTGGTAGCCCACCCTTGTATGCTACCCATTCACTGAATAATCCAATCCCAAACACATAATTTCATACTAACTCAAAATAAAAATAGTTTCTTTAACACTGCTTTCAACTTCTCAATCGATGACTGTCCTGTATTACTTCAGAAGTATATTCCACCGGACGCCGCGTCACCGCCACCACTTGATCAAAACCCGTTGATTCCACCAAGCGACTCTCCAAATGACTGCCCACCAAGCCGGTTGCACCCAAAACGATTGCTTTTTTCATTGAATCAAAACCACATCATTTTGCCATTCATTCCGCCAGCAGTGATTCGATGGCATTTTTGATGTTGCCCATGTCACTGGCACACATCTTATGTAATTCAGAACCATTGTCTTCGTGGTATTCCATACCGGGATGGACAAAACGAATCACACCGGATTTGTCCAAAATGAACGTCACTGACGTACCGGGTCGTTTGGGTCCGGTGAGCCACCAGTCTTTTAAAGTGCCCTTACGCCAATCCCAATCAATGGCCACGGGAAATTTGAAATTTCTCGCTTCCACCACACGCGCCACTCGCTCTTTGTCCAACGGATCATCACGTCCAGCCTTGGGATGAAAGACAGCAATCATTTTCAAGCCTTGGTCTGTGTATTCATCATACAATTGCCGCAAGCCAGGCGCGCTGCTGGCACAAAAAGGGCAGGTGTCGGTGAACCAACGAATAAAGACCACATGCCCTTTCAAATCATCCAAAGCCAATGGTTCTGAATTCAACCAACCGTCAAATTGAAAGGGCGGCGCTTGCAAACCGATTCGATCTTTACCCGCAGCACGGTCCATGGATTGGTAAGTGGTCAGCCAGTCTAAAATTTTGCCATCCGCCTCGGCTTCAGTCATTCCACTTGAAAGCAAAACCTGTTTTTGGTGATCCCATGTCTGCATGATGACGTAGTCTTTTGGAGATGATATTTCATGATGGTGCATGTCATGGCCACCACTTTCGGCATCATTGGCAAAACCTGACGGCGAAGCTAAAGCCAGCACCAAGACCGAAAAAACCAAAGGCATTAAATCAATTTGTTTCATGACAATTGATTATAGAAAACTTCCGATAATGACTCAATCTAATTTAAAACTATTGTCATCCTGCAACGCCCGCTTCAGCTTCGCCGAAGCCGTAGTGTTTTTGTGTTAATGTTTGAGCGCAGCGAGTAACACAAAAACGCGGAGGTTTTGGCGTCAGACTGCAAGCGTTTGTTAGCTGTGCATGCACTTTTCTGCAATCTCCTGAGCTCTTGCAATACAAATACCATTTTCGTAATCGACTACTAGTTGATGCTCAGATTCATGTGGAACAAGCTGCGGCCTTTGATTATTGTCTTGAGGTTGAACATCTAGTTTGAGCGCATACGTACTTTCATAATATGGTAGATAGTTAGACAAGTACCCAAAAAAACAATCACCAGTATCAGGACAATCATATGTCTCTACATAGCGCTCATAACTTGCTTTACTTAATGAACTCCAAATGCCCCACATGAACGGCTCGCTCACACCATGGATAGGTATTTCTAATACAGCACGCACAAAATAGTGCGTGCCGTCTTCATCGGTATAAAAACAAAGGTCTTCCGTAAGCTTTCCCTGACCTTTAACCTCATCGCTCTGCTCCAAGTATGGGTCAGGTGCATTAAAACCAAAACTAGGTGAACCTTCATGAATCTCTTCACACGAAGAGCATTTAAAACTAAATATTCCCGCCATGTATGATCTCTAATATACTGCTAACAATTTATTAAATACACATCTTATACTATTAACAAAGGTGAAATGCTTCAATTTTGCTTATTTTTTGGGCTTTTTAGTCAATAATTAACCGTATACTCACAAATTAATAGATTTAATTCGCTTAAATCATGATATATATGCATATATGCGCTAATATCTTAAATATTCTTGATTATAAGGCGTATAAATGAAATTACTCGACCAAGTCAGGGTGAAGATTAAATTCCTTCATTACAGCGATGAAACAGCAAAAATCTATAATTATTGGATCAAGCAGTTTATTTTATTCCACGACAAAAAGCACCCCACCAGCATGGGAAAGCAAGAGATTGAACAATTCTTGACTTATTTGGCTACCAAACGTCAGGTCTCAGCCAGCACACAAAATCAAGCGTTCAATGCCCTTTTGTTCCTTTATCAAAAAGTACTGGATATCTCTTTAGAGGGCCAAAACATCAATGCATTGCGCGCCAAGCAAAGGCTGCATTTACCTACTGTTCTGAGTACCCAAGAGGTCAAGCAGCTGATTGATCAATTCGATGAGAATATTTATAAAACCATAACCCAGACCTTATACGGTTGTGGACTGCGAATTTCTGAGGTATTGGCTTTAAGAATCAAAGATTTGGACTTTGATTACAATCGCATGATCATTTGGGACAGTAAATCTTTACATGACCGATCCGTACCGATGCCCAAGCAACTGATAAAACCCTACCAACAGTTGATTCAAGTGAATAAAAGAACACATGACAGAGACTTAGCCAAAGGTTATGGAACGGTTGAACTGCCCAATGCTTTACAAAAGAAATACCCAAAAGCTGAAAAGGAGTTTAAATGGCAATACCTTTTCCCAATGAAAAAGGTCTCCAAAGACCCTAAAAGTGGCATCATTCGCCGACACCATGTTTTGAACAGCACTTACAACCGCAACCTAAAAATAGCGGTGAACCATTCAGGCATCAACAAAAAAATCACTGCCCATACTTTAAGGCATTCCTATGCGACGCACTTGTTACAGGCAGGCATCGATGTGCGCACCATCCAAGAGCTGATGGGACATAAGAGCTTAGAAACTACCATGATTTATACCCATGTGGTGAAAGAATTGAGCGAAAAGAACCGATTCAGTCCCCTAGATTATTTATGAAAAACCTTTGGTCAATTGAAAATGACAAACTTGAAAAATATCGCATTTTAATGAATTTTGGCTATTTTCAAACTTCGTTTGAACCCGCTTCGCTATGGATTACCCGGTCAAGCCGGGTAATGACGGTGTTTCTCGTTGGAAAAACTCCCAAATGCACCACGAGTTAATGAAGATTATTTATAAATATTATTTGTGATAAAGTGACTTATTAAGAAAACCAACAAAAGCATCAGCATGAAAGCTCAAGACATATTAGATTTCTGGTTTGAAGAACTGGAACCCAAACAATGGTGGGTTAAAGACCTTGCATTAGACCACGCGATTAAACAACGTTTTGAAGACACTCACCTTGCGGCGTTGGCGGGTGAGTTATTTCATTGGCGAAAAACACCTGAGGGCCGTTTGGCTGAGGTGATTGTTTTAGACCAGTTTTCACGCAACATGTACCGTGACACCCCCGCCTCTTTTGCCAGCGATCCTTTGTCATTGTGTTTGGCTCAAACGGCAGTGGCCGTGGGTGATGATTTGAAATTGACCGATCAGCAGCGTTCATTCCTTTATATGCCGTATATGCACTCTGAATCTTTGTTGATTCATGATGAGGCGATGCGTTTGTTCAAAGGGTTGTCAAATTTAGACTTTGAAATCAAACACCGTGACATCATCGTCAAATTCGGTCGTTATCCACACCGCAATGACATTTTAGGTCGCGAATCAACAGCAGAAGAAAAAGCATTCCTGACGCAACCTGATTCAAGTTTTTAAAAAAGTTGTAACCTTTTCACCACCTCCTGACTATAAGAAGATACAACACAAACATCAGGAGATCACATGAAAACCTTTTTCAAAAAAACATCAATCATCTTCGCGGCCGTCGCGACTTCTTTTACAGCGCATGCTGGTGGCTTTGATGATGCCACGTGGTACGTCAGTTTAGATATTGAACAAGCCAGAGCCAAACTCATCCCACACCTTTCTGAGCACACCAAAAGCAACAATAATTTTGAGTTCACTGCTTTGACTCCTGTTGGCGTCAATCAAGTCACCATGTATGGTCAAAGCAAAGAGTCTTCTACTTTTACCATGGTCTTATCAGGTCAGTTAGGTGATTTTTCTGCCGTTAACTTTATCAACGAATTAGAAAAACAAGCCGGCGAAGATGCCCGAGTGACTTTAAAAGAAAGTACCAAGAACAATGGCCACACCATAGAACACTTTGTCATAGCCGGTGACGAAAACAATAAATCTTTTTACACTGCAAAGTTAACCGACAACACCATGGTTGCAAGCTTTGAAAGGCAGGAGGTGTTTAATTGGACAAGCAATAAATACAACACCCTTGGTTTGCACCAAACTGGCCTGGTCACTGTTCAAGTTAACATCGCCTCAGCGATGATGCACATGGGTGCTGACATTGACCAAGGTGCTGAACCTTTTCAATCCCACATGTTTCAAAAAATCAACCAGGTATCGGCCAGCTTGACCGAAGATCAGGATGATTTGCTGATTGAAGTGGCTTTAGTGACTGAAGATGAAGCCGCTGCCAAACAGGTCAACGCAGTGGTCAATGGCTTGGTTGCTATGAATGCCTTGTCTGACGCTTCATCGAGTAACAAAGCTGTAAGCGCATTATTGGATAACTTAGACATCAGTAACAAAGGCAACCATGTGATGATTTTAAGTCACCTGCCTTTGGCAATACTAGCTGAAATTGACTTTAATTGATTTCGACACAGTGATATGACCGAACAGGAATTGATACAACAAGCCCAAAACGGCACCACCGATTGCTTTACGCAGTTGGTGGTTTTGTACCAACCGCGTTTGTACAGTTATTTATTGGCCCGATGCCATAACCGCCACGATGCCGATGATGTGTTACAAGACACTTTCATCAACGCCTACAAATACCTTAAAAGTTATGACGCACAGTGGGCTTTCAGTACCTGGCTGTTCACAATCGCCAACCGCCAATTACACAAAATATCACAGTCAAAAGCCAAACATGTTCAAATAGCTGCACTTGAGAACACCACACCGTCACCAGAACACAATCACTTTCCTGATGAAAACAACCTCTGGTTACTGGTAAAAAAACACTTGGACAGCGCCAGCCATGACCTGTTGTGGTTTTTCTATATCGAAGACATGCGCATCAAAGACATCGCCCACGTCATGAAAAAAAGTGAATCGTGGGTGAAAACCACACTGCATCGCAGTAGAATAAAATTAAGCAATAACCCCGCTTTCCAACAATTTAAGGCAGGAGTGATTTTATGAACAAACAGAATGAGTCAATACCACAAGACCTGAAGCAACAATTAAAACAAGATGCACTATGGTTTCAGCAACAGTCGGAATTACCTGATAAGCAAGCAGACTTGTTGGCCAACATCGAATCACAGTTACACACCACAACCATGGTTGAGCCTAACCACAAAAGTACTTCGCGTACCAAGTGGCTTTTGCCATTGGCGGCGGCCGTCAGTTTGGCCCTTTGGCTGGGTAACAACAATGTCACCCCCCATTCAGTGGAAACTGCAAACAAAGGTAGACTCAAGCTGGCAGCAAAATTTAAAGCATTGCCCACTGCTTTAGAAACAAAAACACACAATGCCTATCAGGCTGAGCAAGAAGCCATCATTGTTGACATAAAATCATTAAAAGATCGGTGGCTTAACATTTAACCTTTCAAAAAGACCATAAATAAGTCAAAAAGAAACCATTTTAAAGTGCATTTGGCGACAGTTTTAGCTTATATATTTATTCATATAAGAATATGTATCGCTTTCCCCCACTTCAAATTCTCAGTTATTTGGATCAATTCTTAAAAAACTTAAAAGCATTTATTTTCAACAACTTAAGTGAATCTAATAAAAGCCAATTAACACTTCATTAACTTTTTACATACATCAAATTTACATTGTTGTGCTAATTTAGAAAACGCCTGTTCAACGACAGGCTTTTTTAATTACAGGAGAAAATAATGAAAATTAATACACAGAAGACAAAGACAGCAATTAAAACTACTTTATTCGCCGCCACGCTCGCTGTGACTCCAATCGCATTTGCGGGAAATAATGGACATTATGACAGCGATGACAAATTAAAAGATGCATGGCTGGACGGAAAAATAGAAGCTGCCTTATTGGTGAACCGTCACCTCAATAACTTTGCCATTGATACCGATGTCAAAGGACAAGTGGCACACTTGTCTGGTACCGTCAACTCGAACATTGACAAAGAGTTGGCCGAAGAAATCGCCAAAGGCATTAAAGGTGTGTCCAAAGTGAAAAACAATTTGGTTGTTGACGAAAAACAACAACCCAAAAAAGCAGTTAAAGGAGAAGAGCGTTCATTTGGTACTTGGTACGATGATGCCACTACCACAGCAGCAGTTAAGTCCAGTTTGTTGTTGAACAAGGAAGCATCGGGCATGAAGGTTAATGTAGATACTTTATATGGCATCGTGACCTTAAGCGGAGAAGTCAGCACTGCTCAAGAAGTTGACCTGATCATCAAATTAGCAGAAAACACTTCAGGTGTGAGAGATGTAAAAAGTCAGCTGAAAGTCAAAAGCTAAACCATCAGCTGTAAAATGTACAGAAAGCAAGGGCTTCTCAACCCTTGCTTTTTTTTGGCCTAAATATCAGCCTCGTCTTCATTCACCTTGTCCTCATCACAAATGGCTTGCTTGGCCTCAAAGCCCAAACGCAAGATCAAGAAATTGATGGTAGCAATGATCAACGCTATTTCAAACCGCTGCCACGCCACAGCCATACCAATGGCACCCGTGTTCCAAATACTGGCGGCATTGGCCAGCCCAGACACTCTAGATTTAGCCTCTGATTTTAATATGGCTCCGCCACCAATAAATCCAATACCTGTGACGATACCTGCCATAAATTTACCGATACTTTCACCATCTCCTAAAACATCCATCGCCAACAAGGTATAAGAGCAGGTCGCAATTGCCACCAATGGATAAGTCCTTAAGCCGGCACTGTTGCTGTTGTGTTCACGGTTATAAGCGATAGGGAACGACAAAACCAAAGCAATACCTATCAACACCAAGTGTTTGACCACCGTTTGCCACTGAATCAGCTCATCACCATGGGAAAATAAAAAATCTAACATTTGAAGCGGGTCCTTTTTAGTTTCACAGCTTAATAGTTTACACTGATTTTTTCCTCAATCCAAACAAGCGGCGGCTGATATTGAAAGGATAAACCAACAGCAAACACAAGGCTGAAGTAACAACAAAAGCCGACACCAGCAACACACTGGCTTTAAATGACAAAGACCAGCTCATTTGGATGACAAAATAGCCCAGCACCACGATGACGGTTTGATGAAAAATATAAAACGGATAAATTAATTCATTAGTTAACTTAAGCCATTTGGGTCTGTTATTTAGGTATTGCTGACCATATCCCAGCAGCGTTAACAAAGCAGACCAAGCCACCAAACTACAGACCACCCACCAAATGGCCCAACGCATGTTCAAGGAAAGGTAAGGACTTAAATCAGGAGAATAATAATAGCCATAAAACAGCACGGAGCTGACCACCAAACAAATCAAATGTGGCTTCCTGTGGCTTAAAAGCTTGGCCCAAATCTTGGGGCTCTTAATCATCCACATACCAGAGACAAAAAACCACAGGTAAAACAATGACAGTGATAAGTTAGTCACACTGTGCCCGTCATCGGGAATAAACCACTTCAACAGCACCCGCAAAGCAATTAAAGAAAACACCCACGAAAACAAACCCAAGGGGCGCATAGAAAAAGATTCAAACCTTCGGAAACTTTTGTCAAAGAAGTCACTTTGGGTCAGTTTAAAAAGCGGCACAGCCAATAAAGAAAAAACAACCAAAAATTCAATAAACCAGAGGTGATTAGGCTGGAATTTCAAAGCCAGTTCAGGATAAGCTTGCCACAATGATTCAAATGCTTGTGTGTCTTCAAAGTAGGTTTGCGGCGGCACCACCACCATCATGCCGACCACAAAAGGGATAAACAAACGCAGAAACTTGTCTTTGATAAAAGCTTTGCTGTTTATTTTTGACAACAACAAATAACTGCCGGCACCGGCAATAAAAAACAAAGCCGGCAAGCGAAACTGTTCGAAATACACCATGATGTCATCTAAAAGCTTGCTGCTTTCATTATTCATGATGTGCCAGTCATCACCGTTAAATGGCATCAAAACATGGTGGATAAACACGGCAAAAATCAACAGCACCCGCAACCAATCTAATTCGTAAACCCTGTTCCTTTCTGTCATCTGCTGTTTATGTGATTAAACCATTGATGATAACAGCAAGTCGATCAAGCTTCCATCGCTTCTGACAACTCCATCCATTCTGTTTCTGCGTCATCTAATTGCTTCTTCAAGTCACCCGCTTGATTCATCCACTCGGTTAATTGTTCGGCATTTTCAGGCAAATAAGCCTCATCTGAACTGAGCTTTACATTCACTTGATCCAATTTTTCAGTCAATTGATCAACCATCTTTTCTAATTTCTGGATGCGATTTTTTTGTGCCTTGCCTGCTTTGTGGTTGGCTTTTTTGCTTACAGGTTCAGCGCCAGTGCCATTGGCTTCTGCTTCATTCGCTTTAAGCTCGTTAGCCTTAATTTGGGCCTTAATAAAGCTTTGGTATTCGTCCAAATCTCCATCAAAAGGATGAATTTGACCATCAAGGATGTAAGCCATTTCATCTATCACGCTGTTCAGCATGTGTTTGTCATGCGAGACCAGTATCACAGCGCCTTCATAACTTTGCAAAGCAAAACTGATGGCATCCCGCATGTTCAAATCCAAATGGTTGGTCGGCTCATCAAGCAGTAACAAATCAGGTTGCTGGTATACAATCAAAGATAAGGCCAAGCGTGCTTTTTCACCACCCGAAAAAGGTGCTATCGGCGTATCGGCTTTTTCTCCTTGGAAACCAAACCCGCCCAAAAAGTTTTTCACTTCTTGTTCTGAAGCCTTGGGATTCAGTTGCAACACATGTTCAATCGCGGTCGCTTGTGAGTCCAGTTGGTCTAATTGATGCTGGGCAAAATAACCCAATTTCAAATCTTTGGCCGTTTTCAATGTCCCTTTTTTCAAAGGCAAATCACCAGACATGGCTTTGATTAAGGTAGATTTACCGGCACCGTTTCTGCCCAACAAGCCGATTCGGGCACCCGCGGTGACTGAGAATGTCAGGTCTTGAAAAATATTCACATCCCCATATCCAATGTCAGCATGCTCTAAAGTGACAATCTGATGCTTTAAATTCTGACATGGCAGGAATTGAAAATGAAACGGGTTTTCCACCTGCGCAGCGGCAATCGTGTCCATACGCTCCAATGCTTTTAAACGACTTTGTGCCTGTTTGGCCTTGTTGGCCTGATACCTGAACCGATCAACATAAGATTGCATGTGGGCGATTTGTTTTTGCTGCTTTTCAAACATCGCTTGCTGTAACGCCAGGCGTTCCATGCGCGCTTTTTCAAAGTCAGAATAGTTACCTGTGTACAAGGTTAATTTTTCATGCTCAATATGCAGGATATGGCCCACCACATTATCGAGAAAATCACGGTCATGCGAAATCAGTAATAAAGTGCCTTCATAGCGTTTCAACCAATCGGCCAACCAAACCACAGCCTCTAAATCCAAATGGTTGGTTGGTTCATCGAGTAACAACAAATCAGAGCGACACATCAAAGCCTGTGCCAAATTCAGTCGCATGCGCCAACCACCAGAAAAAGATTTGACCGTTTTTAACTCTTCTCCCGCTGCAAAACCCAAACCATGTAACAAGCGACCTGCCTTGGCATGTGCCGCATAGCCATCAATGTGTTCCATCTCGGCATACAACTCTGCCAGCTTGTCATGCTGTTCTTTTTCAGTCGCCTCGTTAATGGCTTGTTCAATCGCCCTAAAGGTCACATCACCATCCAACACATAATCTAAAGCCGTGCAGTCAAGTGAAGGCGTTTCTTGTTTAACATGGGCAATTTGCCATTGCTTAGGCACACTACAATCACCCAAGTCCGCATGCAAGTCTCCCATCATCAAAGCAAATAAACTGGACTTGCCTGTACCATTGGCACCAGTCAGCCCCGCTTTTTGACCCGGATGGATCATTAAACTGGCTTCTTCAAAGAGGATTTTATGCCCGCGACGCAGGCTGAGGTTACTGAGGTTTATCATGGCGGCTTATTCTGTCGAACTTGTCATCAGAAATCAATTATAATTAACTTTGTCTGTTATCAAATGTACCACTATTATGATTGAAGAAAAAATACTCGGCTTACTCTTTGTGATTGTCTCTCTCTTTATTTTATTGGCCGCATTCTTTTATAAATTGATGCGCCAAACCAATGAAATCAATGACAGCCTCAAAGACATCGCCAGATCGCAACGCATCCTCGCTAAAAACCCCAAAGATTTTGACGAAACCAGCATCATTAAAAAGATAGAAGAAAAGTACAAGTCTCCCTATGATTGAGGGATTGCTGCGAGGCCACTTCTTTTTGCTTAGTATAATGATGTGAAAATTTAAAGTTTATACTAAGCAAAAAACCGTAACCTCTTCGCAGGCATTTATGAGTTTTGCTTTTTGACTCGCAAGCTCGCCAGTGCAAAACATTACACCGATCATTTGGATTCTATCCAACTACTGTGTGGTTTGTGAGTCATCACTCCGAATTGCCACTTCTTTTTTGATTTTAAAATTATGTCAAAAACCTAAAAGCGTATTTTTAAAACAAAAAAATCGTAACCTCTTCGCAGGCTTTAATGAGTCGTCCTATTAGGCTCGCGCTTAAGGCGCCTACTGTTGGCGGGCTCGCCAAGGGTCGACATGGCACCGATCATTCGAATGCTATCCAGAAGCTGGGAGGTTTGTGGCTCATCACTTTGTCAGGTTTTATTAAAAAAGAATTGTCTTCCTGAGCGAGCAAGTGATAAGTTGCTGCTTTTTATTAATACGACCTATGTGTTTGGGTATCTCAGGGTGATGGATTGAACGCGAGTCGAATGGACCTAAGGCACACGCTCAGAACCTTTGTTAAATCGCAACCTCTACCACTTCATTGACTACGTTTGTGTCTTGTCATCACTTCTAACCAATCGATAACCAATAAAAAACAGGATACCTGCCAGTAACCAGAGCCAATTACTGACCGTGCCGAATTCATTGAGTCGTTCGGGGAATCGAAGCCACAGTTGGATACCGAGTATGCCCCTGATGACACATGCTACTGACATGAAATAGATGACCAAACCGAGCAATGGCAATTTTCGAATAAATTGTGCCGCTGAGAGGGCATAAGCTGCCATCAGAAGAAATAAAGCGGACACCACAAATGCGCCTATTGGTGCCAACAAGGTGCCAGCCTTGGCTGATTCAACAATCACCTCAGGTGCCATTTGATATGAATAGCAGGCCGGCCCAAAATACAAACAAGACATGTGCATCACAGCCGGTATAACCGCAATCACAGCAGCAACCACCAACATGACCACACCTTTTCTTTTATTCACACCAGACCTCACTGACAATGTTTTTGATGAAACGTTTTGATGAATTGATCCGCTTCATCATTTTCAGCCGACCAATAATAACCAAGCATTCCTTCGAACCCAGCTTTGATTTTACACTGTCCTTCTATATAATCTTGGTAGATAGATTCAAACGGAGATCCAGTCCCAATTACTTTTCCTTCTCTTTTGAATCCATACTTGAGCACCAGCATGAAAGCAATTCGCCACGATACCCAATACCCTTTGGTTTCCATGTTCATATGTTCAGATGTATCTGATGTCAGTGTCACGCCTTTGATCATGAATCTATCGCTTGCTCCCACTGGTCACTTAAAAAGTTCGGTACTGACAATAAATTAATTTTCAGGTCACCTTTGCGGCTGGCAAGGCACAGGTTGGCGGCATCGCCTGCGATGTTTTCTTGGGTGAGGTTGATGCAGGGGTCGTTGCCCGCCATGGTGTTTAAGGTTTCGTTCATTTCATGGGTGCTGATGATGTGGTTGACCAATTGGCGTAAGGCGGAACAGCCTTTGATGTCAGTTAAATTTTCACTTTGGCATTTATTGAAGTTGATGTCACTGGGTGCGACCAGTAATTCAGCACGTTGTAGTATGCGGACTTGTTTGCCTGTTTCTTGACGGTAAATTGGATGTGCGTATGCCCAAAGCAACATTTGTTTGAGTATGATTTGTTGTTGTAAGGAGTAGTGGTGAATGTTCTTTAACAACAATTTACTGTTTGAAACCAACCTGTAAGGCTTTTCCTCAATCGCTAATTGGTATAATTGCACCACATTGAGGGTTTTTCTTTTGTTGTTAAGTATGGATTTGTGCTGTGTGATTGCTGCATTGTCCTTGGCAACCAAGGCTTGTATCAATGCCGCTTTAGGGCTCAAAGGCTTTAGCTGAGGTCCGCCACCGCAGGCTGAAAGCAGCAGAACAGCCAAAACAGGTAAAATAATTTGTCTTTTTTTTATCATATGTGTAACCATTGGAACAAAGCTTCGTTGTAGAAGCGAAATTATAACAATATTTGATAATGAGCATTTGGTACCGACTTCAAGTAAATCAAAACCAAAATGGCCTATATGCACTGGCATACCGTATGCTGGGCAACCAATTAGAGGCCGAAGATGTGGTGCAAGATACTTTCATTAAATTGTGGGAAAGGCGCGAACAAGGTTTAAAGTTTGAAAAGGCTTGGTTGTATAAAGTCACACGCAACCAATGCTTGGACATCATCAGGCGCAGAAAACATGCGGCTGAATACCAAATTGCCAAAGCGGTAGGGGCTGATGTGGTACCCAGTGCCGCTGACCACGTTATCAATGAAGAGCTTGGTGTTGAAATTACCCAAGCCATCAATGAACTGGCAGAACCTTACCAATCATTGATCGTGATGCGAGAAATTAATGGACTCAGTTATCAAGTATTGGCCGATGCATTGGACTTGAGTTTGTCTCAAACGAAAGTCTATTTACATCGAGCCAGAAACCAATTGAAAGAAAAATTAGAGCAAAGTTATGCGTAAAGAATCAATAGACCAACAAATCAATGCAGATCTGACCGATTATTTCGAGCAAGCGAGGCGACAACAATGCCCGCCCAGCATGAAACAAGGTTTGTATCAGCGCATTGGGGTCACCAAAACTAAAAGCACTTTCATGCAAACCTGGTTCAAACCCGCCATGGCATTTTCATTTGTCACCTTGGCGACTGGTGGTCTGTTGTGGCAACACCACCAAGATCAAAAACTCTTGGCCGCTGAACAAGAAATGCAATTGGCCATGCATTACATGCAAAAAATCAGCAACAAAACATTAGGCGATGTGAACACCCATGGCATCAAACCCGCCATCATCGTTCCATTAACAAAATCCATGGCAAAGATATAAAGTATTGTATATATTAAGGAGTAACCAAGGAATCAACATGAAAAAATTACTGTTAATGTGTTTGTTTTTGAGTTTTCAAACTCAAGCACAAGATATCATGCAACAACTGCAAGACATGATAAAAACCGAACCCAACGTTGAGGTCAACTTGGGCGCTGGCATGCTGGGCTTACTCAGTGGCATGACCCAATCTGAAGGTGAAGTCGCTGATGTGATGAAAAACCTGACAGAGATTGTTGTTAGGGTTTATGAATTAGACGACGATTTTGATGGTGACATCACCCAGATTAAATCTTGGGTTAATGACACTGCCAAAGGCATGAAAGCCAGTGGCTTTCAACAACTGGCTGCGATTCGTGAAGATGACAGCACTGTTTTTATCTTGGCAGAAATGGACAAACAAACCATGAAAGGCTTGTCGGTGATGGCTTTAGATGACGAATCTGAATTGGTGGTGATTAAAATTGGCGGCCAAATACTTTTAAAAGACCTTGGCGTGCTCATGGATCGCTTTAATGTAGATATTAGTGATATTGATATCAATTAACGCTTTACAGCAGTAAACAGTGGCATTATAATCCGCCGTCTTGTTTGAACATAGAACATCGGAAACAGTTATGAAAAAAGATATTCATCCAGAATACAGAGAAGTGGTATTCCAAGACGCCAGTGCAGATTACACTTTCTTGACACGCTCTTGTATTCATTCGAAAGAGACCATTCAATGGGAAGATGGCAATGAGTATCCGCTAGTTAAAATCGAGATTTCATCAAAATCACATCCTTTCTACACCGGTAAGCACAAAGTGGCTGACACTGGTGGACGTGTGGATCGATTCAAACGCAGATACCAAAGATAACCTTTTCTATCGAATTCATGCAAAAAGCCCGATATCTTCGGGCTTTTTTGTGGAAAATTGACCTATGTCTATCCTAGACATGCCCGTCTTCTGATAAAATTACCCGCAAAAATTCACCTGTGCATGAATCGTTACACGATTCAGCCACGGAAAATCACTAATTGGAGAAACACCCACATGAGTCAAGATGTTGTTAAAATAATCACACCCGAAGGACAAACGGCTGAATTACCTGTGATTCGTTCAGAAATGGGACCGCCCACTTTTGACATTAAAACGCTGAATAAACAAACCGGATACTTTACTTATGATTCTGGTTTTGCGGCCACAGGCTCTTGTACCAGTGACATCACTTTCATTGATGGTGGTAAAGGTGTGTTGTTGTATCGTGGTTACCCAATTGAACAATTAGCAGAACAAAGTAATTTCATGGAAGTGACTTACTTGTTAATGAACGGTGAACTGCCCAATCAATCTCAATCAAATGCTTTCAACGATGAGATAACACGCCACACCATGGTTCATGAAAAAATTCATGCATTCATGAAAGGTTTTCAATATGACGCTCACCCCATGGCAATGATGATGAGTGCGATTGGTTCTTTAGCGGCTTTCTATCATAACCACATGGACATGAACAATCCTGAAGACCGCCGTTTAGCAGCGATCAGATTGATTGCAAAAATGCCGACGGTGGCTGCCACAGTTTATAAAAACTACATTGGCCAACCATTCATGTACCCAAAAAACAGCCTCAACTTCACTGAGCGTTTATTGCACATGATGTACGGTGTACCCGCAGAACCTTATGAAATCAACCCAGTGGCTGCTAAGGCTTTGGATTTGTTGTTTATTTTGCACGCAGATCACGAGCAAAACGCATCAACTTCTACTGTTCGCCTGGTAGGCTCAACTGGCGCCAATCCTTTTGCCTGTATTTCTGCAGGCATTGCTTCTTTATGGGGGCCAGCACATGGCGGTGCCAACGAAGCGGTATTGAACATGTTAGATGAAATTGGTGACGTTTCTCAAATCGACAAATACATTGCCAAAGCGAAAGATAAAAATGACCCGTTTCGTTTGATGGGTTTTGGTCACCGTGTTTACAAAAACTTTGATCCACGTGCCACCATCATTCGCAAAGCTTGTCATGACGTGTTAGGCGAATTGGGTGTTCAAGATCCACAGTTAGAGTTGGCCATGCGTTTAGAAGAAATCGCATTGAAAGACGAGTATTTTGTCGCCCGCAACTTGTATCCAAACGTCGACTTCTATTCAGGCATTATTTACAAAGCACTGGGCATCCCCGTTCAAATGTTTACGGTGATGTTTGCCATCGCCAGAACGGTGGGCTGGACATCACAGTGGTTAGAACAATACGAAACACCAGACACACGGATTGGTCGTCCACGTCAAGTTTACCGTGGCGCCAAAACTCGTGACTTCGTGCCATTGAACAAAAGATAATTGATGACAGTATCCGCCCACTTAAACGCCTTAGGCGTTGACAGCGAGCAGATACTAGCACAATTACCAAAAACACTGACCCTGTCCCTTTCGGACGGGGTTTTGTTTTTACAAGACTCACAAAACCCCAAACTGAAAGCAACAGTCGACTTCCTTAAAGGTCGATTGGCTTACAGAAGTCAACAACACATTAACGGTGAAAACCTGGTCAAAGCCTGCCGCATCAAAGGTCAAAATAATGTCAGCGTGTTAGATGCCACATGTGGCTTTGGTAAGGATGCTTTCTTGCTTTCCTGTGCCGGTTTTGAAGTGACTGCCACAGAAAGCAACCCTGTGGTATGCGCTTTATTACAAGATGCGCTGCACCGGTATTTACAAGAAACAGGATTAACACCGTTTAAACTTCACCTCAATTGGGCACAAAAACTCACACCAGTAAACTGGCCACAAGTGATTTACTTAGACCCCATGTTTCCAGAACGTGAAAAGTCTGCAGCCGTTAAAAAAGACATGCAATTATTTCACCGCTTACACGGTCTTGCTGCTCAAGAAGTTGAACAGTTGCTCAAATGGGCATTAGACCATGCTGAACAAAAGGTAGTGATCAAGCGACCTGTAAGGTCAAAAATTGTCAATAACTTAAAGCCAACCTATCAAATTACAGGCAAATCATGTCGATTTGATGTCTATCAATGTAAATGAACACGCTTTTATTGTTTTTCGACGCATATAAGCACAAAAAATCATTGCATTTTGTGATTTAGGCTACATTTTTTATTATAATAATATTTCTTCAATACTATAAAAACTATCCAAATGAAAGAAGACAAGAACCAAAAAAACCAAGCCACCATCAGCAAGTCAATTGAAAAAGTTGCCAAGGTGATGGCCAAAGCCACATTAGCCTATGACTTCTCGTACAAAGAATTCATGGAATACTATAAGATGCACATCGTTAAGGAATGCAAACAAGCCAAACCCCGAGCTACTGTTGTAGAAATTTCTGCCCGCACCGGCATTGACAGACGCTTTGTTGCACCTTACATCGTTGCTGAAGAAGCCAAGTTGAAACCCAGTAAAGTGGATTTGATTTTTGAAGATGTTCAAGCCATCTGCGCCAAAAATGACACTTTCCTGATTCCTAAAATTGAAGACAAACAATCATTTGAAGTGGTTTGTCGTAAGCATGCCAATGGCAGCTTGACCCCTAAGTCAATATTTATTGAATTGTTCAGACAGGGTAAATTACGTGACTCAGGTGAGTATTACGAATTGATGAAACCTAAACACAACAGCAACCGATTAGAAAATGCCGCCAAAGGCATGAGAAAAGTCTCAAAACAATTGGTTGATTCTGTTGCTGACCAAGATTGGGAGTAAGCTCAGATTTTTTAATAAAAAGGCCGCTCTTTCAGCGGCCTTTTTTAATTCAATCGAACAGCTCATAATCATGATGACTGATAAAGGCACTTTCCAGCCACATAGGTCGCTTTTATGGCGCGATCATCACCCAATGTCATTTGTATAAACAACGCCTCCTCCAGACTTTCGCAATAACGCATGCGGTATTCAATTGCGGCTGTAGATTTGGTATTGAGCACCACCAAATCCGCCTCGTTTCCGACTTCAATACTGCCAATTTTATCATCTAAATACAGAGACTTGGCTGAACCTCTGGTGGCCAGATAGAAGGCAAGTCCCGCGGACAATGGGTAGCCATTTAATTGTGCTACCTTGTAAGTTTCGTTCAATGTTTGCAACATAGAAAATGAAGTCCCAGCACCCAAATCAGTGGCCAATCCCACGCGAACTGGACGTTCGGCCTGGGTGGCGTTTTTCAAATCAAACAAGCCTGAACCTAAAAATTGATTTGAGGTAGGACAGTGTGCAATCGCTGTACCTGTTTCATGGCAACGCTGTAATTCTGACTCACTCAACCACACACCATGACCGTATATGGCACGAGGTCCCAGCTGCTGATATTTATCGTACACATCCAGATAACCCTTACACTTTGGATACAAAGATTTAACCCACTCAATTTCACCCTTGTTCTCAGAGACATGTGACTGTAAAAAAGTGCCGGGGCTTTCTTGCCAAAGCTGACCCGCCATGTCCATTTGTTCAGGTGAACTGGTCGGCGCAAATCGAGGCGTCACGGCATACAATTGCCTACCATGTTCGTGCCAACGGTCAATCAATGCCTTAGACTGGTCATAACCTTGCTGAGGTGTATCCAACAACGCTTCAGGTGCATGGCGATCCATCAGCACTTTACCGGCTATCATGCGCATATTTAACGCCGATGACGCTTCAAAAAAAGCATCCACTGATTGGGGGTGAACCGTACAAAAAACAGATGATGTGGTTGTTCCTGCCTTTAAACATTCTTGCAGAAATACATTTGCGACCTCAGCAGCATGTGCTTTGTCTTCAAATTGTTGTTCGGCGATGAACGTGTACTCATTCAACCAATCAATCAGCTGTTTACCATAGGCACCAATGATTTGTGTTTGTGGATAATGCACATGACAATCGATGAAGCCCGGCATGATGATATGATCCTTGTCATAACTTTCAACCTTCACTCCTGAAGGCAGTGTGGTCATCACTTCGGTTGCGGGTCCTGCTTGTGTGATGTGCCCATTCTCAATAACGACCATACCATCAGATTCAAACACCATCGTGTCTTCAACACCTTTTATAAAAGCATCACCCGAAAAACTGAGCGTCTGTCCTCTGAGCACTGTGAGTTGATTCATTGTTCATTCCTTTGTTTCAAATAGCGACTTAAATGTTGGTCCAATGGATTATCTTCAAAGCCCTTGATGCCAGACCTGACCAAATGCCTGGACACATAATGGTAAAGCGGTATCATAGGCGCTTCATCAGCCAGCACACGCTCCGCTTGTGTAATCAGTGTGTGTTGTTCAGCTGGCTCGGCTTTAAGCAACCGTTGTAACAGTTCATCATAAGCAGTTGAGTTGAATCCATAGTAGTTGAACTGAGATGCGGAGTGAAACAGCTGTAAGAAGTTCATTGGGTCATGGTAATCAGCAACCCAGCCACCCCTGAACACCTGTTTGCCAGGTTTTTTTCGACTGCTGACAAACACTTTCCACTCTTGGTTTTTCAGCTGTGTCTTGATGCCCAAATTTTGTCGCCACATGGCCGCCACCGCAAGCGCTACCTTCTTTTGGTTTTGGCTGCTGTTATAAAGCAAAGTTAACTTGTTGGTCTTGACATCAAAACCACTGTTTGAAAGTGCAGCTTTTGCCTTGATTAGGTTCAGCCCATTGTTTTGCTTGCTACCAGGAATCAAACTGAGGGCAGGCTTTTGACCCGATTTCAGCACCTTTTCCACCAAAATATTTCGATCAATTGACCAGTACAAAGCCTGTCTTAAATCCACATTTTGTAACCACTGATCTCTGACATCCAAGCCGAGAAAGAATGTACCATAATAAGGTGCAATGCGTAATTCATTGGGCATGTTTTGTTTCAACCATTCAATCTTGGCATCAGGAATGGTTTCAGTGATGTCCAATTCACCTGACCTGAAACGGTTCAGTTCACTGTTTTGATTTTCTGTTACCCAATAGACAATTTCATTAAAATACACTGCCGAAGCATCCGCATAATGTAGGTTCTTGGACAAGGTTATTTTTTCCTGTAGCTGCCAATCGCTGAGTATGTATGCACCATTAAATACACCTTCTTGTTTGTGTGTAGGCATAAACACAGGCAGCACCAATTGTGCCGAAAACATGGGGTTGGCCTGATTGAGCCGTACCTGTAAACTAAAATCAGAAAGCCGTGTAACTTGTAATTTTCCTTTGTCCTTCAAGTTATCAAACAAACCACCGTACGGGGCTGCTGTTGCTGGGTCACTTGCTTGCTGCCACCCACGCAAAAAATCACTGCTGGTCACAGGTTCACCATTCGACCATTTGGCATCAGGACGCAAGTCAAAGGTCCATGTTAAGCCATCAGCTGACACTTGATAAGCTGCAGCCATCGCTAACACCGGCGTGCCATCTACACCATATCGAAAAAGGCCTTCATAAAGGTCATATAATATGTGGTGACTGTTCAGTCCTTGGGCTTTGTGTGGGTTGAGGGAGTCCGGCTCGCCACCATTTCCACGGTTTAAAGTCTGTGCATCACTGTTAAAAACAAGCAACAACAAGGCCACAATAAATATTCTGTTCATGGCCACATTGTAGCCCAATCAAATACACTTTAACCACATACCTCTGCGTGCTTCAATATCAAATTTATCCCAATCTGTGACAACAAGCGACTCAAATTTTGGTATGATTTCTGACATTTACCACAGTACAAATCATGAGCGACCAACCCACTTTGACCCGCGAAGACCTGATTAACTACTTAGCAGACGGCTGCAAGCCTAAGTCTGAGTGGAAAGTAGGCACTGAACATGAAAAATTTGGTTTTCATGACAAAAACCTGAAACCCTTGGGTTATGAAGAACCCGGTGGAATCCGTGATGTACTCAATGGATTGGCAGAACAATTCAATTGGGAGCCTGAATATGAAGGCGAGCATGTGATTGCCCTCAAACGTGATGGCTGTTCCATCACATTAGAACCAGGCGGGCAGTTAGAGTTGTCAGGTGCGCCATTGGCTGATGTTCACCAAACCTGTCAAGAAACCGGCACCCATTTAAAAGAAGTCAAAGCCGTGTGTGAAAACTTGGGCGTGTCATTTCTTGGCATGGGATACCACCCAAAAGCAAGCCGAGAAGACATCAGTTACATGCCCAAAGGTCGCTATAAAATCATGAGCAACTACATGCCCAAAGTCGGCACCTTGGGCTTGGACATGATGAAACGGACTTGTACCATTCAAGCCAACTTAGACTTTTCTTCAGAAGCTGATATGGTGCAGAAATTTCAAGTGTCATTGGCCTTACAGCCTATTGCCACTGCTTTGTTTGCCAACTCTCCTTTTAAAGAAGGTCATGACACCAATTTTGTCAGCTTGCGCTCACATATTTGGACCGATACGGATGCCGATCGTTGCGGTGTATTGCCCTTTGTCTTTGAAGAAGGCATGAGTTTTGAACGCTATGTGGACTATATGCTCGACGTACCCATGTATTTCGTTTACAGGAACGGTGAGTACTTGGATGCCACAGGACAATCATTCCGTGACTTTATGCAAGGTAAATTACCTGTCTTACCAGGCGAGTTCCCTACCATGAAAGACTGGGAAGACCACTTAACCACTGCATTTCCAGAGGTGCGTTTGAAGAAGTTTTTAGAAATGCGCGGTGCCGATGGTGGCCCATGGCGTCGCATTTGTGCCTTACCCGCTTTGTGGGTTGGTTTATTGTATGACCAAGACTCTTTGGATCAAGCATCAGCTTGGATCAGCGACTGGACCATAGCAGAACATGAAATGCTCAGAACAGAAGTGCCTAAAACCGGCCTTGCTACATGTTTCCGCAACCAGAAAGTACGTGATATGGCATTGAAAATGCTGGACTTATCTCGTCAAGGCTTGGAAAAACGCGCCATCAAGTCATCCTGCGGAAAGGATGAAAGCTGTTTCTTAGAACCTTTACAAATCATTGCTGATACAGGCGTCACACCAGCAGAACGTAAACGCGGTCAATTCCACGGTGTCTGGCAAGACAACATTGATGAGTTGTTTGAGATTTATGCCTATTGATGCTGCTGTTAATCAGCACCGACTAACCCTAAAACCTTAATTCAGTAGTGCGTCGATATACATCGGCGCCACTTCTGATGGCTTTTTCAATTTATCAGGATTTTCAGCAGGCCAAGCTTTGGCGCGTAACTGGGTATGCATTGGTGGAGGTGTGATGACTTTGACTTTAACACCTTGGTTATCACATTCTTTTTCTAAAATTTTTGCAAACTGTTCAATCGCTGCTTTACCTACACCATACTGCCCCCAATATGCTTTTGATACTGTGGTCAAATCATCCGATGTAAATAAAATGGTTCCCTTACCTTTCAAAACCAACGGCAACAAGGCTTGGGTTAAAAAGATGGGTGAGTTGACATTCACCTGCATTTCTTTCAACCAGCGTGACGCTTCATACAGCAAAAACGGAGTCAAACTGCCAAATTCAGAAGCCGCATGAATCAAACCATCTAACTGACCAAAGTTCTCTTTCAATAATTTTGCCAGCTTTAAATAATCATTCGGTGTCGCACCGACCAAATTCATTGGGTAAATCACAGGCTCTGGCAAATTACGCTTGACCAATTCATCACACATCTTATTCAGTGCTTTAGGATTCTTGTCACTGATGACCAAGTTGGCACCTTGTTGTGACAGTTTCAAAGCAATGGCCGAGCCCAAACCGCCGCAAGCACCGGTTAAAAATATCGTTTTTCCTTTGAATTGATCGCCTTGAGTCATCGCTGCTGTACGTGTAAGTTAACAGCGAATTGTAGCAGTTTTCTTCAGATTTGGGCTTTTTTTCCTTTCATGAATTCATTTTCCTTTTTAAATGAGCCAAATTAATTTGAAGCGCTTCACATTGTTTTAACGAATCTGGTCACTTGTGGTATCATCTATGGCTTTTGTCGTAAGGCAAAAAATACATTTCGCGTCATGAAAAACACATGATTTTTTTCCACCACATTATTTGACCTTATGAGTACAACTAATCCTTTATCAAATTCAACAAACAACATCAACCCAGAGGTACTAAACCACCCAGCTGGCTTGTTCATTTTGTTTTTCACAGAAATGTGGGAACGCTTCAGTTATTACGGTATGCGCGCCTTGTTGGTGCTGTTTCTTGTTACTGCCATTGATGGCGGTGGTTGGGGCTGGTCTCGTGAAGATGCCGGTATCTTATACGGGCTGTATACTGGCTTGGTTTATTTGACACCTTTGATTGGTGGCTGGATTGCTGACCGATTCACCGGTTTTAAAGCGGCAGTGGTCATAGGCGCTTTGTTGATGACTTTGGGTCATTTGTCTTTGGCTTTTGATACACATGCCACATTTTATTTGGGCCTGGCTTTATTGATTGCTGGTAATGGTTTATTCAAGCCCAACATTTCTTCAATGGTTGGTGGTTTATATAAAGAAGACACCAAAAAAGACGGCGCTTACACCATTTTCTATATGGGCATCAATGCCGGAGCCTTCTTGGGCATCATGTTGTGTGGTTATGTTGGTGAAACAGTCGGCTGGCATTATGGCTTTGGTTTGGCTGGTGTGTTTATGTTCTTTGGTTTGCTACAATTCTACTTTGCACAAGCAGTATTCGGCACCAACGGTGATAAACCACAGCACAATCTGGATGATCAAACCATTAATGAAAAACCAAAATTAACCTCTATTGAAAAGGATCGCTTATTGGTTGTGGGGGTGTTTGCATTTTTTGTTATCGTATTCTGGTGGGCATTTGAACAAGCGGGTTCCTCTATGACTATTTTTGCCAATGATTATACCCAGCGTGTTTTAACAGGCACTTCAGCCACAATTTATATCTGGACAAACTTCTTTTTAACAGTGGTTCCGATTGTTGTTGTTACTGGCGTGTTAGGCTTATTGATTAAGGCGACCCATAAAGACATTCCATTGTCTAATTCTTTTTTGGCTTTAAGTTTCGCCATTATTTGGGCCATTGTAATCTGGAAAGTTTATACAGAATTCTCTTCAAGCAACGAGATTGAAGTACCTGCTTCTTGGTTTGGTATATTGAACTCATTCTTTATCATCACATTAGCACCTTTGTTTTCTAAGATGTGGGAAACTAAATTCAACCCATCAGGCCCTGCAAAATTTGCTTTAGGCTTGATGTTATTGGGTATTGGTTTTGCCTTCTTAGCCTACGGCTCAATGGGTATCACCCAAGGTGCAACTACCGCATCGGTTTCTATGTTCTGGTTGATTGCTGCATATTTCTTCCACACTGCTGGTGAGCTTTGCTTGTCGCCTGTTGGCTTATCTTATGTGAGTAAATTAACACCCAAACGTCTATTGGGTATTATGTTCGGCGTATGGTTCTTATCTAGCTTCTTTGCTAACACTTTGGGTGGTTTTACAGCCAGCGCCATGGACCGCATCAATGAAGCCATCGGCTTGTCAGGTTTCTTCTTGGTGTTTACTGCTATCCCAGTAGGTGCTGGTGTCATTATGTTGTTACTGACACCTTTCTTGAAGAAACGCATGCATGGCATTAAATAAATAATACAAAAAGGAGAAAAAATGAGTACTACTGAAATTAACCCTGAAGCACAAGAAGAGCTCTTTGGTCATCCAAAGGGTTTGTATGTGTGTTTCTTTACAGAACTTTGGGAACGCTTTTCGTTCTATGGCATGAAATTTTTATTGATTTTGTACCTAACAAAGTATCACTTGTTTTCTGACTCAGCAGGCTTAGATGTATTAGGTGCTTATGCCGGTCTTGTTTACACCATTCCTTTGATTGGTGGCATGTTGGCTGACAGGTACCTCGGCCCAAGAAAAGCCGTGTTATTCGGCGGCATCTTATTGGTTTTGGGTCATTTATTGATGGCTGTAGAAGGTGATCAAGCCACCATGGTGGCTGGCGAAGTCATCAGAGACACTGCTGCATTGAATGTTTTCTATATGGCTTTGGCTTTGATCATTCTCGGTGTTGGTTTTTTGAAGCCTAACATTTCTACCATTGTTGGTAAGCTGTATGCAGATAATGACCCACGTCGTGATTCTGGTTTTACCATTTTCTATATGGGTATCAACTTAGGTTCATTTACAGCCACCTTATTGTGTGGTTGGTTAGGCGAAACTTATGGTTGGGGCTATGGTTTCGGTGCAGCCGGCATCGGTATGTTCTTGGGATTGATCTTCTTTATGTATGGCCAGAAATATTTGTATGGCCACGCCGACCCAACCGAGCCTGAAAAATTAAGCAAAAAAGTCTTGGGTCCCATCAATGTAGAATGGACCATTTACTTGTTGTCTATTTTGTCATTGCCACTGGTGTGGTTCGTGGTTCAAAGAGAAGCATGGGTACATTCAGGCCAATGGATATTTTTGGTAGTAGCTGCAGGCTTCATGATGTTTTGGGCTTTTGCTAAATCAACGCCAGTAGAACGCCACCGCATTTTCGTGTTGATCGTTTTGATTCTTTCTACCATTGTGTTCTGGGCCTTGTTTGAACAAGCCGGCGCTTCAATGACCTTCTTCGCTGACCGTGTAATGGACAGAAACATATTTGGCTTTGAAGTTAAAGCGTCTCAATTCGGTTCATTGAATGCAGGCTTTATTATCTTATTGGCACCTGTTTTTGCCTGGATGTGGGTTTGGTTATCTAAACGCAATTTAGAACCTTCAACTCCAGCAAAATTTGGCTTGGGCTTGATTCAAGCAGGCCTGGGTTTTGGTGCCTTGGTTCTTGGCGCAACCATGCCAGAAGCTTCGGGTAAGGTGGCGTGGATTTGGTTGGTACTGGCTTATTTGTTACACACCACAGGTGAACTGGCTTTATCGCCAGTAGGCTTGTCTGCTGTTACAAAGCTGGCTCCTAAGAAAATTGTCGGTTTCTCTATGGGTACCTGGTTCTTGGCCACTGCCTTGTCAGAAACTTTAGCAACAAGACTGTCTAAGTTTGCTGCCTTTGACGGTGATGCAGCTGCCACCATGTCGATGGCAGAACAAGTCGCAAAATACAGCGAACTGTTTAATTTCTTGATGTGGTTAGGTATTGGCATGGGTGTATTCATGCTGGTTATCACACCATTATTGAAAAAAGGCATGCACGGCGTACATTAAACCTTGTAAAAACGATAAAAAGCACCAATTTAACAATTGGTGCTTTTTTTATGCCCATTTAAAACCTCAAGAGAAAACCATGCCAACATATCACTACCAAGCTTCAACTGAGAATCACTGCGACCATTGTGTTGAAGGCTTTGATGTGATGCAAAAACTGGCTGAGGCCAAACTGACACAATGTCCTGAATGTGGTGCTGATATCAAAAAAGTCATTTGCGCTCCTGCTTTAACTTCTCAATTAACCCGTGACAGCAAAAAAACCTTGAGCGAACAAAACATAGAAAAAAATGGCTTCACGCAATACCGCAAAGTGGGCAATGGTAAATATGAAAAAACCGCAGGCAAAGGCCCCGCCACCATTGACCGCGAAAACTTGTAAACCTTCACGCATCCATCATTATCATTTGTTACAATGTTTGTTTTTTAACCCATTAATAGACGAGAGACAAACAAATGAAATTACCTGCATTACTCATTACCTCATTATTGGCAGGCTCTGCTTTCGCCAGTGACTTCGAAGCCACTGAAGCGAAAATCAAAGCCGCCATGAAGTCAGACATTCGTGTAGAGGCTGACACCAAACGCGATCGCAACCGTATGCCTGTTCAAACACTTAAATTTTTAGGCTTGCGTGATGATATGAAAGTCATCGAGCTGCTACCTGGTGGCGGTTGGTATACCAAAATTTTAGCACCTGTGCTTAAAGAGAATGGTGAGTTGCATTTGGCTTATGGTACATCGCGTGCCGCCAAATTAGCTGAAGCCAATGATTCAATGTCAGAAGTAAAACTGGCTGCTAAAGAAGCCAATATTTACCGCAAAGAAGGTGCCAGATTTTATTCAATTGAAAATGCAGAAATTGATGTTAAAAAAGCAGACATGGTTTTGACCTTCAGAAATTACCATAACTTTGCTGAAGATGGTCGACAAGCCATGAATGATGCCGCTTGGAATTCGTTGAAAGTGGGTGGTATTTACGGTGTTGTAGATCACACTCGACGTCACATGGAAGGTGAAAATGATGAAAACCGTCGCCGCTTTGACCCTGTGAAAGCCATCAAAGAAATTCAAGCAGCCGGTTTTGAATTTGTAGACTATTCTGATTTACATTACCGCGCTGATGATGAGTTGGAATACGAAGTGGGAAGAAAATCAGTCACTGGCAATACTGACAGGTTCACGTTGAAATTCAAAAAAGTTAAGAAATAAATTAGATGAGCAAAAAAAAGGCCCTTGTTTCTTAGACAAGGGCCTTTTTTATTGCCTAATCTTTTACCGCAAATTGAACACAATCAAACACCTTCTGAAAAGGTGTTACAGGCATCATAATTACCTGTTTTTAAACCCCGGTTCAACCATTGCATCCTTTGCTCTGATGACCCATGAGTGAACGCTTCAACATTTACCCTTCGGCCTGCTTTAGATTGTAATGTGTCATCACCTATAGAGGCGGCGGCACGCAAACCTTCTTCTACGTCACCGGTTTCTAACATGTTTTGTTGTTGATTGGCATGGTGTGCCCAAACACCTGCCAAACAATCGGCTTGTAATTCCATCATCACTGACAATTGATTGACCTTATATTTTGAATCTGCTTGCGACTGCCATTGACGCACTTGTTTGGCCGTTCCTGTGATGTTTTGAATGTGATGTCCCACTTCATGACCAATCACATAAGCCCGGGCAAAATCACCTGGTGCACCCATCTTTTCTAACTGCCTAAAAAAACTCAAAGACAAATAAACATTTGAGTCGGCTGGACAATAAAATGGTCCCACGGCTTCTGAGTTAACACCACAACGAGACTGTACTTGGCCGTCAAACAGCACCATAGTTGGCGCCTGATATTTTTGGTTAGATTTGGCAAATACTTGAGTCCAAATGTCTTCAGTGGATGCAAAAATAACCGATGAAAATTCAGCCTGTTCTTTTTCTGCCTGCGTTTGTTGCTTGGGTATTTGTACTTGTTGTTGTGAATTACCACTCGGTTGGGACATCATATTACCCAATAAAGACAAAGGGTTTTGTCCCGTCACCAGAGAATAAATGATGGCAATCACAATCATGGTGCCACTTAATTTAGCCCCGCCCTTTGCTACGCCACCACGACCTCGCCGGTCATCTATTCGTGTGCTTCTTCTTTTGTTTTTCCAGCGCATTCAGTATCCACAAATATAAAAACATCAGTATAACCTAGAATTTTTCTCAACCTTTAAAATCTGGGTTAAATTTTGTGAAAGCAAAATACAAAGAGATGACAGCCAAGGCATACAAGGCCAATTGGTGGTTAACCACCGAGGACAAATCACCACCAAAATACATCAGCTTGTGCAAAGCATCCATCACCCAACCTGTTGGTAAAAACATCGCCAGCTGCTGCATCCACTCAGGTGTGATTTCTATTGGCCACCAACAACCACCCAAGGCCGCCAACAACATAGAGACCAAAACAGGTATTCCATTGATTTGACCTTCATTTGTAGCCAGTGAACCCATCAATACGGCAAAACCAGCACAGACTGCTGACCAAGCAAACAGCAAAATAAACACCATCAACCAATGCTCACCCCAGTGAATTTTGAATAACAGCATTCCCATGATCATGCCATAGATTAATTGAACGGTAGCCAGCATCAATTTACCCAACCACTTTCCTAATATCAGCTCCTTGCGACTGATGGGTGCTGCAGCCAATCGCCTAAGCACACCTGTTTTTCGCTCAAGGAATAAACTGAAAGCACCGCTGGTCAAAGATATCATCATGATAAACATGACCAAAATGCCAGGCACGGCTTGTTTGAATCCATTCGGAATTTCATGTTGTTCACCGCCTTGACTGACATCTAATGTGATCAAGTCTGGTAAATTATTGACGACAGAGAAGTCCAATGCTTTGGCTGCTTGATTGTGGTGCATTTTCAACACCAAGTAATCTCCTAACGTTTGATAGACCGCTTTTTGCAATTTGAATTCGTTCAACTGGGCACCCATGTCATCGTCTTTGAACCGGTATTCAATTGTGACTTGCTCACCACTTTTTAATGTGCTGCCCATATCAGTTGGCAACCACAGTTGACGACCATAGTCTTTGAATTCATATTTTTCTTTATACAAAGGATTGGCTTCGCTGAAATACCGCAAAGCAAAATCTTCAGCCGCTAACCTTTGATATATTTGCTGAGCCACAGGATCATTTTCATCTCCATCGTACCAAATGGCCAATGTCACATTTTGACCGCCACTGGAAAAACCGCCAGTGGTGGTACCAATGAAAGCAAAAAACACCAATGGCATGATGAACATCCAGATCAAAACAGTTTTGTCTTTCAGCAAATAGATAAAATCTTTAATCGCTATGAATTTGATGTTGTTCATAGTTTTGCTCCCTGAGCTAAGCGTTTGATGAGCTTTTGATTAAGAAACCAAAGCACTGTGATCATAAAAGCACCAATCAAAAAGGGTATCAATAAAGCCTCTTGCATGCCTTGCCCCCTAACCAAAACGTCTTTGATGGCTTTCAATAAAAAGCCATTGGGTAAATAGCTACCAATATTCGCCAACCAATCAGGCATCGCTTCTGATGGGAAAAACGCACCACCCAGCATGGCCATAGGAAGGACTGCCGCATTAACAACGATATTGGCAGACTTTCTGCTGGGCATCAACAAACTGAATACCAACATCAACAACCAAATAACCGCACCAGAAAAGACCACCCAAAGTAGCATGATGGGAAATAATTGGATTGAGATATCAAAAGCTGCCACGCCGACCAACAACAAAATAAACCCCAATAACACGAACGTCAAAATCGCATGCATCAATTTACCATTTACATATGCCCCCAAACCACCCGGTGAGGCCGCCAATCGCGGTAATACGCCATTCGCTTTGTCATCCCAAACACCCATCGCCAAAGCAACAGAAGCAAACAACAAACTCATGAATATCGCACCAGGGTACATCAACATCACAAAGTTGAAGCCAGGCTTTTCTTCAGCATCTGAGGCCGTTACCACCCGCTCTTTTAATTTAATCTTGGGCGGGAAAATCGTTTTTTCTGCCTCATCAATGCCTTTTTTAATCGCCAAAGTTAACACCACCAAATCCGCATCATTGACTTTACCTGTTGTCACCATTTGATTCAGTTTATTCAACTCATCAGCAAACAACATTTGAAGATAATCGGCGGCATCAACCATCAAATTCATTCCTGTTTCCACCATGCCTGGTAGAATGGTTTGTGCAGGGTTTTTCACCAATCGCAACTGACTCGGCTTTTTATTTAAATAATTGTCCATGAACCCCGCTTCGACCACAAACCAAGCCGTGGCTTCACCATCGTTCATGATGACTTCACCCTCAGTTTCATCAACCGTTTTTACCGTAAAAAATTCAGCCATAGGCCCTTGGCCCAAGCTGCCCACCAAAAACTGAGACAATGTTGAATTATCATGATCTGTAACCAATAAGCGACCATGAGGTTTCGGACTGGACCCGCCGCCACTCATCAAACTCATCAAAAACACAATCATCAAAGGTATGGCCAACCATGAAATCAGCCCCCATTTTTCTCGCAACACCCTTTTGAATGACTGTGTTGCAACCGTATATGACAATTGATTCATCAGTCTCTCAACGCCCTACCAGTTAATTTAATGAACAAGCTTTCCAAGTTGGCTTGCTGAACCGATGTTTCTTTAATTCTGCAATCCTTGAATCGTGACAACAAGTCAGACAACTGCTCTGCGGCATTGGGGCATAAAAAACGCACCGCTTCATCAGTCCATTCCAATACCTCAAAATCCGATAACAAATCCTGACTGGCCCCGCTGAAATCACCGCGCAAAGAAATCAAATCTTTTTCACCCATTTGTTGGCGCAGTTCACCAATTGTACCTTGTGCTATCACATGGCCTTTATCAATGATAGCAATACGATCACATAAACGCTCTACTTCTTCCATGTAATGTGAGGTATAAATTACCGCAGTCCCTTTTTGTTTCAATTCACCAACAGCCGTCAACAAGTGCTCTCTCGATTGCGGATCAACACCAACGGTGGGTTCATCGAGTAACAAAGCCTTGGGTTCATGCAAGATGGCACAAGCAAAGTTTAATCGCCTTTTCATCCCTCCTGAGTAGGTATTCACAAGGTCTTTTTGGCGGTCACTTAATCCCACTTGTTGCAAAACCGATTGAATGCGTTGATTTAATGTTTTTCCTGACAGACCATAGGCCTGGCCCCAAAAATTTAAATTTTCTAACGCTGTAAGGTCTTCATATAAGGCCAACTCTTGGGGTACCAAGCCCAATGACTTTTTGGCATTGATGCCATCACCTACCATGGGGTGACCATCTATTGAGATGTCACCGGAAGTGGCCTCGAGCAAACCAGAAAGGCAGTTGATGGTGGTTGATTTACCGGCACCATTAGGGCCTAACAAGCCAAAAACTTCACCTGCTTGGACATCAAAAGATACAGCATCTGCAGCCGTGAATTGACCGTACGTTTTGGTCAATGATTGGATTTTAATCATTAATAATTGCCATGGATATAAAGTAGGTTAACGATTATAAACCGCCAGTGTTACAATGTGCTTTGATTTTTTATAGACTTTTTCCATTCCATGAAGTGGTTTAACAGCGCCTTACTTTTGTTCATCTGCATTGCCCTTTATTTGCTTTGGCTGGGCAATGGCGGTCGCATTGAACTCAAAGAAAAGCAATTGATTCTAGAAGAAAAAGCCGCAGAAATAGTTGAATTAAAAAAACGCAATCAACTGTTACAAGCAGAAGTTGAAAGCTTAGAAAATGGCTTAGACGCGATTGAAGAACGTGCTCGTACGGAATTAGGCATGATAAAAGACGGCGAAACCTTCATTCAAATTATTAATGAAGAGTTACCCAAGCGTCAAAGAACCCACAAAAAACAATGAGTAAGCCCTGTCATTTTCATGTGTTAATAACTGCCGCAGGCATTGGGTCGCGTTTTGAATCCCAGTCTGGCCTGCCCAAACAATACCATCAGATAGGTGACAAAACGGTTTTGGCTCACACCATTGAAGCGTTTAATGACATCGATTGTGACATCGTCATGGTGACTACTCACCCTGATGATAAGTGGTGGCCTGAAATCAAGTTTCAATCCAAGCAACTTGTTAAATCCTGTATCGGTGGCTCATCACGAAAACAGTCTGTAATTAATGGCTTATTGGCCATTAAGGAAAAGGCGCAGGATACGGACTGGATTTTGGTCCACGATGCGGCTCGACCTTGTATAACACCAGATGACATCAACCGGCTGATTAATGCGGTAAAATCACATGCTGTTGGTGGCTTGTTGGTTAAACCGGTTACTGACACCATCAAAAAATCCACTGACAAATCTCACTGTCAAACCACCATCGATCGCGACCAACTGTTTGCGGCTTTAACACCTCAAATGTTCCGTTTGGGTGATTTATTACATCATTTACAACAAGCTGATGACGATAAAACAACGGACGAAGCCTCTGCTTTTGAACAAGCGGGAAAACTGCCATTGATGGTTCTAGGAAACTGCCAAAACATTAAAATCACCTACCCAAGTGACTTGGCATTGGCGCACTTTTATCTACAACAACAAGGGAGACTTTAATGCGTATAGGGCAAGGTTTTGACGTACACGCTTTTGGTGAGGGTGATTTTTTAACTTTGGGTGGTATTAAAGTACCCCATAACAAAGGCTTCATCGCCCATTCGGATGGCGATGTGTTGATCCATGCGATTTGTGACGCCTTACTTGGCGCATTGGCTTTAGGCGATATTGGCATCCACTTTCCACCCTCAGATGCACAATGGAAAGATTGTGACAGCGGCGTGTTCCTAAAACATTGTTACCAATTAATTCAAACCGAAGGGTATCAAATCGGTAACATTGACTGCACTTTGATGGCTGAAATGCCCAAAATCAAACCACATGCTTTGGTCATTCGTGAAAATCTAGCAGGTTTGTTAAATATTGAAACCAACCAAATCAGCCTCAAAGCCACCACCACTGAGAAACTCGGCTTCACGGGTCGTAAAGAAGGTATGGCCGCTTTGGTTGTGTGTTTAATGACACCCAGCAGTTAATCATGCAGGCATAAAAACACCAAGCCGAAGCTTGGTTCTCAGCGTAGCGTGTAGTTTTATTTACCTTTATTCAAACAAGGATTTGTGAATCGTATCAAATCTATAATGGTAATACTCTTCGAACAAGGCTTGAACCAAAATGTCATATCCCGGCGCTCCCAGATGAAAACAGTCTCGCACCAATCCAAAATGTAACCTCATGGCCTCTAATGGACTGGTTAAAGTAAAATCACCTGGAAGTTGAATGTCACCTGGTTGGATTCCATTATCAGGCCAGCCATAAGCATTTTGCATGCGGCCCCAATGTGGTACATGAAAAACCTTTGGGTTTTGGTCGGCGATTTCGACAAAAGCTTGTGTGAAATCTAATGCCAGGTTGTTAATTTCTGTAGGGGTTGGGTTCTCCATGTCATTATGCAAGCCAGCACAGATAAATCCTGTGATACCACCTGTTGTTTCTTCAAAATTGGGGTAGTCATAAAAACTCATGATGATTTCAATATTGATGTCCACAGCCAAAATCGCATCAACAATGGTCTGAATGTCGGCCACAATGCCCATCTTCAAAGCATCCACTTCCATCATGGTCATACTTTTATACCAATTATTCAGGAAATCATTACCTCCAATGGTCAATTGCACCGTGTCGACACTGGGGTTATTAACCAAGGCATTGGTGATTTTTGCCAACTCTGTAGGTACTACCCAATCTGCGGCTGTGGTGCCATCAATGGCCACCAAGTCAGAATCTGCATTCCTCAACACTTGAATGCCTGGATAACCATTGACATCAAAAACAGCATCGTGGACGTCATCAGAATATTGTTGTTGTGCCCAACTGTCACCAACGATCAAAACTTTGGCATTTTGTGCCTGAACGGTAGTTATTGAAAAAATTAATAAGCAGATTGATAGTATCAATTTCATTGTTGCTTCCTCCCCAGAAGTCAGATTTTTATAAAATGTAAGGCCAAACCTTGATACACTGTGGTTCGAATGTTTCATTATTTAAATTGTGGTGTATGCCACATCCGATTAACAAAAAGATAACACAAAATTAAACAAATATGTACCCTATTTTAAAACACAGTCACATGACCCTGGTGCTGATCAGCATCATTTTATTTGAGATTCGCTTTTGGCTTTTTGCCTTAAGAAACAAACCCAAGAATAAAATATTAACCATAGCACCGCATGTCATTGATACTTTATTACTCGCCAGTGGATTGACTTTGGCTGTTATGCTGGGTTTTTCGCCAGGTAACTCACCGTGGTTAATGTATAAATTGATAGCCTTGGTTGGATACATTGCTTTCGGGATGGTGGCCATGAAGGCCACTGGTACCAAGCGTTGGTTTGGATTTTTTGCTGCCACTTTGTGCTTTGTTTATATGTTGATGACTGCCATCACCAAAAACCCAACATTTTTTATCTGACTCTGACAAATTCAAAGAGATCGTGTGATGGCTGAATTTTACCTCGGTATAGGCAGTAACAAGAACAGGACGCACAACATCAATTCCTGTGTTACGTACCTAAGCGCTTCATTTTCTACACTCAAGTGCTCACCCGTTTACCAATCAAAGGCGTATGGCTTTGAAGGACAAGATTTTTATAATTTAGTCGTCAAACTACAATCCGCCTTTGACCCTTGGCAAATGAAAGCATGGCTACAAAACTTAGAAGATTTACTTGGACGTGATCGCAGCCAGCCCCGTTATTCAGATCGTTTGATTGACATAGATTTGTTGTTGGTTGACGACCTTATTATTGATGATGGTGTGGTTCAAATTCCTCGACGTGAAATTTTAAAACGCGCCTATGTTATCAAGCCCTTGTCTGACTTAGCACCTGATTTAATTGTACCTGGACACAAAAAAAGGCTTGCCGATTTATGGCAAGCCTTTGAACTTAAACAAGACATTCAGCCAGTTACATGTCTACATCACCGATGACATCGCCTGTTTTTGCACTCTCGTGAAGTTTCAATTTAACTTTCTTTTTAAAAATCAAATCACCTTTAACAACCACATTTTCACCGATAGATACAGTTGGTACTTTTTTGTTGCTATTAAAAAAACCATTGGATTTATGAATCACTAAATCACCTGTCACAACAGTACCTTCTGTTAATTTAATGTCACCGTTGGTGGTTTCAATGTTGCCATCAATGCGGCTATTGACTGCAGAAATGGTGCCGTTCACGGTTTCCATTTTGCCCTGAATCTCACAACCATCACCTGCTTTGATTGAACCATTAACCGTTTCTGTATGGCCTTGAATCAAACAGCCAGAGCCCAAAATCAATGCACCATTGACTGCTTCAACACTTTCAGCGGTGACGTTGTCTTTGAATTTCACACTCCCATTGACCGTATCTACATCACCCACTGTGCTGCCATGACCCACTTTTATAGAACCGTTAACTGTATCCAAATCATCTACGTGGCTGTTGCTGCCTACCGTGATGCTGCCATTGACTGAATCCAAGTCCTTTTCTGGTGCATTAACGTCGTCACCGACTGATTCACTGCCAAACAATCCCGCTTGTGATGTGATGCCTAAGGCCATCAAAATACCTATAATTAAAATTTTCACCATAACCTCTGTTGTTTTGTATGACTAAGAAACGCAGTTCTTAATCAATTGTTACAATTTTTTTTTCGCCCGTACCTAATCCGTCTAATTTCCATTCACCAATTTGCGTTCTGATCAACCTCAAAACAGGCAAGCCAACCGCTGCCATCATGCGCCTGACTTGTCGATTCTTTCCTTGATTCAATGTCACTTCTACCCATGAAGTTGGCTTGTTTTTACGCGCACGAATTGGAGGAGTTCTTTTCCATACAAAACTGGGTTTTTTGTGTAACAAAGCCACATCCACTGCCTTAGCCATATAGTCTTGTACCTTCACACCTTTCCTCAAGGCATCCAGTTGCGATTTTCTTGCCAAACCCTCTACTTGTACTAAATAAACTTTGTTGAATTGACTGCTGGTGATGCGATTTTGTAACGGCCCATCATCAGTTAAGAGTAACAAGCCTTCAGAATCATAATCTAAACGACCAGCAGCATAAACGCCCTTTTCAGCGACAAAGTGACCTAAATGTTGACGCCCTTCTTTATCAGTAAACTGACACATCACTTGAAAGGGTTTGTTGAATAACACGAGTTTTTTCATTTATTTATCGTTCATCAGGTTGTTGTATTGTACTTGATGACTTCTACGAATTAATTCATAAATAATTTTGAACTTTGTTTATATGCCGAAAGTCATAGTTTTAAGCCACATGATTTTTTGTGGCTCTCAAACTGGAGAAAACTGAATGAATAGCTTGATGAGATTTTCCGTGGCGGGTTTACTGGGTATAGCAGTGACTTTCACCTTGTTTTTAATCATGCAAAGCCTGCTAGGAACACAAAAAAACTACCGCAGTACAGAGACAGCCAACATCAACTTTGGTTTTGTTAAAAACTTTGAACCACCAGTGGTCGCCGATCCCATCAAAAATAAATTACCAGAACCTAAAGAAGCATCACAACCACCTGCAGCCCCTGCATTAGATGTCAGTCAAAACCCTTCTGATACTGACAGCTACTTGCCACAAGGCATAGACACCAAGGCTGAGTGGAAAATGATTACTGATATACCCATGGGCCCCACCGGTCCAGCAAGCGGTAACCCAATGGGAGAAGGTGGTACGCTGAAAGCCGGAATAGCGCCCATGTACCCTCCCACTTTATTGCAAAGACAAGTGGAAGGCTGGGTAGAGGTGTTAATCACCGTGAATGAATTAGGCCGTGTTGATGACATTGAGGTTTTGGCCAATAAACCCAACCGTGCTTTCAATAATGCGGCACTGAAAGCTGTTAGAAAATGGACTTTTCACCCTAAGATCATGGACGGTAAAGCAGTGCCTTTCAAAGTGAAACAAAAAGTTGAGTTTAATATCAATAAATAATCAAAAACTCAGGCTGAAGTTTACTGCTTCAGCCTGATTAACTACCAATCCAACAAAAGGGAAGCAAGAAAAACAACAACAATGGCAACAGCAATATTTTAAAAATCAAAGTGAAAACAGCACCAAAGAAAAACAAAAACCCCAAAGCAATGGTGGCAAAAAAACCAATCACCAATAAAAAGGGTAAAGACAAAATAAACAGCATCAGGGCAAAGACTTTAAATAAAATCAATAAAACCAAAATACCTATAAAAACTTCCACAACTTTTCCAATAAAGAGAGTACCAATTAAAATAGCACAATGACAGCTGCTTAAACAGTGCCAAAAGTCAGTGGAAAAAACCACAAATCATAGCAAAAGGCAAATGCTTCCGCTATAATGCAATTCCTTTCTGAGCTTCACATTTCTCTAAGCAGCATGGCTAAATTTGTATTTGTCACTGGTGGTGTGGTTTCATCACTGGGAAAGGGTATCGCAGCAGCTTCTCTGGCATCTTTGCTAGAAGCACGCGGTCTAAAAGTCACTTTAATGAAACTGGATCCATATATCAATGTTGATCCTGGTACCATGAGTCCATTCCAACACGGCGAAGTTTTTGTCACCGAAGACGGTGCTGAAACGGACCTTGATTTGGGCCACTATGAACGTTTCGTGCGCACCAAAATGTCGCGTAACAACAACTACACCTCAGGCCAAATTTACGAATCGGTGATTCGCAAAGAGCGTCGTGGTGATTATTTAGGTGGCACCGTTCAGGTAATTCCGCACATCACCGATGAAATCAAGTCCAAGGTGCGCCAAGCTGCCGAAGGTTATGACGTTATCATGGTCGAAATTGGTGGTACTGTCGGTGACATTGAATCATTGCCATTCATGGAAGCTTTACGTCAAATGGGCGTTGAAGAAGGTCGAAATAATGCCTTGTTTGTTCACTTGACCTTAGTGCCTTACATCAGCGCTGCTGGTGAACTGAAAACCAAACCAACGCAACATTCGGTGAAAGAATTGCGTTCCATCGGTATTCAGCCAGACATTTTACTGTGTCGTGCCGAACACCCGATTCCAGAATCTGAACAAAGAAAAATTGCTTTGTTTACTAACGTTGAAGAACGCGCAGTGATTCCTGTAATGGATTGTGACAACATTTATCAAATTCCTGCAGAGTTACAAAAAGAAGGCTTTGATGATTTGGTCGTTGAACGTTTTGGTTTGGATTGTGGTGAAACTGATTTATCAGAATGGCAGCGCGTTGTTGATGCTGAAGCGAATACTGAACATCAAGTGACCATTGGTATGGTGGGTAAATACCTTAATCATTCTGATGCCTATAAATCTCTGAATGAAGCGCTTCGCCACGCCGGCATTCCCAATTCAACTAAAGTGGACATCAAACACATAGATTCTGAGGATTTGGGCAACAGCAAAGACACATCAGTTTTCTCTGATGTCGATGCCATCTTGGTTCCTGGTGGCTTTGGAAACCGTGGATTCGAAGGCAAAATATTTGCTGTTGGATATGCAAGAGAAAACAACATCCCTTACCTAGGCATCTGCTACGGCATGCATGCAGCAGTGATTGATTACGCACGAAATGTTTGTGGGTTATCAGACGCCAACACCACAGAAAATGACACCCAAACTGACAACCCTGTGATTGGACTCATCACAGAATGGATGGACAGAGCCGGTCAGAAAGAAATACGCAGCTCACAATCTGATTTGGGCGGCACCATGCGTTTAGGCGCACAAAACACTTTGATTAAAGAAGGTACTTTGGCCCATAAAGTGTATGAAAACACCATTGTTTCTGAACGTCACCGCCACCGTTACGAATTCAACAACAACTATGCTGATGTTTTAAGCAAAGCGGGCTTGGTATTTTGTGGTCGTTCAGAAGACGAGAAACTGGTTGAGATGGTAGAGTTACCAAACCACCCTTGGTTTTTGGCTTGCCAATTTCACCCAGAATTTAATTCAACGCCTCGCGATGGACACAAGCTGTTCGCCAGCTACATTGCCGCGGCATTGAAACAACAACAAGCATAAGAGGTTCTCATGAAACTATGTCATTTTGAAGCTGGATTGGATAAACCATTCTTTCTGCTGGCCGGCCCCTGCGTGATTGAATCATTGCAATTGGCCATCGACACCGCTGGACATTTAAAAGAAGTGACTGACAAACTGGGCATCCCTTTTGTCTTTAAATCTTCTTTTGACAAAGCCAACCGAACCTCGCTGAATTCATTCCGTGGCTTAGGTATGGAAGAAGGCTTGCGTATTTTGTCTGAAGTACAAAAACAAGTGGACGTACCCGTTATCACCGATGTACACGATGATTCGCCTATTGAAGAAGTGGCTGATGTGGTTGATATTCTACAAACGCCTGCATTTTTAGCCCGACAAACCAATTTCATCTTACGCGTTTGTGCCGCAGGCAAACCCGTTAACATCAAGAAAGGCCAATTCATGGCCCCTTGGGACATGGTGAATGTGGTAGAAAAAGCCCGTTCAACTGGCAACAAACAATTGATGGTCTGCGAACGTGGCGCCAGCTTTGGTTACAACAACTTAGTCTCAGACATGCGCTCTTTGGCTGTGATGCGTGAAACAGATTGTCCTGTGGTATTCGATGCCACACACTCTGTCCAACTACCAGGCGGCCAAGGTGGCACTTCTGGCGGACAGCGAGAACACGTTCCTGTATTGGCACGTGCAGCCACAGCTGTTGGTGTGGCTGGTTTGTTTATGGAAACCCACCCAGATCCAGCCAATGCCAAGTCAGATGGCCCAAATGCAGTGAAACTCGACCAAATGGCTGGCTTGTTAGAAACATTAAAAATCATTGACCAAACGGTTAAATCAAAACCACTACAGGAGCAATCTGATGACTGGAATTAAAAAAATCCACGCCCGCGAAGTTCTTGATTCACGTGGCAACCCCACTTTAGAAGCTGAAGTCACCTTGGAATCAGGTGCATTTGGTCGCGCCATCGTACCATCAGGTGCCTCCACTGGCGCGCGAGAAGCGATTGAACTGCGTGATGGCGACAAAAGCCGCTACTTAGGCAAAGGCGTTCAAAAAGCTGTTAATAACGTCAACACCACATTGGCGAAAGCCTTGATTGGTCGCGATGCCAATGACCAGGCTGGTTTAGACCAAGCCATGCTCGATTTAGACGGCACCAACAACAAAGGTAATTTAGGTGCCAATGCGCTGCTCGGCATTTCTTTGGCCAATGCCCACGCGGTGGCCGATGACAAGCGCATTCCCCTTTATCAGAGCATTTCGACCCAAGAAGAATTCGTATTGCCCGTACCGATGATGAACATCATCAACGGTGGCGAACATGCAGATAACAACATCGACGTACAAGAGTTTATGGTGCTGCCGACAGGTTTCACATCATTCTCAGAAGCTTTGCGTTGTGGTACAGAAATATTCCACTCATTGGCTAAAGTTTTAAAAAGCAAAGGCTTATCAACGGCTGTGGGTGACGAAGGTGGTTTTGCACCTAATTTGCGTTCTAATGTTGAAGCGGTTGACACCATTTTAGAAGCGGTTCACCAAACGGGTTATAAAATTGGTGAAGAAGTTCATTTGGGCTTGGACGTGGCCAGTTCTGAGTTTCACAAAGATGGTTTATATCACTTAACAGGTGAAAACAAACAACTAACGTCTGAACAATTCACAGACTTTTTGGCCTCTTGGGTTGATCAATACCCGATCATCAGTATTGAAGATGGTTTGGATGAAGCCGATTGGGCAGGTTGGAAGCATTTGACCGAAAAACTGGGCGACAAAGTACAGTTGGTTGGAGATGACTTATTCGTAACCAATACTTCAATATTCAAAGAAGGCATCGACAAAAACATCGCCAACTCCATTTTGATTAAATTCAATCAAATCGGCACCTTGACTGAAACCTTGGATGCCATCGACTTGGCTTACCGTTCAGGTTACACCGCCGTCATCTCTCACCGCTCGGGTGAAACCGAAGACAACACCATTGCTGATTTGGCAGTGGCAACTTCAGCAACACAAATCAAGACCGGCTCTTTATGTCGTTCAGACCGCATAGCCAAATACAACCAACTGCTGCGCATCGAAGAACAACTGGGCAAAAAAGCCCGCTTCGCAGGTGCATCAGCTTTTGACTTGTTGAAAATTTTATAACATTTGACTCCACCAGCTAAAAAAGCCTCAATATGAGGCTTTTTTAGCTTCACCGTTCACACAATTATCGTTATTTTGGCAGAGTATCCATGCCAATCATAACACCACCGTTACAAACTGAAATTGTGCCGCTAATTGACTCTCCATGAACTTTATAAAAAAGAGTTAGCACACCATTCACAATAAATTCATCAATAAAAATAAAATCATTTACTGTAAAAATATTAGCTTGATTTTTCCAATCCGCACCAAAAAATTCTAAATTGAAATAAACAACAATATCGGGGATATATGATTCTGGGCTTTCAAATTTCACTGCTTTTTTCAACTTTCACACTGCCATTGATATCACCTGAAATCAATTGGTCTTTTTGTTCTTTGCTTAAGGGATAGATGTTTTTGATGGTGCATTTTTGGTTGGGGTCGCTGTCCACAATCACCGAGTCGAATTTGCTTTGTAGTGAGCTGGACATGGACTGATCCAATCGCAAAGTGTGACCGTATTTAAGGTCTGGGCAATAGCCCATCACTTCAATTAAATAGTTTCTTTTTCTTGATGCGTTGAGAATAAAAAATCGTTCGTCTAGAGACTGCCAACGGGTCATTCTGAATTGGGTTATTCGGTTCACCGACTCTAGCCGTTCTTGGACTACAAAATTTTGATAATTGACCCTAGGGCCTTTTGCTTTGTTACTGGCACAACCACTTAAAACTAAAGCAAAAGCCAAAATAACAGTCTGAATGTGGTTTCTCATATTTATCTCCATATTATTCAGTAATAAAGCTCATCTTATCTTTTTAATACTGAATAAACGGTTAATTTTCGCAGAATTGCGTATGTTTTTATCCCAGTCACTTCATTAAAATAAGCTTTTTTTAAAACAGCTGGATATACCAATGAGCGACAAAATTTTAGATCTAATCCAAGAAGAAGGCATTGAATTCGTTGATTTACGGTTCTGTGATACAGGCGGAAAAGAGCACCATGTGACTTTACCTGTTTCTCAAGTGAACGAAGAAATGTTTGAAGATGGCAAAATGTTTGACGGTTCATCTATTGCTGGCTGGAAAGGCATCAATGAATCTGACATGGTTTTGATGCCAGATGAAACGACGGCATTTGTCGATCCGTTCACACAATACCCAACTTTGGTGATTCGTTGTGACATCCTTGAGCCAAACACCATGCAAGGTTATGAGCGTGACCCACGCTCTATCGCTAAACGTGCTGAAGCTTACCTACAACAGTCTGGTATGGCTGATGAAGCATTTTTCGGCCCAGAACCTGAGTTTTTTGTATTCGACGGTGTCAGCTGGAGTAATGACGCCAACAAAACAGGTTATGAAATTTATTCACAAGAAGGTGCTTGGGAATCAGGCTCTGATGCCAAAGAAAACCCAGGTCACAGACCTCGTGTAAAAGGCGGCTATTTTCCAGTTCCACCTGTTGATACTTTGAATGACTTGCGTTCTGCCATGTGTAAAGTGATGGAAGGCATGGGCATAGAAATTGAAGTGCATCACCACGAAGTGGGCACAGCGGGTCAATGTGAAATTGGCGCGCGTTTCAATACTTTGGTTAAAAAAGCCGATGAAGTTTTGATGATGAAATACGCGGTTCATAATGTGGCTCATGATTATGGCTACACAGCAACCTTTATGCCTAAGCCTGTTGTCGGTGACAATGGTTCAGGTATGCACGTTCACCAATCATTGACTAAAGATGGTAACAACTTGTTCATGGGTGATGGTTATGGCGGTTTGTCTCAAACGGCTTTGTGGTACATCGGCGGTATTTTCAAACACGCCCGTGCTTTGAATGCTTTTGCCAATTCATCTACCAACTCATACAAACGTTTGGTTCCAGGTTTCGAAGCACCTGTGATGTTGGCTTACTCTGCCAAGAATCGCTCAGCGTCAATACGTATTCCATTTGTTAACAACCCGAAAGCGAGACGCATTGAGGTTCGTTTTGGTGACCCAATGGGCAACCCATACTTGATGTTCGCCTCTATGATGATGGCCGGTCTTGACGGCATCAAGAATCAAATTGATCCAGGTTCAGCCATGGATAAAGATTTATATGACTTACCTGCAGAAGAAGCCAAAGCCATTCCTACTGTATGTCATTCATTAGACCAAGCTCTGGAAGCTTTGGACAATGACCGTGAATTTTTGAAAGCCGGTGGTGTATTTACTGATGATGTGATCGATGGTTTCATTGCTTTGAAAATGGAAGAAGTGAACCGCATCCGCATGGCAACGCATCCTGCTGAATTTGACATGTACTATTCACTGTAATTCTGTTAACAATGTTTAAATCAAAAGCCACGTCAACATGCCGTGGCTTTTTTTGGTTTATAATTTACTGTCTCAGAAACTATTATTAACACAAAAACAGGAATTAAACATGGGTATGATGAGTGAATTTAAAAAGTTTGCCGTAAAGGGCAATGTGATGGATATGGCTGTTGGTATCATTATCGGTGCCGCTTTCGGCAAAATTGTTGCTGCCTTTGTCAGTGGCGTCATGATGCCACCTTTGGGATTGTTATTGGGTGGCGTTGATTTTTCAGACTTGGCTATAGTGCTCAAAGAAGCCACAGAAAATTCTGAAGCTGTAACTCTTAAATGGGGCGCATTCATTCAAACTGCCATCGACTTCCTGATTGTAGCCTTTGCTGTTTTTATGATGGTTAAAGCGATGAATAACATGAAAGCCAAAGAGGAAGAAAAACCTGCCGAACCACCCAAACCAAGTAACGAAGAAGTGCTGTTGACTGAAATTCGCGACCTGTTGAAAGCAAAACAATAAGTAAACCGGCAATAAATAACTAATTTCCAATTGGGCGCTTGTCTCTCAAGCGCCTAACCCCATATAGGCAACATATCAATACACCAAATAAATCAATGAAAGACTCATATGCTTTGTTACTGAAACAATTGGAAGCCTTGATTTCCTTTGAAAAAGACCCAATGGCCAACGCAGCCAACTTGTCCGCTTTTTTGTACCACAATTTAGAACAAGTAAACTGGCTGGGCTTCTATTTTCAACAGGGTGATGAATTGGTGTTGGGTCCGTTTCATGGCCAACCTGCCTGTACCCGCCTACCCATAGGCACTGGCGTTTGTGGCACCGCTTTTTCACAAAAAGAGACACTGGTAATAGATGACGTCCACGCCTTTGAAGGTCACATTGCCTGTGACAGCGCCAGCGAATCAGAAGTGGTTGTGCCATTCTTTACTGATAATTTGAACGGTGTTTTGGACATAGACAGTCCTGTTTTGGCGAGGTTTACAGCAGATGAAAAAGCTTTGTTTGAACAAGCCACTGCCATCTATGTGAACACCTTAAGCTGATTTTTCTGCTCAAATCATTTTCATGACCATAGGCCCATGCAATTTAGAACTAAATTGCGCTATGATAATTGAGTTCTATTTGCCTCATAAGTATCATGTCAAAATCAAAAGAAACCACAGAGACTGAAAATAACAACCAGCGATCAGAAGTTATTCGTGACACCTTGGTCCTTCAATTAAAGTTAATTGTTGATGGCTTTCGTGATTTGGCTTTGATGCCAGTTTGCTTGGTTGCCAGCTTGATTGGTTTAATCAAACACAAAAAAGACCCAGGCCGCTATCTTTATCGGGTCCTCAGCTATGGTCGCCTTTCTGAAAAATGGATTGGCTTGTTTGATGAAGCTCAGAAAGACACCATGGCACCCTTGGAATACGAAGAAAAAAAATTTGATGATTTATTGCACAAGACCCAGTCCGCCTTTGAATCTAAATACGTCGATCCTAAGAAAAAAGAACAATTGGTAGAAAAGCTCAATGCGGCTCTGAATGACATCAACGGCAAACTCTCACCGGCCCAACAAGCGGCAAAAGAAAACGAACAAACACAACCTTAATCAAGCATTCAACAAGTCATCCAAACGGTTCAAATCCATAGGTTTTGTGAACACGTCTTTTATCTTGTGTTCGTGACACAAGGCCAGCAATTCATCTGACACATCTGCCGTTAAAATGGCACAAGGTACATCTGGAAGCATCGATCGTGCTTGATTGATGAATGCAATACCATTAACGTCAGGCAAATGATAATCCACCAACATCAAGTCACAAATTAACCCACCTTGCAAAGCTGCTAAGGCATCCTTGGCATGGTCAAACATGTGTACTTTATGGCCTGCCTTTAGTAACAAATGACGCATCAATTCTTGGTTAATGGCATTATCCTCTAGCACCAAAATGTCCTTCTTGTGACCACTTACATACTTGTCATTCAACGCCGCTTTTTTAGCTTGCTGGCTTGAATCATTTAAAAACAATGATTTTAACTGTGATGTTTTAAGCGGAAATACAAAAATAGTGACTTCTTCTCTCAAAGGCACTAACACCAATGAACTGGGTTTAACTATGATGACTTGATGCCCAGAGCTGACCAGTAATTCTACCTCTTCACTGATCTTTTGGGTTGCTGATTCAGTAGTTAAAACCACCATGATTGTGCTCTGATAGTCAGTTGGGATTTCTGATAAATCACTGTATTTTACAGTCAACCCCGTCAGTTGACATTGGGCCGCAACCGCATTGCCTACTGCTGTATTATCAGCAACCAAAATAACGCATGGGGTAATGTTTTTTTGCAGAGGCGTGATCGATTCACCTGCGGGTATGTCCAAAATACATTGAAATGTACTGCCTTGGTCCAATTTGCTGGCCACAGTCACAGTGCCGCCCATCAATTCACACAATTGCTTCACTATACTCAAGCCCAAACCAGTACCGCCATGGGTGCGTGTTATGGAAGAATCGGCTTGTGTGAAGGGCTCAAACAAAAACTTTTGATGTGCTTCAGCAATGCCTGTGCCGGTATCATCCACAGAAAAAGTAACTGAGTCTTGTACCTGACGAACAGTCAAAACAACATGCCCCTTCGCGGTGAATTTAAATGCATTGCTGAGTAAATTCATCAAAACCTGTTTGACACGCAGGGCATCACCGATTCTGCTAGGGGCCATACCTGATTGATAATCTAAATAAAACATCAATCCTTTCTGCTTGGCCGTGGCACTGAACAAGCCCAAAACTTCATCCAACAGTTCAATTAAGTCAAAAGTTTGACGTTCTATCGATAAGCGGCCAGCTTCTATTTTTGAAAAATCCAAAATGTCATTAATGATTTTCAACAGGTGCTGCCCAGACTCTGCCACCGCCTCTGAATAACTGCGTTGATCTTGTGACAACCCTGATGCCAACAACAATTGATTCATGCCCAAAATACCGTGCATTGGCGTTCGTACTTCATGCGATACCTGCGCCAAGAATTCACTTTTGGCTTGACTGGCAGCCTGTGCTTTTTCAGCCAGTGAGTTCACCTCTGAATACAAACGGGCATTCTCTAAAGCCAAAGATGATTGTGTCGCACAGGCTTTGGCTTTGACTAAATCATTGCGACTGAATGGTGCATTGTTGGCCAACTGAATAAAACCAAATCGTTTATCAGAGTGGTTAAACCACACCGTTAAAAAATAAGTTTTGCCATTGTCATGAAAGCTGTGTGTTTCATTGTTCTGCTGCATCCTTTGCGCGAATACTTTTAAGCTCAATTGCTTTTCGAGTGGTATTTTTTCACTGAATGCCGACCACTGACCCTCTTCATTCCAAAAAGCCACCAACACACTTTCCACTTTCACTTGGTTTGATATGACTTTTTTGATTTTTTCTAGTAAAGCCTCTGTTTCGAGCGCACCGACCAATGAACTGGTTAAATCTAATTGGGTTTCTGCAAACTGTTGGCGGCTAAATGCCTCAGCCAAAGTTTGTCGGTAAAGCCACCTTTTTCGCAAAAAAGTCTTCATCAGCCACACCAAAACAATCAATATAAGTCCATAGGCAATCCATGCATTTTGACTATACCACCAGGGTGGTTTAACAACAAAGTTCACAGTGATGGGTTCAGACCAGAGACTCTGTTCACTTTTCCCTCTCATGGCCAGTTGATATTCACCTGGTGTCAAATCATGTAATGACAACACATGGGCATTACCCAAAGTTTGCCACGGCCCTTGTGCTGTCAGTCGGTATTCAAAACGGTGGCTGTTGGGCTGGTTATAAGATGCCAAAGCATATTGAAATTGAATCAAACCATATTGGTAATCCAGCTTAAAATTTTGTGTCTGTTTAATCGCGATATCATTCAATAGAATGGATTCGATATTAAGTACAACTGACTGAGGTTTGGTGGCAAACAAATCATCAGAAATATGTACCACACCTTTACTGCTGACCAACCAATGGCTGCCATCAGGTCGATGATATACAGCAATCACTCGCGGACTGGGCAAACCTGTATCGGTATCAAATAAACGCCAATGCCCTTTTTTTGGGTCATACACTACCAAACCATTTTCACTGATCAGCCACAACCGCCCCAATGGATCTTGACTCATCTGTTTAATCACGAAGTGACTCAAGTCTTTTGGCCAATCAAATGGTAAGCTGTGTAATGTATTACCTTGCCAATTCATCAGTTTCAGAACACCGTTTACAACCAGCCACAACTTTTTTTCAGCCACAGCAATGTTGTTGATGAATTGAGGCGTTTCATACAATGAATGCCACTTTTTAGAAGCGGTATCATAAAGCCAAAGCTGGTGATCATGTGCCAACAACATGTGATCCTTTGAAAGCCACTGCATATCGACCAAATCTGCAGCTTTTATCGGCAATGCGATTTGAATTGAAGGCGTTCGCCTGTCTATTCGCCATAGCTGGTCTAGGCCATGGGCATGTACCCATAAGTCATTGCCATCACCCATCAACATTTTATTAACAGTGAATGCCTTGTCACTAGCCTCACTCTGCAATGCAACATTTTGAACGCTTTTATCTACCGCCTGCCAATACAAACCTGAAATGCCGCCAATCCACAAACCTTGCTCTTCGGCTAATATCACATTCGGCTTTAACTGACTTGCTTCACTGTTTTCTTGCCACACACGGTAATCAAAACTTGGCTTACCCTTGCTGTTTTCAATCACCTCAATCTTAGGTGAAAACTCATGGCTTAAGTATAACGTGTCACTTCCTGCTTGAGCATGCACAGCTGCGGCCTTGAAGCTTTCTCCCTCTTGTGTCAACGCCAAAATGTTTTGGTGTCGCCATTGATTCCCAACAACAAAAACACCATGTTCCATGGTCAACACCCATAAATTATTTTCATGGTCTTCAAACACCTTATTCACATATATGTTTTTTATGTGCTTTTGTGTTGTTGTCATCAAGGTGACTGAATGTAACTCTTTATCTTCAAATCGCAACAAACCCTCCAGTGTTGCCAACCAGAGTATGCCCCTTCTGTCGTGGTAACTGCTCCTTACTGAAACATGCTTTCCAAAATGATTGGTGATTTGCTTTTCTGACACTGCACTCGAAAATACCCCTTTTTCTTCATCAAATTGAAAAACGCCAGCATACCCAGAAAGCCAAACCTGGTTATTGGCATCGATTGTGACATCATACAATCCATTGGCGCCTGCCCTGGCGTCATCCACCACTTGAAACCAACGTTGGTTGTTATTATTCAAGTCCCAATGCAATGCTTTTCCATCTAGGGTGATTGCCCAAAGTTGGTTTTCAGCACTGACCTCAGCATCAAAAAACATCAAAGACTCAAGCCAAGAGGTATTTTCATCGGTGTAATGAGTGAATTGTTCACTGTCCATTTCCTTTACCGATATACCGCCATTGAATTGGAAAACATATAAACGATCATCTGAGTCGCTTGTGATGGCAAAGATATCTGAATTTAACAGCTGTGCTGGCGCCTTATTTTTTCCACTCACTTTGTGTTTGAATTGTTTTTGCTTTGACAGATATTGTGACAGTCCCATCTCCTCTATCAAAAACCACATGTCTTGGCCCACCAGCGCTATAGATGAAATACTGTTGCCTAAAATGCTGTTTTCATTTCCCGGTTGATTTCTATAAACCTCAAATGCTTCACCATTAAACCGGGTCAGTCCATTGGATGTGCTGATCCAAATTTGTTGATGCGCATCTTGTACAATATCTAAAGCAGCCTGATCAGGCAAACCCTGTAAAACCCCGTAATGACGTGCAGACAAATGGTTCTCAATGGCCAGACTTTTCGCTGCAAAACACAGAGAAATTAAACACCATAAAATCCGTATTAACATAAAGAAACCATGTGTTGAATGGCTGATATGTCAATGGGTTTTGTGAACACGTCATCAATTCGATGTTGATGACACAAGGTCAAAAGTTGGTCTGACACATCTGCTGTCAATATCGCACAGGGTACAGTCGGTAACAACAACCGTGCTTGATTGATAAATTCAATACCACTGACATCAGGCAAATGATAATCAACCAACATCAAATCACAGTCCAAGCCCTCATTCAATACCGCCAAAGCATCTAAAGCATGATCAAACATGTGTACAGTATGTCCTGCCTGCTGTAACAAATGACGCATCAACTCTTGATTGATCGCATTGTCTTCTAAGACCAAAATACTTTTGGGTTCAGTTTCGACTTGATCAGCCACATGTGAAACAGCAGGATCCTTGTGTTCCCAGAGTTGACTCAACTCAGCACACTTAACCGGAAAGTTCAGGATATTGATGTTTTGGTGATTTAAATAGAAAGGCACGTTTGCCGCTTTGATGACAGTGAGCTGTTTGCCGTTTTGGCATAATACTTCAATTGAATTAAGTAACTCATCATCAACTGGTTCAGTTAACAACATCACCACCTGCTCTGTTTTATCAGTTTGCGCCTGAACATCTGAAAATGGAAAAATTTTGATTTTTCCTCCGATTAACTCACATTGTGCAACCAATGCAGCAGCCAAAGCTGAGTTGTCGGAAAGCAATGTCACTTGATTTATGTTTTTGTTGTCTTCGGCTGTTCGTATTGTTTCACCTGGAGGAAAAGGTAAATAGCAACTGAATGTACTTCCTGCACCCAACTCACTATTAATTGATACATACCCACCCATCAGTTCACACAATTGTTTCACTATGCTCAACCCCAATCCAGTTCCACCATGGGTTCTTGTAATCGTCGTGTCTGCCTGTATGAATGGCTCAAACAACTTATCCAGTTGATCAGCAGCAATACCAGGTCCAGTATCAGAAACTGAGAAAACCACATATTGATTGTCTTGATTAACCTGTAATTTAACACACCCCTCTTGGGTAAATTTAAATGCATTACTCAGTAAGTTCATCACCACTTGCTTCAAACGCACTGAATCTCCCATTCTAGACGCGCACAATTCTGGATCAACATCTAAATAAAACAACAACCCTTTGTGTTTAGCCATGGCACGGAACAAACCCAAAAGTTCATCAATCAATAAGGTCAAGTCAAATGCCCTGTACTCTAATGACAACTGCCCTGCTTCAATTTTTGAAAAATCTAAAATGTCATTGATTATATGTAACAAATGCTGGCCAGACTCTGCTACAGCTTCAGTATATGCTCGCTGAGTTGCTGTCAACTCACTGTCCATCAGCAATTGGTTCATACCCAAAATGCCATTCATTGGCGTCCGCACTTCATGTGAAACCTGAGCCAAAAAATTACTTTTGGCTTGGCTTGCCGCCTGAGATTGTTCTGCCAAACTATTCACTTCAGAAAATAACCGCGCGTTTTCCAGTGCCATGGCCAATTGAGAAGCAAAGGCCTGAGCCAAAAGCACTTGATTGTCCTTGAAAGGTGTTGCTTTAATGATTTGAATCAATCCCAAGCGATTTTCTGACAAGTGAAATCCAGCCAAAAGTTCATGCCCTTTAGGGTGTGTTCTTAACACCGTTTCATCACCATCCTTAAACATCGCAAAAGCTTGTGAACCCAAATCTAACTTGTCTTTTTTACTGATTGCGACATGGCTGAACACTTCATATTGGGTTTCACTGTTCCAATAGGCCACTTCAACATCAGCTTGGGGAATCTTTTCACTCACCCAGCTTTTAATCTTTTCAAGCAAGGCATCCATTTCTAATGCACCAATAACAGAACTGCTTAATGACAATTGAGCTTGAGCAAATGCCTGCTTTTCCTTGGCCGCTGCCAGGCTTGATTGGTATTGCCAACGCTTCCTCAACAACCAAACCAACATCAGCAATAACAAGGCTGCAATCACCGCATATAACAAATACGCCGACTGGGTTTGCCAAGGTGCTTTGTTCACCACAAATGGGACAACAATACTTTTTGACCAATCGCTGTTCTGGCTCTTTCCTCGCAACTGTAACTGATAACTGCCTGCGGGTAACTGATAAAAAGTCAATTGTTGCCCTGTGGCTTTCTGCCATGACTCGCTGTTGTGTAAACGGTATTCAAATTCATGACTTTCGGGGTCAATGAATGACATCAGCTGATAATCCAATGACAAGGCACCATACTGGTGAGGCAATTCAAATACAGAGGAAACAAATTCATCATTCAATTGAATGTGATTGATACGTAATTCGGGAGTGACAGCAACAGGACTTTCAGGGTTGTATTGCACTTGAACCAACCCTGCTTTAGTAACCACCATATTCTTTCCGTCATGCATCACAATCACATCTACAATCAAATTGCTCGGCAACCCATCTTTGACAGTTAAATGTTGAATGCCATCTTCACTTTTGATAATCAAGCCGTTATCAGAGCTCAGCCACAACCGGCCCTGACCATCTTCAATCATCTTTTTAGCAAATAACTGTGAATAATCACCACCCAAAACATTGTCTTGATTCAGTATCAGTTGCTGGTCTTGGTATTGATATGATTTGACTCTACCGTTACTTAAAACCAAGACCAACTCGCCATCAGAAGACTCTATAACATCACTGATGCCTGTTTGAACAGTTAATAAGGTTCGACTGTTTGCACCTGTTGCATTAATCGCCTGCAAGCCGACATCACCAAACAACCAGTAATCACCTGACGCCATTTTTTTGATACCATGTAGTACTTTATTGATCGAATGGGTTGAAACCACCGGACTCACTTGTTGATTTGACTGGTCAATTTGATAAAACCGTGTGTCACCATAAACAGCCACCCACAACTTACCGTTTATTTCAAACAACCCAGTGATGGCACTTGCTTCTTCTGGTAATGGGAATGATTCAAATTGATCCTTTGCTTGGTTCAAGAAATACAAGCCATCGGCTGTGGCCAGCCACAACCTAAACTGAGAATCCAGATAACTGGCGTTGATTTGTTGAGGCAATTGCTGAGCCGCACCATAACTTCTTACGTGATTGATCTGGCCTCGCTGATAACGACCCAGCCACATTTCTTGCCTTTTATCGTTCAATGCAAAAATCAAATCTTCACTGCGTCCATGATCGACCAATACAGCTGCCAAGTTATTACCGTTTTGCGCTGCATCATTGAATGGCAAATGTATCGTCATCTGTTGCCACTGGTTGGCTATTTTAAAAACACCTTGTTCATCTGTGGCCACCCACAACTGATGTTCTTTGTCTTCGAAAACACTGCGCACATGAATGTCTTGAGGTATGGCCTGGCCTCGTTCTAAAAAGGCCATCCGAGTTAATTGTTTTTCTTCTAACAGCATCAACCCTTTGCGCGTAGATAGCCACACCCTGCCCATACTGTCTGCCAATACATGACGCACTGGCTCTGCCGCTCCCATGACCAATTTGATGTGTTCTTGAAATACCACCAAATCAAATTTTTCAGTATCAGGACTCCAATGATGCAATCCGTTATAAGCTGCTGCATACACACTGCCATCTTGGCTTATAGACAACCCATACACCCTACCTGTCTGTGGTTGATTTTCGTCAAAACTGATGTCATGAACAATGGCTGTTTTCGCATCGGGATCAATGACCAAAATAAGGCCATCCAAAGTGGCCACCCAAATGTTTCCATCGGCATCACGTTTGGCATCAAAAAAACGAACAGATGGCAACCAATCAACATTTTCTTGTGTGTAATGGGTAAATGATTTTTGATCTTGATTCCAAACAGACACACCTTGTTCAAACTGAAACACCCAAACATCCCCATCTGTGTCTGTTTCAATTGCAAACACAATGTTATTCATTAACGCTTGAGGTGTTTGACTTTCATCTACTGGGAATAAGGTAAAATCTGATGTTTGATAATCGTAATAAGATAAGCCAACATTATTCAAAGCCAACCACAAACCCTGCTTGGCTTCTTTGAACAATGAAATCTGGTTGTTTGCTAGGGCATTAGCTAACTGGTCACTTTGCTGATACAGATTAAATTTTCGTCCATCAAACCGACTCAATCCATTGTGACTGGCCAACCATAAAAAACCAGTTTCATCCTGTCCAATTTGTGTCACTTTATTTCCAGCCAAGCCACTGTAGATATCCAAGCGCTTAACATTGACATACCGACTGTGATCAGTCTGGGCTAATGTTGCACCATAAAAGAGCAACAAACAAACCAGTAAAGTGACTTTTTTCATAACCATTCTCAAGACAATCTTCTTTATCCTAAACCATTTTTGGCACTTTTTCAGAACATAATCGCTTCAATAATTCATGTTATAATTCGGCCATGACCAAAAAACTAGAATCCGCAGGCAAACAACTGTATAACTTGTGGCAAAAGTTACAAAATAAACCCGCAGGTAATTGGCTGTTTAACCGCATCATTGCATGGAAAATTCCTTACTCTGGCAGCATCAAGGCACAGGTCGTTGAACTGTCGCCTGGACGCTGTAAAACGCTGTTGAAGTTCCGTAAAGCCAATACCAATCACTTGAACTCAGTACATGCATTGGCACTGTCAAACCTGGGCGAATTAACCAGTGGTTTGGCGATGTTATGCGGACTGCCCTGCAGCATTCGCGGCATTGTGACCCAAATCAACACAGAATATGTTAAAAAAGCCCGTGGACACTTATCTGCCATTGCCACTGTGACTTTACCCGAAGTGACCGAGGCTAAAACTGAGTATTGGATACAGGCAGACATTTACGATCAGCAACAGGACCTTGTCACCACAGTGAAAGTACGCTGGTTACTTTCACCGATTGAAAAATAAAACACCATGAATAAACTCAAATCATTTGCAAAAGGCCAATGGCACCAAGCCACAGACGGTTTTAAAAACTGCCACAACGCCATCAATGGCGACATAGTCGCCCAAATTTCCAGTGCCGGATTAGATTTTTCTGGCATGTTAGATTACGGTCGAACGGTCGGCCAAAAATCACTTCAAGCTATGACGTTCCATGAACGTGCTTTGATGCTAAAAGAACTCGCTTTGTACTTACTCAGCCGCAAAAAAGAATTTTATGCGCTGTCTCGAGCCACTGGTGCCACCAAAGTCGATTCTTGGATAGACATCGAAGGCGGCATAGGTACCTTGTTTGTTTATTCTGGTAAAGGCCGGCGTGAATTGCCAGACCACCACATCATGATTGATGGCCCGCCTGAGCACATTTCACCCAATGGCACCTTCTTGGGACAGCACATTTGTACCTCGCTTCAGGGTGTAGCCGTTCACATCAATGCATTTAACTTTCCTTGTTGGGGCATGTTAGAAAAACTGGCCCCGACTTTATTAGCAGGTGTACCGGCCATCGTCAAACCCGCATCAGACACGGCTTATTTGACTGAATTGATGTTCCAAGCCATGGTTGACTCAGGTGTGTTACCTGAAGGTTCTGTACAATTGATTTGTGGCTCAACTGGCAATTTATTAGATGAATTAACTTGCCAAGATGTGGTTGCTTTCACAGGCTCTGCCACCACTGGCCAATACTTAAAATCCAAGCCCAACATCACGGCCAATGCGGTTCGCTTCACCATGGAAGCCGATTCATTGAACTGTTCAATTTTAACGCCTGATGCGACGCCAGACACACCAGAATTTGATCTTTACGTCAAAGAAGTGGTCAAAGAAATGACCGTCAAAACAGGTCAAAAATGTACCGCAATCCGCCGTGCCATTGTGCCGGCCAACTTGATGGATCCTGTGGCTGAAGCCATCAGCGCCAGACTGGCAAAAATTTCAATCGGCGATCCTGCAAATGAAGCGGTTCGCATGGGGCCATTGGCCAGCAAGGCGCAACAACAAGAAGTGCGTGAACGCGTGACTGAATTGGCAGAAACCTGTGACATTTTGTATGGCAATCCTGAACAAGTCGAAGCCATAGATGGTAATGATGCTGACGGCTCGTTTATTTCACCTGTACTGTTAAGGAACAACTCGCCTTTTGGTGACTGTTTGGCACATGATGTAGAAGCTTTTGGCCCCGTATCGACATTGATGCCTTATGACACTTTAGAACAAGCAGCTGCATTGGCCAATCGCGGCCAGGGTTCACTGGTCGGCTCGGTTTTTGGACACGATGATGACAACGTATCAGACATTGTTAACCGCGCCGCTTGTTTTCACGGTCGCATGGTTTTGATTAACCGCGATTGCGCCAAAGAATCTTCGGGTCACGGATCACCCTTGCCTCACTTGGTTCACGGTGGCCCAGGTCGTGCCGGTGGTGGAGAAGAAATGGGCGGTATCCGTGGTGTTAAACATTATATGCAGCGCACCGCTTTACAAGGTTCACCGACCACTTTGATGCGCATCACTGAAAAATACATGCCCAAAGCGAAAACCACAGCAACAGAAAAGCATCCATTCCAATTGCATTATGAAGAATTGAAAGTGGGTCAAGCTTTGACCACGGCTTCTCGCACCATCACATTAGAAGACATCGAAGATTTTGCCAACTTATCTGGCGATCGATTTTATGCCCACATGGACCAAGATGCAGCGGCTCGAAATCCGTTCTTTGACGGTCGAGTCGCACATGGTTATTTCATTGTTTCAATGGCTGCCGGTTTGTTTGTTGCACCCGAAGAAGGCCCTGTTTTGGCCAATTACGGTTTGGATGATTTGCGTTTTACCGAACCTGTATATCCAGGTGATGAAATCACCATTCAATTGACCTGCAAACAAAAATCATACCGCCGAGGCAAAGGCTATGGCGAAGTGCGTTGGGACTTACAAGCCACCAACCAAGATGACGAAGTCGTGGCGGCCTATGACATTTTAACCATGGTGGCATCGAACACCGAACCCTTTTCAGAGGACTGAATCATGTTTGGATGGATTTGTAAGTGGTGGCTGCGCCTGTTTGGCTGGAAAGTAGACAACCAACTGCCAGATTTTAAAAAATACGTTTTGATTGCGGCACCACACACCAGCAACTGGGATTTCATTGTCGGTATCATGGCCCGCTATGCAGCCAGAACCAAAATGAGTTTTTTGGGCAAAGGTTCATTATTTAAACCACCGTTTGGTTGGCTTTTTCGGGCTTTGGGTGGCATTCCTGTTTACCGCAAGCAAAAATTAAATATGGTTGATCAAATGGTCAAAGTGTTCAATGAACGCCAAGAGTTGATCTTGGCCATGTCACCCGAAGGTACCCGTTCAAAATTAGACCATTGGAAGTCAGGTTTTTACCACATTGCCAACAAAGCCAAAGTGCCCATCGTGATGGCCACTTTAGATTTTAAGAATAAAACCGTCACCATGGGCAGCAAATATTTGACACCCACGGGTAATATTCATGAAGACATGAAGATAATTCGCGCTTTTTATGAAAAGGTACAGGGAAAAAACCCTGCCAATCAAGGGCCGATTCAAATCAAACAATAAAAAGACTTAAATAAATACTGTATTGTTGTAAACTATGTCTTCGAATATTTACAAAAACAACGCCTTGGAGTTTACCAATGAACAAAACAATGAAATTATTGATGGTACTGTTTATCGCTTTTGGTATCAGTGCTTGTAGTAACAAGAAAGAAACTACACAACCTGTAGATACAGACACAGAAACTACACCAGTTGTAGACACGACCCCAGTAAACAATGGTCCTATCTGTTGTAACCCAGCTGATTTGGAAAATGGTGAAAGTTTGTTATCAAAACGTGTCATCTACTTTGATTACGATCAAGCGACGATCAACTCAGAATACCGTGAGTTAATCGCCTTACACGCCCGTTACTTGAGTGAAAACCCAGGTGCTCGCATGACTTTAGAAGGCCATGCTGACGAACGAGGTTCTCGTGAATATAACTTGGCTTTGGGTGAAAAACGTGGTCAAGCAGTGGCTAACTTGATGCAAGCACAAGGTGCAGGCAGCAACCAAATCAATGTGGTCAGTTACGGCGAAGAACGTCCAGAAGCCACATGTAGCAACGACTCTTGTTGGTCTCAAAACAGACGTGCTGTCGTGGTTTATACTGCTGTACAGTAAACTTTAAGCACAATCGTTTGTCCAAAACCCGACCCCACAGTCGGGTTTTTTGCTTTTAATAATCGACCCCTTTAATAACCGAACACAGGTGAACCAATGAAAAAAACTACCTTATTCATTTCAACACTCATCATATTGGGCACTTCCGTCTTGGGTGCTGCATCAGCCCAAAAGCTGTCCATTCAAGAGCGTTTAAGTAAACTGGAACAACAGTCAGGTGGCTCAGGAAATGCGGCTGACTTGGTTTATCAAATCCAACAGTTACAACAACAGTTGGCGCAAATGCAAGGCACCATTGAAGAACAGAACCACCAGATTAATCAACTTAAAGAACGCCAAAAAGTATTGTACGTTGATATGGATTCTCGCATCACACACATTGAAGAAGCGATGGGTGGCAAACCCAAAAATGAACTCACTGAAGACAGCGCCATCAATGATGACAGCAACCAGGCAACCACACAAGCTGTTACCATAGCAGCACCTGTAATCAGACCCACTGTAGATGCACAGGTCAACACACAAACACTCAACAACAGCAACGTCACCGCCACATCAGAGCCGGTAGAAACTGCTGCAAAAACACAATATTTAGCTGCATTTAATGAGCTCAAAGCCGGCCGATCAAACGAATCGTCACGTTTGTTTGAAGACTTTATTCAAGCCCATCCAAACACCGATTTAACTGACAATGCTTACTATTGGTTAGGTGAATCTTATTATGTTTCACGAAACTACCCTTTGGCTTTGGCCGCTTTTCAAAATTTAGAACAGAAGTTTCCACTCAGCAGCAAACTGGCCGATGCATTACTTAAAATTGGCTACACTTACCATGAGTTGGAAGACTATGCCCAAGCACAAACGGCACTTGAAAAAGTCGTTGATTCATTTCCTAATCAACCTGTGGCCAGAATGGCGGAGAAACGTCTGAACTTGCTGCGACGAGAAGGAAAACTGAATTGAACGAATCGCGTGACAAACAGTTAAAAATCCATGAAATCTTTCACTCTTTACAGGGTGAAAGTAACTCATCAGGCTGGCGTACCGTTTTTGTCAGATTAACCGGCTGTCCCCTGCGTTGCACCTGGTGTGATACTGAATATGCTTTCCATGGTGGCCATTGGATGGACTATGATACCATCATTGAAGAAATCAAAAAGCACGGTACCGATTATGTGTGTATCACAGGTGGAGAACCACTGTCACAAAAACGCGTACATGGCTTGATGGATAGGTTGGTCGAAGGTGGATTCAATGTCAGCATCGAAACTGCTGGCGCTTTGCCTGTGCGTGACATCAATCCAGCAGTCACCAAAGTGGTTGACATGAAAGCACCCGGCTCTGGAGAAGATAGCAAAAATGATTACAATAATTTGGACCATTTGAGCCCCAAAGACCAGGTTAAATTTGTGATTGCCGATGACACCGATTACCAGTGGTCAAAAAACTTGATCGATAAACACCAATTAACCCAAAAATGCACGGTATTGATGTCGCCAGTGGCTGACCACATGCCAGAAACTGAACTGGCTGATTGGATCATCAGAGATCAGCTTGATGTGCGTTTCCAAATACAACTTCACAAACTGTTATGGGGCAACAAGCCCGGTACTTAATATGAACACCCCTACTCAAACAAACACAACCAAAAAAGCAGTTGTCTTGCTCTCTGGCGGTTTAGATTCGTCCACCTGCTTGGCCTATGCCAAAGACCAAGGATATGATTGTTATACTTTGGCCATCGACTATGGACAAAGACACCATGCTGAAATACAAGCCTCAGAAAATGTGGCAACCGCCTTAGGCGTTAAAAGACACCAAGTCATGCCTATAGACTTAACTCAAATCGGTGGTTCTGCATTAACCGATGACAGCATGGCTGTGCCCGATTTTGGCGAAGAAGACAGCGAAGTCCCGAGCACTTATGTGCCTGCCAGAAACACCATATTCCTATCAATTGCATTGGCATATGCTGAAGTGGTTGGTGCTGATGCCATGTTCATAGGCGTTACAGCGGTCGATTATTCTGGCTATCCCGATTGTCGCCCTGAATACATCAATGCCTTTGAAACCATGGCCAATTTGGCAACAAAAGCAGGTATTGAAGGTAACAAACTACACATTGAAACACCCTTGATTGATTTATCCAAAGCCGAAATCATTAAACTGGGGCATGGACTCGGATTTGATTATGGCATGACTGTCAGTTGCTACCAAGCAGATGAAGAAGGCAGGGCTTGTGGTCATTGTGACTCATGCCATTACCGCAAACAAGGTTTTGAACAAGCCGGCATTGCCGACCCAACACGCTATGCTTGAAGTGGTTGGACTTTACTGCTACCCAATAAAATCTTGTGGCCGAGTCACCCTTACAAAATGTGACATCACACCCATGGGGTTGGTGGGTGACAGACAGTGGATGCTGGTCGATGACCAAGGCGTGTTCCTCAGCCAAAGAACACTGCCCATCATGGGATTAATTGACATATCGCTGAATCAATCCAATCACCACCTGACCCTCAATGCACCTGACATGCCAACACTCACTGTCACTCCTGAACAAACTACAGGCTACATGAGTGTGATTGTATGGAAAGATCATGTGAAAGCAGAAGTGGCTGAGACACACATCAATGACTGGTTCAGTGAATACTTAAACCAACCGTGTCGTCTGGTTCGGTTTGGCCAGACCAGCCAAAGACTGGTTGATCCTGAATTTACAAATGGCAACAAACAAGTGGCCTTTGCTGACGGCTTTCCGTTATTGGTCACCCACATGTCTACACTAGAGCAACTCAATCAACAGCTACAGGCACAAAACCATCCTCACGTAACCATGCAACGTTTCAGACCCAATATAGTGGTAAAAAGTGACTTAAAACCACAGGATGAATACCGATGGGACAGTATATATAACCAGCAATTCAAAATAGATTTGGTCAAACCATGTAGCCGCTGTCTGGTCACCAATTTAGACCCAAAAACAGCAAGCAAAACAGGTAACACTGTACTCAGCACCTTGGCTCAAAGACACCGTCTGAATAACAAAGCCATCTTTGGCATCAACGGCATCAGTAACCAGTCGGGCGCCATCACACTGGGTGATCAATTAGAGATACATTACCAAAACACCACTGAAGACCAATTGACAAGCAAATAGAACCACCCCCATTACCATCAAACGTCCACCGCTTTGCCGAATGTTTTGCCATTGGATTTGCGCACCAATCGCCACCAGTGCCATGCACATCAAAACATCTGAAATCTGATCTAACACATCCAGTGCCCCTTGCGGTAATTCAAACCACAAACTGCATAAAGCGCACAACATAAAACCCCATATGAAAACTGGAATCAAAGCCAACCAAGGCAAATTTTGTTTGAGTGCCTCATTGTGATTTTTGTCGTGCCGATGTTGCCACCAAGCCAACAAAAACAAAACCGGTAACAACATCAAAATTCGCACCATTTTTACCCAAACAGCGGTTTGTGCTACGTCATCATTAACTGAAAAACCTGCAGCCACCACATGTGGCATTGACTGTAAGGTGTTACCAATCAACTGGCCCGCTGAAAAATCATCTGCTGGAAAATATTGAGCAATCAAAAAAGGTGTAACCAATATCCCTAATAACCCCAATAAATTGACCACAGTAACGACCATTGCGGTGTCTGCACGGTTGGATTGAATGATAGATTGTGTCGCCATCACAGCAGCAGAACCACAAATGCCATTTCCTGTCGCCATCAAAAGGCGTTGCGAATGACTCAGCCGAAAAACTTTTGACAGCATCATAGCAATGACAAATGTGAACAACAAACCCAGAATCACCAAAATCAAAACCTGCCATCCTGAAGAAAACAGCGCTTGCCATGGCATTTGGAAACCCATTAATGCAATCGCCAATCCCAGCCCCTGACGTTCACCCCATGCAAAACCCGCCTCCCACAAGGGGCGATGCTTTGTCATTCGACCAACAGAGACACCAAAAGCAATACCAAAAAGCAAAGCCAATAATGCCCCGGAAATTCCCCATTGTGCACTGCAAAATTGCGCCAATAGGGCCAGCATCAGGGCCAAGACTAATCCGGGTATTTGTTTATAGCGGTGAATCATTTGGGCATTGTACCTGATACAATGTATCCCACTCGATGAATTTATGGCATCAGACCAATGGTTCATCCTTCCAAATACAAAGGTCAACGATGCCAAACAGTAACAAAACCCTAGCCAAAGCCATCATGATGATGCTGATATCCGCCTTTGCTTTCAGCTTGATGACTGTGTTGATACGCTGGTCCGCACAAGCATTACATCCTTTCCAAATTGCCTTTTTCAGGAACTTATTTGGACTCGTTTTTATGCTGCCATGGATCATCCAATATGGCATAAAAATATTTCAAACCGATAAACTGAGCATTTTTATCATTCGTGCCATTTTAGGTTTAATGTCTATGTTCAGTTACTTTTGGGCACTGACTGTTTTACCCCTTTCAAAAGCCGTATCACTCAGTTTTACTGTGCCGATATTTGTGACCCTAGGCGCTGCCCTGTTCCTCAAAGAAAAAGTAAACATCAGGCGGTGGTTGGCCATCATTTTCGGCTTTATCGGCACCTTGGTTATTTTAAGACCTAATTTGTATCAGGACATTTCTGGAGAAATGTTTGCATCACTGGTGGTGGTCTTGTCTTCAATCACCATGGCAGCCTCAGTACTGATCATCAAAAGCCTTTCCAAAACGGAAGCCCCACACACCATTGTTTTGTTCATGGTACTCCTGATGACACCCTTGTCATTGCCCGTTGCGATTCCTGTTTGGCAATGGCCTGATTGGCCGATTTGGCTGGCGGTGATTGCCGTTGGCTTTATGGGCAGCTTAGCCCATGTGATTTTCACGCATGCCATCAAGATGGCTGATGTCTCTATTGTGGTGCCTTTTGACTTTGCCAGACTACCTTTTGTCATCGTATTGGCTTGGTTTATGTTTGACCAAAGTGTTGATTACCTGACTGTACTTGGCGCCAGCATGGTCTTTGCATCAGGTGCTTATATTGCACACAGAGAGGCACAACTTAACAAGAAACGTGCCACAGCAGATAAAATCACCGGTTAAAAAGCTTCTTAAAAAAATTTAAACCAATCGTTGGGTTTAATTGCACAACAATACAAATAAAAAGGACACGCTGTCGGCATGTCCTTCTTAAATGTTAAAAGTTCAATTACAAATCACCACAGTCCGTGCCTTTCAAGAAGGTCAAAGCCATTAAATTGAGCTCACCGGTTCCAAATCCACTGACACTCAAGTCATAATCACCCGTCGCTTGATCACATGCTGCCCAGGACAAATTCATAGAGCCCATATCTTGACTTCTGCCCTGTCCATCAAGAAAGTCCGCCCCGTCAAAAGAGACCAACTGCTCAATAGCTACACTTTGGTTCGTTACATTACCTGTCCCTGTCAAGAACATTTGATTGCCGTTGTTGTCATAAGTAAACCAAGACACTTGTGCTTTTTGTACACCAAGTTCTTCAAACAGGAACAAACTGAACCCTTCACCAGATCGGCCAGGATTGTACCAAGAACCTGATACTCGACTGGGTAACGCTTTGTTTATAGAGTCACATTCATTACCCGGGGTTTCTGTCACTTTATTGATACTGGCTTCACCTGTACCAATACCAGTAAAGTCATAATTAAATACCGCATTTTTGCATGCACTGAAACTGACCATAGCCGTTCCCAATACATGTGTCATCACTTGACTGCTGTCAAAACTTCCACCAAAGGTTGCGCCACTGGTTGAGAAAACTTGATCAAACATCATGGTATCCCCTTGATATGAACCCACAGCAGTCACCCAAAGCATGTCACTTTGATGGTTGAACTGACCATACATGACCACACGATCATCAGGCAGCACCTCAAAACTGAGCTGTTGAGCAGTGGTTCCAACTGCATAAACACCAGACGACTTACTGTTAACAGCATAACTTCCACCACCTGAACCACCACCGGCTCTTGAGTAATGAGCCAACTCTGTTTCAGCGCCACCCAATGTCCCGCCACTGGTGTCATTGATGATTAAATCAGTTGCGTTAAAAATCAAATTTCCACCATGTTGATCATTGAGGCCGTTACTGAATGCACCGGTAATCTTTTGGGTTTCCATATATTGACCGTTGCCATCTTTTTTAAATACATAGGCACCACCAATGCTAGGGTCAGTGCTTGTTGCACTGGTGGCTCCTACCACCATTTCGTCACCAAACAAACGCAATGCAATACCAAATTGATCATTGAACCTGGCATCACTGGCTTGAATAAATTGGGCTTCTTGCCATTGACCACCAGATTGCTCAAAAATAGAAACGGAACCAGAACCACCTGCTTGAACTGCACCTACAGCCAATGTATCGCCAAGAATCTCGATTTGATTTCCTAAGTTTGAGTTTCTTGTATCTGTAATGGTTTGAACCAAACCCCAAGATCCACTGCCTTTTTCATAAACATAGACTTGACCTGGCGCAGTCAGGGTTTGTTCGCCCCAGGCACCTACCACGATTTGATCATTGCCATAATCAAAATCTTGACCATATAAATGAAAATTTTCTTCCAGTTTTTGGGTTTGGGCAAACCCTGATCCTGAATTTTCAAACACATAAACACCTGTGCTGGTAATAAAAGAAAATCCAAAAATGCTGTCATATTCATTGGCATGAGATAAAAGCACATCACCTTCTAATACCAACTGCATTCCCATACCTTTACCATTTCCCAGGTCATCTGCTTGTAACACTTCATCAAGCACCCAATTGCCATTATCAAAGTGTGTCATGAACACAGCTGAATCTGCATCAACACCAGCACCGGGCTGTCCCATTCCTCTTCTTGCACCTGCAGGCATACCAATGGCCAAGCGGCCTTCATCATATGCCAAGCTGAATCCAAATCCGTCACCTTCGGTACAACTTCCTTGTAAACTTTCTGCCGTCATTCGGGAAATTTCTTCAAACTTACCGGATACTTTCATATATGTGATGACTTCACCACAACCACTTGGCTGAGCACCTGAAAGTGCGTCTTCAAAAACTTTAGGCCAACCCACAACCAGATAATCATCAAATAAGACCATGTCAGTCCCATAATCCGATGAAACTGCACCATCGGGAGCCAAATCAGAAACCAACTCCCAATCTTGAGCCATTAATGGAAAACTTACTAACAACAGTAACAACACCTTCATATTCATCCTCTTTTAAAAAACAATATATATTAATTCATTAAAATTAAAAGTACCATATTGTCATATTACAAACGCCATGTTTTTTTAAAATAATAACCATTTTCAAAGACACACCACAGCTGTCATCAGTCTTCTACAAATCTCTGTCACTTTTAAGGTAAAATATGCCGCTATTTAATAATCTTGATGGAGATACCGTGTTAAAAGTCGCATTTAATGAGTTTTTAGGTAACAGCCCTAAATGGTTTAAAATGACCATTCTTGGGTTTTTAGTTGCCTGTTATCCCTTAAACTTAGTTCTAGGGCCCACAATAATGGGCTGGGCATTCATTGCCATGTTCATCATGACCTTGGCTTTGGCTTTAAAATGTTACCCACTGCAATCTGGTGGTTTATTGGCCCTTGCCATATTGGCCTTAGGCCTGACCACACCAGAAACCGTCTGGCATGAAATAAACCAAAACTTGGGTGTCATCATGTTGTTGGTATTCATGGTGAGTTTCATCTACTTCATGCAGCCTTTGTTGATTTTCCTTTTTGGTAAAATATTAATGAAAGTGCGCAACAAAGTGGTCTTGTCTTTGATGTTCTCTGTTGCTGCTGCTGTCTTGTCAGCTTTCTTGGATGCCTTGACTGTTATGGCGGTGTTGATCACCGTATTCGGTGCCTTGTATGGTGTGTATGAGAAAGTGCATTCAACCATGAACATCGATTATGATGACAATGACATCAAAGACCGTCAGCAATTGGGTGGTGACACTTTGGCTGAGTTTCGTTCATTCATTCGTTCATTGATCATGCACGGTGCTGTAGGTACGGCTTTGGGTGGCGTATGTACACAAGTAGGCGAGCCACAAAACTTGTTGATCAGTGAAAAGATGGGCTGGGATTTCGTGACTTTTGCATCGCAAATGGCACATGTCACCGTTCCTGTTTTCTTTGCAGGATTGGCTACCTTAATCGTTTTGGAATTGACCGGAAAATTTGGCTTTGGCGCTAAATTAGATGATGGCGTTCGTGCCATTTTAGAAAATTATTTGAAAGAACAAGACGAAAAGCGCACCGCCAAAGACAACTATTCATTAGTGGTTCAAGGCATTTGTGGTATTTTGCTGATCGTTGGTTTGTATTTACACTTTATGGAAGTGGGACTGGTTGGTCTTTCACTGTTAGTCGTCATCACCGCACTAACTGGAGTAACTGAAGAGCATCGAATTGGTCATGCTTTTGAAGAATCACTGCCATTCGTCTCATTGCTTTGTATTTTCTTTGTTGTGGTTGGCATGATTCATGACTTACATTTGTTCACGCCTGTGATTGAACAGGTTTTAGCAATGGATTTAAACCTACAGCCTCAAGCCTTCTTCTTAGCCAATGGCGTCTTATCTGCGATTTCTGATAATGTGTTCGTAGCAACGGTATACATCAATGAAGTGCAACTGGCGTTTGAACAAGGTCGCATTTCACGTGAACATTTTGAAACATTGGCTGTGGCCATCAACACAGGTACTAACTTACCTTCTGTAGCCACACCTAATGGTCAAGCGGCCTTCTTATTCTTATTGACCTCTGCATTGGCACCCGCTATTAAATTAGGGTACATGCGCATGGTTTGGATGGCTTTGCCATACACCATTGTTTTGACAATTGTTGGCTTTATATTCCAATAAAGGTCGACCAAAGGTTTAAATATAAGGCAGTCATTTATGACTGCCTTTTTTTGTGCTAAAGTTTCTCTTTTCTATCATCAAAAAGAGAGTCATGAACCAATCTATCAAAGCCTTGTTGGCATTGGGTGCTTTTGTTGGCACCAGTTGGTATATCGCCGATCAATCAACACCCACATCGGTAAAAAAAACAGCCAATATTTATAAAGAAACCAAAGAGTCAAAACGCTATGACCAACCGGGTAAGGCCGCTGCATGGCTAGCCGCTCGGATGAAAACCGACAAAGGCACCAATCCCGCATTGGAAAACATCCGCATCAAGCAACAACTCACTCAACAGCTCAAATCTAAAAAAGCATCGGCCGACATGCTGCCCTTGGCTTTCGAAGAAATTGGTCCTGGTATCTTTGGTGGTCGCATTCGCGCTTTTGCCATTCACCCAGAACAAGAAGGTGTGTTATTGGCAGGCGGCGTTTCAGGCGGCATGTGGAAGTCAACAGACGACGGAAAATCCTGGCAAGCCAAAACCGACTTCCTACCTAACATCATGATCGGTAGCATGACCACAGACCCTGATAACCCCAACCGTGTGTTCGTAGGCACTGGTGAAGGTTTCTTTAATTTCGATTCTGCTCAAGGTGCCGGCATCTATGTCTCAGAAGACTTCGGTGAAACTTGGTCGGTATTAAGTGACACATTGAATGATAATTTTTATTACGTCAATCGCTTAGCCAGGGTTCCTGATTCTGATGTATTACTGGCTGCCACTAACAAAGGTATCTTTCGATCTGAGAACTTAGGACAAACTTGGTCAGAAGCCAGTGGTCACACAGCAGCAGGCAGGGGTTTTGTCGATTTGAAAACAAACCCCACTGATGGCAATCACATTCTGGCCGTGCATTATGGCAATCCCAATGATTCTTTAAAACTCACCATCAACAGCCCGGCTAATATTGCTGGTAACTTCAATGCGGTACCAGCATCATTTGGTCCAGAGTTTTCATCAGCAGGTATCAATAACCAAGTTATTTTAACAGATGATAACAGTGGTTTTACTGACGATGGCTGTCAATCAATCAGTAATAATATTTCTGGAAAAATTGCACTGATACAGCGCGGTACTTGTGATTTTACAGAAAAAGTCAAAAATGCCCAGATTGCCGGTGCTTTGGCTGTTTTGGTTTTTCAAAACAATTTAGATGACCCATTCAGCATGGGTGGTGAAGATGACACCATAACCATTCCTTCTGCAATGATCACTAAAGAAGTCGGTGACAACATTAAAGTCTCTAATACCACAGTAAATGCCAGCATTAAACCTGAATTATCAGACCCCTTGGGGCGTTTTGTAATGGAATCAACCAACGGCGGTAACAGTTGGCAAATCTCAGATAACAACGGTTTACCAGCATTCAACTTAGGTCGCATGGAACTCAACTTTGGTTCTGATGGTGTCATTTATGTGGCTGCTTCAAATGCAGATGATGCCACGTTGGGACTTTGGCGCTCACCAGGCAAAGGTCAGTTGTTCACCAAAACCAATTCAAACACCAATTTTATCGAAAGACAAGGTTGGTATGATCTGGCGATTGGAGTCAACCCCAGTAACTCGAGCCATGTCATCATGGGTGCTGTTGACCAATATGTCACACATGACGGTGGTAATACCATCGGTATCAATACTTATTGGTCTCCTAATTTAGGCCAGTCTCCCCAGTATGTTCATGCCGACCACCATGGTTATTTCTTTAGCCCACACAATGCCGAGCATATTTATGTCGTCAGTGACGGTGGCGTATCAAAATCTGAAAATGGCGGTGAGACGTATACCAGCCTCAATAATGGCCTGAATATTTCACAGTCTTACGGAATCGCTGTGAGTCCATCCGGAGACAAAGTAACTTCTGGTACTCAAGACAATGGCTCTCAAATGTATTATGGCAACAGCAGTGATTGGTTCGAGTGGCAAGGTGGCGATGGTGGCTACAGTGCTTGGGATCAGCAGGAAGGCAGGTATGTTTATGGCTCTTATGTTGAAGGACAAATGTATGGATCAGATAACCAAGGAATGTCAGCTCAAGCCATGGTATTACCTGATACAGACGGTGCATCCTTTATCCAACCTTTTGTTTTAGATGACAACAACGGCAACCGCATGATGGTCGGTACTGACAATGTTTTTTACACCAGCAACGCCCGTTCTTTACAAAACGCCACATGGACGGATGTCAGTGATAACCTTGACGGCTCTTCAGTTTCAGCATTGGCCTTCAACCCCAATAACAGCAGCCAAGCTTTTGTCGGTACCTCTAGAGGCAACATATACCGCATCGATGGCTTGGGCTCTTCTAACACCGTCACCCAAATAACACCGGCTGTTGTAGCCGGCGTTTCGTTCAAGAAATCTCAAATAACGGACATTAAAGTTTCACCAAGTAACCGAGTTTACGCCACCTTAGGAGATTACAGACACCACAGGGTAATGTCTTCAGATGGTACCAACAACACCTGGGAATCTGAATCGGCAAACTTACCTGACATGCCTTTGTACCAAATCGCCTTTGACCCCACTGATGCATCACGCATGTTCTTGGGCAGTGAATTGGGACTCTGGGTTTCTACCAATAACGGTTGGGAAAAGTATGATTATGGTGTGGCCTTCACTCGAGTCATTGATTTGGTGTGGCACGGTGAAGACACCTTGTTCGTTGGCACCCATGGTAGAGGTACTTTCAAAGCACACCGCAGCCCAGTCAATATGTCCCTAAATAAATTTGTTGCCAACAATTCAAGCTGTGATGACGATGCCTTCTTAGATGGCGGAGAATCCGGTACAGTGCTTGTAGAAATCAGCAACAACTCAAACATCGATTTAACAGGCGTTCTGGCTTCTTGGAACAACCCTGTGGGTTTGACCTTTTCATCATCAAACATGAACTTAGGCACATTGTCTGCCAACAGCAGCAGCATGTTACCCATACAATTGAACATGGACTCCAGCAACAGCTGTTTGTCTGATGTTGATTTAGATCTCACAGTGGCTTACCAGGGTGGCTCACAAACCCAAACCATCACTTTAGTCACTGGTGCAAATCAAGCCCTTCCAAGCAACAGTTTCAAAGACAATGCCGAAGGCAATGCGCGAATGACTGCGGCTCTTGACCTGGGTAACTCTAACTGGCTGCATGTTAGAAACGAATCTTTTGAAGGTGAAAAGAGTTGGTTCACCACCAACGAAGGCAACTATTCTGATAAGTCATTGACCTCACCTTGGTTAACCTTAACCACAGGTGGCAATGAACTGAGTTTTGCCCTGCGTTACGACATGGAAGGCGATGCCTCTCAGTTATGGGATGGCGCGGTTCTTGAGTTTCGCACTGAAAATGGCAGGTGGCACGATATAGGTAACATGAGCTCTGTACCTTATGATGGCTTGTTGTATACCAATACCAGTATTCAAGCACGCTCGGCATGGTCGGGTACACAACTGTCTTGGCGTGAAGGTGCTGTTGACTTGGGTGAAACTTATGCCGGTCAAAAAGTACAGTTTCGCTTCCGCGTGGTATCGGATGGCAACACGTCTCATGCTGGCTTCTGGGTAGATGACATTCAATTATCTAACGCATACACTCCAGGTACCGTTTCTTGTGATACTTGTATTAGCGATGACAGCAATCCCAGACCCAACAAAGGCATGTGGTTTGACCCAAGCCGAAATGGACACGGCTTTGTGATTGAAAACATTGACTACAAAAACACCTATTACACGCTTTTCTATACGTTTGAAAATGACGGCACCAACGAATGGTATAACTCTGTATCTGTGTTGAGTAATGGGGTATTGAATGAAAACTATGAGGCGGGCACATTAGATCGACCTTTATGGGATGCGAATACCAGTACTTTCAGGCCCGATCCAACATTAACTGATGGCCGTCTGAGCATTAACTTCAATGCCGACCAAGCTGCCGCACATCCAGCCTGTCAGGATGGTTTTGCTGGTCGTGTTTTGTCACAATCGGCTTTGGCCACTTGGAAAATCAATAACACCGAAGCCACTTGGTGTATTCAACCTATAGTTGCAGAACAAAGCAAGCCTGCGAATGATTTTGGCGGCACTTGGTGGGGTGGTTTAGATGAATCAGGCTGGGGGTTTTCAATAGCTCAAGCCAATGACTTGGTCACCGGTATCATTTATTATTATGATGCTGCGGGCAACCCAAGGTGGTCAATTGGCAGTGCAGTTGGATTTGAACCAGGTCAAGAACTGTCCATCCCAATGGCAGAAATCACTGGTTTTGGACGAATGGCAGCACCAGTAGACTTTGCCGCAGAAATAAATGGTCAACTTGACTTAACCCTGAAACACACCAGTCGTGATTGGAAAATAGATGGTCAAGCCGATTTGGTTCTGGACTTTTTGGGAACCGGTGGCGGCAGCTGGGACAGAAGTGAATTACCCATAGCTATCTACACTGCACCGCATTAATTTTATATATAAGTAAAAAAAAGCCTGTGATAAGTAATCACAGGCTTTTTTATTCACTTCAATTAACTAAATAGTATCTTTATTTTGTTAATACTCTAATCTAGATGCAAAGATTACATCATCAGCTATATCAAATGGTATATAACCTATTCTGACCAAACATGGATCCGCACTGGGTGTGGCACCAAGTGTAAACCGTGCAACTTGATACTCAGAAGCTGTCGTAACCAACCATGTAAAAGCACCTGAAGAACTTGCACCATTTACAGCTGGAGCTGATACATTAACAGAACTTCCAATACCATTTTGTGCATCATAATTCTGAAGTACAAAGCTAGAACCACCGTCGCCATTGTCCCTATAAAAGAGACCCACAGAAACAATCGTTGAGCCGATTGGAATATTTGAATTTATACTCTCATCCATCCACATGGTAGAATTGCCGCTGTTTGAAATACAACCTGCACCCGCATATGTGTATGTATTACTGCTATAAAGCGGTTGTGCACTTGATGCTCCATAAGTAGCAAACTTAATGGCCCCACCGGTGGTAGCCAGTCCACGATTTTCCTTAAGAGACACTTCGTGAGAATCAACCGCCCATTCTGAATCAGAATTTGCACTGATGTATGGACTCACCAATAAAAGTGATGCTCCTATAAATTTAATAATTTTCATCATATTTCTCCTTTTATTGATACATTAGTTAGAAGAAACAACAAATCTAACTCCACAAGGTTCAACCTGTGTACTGTCTTTCAAGCCATACCTTAAAATAAGCGCCCCATCTGTGTTGTTTACAACATAATTCATTGATGCACCCACAGATGCAAAACCAGTATCTGTATTAGATGTTCTCGTTTCTAGCGTAGAAAAGTTGCCATCGCCATTCATTATCATTAAATTTGCGGCAACTGTGTCTCCTGCATCTGCATCGTTATAGTAGAAGCGCATGAATGTAATGGTGTGCCCATCTGGAATGTTGATGTTTTGATCAAACCAAGCAGTGCCAACATTACCTGACGCATTCATACAACCCGCGCCACCATAGTTATAGGTATAACCACTTCTGTATGGAGTCGCGCCAGAAGCACCTGTAAAGACCCAATAGGTGGTTCCACCTGCTTTCATGTCCTCAACGGCTTTCAGTTCTTCCGGGCTTAATTTGACATCCCATTTATCTTTGACGCCTGTACTGGATGCATTCCAATCTTCCGATGGCTCATATTGTTGCGCAAAACCCACGCTGGTAGATACCAATGATACTAATGCAATTGATTTCAATAAATTATTTTTCATTTTTCACCTCGATTATTTTTAATATTTAAAACAGTTGATTTGTAACATTTTGTCAACTGACGAATCTATTGTACTTTTTAAAATCATTTATGCACAAGCAATACCGTGACTTTCATCACATTCTGTAATTCTAATTGACTTTTTTTTAAATTTTCACAAAAATTTGCATGTGATTGATGTTGGTTTCATGCCAAAAACTAAAAAAACAGAATGATTTCAGGATATCAATGGAATGAAAATTATCACTTCATCAAGGGCGGCTATGCATCTGACCTTAAACACCGTCATACCATGTGCCTTAGTAGAATTTACAGCTTGTTTGTCACGCCAATTGATGATCGACCAGATTCAAGTAAGCTCTAAAAGATGAGGCTCAACTACTAAAATTAAAACAGTGTACTCAATGCACTTACTTTTGACACACACCCACTGATGCCAAATACGCAGTCAGGTTTTTATCAGGTTCATCTTCAAAGCATTGATCACTGCCTGTCACTGCTTTGATTCTGTCAATGCGAAAGTTTCGAAAATCATTTCGCTTTTCACACCAACCCGTCAATAACCACACCGGATTAAAAAACAACAAAGCCAATGGTCGTATAGTGCGGGTGGTTTCTTGTTGTTTTTCGTCTTGGTATACCATGTTGATTTTGCGTTGGTCACGAATGAATTCTCGTAATTCTGAAAAATTAACAGTCCATGGCGTCTTTGGTCGATTGGGCACAGCATAAGTGGTGATTTGTTTCAACTCACCTTGTAGCTCAGCAGGTAACACGGCGGCAATTTTTTCAAGTGCACTGTTGGCTTTTTCAGCGAACCGGTCGTCAGTCCACAGGCGCACCATGCTGATGCCTAAACCAATGGCTTCCAATTCGTCAGCATCAAAAGTGACTGGTGGAAGGTAATATTTCTTATCAATGGTATAACCGACACCGGCCTCTCCTCGAATCGGCGCACCGGTATCCATCAAACATTCAATGTCTCGATACACAGTTCTTTTACATATGCCAAATGATTCCGCTATCTGTTGCGCAGTCACTGCTTGGCGCCTTTGCCTCAAAAAGTGTGTGATTTTAATCAACCTGTCCGCACGTCTCATCGCTTGAAAATAAATACCCTAAAGAATCTATACAGTTTAACAAAATACTGCTGACACCATGCTGTCAGCAGCCCTTTGTTAAAGTGGATTTTTTAACAACAACTTGCTTACAGGAGAATTTAATATGCTTGGCTACGTCACATTAGGAACCAACAATTTACCACGCGCCACCGCTTACTATGATGCTTTGTTTGAAACCATAGGCGTGGGTCGTTCTATGGAAGAGGAGAACTACTTTGTCGCCTGGTCACCGGGTCAATTGTCACCCGGCATTGCGGCCACCATACCTTTCGATAAAAAACCTGCAACCGTCGGAAATGGCATAATGGTGGCATTGATTATGGAAACACCTGAACAGGTTGATGCACTTTACCACAAAGCATTGGAACTTGGGGGCAGCGACGAAGGCCAACCTGGCTTCAGACCAGAAGGTGCCGACAAGGGCTTTTATGCCGGCTACTTCCGTGATTTAGATGGTAATAAACTGAATGCCTTTTGTATGGTGGAATAATCAACTTAGCAATGCTGAACCTGATTTGTCAGGTTCAGTGTTGTCAGCCTTTGTTTACTCTTGAACTTACTTACCCACAGTCAGTTCCACCACTTCTTTTTTGGCTGACATCCTGACCCCAAGCAAAACGTGGCTTTCACTGACATCTGTTAAATAGTCAACTTCTTCTCGAACCTGGCCCAACACAGTAAATAACCGGGTATTGAGGTCATATGACCACAACTGGTGCTGGCTGTTGATGGCGTAAATAACATGACCTTTAATAACAAAACTGTTCGCCCTGTCTCCTTGATGGTCTAGATCCAGAATCTTTTCTGGTTCTACAGCACCAGGCTGCCAAAATCGATCTAATTTGTCCTTATATATCAAGCGACCGTCAGCAGTTTTTGCTGCCCATTTTATTGCTGTGTCAGCTATGCTTTTACTTGTTGAGTGGTTCAAATCATATTCAAGATATTGGCTCACGCCCTTATCAAACACCTCTAGCAAAGCCGTATTGTTCTCACTGTCCCATTGAAACAGTTGCCACACAGCATAGGGCATGGGGAATATTGTACGTTTGCCATCTAAGTCAATTTTGTTTAGCACCCCATTGGCATTGACCAGTAAACTTTGGCCATCAGCCGCCCAGTCTATACCACGAATAAAACTGTCGGTTGGAAAGTCTGTCAGCATGGTTAATGTATTGCCATCACTGATCCACAGTTGTTGTTCACCTGACCGTTCAGACCAAAACGCCATCAATGATCCACCAGGCTGAAAAATCGCATAATCTTCTCCCAACGTGGAACGTTCGAAAGATTCATAAGTTTCTGATGGTGGGTTCTGATTTTGTAGTTCATTCAATGGCAACTTAACGATGTCACTGTCATACGGCCCTTTGATTAACAGCAAGCGGTCACCGTCAGGATGAAATACCGGTTGTATCATTCTGTCATCAAAAGGCAAGTTGATTTTGGTCACTTCACCTTGGTAGGAAAGGGTGAACATTTGCCTGCCAGTGCTGAAAATCAACTGGTCATTCATGGGATCGAAGTTGGGTCGAATGCGGCGATGCTCTAAAACCTCGGGTGGTCGTTTTATGGTGTGGCTTGATAACAGCTTACCATCAAGGTCTAGCATTTCAATGTATTGTTGATTGTCACTGTGGATGCGGGTCACTGCGAATAAATGCTTTTGTGGCGAGAAGGCAAAATCGATTAAGCCACCTTCAGTTGGATTATATAAGTCTGTACTGAGGTTATCACTGATCGAGTATTTGATTAACTTCCATCGTTCAGATTGCTTTTGAAACATGACAATATGGTCATCGCTGATCCATTTGGGCTTGACCACTTTTGACTGCTTGCATTGCAGTATGATATTGGGTTGTTGCGGACTGTGTAAAGCCTGCTCAAAATCTAAAGTTACCAAATCATAACAATCCTTTTGGGTCACGGGTGCATCACAGGCTTGGGTCGCAAAAAACACCAGCTTTTTACCATCCGGTGAGAAATCATGACTGCCATAAGAACCCCAATCCTTTGTCAGTTGAATTTCCTGTTGACTGTCTATGTGCTTGGCCCAAATCCTGTCTTTACACAAAGTGCCTAAATAGCGATGGAAAACAATGTATTGACCGTCCGGCGAATAAGTCGGATCAAATTCCTTGTCATCCGTGGCCGTCAGCAAATGCAATGCATCAAAAGTGAGGCCAGCTGATGGTTGAGGCTTTTGGTATGAGAACCCCCACAATCCAAATACCAATATCGCAACGACAACAAATACCGTCCTAACAGCCGAAGCCTTCGTGCTTTTTTCCCCTGTTTTTAAACCTTCTTGGTTTGGCAGTTCGTTTTTATTGTGACTGTTTGAAGTATGGTCTTGCCATTTGACCTCACACTCCAAACTGTATCCTTGTTTGGCGTGGGTTTTGATGAAAGATTGCCCTTTACCATCATCTCCAAGTGCTTTTCTTAATTGGGCGATGCTTCTTTGTAAGGTATTGGGAGACACCACAGTATCAGGCCAAACTTGAGACAACAAGCGGTCCTGACTCACTACTTGACCATGACTTTCAGCAAGACAGGTTAAAACCGCCAACGCTTTAGGTGCAAGTGTCTGAACTTTTGTGTTTTGGGTGATTTGATTTCTCGATAAATCCACATAAAAATCACCAAGCCAATACTGTTTTGCCATAAAAAAATAACCTGTTTGATGTCATCAATTGTAACTAAATTAAACAGTTTTCATTTAAAAAAAGTTAAATCAGCAAAAAATCAGCCAGAATTCATTATGCCGTCAGGTGTTTAAACGCAGCGTTCCGTAAGATCAGTACTTTAATCAACGGACATTAATCTTATGAAGAATAAAACACTGCTCACCTTATTGTTATTACTAACAGTTTTTACCGCCTCCGCCGACAAAGGCAAAACGTATGACATACCAGGAACCCAAGTCATTCCGATCAGGGATTCGGTTAAAGGGTATCAATATGAACTGTATATCAAATTGCCTGGTGACTATGAAAATGATGAAAAGACCAGCTATCCAGTGATTTATTTCACCGATGCGGTATGGCACATCGAAGGCTTATCAGCCGCCACTGCTTATCTCATGGAAAACAGTATTTTGGTCGGCATCTCATGGCAGAAAGACATCGATGAAGATTTAATCAAAGATGTTGGCAAACATGTCAGCAGAAACAGAGATTATACTGCCCGCAAATCAGATAAACCCGAACGCCAAGCCAAATTCAAATTTGGACAAGCCAGTCAGCATTTGAATTTCATCCGCAATGACGTCATCGCTTACATCGAAAAAAACTACCGTACCGATTCTGCTCAACGCAGCTATTTTGGATATTCACTTGGTGGAGAATTCGGTATTTACGCACTGCTGACCCAACCAGATACTTTCAACAATTACATCCTCGGCAGCCCCTCACTTCGTGAAGCCGGTGTTACATACTTTTCAACATTAGCCTCGCAGAATGCAGCAAAACTCGAAAACTTAAATGCCCAAGTGTTCATTTCCTACGGTACATTGGAACAAAAAGCGGCCGTGCACATTGAATCGTTTATTGCTTTATTAAAAAACATAAAATCTACTGGCTTGTCATTAAACCACCCTGTCATTGAAGGCAATCACCAAACTGCGTTCCCCTTGACCGTGGTACGCGCCGTTACTTGGTTAAACAACAGCATAAATTCTGGAGAACAACTATGAGAACAACTGTGAAAGTCAAATCACTATTGATGTCCTTGACGCTCACCTTTTCTATCAACACCCACGCCAATGTAGAAAGGGACTATCCCGTCATGAAAGGCCCACTGATGGGACAAAAACCACCCGGCATGGTGGCAGAGCCTTTTGCACCAGGTATCATTTCTCAGTCTGGCTGGGATATTGAAGGTGTATTCGCCCCAGGTATGAAAGAATTTTATTTCACCACGCGCAGCGGCGAAGGACAGCCCATTACCGTTACAGGGTTTCGTCAGCAAGATGGTATTTGGAAAAAGTACTTACAATTCAAAAGAAAAGGTGAAGTCAGCTTCTCACCAGATGGACAACGCATGCACTTGGCTGAAGGCTATAAAGACCGTGTCGCTGACGGTTGGTCAGATCGCAAAAGCTTGGGCCCTGTTTTTGATCGAGCAGATTGGGGCATCATGCGCCTTACTGCCTCGGCCAAAGGCACTTATGTCTTTGATGACTATAAAAGTAAAGACGTCATACGAATTTCAACAGTTGAAAATGGTCAACGCCAAGCACCCCAACTGATGGGCCCTGAGATAAACAGTGGAGAATGGACCGCACACCCTTTTATTGCACCGGATGAAAGTTACCTGATTTGGGACAGTGAACGTGAAGGTGGTTTCGGGGACTCTGACCTCTACATCAGTTTCAAGCAAAATGATGGCTCATGGGGCCCTGCCATCAACATGGGTGAACAAGTAAACTCCGCCGGTTGGGATGCCTATGCGACGGTTACTTCTGATGGAAAATACATCTTGTTCAACCGAACTGTAGCAGAAGGTAATACCGGTATTTATTGGGTCGATGCCAAGGTTATTGAAACACTCAGGCAGCAAAATCAAATTGAAACAAAGCATTAAAACCATGCATCAATTTTAAAAACGTACTTTAACTGTGCAATCAAATCACCAGTTAAATCTTATCGATATTGACTAGGCGGTATTGGCTTGGCGTTTTATCCGTGTATTGTTTGAATGCCCTGTTGAATGGCCCTAATGAGTTATAGCCACAATCAAAAGCGATGGTGGCAATGTTCAGGTGGCTATTCTCAGGGTTTTTCAGCATGTTAAGCGCACGGTCTATGCGATACTTATTAACCATGTGATTGAAATTTCGGTAATTCAGGGTGTTGGTAATACAACGTGTCACTTTGTATTCTTGCTCATCAATATAATCAGCCAAGTTAGAAACTTTCAGATTGGGTTGAGTGAGCAAGGCTTCACTTTCAATCGCTCGAATGACTTTATCAGCGATTAAATTGGCATCACTAACTGAGCTTAATTCATCAGCTGATTTTGCTAAAGCATGTGTTTCTATCAATTGAGAACGCGAAGATTGAGAAAGCAAAGTACGCAATCGATACGCCACAGCCAAGCGACTGCCAATCATCCCGGTCAAAGCACAAAACGTCATCAGACCATTGTTCCATTCAGATGCAAACGTTTCAGCTTTTGCACCCATTACCCACAGCACAGCGACAGCAACAATAAAACTGAAGACACTCAAAAAAGCAATTCTGAAGCGACGCTCTGGTTTTGAACGAATTTTACTGAAACCATTGAGGGTTTCATTCCAAACATAAACGATTGCGGCTATGCAGACCAAAGATGTCAAATTATTGAACACCCTAGAGAATTCATTCATCGCGCCGTTACTGCTTGCTTGTGTCATAAGTGCTTCAACGGCCTCTACTGCAATAACCACCGGGACAATCCAAACTATTTTCGAATACAAGACCATACTGTCGCGGAAAAGCGCTCGACTCAATAACCAAAACCAAACACAACCCCCTGAGCCCAACACCATCAAAATTCCAAAAGTAAACCCGCTTGATACTGACAAATATCTGGCCAAAGTACCGCATAAAATACACGTGGCCAAGCACCACCAAATCAATTTCAAATGCTCTGTTTGTTTGATTTGGCTCACTACTTTTTCAAAAGCAGCCTTCAAATACGAAGTGGATTCTTGGTCTGCAATGAGCTCTTTGTTAACGTGATTGGTTCGATTCATGTCATTTTTTAATTTTTTACATCTATTACTGGCCGATTTCCAAATCGGCGCGATTTAAACCACCGATTCCAGAAAATGAATGAACTGTCCAGCACACAGTTTCAAGTGTAATAAATAATAGCACACCCAGAATGATGCAACAGTATCGTTGGTCATGGAATGATGCCGTAGACGGGTTTTAATCAAAAAATGACACAGTGACAGTTTAACTTACAGCAAAAAATCATCATTGAGGATTTAAAAATGACGACACAAACATTATCAGGCCCTTGGTGGCTGTCTGACTCATTCGCCAAAAAAGCATTGAATGGATCAGCTAAATTTTGGTTCGCAACCGTCTTGGTAGGCCAGGCGATATTTTCATATTACATTGTTATGTTTTATTACCTAGCCACAGCAAACCAAGATATAGAGCGATTCAATGAAATCATGCCTGGAGGGTACATACAAGGCGACTTTTGGGGCAACATTGCTGTGGTGGCCCATGTGCTGTTGGCCGCCGTTATAACTGTTGGCGGGTTGATACAACTCATCCCCATCATACGCAGTAAATGGCCTGCCATACACAGGTGGAACGGTCGCCTTTATGTCATGACAGCCCTGGTCATAAGTTTAACTGGCATGTTCATGGTCATTACACGATACGACAAAATAGTCGGCACCTTGATAGGACACACAGCTGTCATGATCAACGGTTTCATCATTGTGGTGTGTGCTGTTAAGGCCTTTAAATATGCCCGCATGAGAAAATTTGCGCTACACCGCATTTGGGCGTTGCGTTTGTTCCTCGCGGCCAGTGGTGTCTGGATGTTTAGGGTCGGTATGATGGCTTGGTTGAGCATTCATGGCAAACCTGTTGGTTTTGACCCAGTCAGTTTTTCAGGACCTTTCTTGACTGCGCTTTACGTCACCGTCTATATCCTGCCCTTGTTCTTCTTGGAAATTTACCTGCGTTCACAAAGAAGTCGATCTGTGCCAAAGCAGTTTTTGACAGCCACTATGGTTATTTTAATCAGCTTCATCATCATACTCGGTGTCTTCGGTGCCGCCATGGGGATGTGGCTGCCAAGAATATAAGGCTATTCGCATTAAATGCCATAATATTCGAGCGCTTATTTGAGGTTCAACACCTCAAGATTGAATGAATTGACTTAATTAAGTGTAGGTTGGCGCAGAGCGAAGCGATGCCCAACCAAGCTGGCTTTCTCGACAGCCCTAATTACCTGTTTCATGCGGTCGTAAATTGCGATGGGTTCTGGGTTATCAAGACTTAATATAAATTGGGTACTAGTGCCTGATGTGCATTAGTGGTAGTGTTCAAATAATGGGTGTTTTTTAACACCCCACTCCGTTATAAACATCAATAAAAATCAAAAGACCACAAATTTAATTATTGTCTTTTGATTCTTATTTTTAGAAACGCCAGCTGTAAATGCCAAATAAAATTATGGCACTGCCTATATTATTTCTTGTTACTTTATCATGCAAAATATAAGTTGCATGAAAGCCTCGTTGCAAGCATCTGCTAGATGATCCAAAATTTCTTCACTCGCACCGTTCTCAATTGCTCTTTGATATACTCCCATAATTTGGTCCAAATTATGCCAAAGTCCACCACAACTTCTTTTGCTATAGGTGGAATAAGAGTTGAGATTATAGATTGGTAGTTCTATCTCACCACTAAGAGGATGTCTCTTTGTTTTAGGATAATATTTATGTTCTATATACTTTTTATCATCTATATAAGTGGTAACAACTCCATTTTCAGCATCAAAAACTGACCTGTACTTATTTTTTTTAACTAATGATGTATATTCAAATTTACCAACATCTAACCAATTTACCTCTGTACCCTCAGTATGTAACTGACCCACCTCTGCAATACCAGCAAATACATTACAACTTAAAACTGTTAAGCATATAAATATAATTTGTTTTTTCATTTCAACACTCCCTTTTTTATTTTCTCATACATGACATTAAACTATTCATCGCAAGTATTGCTGCATTCATCAAACTACCAATAATAGGTGATTGTGGGCTAACTCCATTATCAATCAACCCTTCAATTAATATCAAAATATCGTCAAGAACCTTAAGTTGAGAGCCGCAGCCACGTTTTTCATTGTTGTTTTTGTTGAAAAATATTCTTTCTTTTCCCATTAATTGCAAATCTTTCCCAATCTTTATATTTTCAGAAGGAAAATATAAAGTACCTGTTTGATAAATATTTTCCTTGAATGTTTTTGTATAATTCAATTCTCCATAGTTATAGTCTATTTCTATCAGTAAATTTATGTTTTCACGTTCTACTTCAAAGTCAAGAATTCCAACTTTGCTATATGATACTGATCTCGAAATATAATCATCTGATAGAATTTCTTTACCTTTAAATAAGTGTTGTGGTCTTTCATATGAAAAACCTGATAAGCCAGCATCTTCATAGTATGAAGATAATGTAAGGTCTTTTACTGCGTACCCATTAAATGAACATGCTATTAATAAAAGCATTATTTTGAGCGTTAGTGAGGATTTTTTCATTTGTGTTTCGTTGTTATAAAGTTTAAGTACTTTAAACTTTAAAAAAATAAATATCAATAATTTACAATTAACATGATCAAAAAAACACTTAACAGCCAATGTGTTTGTCTACTGCGGATCTAACTATGGCTGATACATTCTTTGGCTCTACATTATTTCGTTTATTAACCAACGCCATATCTTCAAGCTTCTCAAGCACAGATTTATTTATAGTAATAGATGTTGTTACAAGTGTAGTGGTACAGTGAAATTGGCCACCAACTTAGAGGTGATATATGATATCACTTCGGACAAGAAGGTGACATATTCCAAGGCGGCTGTGCCGAAAAATTGATGAATTACGACGACAGTTTGAATGTGTATCGGTTGCAGTAAAAGCATACATCGTTTTATTGTAGGATGGGCTCTGCCCATCACATAACTGGAAAACAATAGGGTTATGATTTAGCTTTAAGGGCTGAGCCCATCCTTGTATGCTACTTATTCACAATGCTCAACCAATTTAACATCAACTCTACCATACGGGCTTATTGCTCCAAGTAATATTAAATCCTCAGTATATTGAATAAATTTCCCTCGGACGAAAACACAGTAAAACTTACCTGGAATATACTTTTCTCTTGGCAAAATTTCTAAATCAAATGCCAAGTCTAAATATATTTCACCTTTAGGAATGTGATATAAAGATATATTTAAGGATTCTGATATGTGCAGATAACCTTTTACAGATATTACATTTCCATCATACCTTTCCATAGCTTCAACGACGTCACTAACAAGGTAGTTACCTCTATGGTTAGCACAAGCTGTTATAAAAACAGCAATAGCATATATAACTAAAATTCTTTTCATAATTTATTACCTGTTGTTTTTTTAGTTATAGACTTGTGAACAGGCCTATCCATATTTAATTATTCTAAAATAACTCCATGATCTAAATATGCATAATCACCTATTACTGAATAGCACTCTGAGTTTCTATAGAATCTTTCATGAATACCCAAAGAAATTGGATTACCAATCTTCTCACCAAGATATTCGTTTCTTAAATTTAATAAACTTTGAATTTTATTTCCAAGAGAACAAAAGGCGAATCCTTTATCTTTTAAGGAAAATACCAGTTCGGATTCAACAAGGAAATATCCATCATGTTTTTTTGTCAAAAGCAACAACCATTTAAAGTCATAATCTGCTGTCAACCCATCATACTTTCTTCCAACAAATGGTTGTTCATAATAATGATTACAATTTAAAACTTTTATAATTGGGCCATTGATTTCCAACTCCCCTTTAATTTTTTTTATTACTTCAAATTGTGAATTTAACTCAAAATCAGTCATGTTACATATCCTCGTATCAGAGTCATCTGTAACCATATGTTCAGCTAAAACTATTTTATAATCTACTTTGTGTTGAAGTTCCAATTTATCTACAGATTTGTGGTCTTGTGTATATTTCGACTGATTTTTTGAACATGACTGAGTTAAACCCAACAAAAAAATTAAACATAAAGTAATGGTTAAATCATTTCTGTTCATTATCTTTTCCTATTCATCAGGTGACGGTACTAAATTAGTTAGCAGATTACTTAGCACACTTCGACTTAATTGCCATACCTATGTTAGATTTTTTGTTAGTTTAATGCCTGTCCTTGATCTCCCTAATGCCAACGTTGGGTACTGAGGTGCTACTCTTTCAAGAATTTGATAGGTCGATCTTCAAGAAGTTTTTTATCTTTTGACTCCTTAACAACACTTATTTCTGCTGTAAATGCTGTGGTGACAAACACATACAGCATTGTCATTGACATCATAACTTTTATCATTTATTTTTTTCTTTTGGCGCTAATAAAGGGGCGATTATTCAATCTCTTTTAACCTGAGCATGAGTTTTCCAGTGGGAGACCTTTCAAGCTTGATGTTTGCACCACTTCCTGGCATATAATAAACATTATTTCCCACGTTATACGAAATCATTGTGGGGGGTATATTTGCATAGTTGTCACCTTCTTCAAATTGAGCAGTAAAAACTACCATGTATTTTGAATCAGGTGAAATTTTAAACAATCCCTTCATATTTGCATTCTGCTCCCCAAATAAATTTGAATTAACAAACCGTAAATTTAAGGAAAACACTTCTAAAACTCGGTGATTCTTATCTAAAGTCATAAATATGGGGTCAAAATACTGTCCAATCATCATGCCATTAAAGTAACTTTTCGCTTCAAAATACTTGCCTTCGAAGTCAGGCAACTCGAACGCTGAAAAATAACTTTTTGTTTCACCAAACCTAAATGCTGGTGACTCAGAGTCAATTTTAAATTTGTTTTTCTTTGTAGGATGAAATTCTAGGTATGGCAATTCGCTTAGATCATCACAACAAACTGTCTTTGAATTCAATGAATCATGCTGTTTAACCAGCGGTTTGGCACAAGATTGAAGAAAAACCGCCAAAAATAGGATGTATATTTTAAATTTCATTTTGTTTAGATATTTGAATTTAAAGAATCAGAATCAGTAGCTTCATATTCATTATTACTAATTTTGAAAAAAAACCCGACACATTTCTGACCGGGCTTTGTCTTTTATACACTTAATACTTCATCAATCCCAACTCAAAGCACCACCTGTCTGGTACTCAGTAACCCGCGTTTCGAAGAAGTTTTTCTCTTTGCGCATGTTGGATTGTTCGTCTAGCCAGGGCAAAGTGCATTCGGCACCGGGGAAGGGTTCTTCGATGCCCAGTTGGCGGGCGCGTCTGTTGGCGATGTAGCGGAATTGTTCTGAGTGGTCGTCCGCTGAATAGCCGAGGATTGGGCGGCGCAGCAGGTATTTGGCGTAACCGACTTCGGCGGCTTCTGATTCGTCCCACATTTCGCGGATTTTGGCTGGGTCTAATTTGACGTCGTTTTCTTCGATGATTTGTTTCACCACGCGGATGCCGAAGGAACAATGCATGACTTCGTCGCGCATGATGTATTGCAGCTGTTCGGCGGTGCCTTTCATCAGGCCACGTCTTTGCAAAGCGAAGATAGGGCTGAAGCCGTTGTAGAACCAACAACCTTCAAAGATCGCACCAAAGAACATGTAAGCCAAGACGAAGTTTTCTAACTCGTCTTTGTCATTCAGGTCGATGCCGGGTCGCATGATGGAATCAAGTCGGCGGTTAGCGACTTGAATCTTTTGGTTGATTTCAGGCACAACACGATAACGGTTGTATATTTCGCCTTGGTCCAAACCAATGGTTTCAATACAATGCTGGTAAGTCCAAGTGTGCAAGGCTTCTTCATACACCTGACGCGCTTGGTATATTTGTAACTCTGGGGCCGACATTTTTTCCATCACGGCCAAGCCGATGTTGCGCATCGCCAAGATGTCTGAGGTGGTCAAATAGGACAACACATTTTGGTAAACGTGCTTTTCGTCTTCTGTCAGCTTTTTGTTGTAGTCATGTACGTCTTGGGTCATGTTGATATCCAAAGGCGTCCAGTGGTTTTTGTTGGCATTCAAAAAGAATTTCCAAGCCCATGGGTACTTGAACGGTGCCAGTTGATTGACGTCCGTTAAACCATTCACCACACGCTTGTCTTCAGCGCGCACTGGTTCAACACCGCTCATGGCATTTTTAATAGTGTTTTCTGGTGTGACGTTGATTGCCTGCTCTTTTTTGGCTTCAACCGCTTGTTGTGTTTTTGCTTCCGTTGCTGGCTTTTCTGCCACTTTAGGTTCGGCCTTAGATTCTTGCGTCTCTTGTCCAGTGCCTAATGGATCATCCCAATTCATCATGGTTTACTCTCTCCTCAGATAAGTTTTAAGCCCCGCGTTCATCATTATCTATGTGACGCGAGGCTGTGTTATTTTATGTTATTGACAGGCTTCGCAGTCAGGGTCAAGAATTGAACAAGCCAAAGGTGCTTGTGAACCCGGCGTGTTATCTACTGGTGCGGCTGTTGAACTGGCATCGACACTTTTCTCAACGTGTGTGGCGCCAATTGAACGCAGGTAATAAGTGGTTTTCAAACCACGAACCCAAGCCAATTTATACAGTGAATCCAGTTTTTTGCCAGAGGGTTCAACCATATATAAGTTCAATGATTGCCCTTGGTCAATCCATTTTTGGCGACGTGAAGCTGCTTCAACCAACCAGCGTGAATCCACTTCAAATGCGGTGGCATACTTTTCTTTCAAGTTGGCCGGAATGCGGTCAATCGGCTGTACGCTGCCATCGAAGTATTTCAGGTCATTGACCATCACATCATCCCACAAGTCCAAGGCTTTCAAGTCTTCAACCAAGTATGGGTTAATCACCGTAAATTCGCCCGACAGGTTCGATTTAACGAACAGATTTTGGTAAACCGGTTCAACAGATTGTGACACACCAGAGATGTTTGAAATCGTTGCCGTAGGTGCAATCGCCATGGTGTTAGAGTTGCGCATGCCTTGGGTTTTAACCACTGCACGCAAAGCATCCCAATCCAGCGTGCTGCTTTGGTCTTGTTGGAAAAATTGACCACGCTCTTGCTTCATCATTTCGATGGAATCAATTGGCAAGATGCCTTGTGACCACAAAGAACCTTCGTAAGATGGGTAGGTACCTCGTTCAGCCGCCAAATCACTTGATGCTTTGATGGCATAATATGAAACCGCTTCCATGGTGGTGTCAGCGAAACCAATCGCTTCGTCACTGGCATAACTTAAATCTTGTTTGTACAAAGCATCTTGAAAACCCATCAAGCCTAAGCCTACTGGACGGTGACGCAAATTAGATTTTCTCGCTTGCGGTACGCTGTAGAAATTGTAATCAATCACGTTATCCAACATGCGCATTGCAGTGGTGATGGTTTTTTCTAATTTCTTGTGATCAATACCGTTCTCGTTCACATGGTGCGGTAAGTTAACCGAACCCAAGTTACATACTGCAATCTCATCATCCGATGTGTTCAAGGTGATTTCTGTACACAAGTTAGATGAATGCACCACGCCGACATGTTGTTGTGGCGAGCGCACATTACATGGGTCTTTGAATGTGATCCAAGGATGTCCTGTTTCAAATAACATGCCGAGCATTTTTCGCCATAAGGTGTTGGCATCGATCACTTTGAAGTTGATGATTTCACCTGCTTGGGCTTTTTGCTCATAATATTCGTATTTTTCTTTGAACGCCTTGCCATACAAGTCGTGCAACTCAGGCACTTCTTCAGGCGAGAACAGGGTCCAGGGTTTATCCGCTGCAACTCGTTCCATAAACAAATCAGGAATCCAATTCGCCGTGTTCATGTCATGGGTGCGGCGGCGATCATCACCTGTGTTTTTACGCAACTCTAAAAATTCTTCGATATCCACGTGCCAAGATTCAAGGTAGGCACACATGGCACCCTTTCTTTTACCGCCTTGGTTCACTGCTACAGCTGTGTCATTGGCAACCTTCAAAAACGGCACAACACCTTGAGATTCACCGTTGGTGCCTTTGATGTGTGCGCCCAAGCCACGAACACGTGACCAATCATTACCCAAACCACCGGCATATTTTGATAACAAGGCATCGTCTTTGATGGCACTGAAAATTCCGTCCAAATCATCTGGTACAGTGGTCAAGTAACAACTGGACAATTGAGGACGTAAAGTACCTGAGTTAAATAAGGTTGGTGTAGAACTCATGAAGTCAAATGAACTCAACAACTCATAAAATTCAATCGCACGGTCTTCTCGGTTGATTTCATTGATGGCCAAACCCATTGCCACACGCATATAGAATGCTTGTGGTAATTCGATGCGGGTTTTACCCATGTGGATAAAATAACGGTCGAATAAAGTTTGTAAACCCAAGTAAGTGAATTTTTTATCACGTTCTGGTTTGATGGCTTTGCCTAGTTTTTCCAAGTTGTATAAGGTCAATTCACGGTCCAACAGTTTTAAATCTGCTGCGCGGTGAATGTATTGTGAAAAGTATTCAGGATAAATACTTTCCATGTCTTTTTGTGTCGCTTCTTTTTCTTGGTTGTAGATAAAGCTTAAGGCTTCACGTCTGATGCCATCCATCAACAAACGCGCCGTCACAAATGAATAATTGGGGTCTTTTTCAATCAACACACGCGCCGACATCACAATCGAGGCATTCAAGTCATCTTCAGCCATGCCATCAAAGATATTGCGCTTCACATCTTTCAAAACCAAATCTTTGGTCACACCTTTCAAACCACGTGTGGCTTCAGCTACCACTGTTTCAACACGAGAATAATCTAAGGCTTTGCGGTTACCGTTTTTATCAATCACATGCAGAACAGGTGCTTCAACCACTGTTTCTTGTTGTTTTTCTTCGCGGGCTTTAGCTCGAGCACGTTTTTCAGCTTGTTTGGCACGGTATAAAACATAATCTCTGGCGGCTTTGTGCTCACCTGCACGCATCATGGCCAATTCAACTTGGTCTTGAATGTCTTCAATATGCACCGTACCACCGTCTTCCATATGACGGAACAAAGCTTGGTAAACTTGTGCGCCTAATTTCTCGACTGTTTCCCTGACTCGACGTGAAGCCGCGGCCTGACCGCCCTCCACTGCCAAAAACGCTTTGGTCATCGCCACTTCAATTTTCGACTGATCGTAATCTGTGACCTTGCCGTTTCTGCGGATGACGCGGAATTTTGAGGCTGCTGCATTTTCTTCGACAACAGATTGTTCTTTTGATTCAGCAGCTTGGGTAAGCTTTGAATCAGATTCTTGGTGCTCTGTATGTTGCATAATGATTTGTTTGGTTGGTGATTGACGGCGGCCAAATGTGAATTTTTCGAAGCGATATTTGGCCTGACTCCCCCGCTTCAAGCAGTCATATTAAAACATGAATAATTGCGCTGGCAAGGACAATATTTACTAAAAATATAACATCAATGACTTAGCAAATTTACCTCAATTGTCTAACAACTTTGCCAGTTAAGTGGCGCCCCTTTTCTAAAAGTTAATTATTTTAGTTTTGTACCAATATCGACTTAAATTAAGTACGGCCGCAGAAGTTAATCCCACTATCAAACCCATCCACAAGCCCTTGACTCCATAACCTGCTTCAAAACATAAATACCACGATGCCACCAAGCCCAAAGCCCAAAAAGAAAAGACGTTACTGAGCATGATAAAATTCATGTCCTTGATACCACGCAAAGCACCAGCGGCGGCCACTTGTATGCCATCTGACAATTGAAAAATAGCCGCATAAAGCAACAACCCCAATGTCACTTCAGTCACCAAAGGGTCTGCTGTGTACATGGCAACCACCCAACTACCAGCAAAAATGATCACAGCAACAGATACCATCTGAGTAATCAAAACCAGTGCCACACCATACAGGCCTGCATTCCTGATGTCTGTTGGGTTTTTTCTGCCCACCGCATTGCCCACACGAATGGTGATGCCCATGGAAAGGCCCAACGGCACCATGAACAACAGTGAGGAAAAGTTCAAAGCGATTTGATGTGCAGCGACAGTCGCGGTACTCAACGACGAAGCCAATAATGTCACAACAGAAAACAACCCCACTTCCGCAAACATCGAAACGCCAATGGGAAAGCCTAATTTAAAGAAACGCCATATTTCTTTCCAGTCAGGGCGATCTAACTTGCCAAAAACATGCAAATTACGTATTACCCTGTGGTGTTTAATCACAAAAGCGTAGGCCACCATTTGAATCACCAACACCAAAGCCGATGCATAGCCACAACCCGCCGCACCCATGGCAGGCACACCAAATTTGCCATACATAAAAATCCAATTGAGTGGAATGTTACTCATTAATCCCAAAAAACTCACCATCATGGTCGGCTTGGTGATGGACATGCCATCAGCCAAATACCTGAAAGCAACAAAGAACGACAAAGGCAACACACCCCAACTGATGCCATTGATATAACCTATGGCGTGTGGAATCACATCTGGCTGTGTTTTAAACAATTCAAAAACAGGGTGCATTTGACGCAGCAACAGCGTGAACAATAAGCCCAGAATCAAACACAACCACAGTGCTTGTCGAATGAAAGGTCCCACTTTATGGTGGTTTTTGGCGCCGTCCATTTCAGAGACCACCGGCGGCACGGCCATCAGCAGCCCAAAAATAAACAATATTGCTGTTGCCCATACTGAACTGCCGACAGCCACAGCAGCTAATGTTGTGGGTCCTAAATTACCCGCCATCACGGTATCCACAACACTCATGGCCACCACAGTGACTTGACTGATGATTAATGGCATCGACAATTTGATGGTTTGACTCAAATGTCTTTTTATTGGCAAAGGTTTCTTATCACTCACGGCTTAGGTTAAACTGTTGATTTTGTATGAAAACACCATGAAAACTGCTTTTGTCACTGGCGCCACTGGTTTTTTAGGCGGCCATTTATGCCACCTTTTGGTTACACAAGGTTGGCAAATCACCGCTTTGTGTCGAAGCATACCAAAAAACCCCATTGCAGGGGTGAACTATGTCACTGGTAATTTACTTGATGCCAGTTCAATTTCTGATGCATTAGAAAACAAAACCGACGTGTTATTTCATGTTGCTGCTGACACCAATACTTGGCACAAAAACAACAGCCAACAAACCAGTACCAACATCCAAGGCACCAAAAACATCATTGAAGCTGCCGTTGCTAAACAAGTCGGCACTTTGTTATACGTTTCCTCGATAGTGACCTTTGGTGTAGATCACCACGGGTTGGTCAATACAGAAGAAAGCAACACACAGACTGGTATCGATTCATGGGTTAATTACGTTAAAACCAAAAGTCAGGCTGAACTGCTGGTAAAAAGTGCACCTTCACAATTACGCACCGTCATCACCAACCCCACACACATCATTGGTCCAGCTGATCAACAAAACTGGATACGCTTATTCAAAATGATCATCAACGATGCTTTGCCCACCATTCCACAAGGTGCAGGATCCTTTGCCGATGTGCGTGATGTGGCCAATGGTTTGATTTTGGCAGCAGAAAAAGGGAAACACAACGAGAACTACATTTTAGGTGGCAACAACTTGAACTTCCCTGATTTTATTCAACATGTTTGCCACGTTTTTGGCTGTAAAATCACGGCCAAAGTGCTGCCACATGGATTGGTCAAAATGGTGGCATACCTCAAATCCAGGTTCGCCCCGGCTGGTGGTAAAGCACCTGACATCACACCCGAATCCTTGCAAGTAATTTCACACGAATATGCCGTTTCCAGTAACAAAGCCAAAACCGAACTGGGTTATACCATCAAGCCATTAGAACAATCACTGGAAGACATCAAAGCCGACTTGATTGAAAGAAAAATTCTCACGCCATGAACCACAATAAGCCTTACAAAAAACTCATCTTCGATGCCGACAACACCCTGTTCGACTTCAATCGTGCCGAAGCCACTGCATTGGTTAACACATTAAATCATTTTGAGTTACCTTGCCCTGAAGGCATGGTTTCACACTATCGGCAGATGAATGTGGCATTGTGGGCACAATTGGACAACAAAGAAATCGACATCAAAACACTAAAACACAAACGCACAGCTGCCATCTTTGATCACATTGGTGCCGCTGTTGATGAAGCGGCTTTTGCTCACCAGTATTTAGATCAATTATCAAGCTGTGACTTCTTGTTACCTGGTGTCAGTGAAACTTTAGACCAACTTTCTGAACATTGCGACATGATGATCATCACCAATGGTTTGTCTCAAGTGCAACAACCCCGATTAAAGGCCTCCTCAATCAAAGACCATTTCAAACATTGGGTGATTTCTGAAGAATTTGGACACGCCAAACCGCAAAAAGAAATTTTTCACCACAGCTGTGAATTGATGGGGTGGACACCCAATAAAGACATTTTGATGGTGGGTGATAATTACCGCTGCGATGTACAAGGTGCCAAAGCCAGTGGTTTATCGGCTTGTTGGTTTAATCTATTTAAGCTGAATTTAGGCCAAAAAAAAACGGATTTCACAGACCATGACCATGAAATCCGTCAATTTTCTGAACTACTCGATTTAACTGTGTTCAGCTAATGCTTTATTGAACTCTTCTTGTGCGTGTTGGAACTGCTCGTAAGCGCGACCCACATACAATAAAACTTCATCCACATAACCATCTGTTGATGCCGACCACACACGGTTGATGTAGCGTTCACCAGCAGCAAAACTCGACATGATGTCAGCAAAATGCTGAATACCAAATAAATGTTTCATGCTGTCTCTGGCATCGGCGAAGCTGAGTAAATCATCTCTGAACAGTTTATCGATTTCAAAACGCATGTCATAGGTAGGAATGTTTTCCTTTTTGCCATTCAGTGTTTCTAAATTTTTCAAAATGCGGTTCATCGACAAAATTAAAACCTGTTTGTTGTTTTGTAACAAGTCGCCGTGTTTGGCTTCTTTATTGGCCGTGCTTTTATAAATGAAAGCACCAATAAAACCCAAAACCACAACGGGAATAAAATAAGCCCATTGCACGGTTTTTTCATCCAGTGAAGTCAAATAAGCACCAGCGACAAAAGCCAGGGCAACAAATATAAATGATAAATTTTTCATGATATGCTCCTTTAACCTGCCTTCATAATGACATAAACGGCGTTACCTACACCAACCAAAGCTTCTCCGACAATCAAGCCAGCGGCTATCGGTATGCCCTTGCTTTCTGACCACGATTTGCCTTTGGTGCGATCAACCACTTCACGAATCAAAGTACCCACGGCATAAGTCAAAACAATATTAAATGGCAGATAAAAACCCAAGCCAACAGTGATTCCCAAGCCCGCTTGAAGCATCGAAAGCAAACCACCCAACAATGCACCAGCAACATATTTTTCTGTCGGTACATCACCACCGGTGATGCCTTCAACCATGGAAGCCAAAGCTTGCCCTTGAGGTGCTGGGAACTCATCAGATCCCAACCCAAAGGCCTTGTCCAAAGTGAATATCAAAACAATGATCACAATCGGGCCTAACCAAGCACCAATGAATTGTCCCATTTGTTGTTGTCTGGGCGTAGCACCTACCAGGTAACCGGTTTTCAAATCCAGCATCAAATCTGTGGCCTGACTCATCGCAACACAAGTTGCCGCGCCTACAGTAACCGCCGCAACAATGGCAGGACCTGTATTCATGCCACCAAAAGTTTGCGTCACCATAATCAACAGGGTCACCGCAATCAAAGTCATACCCGACAAAGGCGACCAATTGGTTCGACCAATGGCTTCAGACAAAATGATGCCTGCCATCCAAATCCAAAGTGTACCCAATACGGCCATCATCAAGCCACGAACGATGCCCACTTCTTCAGCTGAAGTCACCGCCATCACACAAAGCAATACAGCCGCACCAACAACTGCCATGTACAACAACTTGATGGGCATTTCATCTTTACTCATGGCACTTTCCGCTTTGGCCGAAGAATGCATGGATTTCACTGCTGATTTAATCAAAGGTAAAGCGAACATCACACCGACAATCGCACCACCGATTAACATGCCAATACCTGTGGGCCTGAATAACATCAAACGCAATTGATTAGGGTCTGTGATTTGTTCACCGGCTTCATTGACAGGGAATGAATTGGTCAAATCCAACAAAGGTGCCAAGCCCCAGTAACATACAAAACCACCAATGATAAAGGCCAGACCACCGCGACCAGCAATAAAGGCCACACCCACGGTCATCAAGGACAGATACCAGGTACCATTCAAATAATTAGGCAAGCCCAATTGATCAAATAAGTGCCAGTTTTCCACGCCTGTGTACAATGTAATCACATGCACCAAGCCTGAAACCAACATCGCTATCATCAAGAATAACGCCTTACTGATACCGGCACCGGGTGATTTAAGAATCGAAGCAACCGCCACACCACCAGGGTAAGTCAATCGCTCGTAATCAATCATTTGCTTGCGCAGTGGAATAATAAAAGCGATACCCAAAAAGGCACCAGCAATGGCACCAAAGGTTAAAACATAAGGATTAAATGACGTGCCATAACCCAAAATAAAGATGGCAGGCACAGAAAACATCATGCCAGATGAAGCGCCATTAACTGCTGAGGCCACCGTTTGCGTGACGTTGTTCTCTACAATTGAACGTCTGCGCAATAAGCCACGCAGAATACCAAAGCCTAAAATGGCCGCCAATTCAGAACCCTCAATTGAAAAGCCCAGTTTTAAAGATGCATAACCAATCGAAACTGCCAGCACAATACCCAGGAAATAACCCACAATCACGGCATGTGGTGTTAATTCTGGATAGGCACCACGGGTGATTGGACCAGCTGCGTGCTGTTCACTCATGTTTTATCCTCTTTTTATTAATGTTTTAGATATTTATGCCAAGACGGCGGGGAAAGCAAGACAAGAATCTCTGTTCTTTGTGCTCACTGTCAAACCGACCTTAACCGCCAAAAGTATAGCACAGAATCTATCAATGGCTTATCGCCTTGGAAAGGCCAAATACATTAATTTAGGTTCTAAAACAATTTCACAGAATACTTGGTCCACATCAAGCTGAGCACCACAAACGCACCGCATGCGGGGTGTCACTTCAACCCATTGAATAGGCTTATGGTATATGCGCTCGCACTCCACACATTGCATAGCAATCTGATCTGAAAATTTTTCTTTCACCACCTTCTCACTAAAAGAAGCCAACAAAAGTGTGGTTAAAGCCAAAGTCGGCATCAACCACGCCCCAGCTCCGGCCCAAGGATGGGCGACTGTCATTCGATATTAAGCCAAAAGTTTTTATTCGCAAAATGATTTTTGAAATTTTGAACTGTGTTTTAGTGGTTCAACTCAAATCATTAGATTCAGCAGCTTAAAACCTTGGATACAAAAGGTACGATTCTTTTTTTTCAGCAAGGATGTCACCATAGACTTCATCCACATCCAAGACGGTTCCACAAACACAGGTCATTTTAGAGGCTTGCTCAAGCCACAAGAACGGCTTCAGGTATTTGCGCTCACATTCAACGCACTGTAACATCACTTTTTTGCTTTTTTTCATTACCTTCTCTCCACAAGAAGCCAACAATAAGTGGTTTTAAAGACTTGAAAAACCACCGACCAATTGAAACAGAACCTACCGAATCAATTCACATAAATCATATGCTTAGACTGAAATAAATCAACAATTTTCAATCAAAACAGCCATTAAATATGTCATTTAATGGCTGTGTTCTCTTTTATTTCATTGCCGCGGCTTTCAAGCACAAACTTTTGGGCTTGGCATACAAATTAAACACCGTTGCAGAAGCCATTGTATAAGCACCCACTTGGCTTGCCACCAATAAATCCCCCACAGCCAATTCTGGTAACAGTTTATCTTCATCAATCACATCAATGCTGTCACATGTGGGTCCCGCTAAAACACTGGGATACACTGGATTAGTGATGTCAAATGTTTTCAACGGTTTGATTGGGTACCTGGCATGATCAAACATTTGACCACTGAGGGCACCATAAACACCGTCATCTAAATAATACCAAGTGCGTCCACCTCGATGTGCTTTGCCTACCACTGACATCAAATGTATGGCACTGGGTCCAGCAATAAAACGACCCGGTTCAGCCAGCAAACTCATGTGAGCCGGCATCAATGACAAGGCTTCATTGATGGGCTGGCAAAAAGACTCAATATCCATGGCAGGGCCATTGTATTCAATAGGAAATCCACCACCTATGTCCAAGATACTCCAATCAACCGACGGCATACTTTGAAATAATTCGGCACACATTTCAATCGCCTCAACATGGGCATAAGGTGATGGCACTTGTGAGCCCACATGAAAAGACACGCCCGCGATTTTTATCCCTAAATTTTGTGCGTGCCTCACCAAATCGGGTACATGTGTCAACACACAGCCAAATTTTCGCGACAAATCCACCACGGCATCTTGATTTCGAAAGTTAACCCGAATCAACAGTTGAACCTGAGATTTATAGTCAACAAATTTATCTATTTCAGCCATGTTATCGACAACAAATATTCGACAGCCAAAACCAAGTGCGTACTGAATGTCACCGTCTTTTTTAATTGGGTGGGTGTGAATTGTTTGATCGGCACCTATGTGACAACTTTTCAACAAATCTATTTCACCATTGGTGGCTATATCAAAACCACAACCCAAATCATGTAAATGACGCAACACTTCAGCATCAGGTAAAGCCTTGATGGCATAGCGCATTTTAACGCCAGGCAATGCCGAACTCAGCGCTTGGTATTGTGCCGCAATTTTGTCTTCATCTACGACAAACAAAGGGGTTCCATATTGTGCCGCCAATTCACTTAACTTGGTTGCACTGTAACCTTCGATCACATCTGATACCAGTTGATCGGCCAGGTGGTTTTTTAATTCAATAACAGCAGACATCACGCTACTCCTTTAATGGCTTGGTTAATATAGGCAGGCAATGCAAAAGCCGCCACATGAATATCAGGGTTGTAATAATGGCAATTCAAGTCACAAACCCGTTGTTGCAAAACACTTGAATCCACCGATTTCAAGGCCAAATTGTTCGTTGCCCAAGCAAAGGCCATGATGCCACCTACATAAGTTGGCACAGCCGCTGTATAGAAAGCGGCCTGTTTGAACTCAGATGACAGGCGTTGATAACTGGTAGTGACCTCATCCAATTGCATAAAGCTGACGCCATTTTGAGCAACAAATACACCACCCTGATTCAAGCAGCGATTGACGCCTTGATAAAAGGAGGATGTGAACAGCACTTCGCCAGGACCTATAGGATCAGTGGAATCAGAAATGATGACATCAAACTGAACTTCTGTTTGATTAACGAAATGCACACCATCATCGATCACCACTTCAACCCGCGGGTCATCAAAAGCCCCTTGGGAATGGCCAGGCAAAAATTCGATACACATGTCGATCACAGCTTGGTCAATTTCTACTTGAATCACCTGTTCTACTGATTTATGTTTCAAGACTTCACGCAGAATGCCTCCGTCACCGCCACCAATAATCAAAACATTTTTAGCAGACCCATGGGCCAACATCGGCACGTGTGTCATCATCTCATGGTAAATGAATTCATCTTTTTCGGTGGTCTGAATGATGCCATCTAATGCCATTACCGTGCCCCACTGTTGGTTATTGAAAATAACCAAATGTTGATGATCAGTCCGGTGTTCAAACAACACTTCTTCAACTTTAAACTGTTGGCCCCAGCTTGGGTATAAGCGCTCTAAATACGAACCATTCATTTCATTTTTCCACGACGGAAGTTATCCACATCTACGTTATTTGGCGTGAAGTATTTTTCCAATACTTTAATCGCTTTTTCAGGTTTTGCATCACCACACATGAACACATCAAATGCAGCAAAATTCTTCTCCGGCCACGTGTGAACGCTGATGTGCGACTCTGCCAAAACAGCGACTCCAGAGATACCACCATTGGGCGTAAAATGATGTAAGTGAATATGAAGCAATGTGGCACCAGACTGTTTTACAGCTTCTCGCATCGCCGCCTCCATATGTGCCAACTCGTCTAATCGAGAAGCTTCCCAAAGGTCAATGATTAAATGGGTTCCAGCAAACACTTCACCATCACGGTGGATAAAATGATCTAAGCGGTCATCAGCTTCAGCTTGGTTGAAAGTTGGCCATTGATTGGCTTGGATGTCGTTTGCCACTTGTTGCAGTGCTTCGACATTGTGTACCCTATCCAGATTAACTGGGGCCTGATCAGGCGCATTTATGATGTTGTTTTTGTTCATCATTTTTCTCACTTAAAAACACCAAGACCTGAACAGCCTTGAAAAAAGTCCGGCATGGTATTTAACCAGCCTCGCAAAAAAAACCAAGCACCCTGAAGCACTTGAAAAAAAGTGCGCGAATTTTCTACAGATTCGAAAATAAAAGCAAGAAAAAAATTTCACTTTTAACATGATACAATCAAAATTAATTTTCACCCGTTTGACCCAAATTCCATCATGAAAAATTTGTACCCAGCCAACACCACAAACCCCTCGCACTGTAAGCCTGATGAATACCAACAAATGTACAAACAATCGATTGAAAACAATGAAGCTTTTTGGCAACAACAGGCGCAACATAGACTTCACTGGGATAAAGCATTCACACAGGTCAAAGATGTGTCTTTTGACCTTGATGACCTGCACATCAAATGGTTTGCTGATGGTGAATTGAATGCCTGCTACAACTGTGTAGACCGTCATTTGGATAACAAGGCTGATCAAACAGCCATCATCTGGCAAGGTGATGAACCAAGCCAAAACCAACACATCACATATACCGACTTGCATCGAGAAGTGTCTCGCTTTGCCAACACATTGAAAAAACTCGGTGTGGTCAAAGGCGACCGCGTGACCTTGTACATGCCAATGATTCCTGAAGCGGCTTATGCCATGTTGGCTTGTGCCCGAATTGGCGCTGTACATTCTGTGGTATTTGGTGGTTTTTCTCCTGAAGCTTTGGCCGGCCGAATCATAGATTGTGACTCAAAGCTGGTCATCACAGCTGACCAAGCCGTTCGCGGCGGTAAAGCCATTCCCTTGAAAGCCAATGTCGATGCGGCGGCGAACAAGCCCGGTGTCAAAGACCATTTAAAAGCGGTGCTGGTAGTTAAGACCTCAAATCAAGAAACCGAATGGCATGATCACGATCATTGGTACCATGAAGCTTCAAAAGATGTCAGTGAAGACTGCCACTGTGAAACCATGAATGCCGAAGACCCACTGTTTATTTTATATACATCAGGTTCAACTGGTCAGCCCAAAGGCGTGCTGCATACCACCGGTGGCTATTTATTGTATGCAGGCATCACCCATGAATATGTGTTTGATTATCAAGCAGGCGATGTCTATTGGTGCACAGCTGATGTTGGCTGGATTACAGGCCACAGTTATGTGGTTTATGGTCCTTTGTCGAATGGTGCCACCACTTTGATGTTTGAAGGCGTACCGAATTACCCTGATGAAAGCCGCTTTTGGCAAATCTGCGATCAACACCAAGTCAACATCTGCTACACCGCACCGACCGCCATCCGCGCTTTGATGAAAGCTGGCGATGAAGCCGTCTCAAAAACCGACCGCAGCAGTTTGCGCATACTCGGCACCGTCGGTGAACCCATCAACCCAGAAGCTTGGCGTTGGTACCATGAAGTGGTTGGCGACTCACGCTGCCCTATTGTAGATACTTGGTGGCAAACCGAAACCGGCGGCATCATGATCACACCTTTACCCGGTGCCACAGACTTAAAACCCGGCTCAGCCGCGCGACCCTTTTTTGGTATTGAACCGGCTTTGCTTGATGCCGATGGCAACGAAGTGTTGAATGACTCAAAAACAGGTGAGGCTAAAGGAAACTTGGTCATCAAAGGCTCATGGCCTGGACAAATGCGCACCGTTTATGGCGACCACCAACGCATGAAAGACACTTATTTTTCAGCATTCAAAGGCGTTTACACCACCGGTGATGCAGCCAAACGCGATGCAGATGGTTATTATTGGATCACAGGGCGCACCGATGATGTACTGAATGTTTCTGGCCACCGATTGGGAACGGCTGAAGTCGAAAGTGCTTTGGTTTCACATCCGAGTGTCGCAGAAGCGGCCGTGGTCGGTTGTCCCCATGACATCAAAGGCCAGGCGATTTATGCCTATGTTTCCCTGATGGATGGCGTGTCAGAAAGTGATGATTTACGCAATGAATTGGTTCAATGGGTGCGTCAAGAAATCGGCCCGATTGCCACACCAGAACACATCCAATGGGCACCGGCTTTACCGAAAACACGCTCAGGTAAAATCATGCGCCGCATCTTAAGAAAAATTGCCGCCAATGATTATCAAAACCTCGGCGACACTTCGACCTTAGCCGAACCTGCTGTTGTTAAAGATTTAATCAATAATCGGCAGATTCGATAATCTGGACATACCTCACATGTTCTGACTGTAATAAGCTTTCAAAGCCTCAACATCCATTCTCATGCCGGGCGTCAAAAAAACATCAGCCCATTGAGGGTACGTTAAACCACAGGCTTTTGGCATTTCTAAGCATGTTGACATCATAAAATGACTGCTTGCTATGCATTCATATGTCGACCCACGTTCACAAGCCATCAAACGCAGCGTAACGTCAGCCAACTGCCTCATATAAATAAATTGTCCACCTAAAATATCTTGCTCTGGCCGCCTTTGCTTAACCCCCCAGCTTTGCATGCCGCGTGAAGCGACACTCAATGCTTCAAAATCACCAGTTTGCTGCGCAGCCACAAGGTCTGATTGGGCTTGTTGAAAACCTTCAAGAGCGTTGAATGGCTTGTGACTGCCTGATTGACGTTGAAGATTGGCTGCCTTTAAAGATTTTCCCTTTTCTGACGTGGCTGGAATGCTGTTGATTTGCTGCAAGTTTGAGGCCAAAACAGGATACTGTTCAGTCCAGCTCAGACATTGCGCTTCATATTCAATGATCAAAGGTTTCAGCTTCACATAGTCGTTTCTTTTTGATAATTTTTCATCAAAATCAATTTGTTTACATTGATTCAAACGGTTTTTAATGGCCAAAGCTGCCAAAAAGGGATCCTCATTTAATTCTGATTGACTGACTTCTTGATAAATAAGATCTGCCACATTTTCACGTTTTGGAGCATCACCTTTGTTTTTATTAACAACCAAAGGTGCTGATATAACTTCTGACTGAAGCTCAATGGGTTTGCTAATCACATGAGTTGGTTTCTCAGGTTCAACCTTTTGCTGATTCTGTGCGAACCCAAACCATAAAACCAGAAGCCCAATGACAATTAATACAACGATTAACTTATGGTGCATAAAACTGCTCCATAGCCACCAACATCCAATCGACATCAAATAATTGACCAGCGGTTAAATGGCCATTGAAATAATAGTCCATCACACTTAGACCACAGGCATCGTTTTTACCAGCACCATACAAGCCCAAACACTTGGATATCATGATTGGACTTTCTGGGCCACAATCGGCTCCCAAACCACAATAATACAGCTCGTTCACTGCGACCATGGTGATAAAGTAAGCGAACTTGTTACCCGATGTTAAGTTGACCGCGTGCATGAATTTTGAACTTGGTGTTTGGTATTGATATGTGTAACTGTTTTGCTCATCTAATAAATAAAAATATTCAGCCAAGTTTTTGTGTGAAAAACCATACATCACTGAAAAACCCGGGGTCAGCTCTAGAATGAATTTTGCCAATAAATAGACATCAGGATCATGACTGAAGATTTGCTTTTCTGCTGCCATCAGAACGGCTTCCAAATCATTGATCGCCGCTTGGGCAAGAGAAACACCTTTAAATTTTTGTTCTTTGAGTTGTTGGTTAATCTCAGCAATTTGTGCGTATATTGGTTTATTGTGTGCAATTACAGCCTCATCGTCTAATGCGCCAATGGTTATTACTGTAGAAAACAGTTGCTTGACTCTTTGCTTTGCTTCTTGGATTTGTTGTTCAGTCCAAGTGTCTTTTCCTTGCATTGATTCAACCACTTTTGTCGTTAAATCAGGTAATTGTTGCTGAATTTTCAACAGGGCTTTGAGCTGTTTTTCTTTTTTCGACGCCGTTTTTTTAATCAACAACATATTCAACAATGAAACATCCATATAACTGACATAAGTATCTTGTGCTGCAGTTGCTTGCCACTTTTCAATCAATGATTCACACTGGTTCGCATAGGCTGTCGCCATTGCTGCTTTGGGCTCTGGCAAGGATAAATCCATGGCACCATATCCCTGCCTGACTAAGTTTTCTTGTTCCTTTTCCCAAATATGATCAACATAGTCAAACGCTTTTTTCTCATACTTTGCCCTGCGCCAACTTATGATATACCTTTCACAGAGCAAAGCTTGACGGTACATGCGGTACAGCGCCATAAAAGACAAAGCATCAAAGTCAATGGCGCCCTCTTTTACTTGGTATTCTGGTATTACAGCTTGTTCTTGATCGCTTGTCTTTTTTTCCTTTGGCTTTTTATTGTGTTCTATTTTTTCTTTAACATTTTCCTTTACAGGTGATGCTGGCATAGGCGATTTCTTGTTGTCGGTTTCAGCCTTAAAAAGCAACCAAACTAATGCAAAGAGAACAACTATTTCTACAACAAGAAATCTCTTATTTTTCATTGATATACTGCCCTTGGGCTTTTAAATGTTCCAACACCAATACCACGTCTTGTTTCATCCCCGGCATGAAATTTTGCTCAAACCACTGTTGATAAGTTAGCCCGCAATATGACTCATTTGATGAGCATTTATTGAGCATCAGCCAACTCCCAGCACCACAAAATTCTTCTTGGCTATATTCACAAGAGAGTAAATCCACCGCCGTGCTGAATACCAAGTCTGAATAAGCATTGTTTTGATCAAAAGCTGCGGTCAGTTCTTCATCCACATAAACTGAATGGGTCATGATGTAATCCAAAACATAAGGGTTTTTTTCTTTCAAGCCTTGCTCAAAAATATCTGCCGCATAATTGACCCGTTCAATTGGGTCGGTTAACTGAGTGAATGCCCTGATCAAATGGCCTAATTGACTCATTGCTGGTAATTCATTGCTTTTTTGGTTCCACATCAGTTTGGCAGACAACATGGGAAACCGGGCTTTCCACTGCTGACATTGCTCTTGTTTCTTGCTTAAAATACCTTCACCTTTTTCGGATTTGCTGAGTTGATATTTCATAAATTCAGCATCAAGCAAATCACATTCTGTGGCCCTTATATGCAATGAAAATCCTTCCACATAAACATCGTCACTGAACAACTGCGATGATGCTTCTGACACCAGTAAATCTTCGTCTTCTGCGGTGAGGCCCGTTACAGCAGGCAAATAATCCAACACTGTTGTTGGCTCGGGTAATGGTTCGGCTTCAATTCTGGGCTCAGCAACCTTTGTTACTTTTTCTTCTTGATTTAAAACCTTTGGCTGAATTTGTGGCTTTGTTTGAGACGTTATTTTGGACATGTAAATCCAAGACGTCAAAGCCAATATTATCAACACAATGATCACCCTACGAACCATATTCCACCTCCATCAGCTCCATGATCAGTTGAACATCTTGCATCAGTGCGGGTGAAACATAACCAGAGTTATAAAAAGTGACCAAGTCCTTACCACAAGCGGCTTCGGTCTTTTTAAATCCACCAAAGCCCAAACAATATGAGGTCATCAGCAAACCATTCTCGCTACAATCTTCTCCCAATGCACACAGGTATAATACCCCTGCTGGTACCGCAGCTTGGTTCAATACATGACGTTCACTCATGCCCAACAGCTTTAACATCCTTTCACCTGGCGTGGTGTATTGAACACCGTATTCTTTACGAAAGAAATCATACCAAAGCACACCCAAGCCAGAATAATCAGACTGCATTTCTGCTGTGGTTTTGGCCAAATAAAACACATCAGAATCAATGCTTTTTAATTTGGCATTAGCCTCTGCATACAAAGCCATTAATTCGCCAATAAGATACTTGATTGCTGTTTTGTCTTTATGTTTTTGTGAGGCTAATTGTTGCATCAATGTTTTTAGTTCTTGCTTCAACTCATCATTGTTTACTGTGTTCTGCGCATTGGCCGCCATTTGTTGCATCAGGTTTTTTATGTTTTGTTCTTGTGCTGCAATTTCAGCACCTGTCCAAGTATTTTCACCCTGGTGTAAGGCGATGATTTCCGCTTGCACGCTAGTAATACCTTGCTGAACCATCAACATGGCCTTGATGCTTTTTTCTTTATTGCTTTCAGCAGCCATGTCCATCAAAACATTAAGCAACACAATTTTAGGGTCACTTTTGGCCAATGCATTCGCTTTCAGTGACTGACTGCTTTCAAACTTTTCAACGAACGCAATCACTTGATCACATTCAGCAATATAGGCATCCAGCCTGTGTAACTGTTCATCAGATGTTACTTCAGGTTCACCCAAACGCCTTTGTGTTGCCGTCATTTGAGCCAAAAAGTGAGTCGAATAATCAAACACCAAAGCATTATCATCACCTTTATGTCGAAAAGGTGAATTTAAGTAAGGTTGGCACAACTGCGCCCATTGGTATTTGCGATAAACTTGTAAATAACTTATCTCAGCAACAATCACGGTTTTTGGTTCAGTAACTTTTAAAGTATCATTCGTAACAGCTTGGGTCATATCTTGTGATTGATCAATCACAACTTTACCCGCGTTCTTGGCAGAATTTTTAACAGCTTGCAATGTAACAAGGTTTGCTGAATTGTTTTTTTGAGGTTGTTCCTGATAGCTGAAAAAAAACCACAATAAAAAAGCTGTTATCAACAAAACCAAAAGGATACGCTTAATCAACATCTTCTCCATTAGCAAAGGCCTTCAACTTTGTAAGCACCAATGCCACATCTTTTTTAACTCCTGGCATGTGGTTTTTTTCAAACCATTCAAAAAATGGCATGCCACAATCATTCGGTGTTTGGTAACAACTTTCTGCTATGATTCCACTGGTTGGCCCACATAAACCATCGGCATCCCAATGACATATCATGTGATCAAATGCCAACTGGGTGACTCTGTGCTGATAACTTTTATTACGGGTTCCCAACCATTGCCCATAATTGAATGTATTATCTATCCCTGTATTTTGCAATGACAACTGTAACCAATGTGCTTTTTGACTTCTCAGGGCTAAGCGCACCAGCACTGTTGCTTTTTCACGCCTTTCTGCAAAAGGAATAGATCTCAGTGCTTTCACTTTTTCCCCCCATTCAGATGTGGCAGGTATCCAGTCCATAGGCTTCCCAGTAAAACTGCTGACCAACACATGTGGGTGTTTATTTCTTTTCGCAGCACAATGCTTTTTATATTGTTCATCCCATGCGGTGTTCTTTATCTTCCCTTCTAATTCCGTTCTCAAAAAACCACGCGTGAACATTTCACAATACATCAATTGATCCATTTGCATGGTGGTTTCAATATATGGGTCTTCACTGTACTCAGGTGTGGCAATTTCTTTCATTACCATTTCAAGTCGGTATTCTTGTTCTGATGTCAGTTTCTTTTCTGTTGGTTTTTCTTGGGGCTGTTTTATTTTTGGTTCTTTGGGTACTTTATTGTTCTCAGTTATTATCTGAGGGTCATTTGATTTAACCTTTTGGCTGGGTTCTTGTGACTTTTTTAGCCGCACTTTTTCCGGGTATTGAAGTAAAAACCAGATGATCCCCCCTATTAAGACCAAACTCATCCATCCTTTATGTCGCATAGTTGTCTTCCATCCATTGATACAAAATCAGCACATCTTCAAGTAAATTTGGAGACATGGCATGATTGAGGTAAAAATCCTGTACCGAAACCTGACACGCCTCTGGCATGTCCAGGTAATAGCCTAAACACAACTGCATCGCCAAAACACTTTCGGCAGAACAATCATAGCCCAAGCCACACAAATACAAAACCGCTGCTGGTTGTGCCGCCTCAGCAAAAGTATGAGCTGCTTCAATTCCAAATGATTCCATCATTTGTTCACCCGGCGTTCTCAATGGAAACCCCTGCTCTGATCGATAATAAGAAAAAGACATACCCAGCCTTGAAATATCATTACTCCATTCCGCAGCCAGTTTAACTAACTTAAACACATCTGGGTCATCCCCAATCAAACGCACTTGCAGCTCCATCCACTGCTGTAACAATTGTGACCACGCTGCCTGATAAGCTTCGTTTTCAGTGTCATAAATGTTTACCAGTTGATCATCGAGTTTCTTGATTTCTGCCACCAGAAACTCATATGAAGCCAAGGCCTCCTGGCTGTCTAAGCTGTTTTCTAAATCATTGATCTCCTCACTTAACGCCCTCATTTCACTATATATACTGGACTTTTCTTGATCATTTAATTTGACACTTTGCTTTTTGACTTCTTCAAGGTTTTTTCGAGCTTGGTAAAATGACTTTGTAAGCTCAAAATGTGTTTTAATGTGTTTTTCTTTTTGGGTTTTCGCGGGAGTGGTTTCAAGTAAGTGTTCGAGCTCAAGAAACACTGTGTTACCTTGATTCACTTCACTTTCATCTACTTGGGCATAAGTGAAAACAGCAGTCTTTAACCCCTCACAATATTCTTGGTAACGTTTCAACCCTGAAATCGCACGAGGATCTAATTCAGTTTGTGCATCTTTTTGATGATGATTTTTTGTTAAGGTCGTAACAAAATCTGAAGATGGATTGCCCTTATTACGAAAGGCAAACCAAAAATACCGGCCACAGACATTTGCCCATTCCATACGACGATAAATGGCCAAATAGCTCCAGTCTTTACTTACTTGATTATTAGATTGAACAACATAATCAGTGACTTCTTTAGAATTAAACGACTTGTTTTTTAATTGCTGTTTGATGTTCTGAATATTGATTGTTTGTTCAATGGTATTGGTTTTTAAACTGACAAGGTTGGCTGTTTGTTTTTTCTGCTCATCTGTCTCAAGCAAGAAAAAGGCCATAACGACCAACAAAACCATCACGATAGCAATATAACGCTTATTCTTCATTAACTTTTTGTTTCAAATAGTCAATCACCAATGCCACGTCTTTCTGTTGGCCTGGCATGGTGACTTGATGGTACCAAGTCTGAAAATCCACACCGCAATGTTTTTCATCTGCAACACATTTTTGTAACATAAAGAAGCTGTTGGATCCACAACTGACCCCATTTTGAAATTCACATGACAGTTTTTGCGTTGCCAAACTGATGATGTAAGCGTGGTATGACCGGTCTGTTGATTTAAAAATGTTTTGACCCATTGTTATAGGTTCATACCTCATACCATAGCGAAACCCCAAGCCTGATGCCGCAATGACAGGGCCACTTTTTGTTTCTACAGCAGCCAAAACTTCATCAGACATAAGCTCACTTTGTGATCGAGACAAATCACGTTGTTTTTTAAGTCTGCCATATTTGGAATTAGGCACCAAAGCTTCTTTGTGTTTTTTATATTCATCAATGTCACTGATGACTGGATACTGTTTCATAAATTCTGGGCACACCAAACGTGCTTTTTTAACCTGTGCCAAAGCGGCATCAGTCGCTTGTTGGCCAAAAAACAGCAAAGCCTCTAAATCTGGTAAACATTGAAAGTGTTGAAATACAATAGACTCCATCTCAACAATGGGGTCTTCACTGTATTGTCTGTTTTGAAGTTCTTTCAGGATAGCCGACTCCGTTGATGCTTTTTCAACATCAACATCACCTTTAACTGCAGTGGTTTTCTTGAGCTCAATTTCTTTTAGCATGGGCTTATCTGTCATTACTGGTATGGTGACAACTCCTACAGTTTCATCATTTGGTACAACAGCTGTTTCAACCGGCAATGTTTTTTTCCAAACCAACACGCCGCAAAAACTCACCACGATAAACAACAATGCAACCAGCATGAATTTACGATCCATATTGTGCCTCCAACCAATCAACAACGTATCGAATGTCCTGTAACTGGTGCTGTCCTAACCACCGGGTACGCATGAAATTTTCAACACTTAAACCACATGCAGCTGGCTCTGTCCTGACGCCATAAAAAGGCAAACACAAGTTCCTGATCAATAATGAATCTGCCAAACAATCACCACCCAAGTTACAGTAAATCATGCGATCAATATGATCCCCATTAATGGCCAACCATTCTGTATCTATACCGCCTATTAAAGTTTGTGTAATTTCCATCGGGAAAACGTATTCAGGCACCAGTTCATCGACAGACATGTTTTTGATCTGTTTTTTACCAACATAAGTAAACATCAATTGTTTTGATGCTAAATTCAGTGCTTGATTTACTTCAGCAAAAACTTCAGGGCCATTGCTGTACAACATATTAAACAATTCGTCTGTTTTTTCATGCAGTGCTACCATCACCTGATTTCTCAGCGTTTCATCAACCCGTTTCTGTGCAGACAATTGTGCTTGTATAGCTTCAATTTGTAGCGTAATTTCCATTTGCAATTTTGAGTTGTTTAGCGCCGTTGGTTCATACCTGCTTTTGTTCAGCGCCTTAAGTTGATTGACTAATTCCAACACAGCTTCGGCTGTCAAAGTGTCATCACCCTTTGAAATAAATGCCACTTGAGACAACAAATCTTTCCATGTTTCAATCAGATCCAGAGCACGTGATAGAGCCTGTTCTTTTTCTGATTCAGGTTTTGTTAGTGACAACTGCTCTGCTAATTCTTCTACCAAGATATGTTGATTGAACGAGTTTGACTCTTGATCCTTGATAAATACCTGGTTTGACAAACCCATCACATGCTCTTTCAAGTCTGAGCACTCTACAATTTGTTGATGCAACAAATCGAACTGTACCCTTGACGGTTGATACAGTTCATCCTGACTCACATTGCGCATGGTTTCTGTCAACCAGCGATCAAAATCTATGTTTTCATCCGTCATCAATTCTGAAAAGATGGATTGACAGCTTTTAGCCAATTGAAGTTGCTGATACACCTGTAAATAACTGAGCGCTTTTTGAGTTTCAACCGCATCAGGCTGACGTTCTGAAATTTCAAACGACTCTACTGAATGCTGTGCTTTTGGTTTGACCCGTTCATTTTCAGTTTGTTTAACCTGGTTGTTCAAATTGATGCCGTCTGTTTTTGAAACCAGATTAGGCGTTGTTTTAAACTCTTTTTGTTCTTTTGCGGTCCAAAACCACAGCAAAACAGCAATAACAATGATTACCAGTAAGGATAATTTTTTCATGAGCGTGTGTAAGTTTGTTTTATCAGCTTGTAAATTACAGTTTGTGATATAAGTTTTTGGGAGTGAATTTTTGATGCACCAAGCCCAAATCCTTTAATGTCTCTGTGGTGTCATTAAGTACGCCTTCTTTCAAGTCGATTGACGCGCTCCATTTGGTATAGGACAACCATTCGGCCACATCTTCTGACTTTAAATCATACAATTGTGCAATTTTTTCAACTTTATCAGGATCAGCGGTTAATTTTTGTGCTTGCCCAAATGCGGTTTCAAGCAAGGCTTTGACTTTATCTGCATGCAATGCCAAGGTTTGTTGGCTGGCAACGACGACAAAACAGGACCAGGGTGTTGGACATTCACCAATGCGTCGGAATTCTCCACTGTCCACATAAGGCTTGGTGGTAAACTTTTCCCAAAAGAACACATCGGCTTTTTCTTCTTTGAATGCCAAACGTGCACCGTCTAAATTATTAATCACTCGGAACTGAAGTTTATGGACAGGCCAATCTTGCTGGCGGGCATGAACATACGGCATCAAATGTGAGCCCGAACCATAGCGACTGATGGCATACCTGTGGTGGTATATTTCATTGACGTCATGGATATCAGATTCGGCCGGCACATGAATGCCCCAGATGATAGGTGAGTCAGTATAAAAAGAGACGATTTTATAGTTGGCACTGCGTGAAATGCCTGAAATAGCACCCTCAGTCAACAATATAGCCATGTCGAGTTCTTCATTTTTGATGGCCTGAATCATACCACCTGTGCCTTCATAAAAATCAGTCCACTCTGCTTTGATGCCCTTGGCTTCTAATTCACCGCTCTTCAGCGCCATGTGCCAAGGCAAATTATAATGTTCAGGTACACCGCCTATTCTTAATCTGATCATGATTGGTTTTTACTTTTAAAAGACTCATTATATCAACAAAACAGCATCCTCTCATGTGCGTTAAGCCACAAATTGCAAAGCATGTTAAACTCATTTCATGAAATACTTACTGCTACTTTTATGCTTTTTAAATACAGCACATGCCAACGCCCCCATCAAATTGTTAATCAAAGGTGGCGTTCAAGAAAAAACCCAGTTTTATGTTTTACCCATCACTTATAAAGGTGATGGCGTGAACCCCAGCTATGAAGTAGAAGAAGCCATCAAAGTAGCGATATCTGGTGCTGGACTGTTCTCAATGTCATCTCGTTTAAAACCTCCTCAAAATGTAGAAAACCTCAATCAATGGAATTTTCTTGGCGTGCGTTTTATTTTAACTGGACAGTTATTTGAAGAGAAAAACAGTTTGATTTTGCGGTTGTCTGTTCAAGATACTCTAACCCAAAAGGGGCTACAGGTTTCTTCAGTGTTGATGCCTGATCGGCTCAAATTCAGCGTGCAATTATTTGCCGATCAAGTTTATCGGACCTTATTCTATGCCGCACACACCAACTTAGATACGTTTGAAATCATGCAAAATGAAGACACAGCTTTGACCAATTACATGCACAGCATTGTCAAAACTTTTAAAAATGCCTGGTCAAAAACTGACAACAAAGGATCGTGTTTGGTACACATAAACCAAATGCCCGGTGGCGGTATTTTTACCCATAATATGCAAGAAAATTGCTTCCATAATCAAACCTTTGCAGAGGAAATAAGCGAAATGGTTCAACAAGTTGAAGTTTTACCCTATGAACATTACCAAGAACAATTCAATAAAAGCATCCACATCACCTTTTCAAGGTAAACCTTGAGTCAGTGTTCTACATTGTCTGAATTGGCATTGCGCTGTAGGTGTAACCCTAGGTCAACCAAATGTTTATCCATTCCCCATTCTCGCAAATGCTTAACCGCCCACTCAGGACTTTCATCAGCATGACATTCATTACAGGCATTGGGCGAGTTTTCCAAGCCCATGCGTTGTGACAATAGCGGGTTTGGAATGGTGCCAATGTTATGCGCACGGACAAAATGTGGCACACCTGAAACTTGGTTCAACATGTTTTTCGGCATGTGACAATCGTAACAATAAGAGCCTTCAGTGCCAGATTTGTGCTTGCTGTGTGCACCTGAATTTTTCACAATGTCCATATGGCAGTCGCTGCAAAATTGATTGCTTTGCACACTGGGTTGCAGCAGGCCTTTAGCCGTTGGTTTTTTATTGTCATGCGGGTTATGACAATCATAGCAACGCATGTCGGTTGCTTGATAATGCTTAGAGTCAGCAAAAGAACGGAACAAAGTGCCCAAGCCTTTGGGGCGCCCATCAGGCCAAACTTCAATCGTCGGAATGGTTCTGCCCGGAACCAGCTCCGCTTCTGCGAAATAGGGGGATAAATCATTTAACTGCCCATGTTCATCATATCCTGGGCGGTAATTTCTATACAAGTCCATGCGTGTGCGCAAGATGTCAGCACCATGGCAACGCGCACAAACGCTCAATGCCACCCCCTGATCTTGCTTTGTCGCATTCATGATAAATGGTGCTTGCTTGTCAAAGATCCGTTGATCTAACCATGAAGCCAATCGGTTCATCGGCTTGTCATCCATGTATTCAACATGATCACTTCCTGGTCCATGACACACTTCACAACCGACACCCAGTTCTGTCCATTCAACATCTGCCTGGGTATGCGCACGGTCTTTATCATGTTCTTCCAAATTCGTGGTGTGACAACGGGCACAATAGAGGTTCCATGCCGAATTGAGTGGCTTCATTTGCTCCCACATGTCATGCACCGAGTGAATGCTTTGTTCCTGTTCATTCCAGTAAGCGAAAAACTCATTGCGTGGCACCGACCATTGAATCGGCAAACGACGCAACACGCCACCATTTTCTTTGGTCAGGAAAGTCTGTCTGTATTGAAAACCAATCACTTTATCAATCTTCATCTCAGTAAATGTATCAGCACCTATGTCACGCAACGCCATAAAGTATTCACCATTGCGGTTATACATTTTAGCCGCAGGCAAATGGTCAAACTGGGTTTTTCGATGCTTTTCAGGGATAAAGAAAGCACCTTCACTGAAATTAGCAACAAATGCATCAGGCCCTGATTCACTGACGATGTGGTGATGAGGTGACTGTTTCCATGCAGCAAAATTAATGAAATGACAATCCCCACACACTTGACTACCGACATAATCGGCATGAAACACTTCTGGCGCAGGATCTCGTAATAGGTAAATAACAGCTATTGCTACAGGTATGATCAAGAGCATCAGAGCCAGTTTTTTCACTTTCTTTTTTGTATGATGCGAAGCTGTTGGTTTGGCTCATTTTCAATCACAAAACGGGATCCTGCCAAATTTTTGGTTAACACAGCATGGTTATCAGCCATGCCTTCAATGCCCCAATAATGAAACCAATAAAGTGTCGTTTGCTCTTTATCGGATGACAAATAACCCTGCCAAAAAGCATCATTGCTGCTGTGCTGCCATAAACGCAAGACCAACAGATTATCACCCTGTCGTTTACTCATCATCAACTGTTCTACTTCACCCATATATAAGCTGCTCATCACAGGCTTGTCTTCGTCAGACTCATCCACCAACAAGGCTTGATACAAATTACCCCAGGTTCTCACGGCTTCAGACGACCAACCTTGCGCCTCAAGCTGTGAAAGCAACACGTCAGCATCAGCTTCTACTTCAATATTTAATGAATACCCACTGTCAGTTTGTTGAACGGCCGAATTTTCTCCAACCTTTTGTGCCAACCAATCCGGTTTATTGGTCTCAATATTTTGCGGAAACAACAACCAAGAAAGTAAACTCACCAAAAGCACCGAAATGATGAATATGGCTTTAACAGGCCAGCCCAAAAATTGTTTTCTGTTGCGGGTCCTGAATGCCAAACCCACCAGCATTGCCCAAACACCACCAGTGAATATGGAAATCAGCACCACACCCAAACTGAGTTTAAAGAAAAACAAGGCAGCAAAACTGTGCAATGAGACCAAAACACCCGCCAAAACATAAGGCCAGCTTCGCCATTTAATCGGGTATGCACCCGAAACCACCACAGCCCAAAAGGTAGCCAAAGCAGCAAACCAAAACACATGCGCACTACCAAACCACAACCACTGTCCCGCGGCAAAACGAACCACCAACACGGCAAAAATATAGCTGCTTAAGGACAAAAACAACCAATGCCAAAGCACAATAGTCAACCGCCTGAACAACAACCATGCTGCCACCAAAAGGGTGGTCACAATCAAGGTCAAATCATGGCCCAAGTACATCAACCATTTCATCGGCAGTTCAGTCCATGGGTTATGGAAATGATAGAAAAACACATCACTGCTTTGGTTCCATGCGACCACGCCTTGGTGATCAGCCATTAACCAGATTGCCAAGCCCAAAAACAACAGCAACAGAAAAGCCAACATCGCCAAAGAACCTTTTTCAGATTCTCTTGGATCAACCAAACCTGAAGTCAACTTACCCAATTTGGGATGCCTTTGTGTCCAGGCTAATAATTGACTCAGTAAGCGGTAAGCACGTGGGACCAACAACATATAAACCATGCTGATGAGCCAATAAACCACCCAAATCAAGGCCACCAAAGCCAATACCAAGACTGCCAACTTACCAGCTATGGCTGCCATTTGATCCATCGCAGAGCCAAACAACATCCCAGGCAGCAGGTAAAATGGGGCCCATAAAATCGAAGCCACCAAACTGATGGCCACATAGAGGCGAACGTTCATCCCCATCATGCCGCCAATGGCTGGAATCACAGGGCGAACAGGCCCTACAAAACGCCCGATAAACACACTGACGCCGCCATATTTTTTAAAAAAACGCTCGCCTTTATCAATCAAATCAGGGAATTTATACATCGGCCAAATTTTCAACAAACGCCTTTTGTATTTATGCCCAATCCAGAAACTGATGCCATCTCCAAAAAAAGCACCCAAAGACGCCCAAAACCAAGCAGGATAAAATTCTACAGCACCCAAACCAATCATGGTGCCCAAAGCCAATAAAAAGGCTGCACCAGGCAAAATAATACCGACCAACAAAATCGATTCACCAAAGGCAAACAAAAATATCAGTATGCCTGTCCAGTTGGGGTGTAATTGCACCCAATCGAAAATGTCTTTAATCCAGCCTGATTCCATCGCTTATTTATTCCATTACAATGCTTTGAACGATTCCTGTGCCGCTTTGATGGTCAAGTCAATCAAAGCATCATCATGTTTTGAACTGATGAATCCTGCCTCATAAGCCGAAGGCGCCAAATAAACTCCACGATTTAACATTTCATGGAAGAATTTTTTGTACAAAGCTTCCCCTTCAGAAGTCAATTCATCGAAACTGTTGGCTGGCTGTTCAGAGAAAAACAAACCAAACATGCCGCCAATGAATCGCGTTGAGAATGTCACTCCCGCATCATCGGCTGCTTGTTGTAAACCTTGGATCAAACGTTCACTTTTGCCTGCTAAATCTTGATAAAAACCATCAACTGAAATTTCTTTCATCATTGCATATCCCGCAGCCATGGCTAAAGGATTACCCGATAAAGTCCCTGCTTGATAGACAGGTCCAACTGGCGCAATGTAGTTCATGATTTCTTCACGACCACCAAAGGCACCCACAGGCAAGCCACCACCAATGACTTTACCAAATGTCGTCAAATCCGGCGTGATGTCATAAACCGCTTGTGCGCCACCTAATGCCACACGAAAACCCGTCATAACTTCATCAAAAATCAACACCGAACCATATTCGTCACACAAATCTCTCATGCCTTGTAAATAACCCGGCAAAGGTTCTATCATGTTCATATTTCCAGCAATAGGCTCAACAATAATCGCAGCCACATCGTCACCACAGGCTTTCATCAATTCAGACAACTGGTCCAAGTCATTGAAGGGAACGGTAAGGGTCAAATCAGCAACTGCATCTGGCACGCCAGGTGAACCAGGGATGCCCAATGTTAAAACGCCACTACCGGCTTTAACCAAAAATGAGTCGGCATGACCATGGTAACAACCTTCAAATTTGATGATTTTGTTGCGACCTGTAAACCCACGTGCCAAACGAATCGCACTCATGGTGGCTTCAGTTCCTGAATTCACCATTCGGACTTTGTCAATGGATGGAATCATTTGGCAGATTTTTTCTGCCAATGTCACTTCAGCTGGTGCAGGTGCGCCGAAACTCAAACCATTGTCCACCGCAGCATGTACCGCTTTTAAAACGGCCTCATTACCATGACCTGCAATCATTGGCCCCCAAGAACCAATGTAGTCAACATAACTGTTGCCTTCCACATCAAACATCTCGGCGCCTTTGGCGTGTGAGATAAACAAAGGCTCACCACCCACGCCTTTGAATGCGCGAACGGGTGAATTAACGCCACCAGGGATGACTTGTTGGGCTTTTTCAAATAAATCGTGATTTTTGCTCATGAAATGACCATGTTTGTTTTCAATGGCAGCATTATAAATCTTTTGCAATCCATATGGCATGAATTACAATGATGTCTTGCAGAAAATTGACTCGCATCATGCCAGCTTACGCCATCGCCTCAGGACATTATGAAACCAGCCACGCCGCTGCAGAAATATTAAATCAAGGCGGCAATGCCTATGATGCTGTACTGGCCGCCATGATGATGTCTTTTGTTGCTGAACCTTTGTTGTCATCACCTGGTGGTGGCGGGTTCATGTTAGCAGGTAAAAAGGGACAACAGCCCAAAGCCTATAACTTCTTCCCACAAACACCCTCAGTTAACCCCATAGATCTCGACCCAAAGTCATTAGACTTTTATCCCATTCATGGCGACTTTGGCGACCGCCATCAAGAATTTCACATAGGCGCAGATGCAGCGGCGGTCCCGACGGTTGTAGCGGGTATCTACAAGATCCATGAACAACTGGCCTGTTTACCGCTCAGCACCCTCGCACAACCCGCCATAAAAGCCGCTCGCCGAGGTGTTAAAGTCAATACCCAACAGGCTTTTGTGGCACAAATATTACAGCCCATCACCAGTAACAACGAAACGGCACATCACTTTTTTGGCCGCATGAAAGCCGGCGGTGTTTGGAAAAATGAACAGTTGGCCGATTTTCTTGACAGCCTAACAAAAAACAGTCATGACTGGTTTTACCAAGGTGAAATTGCACAATTCATCACCCAAAACAGCCTGTTAACAGCTGCTGATTTTGAAAATGCCCAAGCCTCTGTAAGCGATGCCTTACACCTAAAATTCAGAAACACTGACATTTACACCACACCAACGCCCAGCAGTGGTGGCGAAGTCATCATCCAACAACTGCTGGCCAGTAAAGAGGCTGATAATCAAACCATAAGCCACAATTTAATTCGCCTAAAATCAATGCAAAAAGCGGCGCAACAACGCCAAACAGCAGAAGTCACACGCGGCACCAGTCACATTTCAGTGACTGACACAAAAGGCAACCTGGCCAGCATGACTTTATCTAATGGCGAAGGTAACGGCATTGTTTTGCCAGAGCATGGTTTCATGTTGAATAATTTTCTGGGTGAAGAAGATTTGAATCCAAACGGTTTTTTCAAATGGAAACAAGGCGACCCTTTAAGGTCAATGATGGCACCCAGTCTCATCATCAATAACCAGTTTCGCATGGCCTTAGGCTCTGGTGGCTCTAACCGCATCAAAACCACGCTTTTTCAAGTTATTGACAGAATCTGTCACGGAGATACTTTAAAAAATGCCATCAACGCACCGCGCTGCCATTATGAAAAAGGCCACTTGGATATAGAACATGGTTTCAATGCAGCAGACACAAAACAACTGAAACAACACTGCCCAAACCACATACAGTTTGAACAACCCAGCTTGTATTTCGGCGGGGTCAATGCCGCACTATCAGGGCCACAAACCTTGGGTTACGCCGACTTCAGACGCCATGGCTGCGGCATCACCGGAATATCTTAACCCTCAATCATTTCAACGCAGCTTACTGACACCGTTGAATTGAGATTTGATGTCATCGAAATGTTTAAACAATAAATCCAATGCTTCGTGGCTTGCTAGCAACCCATCATGAAACACCGGCGCGTATAACAAACCCCGTGCCTGCTTTGCCAAAACACACGAAGTGATCATCAAAGCCATGATTTCTTGCGCATTTGAAAAACAGTTGAACATGGCAACTGCCTCACAACCATCAAACCGAGCCTCATCTTCATCTGACCACGACCAATCTTTGTGCTGGTAATCTGCCAGTGCATAGTCAAACACACAGGGCAAAGTTTCAAATTCAGCATCCACCCGAAGCAAAGTTTCACTGGTCAGATCAAAAGAATCAGGCAGACTCAAAGCCAATTCATGCTGATTCAAGGCACTTTCTAAATTCGCCCCTGATAACAGTTGCTTGTCTCTTAAAAATACAAAATTTTGAATACTCATAGTTCTTTACACCCTATAGAAACCACTCAATCCACCAAATCTATACCTAAAGAGGCCAACAGGTTCACAGCTTCAACCCGCTCAAATCGTGCGTCCTTCAGTTGGTTGTTATTGACGTCCAATTGCACACCACGTGTCCCAATAAAATTCACCAAACGCAGATCACTGTGGGCAAAAAGCGCATGAACCAAATCACTGTTTTCAAAATCAGCCGCTTCCAATTGAGCCTCCCTAAAATCAACACCCCTGAGCTGACAGTCAATCATTTTGAGCGACTTCAACTCCAAACCAAAGAAGGAGCCTTGACTTAAATTACAGTTTTTGAAACTGAAGGGCGCATTCAAAATAAAACCCGACCAATCAGCTAAAGTCCAATCAACACCACTCACATCACAATCATAAAACACAACTTCCTGAAAACGTGACATACCGAATTTGACCCCCGCTAATTGGCAATCAATAAACTCACAATCGATAAATTCACACTCACGAAACTGTACACCAGAGAATTCACAGGCCACAAACCGACAACCATCGAACTGAACACCTGTCAAAGCGACATTTGGACATGAGTTTGATTCAAACACCTGTTCTGAGTGGTGTTTTTTTGTTTTATCTAAATTCACTGCACCGCATCCTCTCTGAAATGACAACCCACACTGCGTTTATTAGACCACGCAGCCAAAGTGATGATAACACTGGTTCTGACCATATTCCTCAGACCAATCAATGCATCAGACACTTTGTTATTGCGATAAAATTGTTCAATTTCTGTTTCTAAATTTCTCAGCTCCCTCAACGCCCGAATCAAGCGTTCAGGTGAACGTGAGACGCCGACATAATTCCACATGATGGCACCTATCCTTTGCATGTCATGCTGTATCAAAACTTCGTCAGCAAAATGATCAGTCTTGGCCTCCCACACCGGAATGTCTGATTCCATAACAGCAGCGACACCTGAAGCATGTTTCACCACATCATTGGCCGATTCAACACCCCAAACCAGCCCCTCTAACAATGAGGTACTGGCCAATCTATTGGCACCATGTAATCCAGTACAAGCCACCTCTCCTATGGCATACAATTGCTTGATGTCCGTTTGCCCTTTTTCATTCACCCACACACCGCCACAAGCATAATGCGCCGCAGGTGTCACAGGCACCAGTTGGCGGGTGGTATCCACACCATGTTCCAAACAAAACTGATGAATATTAGGGAACCGACCTGTGATTTCATCAGCCGATAAATGCGACTTCAAATCCAAGTACATGCACGGCGAATCGGTGCGTAACATTTCATTAAAGATAGCACGTGACACCACATCCCTGGGAGCCAAATCAAACCACTTGGGTGCGTATTTTTGCATGAATGGGCGGCCTTGAGCATCAACCAACTTTGCACCTGCACCGCGCACCGCTTCTGAAATCAAAAAATTAGGCGCGCCTTTTTTATAAAAGGTGGTCGGATGGAACTGAACAAACTCTGTGTTAATGATGCGCGCTCCGGCACGATTTGCCATCGCTATGCCATCACCTCGTGAGCCTTTGGGGTTACTTGTGTGCATATAAATTTGACCCAAGCCGCCACTCGCTAACAAGGTGTTTTTAGCCAAAATACGCTTCACTTTTTTGTGCTTTTGATCCAAAACATAAGCCCCAACACAACTTTTAGGTTGGTACATACTTAAGGGGTTGACACTGTGGTGGTCAGGCGTGATCAAATCAATCGCCGTGTGAGCCGTTAGCACATCAATCAATGGCTCTCCCATCACCGCTGCACTCAAAGCTTTTTGAATCGCCAAACCTGTGGCATCTTTGGCATGGATGATGCGTTCAGTAGAATGGGCCGCTTCTTGGCACACCGCCAAATCACCTTTTTCATTTCGATCAAAAGGAACAGCCAATCGCTCCAGCAACAATTGATGCAAATGGCCTGGTCCCTTTTCGGCCAACAGGCGCGCAATTTCGGGCTGGCAAAACCCAGCACCCGCTGCCAATATGTCCTTCAGCAACAACTCAGGGCTGTCTTTTTCAGTGGTATAAATGATGCCACCTTGTGCCCACCTGGTGTTACAATCATTAATGGCTTTCGCACGCGTGATAACAGTAACTGATTGGCCTTGATCGGCCAAGGTCAAAGCTGCGGTTAAACCCGCAATGCCACTACCAATGACCAGTACATCATCGACACACAATTCTTCAAAAGCTGGTGCTTTATCCATCCTGATTAACCTATTTTCAACATCCTATCAACAGACTGAAATGCCCTTTGGCGAATGTCTTCTGGAATGGTGATTTCATATTGGTTGTACTTCAGCGCGTCGTAGGTGTCTTTCAATTGAATTTGATTCATGTGCGGGCAACGAACACTGCACATGCGTAACATTTCACGGTTGGGGTTTTCGGCATGGATGTTGTCGCCCATGGCACATTCAGTCAACAACAAATACTTAGGCAACTCATTGTCCTGAATATAACGAATCATTTCAGTGGTGCTGCCAGAAAAATCAGAGGCTTCGACCACTGCAGGCTTGCATTCTGGGTGTGACAAGACCTTGACATCAGGGTGTGAGGCACGCACATTTTCGATGTCTTCGACGGTGAATTGGTCATGGACTTCGCAACGGCCATTCCAGCCAATCATCTGCACATCCACACCTTCAACTTTCGGGTATGTCGTGCCCTTGGTTGGCAGGATAATATGTTTGCCCGTCTCTCTTGCAATGTTACCCGCCAAATATTCATCAGGTAAAAAAATCACCGCATCACCGGGTAAAGATTCCACCACCGCTTTGGCGTTGCCCGATGTACAACATATGTCCGTCTCTGCTTTCACATCGGCATAGGTATTGATATATGTGACCACAGGAACACCAGGGAACTGTGCCTTGATTTTTCGCACATCTTCAGCCGTTATTGACGAAGCCAATGAACAACCGGCTTTATTTGATGGCACCAAAACCGTTTTTTCAGGACTTAAAATTTTGGCCGTCTCTGCCATGAATTCTACCCCACAAAAAACAATAACATCTTTGTCAGTTTGTGCAGCTTTGCGAGATAACTCCAAAGAATCGCCAGTGAAATCTGGGACCGTATGGAACAAAGCAGGTTCCATGTAATTGTGGCCTAAAATCACTGCATTTTTTTCTTCTTTAAGGGCAATGATCTCTGCGGCCATTTCGGCTTTGAGTATCAGCTCAGCTTCTGAGTATTGGTCGGATAGTTTGTGTGATAATTTTTCGAATAATTGATCAGTGTTCATTGTCATGTGACCCCATTGTTTTTTTACAACGTCTTGATTAAAAAGGTTTGATTCCACAGACTGGCAAGCTATGGGAGTGCATGGTGACACAGCTCCTATAAAAATGCCAATGCTTTTTAGAAACACCCTTGGATTCAATCAAGCAACAGGCAATTCATTAAAATTCAAACAAAAAATTTTGATGGTGATAAAATGTCACCAAAGAACTGACAAAAGCACCATGGATCAAGATAAAAATAACAACACCGGCGAGACAGATAGCGAAGTTATCATCGAGGCAGGTCAAGCACAAGAAACCGACATGGATAACGAAAGTGAAGCCATTGACTCACCTTCATTAAGCGAACCCAAAATCATCATCAAAAAATCGAGTAATAAACTGGCCCTGTTTTTATCTTTACTTGCACTCGCTGCGCCTGCATATCTACTCTACATCGAATTTCTCAGCAATCAGGAAACTTTAGATACCGCAGTTTTCGATAACCAAATTCAACAATTGGGCGAAGCCAACAAAAAGCTCAGCGACCAACTTCAATCACTGACCACCCGTTATGACAATGAATTGACCGGGTTAAAAGACCAGCTCAATCAAATCAAACAACAACCGGTTCAAGCCAATGAATCCAATGCTTTTGATAACAGCAAAAATGAAGCCGCATTATTACAACTAGAACAACAATTAAACCAACAGATCAGCGATCATGCTACCGCTTTGTCCTCGCTGAAACAAAGTATCGCAGCAGCTCAAGAGACAAACCGCATTGCCAAAGAAGTACTCCCCACTGCGACTGATGCCTATGATACACAACGCGCCATTGATGCTTTGTATGCCGCGGATTTATTGCTTCGAACCAACCGCCTACCTCAGGCCATCAGCACCCTGCAACAGCTGCAAGCAACTGCTCGACTGAAAACCAGCACACAACAACAAATCAAACACTTGTTGACCCAATGGCAACAAGTTCAACAACCTGATAACAGCATACTGTTCTCAGAACTCCAATCATTAAAACAGCAGGTAAAAGCGCTCACATTATCAACGCAAAAAGCCGACACCTCAGAAGACAGTTGGTATCACCGCTTCATCAGTGTCAAAAAGATTGAAACCGATGGCACCCTAGCAGACAGCCATGAACTGCACCTGCTCAAAGCCCAACTCACTCAACACCTACTACAAGCAGAATGGGCACTGACATTACAACAAGAGTCAGCTTGGAACCAACAACTTAAGGCTGCCGCCATCGCACTGAGGGAACAGATGCCAAAACAAACAGCGTTGGTAAAACAATTGAACGACTTGGCTACCAAACGAATCATTGCACTGTTACCGACGCCGTCTGGTATTCATGATGTCATCAATGAATTGAAAGGATTGCGCTGATGATGAAAACCATAAAATTTATTTTACTGCTGGCTGCTATTTTGGCAGTCGCGTGGGTTACGCCTGCTTTATTACGCAATCCCGGCTTAATTCAAGTGGAACTATTGGGTTATCAGGTCCAAATGACGGCGATTGCAGCAGCACTTTTGGTAGCTGCTTTGTTCTTAATCATTTGGGTCGCTTATGCCTTGTTCAAAGCACCAAAAACTGCCGTTAAGAACATCAAAGCCAACGTCGGTCGCAAGAAATTTGCTCGTGGGTTGTTGGCCTTGAGCGAAGGCAAATGGGCTCAGGCTGAAAAGCTATTGATCCAATCGGTCAAACAAAGCCCAACACCCGAATTGTCTTACATGGCAGCAGCCAGAGCGGCCGTATCACAACACAACATTGAAGCCGCAGAGCAATATTTAGACCAAGCTGAAGCCCTCATCGACAATCCTTTAACGGTGGATTTAACGCGCTGTGAAATTTGGTTAAAAACCGGCCAGGCCGACAAAGCCATGCCGCTGTTAGATTTGATCTTAAAAACCTACCCAAACAACCCAAAGGCGGTTCATTTATTAACCCAAGCCTCACAAGATTCAGGTCAGTGGCAACAGTTAAGAAACATTTTACCCAAGGCTGAAAAATTAAAAATCATCAACCCTGAACAGGCCCAATTACTTAATTTGCAAGCCACTGAAGCCCGCTTCCAAACTTTGGACAGTGTTGAGCACCTGATGGCTTTATGGCAAGGCTTAAACAAAAAAGAGCAGGCACACTATTTGAACCAATTTTGTCAGCATGGCATTCGAGTAAGCGCTTTTCAGCAGGTCACTGAACAGATTGAAAAATCACAAAAAACCCAATTCAACAATTTATTGGTCGATTTTTGGTCCGAATTACCACACAACCTCAACCACAGACTCAAAGTGGCTGAAAAATGGTTGTCACAACACCCCAGCAACCCACATGTGCTGATGTGTAATGCCAAATTACAAATGGCAAAAAAACAATGGGATCAAGCCGAATCGCTGTTACTCAAAAACATGGCCATTTCGCACAGCCCAGAAAGCGTTAAAGAAACCAACCAGCTGTTAGGTCAAGTTTATCAAGAACAACAACAACCTGAAAAAGCACTCACACACTATCGCCTGGCCGCAAAAAGCAGCCAAGCCATCACAGTGATTGACCAAAACCACTGAAGTCATAAATCACAACAAAAACGAAAATGCCAAACAGTGAAGTGTTCAGTTCGGCATTTTTTTGTTTTATATGCTAAGTGCTTATTGAACAAAACTTTATCTCGTTTGAGTTGATATAAATCCACACACCCATTCAAGCAATAACCTGTCTAACAAAAAGTCGCAACTATTCCTCTCAATATCAACAACATAAATCAATTGTATTCCAGTTTTTACCACCAAAAACCCAAACCTGTCCACCTGATTTCTTTGCCTAACTTATTGACGCTTATATGCTTGTACCCAAGTGGCAAATGCCATTGTTTATCAATCAACGACCGAAACAGGTCAAAAATTAGAGGTCATATTATGAAAGTCAATCATTTGAAAAAAGTCATCGGATTATCAGTCTTAATCGCTGCCCAAGCATCAGCTGTACCTTGGTGTCATAACGGCACCATCGTTCAAGTAGCCAGCGTCAACTGGTCTGGTACCACCACAGTCGCCATGGCTGGCGGCATCACAGCACCACCGTCTGTCACTGATGAAGACCGCTACCAAGTATTCCATGCCACCAACAATTATTGCCAAAGCTATGCCGGTGGTGGCGGCCCCATTTGGGGACCCAGCGTTCCTGGTGCCGGCTCTGTCACCACCATACAAACTGCCCCATATATTTTGACTAACACCGTCAATGATTATGACTTGAGTATGGGTGTTTCGTTCAATTGTAAGAAGTGTTATGCCATCCCTCCTTTAGTCGCTATTAAAGACTTCAAACACATTGCACCACTGCCTGGCACAGAGGGAAAAGAAGAGTATGAAGAAGTGGTCAGAGACCGTTAATTATCAATCTTCATTAAAAGACAATCCATACCAGCTATGGATTGTCTTTTTCTATACAAAGGATAGCTTTCTATCGCTTAACCGCATAATGCATCACTGTTAATTACCCCATTTCACGTTAAAATAAACAGCTTTTATTATTTCTGTCTGTATGAAGTTGTTTGTTTTTTACATCATATTGCTGTCATTTGCCGCCGAAACGACAACAAATAACGCCACAGTCACCCATGGCTCATGTGAAACCAGTATTCAAACTGGAAATTACCCAAAAGCATTACAGGTCTGTAACCGTGCTTTAGACCAAGCTGATAAAAATGAAAAAACAACCGCACGTATCTACTTACAATTGGCAACCATACATCACGAGTTAGGTAACAAAGATGACGAATCCTATTACTTAGCTAAAATCAAGTCGCACCCTCGCTTTATTGAGGACATCAAAATACAGTATGAATGGCACAGAAAAGTCGGCCAAAAATATTATTTTTCAGCCCAATACGAAGCCGCAAAAAATAATTTGTACCAAGCACTCACTGTTGCTGAAAAAGAAGACCAGCCATTGTGGTTGAGTAAAAGTCATAATGACATGGGCTTGGTTGAATTTAAGTTAGCCAACTTCAAGGCTGCCTTACTTCATTATCAAAAAAGTTTGGAACTTAAGAAAAAACACGGTAACAATTATCAAATTGGAAAAACGCTGAATAATTTAGGGTTAATTCATTTTAAATTAGAGCTGTTTCCTGAAGCGGTGGCATATTATGAAAATGCCATCTCACATTACTTGAATTACTCTGAACAAGACCATTTTGACGAAAGGGTCTTTTATGACATCGCTCATATTTATGAAGACTTGAACAGGGCCTATTCTGCTAACAACAATCCACAAAAAGCAGGTGAATACGCTGAAGCCATTATGACTTCACTGAAGCTAAAAATTTCTCCTCAAGAACAGACCCGAGCTTTACTCAATTTGGCCATGTGGCACAGTAAAAAAAATCACTTCAAACTGAGCCAATTATTTTTGAATGAAGCCAACGGCTTACTAGCAAACCAAGGCAACAATGAACTCAAGGCACAGTTTTATTTTTTGAGCAGCGAACTTAACTTGAATCAAGGACAAACACAGCTGGCTGAAACCAATGCCTTGACAGGGTTATCTCTGGCTAAATCATTAGAAAATGATCTGCTCATCACTGACGCCTATGAATTGTTAGGCCATATTTACCAGTCTTCTGATCCTACAAAGGCTTTGGATGCCATGCAACAATACCAAGCTTATCGTGAGGCATTCCTTAAAAAGAAATACGATTCTGACCTCAGATCTGTTCAGCATGAAATTGAAAAACAACAAATAGAACAAAAACTGTTGAACCAAGAGTTAACCAACATCGAGCAGCAGCATCAGCTACAACAACTCACCAATCTGGTTTTATGGGCTGTGATATTTTTGGTATTGGTCATTGCCATATTAATTATTTACCACATCAAAAGAAAAAAAGAAAAAGAAGACCTGATCAAAGCCATTCACTACCACAAACAGCAACTGATATTGTTAGAGGCAACACAAAATCAAACTGAATCAGAACAATCTGAAAATGACCCCAGCCGGTTTAAAATCCAATTGAAAGAACAGTTGGTCACCGCCATGATTGATGCCGTTAATATTTGGGAAAAGAACACCCAAACCACGCAAATTGATTTGGCGGAACAATCAAAAATTTGGACGGTGTCTGTAGACAATGGCACGCTCAGAACACGGTCTCTGGATAAATACCTGTCTATAGACAAAATACCTCAAAACCCGAGGTGGCGAAATGTCGTCAAAACCTGTCACTTTATCCTCAGTCATGACCAATTAAACAGCCAGGACAGAGGTGAACTCAACAACCACCTAGAACGCATCATGGACACGGTAAGAAATGTATCACTCAGCAATTCTTAATCGCCTTTGCCCAATCCGCATCAATCAAACACGGGCCAAACAAAGGCAAGCAGTTTTATTTTCTGACTGAATAAGGCGCTTTTTTCAATAACAGCTCAACACAATTAAACTTCAAACCATGTTCATATTTATAGGCTGTGTGATGGTTTATTGAAGCCGTGCTGCCATCCGTGAACGTGTTTGGCGCAGTAAATTGAGGTACCAAGCCATGCGGATATTCGGCTGCGTGTGATAAAGCATACGCATTACACATATCTATGGCTACGCTTCTTGATGCACTGAAGTGATCAAACACCCCACAGGTTTTATTCATGCCTTCAGATTCAAAATCACAATCGGTGGCACCCACTTTTTTAAACTCTCTTGGATTTGAGCTGCCAGATCGCTTGACCAACTTACCCAATTCGTATTTTGATTTTTTAACATGCAATGCCGTTAGCAAATCTTCCTCACTTAATTCATATGACACAGCAACATGATACGGGTTGACCGCATAATCATCACTGAACACCAACATTTCAGTTAAAAACTCATGTGACCAGGATGTACCACATAACAACAAAGTCGCTAACAAACTCATTTTTCTCATTATTTTCACCCTAAATTAATTGAAGCAATTATTTTAGCTTCGAGCCGATAGAAAGTGTGGATAAACAATGGTAAAAACTGGAATTATTTACATAATATCTTTTATCATCAACAGGATACACAAACAAACCCAACTACTTAACCCTTAAGAAAAACAAAAAAAACAAGCCCTTTGAGATCAAAAGTTTACCCAGCCACCTCAGCTTCGTTTGATCCAACCTATGCTCAGTACCCACCGAGCGCCTTGTTTAACTTCGGTCACTTGGTGCAGGTGTAAATCTGGGCGAAACAATTTGATCCGCTTGGTTTCATAAATCGTTTCATCACAAACGAATTCACCGCCTTGCTTGGCCTGTTTCAAAACCACATTCAAACGCACATGTTTGCCCTTTTCATTTTTATCAGTGTGTGGCGGAATAACCGAACCTTGATTGAAACGCAACAGGTAACAATCAAAAGCAATCGGCCAAGACAAACCGGCCAAAAACATTTTGTCATAACCTGTTTTTTGCCTGCCTTTTTGCCACCGCAGCCACTTCATATCAAATAATTATTGCTTTGACTGCCCAAAGGATGGTTTTTGAAATGTTCAATCAATTGAGGAAAAAATTGCAAAAAGTCAGATTCAAACTGCTCATAAGTTGACTCTATGGTTGGCACATAATGATTCATAGAATCCTTGGCTTTAATCCGATCTGAAAGGCGCAATTCAACGCGCAATAAAGCCGCGACAAAACCACTGAATTCAGCATAACTGCCCAACATATTGGTTTCTATCACCCGGCTGATGACGCGGTGGGCTTTGGGTGGAAAATCAGCAATCAATAAATCAGACTCTTGATGAAAAATCGCCAACATGTTATCCAATGGGGTTTCACTAAAGGACTGCCAATGCACCGCCAAAAAATGGTCATACAACAAATCCACAACCACACCTTTTAAGTAACCTTTAAACTCAAAACGCGATTTACTCTTCGCAACCACCGCATGTGAATCTGTGAATGCATCAATCGCCTTGTGCATCAGCATGCCCTGCTCGATGCTTTGTGGCGCACCATCCCAAACCCGACCTTTCATTGGATCGGCCAACAAATTCCCCAGCTGATACTCAACATCCCTTTTCGACAACAAGACATGAGCCAGCCAGTTCATAAGGGCTTACACTTCGCTCACTGAATAAGCATCCGCTGCTGAATCAAAACCGCCGCGCTCTTCTTCAATGGCCACGGCCATGGCATCTTCTTCTGTTTCCATGGGGACAGCATTTTCACCATGGCTTTTATAATAAGCTTCAAAGACTTCGAGTCTTTTTGTCCGATCACGTGGGTAATCATCGCCAAAAAACAACATGGCTTGTTTTAGAATATTTGAAGTTTTGGGCATGCCCAGTGTTTGAAACGCAAAAACAGCCTCAGGTGCCAACACACCAGTAGAATTATCAAAAAACTGTCCCAAACCACCATTCATGATTTCAGAGTTTGCCCAATGGCCTGCCAATAAAATTTGCTGTTTATTCGTTAAGACATCAAACGACTTGAGAAACATCTCCTCACCATCATAAATATTCACATCATCCCAAATGGGTGCTATTACATCCCAATAGTCATCACTCATAAGTACTGTTCCTTTTGAATAGTTAACACTTAATCAACTACAGCCACACCCGGTGGATAATACGTGACCTCAAAACGAATGCCATCTGGGTCTTTCATAAACAAGGCTTTCACACCGCCAAAATCTTGAATCTCAGGCACATCAAAACCAGCTGCTTTCATTTCTGTTTGCACCTTAACAACAAACTCAGGCGTCGGTGCAACAAAACCCAAATGATTCATCCCCGCACCATAGCGTTGATAAGCACTGGTACCAGATTTCGCTTGGTTGAACTGAAAAAAGAAACCGGCTTTGTCTGTCCAAACCCACTCTTTGACTTGCGTAAAGCCAACCAATTCAAGTAGCTTGACATAGTAAGGCATGCTCTCTTTTAATGAGCTTACCAAAATGGTCATGTGATCTATTTTAAGTGTCATGTCAGCTCGCTTCCGCAGCTTGTAGCGAAACCAGTTTGATGCCGTCTGCAGCTGTTTGCGTACCCACTTCTTTGAAACCAAAACCTTGATGGAATTTGAGAGAGCCCACATTCAGCGGTTTAATATAAAACTCACAAGTCAATACTGGAACTTGTTGCAATCGTGCACATTCAAACAAATCTTCATACAAAGCCGAACCCAAGCGCATCCCAGCAAAATCCTTTGAAATCACAATCCGGTCAATGTATACAAAACGCTCATAACGTGACTGAAAAAAAGCAAAATTATCATTCTCATAATCCGCCGATTCATCCATAGCAAACAAAAAACCCGCCACCACACCATCCACCTCAACCACCTTGTGATAACAAGCCAAAGCGTCCAATGCCTCTAACCGCAACCCATCCATTGGACTGGTTTTATCCACTTCTGATTGGTTTAATTGAACAATGGCATTGAAGTCAGATTTTTGGGCGTTTCTAATATTTTTCATGATTTTATTCACTGCATTCTTTATCTAAATTTTCAGCATGACTTTGTAACAATTGCTTTAAATCATAATAATCAATTGCATCAATTTCATACTTTTCATTGCTATCTTCATCCAAAAAATCGAACTTTTTATTTTTAAATTCAAAGTTAAAACAAGGTAACCATGATATTTGATTGTCATCCATCTCAATCACTTTCAAGTCATTTAAATCTACATGTACAGCATGTCTTGCATATCTGGGCATAACAAACCCTGTACCATCAGTCTTAATTTTCACAAGCCAGAGCTGGTCTTTTCCATACCAGTAATAAACATCTCCCGCATAATGATCCGTCGTTGCTATAGTGAAAAACTGAGGCAATTGTGCTCCAGTAATTTGTTCTATTACTTCTGCCTTCAAAGCCAATGGAGGTGGGTCCATACAAATTGCCTCTCCATTGGTGCACTTTTCAAATTCTTCCAAAAACCACTTTTTATTAACCTTTATTAGAGCAACACTGTATGCGACATGCTTTTGGTTTAATGTTGGGTATTTTTTAAGCTTAGGGTTCATACCACAAGCTGACAGCATCAAAATGACTGTAAGAATTATGTTTTTCATAACTTAATAACTTTAATTTAGAACTCAATCACTAAAAGTTTAGCATTTAACCACTAACACCTAGTACGAAAGGGGCTTGTATTTGATTTCAGCACCGTCCGGCTTTTCCTTGATTTGCTTACCAATGGCGCCTGAAAACTTAATGATTGCTTCAAAAGGTGCCATTTTCACATTTGAACCACCATACTCACCACCCAAGGCACCCGGCACCACCATATAAAACTTATGGCCTGGCTTGAGTTTCCCATGTTTTTTGATGGCTTCATCCACCATCGCAGACATAAACCAATCTTCAACAAAAGCTTCGTCTTGAATCAGCGTGTTGTAATCATCAATTGACTCCGCAACCACTTCACAAGAAACATCTTCAGGCGATAAACGCCAAAACCTATTCTCAGGGTCTTTTATGATGACATTGCCAAATTCATTTTCTACAACTACCTCTTGCGGCTCAATACCAATCCAACCCCAAGCATTTTTGATTTCTTTAATAATATCCATTCAGCCATTATCGCTTAATTCTTTGGTTTATTAATACAATTACAGTCAGAGTTTGGAGTTTTTTAATCAATCGCCAATAATCTCTATGCATTTCCAATCTGGAGATTGTGGGCAAGAAAAACAGCTACAGAAAATCATTATTAACCAGCATCACCCCAATAAATAGAACCCACAACATGGCAATGAAAGTCATTATATGAAACAAATGCAACCACTTGTTCCCTTTAAAATAATTTAAGCATGCGATTATTGATGCCAAAGGCCATAAAAAAAGCAAAATAAATAAGTTTGTAAGCCAAGAATAAACAATGCCATTTACATTTATCAAATAGGCCAGACCAAACAGCATTAAAACCAACAAACCATGTGCTGAAACAGCCAATCGAATTCCAGCTGGATTTGAGTCTTTTGCCCAAAACAACACACTGATGAAAACCAAATAACCATAAAAGATGATCGCATGAAGCAGTTCGTTGTTAATTAATTCATTTAGTAATCTTTACTCTCGAATTCAAACCAATCGTTTTCTGATTAAACTGAATTTGCAAAGGCTTTTCCTTTTTGTCCCAAGCCGCAATATGAACATGTGGGTTTCTTGAATAACCGTTGTTGCCAACTTTGGCTACCACCTGTCCCGCCTTCACTTGATCACCAACGACCACTTGAATATCACGCACATGTGCAATCAGGATATTAACGCCTTCTGCATTTGTGAAGGTAATTGAACTGGCCCTTCCTGGGTTCATAATCCCAGGTTTATTGGTGGTTTCGTTTTCATGAACAGCAGTGATTTCACAATCACAGGGTGCCAATACATTTTTATTGAAACCAAACCAATCCTCGTTCTCAAAACCCTGATTTTTAAAAGGCCTCATAAACATGCGGGTTTCATCTTTGTACCAATCTTGAATAATACAATCCGTACCCAAAGCATCACCCACCCACTTAAATTGACCATCCCAATGTTCTGTACATGAGAAGGACACTGCATGTGGCGCATGAATTTTGATGTCTTGAGCCGAGGTAGTCATGGAGCAAAGGCACAACAAGGTAATATACTGGTAACTTTTCATGGATTTATTGTACTACAAATAATCGAGATTTAAACCCTGAATGCAGCCACATGAATTAACCCTAAAATGCGCCAATACCGTCATGCCGAGAGAGCCAAAGGCGAGCCGAGGTATCTCATAGGGTCTTGTGATATCACTCGTATTTGTTAGAGATCCATTCGACTCGCGTTCAATCCAATAAGTAAGTTTCACAAAACCCAAAGTCCTTTCCTATTTTTAAGCAAAGACAAAACTTGTGCTCGCTCAGAATGACATGCTGTTTTTTTGTAGCATTCTCCGACATACCTAACTGCTCAAATACCACTAACCGCACAGCTGCCGGATAGAATCCAAATGACCGGTGTTATGTTTTGCCTTGGTGAGCGAAGATCAGGCAATGTAGTTATTGCGGTTTAACCGGAGGTTAAGAAGCATTAATGGAATGCCGTAGAACGTGAATCAGACAGCAAGATTAAGTGCCTTGCTTCCCTTCTTTTGACCTTCGGCCAAAAACCGGCTTTACAAGGTTATCAATTGTCGCAAAGCGACTCAGCATTAAAGCCTGCGAAGAGGTTACGGTTTTTTGATTGGTATGAACTTTTAATTCTTCACATACCATACCAATCAAAATTAAGTGCTTGCGGAGCCCCACCTGATGGTAATGATGAACCATTAACCGCACAGCTGCCGAATAGAACCCAAATGACCGGTGCCATGTTTTGCACTGGCGAGCCTGCGAGTCAAACAGCAAAACTCATTAAAGCCTGCGAAGAGGTTACGGTTTTTTGCTTAGTATAAACATCAAATTTTCACATCATTATACTAAGCAAAAAGAAGTGGCCTCGTAGCAATCCCTCAGTGCGCTTGATCCCAATTATCCCCCACACCATAATCCACCAACAGCGGCACGGATAGTTCCACCACGTTTTCCATCGTTTCTTTGATGCGTTGACACCATGACTTCACGGATTCGTCTTTGATTTCAAAGACCAGTTCATCGTGGACTTGCATCACCAAGCGGATGTCGTCTTTGCCTTTGACTTCGTTGTAAACGGCAATCATGGCTTTTTTTATGATATCGGCAGCGGTGCCTTGCATTGGTGCGTTGATGGCGGCGCGTTCGGCGCCCGCTCGGACTCGGGCGTTGCGGTTGTTGATTTCTGGGAAGTAAAGTCTGCGGCCAAATTCTGTGTCCAAGTAGCCTTGCTCTGCGGCTTTTTCTTTGACTGAGTCAATGAAGCCTTTCACTTTCGGGTATTGAGCAAAGTACTGTTTCTGGTAATTCGAGGCTTCTTTTCGGCTGATGTGTAACTGTTTACTCAAACCGAAAGCACTCATGCCGTACATCAGGCCAAAGTTGATGGCTTTTGCAGCACGTCTTTGTTCACCGGTGACTTCATCCAATGGTGTGTCGAACACTTGTGAAGCGGTTTGGCTGTGGACATCGACACCTTCTTTAAAGGCTTTGAGCAGGTTTTCGTCTTGAGACAAATGTGCCATGATGCGCAGTTCAATTTGTGAGTAATCTGCTGCCATCACCTGCCAACCGTCAGGTGCGATGAAAGCGGTTCTGACTTTTCGACCTTCTTCGGTTCGAATCGGAATGTTTTGTAGGTTTGGGTTGTTCGATGACAAACGGCCTGTTATCGCCACGGCTTGGTGGTATGAGGTGTGTACACGACCTGTTTTGTTGTTGATTTCCAGTGGTAATTTGTCGGTGTAGGTGTTCTTCAACTTACTCAAAGAACGGTAGGATAAGATAGTAGATGGCAATTCATAGTCAGCAGACAGGTCTTGTAAAACATCTTCGGCTGTTGACGGTTGACCACCGGGTGTTTTTTTCAATACCGGCAAGCCCTGCTCTTCAAACAGGATTTGTTGTAGCTGTTTCGGTGAACCGAGGTTGAATTCTTTTCCTGCCAGTTCATAAGCTTTGGTCTGAAGTACCGCCATCTTTTCTGCCAAATGTACGCTTTGTTTTTTCAGCTCATTGGCATCTAAATACACGCCTGTTTGTTCCATTGAAGCCAACACTCGAACCAAGGGCATTTCGATGTCTGTGAATACTTTGGTATGCGGCTCTTTTTCTAACTGTTCCCACAAGGCCAAATGCAGTTTTAATGTGATGTCGGCATCTTCAGCCGCGTAGTGAGTCGCCACATCAATCGCCACATCGGCAAAGGGAATTTGTTTTGCGCCTTTGCCGCAGATTTCTTCGTATTTGGTGGTTTTTTCGTCCAAGTAAAAACTGGCCAATGAATCCATATCATGACGAGAAGCCGAGGCATTGAGTACATATGATTCCAACATGGTATCGAAGGCCAAGTTATCGACATCGATGCCATAATTCGACAGCACATTCATGTCGTATTTAAAATGCTGCCCAATCAAAGTCACTTCTTTTAACACGGGAATCACGGCATCAAGCACGTCCTGTAAAGGCAATTGCTTGGCACCTTCTGTAAACATCGGGTTGTGGTCCACTGGCACATATGCCGCTTTTTCAGGAGCATACGCAAAGGACATGCCGATGATATTGGCACCAATCGGATTCAACGAATCGGTTTCCAAATCGAAGGCCACCAAGCCTGCTTTCTTGATTTCGGACAACCAAGCATTCAAAGTATCCATGTCTTGAATACAAGTGTATTCAACCACTTTCTTCGGTTCTGCTGGCGCATCAGCTTCACTGAGTTCAAATTCAGCAAAACGCTTCATGTCATATTCTTTGCCAATTTTATTTAAAGCCGCTGCATCTTTGGGTGTGATGGCAAAATCACCGACTTTATAGTCGACTTCGCAATCTTCTTTAATAATCACCAACTCACGTGACAGCTTCAATTGATCAATGCCTTCTCGCAGGTATTCGCCCACTTTCCCCTTGAATTCATCAGCACGCTCAATGATGTTATCAACGGTTTTGTATTCTTGTAGCCACTTGACCGCTGTTTTTGGGCCAACTTTTTGAACACCTGGGATGTTGTCTGATGTGTCACCCACCAAGGCCAAATAATCTATGATTTGATCCGCTGTGACACCGAATTTATCCACCACACCTTGCTTGTCCATCACCACATTGGTCATGGTGTTGACCAAGGTTACATGGTCTGAAACCAATTGCGCCAAGTCTTTATCACCTGTTGAAACCAAAGTTTCAATGCCCAAGACCTCTGCTTTTTTTGCTAAAGTACCAATCACATCATCAGCTTCGACATGAGGGATTTCAAGCATTGGAATGCCCATGGCCTTGACCAATGCTTTGGTCGGCTCCAATTGCATGCGCAATTCATCGGGCATCGATGGCCGCGTTGCTTTATACTCCTCATACATGTCATGACGAAAGGTTTTGCCCTTGGCATCAAACACCACCACCATGTGTTCAGGGTGATATTCATCAATCATGCGTTGTAACATGTTGGTCACGCCGTACATTACACCAGTTGGATGACCACTTTTGCTGGCCAAACGTTTTAAATTGGGTTGAAAAAAAGCACGGTAAAGATAAGAAGAGCCATCAACCAAATACAGTGTTTTGTTTGTCATGATAATTTGCGTCAGTCAAATCTCACCATTGTAAACGCAAAAGGCCATTTTCCTAAGACGATATTGAATTGAATGAAAAGTCGTTGCCTGTGTGATTTTTTACATGACAACGTCCGCATTTTTCTGTAACATTATTTAACTTTAAATAAGACAGAGGGGAAATCAAGTGAATCACCGCAAAACATTTTTAGCTGTAGCTTTAGCAGCGACATATATGGGCTCAGTTTCAGCAAAAACTGAAGTCTTGGCTTTCAACAATCAAGTTGAGTTTTCTGGACTCAACCCTGCAAACCATTACCAAATTGAAATTAAATTACCCAATGGTTCATTAAAAACCCTACCATTTCATTCTGCAGAGACGTTGTCACTGGCGGCCACTGATTTAGATATGAAATCTCTTCAAGATGGCCAATACAAATATCAAATCAGGTCACTCAGCAAAGAAAAATCATCTAGAAATGACGGCTCAGCGAACACCATCACCAAGCCAGCTTCACAACCAGACTTAAGCAGTGGCGTCTTCACGATCAAAAACGGTCAAACCATTACTGATCAGGACGATGAAAATCGTGATCAACAAATCCTAGATGACTTGATTGTTGACGGTTCGGCTTGTATTGGACAAGATTGCGTCAATGGTGAGTCTTTTGGTTTTGACACTTTACGATTAAAAGAAAACAACCTGCGCATCAAATTTCAGGACACCAGTAACTCAGCCAGCTTTCCAAGCAATGATTGGCAACTAACCGCCAACGACTCAAGTAATGGTGGTGCCAACAAATTTTCTATTGATGACATAGACCATGGCAGTACACCTTTCACCGTTGAAGCGGGCGCACCGTCACATTCATTGTATGTAGATGATGGCGGCAGAATCGGTTTCGGCACCTCAACACCTGTAGTCAGAAACCATTTAGTTGATGGTAATACACCCACAGTGCGTTTAGAACAAAATGGCTCGCAAGGCTGGAGTCCACAAACTTGGGATGTCGCTGGTAATGAAGCAAACTTCTTCATTCGTGATGTCACCAATGGGAGTAAATTACCATTTAGAATCAAACCAGGCGCCCCCAACGATGCATTTTTTATAGCTGCTGACGGAAAAATTGGTTTAGGTGACAGTACACCAGATGATTCATTGGATGTTGAGTCTGGCAGTATAGTTGTTCCAAATGGAAGAGTTGGAATAGGTACAGAATCACCAACTAATAGGTTGCATATTGCCAACCCCTTGAATGCTGGCATAACTCTAGAAAGCCAGTCACTTGGTATTTCATGGAAATTTGTCAATAAAGGCAACTTATTTTCAGTATCAAAAGTGGGAACATCATCATCTGAATTTCAGGTTTTTGATACAGGAGCAATGATAGTCGGGGCTGGTGGTGCAACACCAAACTTTGATATGGATGCTAGTGGAAACGTAGTAATACAAGGTGCCTTAACCCAAAATTCAGATGTCAATACAAAAGAAAATATACAATTGGTCAATACATCTGAAGTTTTGAATAAGGTTATGTCTTTACCAATTTCTGTGTGGAACTATAAATTTGATGATGATTCAGTTAAGCACCTTGGCCCCATGGCTCAAGATTTTTTTGAGCAATTCAACTTAGGGCATACTGAAACCAAAATTGCTACCATTGATACTTCGGGTGTTGCCTTGGCTTCAATCAAAGAATTGGGCACGCAACTGGCTGATAAAGAAAAACAAATCAATTCTTTAAAAGAAGAAAATCAAATTTTAAATGACAGACTCACCGCGATTGAAGAAAGGCTAAAGAATATTAAATAATATTTTCTCAATTAGGCGGCTTAAAAGCCGCCTATTGTTTTTAACACTTAAATTCTTCTTCTATTTCTGGCATTAAAGGCAACTGTGATTTCAACCATTGATATTGTTCTGATAGCTTATCTTCATCTGAAGTAACATGATCTAAGAACTCAGGGTGTTGAAACCATTTGTGATAATGCACATGGATCAAATCTTTAAACTTAGGGTGGTTTTCCCTGTTATTCATAATAGGTCTGAAAGGGATAGGGTAATTATATGTTTCTGGCAAAACCTGCAAAAACTCTTGGTATCTTGTTGCTGTCACCGCCAAAGCCACTTGATCCAGGCACCTAAAATCATCACCATCTCTTGAAGTCCAACCAAAAGGTCTTAAATCAGACTCAATAATTTGAATAAAATCATCATACCATTGCTGAAAAAATCCCTCCAACTTATGAGCCCAAATAAATCCAGCGTTAAAATAATTTCTAATCAATTTGGGGCGAACAGTTGTCCAAATAGAAGGTTCCGGTAATTCAACCCCACATAAACGATACACATTTTGCCAAAACACATCATTCGGATCATTAACTCCTTCTGTACCTGGTCCTTTGTTATCAACAGGGCGCAAAAAAAGTGATGGTTCTGTCAACACAACTCCTGTGGATAAACTGTTTAAAAACACTGTATCAGTATCAGAAAATAAAATTGATCCATTTGTTGCTTGCTTGCGTTCCAAATCTAAACAGGCCAATAATTTATTTGCTATAGGGTATAAAATGAAATCTTCATTGATCTTTTCATTGTTTGTGTATACTCCTTTTCCCTCTAAAGCTGTTAATGTCTGATGACTTGGCTGGTTATTTTTCCTGGGACAATATGCATGAAGTTTAACGTGATCTTTTAGATTTTTATTGATTGAATCCACCAACAAAAGCGACTGACACTCTAAAATACCTTGCTCTACACATATTACCATATCCGTAATTTCATTCATTTTTTAACTAATTTTTTGAGATATTCTGGAAAGTATAAGGTTTTTACTTATAATACAAGAATTTTGTTTAAATCAACCATGATATACGTACTTACCATCCATTGGCAATCCGAAGCATGGATTGACATTCAATTAGAATATTTAAAAAAGCACATCAATGAACCATTTAAAGTATTCACTTTTTTGAACAATGTACCAAATTACAATAACCATAAAAATAAATTTGATTACTCATCAAATGAAAATATCAAATCTCATCCAATCAAATTAAATTTACTAGCTGATTTAGCTTCTTTTGACTCAGAAGATGAAAATGATTTGTTGATGTTTATTGATGGAGATGCATTCCCAATAAATTCAATTTCTCAGTTTAAACAGAATGTATTATCAAACCACCAGCTTGCAGCAGTTCAACGACTTGAAAATGATGGTGACACTCAGCCACACCCTTGTTTTTGTATGTGTACTGTCAAATTTTGGAATGATATACAAGGGGACTGGAAAGCCGGCAAAATAACTTGGGATGATAAATATGGGAATAAAGTTTCTGATGTCGGTGGACAAATGATAGAAAGAATGAAAACCCACAATGTTGATTGGTATAAGCTAACTCGAACTAATAATCATAGTTTACACCCCTTATTATTTGGAGTATATGATAATTTAATTTATCACCATGGCGCTGCATTCAGAGTTCCCGGCACACGAGTCGATAGAAATAATGTTAAAAATTATAACGCCAGACTAAAACGATTTAGGTTTGCTAAAAAAATAATGCCTAAAAAGCTAGCAAGGAAATTATTTTTACCCTTAAAACATGAAGTGACTAAAAACAATAAAAACAGTGCTTTAATTTATAAAAAAATTCAACAAAACCACTTATTTTACACTGAACTTGGTGAAAAAAATGATTGATGCAATAATTATATTAGGTATGCACCGAAGTGGCACCAGCTGTCTGACTGGTAGCTTAAAAACTTGTGGTTTAAATTTAGGTTCCGTTTCTGATTTCAACAAATACAACCAAAAAGGCAATCAAGAAAATCCCGAAGTATTTAGATTGAATGAAGCACTGTTGCTTCACAACCAAAGTGCATGGAATAAACCAAACAAAAAAGAATTGGAGTGGGACGAATCATTTGAAAAAAGAAGAGATAATGTCTTAAAAACATACAATGACCTACCTAAACCTTGGGGGTTCAAAGATCCCAGAATGCTGTTGACCTATAAATTCTGGCAACACAGCTTACCAAATCATTCATTGATTGGATCTATTAGACACCCTAAAGCCGTAGCTATGTCATTGGCAGCGAGAAAAAATTTAAGCGTGCCAATGGAATCAGGATACAACCTTTGGAAAGTATACAACCAAAATTTAATCAAGATTTATCAAGAGCGACCATTTCCTATTGTTAATTTTGACGCTCCAAGATCAGATTACATAAATCAAACCGAATCTGCATTCGAAAAACTTGGTTTGACAGTCAACACCAGTAATAGTTTTTATGACCAATCTTTAAAAAATCAAACCAGTTATAGTATCGATAACTGCCCCTCAGAACTTACAAACTTGTATCAGCAATTGCTGGAAATGGTTTAATAGCGATTACCTACAACAAGAAATCTCACCATCCATTTAATTCTAAAAGCTGACATAAGTAACATTTTATCTATAAAATAAACCGATTAGATATACATTAACTTCTTAAACTTTTCATATGCTTCACTTTTCATTAATTTTAATTAAAAACAGTCTTCTGCTGGTGAGAACAATTGAAATATAGACCGGATATTGATGGTTTAAGAGCACTGGCTGTTATTTCTGTCATTTTTTATCATTTAGATATTCAATTGTTTTCGGGCGGGTATGTTGGCGTTGACATCTTTTTTGTAATATCAGGCTATTTGATTACCGAAATCATCATTAAACAAATAACTTCCAAAACTTTTTCTTTCAAGCAATTTTATTATAAAAGATTCAAAAGAATAGTACCCATATTGGTTTTTACAATGTCTATGTCTTTTTTTGTCGCTTATTTTGTTTTGTTACCTAAAGAGCTTGATTCGTTTGCCAAATCAATTATTGCTACTCTTATCACGGTACCAAACATTTTTTTCTGGACACAAACAGGCGGTTATTTCGAACTCAACGCAAAATCCCTACCATTGATGCATACTTGGTCACTAGGAATCGAAGAACAATTCTATATGTTTCTGCCGTTTACACTGTGGCTCTCAAACAAATATTTTAACTTTAAAACCTGCAGAAAGCTTATTGTCATATATTTTATCTCTTCTTTATGTCTAAGCATTGCCCAAACTGAATCCCAGCCTGAACTTTCTTTTTATATGATTCACACCAGAGCTTGGGAATTATTAGCTGGGGCTTTGGTGTCACTTTACACGCAAAAAAAGAAACCCATCACACCATATTTAGCTGAGTTATATTCTCTAACGGGAATCTCAATGATCTTTTTCACAGCACTTACTTTTACAAACCAAACCATATTCCCAGGGGTGCATGCCTTAATCCCTGTTTTGGGATCCGTGATGATTATATATTCCGGCATCCATAACTCAAATACAATAATAAACAAGGCATTAAGCATAAAACCTTTGGTATTCATTGGCTTAATATCTTACTCATTATATCTTTGGCACTGGCCTGTTATTGTTTTTAGCCAGATGATTTACACCGAGCATAATTCTGTCAATACAATACTATTGTGTTTGGTTACAATTTCTATAAGTAGTTATTTCTTTATCGAAAAAACCTTTCGTGAAAATCTTACACGTGCAAAACTAATAATTCTTTCTTCACTCATTTTTTCATTAATTGCAATATCACTTATTGCAATTAAATTTAAAGGCATACCTTCTAGATTATCCAACGAAGTCCTTGATTCATTAGAGACAAGTCAATACATGCCAAACCACAGAAGCTGTCACAGGTTACTAAACAAACAATTTTTAGAACACAAATACTGTACATTTGGCGCCGATAACAACCAACCCAGCTTTGTTCTGTTGGGCGACTCGCACGCCGAGGCTCTTAAATTTGGTTTATCAGAAGCAGCAACTGCAACAAACACTTCGGGAATTCAATTAACTAGAGCAGGTTGTAGGCCTCTTCTGGGGGTATATAGTAGAAAAAATAGAGAATGCCAGAAATTTATCGATATTTCTTTAGATATTATCATCAAAAATAAATCCATTAAAACAGTGTTTCTTGCTGGGTATTGGTCCGTACCTTATCATGGCCATGGGTATCGCAATAAAAGACTCAAAATATACGATGCTTTTGCTAATGAGTCTGACACCTATACCAATGAAGTTGTTTTTATAAAAGGCTTTGATCGATTGTTAAGCAAACTGGTTTCTGAAGGAAAAAAAGTCTATTTATTAGCAGACACACCTGAACTTGGGTTTCACCCTAGGAAAATATATAGTCGAAAAATAATGCTAAACCAACCACTCTATTCAATGACAGCAGAAGTTAGTTATGGAATAAACCCCTTGATTAAAACTCTTGTTGAAAAGCACAAAGATGCCGTTACTTATCTTCCAATAGATAAAATTATTTGCCCAACTCCTTTCTGTCATATAATCAAAGAAGGAAAACTTATTTTTAGAGATGGTGACCATATTTCGAAATACGGATCATCGTTACTTAGCAAATCTTTTGAAAATATACTTAAATCAATCCAATAATAAATCGATAAATTTTTTGCGGTGTAACTTTAGATGTAAACTATAAGCATAGCTTATTCTCTTTATCATATATTGAACCAATCTGTTATGAATCAAAAAAAAATAGTTAGCTTTCTTATTGTAGGAGCTCAAAAAGCCGGAACATCTGCATTAGACTACTACCTGAGAAATCACATTGAGATTCAAATGGCTTTAAGAAAAGAGGTTCATTTTTTTGACAATGAAAAAATATTTAAATCAAAAAATATTGATTATAGCGAATATCATGATTATTTTGACTGGTCTGATGCAACGCTATTGAGGGGCGAGTGCACCCCAAATTACATGTACTGGGAATGTTCAATGCGAAGAATATTCCTTTACAATCCTAAGATTAAAATTATTGTTTGTTTAAGAAACCCAATAGATCGAGCATATTCAAGCTGGAATATGGAAAAAAATAGAAACAATGACCACCTCTCATTTATCGATGCACTTAGACAAGAAAAAGAACGATGTCGATCAAACCTTCCATTTCAAAACAAAAACCACTCCTATATAGACAGGGGTTACTACTCAGAACAAATCCGTAGAATTAGGCGATATTTCCCAACCAACCAAACTTTATTCATTAAATATGATGATTTACTAAATAACCAAAATGCAGTTTTAAATCAAATATCTTCTTTTTTAAACATCGGGCAATTCACCCTAACTGAATTTGTTAGAGTTAATTCAATTCAATATACTAACCAAATGAATGAAAACGACAGAGCCATTCTAAAGAAAATATTTAAAAATGAGATTAAGGAACTTGAATATATGCTCGGCTGGGATTGTAAATCGTGGCTACAGTAATTTTATTCTACCAACACCCACAAAAGACTCACCTCATTGACTGAACAATAAAATTTCAGTTAAAGTTTGAGACTTACTCAAAACCGATCCTGTACAAGCAAAATTATTGAAATTGATGTAAGCTAAATCCAACCCAAACTTCTACATATCACGCTACCATATAGAAAATATAACATAAATTATAGAAATTGAACTTTATAAGGCAGGCTGAATTATCAATATTTCTCAAACTTTACCATTTGTTGCCCTCTTGGGTGACCCCAATCTCCAATCAATGTTGTCTTAAGCCCACAATTTGAACCCATTCTTTTGATTTCATCAACTGAATAATGAAACGGATCTTGGTCATAATGGGTGACAATATTACCTGGTTGATGACAGATTGGTTTAAGTTCAATTGATTTTTCACTGATAAAGAAAGTCGAAAAGTATTTTCCATTGGGTTTTAAATTTTCAGACACTCGTTGTAGACACCTTATGATGTTATTGACTGGCAAATGAGTAAAAACAGACACTGAAATCATATAATCAAACTTGACTTCAAACTTATGAAACTCAAACTCGCTGTTCAGCATCAAATTTGGGTTTCTATCGACCAAATTAGCACGGTTTATCTCAATTTCAGCAGCAGCCAATAATGAAGCATTTATATCCATCCCATAGTAATTTGAAGCGTTTAAAAAAGGAATAAACTTCACTCCACCTCTCAAACACCCACAACCAATATCTAGTAAGTTATTATGAGCCTCTAGACCATTTCTAAGCATAAATTCAAATTGCAACTGACCAATTTGCTTCCAAAGTCCACCTACTTTCAAACGATGAACCCTCTGTTCAATCTCCTCTTCGCTCAACTGATAATCATATTTGTTAATTCTTCTGGTTGTCGAAATTTCATTCATTTTAGTCTCCTTATAACTTTTATATTTTTTATAGCATTGTGAGTTTTCACAATAGATTGCCTAAAAAAATTTATGCCTATCAATATAAATTAAACTTATTTTTAGTAGTTAGAAAAGCATACCGAGGTCTTTTTTTAAATTCGAATTGATCAATTAAAGCTATTTTAACTAAAGCAAGACTATGAAAAACATTGATATATAACATACCTGCTAATCTTATAGTAAAGCCAGATGCAATTATTCGATTTTAAAATAGGTTCAAATTTTGAGTGTTCCTCAAAACTGCAATTAGTTTTATAGCAGTTAACTTCTCTATAACTTACATTTAATCATATTATAATCTGTAAAAATTCCGACTTGTTGGAAGTAGCATAAACCCTTTTTTCACACACTCCAAAATAAAAATATCCGAGTTTTTTTGAATTTTTTTATCGGCAATATAGCTTATAATAAAGTTTCTTCTCTAAACTGATTTTTATGACCGCCTCATTAACCAAAAACAAAATAGAAGAGATATGTCGTCAAATTACGCCTGATCATATATCCGGAGTTGAAAGTTTCGTCGTGTTTCTCGGTCATGCACACAGCGGGCATAGTTTGATTGGAGCTTTACTTGACTCACACCCTCGTGCTGCAATAACCAACGAAATCAATGTCGCGAAGTTATTGGTTGATCATGATTTAAATTCTGAACAAACTTTGTCTTTACTCTTGAGTACCAGTTTTGAAAACCAGCACCCTGATGCATGGAATAATACAGGTTATAGTTATAAAACGACAACCGGCTTTCAAGGTAACACGACACATCCCTTAGTTATCGGTGATAAGAAAGGTGGTGGCAATACAAGAATTATAAAGAAAAACCCCCAAGTGCTAGAACGTTTACATAAGTTATTTGGGGGGAAATTAAAGTTCATTCAGGTTATCAGAAATCCTTATGACAACATTGCAGCATTTTCTCATTATTGGCAAGAACCCATAAACATCAAACATGTAGAACGCTATTTTGAAAACTTAGAAACAACTCAATTTATAGAGTCGACTGGGATAGGGAGCTTTTATAAACTTGATTATACTTCATTCATGCAAAATCCAAAATTAGAATACACTAATTTATTAAAATTTGTCGAGCTCGAAATCAATGAAGAATTAATTAATTTAACTTTAAAAATCGTCAATAAAACTGAACATAAAAGAGCTAAGAAATACGATTGGCCACCGGATATTCTTGCAGCAATTGAGAAAAATATAAAAATTTTTAATTATTAGTGACCGATAATTAATTCTACTGTCGTTATTAGTATAATATACAAACTTTTAAAGAGGAAAATAAAATGAAGAAAACATTATTAACCGCAATGATTCTAGGAAGCTTTCAAGCTTTTGCTGGTGGCACATGTGATAACACAAATTTAAATGCTTGGTCTGTTGTTACTGCTCCAGATGCTGGTGCTTTGACTGTAAGTGCTGGTTCTGCAATGGCTGGAACTGATTGCGGCATGGAAGTTGCTGCCAAGGCAGCTCGAAACAGAAATTTTGTACAAGATTCAAGTCCAAGTGCAGAGCAACGTTACAGAGCTGCTTTCTATGTTGACCCTAACGGTATTAACTTGCCAACAACTAATGCCAACAGAAAGGTAAAACTACATATGGCTCAATGTACTGCTGCAATTGGAGCATGTCCATTCAATGGTATCGTACAAATTAAATTAGCTGCTACAGCTGCCAATGGTTACGTTCTAGATAATTTTGTTATCGATGGTGCCGGTAATGACGGTACTAAACGCTTTACTGTAGACATTCCTGATACTGGCGCGACCAGAATAGAATATGACGTTGACTTAACTACTGGTAATTTTAAGTTTTGGGTTAATGCAACCTCTGAGTCAGATCCAGCAGCAATTAATTTAGTTGATAGCATGCCTGTTGACTATACTGGCTTAGATATGTCTACTCATGCAGGCGTACAAAGAGCTCGTTTAGGTTTTATGAACTCTCCAGCCAGGGTTCCTCTTGATGAGCCTGTATACGTAGATGAATTTGAATCTCGTAGACAAACCTTTATAGGCCAATAAAAATAATATCTGATATTATTTATAGTGTTTTTAAAACCCTTTCAGCTTTGAAAGGGTTTTTTTGTGCACCATGATATTACTTTAGCCAAAAGGATAATTCCAAATAAATAAATAATACTGAATCCCAATATATATAGATCACTATCCAATGACTTTAACCATGGAATAAATGGCTTTCGAATAAAGCCATTAATAAGAAACATATAAAGAGAAAGCTTTCCAACTTTAGCTATAATAGTTTCAGATGTTTTGCTTAAGCCACTTATTAATGAATGTGTATACAGTGAAATAAAAACAATAGATATGCCTGAAAAATACCACGCTATTTTATAAAAATGGCCAAGTAGAAAGATAAGAAAAAAGAAAAGAAAATGCAATTTTTTAATTTCAAAATGCTCTTTATTTGCTAGATACAACCCTAAGCAAAATTCAGGCAAATGACCTATTGCGTTATATAATATAATTTTCTTGCCAGATAAAATTATATAACTGTAAGCCAGAACTGAAATTATTAATAGAACACTATTACCGTATTTCTTACTCAACTTATACAAAAAGGGGAAAATTAAATACAACTGAATAATTGCCGCAAAAAACCACCATGGTCCCACTGGTGACAGTCCATAACCAGGAATATTAATCGCCAACAGCTTTAGTGTAAGCGCATACCAATTTTTATCCCATATTTTTGCAACCGTTTGATTATTGACTAAATATTCAAAAGCAAACCAAAAAAGTACCACTAACAAAAATGCTTTGTAAAGTTTACCTGCATGGTGAATTATAAATTGAGGGTAATTTATATCCCGTTTAAGATATTTTTTTGCTAAGCCATATGCGCTAAGAAAAATAAACAACTTAACACCATAATGACCATAAAATGATATGATAGCTCTCAATGAGTCTCCAGTATCATTCAATATAATATGATATAAACCTTCTGATTTAAACCTTTTAAAATGAAACTCATTTTGAGACGGCAATGGCCTGATATTATGCACAAGGTTGTGAATAACAATACATATTATTGCCCATCCCTTTATAACATTAGAGTCTTTTATTCTTAAATTCATTTTCACTGATACTTTATGGATTCAATTAAATATTTACAAAAACTTTTGATTACTTGTTTTTGTCCATTGTTTTTATTTTTATTTCTAGCAAGTTTGATACACAAAGAATTGATTGTATATTTTTTTTCTGGTGTCACAAAAACTAGACTGTTTTTATATGATTATTCATTAATAACAGAAACTATAATATTATCATTGTTTTACTTTCTGACCCTTTTTATTTCTTCTAGGGTTTTATTCAGTATGCTTTTTACCATATTGACTTATTGTTTCTTTGTTTCAATTTGTGCCCTCAAGATTTATTATTTGGATACACCTGTTCTTCCCATTGATATCATACAAATTAGGGAGCTTTTACAATCAGAACATTTGATGGCAAGTTTTATTCCCATTCTTCTGGCTGCTGTATCTTTTATCTTTCTTGTTTCTGCATTTGTATATAAATATGACAAACCACTGATTATTACTCAAAACAAATACTATTTATTGGCGTTTTTATTACTAGTCACTTCCTTATTTTTAACCTTTAAGTCCAACATCAATCAAAACTTAAGGAAAAATGGAATCTTTTATAAAAAGAATTCATACCTACCAGCTCATTACCTTACCAAAGGTATCGCTACATCTTTTTTTCAAATTCTATTTTTTAGTGAAAACTACCCAAAACCCAAAGGCTATTCTAAACTTGCAATTCAAAACATCATTAATAAATACCAATTAAATGTCAAATCCCACACTCCCAAAATATCACCTAATTTAATTATATTGATGGTTGAGTCGCTTACCGATCCTAAATATTTTGGCTGGAAAACTAATCAATCGAACATGCAGACGCTTCATAAATTGACCAATGAAGGGCGTCAATCAACCGCCTATTCGCCTGTTTACGGAGGTAAATCAATCAATGCCGAATTTGAACTTTTAACAGGAATGTCTCTTCGATATACTAACCCTGAATCTTTGGTTTATAGGGAGTCAATTAAACAGCCTGTTCCTTCAATTGCACAAACACTCAGAAACAACAAATATAATACATTTGCATTCAGAGATGAAAGAATTGGAGAGTTTGGTTTTAAGAAAATTTATGATGAGTTAGGTTTTGAGCATACGTATTCGTTTGTAGACAAGGGTCACCAACAGGACCCAACAGGCAAATATACATCCAGCATTGCAATTGCTGACAAAATTATTGCCACAGTAGAAGAAAATGCACCCGCTTTTGTATTCACGTTTACCATGTCTTCTCACGCCCCCTGGAATGGGAAAGAGTATGATTCTCAGCTAGACTTCCTCTACCCTAAAGGAATCTCCAAAAATGAAAAAAGAAAAATGAAAGGCTACTTGAATGCAATCAACCACATGGATAAAGGGATTGAAAAATTAATTCAACACTTTAAACTTTCAGATAAACAAACAGCTCTACTGGTTATTGGTGACCACCAACCACACTTGAAAGTTTATAATAAAAACATAAAGACTCAATTAGTAAACAACAACATAAAGCGAGTGATTAAAAAGCACTCACTCCCCTACTATTATTGGGATAATTTCACAACTACTAAACAGTTATCCAGTGTACCCATCAGCTTTAACTTCGTTTCATCATTGTTGTTAAACCAGTTGCAAATTAAATCTTGTGGTTTGCTTAAATTCAATGCTTATTTCCATCAATTTTATGAGGTATTTGGCTCATATATTAAATTAAGTAAAAAAGGCAACAATTCTATTGAATTTGACACCCTAAAAGCTGATTATGAATTATTACAGTATGATGTTGTATATGGGGAAAACCATCAAAATTATTTATTGAATAAATCATGCCAATCAAAATCACAGGCTATATCAAATGAAAGATAATTACATTAATGAAGCCCCCATTTTATTCATAGTTGGCTTACAAAAATCTGGCACTACATTATTAAATCGGTTGATTTCTAGTGTAGATGGAACCATTGATCCATTTAAACCTGAAGGTAGATTCTTTTGGGGAGATTTCCCCCCATTCAACCCAGAATTGCCACCTTGTGGAGAGCTCTTTCAAAAATCAAAAGGCTTATATGGACACCATTTGACTTCTTTAGATTATCTGCCTCAACACAAAGAAATACTGATAAAAAAAATTAATGAAATCACTGATCACTATAAGCTGTTAATAAACAAAAACCCTTATAACTCCGTAAGAATTGACTGGCTCAAAGCCATATTCCCAAATTGCAATATAATTGGCATTATTAGGAACCCTGTTTCAAACATTTACTCTCTACAAAAAAAATTTTCACTTCATGAAAACTCTGGCTTTCCTCCAGAGAACAATTGGTGGGGGGTAAAACCAAAGCACTGGAAATCACTCATCAACAAATCAGATTTGATCAAACAGCTATCATTACAATGGAAAGCCATTAATTTAGAAATTTTAAAGAACAAATCACACATATCAGCTTTGATAGACTACAAACATCTCTGCTCTGAACCGGAGCTCACTTTAAATAATATCCTTGATAAATATAATCTTGAATTTGATTTGAATGGCATCAAAATTAACCACCAAGACAATGAATTTAAAACAGGCAGTAGGCTGCTGTCCAAGAACAAGGAATTTAACCATTCTGGATTTACATTAGAACTGACTGAACAACCAATTGAGTCACCGCCATTCAACAATCAAAACATCTCTGAAATTGATCAAATTTGCGGCCCATTATGGAGTCAAATTAAATCTGAATTTATGTGTAAAAGTTCCGACTTAATCTGACACTTTGCTATTTTAAAGGTTGCAAAAAAGAGAGTTACCCATTTTGATGTAACTACGACATTAATCAAAACATAAATAGGTAACTCTCATGATTCATACTAACGAAAAAATCATTAAACAGTTCGAAGTCTCCCATGGGATAAAGTCAGCTTGTTAAATTTAGCCAATGAGATAGAATCGCTGAATTCTGTCATCAGAAAGCACTCAAAAAACGGAAATTATTCCCAACTGATGACGCAGCCAAAAAGATTATTTACTTAGCCATAACCGATTCATCTAAAAAATGGACCATGCCGATTCGCAACTGGAAATCAGCTTTGAATCGGTTCGTGATAGAATTTTAAGATCGCTTTAGCGATTATATTTGAGATGGCGGATACACAGAATTATTTACAGGGTCTATATTCTGGGTAAAAATACTCAATATTTTTAAATTCATTGTTTAACAATGTAGCTTCCAATTTTTTTTTATTCTCAGTTGAATAAAATTCATTGTTGTTTTTGTTAACTATTTCCTTGAATTTAAAAGACTGATCCAAATAAGGGTTTAAATTGAGCTGTGGCTGGCACACCAATTCTTCGTATTTTAGGGTGCTTATTGCACCCTCCATTTTCCTGTATTTGTAACAAAACCAATCATAAATTTGAATTTGTTTCATCAACAGTTCAGGAGCATTAACCATGTCAGATAACGACTTACTGAATTTTAATCCAGACTGCACACGACCTTTACTCACGGGGATATTCAAACTCAACCAAGAACAAATAGTAGACACTGGATCCCTTATTATTGCTATCACCTTAAAAGGATGCACCAACGACTCTAAACAAGAAGTAAATAATAAATTGTTTTTTATAATAAAAACTTTATCAAACATGCTGTTGTTCAGGGTTACCTGTGTCTCAGTAGAAACCTTTTGGATCAATGTTTCACCATTCGTAACGTCCCTTTTAAAGTAATTATCTGGCAATTCATGTGAATCTTTTTTTACCCTTATCATGACTGGTTCACCGATACTAATTTGATAACGCAAGGCATCGATTTTTAAAATTAATTGATTGGTTACATCAGCTTTACAATTGGCATTCTGTTTAATTTCCCTCATAAACGAAGGCTCGCTAAAGCAGATATTGGCTTTGTTTTTAGACAACAAACTCATAACCAGTGAAGTGCCACTTCTTGGAATACCTGTGATCAAAACATTTTCTGCTTTCATTCTTTTAAAGTTATTTCTACAACTTTTGCTTCAGGCTTGATATGGATTAAACCATCGAATAATCCAATATATCGACCACCAGTAATGCCAGACATGACCTGTTTTGAAATTTTAACTGCGATTAATGAGTCGCTTGCAAAGGATTTCATGTTAACAATAATTTGATTTTTTTTATTTTGAATTTCAACGGGCATGAGATTGATGGTTTTATTAACATAAAAATTAACATCTTTTGTTGGTGTTAACAAGACCTCTTTAGAGTTTTGAAAATCATGACAATATGATAATAATTTTATCTTATTCTTTGTATACTCCGCGGTGGCATTCCTCACTTGCCAATCAACATTTTCCACCTTAAATATAATGCTTGACTGCGCCCCCCTAAATAACAAATCGCTGCGGTGCTTATTGTTTCCCGGTAAAATTGAATGCTTATCTTCTGATATTTGAACATCATTATTATTCACACTTAATACCATTTTTTTGTTGCTATCCACTTTCTTAGAAACTGCTATTGAATTAGCAACAAATTTCTGTGGGAATCCATCTAGCCTAAGGGAAAACTTAATGTATTTTGAATTTTTAGAAGGTGATTGAAATTCTGGAATTATTAGACTGAACTCAAACAGACCATTGTTTTGATTTTCAGGGACAATTAATTCAGATTTGAACAATTCTTCCTGAGTTTCATTATAAATAACATACTGAATAGAGCCTTTTGCAGAATTAAGTTCTTCTTCAGACAATTCAAATTGTGCCTTAATTAAGTATGTATCTCCAACCTCAGTTCTGAAATAACTTCCTCTTGCCATAAAGTTATGCTTAGTGAATTTGTGATTTGGGAATTGAACCATCATATGGTTTTGCTTTGAGTTACTTTGGTTAAGAAATAAACCAGAAGCTATAGAATCTCTCTTAATTTCACGTGGCAACAATTGATAACCTACTAATCGTTTTGTTCTTTTACCAATGAAAAACAGCTCTGTGGTTAAATCAAAAGTATGATTGTCATTAATGACTGTTTCATCATTTTTATGAGTAAAAATTTTCGTTGGTTTTTCACTCAAATAATGATTTCTTAATTTGTATTCAATATTATCTGATATTTGACCGTGCCCGTAGTAATAATTACATTTTCCATTGGGATCAAATGATGTGGGTTTTATAATTTTATTTGATAAGTTCATAAACCCAAATTCATCAAAAAATTTATTTTCTTTGGCACTGAAACACCTTACACTTAATCCTTTGCTGTTAACTGTAAAGTACACACCACCCAAGTGCCCTTGACCAAAAGGCCCCCATTTATTCGGAGGGTTAAATCCACCTATCCGCCCATTTGAAACATACAATCTACCCACTTTTTTAACCACTTCATACTGATGGTTGTGTCCATGAAACCAACCTAATACATTGGAGTGTTTATCTAAAATTTTAAGAACTTCTTTGCTATTAATAACTACTCTGTAACCATTTTCATTGTTGTCAAATGTTGTGCCTTTAATGCTGTTGTGAGAAAAAATTAAAGTGGTTTTATTTTTATTTAATGACAGATCATGCTCTAACCATTTAAGGCTTTCTATGTTGATTAAAATGGTATCTGTCAGTTGAGGTAAAGATACAAAATGTATTCCCTTATAGTCAAAACTATAATAAGGCCTAAAATTCATGCTACCTATCTTAGCTGCTGTTAATTCTGTATCTCTGGGACCTTTTCCTAATTCGTGATTACCTGGAATATAATGAAATAAAGAGGTGGAAAATTGATTAGCCATTTTTGACAGCCAAACATTCCTAGCAACATTTCTTTCTTCTTCATTCAAATAGCCATGATGAATATCTCCAGTGTCAAAAACCAAATCTAAATGATTAAACCTAGATTTTATCACTTGGATGGCTTTTGACTGTTCGTCAATGCTCGGCTGATCTTTCCCTCGCCAACCTATGTGTGCATCAGAAAAAATAAAACCTGACACTTCTTCTACACCACCTTTAATCGACTTCGCTCGCAACGAGGTTGGTAATAATCCAGCAGTAGAAGAGGCCAATATAGATGATTTTATAAAATTTCTTCTTTTCATTGTTTGTCCTTATAATCACTTTCTTTTTTGTTACTTAAAACAAAACGTGGACGTGCTTTTATTTCATTAAAAATTTCAGCCAAGTATTCACCAATCAATCCTAAACTGAAAATTATCACACTTCCAATGCCTAAAATCAGTAAAATCACTGTAGGAAAGCCTTCAGCCGATGACCCATTTATTTTTTTTACTAAAGTATCAATTGTCATAACCAAACTGAAGAAAAATAAAAACAAGCCTAACCAAGTTATGGACTTTAATGGCAAGTCACTGAAACTTAAAATCGTGTTTTTAGCATATTTGATTAGCTGCAAATTTCCCCAACTTGTTTTATTTCCTGGTCTTTCATTTATTTTAATATTGATGTTCATAGAATTGTAACCAAGCCAATTTACTAACCCTCTATAAAACTTATTTTTTTCAGGCAAATTAATATATTGTTTGACCACACAAATATCTAAAAACTTAAAATCTGTGTGGTTTTTGAGATTCATTCCACAACTGAAACTAAATACTTTATAGTACAAATGTATAAGCGCGGACTTAATGAAAGGTTCTGTTTGCCGAGTTTCTTTAAGTGCATTAATTATATAAACATCCTTATTATTTTTCCAAAACTCTATCATTTTGGGAATTGTGTCAACAGGATGCTGTAAATCTGCATCTAATGTAACCACTGCATCACCTGTGCAAACATTAAATCCAGATTCAATAGCAGCCTCTTTTCCGAAGTTTTTTGTAAAACGAATTCCTTTAACTTGTACAGAACTGTTTTCTATTAATTCCTCAATGACCTCCCATGTTTTATCTTTTGAACCATCATCAATGTATATTATTTCAATTTTTCCATTATTAATGCCTATCAATTCATCATGCAATTCAGCCAAATTTTTCTCTTCATTCAAACAGGGAATTACAATTGATAATTTGTCTAACACCCGACCACCTTTATTCATAATCTATCTTCGTTTCCGCTATACTCTTGATGATAAATATCACCATCTAACACCTCTGTGTAATCATTTTTAAACTTCTTATTAAAAGAAACCAACTTTTTAAATTCATAAACATACGGAAAAAAGTGTACATGCAAATCAAAAGTATATTTATAAGGACGCTGTTTTGGTACTACTATTATTAGATTTGACTTACACACTCTTCTCAATTCGCTCAAAGCTGTATGTATGTCTTTTACATGTTCTAAAGTGTGGCTACAAATAACTGTATCAAAACTGTTGTCACTAAAAGGTAGCTTTGTCACTGAAGATGAAATGAATTCAACGTTGGGAGAGTTGATTTCAAAGTGTTCACTTTTAACAAAATCAACACCTGTAACTTGATGATTTTCCTTTAATAAATTAGTTAAAAACCCCCTTCCACACCCTGCATCTAAAACCTTTTCTCCACAAATGTTATCCATAATTTTTTTGATACACTTTGAATTTAAATCTGTTAGCCTAGAAAAATGAACTGAAGATGTTTCTTTATAAATTTTAGAAATTTCATCATCATCTAAATTATTAAAATTATTTTTGAAATTAAAAAACGCCTTGCTTTGTTTTCCAAAAATCACTCTAAATGGCAACCACATAAACCACTTCTTGTCTCTTAAAATAGGTGGTATACATTCATCTAATATAAACCTTATGGCATTAGTCAAATTTCTTGAAAAATTCATTTAATAATTAGTTTGTTATTTGAGTTGAGAACTATTGAATTTACAGGGTAAATCATAACAGATGCATTATGGCAGTCTATAATTTGTTCAGCCATGCCAAATCGTTTTTCTATTTTTTCTTGTTTAAAACCACGGCCATCAATACTGTTAACTATAAAACCCGAATAATTTTGGTTAAACCTTTGTGTATTATTTACAGTTAAATCCTTTGAAAAATTCATTTTATAAGGGTCTACTTGAATTTTTTTTGATAGAAAGGAATAATGCCTTGCAGCCCAATAGTCTCCAACCAAATTAATAACACCCAGTTTTTCCATAGATGTGTCAATGCAGTTCACATGATTTGGATAAAATGCACCATTGACTTCTTTTCTCGGGGCACTCCATACTAAACCAATAGACACCAACACTATTATCAAAACCCCTATTTTTTTTGGAATTTTTTTTGCAAGCTGCGGGATACAACAAAATGAAAACAATATAGGGGCAAACAAATAAGGAAGCATATACCTCCCTAAAACATTGCGATCGCTTAATACCAATACCGTCAGTGTAACAGTCAATGACAACAAAAGAAATGGCAGCCAAATTTGTTTATTATCTGACTTAAAATAAGTAATCGTCCCTCCCAAATAAAATAAACAAGATAAAATAAAAATAGTGGGATATTTATTTAATAAACCAGCAAGAAATACATTGATTTTTTCAATGCTAGGGTCGAATAATTGATCTATTTTATATTCTGGGTGAACTATATTGTTATTTAAGAAGTGATGAATAAAGGTAGCAACTAAAATTACCAAAATAAATTGACTTGCAAATACTAGTATCCTTTTTTGCATTGCTGACTCACTATTATTCCACACCATACCACTCCAAATCAAACAAGGCAGAACAAAGTGAATTAAATACAACTGATCAGAAAGGCTTTGAAAAAATGCGAAAACAAATAACATATTTTTCTTTTCGCCTTTATCTAAAAAGCAATTAAAGCAGTATAGTGAAAAAACGCATATCAAAAACTCCAAATAATGATGTGCCGTTTTCATTACGACAAAAAATGGATGGTATTGTTGAGTAACTATAATGCCTAAAAACAAGATAGAAAGAGAAGTAAAAACCGCTGCTTGATCAAATGTGAAAAAAGACTTATACACAATAAAAACCAAAAGGGTTGTTAGTGAAATTTGGATGATAGAAAACACAAATATACTGATATGCGAGTCGAAAAAAACACCTATGATGTAAAAGATAAGAATATCAATAAAACTGGCTGCTCTGCTGAAATTCCAATGAAACAATTGTGTCAAATCACTGTTAATGTTTCGTACTAAATCAGGAACATAAAGTGCATCAGCATTATAAAAGGCGCCCATTTTGAATCCGCCTCCAAAATAATATAAAAAAATCACAATTAAAACCAACAATGTGGTTATTAAAGGAAGCAGTTTGAACTTATTCATAGACAATATTTCTCAAGTCTCATTTCTCTGTTTTCAAAACTTATTATTCAAAATGATCACACAGGTAATCCAGTAAAAGATGCCACTGAGCCCTTTCATTCTTTAAACTATAAAACGCCGCTTTTTTGTGACTATTCTTTGAAATTAAAGATTTTTCGCTTGGTGTTAAGTTCAATACATTTAATAATGTTTGATATATTGAGCTTAGATTATATTCACAAATAAAACCATCTAATTCATGGGAAACATAAAACCTGTTTCCAATACAGTCTGGCATAATTGTCACTGCACCCTGGAGCATGCTTTCTAAGCCTGGAAGATAATGAGCCTCCACTTCTTGTGGTAAGTGAATCACTACCTTCGCATTAGATATTTTAGAAATATATGTATTTCTGGCAACAGGCTTATTGATAACGTCTATGTTTAACTTATTTGTTTTATTAATTTCTTTTAATAAATTTATTCCTAAGGCATTGTTTTTTATACTCACAATTAATATGTCAACTTTCTTTGATTGAAAATCAACTCCCAAATATTCTGTTTTATCAACCCCGTTTGGAATGAAAACAACTTTTCCTTTCACACCCTCTAATTGTTCAATCTGTTTTTTTAGCTCTGGATTTGGAACAACTCTTAATGCCTTCCTTTTTAATAAATCAAAGGAATAATGAGCTTGATTTAATACCCTGAAATTCACAATAGGACAAATAATTTTTGCATCCTTTGGTATTCCAAAAAGTTTTTCAAATAACCTCCAGTCATTCCCTCCCTTCAATAAATAGAATTCTGGCTTATGTTGAATTTGATGGCCAGTCAAAACATGGTGTTTATCCCAAGGTACAACCTTAGACCATTCAGAATCAGGATGAAATGTCATTAAAGGCAAATAGTTTTTATGACTTTTTATGTGATTATAAAAATCCCACGTCTTTTGCTGTGCTCCACGGAACCCATTTTTTAATGAGATTTTTGTAAATAATTGAATGGATTTCATGCACCTATGATTTAGATTTATATTGTTGCATTATAGCTCAAACGAATCTTTATAAATCAAATCCCTTAAAATGTATTGCTTTAATGAACTTTGAACATGGCCCCCTGCTAAAAATGATAACTCATTCGTAATTTTTCCAAGAAACTTAACGGCATGATTTCCTGATTTAGACTGAACTACTTTTGAGATGTGAAACTGTTTAGATAACAATGGTTTTATCAAATATACGCCTCCATCTTCTGCCAATGAAGAAATTATCACAGATACACGTCCATTTTTTATTTGAGAATCTATCATTCTTGGACGAGATATATCTTTGCTTACTAAATAATCTTTAAATTTTCCATTTTGATTTTCATGTAACCAAATTTCATTTGCAAAAGTAGCTGTTGATAAGACATCCATATCTCCATCTTGATCAATGTCTAAAGCATGGACTGCATATGGGGTCTCTTTATTTGATGAAATGATTGATTTTACAAATCCTACCGCTTCTGATTGAATTAAAACCACTATGTCTCCATTGATATAATCACTTAATACAATATCACTCAATTTATCTCCGTTCATATCTGCAACATCAATAGCAAAGGATCCGTAGACGTTTACAGGAATTGTCTTTAATTCATTGGGTAAAACAAGCAATAGATTGTCTTCGAATGTTGAAACAACAACCAAAGCTTTTTCTTTTGAAATACCAAGCTCCAATTTATCAATATTTACAGGAAATGACAGTCCACTGGCTTCTATTGTTGTATAATATTTACCTTTCTTCTTTTTGTGTCTAAACACTGTTCCGCTTTCAGAATTTAATGAATACAATTGTTCTTCATTTTCCACTTCTTCAAACAACACCCCCCTTGTTCCTTTTATTCCCTTGTAAATAAATTCAATATTATTTTTAAATATATAAATGCTTCCTTCTTTAAAAGCCCCAAAAGCCACTTGCTGATTGTTGTTAATACTGATGTCTAATAAGCCATCAGGAAAATCTTGCCAAATGACTTGCTCTTCATTTTGAGCTTGGGGTTGATAGATTAAGTTTCGTTGTTGAAAGTGCGCTTGGGTAAGGATTTGTGGTTGTTGGTTATGGTTAAAATCGGCAGCATCTAATGTGATGTAGCCATCTCTGGTGTTGGCAACCAAGTTGGGGGTGAAGCCTTGGTTTTGAAAGTAGCTATAAATATTACCTGTTTGGGCATAAATGGCGGCCAAATCCATTTCACCATTGTTGTTTAAATCCTGGCACAATACAGCGTTTACAGCTAAAGCGGCATCATCAATGATTTTAGGGGAGTATGGCCAACTGCCGAAATTGTAATAAGCAACCAATGCATTCTCATCCGTATGAGAAACCACAACATCTTGCAGTCCGTTGCTGTCCAGGTCGCAAGCAGTGAGGTTTCTGGTGCCAAGGGCATTACCAGTTAATAACCTTTCACTCCAGCCAACTTGAGATTTGTTAAACAGTATCCGTACACTGCTGTCTTCTTGTGAAGCAACAGCTACATCTAAAAAGCCATCTTGATTCCAATCTGCGACGCTCAGTTTTCTAGGCCTAAGGAAATCGGTGGCGATCACTGAGGTTTCAAAGCTGCCATCGATCTGTTGACTGTGTTGATAGACTTCACTATTCTCAAATGACAAGCTGACCAAGTCCATTCTTCCATCACCATTAAAATCTCCTGCCCCTACATCCGTGGGCAATAGGATATCCACAGCCACTTCAACTTTGATAAAACTGCCATCTATCTGTTGTACGTAACTGATGATTTTTTGAGACTCAACGTTTGTGGCTATGAGGTCTGGTCTGTTGTCGTCATTGAGGTCCTTACTGATGATGCGGTAAAGACCTACTTCGTTTTCATCTATGATTTGTTGTGGAAAGTTTAAATCTGAACCTGTAACCGCTTGACCATGATTCAAATAGGCTCTGATACTTCCATCATCAATGGATATTGATACCACATCTATTAAGCCATCGCTATTCAGGTCAACAGTAATCGAATCAACAATCCCAACTTGCGATGGGCCATGAATGTTGGTCACTTCCCACTGATGGCTGACATCAATAACAGGAGGGTTTTCTTTGGCTTGAGAATGTGCGTGATTGGTAGCGTGTAAGACAGTCACAATCAATAACATCAAATGTTTAATGTTCATGATATTGATTGTGTCAAATTTACCTGACTTTTACTAAAGGTTTAGTTAATTTTTTTGAAGCGCTTCAATGGGATCGAGTTCTGCTGCTTGTTTCGCTGGATAGTAACCAAATACCACACCTGTGAGCAAACAAACACCAACGGCCAAAACAATGGCAAAAGGGCTCCAAGCCACTGGCCAGTCAGCAAATGATTGAATCAAAAAGGAGAGCACTACGCCCATGACGATGCCGAGCACCGCCCCTGCGGCCGCAATGGTGGCACTTTCGATCAAAAATTGGTTTTTGATGTCGGCTTTTCTGGCGCCTAAAGCGCGCAATAAACCAATTTCCTTGGTGCGTTCTAATACCGTTGCCAGCATGATGTTCATGATACCAATACCACCAACCAACAGTGAAATACCCGCAATACTCGACATCACGATGGTGAAGATTTGTTGCGTTTGATTTTGTTGATTCAACAAAGACGCAGGAACGATAATCTGGTAGTCATCAATGTTGCCGTGACGCCGTTTTAACAGTTTATCAATGGCCAATGAAGCCACTTGGGGTTTAATTGACTCATCCAAACCCACTCGAATGGTGTCAATTTGACTTTCTAAGGTTTCATATTTCAAACGCTTAAATGCTGTCTCTAAGGGTAAGAATACTTGATTATGCTCAGCACCTAATTTGATACCTTGAATTTCATCTTTTGATAAATCATCCTTTTGTAGCACACCAATCACCTCAAGCCACAAGTGGTTCACTTTGATGTTTTGGCCAATTGGATCTTGGTCTGGAAATAAGTGGGCAGCCATTTCAGATCCTATGACAGCCACTTGACGGAAACGGGTGTTGTCTTCTTCTGTAAATAAAGCGCCTTTGCCAATTTGTAAATTGGCCATCTCAAAACAAGCCGGAGATATGGCTTTAACCGAACCATCCGAATTGGCATGCGGTGAAAATAAGCTCCAAGTTTTCACCGTTTTCTCACCACAAGATTTGTTAATGAATGGCAGGCTTTCAGCCAGTGCTTTGATGTCGTTACTGTGTAACCCCAATGTGTCTTCACGAATTTCACGTAAAGATTCAGTATCAAACTGCTTTTCCTCTATCACCAAGTTACGTAAGCCCATTTTTTCAATTAAACGCGTGGCTTCCGCTTGGGCTCCTTCACCAATACTCAGCATGGCTATGACTGCTCCTACACCAAACACCATTCCCAATAGGGTTAATAAAGTCCGCAGCTTGTGGTGAAGCATTTCCGAAACTGCATGTTGTAAGTTGATTTTCAACGTATTCATGTTCGTTCGCTCCCTTTGCCTTCATCTGGCTCACTTAATGCGATGATTTGACCACCCTTCAACCCTTTTGTCACGGTACACAAAGTGGCACTACAGAACCCTGTTTCTATAGGCTGTCTGACAAATTTTTTCCCTTCTTGTAGATAGACCCAAACGGCCCCGTCTAAACGAAATATTGTTTGTATTGGCACCACCAATCCTTTGGGTTCTTTGATCACACTGATCACCGCAGAAAGCCGCTGACCAGGCTTTAATACTTCGGGGTTTTGTTCATTAATATTCACCATTACGGTAAAATATTTAACTGGATTATCTCGCTCTTTGGGCTGAGCAGTTTTGCTGATTGATGTCACCTCACCAGTCAAAGACAAATCAGGTTTCGCATGCAAGTGTAAACTGACAACCAAGCCCTCTTTGATACCAATTGCCTCCACTTCTGGTACAAAAATTTTGGCTTGCATTTCACTCAAGTCAGGCAAGGAGCCTAATTTTCCACCAGGGAATACCGCTTTTCCGGGCTCTGGTAAAGAGCCGTCCCAACTGGGCTCTAATACGAACAAGCCATCATGAGGCGCAACCACTTCCAATGCACTTAAACTGGCTTGGTTCATCGCCAACTTGCCTTGTTGTACTTTTTGTTCACTTTCCAAGACTTCAATTTCAGCTGCCGACTTGTCTACGTAATTTTTCTCTACTTTGTCTATGTGTTCAGCTTTGGCTTCTAAAAATTGTTCATTGTCAGCTGCATCAATCATTTCTATTTTGGTGTAAAGCAGTGGATCATCTATGTTGAATTGTTTAGCCAACTCATGCTCATAATCAATCACCTGTGATTCGGCACCAAAACTGTATTTGCTGTTGTCGATTTCTCGGTCTTTGGACATCATGGAATACATTAACTTTTGAATCTCATAGGCTGATTCTTCAGCCTCCAATTGAAAACTGGTACCATCAAACCTGGCCACCACATCACCTTTTTTTACGGCTGAAAACTGCGGCAAGATCCAAGCCAATGTTTGCGGTCTTCGGGTCGCAGCAGGCGCGGTCAAAGCGGTCGATTTTACGGCTTCCAACTCACCTTCAGATTTGATTGAAAAATGAACGGGTGACTCGTTTATAACGATGCTTGGCGTCACAACCGCCTCCTCTTGTTTACAAGCTACTAACACCAATATACAACTAATAATGATTAAACGCTTCATGAATCACCCGTCATAATGGTTGCTTTAATGCTCATGCCTGGTCTCATGATGTCTAGATTAGTGGCATCAATTGCCACCTCAGCATCCAGAATTTTAGAAGGTTGAAATTTTGACTTGGTTCGAACCACCTTAGATAAAGACTTAATTTCACCGTCAAAGCTTAAGTCAGGATAAGCGTCCATTGTAAACTTTACCTTTTGACCCTCTTCTACTTTTGACATGTCATTTTCTTTGATTTCCAGTTTCGCTGTGATGTTTTCTAAATCAGCCACTTGTGTGACACGTGCACCACCCCAAACCGAGTCACCCACCGCATATTTATTTTTAGAATGGTCAGTTTGATGCATCACAATACCTTTGCGTTTTGACATGATGCGCATGGATTGTATCGAGCCATTTAATTCCGCCACCTCTGCTTTTAACTTGGTTATGCGTGCGTTTAAAATATCTTCTTCCGTTTGTAACTTTTCTTTGGTTAATTGCATGTCAGTCAATGCATGCTGGTATTGCAGTTTTGCTAATTCATGCTTCAATTGATTTTCTTCATATTCATTCAATGCCACAACACTTTTGGGCAATTCTGCTTTACGCATGGCTTTGTCCAGTAACATTTTCTTTTCTTCTATTGCCAAAGTCTTATCCTGTAGCGTTTCTACTTCTGCAACTTTGGCTTTTTTTAACTCACTGAGTTTGATCTCCAACTCGCCATTCTTGTCCATCAGCCGTTCTCTTAATTGATCTGTTTTGAACATCAAGACAGGTTGGCCTGGGTTTACTTGACTCCCATCCGGTGCCATAAAAGCAATGGTGTATTGCCAAATCCTGCGTATCTTCGGAGGTGAATAACTGTCAGTTTCTACAGCCAATAATTCACCATTGGCCTTTATTTCACCCGCCGATAAGTAACCACTGAAACACAGCACTAACATTAAGCAAATGTTTTTCATGACTTCACCTCATCTGTAATCGCAACTTGCGCACTCATCCCTGGTAAGAGTGGCAAGTCATCGGCGTCCAGTAGTTCAATATCAATTTCATAATACAGGCCATTGCCCCAATCTTTTTTGTCATGCCCTCCTGAAGAAATCATGTTGATTTTTCCATCACTGGAAACGTTTGGTAAAGCATCAAACTTCACCATTACTTCTTGATTCAATGTGATGTTTTCAACATCAATGGCATTAATCCATGCCTTGACTTTCATGCCTTCTTTTTTAGATATCTTAAGCACTTCCATACCTGTTTGAACTTGATCTCCTGCTTGATATTTGCTTCCTGTCCAGGGGTGTGATGAATAAATAACATATCCAGACTGTTCGGCATTAATCGTTAAACCTGCTAATCGGTTTTTCCAATAATCCAGTTCATCTTTCTTTTGTTTCATGCCAAGCACAATTTCTTCTTTTTTCTCAACCATCTCCTTTTTCAAGGCTTGCAGCTTATTGCGGTTGTCCGCTAGTGTTTTATTGGCTTTTTTTAAGGTCAATTGCCTTTCTTTGTATTCAAGCTCTCCGATAAAATTGACAGGAACTTGGGCTTTTAATTCAGCCACCTTTTTATCAACAATGGCCTTTTCGTAAGCTAAATCCGCATTGTTTAATTCTATTTTTAATTGAATCACATCTCGATCAGAACTCGCTTCAAATACATCAAGCTGCTCCTTTTTACTCTCAATGGTACTGTCCAGTTCACTGCCATCAATGCGTGCAACAAAATCACCGGGCTTAACAAAACTGCCCTCTTCTACCAGCTCACTGACCTTGCCTTGAAATGACCTGACTAATGGCATCACAACATGTTGAGTTTCACTGGACTCCACAACGCCGGTTACCAATAAGCCTGATTGACAGCAAGATGACACCAATAAACCTAAAAACATTATTTTTTTCATGCCACTATCTTCCCATCTAAAAAGTGAATCGTACGACCTGCATTTTCTGCGATTTCTGGCTCATGCGTGACCATCACTATGGTTTGACCCGCTTTATTCAAATCAGTTAGCAAATCAATAATTTGTTGGGAAATGGCCGAATCTAAATTACCAGTAGGCTCATCCGCCAATAACACTTCAGGTTGGTTAATTAATGAACGTGCAATTGCCACACGCTGTATTTGTCCTCCAGACATTTCATTCGGCATGTGGTGTACTCGTTCTCCCAAACCCACTTGTGTCAAAAGCTCTTTAGCCCTTTGTTCACCACCTTGTTGTTTGGTTTCTGATGCATATCGCAATGGTACCATGACATTTTCCAAGGCTGTTAATCTAGGCAACAAGTGAAAGCCTTGAAACACAAAGCCAATGTGATCATTACGGATTTGTGATAACTCATCATCATTCAATACACTGACGTCTTTACCCGCCAGTTGATATTGGCCTGATGTCGGCTTATCCATACAGCCCAATATATTGAGCATGGTTGACTTTCCGGACCCAGATCGACCCATAATGGCAACAAACTCACCTTGATCAATATTTAAATCAACATGGTTCAATGCGGTGATGGTTTCACCCTGAGTCTTATATATTTTTGTTATTTGTTTGAGGTTTAGCATAGCCTAAGCAGTTTATTAGAACTTGTTTGACAACACATTATGCCAAAAGTCACATCTATTTTTTGTGAAAACGCAATTCAGGGAATACAACGCTCTAAAACTAAAGATAATGACAACAACCAAGGGCTGTCTTGAGGAATTAAACGATGGGCAACCCAAGGCGATATGATTGTCCAAAGGCCGATGGTAAATATAAATATTGCGGCTACCGACTGTCCTTTGTTTTGCCAGCGTTTTAGTGCATTTTGACTGATTAAGAGCGGCATAACAGTACCCAGACCAAATGTAAACATAAACAAGCCACCTTGCCATGCACTTCCCGTTGTTGCAGCTACCAGCAGCATGCCATAGAGTAAACCACAAGGCAACAGACCCCATAACAAGCCTTTATACCACTGCACTTTCGCAGTTTGTTGTTGGTTTAAGTAAGACAGCTTTTGACTTGCTTTGTGCCAAAGTGGTATTTCAAATTTAATCGCCATGGCTGTACTTTTTAACCACAAGGCCAAACCCGTTAACAGTAAAGCCACACCCATCAGTGTTCTGAGAACTAAGGTAAACAATGCGCCATCAAGTTGAAGAGACGCCCCTTGAATGACACCCGCAAACAACAAACCCAATAAACTGTAAGTGCATATTCTGCCAAAATGGGTCATTGTTAAGTTTTTAGGGGTGTTTTTTTGACAAATGACTGAACACAGGCCGCCACACATGACAATGCAGTGAAACCCTGAAAACAATCCAATAACAAAAGGCGTCAAAACCCACATGACTACTCCTTGGGTGGCGAACCGTCTTGATTTTGGTCAGCCTTTTCATCTATGCTTTTAACATGATCTTCAGTGAAATCTTCAGCTGGATCGTCTTTTAAAATTGACATCGCTGGGCTGTCTAGGTCATCAAATTGATCACTGTTTATGGCCCAAAAAAAAGCCCATAAAGCGACACCAGCTAACACCAAACTCAACAATACCAATATCACTACCATGTTCATTATGAGACTCCTAAAACGCGCCTTGAATTCAAAACCACCAACAACGATGAAGCCGACATGCCTATAGCAGCTACCCAAGGTGGCAGCAAGCCCATCATGGCTGCTGGGGTGATGCTCAAATTATACAACAAGGCCCAGATTAAGTTTTGTTTTATGATGTTTTGGCTAGTTTTGGCCACACGTATGGCATGACTGATAGGCGTTAAACTTTGCCCCAAAATAATGAAATCAGAAGCTGCATGCGCTAAGTCAGCACCTTGTTTTAAGCTGAACGAAACGGCAGCTCTGGCCAACACAGGCGCATCATTCACTCCATCTCCCACCATCGCAACAGGTCCTTCAGTTTCAACAATGATTTGTTCTTTTTGTGGTGCTGTTAACCCACCTTGATACTGCTTTATGTTCAAGCTTAATGCACATTGTTTGACGGCATCAGAATTGTCTCCACTGATGATATTGGTAACACATCCTTGCTGCTCTAACTGTTGACACAAAGCCACTGCACCCGGTCTGAGCTTACTGCTCAATTCAAAAACTGACAATAATTGGGTTTCAGTGGACAAATAGACCAAGGTATTTCCATGACTGTTTTCTACTTTGGGTAAAAGAACACCCATCTGCTCTAACCATTGGGCACTGCCCAAAAAGTATTCAATCCCATCATATGTACCTGAAACCCCTTGTCCTGGGTGGTTCTTAACCAGCACCTGGTCTGATGAAGGGTCTTGCTCTGCCCCTAATATCAATGGAAAAGCCGTGGCTATGGGGTGATTACTGGCTTGCTGCAAATAGGCCGTGATGTGCTGCAAATCAACTTTGTTTTGAGTGCTCCGCCTGAAGTCATGCGTTTTAACCACCGCCAACTCACTCGAAGTCAATGTACCCGTTTTATCAAAATACCAATGTTTAATTTTTGACAAGTCAGCAATCGCTTCTGTTTTATGAATCAACAGGCCATGTTTAATCAAATTCATACCAGCAGCGGTCAACGCGGTTGGCGTCGCTAATGACAAGGCACAAGGACAGGTAGCAATCAAAACCGCCATCAAAGCCGTCATTGCCATACCCGTATCAAGCCACCAATGTGCAACACAAGTCACCACAGCTAAAACAAGTACCACGGCAACAAAATAACTGGCAATGTGATCTACCAACTGCAATTGTTTCGGCTTTTGGCTTTGAGCTTCAGCCATCATGTCAGCCATTTGTGACAATAAACTGTCTTCGTTATTTTGGGTCACTTGGCATTTAAATTCGCCTTTGATCACCTGTGCGCCAGCATAGACTCGCTGACCCATTATCTTTTCTACAGGCCGTGCCTCACCCGTTAAGATGGCTTCATTGCATTGACCATGACCGGCCAATATCACTCCATCTGCTGCCAATGTATCACCTGCTTTAACCACCAACAAATCACCTTTTTTAATTCGCCTTAATGGCACATCTTCTAGGTCACCATTGGCTAATTCACGGACGGCACTGACAGGTACCAATGCGGTCAGTGCATTCCTGGCATTCAAACTTTGTTGTTTAATTCGTTGTTCTACATGGCGGCCAACCAACAGAAAAAAGACAAACATGCTCAAGGAATCAAAATACACATGACCTTGTCCTTTGAAGCTTAAATATACACTGGCAAAATATGCCAAAGATATCGACAACGCCACCGGTACATCCATGCCCAAATGTTTGTTTTTGAAATCCCTGAGGGCGTTTTTGACAAAACTTTTTCCAGCATAAAAATACACCACGGTTGCCACAACCATGCTGAGCATCAAAAAAAACCTGCGCATCAATGGCGCTTCAACAAGCAATGTTTCAGAGTACAGCGGTACAGACAAGGTCATAATGAACATCATGCCCAAACCGGCAACAATAATTTCTTTCAGTTGTTGTTTTCTGCTTTTGCTGACCTGATCTTCTACATTCAACTGTAATGGCCGATAGCCCAGTTTAGCTATTGTTTGATATAACTGGCTTAATTTAACCCTTGATGGAATATAGTCAACCTGTACAGATTGGGCAACAGTATCAATCTGAACGCGATGCACACCCGGCACTTGATTCAATACTTTGTTAATCAACCATGCACATGCGCTGCAGTACATCCCATCTATTTTAATTCGAGTTCGAACCAACCCATCAGGTCTTGGTTGAGTGAATTGTGAATCCACCAAATCCATCGCTTCATAATCATTGCTCAACTCTTGGACTTGTTCGTGTGGCTTTTTATCTTGTCTGAATTGATAAAAATCTTGATGATGATTGTCATGTAAAAATTGTGCAACAGCCCGGCACCCATGACAACAAACTGCTTGATTTACACCTGATATTTTAACCGTCAGCCGCTTTCCATGCGGTAGTGACTCTCCACAATGAAAGCACAGTGCTTCATTCACCTTCTTTTTTGTCCATCTGAAAACGGTTTTGTTTTACTATGACAGTCGGTGCATTTTCGGTGGCGATATACACCGTAAATAAACTGGCCACCACTGCAGAAGCGGGTAAAGCAATCATGAACCAAACCCAAGGGTATCGATACCATGCTTTACTTTGATTGGTGCTTTGACTTTGTTTTTGGTTGCTCTGATTCATGGCATTACCTGTTATTTGTTGTAACCAAAATATTTGATTGATTTGCTGTTGTCTTTGTCAGGATTCAACGAATCATTGACTCGAAGTTCAATATTATGAATGCGTTGGTTTGCGGCTTTTTTAGGCGCCCTGATTTTGATAGGAATGGCAATCAGCTCACCTGGACCTGCTTTAAACATGGTGTCGTCAACATCAGACACCACTTCCAAACCATCAAGTCCTGTTGCGCTTAATTCATAAGCAGCAGGGGTTGTTCCTTTGTTCATGACCTTTAATGTATATACGTTCTCAATTGTGTTCAAATCAACCACACGATAAAAAGTGTTTCTGTCATGCAAAACATTCAACTCAATCTCATTGCGGTTAATGAAGCTCACTGTAAAACCTGTCACCAAAGCCAATAAAATGCCTGCATAAACAAATATTCTTGGACGCAGAATTTTACTTTCTCCACCTTGTAAACTATTTTCCGTGGTGTAACGAATCAAGCCTTTTGGCATGCCTGACTTCTCCATCACTTCATCACACGCATCTACACAAGCGGCGCAGGCAATGCATTCATATTGCAAGCCATCCCGAATATCAATTCCCGTTGGGCAAACCTGAACACAAAGTGTGCAATCAATACAATCACCTGGGTTACTTTCTTCCCTGCGTTTTTTACCTCGCATTCTCGGTTCACCACGTTTTTCATCATAAGATATGATTAAAGTGTTGTGGTCGAACATCGCACTTTGAAAACGCGCATAAGGGCACATGTACAGACACACCTGTTCACGTAAATAGCCTGCATTCCCATAGGTGGCTAAACCATAAAAAAACAACCAAAACGTTTCCCACGGACCCAAGGTCCATTGCCATACATGCTCGGCCAAAACTTTAATGGGCGTAAAAAACCCAACAAATGTAAAACCTGTCCACAAAGCAAAAGTAATCCAAAGAAACTGTTTGCTGAATTTCTTCTTGAATTTGGTTACTGTCCAAGGTGCTTTATCCAACTTCAATCGCTGGTTTCGGTTACCTTCGGTTATTTGCTCTAACCACACAAACACTTCTGTCCAAACGGTTTGTGGACAAGCATAACCACACCACAGCCTCCCACCCAAAGCAGTAAAAAAGAACAAAGCAAATGCCGCCATGATTAACAGCAGTGCAAGAAATATAAAATCCTGAGGCCACAAAGTCAGGCCAAACAAATGAAAACGGCGATTAGGCAAGTCAAACAAAATGGCCTGCTGGTCACCCCAGTCTAACCATGGTAATAAATAAAAAAGGCCTAAAAGAACAAACACCGCCCACTTCCTGAGTGTTTGGAAACGACCTTTGATTTCTCTTGGGTGAATTTTTTCGTGGGCTTTATATAACTTCAGCTCTATGGCTTCGGTGTTTTCCGACTTTTTGCTATTGCCCGCTGTATCTTTGTGTGACATAAGGCCTCACCTTTCGCCTGGTTTTTTTGCCAATTGTGTACGTGGTAGCGCCATCACAATACCAATGACATAACCTGAAATAAAAGAAAAACCCCAGAAGAACACGAAACCCAATGCATAACCTTGCCAGTGATTCAGTTCCATATGCCAACTTGAAAGTTGACCTAAATAGACTGGATCAAATAAAGCAAAAAACACCATGGTTTGCATTGCGGCGGCCAAAAAAGACACCCAAACAACAGTGGCCAAGCGACGGATAAAAATCCTTTTTATCTGTCGCTGGTTAAAGTTTCTATTTTTTACAACGGGTTGTGTGGGCATATTTATTCTTATAGTAAATGATTTTAGAACGGTTATTTTTTACTCAAAGAGTAAACATAGGCCGCAACCAATTTCACTCGATTTTCATCCAAAATATCAGCATGTGCTGGCATTTGACCATTCAAACCTTCATACATCGCCGTTTCTATGATGTCTGAAGATCCATGTAACCAAACATCATCTGTTAAATTCGGTGCACCAAACATCGCATTGCCTTTGCCTTCAGGCCCATGGCACGCGGCACAAAACATGGCAAATTTACCTTGTCCTTCAGTCACCAAAGCGGCATCTTGACCTTCTGATGATAAACTGCGTACATAAGCTGCAACCTGTTTAACACCTTCATCACCCAAGGCAGGACCTAAGGCCGGCATGATACCATTTCTGCCTTGTTTAACCGAAGTCAACACTTGCTCAAATTCACCGCCCCAATTCCAATCTTTATCTGCTAAGTTAGGAAAACCTGTGGCACCCTGTGCATCAGAACCATGACACAATGCACAGTTATTGGCAAAAATTCTACTACCAATCAACATCGCATTTTTATCTTTAATCATTTCATCAATTGGCTTATCAATAAACCCTGCAAATGATTTATTCCGTGCATCCGTTACTTTTTTATAATTAGCCTCAAACTGGTTATGCTGCGTCCAGTCCAAGGACCCTTTGTAATTTCCTAGTCCTGGATAAGCATATAGATAAGCCGCAGCAAATATTATCGTGCCAACAAACAACCATAACCACCAGCGCGGCATTGGGCTGTCGAGTTCCACAATACCATCCCACTCATGACCTGTGGTATTGGCATCATTTTTAGGAACTTTTTTCTTAGAAGTTGCAAATAACAACCACAAATAAGCCACCATGTGTAAGACCACAATGATGATGACTGTCCAGTGCCAAAAATTACTCATGATTTACCTCACCTTTATCTGGGCGATCTTCCTTTAATGGCATAGCAGCCATGTCTTCGAATGTTGATTTGTTACTCTTGCTGTAAGCCCAAGCCACAATGGCTAAAAAGACAATCAGCAAAAGGGCTGTATATAAACCGCTGATCATTGGTAACTCCTGGGTACCGCTGTACCTAAGTTTTGTAAATAAGCCACCAACGCCTGTAATTCAGTTTTGTCTTTGATCATGTCCGCCGCGGCGGCAATCTCTTCATCACTGTACGGATGACCTAAACCTTTCAATACTTTCATACTGGCAACTGTTTCTTCCACATCAATCGGCGTTTCTGCCAACCATGGGTATCCAGGCATATTAGATGTGGGCACAACAGTACGTGGGTCTATTAAGTGAATTTCATGCCATTCATCAGAATAACGGCCACCTACACGTGCCAAATCAGGACCTGTACGTTTTGAGCCCCATTGAAATGGACGGTCATAAACAGACTCACCTGCCAATGAATAATGACCATATCGTAGGGTTTCATCGACAAACGGCCTGATTTGTTGTGAATGACAACCATAACAGCCTTCAGACACATAAATATTTTGTCCCGCTAACTCCAAAGCATTTCGTGGCTTCATACCTTCAACAGGCTCCACCACACTGGCTTGAGTCATCAACGGCACAATTTCAATGATGCCTGCAAAACTGATAACAATGGCCACCAAAACGCCCATCAGACCAATATTTTTTTCTATTTTTTCGTGGTTAATCATGCTGATGCTCCTTTAGTCTTGCCTTTAATGGTCATCATAACGTTATATACTTGAATACAAGCACCTGCCAAAAACATCAAACCACCCATAAACCGAATGGCATAATAGGGGTATGTTGCTTCAATACTTTCAACATGCGAATAAACCAGAGATCCATTGGCATCCACTTCACGCCACATCAAACCTTGCATTACGCCCGCAATCCACATTGAAGCGATATACAACACAATACCTAAGGTAGCTACCCAAAAATGCACATTGATTAACTCAGTTGAATACATTTTTTCTTTTTTCCACAACAACGGTACCAATGTATATATTGAAGCCATGGTCATCAATGCCACCCAACCCAAGGCACCAGAATGTACGTGACCAATGGTCCAATCAGTGTAGTGAGACAACGCGTTCACAGTTTTGATAGACATCATCGGCCCTTCGAAAGTACTCATACCATAAAAAGACAAAGCCACAATCATCATTTTAATGATGGGATCTGAGCGCAATTTATCCCAAGCACCTGATAAAGTCATCATGCCGTTGATCATGCCACCCCAAGAAGGTGCTAACAAGACCAAAGAAAATACCATACCCAGAGACTGTGCCCAATCGGGTAAAGAGGTGTATTGCAAGTGATGAGGACCAGCCCACATATATGTAGAAACCAAAGCCCAGAAATGCACGATAGACAAACGGTAAGAATACACTGGGCGTCCTGCTTGTTTAGGAACGAAATAATACATCATGCCCAAAAAGCCTGCCGTCAAGAAAAAGCCCACGGCATTGTGTCCATACCACCATTGTGTCAAAGCATCCACAGCACCAGAATAAATAGGGTAAGATAAATGCCAATTCACTGGGATGGCTAAATTGTTGACAATATGTAAAACCGCAATGGTAATGATGAAGGCGGAATAGAACCAGTTAGCCACATAAATATGTTTTTCTTTGCGGCGTGCAATGGTGCCAAAAAATACGATGGCATACATCACCCAAACTACAGTCAATAAAACGTCCAAAGGCCAAATCAACTCAGCATATTCTTTTGATTGGGTAAACCCAAAAGGCAAGGTTAAAACTGCACCAACTATAACTGACTGGTAGCCCCAAAACGTCCAAGCAGCCAATTTATCTGAAAACAAACCCACGGCACAGGTGCGTTGGGCCACATAAAGTGACGTACCCAACAAAGCATTACCACCAAATGCAAAAATGACTGCATTGGTGTGTAATGGTCTCAAACGGCTATAAGTTAACCATGGAATGTCAAAATTTAATGCGGGCCAAGTCAGTTGTGCCGCAATCAATACGCCTACCAACATCCCAACAATGCCCCACATCAGGGTGGCAATGGTGAATTGTTTTACCACTTTATCGTTATAAATACTCATGAAATATGTGTGCCTTTTTTAACCAAAATATCGTCGGTTTGAATTATAATGAGCCTTCTAGTTTTGGTTTTTGACAAATGTCAAAAACATAAGTGAAAGCAATGAATTTTGACCAATATAACAAATCAGACAGCACCTATCAAAACAATTGTGGTGATTGTGAACTGTGTACTCACACAGTGAATCGCAGACGCGTTCGGATTGACTCTGAAGAAATTATGGCGATAGAAAACATCATCCAGTCACACACACAAGCTGAAAAGGGCCAAGTCATTTACAAAACTGGCCAGCCCTTCACCCATTTGTATACCGTTCATTCTGGTATGTTTAAGTCTATATATATCAATGGAAAGGGTGAAGAACGGATTGTAGAAATATTCATCCCAGGACAAGTCATGGGCTTTGATGGCATCAGAGATGGCCGCTATAAAACCACAGTCAAAGCCATAAACTCAGGATCTTATTGTGTTATCCCTTATCAACAATTGAATGAACTGGCTTTTAAACACAAGTCCATTCAAAACCGTTTGTTCAAAATGATGAGCGAAAAAATCTTACAATTTGAAATTTCTAACAGTGAATTCAACGCCAGACAAAAACTGGTTCATTTCGTTAAAGATGTTTCTGACCTGTACTACTCACGTGGTTTTTCACCTAAACAGTTTCCATTTCCTGTTTCCCAAAGGGATTTGGCTAACCATTTAGGCTTGGCTGAAGAAACACTGAGCAGGACTTTTGCCAAACTCAAAAAAGAAGAGGTGTTGATGTTAAAAGACCACCAAATAACGATTTTTGAGATAGAAGCTTTGGAAGACATATTAAACACTTGAAAACCACAACAGTGACACCACATTAGCTACTAACTTTTATATGGCCACAAGCAAACGGCCAAATTATTTGGAGAACAACATGAGCGAAAACATCATCAACGCCACAGACGCAACTTTTGATGAAATCATTAATTCTGACACACCTGTCTTGGTTGATTACTGGGCAGAATGGTGTGGACCTTGTCGCATGATTGCCCCTATTTTGGAAGAAGTAGCAGGTGAAATGTCTGACAAAGTCAAAGTGGCCAAAGTTAACATTGAAGAAAACAAAGACATTGCAGTTAAAATGGGCATCCGTGGCATACCCACTTTAATGGTATTCAAAAATGGTGAAGTTTTGGATCAACATGTTGGTGCCGTATCAAAAGGCCAGTTGGTCGATTTTTTGAACAAACACACAGCATAAACACCTGATTCATTGAATTAAACGCCCAAACAGGTCACTGTTTTGGGCGTTTTGTCCAATTGGACTGGACAGTTTTCTATTAACATGATAATTTATGCACCATCGAACGGGTATATCCTATTGCCCTAAGTTTCACCTTAAATTTTATTAAATGATATGGACAAACCATAGGCGCATGGCGCTGAATGATTTAACAACCTTCTATTAGGCTTTTCTGCCACTTACATTTCTACTGAACATCTATGAATCTTACTGAATTAAAACAACTGTCATCTACCAAGCTCACGCAAATTGCAGCTGATGTGGGACTGGATACCCGCAACCGCGTTCACAAACAACAACTGATATTCTCTATCTTGAAAAAAACCGCCAAAAAAGGCGATGACATTTTCGGAGATGGTGTATTAGAAGTACTGCCTGATGGCTTTGGTTTTTTACGTGCCCCAGAAGGTTCGTATCAAGCAGGTCCAGATGACATTTACGTATCTCCCAGTCAAATACGACGATTTGGCTTAAGAACCGGTGACACAATTACTGGCAAAATCAGACCTCCTAAAGATTCAGAACGGTATTTTGCCTTACTTAAAGTGGGCACAATCAATTATGAGCCACCTGAAAATACCAAAGGAAAAATTGTATTTGAAAACTTAACGCCCCTGTTTCCAACAGAACAGCTTAAGATGGAACGTGGTGACGGTTCTCGTGAAGATTTAACCACCAGAATCATCGATTTGGTTTCACCGATTGGTAAAGGTCAACGTGGTTTGATTGTTTCACCGCCAAAAGCCGGTAAAACAATGATCTTACAAAACATTGCCACTTCAATTGCACAAAACAACCCAGAAGCTAAGTTGTTTGTGTTGTTGATTGATGAGCGTCCTGAAGAAGTAACAGACATGCAACGCACTGTAAAAGGTGAGGTAATTGCCTCTACTTTTGATGAGCCAGCCACACGACACGTGCAAGTTGCTGACATGGTAATAGAACGTGCTAAACGGTTGGTTGAGCACAAACAAGACGTCATCATTCTATTAGATTCCATCACCCGGTTGGCGCGTGCCTACAATACCGTAACACCAGCTTCAGGTAAAATTTTGACCGGTGGTGTCGATGCCAATGCATTACACAGGCCTAAAAAATTCTTTGGTGCTGCACGTAATGTTGAAGAAGGTGGCTCATTGACCATCATTGCAACCGGCTTGGTTGAAACAGGCTCTAAAATGGATGAAGTCATTTTCGAGGAATTCAAAGGCACAGGTAACATGGAAGCGCATTTGGATCGTCGCGCTGCTGAGAAACGCATCTGGCCAGCTTTGAACATCAACAAATCAGGCACCCGTCGTGAAGACTTGATTGTCAACAACGAATTCCTCCAAAAAGCCCACATTCTGCGTAAGATTTTGAATCCTATGGACGACTTGGCTGCGATTGAGTTCTTATTAGACAAGCTCAAAGACACCAAAACCAACGAAGAATTTTTCACTTCGATGAAGCGTTAATTTTCAAACTTTTGTATCGACATTGGGTACAATAACCCCATGTCGATACAACCCAAAGACACTTTCGCCGCCATAGACCTCGGGTCTAATTCATTCCATTTATTGGTGGCAACTTTCAAATCAGGACAGCTGCAACAGATTGATAAAGTCAAACAAATGGTCCGTTTGGCAGCAAATTTAGATCACAAAAAACGCATCACCCAAGCAGGCTTGGTCAGTGCTTTTGAATGCCTGTCCATGTTTGCCCAACGCATCAAACACATTCCAAGCGAGAATATCAAAATCGTCGGCACCAACACCCTCCGAGTGGCCAAAAATGCTGAACATTTTTTACAGCAAGCAGAAGACATTTTAAATCACGACATAGACATCATTTCAGGCCGTGAAGAAGCGCGCCTTTTATACCTCGGCGTAGCACAATCCATGTCTGAGCACTTAAGTAACAAATTGGTGATGGACATTGGTGGCGGCAGTACCGAGATTATTACCGGCAAAGGTTTTGAATCTAAACAAAGGGAAAGCTTACACATGGGTTGTGTCAGTTACACCAAAAGGTTTTTTTCTGATGGCAAAATCACACAAACCCAATGGTCTGATGCTTACACCCATGCCCTGCAAGAATTATCACCGGTCAGTAAATCTTTTAAAAAAATCGGATGGGAACATGCCATAGGCGCATCAGGTACCATGCGCGCTGCTGCCAAGATACTGGTAGCCAATGACTGGAGTCAAACAGGTATCAGTCGAAAAGGGCTTGAACAATTGATTCAACAATGTCTGGGCATGGGAGAAATTAAGTCACTCACTCAAATATCTGGCTTAAGTGAACGGCGACGTCCAGTTTTTATTGGCGGGTTGGCCATCATTGCTGCATTGATGGATGAATTGGGTATTGAACACATGAGCGTCTCAAGTGGTGCCTTAAGGGAAGGCATTGCTTATAGCTTGTATGGCGAATCAGGCCAAGAGTTGGTCACCGAACGCAGCATCAACAAACTCAAAGCTCAGTTTGATGTTGACCAAAGACAAGTCGATCGGGTCAAACACCAAGCGAAAAACTTAATCAAAAACAGTGACATCACTTTAAATGATAAAGATTGGTTTTTGCTTAATGCCGCCATCGAATGGCATGAACTGGGCTTGTCTATTGCTCACAGTCAATTTCACAAACACGGTGCTTACGTGGTGCAATATGCCGATTTGCCCGGTTTTTCAAGACAGCAGCAGCTAATCATCAGCCAGTTGATTCGATACCAAAGACAAAAAATCAGCAGCCAATCCAATTCACTTTTGAACAACAAGCAATGGCATAGGTTTGAACCCATGCTGGCCATACTGCGTTTGTCACTGATTTATTCTCGTGATCGTCAACAACATGACATCCCTGTTCAATCATTTACCATAGAACCCAAGCGATTAAAAATACCGCAAATTTGGCTTCAGCATCACCCTTTGATACACGCTGATTTAAAAGAAGAAGAACCCAGGTGGTTGAACATTGGCAGTTGCTTTGAATTAATACCTACTTAGCAAACAGCTGAGATTCAATATCTGCAAAGGCCTTGAATTCTAATGCATTGCCTGAAGGGTCAAGGAAAAACAAGGTGGCTTGCTCTCCTGGCTCACCCTTAAACCTGATGTGAGGTTCAACAATGAAAGCCACACCTTTGGCTTGTAAACGTTCAGCTAAAATTTGCCAATCATTCATCTCAAGCACGACACCAAAATGCGGCGTAGGCACAGACTTTCCATCTACATCACCGTGGTGATTGACCACTTCCATGTCTTTATTTTCGTGACAAACCAATTGATGACCATACAAGTTTAAATCCACCCAGTGCTCAGATGAACGGCCTTCATCACAACCCAGAACATCCCCATAAAAATGTCGTGATTCTGATAAATTTTTAACCTGAATGGCCAAGTGAAACGGTTGTGTCATTTTGGTTTCCAAAAACTGAATGTTAAAAGTAAATAGCCCAAAGTATTGTATCTCAAATGCTACAATGACCAAATGAAAATTATTTATAACGTCGATGCCATCACCGAACCTTTGACTGGAATCGGCCGCTATGCTTTGCACCTTGGACAACAACTGTCACACATGGCCCATGCCGAACACAGCAAAATAGAAGACATCTGTTTTTTTTCTAGCAACCGATGGATAAGTGATATTTCTACAGCTGCGACAGGCAACCAGTGGATAGCCAAGCTACGTCAGTATGTGCCCTTTAAACACGCGGCATTGAAACATTACCACACCATGCGAAGCCGAAACCTGGCACAATTAAGCCAAGGCATGAAAGGGCATATTTTTCACAGCCCCAACTTCATTTTAATGCCTTTTGACGGACCGTCAGTGGCTACATTTCATGACTTGAGTTTTGTCCATTACAGAGCAACCCAACCCGACTATCGCCTTCAGTTTTTAGACCAAGAAATACCCAAAACTTTAGCACAAGCACAACACATCATCACGCCATCAGAACACGTTCGCCAAGAAATAACATCACATTACGGCTATCCTGAAGAACAAATCTCAGTGACACCATTAGGCGTTTCCGAAGCATTTCAGCCTCGCACTAAGGCTGAATGTCATAACACACTAGCAGTTTTTGGCTTGTCATTCCGTCGATTTATTCTCTCAGTAGCCACGAGCGAACCGCGAAAGAATTTATTGCGTTTGATAAATGCATACCACAACCTACCAAGCACATTAAAACAAAAATACCCATTGGTTTTGGTTGGCGGTGATGGCTGGAAAAATAAGGAAATCAAAAAACTGATTGATCGGCTCACCCTAAAAGGCGAAGTTGTTTGTACCGGATATGTGAACCAGGAACAATTAACTCGCCTGTACGCCAGTGCCAAATTAACTGCATTTCCTTCATTGTATGAAGGTTTTGGTTTGCCCATCATAGAATCTATGGCTTCAGGCACACCGGTATTAACTTCAAAACATTCTGCCATGGAAGAAGTTGCCGCAGGTCATGCTTTGTTGGTTAATCCTGAAGATTCTGATGACATAAAGCAAGGCTTAGCAAGGGCCTTGAATGATGAGCAATGGTGTATCGATGCATCAACCACCGGTGTCAATCAAGCGCAAAAACACCAGTGGCATGATTGCGCTCTCAAAACGTTAAAAGCTTATCAATCAATCAACAACTAAACAGCTGTCTCAGGTTTTGATAACGCCTTTTTCAACACAACAAAACCCAAAAGGCCAGACAGCAACGAACCAATCACAATCCCCAGTCGTTCATCAAATAGCATATTCACTCCAGTCTCTTCAAAAGCCAACGAACCAATGAACAAACTCATTGTAAATCCAATACCACAGAGTGCAGAAACACCAAATAACCGCATGCCATTCATCCCCTTAGGGTAGCTGGCAAACTTCATTTTCACTGTCAACCAACACAAACCAAAAATACCGATTGGCTTACCCAAAAATAATCCCAGTGCAATGCCCATCGGCACGCCGTGCAAAAGCTGTTCTAAACCCATGCCTGTAAAACTGATGCCCGCATTGGCAAATGCAAAAACCGGTAAAACAAAATAAGCCACGGCAGAATGTAAGTCATGCTCCAAACTCTTCAGTGGTGAGTGTTCTGGGTGAGACTTCGACCTCATTGGGATAAACATCGCCAAAACCACACCAGCCAGTGTCGCATGTACACCAGATTTTAACAGTGCAACCCACATGATAATACCTATCAAAAGGTATGGGCTGTTAGATTCAATGCGTCTGTTGTGTAATATAAATAAAACTGGAATACATGCCAATGCAACCATCAAACCAGTAATAGAGATTTGTGAGGTATAAAACATCGCAATAATGATAATGGCTCCAATGTCATCAAATATAGCCAACGAGGTCAGAAATATTTTTATTGAGGTCGGCACATTGCTTCCCAAAATAGCCAAAACACCCAAAGCAAATGCAATGTCAGTAGCAGCCGGAATCGCCCAACCTTGTACAGCGACCGGGTCTTTATAATTAAAAATCAGGTAGATCCCCGCAGGAATCAACATCCCACCAATGGCGCCAACACCCGGTAAAATGATGTTCTTTTTTTCAGACAGTTCACCTTCTAGTAACTCACGCTTTAACTCCAATCCCACCAAAAAGAAAAAAACTGCCATCAAACCATCATTAATCCACAGCAACAAAGGTTTAGCAATTTCAAAATTACCCACTTTCACTTCTACTGCTGTGGATAAAAGTTGTTGGTAGTAAACATTCAACCCTGTGTTGGCACATATCATCGCCAGCAATGCAGAACACATCAGCAAAATACCACCAGATGATTCCAATTTAAAAAACTTTTGTATGAAATTAGTTTGAGACATGACCTTATCAAAGATTAACAGCCCATAATGATACCAAATCAGTGTGCAAAAGGCGTCGAAAAGTAATGGTAAAAAACACAACGAGTTGATACGCTTAAGGTTTATCTACATTAGACTCAATCATGAAACTTTTTCAACAACACATAGAGAAAGTGGTGGCAGCCACCACCCATGCACTGGCACTGTCTGCTTATGATGGTGTTTGGATATATTCAGGCCATCCAGAAAACAATTTTCTCGATGATATGGGCCCGCCACATAGCATCAATCCCCACTTTAAATGGTGGGTTCCTGTTCCTCACATCACCAGCAGTGTCCTTCACTTTATCCCAGGCCAAAAGCCCACCGTTTATTTGCACCAACCCGCTGATTTTTGGCATAAAGTCATCGATAACAGCCAAGACAAATGGGCACAACACTTTGATGTAAAAGTGATTGGTCACTATTCTGAATTACCCGATTTCAAAGCCAACAAAAACCACGCATGGATAGGTTCAAAAGAATTACAACCTTTAGACGACAAAGACACCAATCCAAAAGCGTTACTTGATGCTTTGCATTTTGCTCGTATTCAAAAAACTGACTATGAAATTAACTGCATTCGCCAAGCCAATATCACTGCAATGAAAGGCCACGAAGCGGCTCGCTTGGCGTTTTATGATGGCTGTTCTGAATATGAAATACACATGGCCTATCTTCAAGCATGCCAGCACAATGAATATGAAATGCCCTATGGAAATATCGTTGCCCTGAATGAAAACCCATCTGTTTTACATTACCAGTTCCAAAGTCGAGAGCACATTCCCAGCAACGAATTAAAATCATTCTTGATTGATGCCGGTGCCAGCCACAAGGGCTATGCGTCTGACATCACCAGAACATACAGCTTTCAACAAGATGCTTTTGCAGACATGATCACTTTGATGGATGAAAAGCAACAGGCATTGTGTAACCAAGCGGTCGCAGGTCAAGATTATGTAGACCTACACCTCAAAGCACACTTGTACATCAGTGAAGTACTGCATCAGTTTGGTGTTTTCAAATGTGATGCAGAAACCGCAGTATCTCAAGGATTAAGTAGTACATTTTTCCCGCATGGACTGGGTCACTACTTGGGCTTGCAAGTTCATGACGTCAGCGGACATGTCATTGATGAAAAAGGCACTGTAAAATCCCCGCCTGAAGCCCATCCATTTCTGCGATTAACAGATACATTACGCGAAAACGCCGTCATCACCATTGAGCCTGGCTTGTATTTTGTACCGATGTTAATGAAAGAAATTGCGGGGCATAAAGATGTGAACTGGGATAAGGTAGCTGAATTTCAACCCTTTGGCGGCATTCGCATAGAAGACAATATTGTGGTTAAACAAGGCGGCATCGAAAACCTGACCCGATAATTTAATAAAACCCTCGAATAATTAATGCAAAAAGCCGCTTCAAAATGTCATTGGAGCGGCTTTAATTCATACCTAGTTTTTGTTTAAATCTTTATTTATCGCCTTGTTTAGCCAACAGCGCCTTCATTTTTAGGTCAATATAATCACCTAAAATCCTCGCCGTTTCTTGTAACCTAAAGTCAACAAACAATTCTTCTTCATCTTCATCAGCATTCTCTTCTGCTTCAGCCAATGCCTCCGCTTCAACAGCCAATGTATCTTTTGACTTATGCGTGTCATTTGAATCAAAAAGGGTTTCCACTTGATTTAATATGCTTTTTCCTTCTTGTGCTTTTAATAGCGCTTCTCTTTTTGCTTTACGGGCTTCTTTTCTTGCTTTACTTGCTTCACTCTTTGCCTTGCGCTCAGCTTCGGACAACGAAATACTCTTGTCGTCTTTTTCTGCTTCATACAGTTCAATTTCTTTTTCTAAAAATGTGAATTCGAAATTGACTTTATTTCTGGCCCTTGATTTCTTCTTCAAGAAAACAATTTCATCTGATAAATCATCAAATAATGTATAGTTACTTGCTTGAATACTACTCCAAGGCAAAGCATTATCATATGAAGATTCACCATACTCATCCAAGCCCGGCGCTGCTGGAAATTCAATATCAGGAATCACTCCACGATTTTGGGTGCTGCCGCCGTTGATGCGAAAGAACTGAGCAATGGTCATTTTCATATGTCCTAACTTTATTTCACGGTCATAGGTGTAGTCTTTTAAAGGCAGTACATTTTGAACCGTGCCTTTACCAAATGTTGGGTCACCAACAATCACAGCACGACCATAGTCTTGTAAAGCAGCAGCAAAAATTTCAGAGGCCGAAGCTGAAAAGCGATTCACCATCACCATCACTGGACCGTCCCACGCCATCTGTTTTGATTGGTCTTTTTTAACATCGACTTTACCATCAGAGAATTTAGTTTGAACGACTGGCCCATGATCAATAAATAGCCCTGTTAATTGAATAGCCTCAGTTAATGAACCACCACCATTGTTTCTTAAATCAACAATCACACCCTCAACACCGTCGGCTTTCATTTTGGCTAATATGTCTTTAACATCTTTGGTTGTACTTCTGAAATCAGGATCACCATCTCTATACGCTTCAAAATCCATGTAAAAGGTAGGCAAGTCAATCACACCCACCTTGCGCTCCCCTTCTTCACCTTTGACTTTAAGAATTTGATATTGAGCTGCTTGCTGTTCTAACTTGACTTTGTCTCTGACTATACTGATGGTCTGCGGCATTTCGCCAGGCTCTTCATTTTTTCCTAGAACTTGCAACCTTACAATTGAACCTTTTTTACCTCGGATTAATTGCACCACATCTTCTAAAGCCCAACCCACAACATCTTCAAAGCTGCCTTCGGCATCTTGACCCACTGCGACAATTTTATCGCCTTTTTTTAACGTACCTTCAAGCTCAGCAGGACCTCCTTTGACCACCGTATCAATCGCCGTATATTCTCCGTCATTACCCAATACCGCACCGATACCTTCTAAAGACAAACTCATGTTGATTTCAAAATTTTCAGATGTGCGTGGTGCCATATATCCCGTATGAGGTTCAATCAAGCTGACATAAGCATTCATATAAAACTGAAACACGTCATCACTTTTGCGTTCGTTGATGCGCTTAGCCATCAATTTATAGCGCTTACTTAATATTTCTTTTATTTTTGCAGGTTCTTTATCAACCAACTTCAAACTCAAATAATCATTCTTAACTTTTTTAGTCCACAATGCATCCAAGTCCTTTTCACTCATTGGCCACTCTGCTTTTTCTCGGTCCCAGGCAAATTCATCATCTGCACCGAATGTCATCTCTTCATCTAGCTGTTTCACAGCAAAATCAATCCGATTTTGCATTCTCTTTTTGAATAGATTAAAAATATCATAGGCTGGTTTTAAACGACCTTCTTTAATGAAGTCATCCATTTTAGATTTCCAAGCATCAAACGCCAAAATGTCTTTTGACATGAAATACATTTTATTGGGATCTAAAATAGCGATGTATTTATCCAGAATTTCTTTCGACATCTCATCATCTAACTCAGCATTCTTGTAATGATAATGTTCAATCAGCCTGACCACTAACTGGCTTTCTTTGGCATGTTTTTCTGCCGGTGCCAGAGTATCAGATTTCAGTAATGCATGCGCTTCAAAGGTAAACAAGGCCAAAGCCATGAGGGTAGTTATCGCTGCATTTTTTATGCCATTCATTGTTGATCACTCCTTATTATTGAACTTTATAAATATGATGATGCCTTATACACTGTTTAAATGATATAGGTCAATCGTCACCAAAACAAGGCATCAGTTACAAATCTGAGACCAATTTTGGGATTTTTGGTTCAATTTTAATAATTCACCGTTGCGCAAATGCAACCACAATAAATATTGTATATAATCGCTGCCTTTGTGACTCTTTACTGGGTTCGCATAACAAAGATTAACTTGGAGAAATATAATGAAAAAATCAACTTTGGCTCTGGCCACTGCTGCGGCTTTATTTGCCACCACCTCTTGGGCCAACATGGAAACAGAAAATGGTCAAATCAATTACAAAGTAGGTACTGATGTAGGTAAATATTTAAAAGATTCAGAAATTGGATTTGATAACGAAGCTTTCATGACAGGCTTAGAAGATGGTTTGGCAGGTCGTGAGTTGCGCTTAACCAAAGAGCAGCTAACTGCTATTCGTGGTGTTATCCAACAGAAACAACAAAAAGCCCAAGAAGTGCGTCGCGCTGAAATGATGGCTGAAATGGAAAAACAAAAAGTTGAAAACAAAGCCGCTGGTGATGCTTTCATGGCCAAAAAGAAATCAGAAGATGGTGTCAAAGCCACTGACTCTGGTATCTTGTATGAAGTACTAACCGAAGGCACAGGCCCCAAACCTGCTGCTGCTACTGATACTGTAGTTGTACATTACACAGGTACTTTGATTGATGGCACAAAATTCGACAGCTCTGTTGATCGTGGTCAGCCAGCAACTTTTGCCTTGAACCAAGTCATCAAAGGCTGGACTGAAGGCGTTCAATTAATGAATACAGGTTCTAAATACCGCTTTTACATTCCTTCTGAACTGGCCTACGGTTCTGATGCCCGACCTGGCAGCCCAATCGGCCCTAACAGCACTTTGATTTTTGACATCGAATTAATCGAAGTTAAAACACCTAAGGCTGAAGTTCAAGCTGAGCCTACTAAACAGTAATCAACTGTTATTTATCTCTAAAAAGCCTCTCCATTCATTTGGTGAGGCTTTTTTATTAGAAAAAAAGCCTCTTTTAATAAATCAAGAATCTAACAAAATTGGGTCAACATCCACAATCCATCGCAACTGGCTTGGGAGTTGTTTTCTTACTGCAAATAAATACAGGTGCAATGCTTTTCGGCTGTTGGCATTGATGATGATTTGCATGCGGTGCATTTTTTGTTTGCGTTGAATCGGCGCTGGCAATGGTCCTAAAACACTGACATCTGGGTGTGAATCCTGAATCACAATCGCGGGTTGTAACTGCTGCATCAATTCAAGTTCATCGCGGTGCTGTGCATGAATGATGGCCATGTGACTGTAAGGAGGAAAGGCCATGGCTTCTCTTTCCTGCAATTGTTCTTGCGCAAAAGTTTGATACCCTTTCTTCAATAGCAAACCAAAAAACTCATGGCTGGGGTTCTGGGTTTGAATGATCACTTCACCCCGTGTGTCCGCTCGGCCTGCGCGACCAGACACTTGAATCAACAACTGCGCCAAATGTTCAGTGGCCCTGAAATCTGTTGAATAAAAACTGTTATCCACATTCACCACAACCACCAAAGATAATTTTGGGAAATCATGCCCTTTGGCCAACATTTGTGTTCCAACGATCACACAAGGCTCACCTCGCCTGACAACATCTAAGTTCGTTTGCCAATCTTTAGCTGATTTAATGGTGTCACGATCAAACCGCAAAATGGTTTCATCCTTCAATGACTGAGTTAACCCCGCCTCAATGCGCTCCGTTCCCACACCCAACACATCAGTTTCTTGTGATCCACAGTCTGGACAAAATTCTGGGGTAGTGTAGCGACGTTCACAATGGTGACAAGTCAAACGGTTGGTGTGCTTGTGGTACGTTAAATAGGCATCACAATCATCACATTTGGCAATCCATCCACAATCTTGACACAACCATTTAGGTGACCAACCTCGGCGGTTAAGAAACACCAACACCTGTTGACCCAGTGACAAATGTCTCTTGATGTGATCCAAGGTGTCGTGGGTTAAACCATTTTTAAGCGTCAGTTGAGTGGTATTTTGCACCACGGTTTGTGGTAATGGCTTGCGATTCGTTCGGGTGCGTAATTTCAGCCACTGGTGCTGACCTTTCATTGCCAGCGCCAATGACTCCATGCTGGGTGTCGCCGAACCCAATATCACAGGCACATCAGACAATTGACTGCGCAACAAGGCCAAATCTCGAGCCGAATATCGGATGCCATCTTGCTGCTTATAACTCAAATCATGTTCTTCATCTACAACTATCATGCCCAGCTGTTTGAACGGTGTAAAGATACCCGAACGGGTGGCAACAACCACATCCACTTGGCCCAAATTGGCCTGTTGCCATACCCTCGCTCTGGCGCCATCTGACAACCCAGAATGCAATACAGCCATGCGACCGGTAATGCGCTCACTGATTTCATTAAACAACTGAGGCGTCAAACCAATTTCAGGCACCAACACCAACACCTGTTCACCCTGTTCAATGTGCTTTTGAACCAGGCGGATATAAATTTCTGTTTTTCCAGAACCGGTAATGCCATCCAGCAAAAAACTTCTGAACCCTTGTGAATGATTGATTGAGTTGATGGCTGCCGTCTGGTCTTCAGTTAGCGTAAAATCAGGTGTTCTTAACGACTCACCGTCAAGAAAACACAACTCAGATGATGTGACCAAACCTTTTTTCTCAAGCTGCTTCAACTGATGTGATGCATTGGTGCAAATATGAGTGATTTCTTTACTGGTCAGTGGTTGGTTTTGTTGCAAGTATTTAAAGACCGACTGCTGGTGTTCTGAGCGTTGTGTTTGCGTCTCTGCCGTTTCCCAATCAACAACGGTCTTCCACCAATATTGCTTGGGCACTTCTTGGTTTTTAACTTGCCTGAACCATTTTGGCAATGCCATATGAACCACTTCTCCTAATGGCGCGTGGTAATAACTGGCAGCCTTTCTTAACAAAGACAAAATATTTGCACTTAATAATGGAGAAGCGTCCAATACTGAATCTATGGGTTTAAGCTGCTTATGAACACTGTCACTCGATACAGCCAACACCACACCAACTGCCGGTGTGCGCGCACCTAATTTAACCAAAACCCGGCAGCCCACTTGTGGTTGCTCACAACCCTCTGGTAGCAAGTAATCTAAAAAAGGCGCAAAAGGCACTTTTAAAGCAATATGTAATACGGTTTTATCGCTCACAGTTGTTCAGGCGTCATGAAAAAATCAGGAACAAAATCATAACAGAATCTGACCGACAAAAAGCCGAAATTTGTTAAGTGCTTGTTTTGTTAAGACTTTTTAACTTGTCCACAAAGCCTGTGGATAACTTTGTTGATAACCACTGTTTAAGTGATTCAAATCGTTGCCAGCAGTACCACAAGCTCAAAATGGTTAATTTTTAACCACACTCAATATTTCTTTATATATCAGTGCTTTAGTGATTTATTATAATGTTTGTTTTAACAAAAAACAGTTAAACCCTTGTTACATGACATTTGGCTGTCAACTTGTGTATAAATTAAGAATATCAAGAAAAAAATGAATTATTTTCAGGCTCATTCACTGTATGCTTCAGCAGTAGCATCATGTGGGTGTAGCGATTCATGGTGAGTGACCCTTAAATGAAATGTTTGAACCAGTTCACATTTTATCAATGCTTGCTTAATTCGCCTCGCAGCATCTTCACAAAACATCAAATTCTGACCGTTTCTCAGTGCAAAAGCTTGTTCATCAGCCCGTTTGACAGCTGCTTGAACAGCAGTTTGCAATGTGTTTTCAACCACATTGATTAACTGCTCTACTGGCACTTCTTTTTGCGAACCTGGTAATTTCACTTTAATTACAGCAGATGATCGTTGGGAGTGTGGCGTCGCATTGATGCCTTGCTCAGAACCCAACCACGCCAAAACCGCTTCTTTATCCAGTGACTCTCCTTCAAAGTGATCAGCAAAATTATCTTGAATCAATTGTCGAGCCAATGCCGCAGAACATGGGCAGGTACTCGAATAAGTTACTTGAAAACTGAGGTATTTAGACAGGCCTGTTTTTTGACAGTTCACCACAGACAATTTAATTGGATAGGCACGCCAACCAGCATACTCGCTGACCAAAGCATTGCGCCTCAACAAAGCTTCTGATTCAACTTCAATCAAAGCATTTTGGCTCAAGTCTTTATGCGTCTCGATAAAACGATCGGTTAATGAATGCAATACAGCAAAATCAATGGCTTGAGCCGTGAACACTTCATCACAAGCCAAATACAAACGTGACATGTGAATGCCACGCGACTCCACATCATCCAAAGACACTTCAGCTCGCACTTGGGCAATACTGGTTTGCATATCTGTGTCTGCATTAAGTTTTAGCGGCATCTCCATGTCGCTCATGCCGACCCACTGTAATTGGCCTCCTACTTTGGCTTTTTCTTCGGCAGCAATGTCTGGCAAGGTACAAGATTGGTTGGATGAGTCTAACACGTGATTGGCTGGTGATTCAAAGCCCCTATCATGCGGTCAGTGGCCGTAAAATTCAAGTCTAAACACGCATTAAGTCCACCGACTTTTCCCATTACCAACACTGAATTAGCAAAAGTACATAACAAGCCTAAACCACCTTCTTTCCATTAATAATTATGCTAAACCCCAATAAAACCATCCTAAATCGTTTTTAATTCGAGTTTACATTGTATTATCTGACCATTTATTAACGCATTAAAAAGCTAAACTGGTGACTGGTAAATACAACACCTGTCCATGTGACAACAAATATTTACTGTATAAAAATAATATATAAAGAGAGGAATAGACACCATGAATATCAAGACACTCATGTCACTTGGCTTATGCGTTATCAGCAGCACCAGTATGTCAGTGATGAACACTTCACCTGATAAACTCATCACAGATGCAAGCCTTATAAAACATGCCGATGGAATCAACCACAAATTCAATACCAAAGTTGAACATGGCATACATGCCAAAAACATCAATCACATCGCATTAAGAATAGTCAAAAGTCCACAAAACAAAACCACTGAAAGTTTGGGCGCTTGTGATGACAATGCATTCATCACTTCAGGCAGTGATTTATTAACCCAAATCAGCATTCAAGGGCATGACTGCGTTGAACGTTTATTTGGCGCCGCTTCTGAACAAGTCAGAATAGGCACTTTTACAGAAGCCAACATTGCCACTGTGACCGATGAAATCATCACCCAAGCAGCCACTTATGACGGCACCGATCCAGGGCGCTATATGACCTCGATGTATTATTGGATTAAAGCTTTTTATTACTATGGGAACAGGCAGTTTTTAACAACAAACAACCAAGAGTGGACGAAGAATGCAATCAACGCACTCGTTAACAATGCGCATTTTTATGACAAAACAGCAGAACATGCCAAAGTGGTTTCATATGCCGTAGCAGACATTAATAACGCTTTAATTGGTGATAAAATGATTCCATTGGTCGATAACATGCTGGATAATTTTGACCCCTCATTCAATGCCATTGATGACTGGGCTGGCGTTTTTGCTACTGTGGTTTGGGACTCAATGAACCAATGTGCATGGGATGCAGCATGTCGAGCTGCTGAACACAATGCCGCTTTAGTCAAAAAAGTTGGTGACTATATCAGTGATAATATGGCTTGGCTTGATCGTACTGATGCCGACTTTCATTTGCACAATCTGGGTGCTCAACTATCTAACTTCTACGTTGGTGATTTATATGCAGAACCACACTTTGAGCTATTGAGGCCTGAACTTGAGTTACAGTTAACTAGGATATTCGATGATTTAGGCCCGTTAAAAACAGATACAGGCAGGCGTGCTTATTTACAAGCCATGGCGGGCGTTGATTATTTCCAAAAATGCGCCGTGTATAACTTGTGTAATGCCAAAGAAGACATCATTGCAGCTGTACTTAATGACCGAATGGTTTGCCCATCCAACACCTTGTTTTTTTGGGCACAAGACATGAATCACGAACAATTAACTTGGGCATGTAATTCTTTAGGGCAACACGAAGCCTATTTTCACAGCACCTTATTGACCAATAACACGCCCGTTGTACCAGATGACAATGATGATTTACGTATGGTGGTATTTAACAACAGTACCGAATGGCGCATTTACGGCTATGCACTTTTTGGAGCCAGCACCAACAACGGCGGCTTATACCTCGAAGGCGACCCAAGCACCCCCGGTGACCAAGCCACATTCTTTGCTTATGAAGACGTACCTGAACGGCCTGTTTTTGATATTTGGAACCTCAGACATGAATACATGCATTACTTGGATGGTCGATTCATAACTCAGGGTGACTTTGGTGATGTGAATGGTGCAGGACGCACAGTTTGGTACGGGGAAGGCGTGGCCGAATACATCTCACGAAAAGATTGCAACACCGGTGCAGCCACAGCCGCGGCCAATGGCACCTATGATTTGAGCACCATTTTTACCAATGAATATGGTGTCGGACAAGACCGCATTTACACCTGGGGTTACTTAGCCGTACGCTTTATGTTTGAGGAACGTAATACTGAGTTTTTTGACATGTTAGCACTATTCAAACAGGGCAACTACTCAGCGTATAGAAACAACTTGGTCGACCTTTGGGTGTCCAATGAAACATTCAATAATGAGTTCAATGCCTGGCTGCCTCAAGTACAGTCCAATGGATGTACCATTGACAACACCAGACCCGAATCTCCTGTCGAACCCATCAATGTTGATGACGTTCAAGGAACAGACCTACCAGGGATTGATGCCTGTGCAATAGGTGACCCAGTGAGTGATGATAATTCACTCAGTGCTGGTGTGGCCATCTGTCTTGAAGATACGGTCGATCCAGACTCACAACAAATTGCTTTATATGTTCCCAGCGGGCTGGTTAATGTCACGTTAGAAGTCACTTTAAGACACGGCACAGGTGAAACCAAACTGTTACACCAATTCGATGGGTGGCCCAGTCATAACAATTATGACCACATGTCAGATGAACCCGGAACGGAACAAACCATATTAGAGTCCCCTGTTAACAGCGGCTGGAATTACATCCGGGTTTTTGGAGAACAAAGTTTTTCGGGTGTCACCTTACTGGCCAGATATATCCAAAATGAAGAAGTTGTTGATGATGTGATATTCGACAATGGCTTTGAAAGCCCCTAAAGTATGAACAATTAATTTAACCTCAAGGGCTGTCAAAACAGGTAATTTTGCCAGTCCTTTTATCGTTTACAGCATGTCTTACTGTTAAAACCTACCAGCTGAATAAGGACTAGAATCTATGTCAGTAGACTCTCCTGCCACCAAAGAAGCCACCATTTTTCCTGTCGCGGGTGCCAATGTCATACCCAACATATTGTGCCCAGTAGCCAGCAATGAATTCTTCATGCCCGGAACATAGCCTATGATAGGTAAGCTGTCCCAAGTCATCGGTCGCCAGCCGCACCAAGCCTGTTCATGCTTGCGGCTCAAGTTTGATCTTAAGTAGGGCGATGCTGAATTGAAAAGCTGATCAATTCTTGGCTTTGGAATTCGGCTATCAAAGCCTGAAAATTCAATCATAGAACCCAGCCTCAAAGTCTTATCGAATGGTGTCACACCCACACCGTGCTCTGTAAATAACATAGGTACTTGGGGACAAACCTCCGGACGATCGACTGTCACTGAAAAACCTTTGCAAGGCTCTACGGGTATATGACACCCCAGTGTTGAAGCCAAGTGGCTGCTCCAAGCCCCCGTTGCAAATACAAAATAGTCTGCAACCATTTCACCTTGAGATGTCAAAATGCTGTTTATCCGATTACCAGCCTTGTTGACCTGTGTTAACCGACAGTTTTCTATCACATTCAACCCTGACTCAATCAGGTTTTTTGACCAATTGTGAACCAGCTCATGGGGTGACAATGAGGCGTCATTCTGAAAATGAAAACCACCTGCTAAACCACTTTTTAACGCAGGATCAAATGCAGGTAAATCATCACCTGGTATATATTGAGCCTTGGTATTGAAATGTTCGCTGAGTAACTGACTGAATGAAGCAAACGTTTTAAGCCCCCCTTCACTCTGCATCACATAGCAAAGCCCGCTCTTTTTCCATTGCGCTTCAAACGAGCCATTGCTTAATAGCGACTCATACTCTTGTCGAGAATCATCTAAGATGGCTTTTAAATGACGACCACCTTCCATCATGTCGTTATGGTTGCACCTTTTGGCAAATTGAAACAGCCAGCGATACAATGCCATTCTAAATTGGGGCTTGATTTTAAAAGGGGCTTGGCTGTTAAATAAAGAGACCAAACCTTTTTTCACCATACCAGGCTCAGCCAGGGGCAGCATATGACTGGGACAAATGTAACCACAATTGCCAAAAGAACTGCCACTGCCCACACTTTTTTGTTCAATGACAGTAACTTCAAAACCTTTCTGAATCAAATAATGCGCCGTAGCAATACCAATCACTCCACCGCCAACAACCACGACTTTCTGCGCATTAAACTGTTGCTTTCCTGTTGTACTCAAAACTTTTTCCACCTAAAGCCAGTCAAATGACTATACACTAAAAATACCATGCCGAAACGGATCATCAGATTCAAAAACCAACGAAGATTCTGCTGATATGTATGCCCGCCCCGTGATACTGGGAATCACTTGGCCTTTTTCACCCCACTGATAGCTGCCATAAAACCGACTGCCAATGATGCTTTCTTGAACCCATGTTTCACCGGGTTGTAATTGATTCTTTGCTGCTAAACAAGCCATTTTAGCACTGGTCCCCGTACCACATGGAGAGCGGTCGTATGCACCGCCTGGACACAAAACAAAATTCCTGCTGTCAGCCGATTCACTTTCGGCACCAGAAAAAAACTCAATATGGTCAATAACAGCACCATCAATGCCGGTAACACCAGCCTCCATAAGCGCTTTTTTGATTTGTATTGCAGCCTCAGTTAATTGCTGACAATTTGCTAACACCAAAGCCACAGGTGCATGTTCAGTTAAAAAAAACCAATTACCCCCCCAAGCCACATCGCCTGAAATTTCTCCAAGACCTTTCACATTAAGACAAACATCCGCTTTGAATAAATAACTGGGTACATTTTCAATCGTGGCACCTTCGGCATAATCAAATGTGATTTTAATCACACCCACAGGGGTTTCTATCAACACCTCACTTTCTGGAGCCATCCCTAAATATTGTAAAGTTTTAGCAACCCCCAATGCACCATGCCCACACATCCCTAGGTAGCCGGTGTTATTAAAAAATATAACGCCTGTGACACAACGCTGATCTACAGGCGGGCACAACAAAGCGCCGACCAACACATCTGAGCCTCTGGGCTCTAATATCACAGATTGCCTGAAGTGATCATGATGTGACTCCAGTTGCGCCAACCTTTCTTTCAATGAACCACTGCCCAAAGCGGGTCCGCCAGATACAACCACACGTGTTGGTTCACCTTCTGTGTGTGAATCTATGACTTTCATTCAATGCTTACCGTTATACGTTTTTCCCGGCCAGGTTTGCCACCAGGCTTTAAATTGATGCCATGCTTGTGTAATAAAAGCTTTCTGCGAATCACTCAATTTATCATCAGCATTAAAATGGTGCTGGTATTCTGGGTAACCTGCCAAAACCATCAAATACTTATAATAAAGTACCAAATCAGGTCCCTCATCAAATTGTGATAATACGGTTAAAGCTTGGTCTAATTCATTGGCGAATTGCATCGCTTGGGCATCACCGGTCGCGGCAAGCCTGCACAACTCAGAAAAATGTAAAATCTCATCTGGCAGCGCATTACCCACACCGGTTATAGCACCCACAGCACCACAACGGACAAAGCCATGTACAACTTGTGTATCAACACCAATCATCAGAGATAAAGTGGGATCACCCGATGTGATTTTTTCAGCCGCATAGCTCAATGCTTCTTGGCCTCCAAACTCTTTGAAGCCAACCAAATTCTTATGCTTCTTCCTCAACTCAAAAAACAAATCCGCCTTGGTTTCATAGCCATAATATGGACTGTTATAAATCACAGCAGGTAAGTCTGGAGCAGCAGATAACACTGCTGAAAAATGGTTTCGCTGGGCAGCGACAACAGTTCCTCGGGAGAGTAATCGAGGAATCACCATCAAACCCAGCGCCCCCACTTGCGCTGCATGATCTGCCAAAGCCACGGCTGCGGCTGTGTTTTGAGCACCTGTACCGACGACAGTAGGCACGCCTGAATTAATCAATGCCTCAACACCCTGTTGTCTTTGCTCAATACTTAACAAAGGCCAATCACCCATGGAGCCACAATAAACAACCCCAGTCATGCCTTTTTCAACCAAAGACTGACCCATTTGCGACAGGGCTTCAAAATCAGGAACACCATTTTCATTACAAGGTGTCATCAATGCGGGCATACACCCTTTAAAAACTAGATCAAATTCAGCCATAAGTGCTCACTTAAATTTTGGACATATTATTAAAATTAAAAAACGCTTGATTTTTATTACAAAACACCGTCTATAATACGTATCAGATTATTTTTAATCTGTGTTTATATTCTAGTTAAAACTTCAATTATGGCACAATATGAAAAATATCACTTCATCAGAGCAAGTTTCAAGCTTGTTATTACATCCTTCAATTGCTGAACAGTTGTTCGACCACCTGCCAGACATTGTTTTTTTCATCAAAGATTCAAGTGGCCGTTACTTGGTGGTCAATCAAACCTTAGTTGAACGATGTGAGGCCCAAAGCAAGGGTCAAATCATTGGTCTGGATGCAGCAGAAGTATTGGGTGAAGAATTGGGCCACAGGTACATTGAACAAGACAACAAAGTCTTGAAAAGTAAAAAACCCCTGATCCAACATTTAGAGTTGCACAATTATCAATCGCAAGAGTTGGGCTGGTGTTTAACCACAAAAATACCATTAACTGACAACCATGGCGCTTGCACTGGTTTGATCGGCATTTCTCAGGATTTGAAACTACCGGACGCCACCAATGACTTATTCAGTAACATCCATGCTGCTGTTAAATATGTTGAAGAAAATTTGGACAAGAGCCCAACCATCACAGCCATGGCCAAACTGGCCAACATGTCCCATTACCAGCTTGATCGCCGCATGAAATTGGCGTATGGGCTCAGTGCGGGTAAGTGGCTCATTAAAACACGGGTGTCTCAAGCCAGTCAGCTGTTAATTGATACCAACCACTCTGTTTTAGACATCGCTTTTGCTGTCGGCTATTCAGACCAAAGTGCTTTCACCAAACAATTCAAGAAAACCACCGGCGTCAGCCCCCTCAAATTTAAAAAAATAAACCAAAAAAAATGACAAACCAACCTATTATCAGGAGCTTCAAATGACAACTGGACAACATTTAATAAAAGACCAATGGGTTAATGGCCCATCAAGTTTTGAATCCGAAACACACCAAGGAACAGGCCACAACATTCAACGTGCTAACACTGCAATCGTTAACCTTGCTGCGGAAGCTGCCAGCCAAGCCTTTCAATCTTTTGGGTTCAGCAGTACCAAAGACCGAGCCAAGTTACTCCGCACCATTGCATCAGAAATCAATGCCCGAGGTGATGAAATCACATCAGTTTGCAGTAAAGAAACCGGCCTTCCGTCAGCCCGATTGGTTGGCGAAAGGGGAAGAACAACCCAGCAATTAGAATTGTTTGCTTCATACATAGAACAAGGTGATTATTTACAGCCAAGTGTTGATAAAGCACTACCTGAAAGAACCCCGATTCCTCGCCCTGAATTAAAAAAGACCTTGCGACCTTACGGCCCTGTAGCTGTTTTTGGAGCCTCTAATTTCCCCTTGGCCTTTTCAACTGCTGGTGGTGACACCGCTTCTGCATTGGCTGCGGGCTGTCCTGTGGTGGTCAAAGGCCATCCGGCGCACCCGGCCACATCTGAATTGGTTGCCCAGGCCATATCTGCCGCGATTAAGCAGTGTGACATGGACCCAGGCATTTTCTCGCTGATTCAAGATGATGGCATTAAAGCCGCACAACATTTGGTCAAACACCCTAAAATTTCTGCCGTTGGCTTTACTGGCTCACTGAAAGCTGGCCGAGCCCTGTTTGACTTGTGTAACCAACGCCCGGTTCCCATCCCTTTTTATGGCGAAATGGGGTCACTTAACCCGGTGTTTATCCTACCTGATGCCTTGGCACAATCTTGTCATGAAATTGCTAACGGCTGGGTTGATTCATTAAACTTGGGTGTTGGACAGTTCTGCACCAAACCCGGCTTGCTATTCATCCCTCAAGGCGAAGCAGGTGATGCTTTTATTGAAACAGCAAAAACCAAACTAGAAAACAGCACCGCAAACCAGCTCTTAACAAAAGGCATCGCCACCGCTTTTGTTCAAAGCACACAAGACATCAAAAACAAGTCAGGAGTCACACCTGTTTATAACCCCACAGTTACCGTTGATGCCATCTACCCCAATGTGTTCACAACCACCGCCACCACATGGTTTGACTCACCCGAATTGCATCAAGAAATTTTTGGGCCCTATGCCTTAATTGTCAGAACAGCGAATCATACCGAAACATTAAAAGCGGCAGATGCGCTCGAAGGACAATTAACCAGTACATTGTTTATTACTGAACATGACTATGAAATGGCCAAACCCTTGCTACAAATTCTAGAACAAAAAGCAGGCAGAATATTAGCCAATGGTTTTCCGACCGGTGTTGAAGTTGCAGAAAGCATGGTTCATGGCGGTCCCTATCCTGCCAGCACCTTTGTCGGCACCACCTCTGTCGGCACCACTGCCATTCAAAGGTTTTTGCGCCCTGTGTGCTACCAAAATATCCCCAAAAACCTGCTGCCATCAGAATTACAAGAATTCACTGACTAATTGGCAGCAACACCAGGCAGCACGAATACAAAAATTACAATTAAAAAAGCCCCAAGGCGTTTCCACCTTGGGGCTTTTTAATAGCTTAAAGTAGCTGGGGTATGATTTACATCATGCCGCCCATACCACCCATACCGCCCATGCCACCCATATCAGGCATTGGTGCTGCATCATCTTTAGGTAATTCAGCAACCATACACTCTGTGGTGATCATCAAAGCCGCTACAGAAGCTGCGTTTTGCAAAGCGCTTCTGGTTACTTTAGCAGGATCCAAAACACCTTCAGCAATCATGTCAACATACTCGCCAGTACCGGCATTGTAACCGTAATTACCTTTACCGTTTTTCACTTCATTGACAACCACTGATGCTTCTTCACCACAGTTGTTGATGATTTGACGCAAAGGTTCTTCCATTGCAGTCAATGTGATAGCAATACCGACATTTTGGTCTTCATTAGCACCTTTCAAACCTTTCACTTCAGCTTGTGCTCTGATCAAAGCCACGCCGCCACCAGGTACAACACCTTCTTCAACAGCTGCACGTGTTGAATGCAATGCATCATCAACGCGGTCTTTCTTCTCTTTCATCTCAACTTCAGTGGCAGCACCGACTTTAATCACTGCAACACCGCCGGCCAATTTAGCCACACGCTCTTGTAATTTTTCACGGTCATAGTCACTTGAAGCTTCTTCAATTTGAGCACGGATTTGCGAAACACGGCCTTCAATTTCAGCTGCTTCACCAGCGCCATCAATGATGGTAGTGTTGTCTTTGTTCACTTGGATGCGTTTAGCAGAACCCAAGTCATCGATGCCGGCCTTGTCTAATTGCAAGCCCACTTCTTCAGAAATCACAGTACCACCAGTCAAAACAGCAATGTCTTCCAACATCGCTTTTCTGCGGTCACCGAAACCAGGTGCTTTAACAGCACAAACTTTAACCGTACCACGCATGTTGTTAACAACCAAAGTAGCCAAAGCTTCACCTTCGATGTCTTCTGCGATGATGAATAATTTCTTACCTGTTTTAGCAACAGCTTCTAATACTGGAAGCAAGTCGCGGATGTTTGAGATTTTTTTATCGTGTAACAAGATGAAAGAATCATCTAAGTCAGCAGTCATCGTCTCTTGATTCGTTACGAAATAAGGAGACAAGTAACCACGATCGAACTGCATGCCTTCAACAACATCCAACTCGTTACCTAAGCCTGAACCTTCTTCTACAGTGATAACACCTTCTTTACCCACTTTTTCCATCGCTTCAGCAATGATTTCACCGACTGATGCATCAGAGTTAGCAGAAATCGTGCCCACTTGAGCAATCGCTTTAGAATCAGTACAAGGTGTAGATTGTGCTTTGATGGCTTCAACTGCTGTAGCAACTGCCAAATCAATACCACGTTTCAAGTCCATTGGGTTGCGGCCAGCAGCAACGGCTTTCAAACCTTCACGAACGAAAGCTTGTGCCAAGATGGTAGCAGTGGTTGTACCGTCACCGGCCACGTCGTTAGTTTGCGACGCCACTTCTTTAACCATTTGAGCACCCATGTTCTCAAACTTGTCTTCTAATTCAATTTCTTTAGCAACAGATACACCGTCTTTGGTTACTGTTGGTGCACCGAAACTTTTTTCTAATACCACGTTGCGACCTTTAGGGCCTAAAGTGACTTTAACGGCATTGGCCAATACATTCACACCACGAGCCATTTTGGCACGTGCGTCTTCTGAAAATTTTACTTCTTTAGCGCTCATAGTAATCTCCTTTGTTTATAGTTGATGTTACTCAACGATTCCAATGATGTCTTCTTCTTTCATGACGACATATTTCTCACCGCTAACTGTTACTTCGTTAACACCATATTTTTCTTCGAACAAAACTTTATCACCGACTTTAACGTCTAAAGGTCTTTGTTCACCTGAAGCCAAAATGCGACCGTTTCCAACAGCCAGCACTTCACCTTGTACAGGTTTTTCAGTGGCAGAATTAGGTAAAACAATACCGCCTGGAGATGTGGTTTCACTCTCAACGCGTTTAACAATCACGCGGTCATGTAAAGGACGAATATTCATGTTTCGAACTCCTTAAATTAAAAATAAAGATTAAGTTTGCAGCAATCGACCCACGTCAATCACCAGATGATGCTTCATATAAGGGTGTTGGTTTTTAATTCAAGCAAAATTAGATAAAAATCCCACATACTTTTTTAGACCGTTCTGTTTTTACGAATGTATCAATAGAATCATTCTGTTTTACAAATGATGTGCCGATATTTAACATGGAACTTGAATTTACAAAATCAGGAAATCAACAATGAAAACACAGTTAACTACCAGTTCTGGAACACCTGTAGCCGATGACAATAACAGCATCAGCGCAGGTGAAAGGGGCGCATTGACATTCAACAATGTTCATCTTTTTGAAAAACTGGCTCACTTCAACCGAGAACGCATTCCAGAAAGGGTGGTTCATGCACGCGGCACCGGCGCTTATGGTACTTTCACTTTAGAAGAATCTCTTTCTGACCACACCATTGCCGACTTCCTACAAGAATCTGGTCAACAAACTGAAGTCTTCGTCAGGTTTTCTACAGTCGGTGGCGGCCAAGACTCCAGTGACTATGCACGCGATCCTCGTGGTTTTGCGATCAAATTCTATACCAAAGAAGGTAATTTTGACTTGGTCGGAAACAACACACCGGTGTTCTTTTTGAACGATCCCATCAAGTTTCCAGATTTTATTCACTCACAGAAAAAGAACCCCAAAACCAATACAGCCGACCCCGCTGCGATGTTCGAATTCTGGGCCAATCACCCGCAGTCGCTGCATCAAATGACCATTTTGATGTCAGACCGTGGCATACCTTTGAATTACCGACACATGCATGGCTTTGGATCACACACTTTCAGCTTTTGGAACAAACAAGGCGAACGCTTTTGGATCAAGTGGCATTTCAAAACACAACAGGGCATCAAAACTGTCCGCAGTGAACAGGCACATGAGCACCCAGCTGACGGCGCTCAAGCAGACCTGGTTAATGCCATTGAATCTGGCGACTTCCCGAAATGGACAGTACAGCTACAAATCATGACCGAAGCTGAAGCACAAAAATACCACATCAACCCATTTGATGTGACCAAAGTATGGCCACATAAAGATTTTCCATTGAAAGATATTGGTACCTTAGCGCTTAATCGAAATGTGGAAAACTACTTTACTGAAACGGAACAAGCCACTTTTGCGCCAAGTAACTTTGTACCTGGCATTGGGGCCTCTCCAGACAAGATGCTACAAGGCAGGTTGTTTGCTTACCAGGACGCACACCGCTACAGGGTTGGTGTTAACCACAACCAAATTCCGGTGAACCAACCTAAATGCCCAGTTAACCACTACCAAAGAGACGGTGCCATGGCTGGAGCCTGTCCAGTCACTGGCCATGCCAACAGTTCAGTCAATTTCTATCCCAATGATCAGATAAACGAAGGTGCACCCGTACCCACACCGGCAGTGGCAGAACCGCCCATGCCGATTGAAGCAGATGCTCACATCCAAGCCTATAGCCAAGATAAGGATGATTATTTCAGCCAAGCAGGTGAACTGTTCCGCCTCATGAGTGCCGATCAAAAAGCACAACTGACCACCAACATCGCAGGCGGATTGAGTCAAGCCAATCAAAGCATCCAACAAAGGATGTTAACGCAGCTTGAACAAGCGGACGCTGACTATGCGCAAATGGTGAAAGCACGACTGTAAAAACATCACAGCAAAAAAAAGCCCGCAGCACATATCTATAAAATGCTGCGGGCAATATTTTTTTTCAAAAGTGTTTTTAAGAACGAAGACCCAAACCTTTGTTCAATATGTGCAGTGAAATGGCACCCAGTACAACTACAAAAGTCAGGATGATGCCATAAGCGACACCAATATTGATGTCAGACACACCCAAAAATCCATAGCGGAAGGTGTTCACCATATACAAAACAGGATTAGCCAAAGACACACCTTGCCAAAAATCAGGCAACAAGCTGATGGAATAAAACACACCACCCAAATAGGTCAAAGGCGTCAAAATGAAGGTCGGAATGATGGCAATGTCATCGAATTTCTTGGCAAAGGCTGCATTGATAAAACCGGCCAATGAAAACACAATCGAAGTGAGAATCACCGTACTCAACACAATACCAATGCTGTGAATTTGAATGTCAGTGAAAAACATCGCCACACAGGTAACAATCAATCCCACAGTCAAACCACGGAACAAACTGCCAGCCACATAGCCGACCAATATCGCCCAATTGGGCATCGGAGAAACCAAAAGCTCTTCAATGTGCTTGGAAAATTTGGCCCCGAAAAACGAGGACACCATGTTGCCATAAGAACTGGTTATGACTGACATCATGACCAAGCCGGGCACAATAAAAGACATATAATCAAAGCCACCCATTTGACCAATTCGTGAACCAATCAAGTTACCAAATATGACGAAATACAAGGTCATGGTAATGGCGGGCGGTAAAAAAGTTTGTGACCAAATGCGCACGATGCGATTGACTTCACGGCGCAATAACGTCTGGATGCCGACTAAAGTGTGATTGCTCATAATTGCGCTCCTTTTGATTCTGTCATTTTGACAAATAATTCTTCCAGTCTATTCGCTTTGTTTCGCATCGAGGTGACACAGTAACCGGCTTCATCCAACTCTCTGAACACCGCATTGAGGTTCTTGGATTTGGGTACATCTAATTGAATCGACAAATCATCTTTACGTATCGCGCTTAGTTGTTTCAATATCGCGTCACCTGGTTCTTTGTCTAAATCAAAAATAAAAGTCTCGATGTCCAAAGTGGTCAACAATTCCTTGATGGTGGTGTTTTTTACAATTTGGCCATGATCAATTATCGCAATGTTCTTACACAACTGCTCGGCTTCTTCTAAATAATGTGTGGTCAGAATAATGGTTGTGCCGTTGGCTGCAATTTGTTCAACGAATTCCCACATAGAACGGCGAATCTCGATATCCACACCAGCCGTTGGTTCATCTAAAATCAACAGTTTAGGTTCATTGACCATCGCACGCGCAATCATCAAACGGCGCTTCATGCCACCCGATAAACCACGAGATATGGCATTTCTTTTATCCCATAACTGCAGCTGTTTTAAATATTTTTCAGTGCGTTCCAAAGCCACTTTTCGCGGCACACCATAAAAACCGGCTTGCTGCGCGACGATATTCATCGGCGTTTCGAACATGTTGAAATTGAATTCTTGAGGGACCAAGCCAATGCTCGCTTTGACCTGTTGGCGTTCTGATTCTAAATCATGGCCAAACACTTTTACCTCACCGGATGTGGCATTGACCAAAGATGAAATGATGCCAATCATGGTTGATTTACCGGCACCATTGGGGCCCAATAAAGCGAAAATTTCACCCGCTTTTACGGTCAAATCAACCCCTTTCAGGGCTTGGGTGCCGTCTTTATAGGTTTTGACTAAGTTTTTTATTGCTAAAGCGTTTTCCATAATTTGTTCATCAATTGTTGATTTTTATCGGCTTGACCAAATATCTGCATCATCTGTAATTTGATGATGAAACATGGCAACTGATTTTAAAAAATATATTTGTGTGGTTTGCGGCTTGATATATGACGAAGCCGAAGGCTGGCCTGAAGACGGCATCGTACCAGGCACTGCATGGGATGACGTTCCAGAAACTTGGATGTGTCCTGATTGTGGCGTCACCAAAGAAGATTTTGAGTTATTATAAATCACCTGACAATCACTTGACTGTTTTAACGGCGCAACCTGATAACCTGTAGTTGCGCCAATGCGCCACCACCATGGCAAGCCCACCCAAAACAAATAAACCAGACTCAACCAATATGGGCACTTGATCTTCCAAAGCCGTGGCCACCAAAAGCACCGCATAACCCACCAAAGCAATGACAATCACCTTAATATCTTTGTGTTTTTTCCAACCCGTTGCAAAAGACCACAAAGCAATCGAACCAATCACGGTCATCCAAATCCAGCCATGGCCAAAGTGCGCCCAGCCGGGCACCACAGCAGACACGCTGAGTATGATGGGCAGCATGGCGCATTGAATGGCACAAAGGCCAGACAAAAACATGCCTAATTTATCGGTCCAAGCTCGCATTGAATTGGTTAAAAGAATTGCTAAGAGGTCAATATATGCTTAAATCCCAAGCAATCAAGCAAAATATCGGCATTAACTGAAAAAACCAACATAATCGTTTATATTCAGGCTTGAATGCTAGCACCTACATCACTACAAGCGACATACACTCATTTATAGGTCCAGTATCGAAGCATCACTCTACACCTCCTGAGCTCTGCCTCTACCCTTCTCTAACAACCGTAACCATTATTTAATGGCGCTTTTTCTGGTATTTTTTTAACCTTAAGCTTTATAGTTTTAGGTACCAAAAGTTAACAATCCCATAAACAAAATATAAGTTATGATTATACATCGTAAAAAAATCGTATTTTCTATCGCCTTGGCGCTGGGATTAAATCACAACCCTGGCTATGGACAAGCTGAAGGGGATACAGCGCTTATTGATTTAAATGGCAGTAATGGCATCACAATCAATGGCGTGACGGTCGGTGATGGTTCAGGTGGAGCGGTCAGTGACGCAGGTGATTTCAATGGCGATGGCTTTGATGATGTCATCATTGGAGCCAGCAGTGCTGATCCTGGAGGTAACAGCTCTGCTGGCAGCAGCTATGTGGTATTTGGTTCAGAGAATGGTCTTCCCAATCCCTTAAATCTGGAAGACCTGAATGGTCTAAACGGTATAGTTATCAATGGGGCCAATTTCTTTGATTATTCTGGCGTCTCAGTCAGTGCCGCCGGTGATGTCAATGGGGATGGCAATGATGATGTGATCATTGGGGCTGACGACGCGGAATCCAATGGCAATTCCGGCGCTGGCATCAGCTACGTCGTGTTTGGTTCTGTCGACCCTCTACCCAATCCGTTAAATCTTTACACCATCAATGGCATCAATGGCTTTAGCATCCATGGAAGTGAAAGTAATGACCGATCCGGTCACTCAGTCAGACCCGCTGGTGATGTGAATGGCGATGGACTTGATGACATCATTGTCGGGGCTTTTAGGGCTGATCCAAATAGCAACAATCAAGCTGGCAGCAGTTATGTAGTGTTTGGTTCAGACTCTCCCTTCCCGAATCCTTTTTTCTCAACACCATCAATGGCAGCAATGGTTTTGTTATCAATGGGGTTGCTGCTGGAGACAACTCAGGTCAATCAGTCAGCGCCGCTGGTGATGTCAATGGTGATGGCATTGATGACATCATCATTGGAGGACCCGGAGCCAATCCCAATGGGAACGATTCAGCTGGCAGAAGTTATGTGCTGTTTGGCTCAATCGCCCCCACAGCTAATCCCTTCAACCTGACTGACCTCAATGGCAGCAATGGCTTTGTCATTAACGGAATTGCGGTCGATGACCAATCAGGCATATCTGTCAGTGCTGCAGGTGATGTCAATGGCGATGGACTTGATGACATCATCATTGGAGCCGATGGTTCAAGTCCAGGAAGCAACACGGAGGCTGGCAGCAATTATGTGGTGTTCGGTACTGATGGACCCATATCCAATCCCATTAATTTAAGTGATCTCAATGGCAACAACGGTTTTGCCATCAATGGCGCTGCTGAATATGATTATTCTGGCACCTCAGTCAGTGCTGCCGGTGATGTCAATGGTGATGGTATTGATGACATCATCATTGGCGCTTCCGGAGCGGACCCTAATGGCCATACAGAAGCTGGCAGCAGTTATGTGGTGTTTGGCACAGACGGACCTATAACAAGTCCTATGAACCTCAACGACCTCACTCATTCCAGTGGCATAAACATCAGTGGCGTTGCGATTAATGACCGTTCAGGAACATCAGTAAGCGCCGCCGGTGATGTTAATGGTGATGGATTTGATGACATCATCATAGGAGCACCCGGCGCTGACCCCAATGGCAACAGTTATGCAGGCAGCAGTTATGTGGTGTTTGGTCATGACATCATTTTTAAGAATAGTTTTGAATAAAATAAAAGCACAAACATAAGAACAGATATGGTCATACATCGCAAAAAAATCGTTTTTTCTATCGCCTTGGCTCTGGGATTAAGCCACAGCCCCGGCTATGCACAATTTGAACCGGAATTAGAGCTTATTGATTTAAATGGTAACAATGGCTTCATCATCAATGGGATTGCAGCGAGTGACCATTCAGGTATATCGGTCAGCGCTGCCGGTGATGTCAATGGCGATGGCATTGATGATTTTATCATTGGGGCAGAAAGAGGAAACAGCAACACTGGCAGCAGTTATGTGGTATTTGGCACAGCTGGAACCATAACAAGCCCCATCAATCTGAGCAACCTCGATGGTTCCAATGGCATTGTTATTAATAGTGGGAGCATCTATTCTAGTGATTTTGGGGCGTCAGTCAGTGCAGCGGGTGATATCAACGGCGATGGATTTGATGACATCATCATTGGAGCGCCATTCGATCACCTTGGGGGTCAATACATGAATGGTGGCAGTTTTGTGATCTTTGGTTCAAACACACCTTTTACCAGCCCCCTCAACACAGCTTCTCTGAATGGCTCCAATGGTTTTGCCATTCATGGGGAAGAGGATTTTAACTATGCTGGTCATTCAGTCAGTGGTGCAGGAGATGTCAATGGCGATGGCATTGACGATATCATCATTTCAGCACCAGATGCTAATGACGGCGCTGGCAGAGGTTATGTGGTATTTGGCACTGATGGACCCGCACAACACCCTTTGAATCTCAGTGACCTTAATGGCTCCAATGGCATTACCATCAATATGGCAGATGTCTTTTCACCGAATAATAATCCAGTCAGTGCTGCTGGCGATGTCAATGGCGATGGTATAGATGACATCATCATTGGCGTCGATAGAGGGGATTCTTATGGAAATAACAACGCTGGTATCAGCTATGTGATATTTGGCTCAGATGAAGGATTACCTCATCCGTTTAACCTCTACACCATCAATCGCCTCAATGGTTTTACCATCCATGGGGTTGCTGAACATGACAATTCGGGTGTTTCAGTCAGTGCCGCTGGTGATGTGAATGGTGATGGTGTTGATGACATCATCATTGGCGCTTATAGAGCTGATCCAGACGGGAATGATGGTGCCGGTAGCAGTTATGTGGTGTTTGGCTCAATTGATCTCCCACCAAACCCCTTGTTCCTGAGCGAACTCAATGGTACCACTGGCTTTACCATACATGGGGTTGCTGCTGATGACAATTCGGGAGTATCAGTCAGTGCCGCCGGAGATGTGAATGGCGATGGTTTTGATGACATCATCATAGGCGCTGAAAGAGCAGACCCTGATGGAAACAATGAAGCTGGCAGCAGTTATGTGATATTTGGTCAGGAAAAGCCCATTTTTAAAAATGGTTTCGAGTAGTGCTTATAAACCACATTAAATAAAACATAAACATGACCAATCGACTCGAACTCAACGGCTCAAGACAGTTTTGTAGCTGGCTCAATGAACACCAAATCAGTATCAGCTTTTCCACTTATCAAGCGGGTAAATTATTTTTTATCGGTATGCAAGATGCGCAGAAAATGTCGGTATTCGAACGGACTTTCGCACGCTGCATGGGCATAGGCTTGGACCCAAAAACAGACAGCCTCTGGGTGGCTAATTTATATCAGTTGTGGCGCTTTGAAAATGCTTTAAAACCTGGACAGTCACACCAAGGGTATGACCGGGTTTATGTACCCCAAGTTGGCTATACCACCGGTGATATCGATGTCCACGACGTGGCCATTGATGATCAAGGTGTGCTGTTTGTGAACACCTTATTCAGCTGTTTGGCTCGCCCCAGTGAAACACACAGTTTTGAACCCATATGGCAACCACCCTTTATCAGCAAACTGGCTGCTGAGGATCGCTGTCACCTCAATGGACTGGCGGTCAAAGACGGTAAAGCGGCCTATGTCACCTGTGTCAGTCAAACTGATGTCAATGAAGGCTGGCGCGAACACCGTCAGGATGGTGGCGTGGTGATTGATGTACAACATAATGAAGTGATTGCTGATGGACTGTCGATGCCACATTCGCCCAGGTGGTACAGAAACAAACTCTGGGTACTCAATTCCGGCCAAGGGGAGTTTGGCTATATTGATATGAAAACAGGCCAATTCGAAGTCGTGGCTTTTTGTCCAGGGTACTTGCGCGGCTTGAGCTTTCAGGGTAATTTTGCTGTGGTGGGCCTTTCCAAACCTCGGGGCAACAAAACTTTCGAGGGTTTGGCCTTGCATGATAAGCTCAAACATAAAAAAGTAGCGCCACGCTGTGGTTTACAAGTCATCAACCTCAACACTGGTGACATTGTGCATGAACTGAGAATTGAGGGGATAGTAGAGGAACTGTATGATGTTTGTGTGTTGCCCAACACCCAACGACCCATGGCCATAGGGTTTATGAATGAAGAGATCAGAAGGGTGTTGTCACTTCCATTTTAAGAGCGGCTGATCTCATTACGCAAACACAGTCACTGTGCTCACTGTGTGATAGCGTATAGTTGGCATACATAAACATGCACTAAAGACTGACTTTTTTGACGGCTAATAAAGCTCACAATCATTTTTCAGCTTGTTTGAAAACCGCAAACCTGAGTGGAAAGATCATTCGGTAAATTAAAAAATAAGCAATGTTAAAAACCAGCACCATTTGAATATAAATCAGAAACCAGCCTTTTTGTGGAAAGACATTGTGAATGATTAATGGCACCATAGACAACAAGTAAACCCAACCCAATGTACTCAACCTGGTTCTTTGTTTCGTTTTGGTTGATTCATAACCCACACTTTCAATGTATTCTTGTAAGTATTCCATGCTCGAATGGCTGGAAAGTTCGATGGGCAGCTTTTTTCCAGAAAACTTATATTCTATGATCATTTCAGTGCCAGAAAACTTGATGTAGCCAATTTTTTTATGGGGTATGACCTTAGGTTTCTTTAATAACTTTAAATCCATTTCATATTGAAACTGATCGATTGGGGCCAACACGCGTTTAGCCAAAACAATGCCTTCATGAGTCAGTTGAATGAATTGGTGGTCTGTTTTGGCCTTAGGGTTCCACAACAAGACGCCATCAAAGCAATCAAGCACAGTGTCTGTCCCTGCATTAAGTTTTCCAAAATCAGGGTCTTGAGAGCGTTTCCTTAACATCCGTTCGTTATTGAAAATTTCTTCAGCCAATGAAAATGGTGCCAATATAATGGTCATAACAGTGGCCAGCAACCAAGCCAAATAGAGCCATAGCCTTAAACCAATTTGCTCAAACCTGGCCCAAACGCCCAACCTGATTTTTCGCCGCTCTATTAAACCAGCCATTTGAACAACCCACTCAGCGGGATTCAAACCGAAGTTACTGGCAAACAGTTTTTTTTCTGATTTTCTGAGTAATTCCAACAATATTGGATTTTCTGGATAACTGCGAATTGCGCCCAAGGCCACTTGAATCGATTCACGGTATTTCTTTCGCCTGAATAAATCCTCGGCCAATACTTGCTGTGTGATTTCATTGTCTGGATACTCAGCCACCAAGCGACTGAGGTATAGCTGTTGCTCTTCAGTGCGCTTCAGATGCTGAAATATTTGATAGGCCAAATAGAGCGTATCATGATCACTCCCAGCTTTTAAGGCGGTTTCGATTGATGCCAGCATTTCTTCATTGTTACCAATGTGGTAAGTAAAACACATAAAAGCAATGGCATAGTAATAAAACGAATGCTCCGGATACTCCGCAATCATGGCTTTCGCCGTTTGATAAGCCTGTTCTGCGCGGGCAACAAGGTACATATTGACCCAAACCCAGTTGTGAATGACCTGTTCATTTTGTGGGTGTTTATGTAAAATTTGATCAGACAATTCGCTTGCTTCATCAAATCTACCTAACATAAACAGCGCGACATTCTGTAACAGAAAATGCTCTAAATTTGCCTCATTTTCAATTGATTGAGGATGGTTTTCTAAAATTTGTAAGGCTTTATCTGGTTGGTTGGCTTCTTGGTAATGATGAGCCAATTGCAAATAATTATCGTCCATCATCACAACAGCTTGTTGGCCTTCAAGTACAACTCGACACCTTGGTAGGTTTTATCAGAACCTGCATATTTAACTACGTTTCTTGCAGTGGCTAACCAGTCATTGGTACTAGAATTAACCGACTTGAGCACCTGATTAAAATCTTTCATGGTTAACGCCTGCTCCTGACCTGATTCTATGTAACGCTCAACGGTTAACTCTCTCAACACTTCGACCAATCCATCAATATCAGCACCTGAGAAGTTAGTTAACTGCTGGTTTATTTTTTTTAGGTCTATTTTTGCCAGCGGTAATTTTTCAAGTTTGTGCTCAAGTAAGTAAGCCCTTGCGGTTTCATCTGGTGGCGGAATAAAGATTTGACGAGAAAATCGCCCAGGTCTTTTCATGGCTGAATCGATGTCCCAAGGCATGTTCGAAGCCGCTAAAAATAAAATGTCACTGTTGTCATGTCCCATACCATCCAGTTGATTGAGAAACTCATTGACCAATGTTCTGCTGTAGTCTGACTGTGACTTTCCCCGAGCATAGGCCAAAGCATCCAGCTCATCAAAAAACAAAACAGTGGGTGTGCTGTGCCTGGCTTTCTCAAAAATCAGCCGTAGATTGGCTTCACTTTCACCTACGTATTTGTCTAAAATATCGCTTATGGCCACAGGAATAAAAGTTGCATTGCATTCGTTGGCCACAGCACGGGCCAGCATCGTTTTTCCGCAGCCAGGCGGACCATACAGCAAAACACCACCGCCCGCTTTCTTGCCAAACTTCTTAAAGATTTCTGGGTTTTTGAATGGTTCAATGATCTGAAGTTTCAATGTTTTTTTAACCGCCTCCAAGCCAGCAATGTCATTAAAACGTGTTATTTCTTCTGACAAATGATGAATGGAAACCACGTTGTCATCAGCTGGCGATGGTGTTCCATTTTGTCCACCACTGATGACGGTCAAGTTTGGGGAGGTGTTTTGCGGTTCGCTTGTAACCTCTGAAACCACTTCTTCGGGGGTGATTTGATCCCTACTTTTTTGTTCTGGTTCCTCACTGATCTGCGTATGAGTTGCGCACTGTTTCATCAAAACCTGTTCAATGTTCTCAAGTGGCCTTTGTTTTTCAATCAAGCTATATTGTTGATGGGCTTTATTCCACTGCCCTTCATTAAAGAACACCGAGGCCAATTCAGACCTGGCCTTGCAATCAAAAGGGTTCTCTAAAAGATGTTCCATCAATTGTTCTTTATTCATGTATATGCGCCCTCGATTACTTGTTCTTTGATTTTAAGGTTTAACATTATCACCATCTTGAATTTTATGTGCAAGATTGCTGTGTCAATGTTAAGAAAGAAAATTTCCAGTGATTCAATTAAATCACCTACTTGCAAACAAAAATCCAGCCAAACAATCAGTCAATATTTGCCAAAGATTTATTGGCTTCACGGTATTAAATAAAGTCACCATTGGTTCTGTAATGATGATAACATTTTAGTTATATAACATTGTTTTAAAAACCTGCATATCCACAACCATCGACTCAAAACGCATGACACCCAATGATCTTAAAAAATTTTTAGCCCAACTGATTCAACACAATATCCAAAGCAGTGTAATGATTTGGGGACCACCAGGAATAGGTAAATCAAGCGTGGTTAAACAGCTTTCTGACGAGCATGATTTTGAATTCATTGATATCAGACTAAGTCAACTCGCACCCACAGACTTGAGGGGAATACCTGTACCTGAAAATGGCATCACGCATTGGGCTTCGCCAGAGTTCCTTCCACAAAAAGGACAAGGGATTTTGTTTCTTGATGAAATCAATATGGCCCCTCCTGCCATGCAAGGAGTTGCTCAGCAGCTCATTCTTGATCGCAAAGTGGGTAGTTATCGTGTACCTCCAGACTGGTATATTTGGGCTGCCGGTAACCGAAAAGAAGACCGTGCTGGGGTGTTTGAAATGCCAGCCCCGCTGGCCAATCGATTCATTCACTTGGAAACAACATGTGAAATCAACAGTTTCAAGCAGTATGCACTTCAAAAGGAGTTGTGTGAAAGAATAATCGCTTTTTTGGCCTTCCGTAAAGATTTGCTTCACCAGATGATGCCCAACGAGATGGCCTGGCCATCTCCCAGAAGCTGGGTAATGGCTGCCGGCTTACATCAGGCTGGACTGCCAATTGACAGTGCAGTCGGTCACGCCGCCGCCGCAGAATTCGAAGCTTTTTTATCCGTGACTGAAGACATACCTGATGTGGACGGCATCGTCAATGGTAAGGTCAAGCCAACATTCCCAAGCGAAGTGTCACTTCGTTATGCGACCACCCTGAGTCTGGTGGCTCGATCAGACGATGCAACCAAAGCATTGCATGCCTTGAGGTGGTTGGTGAATCAAGCCAATCCAGAGTGGGTACAATTATTTGCCGCTGATGCCTTTCCATTGTTCAGAGCAAAAGGTTTCATGGATGACTTACAGCAACAAATCATGAGTGAGCCCAAACTCAAAGCATTTTTAACCACTTATGTTCAGTTATTAAGCAGCTGATGGATCAAGCCATCAGCAAATACTTGCTTCAGTTGCGCAAAGCCAATCCGTTTTTGGCCACTTTGTCTTTGATGGCTGATTATCGCTTTGACAACACTTGTCAGCATTTTAATACCGACGGCCAAGTCATTCGAATCAACACCACATACTTTGAGAACCTGAATGCTGCCGAAAGGACAGGACTGTTATTACATTTAACATTACACTCGGCATTACTCCACCCCATCAGGCGAGGCCTGCGAGATACACAGGTATGGAACATGGCTGCCGATGTAGTGGTGAATAACATCATCACAGAATCCGGAGACTTTTTACCACCCAAAAACACCGCTTTAGAGCCACAATATAGCGACCTATCGGTGGAACAGGTTTATGAAAAACTGATCGATTTACCACATCAAAACACCCAGCTGGCCGCCCTTGCCAAGCAGTGGATGGATCAAGGTTCAACTGCCAAACAAAACAACACCCAAACCACAACTGAAGATGAGGTAAATAAACAAGACAAACTGGAGCAATCACAAAATGATCGCCTCAGTCAAAATCAGGTCCGACAAATTTTGATGACCATGTATCCGCACCATCCAGACTTGCAAACAAACAAAGAAAACGCACAGCAATTACAATCAGAAAAAGAGTTCAAGACTGCGATCAAACAACACTGGCAAAATGCACTGCGAAAAGCCCAGGCAGCTCATCAAGTGACCTGTCGTGACCCAGGCATGATACCTGCCGGTTTGATGTTAGAAATCGATAAAATGATGAACCCAGAAATTGATTGGCGTTGGTTACTGTGGCATTTTGTGGTCCGCACCCCGAATGACTATGAGGGTTATGATCGCCGGTTCGTCCACAGCGGTTTGTATCTGGATAATTTGATGTCCAATCAATTAAAGGTGTTGGTGGCGATTGATACCAGTGGTTCAATTGACAAACACGAATTGACTCAATTCATGAGTGAATTACTTGCCATTAACGCAGCTTACCCGTTCATTGAACTGGAACTGTACTATGTGGATGCCACCATCTACGGACCTTATTCAGTTAACAGCGACTCTGTCAGTCACCTGCCTCAAGGTGGTGGAGGCACAGATTTTTCCGTTTTTTTTGAGCGTGTGATTGATGCAAAGCAACCTCATGAAACGGATGTCATTGTCTATTTTACCGACGGTTTTGGTCAATTTCCTGATCAAAAACCCGAAACAGAAACCCTTTGGCTGGTAGTCACTGGCGGCTTAGAAAGTGAAGCTTTTCCATTTGGTCAAGTGGTACGATTAAGTCAAACCAATGCCGAGGACAATTAAACTCTTGAGCTAATTAATAACATTCAGGAATACTCAATATGAAAAAAAATCAGCCCAGCCTACATTCAATATTAGTGACCTTATTAAACCCAAACGCAACAGAGACTGAGCTTGACAATGTATTGCAACAGCTGGCTGATTTGGACCAAGCCAAAGGCTTACCACCGCTGGAACAGCGCCCCAAAAACAAAAAAGCAGTTTGTGCTTTGCTTGCCAGACAATCACCTGACACCAGTCTGGCTGAGTTGGAACACTATTTAGATCATTATTATAAATCCATAGAAGTGGCGCGGTTGGTCGCCAGACACCCCAATATAGATATGTGGTGGATGGCTCGATTCAGTTATTTTTTGCCTACAGACGCCAAAGCGAACCCAATGTATGCACAACACAGCCAATCAGAAAAATGGACTTCATTGATAGACCAAAAGCCTACCGAAGCCAAACCTGGATCGTGGAGCAGAAGCTATGAGTCATTCAAAAGATTCACCATACATGAAGACCGGCCCCACTATTTCAAAATTCCCTATTGGTTGGAAAATGGAACTTCCGCTGATAAAAGACACATCGCTGGGTTAAACCGAGTCGATGAATCTCTGCTTCAACCCTTGATAAAAGAAAAGTCTGCACCTGTTCGTAAAGCCTTGGCTCAACGGAAAAACCCCTCTCAGGCCTTGGCCAGTTCTTTAGCGCAAGACCAAGCAAGGACTGTTCGACAGGCGTTGGCTGAAAATCCAGCTTGCCCACCTGAGGTTCTAGAGTTTTTGTCTCGTGATGACCATGAGCTGGTCAAACAAGCCGCATTGAATAACAGTGCCTGTCCCTCCGAAGCGGTACAGGCGGCAAAATTCCTAGAACAATTGACCCCTGAACCTGACCAAGTTCCCACTGAGCAGCTTGACCCGTCCGGCGTCATTGACTTGTTAGGCAATGAAGAAACCACAGCTGAGCAGCTACAAGTGATTTCAAAGCACACTGAAGCCTGTTTCAGATCAGGTGTTGCCTTACATCGGAACTGTCCTACAGATTTATTAAATATTTTGTCAAATGACAACAACTTTGATGTCAAGCTTTCGGTTGCTTTTAATCCAAACACCGAAAAGGACACATTGCAAAAACTGCTTGATTTGAATGACGAACGTTATCACATGGCATTGGCCACAAACCCTTCATTAAGTGAGCAACAACAATTAACTTTGGTCGACCAGGGCAGTGAGGAAATTCGTTTGGATTTGGCCAACACCACAGAATCTGTCGTGGTTTGGCAAGCTTTGAGGGATTCTGAGCCCAAAGGAAAACAAAAAAAATCTTCCAAAAACAAAACATGGCGGGAATGTATTGACTTGTGCCTTGACCCCAAAGCCAAAGGATTATATGCCTTCCAGCGCAGCACCAAATACCGCTATTCATTTGTCAATAAATTGATAGCCAGACATCCTTTGTGCCCCAAGTCATTGTACGCAAATTATGCATTTTACTGCTTCCCCTCATTGGCACAAAACCCTGAGTTGACCTTGCTCTTGTTAGAAAACCCCAATGCCATCAAAGCAGAGGAGTATGCTGAGTGGAAAGTGTTGGAATGGTTGAAGTTGGATGAAATACCAGGTCATGTCGCCTGCCACTACCTGCATCACAATCACCCCAAGATCACCCGCAAAGTGGTGCAAAGCAAAGCAGCGCTTTTGGTTGACATCCAACCCCATGTATATGACGAGGACATTCACATCAGGAAAAACATTGCTGGATTAGAACAATGTACGCCATTCATGTTTGGTGTTTTGGCACATGATGAAAAAGAATCTGTCAGGGCAGCTGTGATAAACAATCCAAAATGTCCCGCTGATGTTTTGACTCGCTTGTCAGAGGACCCTGTGGCAGCAATTCGTGTCAGTGCCCAAAGTCATCCGAACTTTAAAAAAGCCACCGGTGGTAAGAAAAAAATAGAGTCACTGAAAAACAAGGGCACCAAAGCAAACCGCATCAAACAAGCCAAAACCACACAATCACTCAAAGTCATGCGGGACTTGGTGGAGGATCAGTCCACTGCAGTAAGAAAGGAGCTGGCAGCACGGAAAAAAGCACCACTTGATATATTGGAAAAGTTACAACATGATCAAGATACAGACATCAGGGCATTGGTGGCCGCTCACCGCAATGCATCTCTGGAAATACACCAGCATTTGGTCAACGACAAACAAGAAAGCGTGCGCAGACATGCCTTGTCAGGATTGGTGTATCATACAGCCATACACAACCCGGATGAATCTAAGCCAACTTACTCAGAACTGCTCTACGATGAAAACTTATTCATGCAATACCAAGATGACCCAAGTGACACCATCAGGGCCTTCATCGCTCAGCGCTCTACCCATGACAAAATACACCACACTTTTTTAAGCGACTCCAGTGAAAAAGTGAAAAAAGCATTGGCCACAAACCCAAGCATCAGTCACTCCATTGCTGAGGCGCTGTTAAAACAAGAACAACAGTGGGTAACACAAACACTGTGTCGCTATACACCGCATGTTGAAGTGTTTTTAAAATGCATGCATTACGATCAGTGGGTTGCCAGCACCATGGACCAAAATGACAGCATGATGGAAGTACCTGAAGTGTTGTATGCCATGGTTCGGAACAGCAACCCAGTCGTCAGGCGCCATGCGGCATACAGAGTCACTGATCCATCTGATATTGATTTACTGGTTCATGATGAAACATATGAAATCACAGAGGTCATCGCTGGCAACAAACTGCTCAACGAAGAGCAAATCGAACATTTATTGCTCAAAGCAGACATGCCGATAGCTGAAAGCATGACATATTATCAAAAGAAATACTTCAAAAAGCACCTCAGTTCATTACTCAAACACAGCAACCCTTGTGTCAGGGCAGCCATACCAAGAAACTTAAAATTATCAAATAAAGCCATCACTGAACTGATTGCTGATCCATCCCCAGCTGTGCGCTCAGCTGTTATATCAAGTAGTGAAAATAAACTCACACCCAAACATTTGAGCATTCTTAAAAACGATATGGATAAATCGGTACAAAGCTATTTAACTACTTATTACCCTAAAAAATGAAACGCATCAGTAACCATTTTTATGACTTCAGCTCAAGGATGAAACAGGTTATACAAGTAAAAATACTTAGGCAATCCAGCTAAAAATAACTCTCAATATGGTTATGATTGAAAACGTGTAAAATGTCACTCCGAAACAACAAATAAAATAGCATAATGAGCAACAATCACAGCCAAGCAGAACTCGATCAATTCAACAGCCAAGCGGCTTTTTGGTGGGATAAAGATGGGCCTTTCAAGACTTTGCATCAAATCAACCCTTGCCGGCTGGCTTATATCGAGCAGTTCACTGCTTTGAAGGACCAAAAGGTGCTGGACGTCGGTTGTGGTGGCGGGATTTTATCAGAGGCCATGGCGGCTCAAGGTGCAAAAGTGACTGGCCTTGATTTGGCTGAGGATTCTTTGAAAACGGCGAAGATGCATTTGTATGAATCGGAATTGAAGGTGGATTACCAACTACAAAGCATTGAAGACCATGCGTCGGCCAATCCTGAGCAATATGATGTGGTGACTTGTTTGGAAATGTTGGAACATGTGCCTGATCCTGAAAGCATCATTGATGCCTGTTTGGCGGCTTTGAAACCGGATGGTTGGTTGATTTTATCTACTTTGAACCGAACACCCAAAGCCATGATGCTGGGGATTGTTGCGGCTGAGCATGTGTTGCGCATCGTGCCCAAAGGCACCCACCATTATGCCCAATTCATCAAACCCTCGGAAATGGTCGCGGCACTGAAAACCAAAGATGTGGACATCAAAGATTTATCAGGCATGCGTTACAACCCGTTCACTGGTACAGCGACATTGGACAAGCAAGACTTGGACATCAACTATTTCTTAGCTGTCCAGAAAAAAAGCAAGCAATCATGAAACCAATCAAAGCCGTACTGTTCGATCTGGATGGCACCTTGGTCGATACCGCCATCGATATGATCAAGGCACTGGAAACCTTGGCCAAAAACCATGGCATCGAAAAAACACTGCCAACCGCCGATTACCGCCAGTACATCTCAAAAGGTTCGGCCGCCTTGGTGCATGCACTGTTTCCTGAATTAGAACAAGGCAACAAAGAAACCCTGCGCTTAGAGTATTTAGACATCTACAAAAAACAACTCAACAGCCACAACCAACTGTTCGACGGCATTCCTGAATTATTAAAGCATTTAGATGACAACAACATCCCTTGGGGCATCGTCACCAACAAACCCGGCTGGTTGACTGCACCATTGGTCGCCACCATTCCAGAATTCAAAACCGCTCAAGTAGTGATTTCGGCTGATGAAGTCGGTGTCAGTAAACCAGACCCCAAACCTTTGCAGGTGGCCGCGGAACAGATGAACATAGACCCAAACACCACTGCCTACCTCGGTGATGCCGAATCAGACATCACCGCAGCCAATGCCGCCGGTATGGTCTCCATGATCGCAGGCTGGGGTTATATTGCGCCAGATGATTCGCCCGAAACTTGGCAGTCTAACCGTGAATTTAACCGTGCTGCCGATCTGGTGGCATCATTTGATTAAAGGCAAAACAAAACCATGTTAACAACCAGACAAGCAGCAGATACGTTTGCATTACACGTCTTCCAAGGCGCTTACAGCGAGGCGGCGAATATGCTGTCACAAGAAGCCCAAGAAAAATGGACTGAAGAACTGATTGAAGAAAACTATCTGGCCATGATCAGGTATTTTGATGAGGGCGAAATAGAAGTCATCACCAACTGGGATGAACTGGAAGATGTGGAAGTGGACAATGGCATGATGCTCTATGTACCGATAGAAGCAGACGGCGAAAGCGAAGCCATCACCGTGGTCATAGACGAGGAACATAAAATTGTCGATATAAGCTTTGGCCGGCCTTAACCTGATTCACTGCCCTCAAGGTACTACCATTTCCACCATACCTCATTAACCATTGGATTTTCCCCCTTTGGAATAACCTTCGGTTTTGCGCCCCTAGGAACATCAAGCATCTTCCATAGTTCTTTTGGCTTAAGAATTGATGTTTCGCTGACTTTTGATAACCTGTTGATTAAATCATTATCATAACTAACAAAAAAATCGCAGTTTAATACTTCTGCTTCAGAGAGAATCTTACAATCATTTTTTTTCGGGTGATATTGCAAATATTTTTCAGTATATAAACTAATTTTTTCCGATGATAAACTAGAATAATATGGAGATAATGTTGGGATTAGAATTTCATTTACGTCATTATGTTGCTTATATTTTGCAATATCCTTTATTTGTTTCCACTCTTCTTCAACCGTAGGTACTATTGATAACTCAACTTCTCCATAGACAAAACTCCTAAACAAAGCGACTTTTTCTTGAGCTAAATCACCAAGAGGCTCTTTTTGATTAAAGAAAGTTAAAGCCAGATAGGTAAAACATTGAGAATCTAAAGTGATAATTAGTTGCTTCACTGATTCTTCTTCCTTATTTTTCCGCTCGCGCAATCACCCAAGGCTCTTCATCGGCATCACGTTGCCAAGATTGCCAAGCCTCCAGTGACTTCATGGTATCACAATAAGTTTTGGTGCTTGGTTTACAGTCGATGTCATAAGCATACAACCTGTTGACCACTGGCGCGTACATGGCATCTGCTATGCTGAACTCACCGAATAAAAACGGCCCTTGGTATTTTTCCAAACAATCAGCCCAAATGGCTTCAATCCTTTCAACATCATTTTTTACACCGTCTGACATAGTGATTTTACTTGGCTCGCGACACATGTTCATGGGACATTCGTTTCTTAAGTCCATAAACCCACTGTGCATTTCTGCCACAATGCTTCTGGCATGGGCGCGCGATTTCGGGTCTTTTGGCCACAGGCTTTTTTCTGGGTACAGTTCAGCCAGATATTCCATGATGGCCAATGAATCCCAGACCGCCAAATCACCCTGTTGAAGGGCGGGTACTTTTCCTACAGGATTGAAGTCTTTATACCGTTGATTGCCTGTTTCAAAGTCAAGCGGCACCAGTTGCTCCTCAAATGGGATGGCTTTCTCTTTGAATAAAATCCAAGGCCGCAGCGACCACGAAGAATACTTTTTGTTGGCAATAAACAGTTTCATGTTTTCCATCTTGTTTATCTCATGTTGTTCGTTGAGCTTCATCATAACAACATATCAAGCCATTATTGACAGATACATGATGTGGCTTGTTGTTGTTTAATTGGCATAAAGCATGGTGAGCATTTTCAATGCCGATACGGCTTCCTTGCATTTGCGTTTTAATTTGTCTTTGCCAGCTGAAGCATGTTCACGGTCCATTTTATCCAACATGCCTTGTAAACCATCTGTCAGTTCTTTACCTGTTTGGCTGATGTTCTTTTCACCCAGTTCGGCATGAATGCCATGGGTGTAATAGTATTTCCCCAATGCAATGATGTCTGATGCATTCGATTGATATTTTGCCATGGCTTGTTTTACAGGCGCACCACAATGCTTCACAGCCACGCCATGAATTTGAGTGAAGGCATAACTTTTGGCTGCATCGGTCATCGCCATGACTTCCGCCGCTTTCTGTATTTTAGGGTCATTGGCGCCTTTACCTGACTCTTTTGCCAGCTTAGCCAAGGTTTTGGCCATTACGACTTTGAATTTGTCGTTATTGAAACTCGGTGGTTCAAATTCAATGGCACCACCATCACAAGGGTGGTCTTGATAGGCTGTAGCACCATCTTCGTTTTTACATTGGTATATCGTACCGGCTTGAATTTGACACCCAAAAAACAAGACAAACAACACACACCCCTTCGCACTCAATAGCATTTTATTTTTCATTGCTTTAACTGTTTTCCTTTATCAACACATCAAAATAAGCACGGTCTTTGGGACAGGCTTCAGGATTGTTTTTTGTTTGTTCAGCAAAATCTCCGCTGCAACCGGGATTACAAAAACCGGCGGTGTGACCACGGTAGCTGACCAAAGAATCAGCAGCGATTTCTTTGCCCGACCTTGGGCAGTATTTATTGATAGCTTGCACCTTATTCTTCTTCTGTTGTGTCACCACTGCCTGATTGCGATTCGGTGATGAAGTGCGTGTGGTGAAATTTCAGGTGAGACTCAATAAAACTGCTGATGAAAAAGTAGCTGTGGTCGTAGCCTTGGCAGAAATTTAAAGACAAAGGCTGACCACTTTTTTCAGCAGCATCAATCAAAGCTTGTGAACCCAACTGCTCTTCTAAAAACTGGTCATCAGTACCTTGATTGACCAATATAGGCATTTCACCATCTGCTTCTAAAAGCAACAAACTGGCATCGTATTGTTGCCATTGTGCTTTATCATCACCTAAGTAAGCAGCAAATGCTTTTTCACCCCATGGGCAATTTGTGGGGTGACATATCGGACTGAATGCCGAAATGGAACTGTATTTTTCTGCATTCCTTAAACCAATAACCAATGCGCCATGACCACCCATGGAATGCCCTGATATGGCTTGTTGGCCATTGACTGGAAAATGGTTGTCTATCAATTCTGGTAACTCGCTGACCACATAATCATACATGTGGAAATGCGCTTTCCAAGGCGCTTGAGTCGCATTGACATAAAAACCTGCGCCCTGTCCTAAATCATAGGCTTCATCATTGGGCACATCTTTGCCATCAAAATCCATCCCGCGCGGACTGGTGTCTGGCATCACCAGCATCAAACCCAGTTCAGCAGCAGCCTTGAAAGCCCCTGCTTTTTGGACAAAGTTTTCATCTGTACAAGTTAAACCTGACAACCAATACACCACAGGCAAGTCCTCAATTTCAGCTTGCGGAGGCACAAAAACGGAAAACCGCATGATGCAGCCGGTGGATACTGAGGCATGTTCGAATCGCTTCACCCAACCGCCGTGGCATTTGTGTTGATCTAATAATTCCATAACTTATCTCTCTAACTTTGGCCTGTGTTTAATTAAATTGTAAACCGCAATGCTTAAACTTTGTGGTCAAAATGAATCACCGAACGGATGCTTTTGCCTTCGTGCATCAAGTCGAATGACTCGTTGATTTGTTCTAGCGACATGGTGTGGGTGATGAAATCATCCAAAGCAAATTCACCCGCCATGTACTGTTCTACAATTTTGGGTAATTCTGAACGGCCTTTTACACCACCGAAGGCTGTACCACGCCAAACACGACCTGTAACCAATTGAAACGGTCTGGTTGAAATTTCTTGTCCCGCGCCGGCGACACCAATAATCACAGACTCACCCCAACCTTTGTGACAACACTCTAAAGCAGAACGCATGACATCGACATTTCCGATGCATTCAAATGAATAATCTACGCCGCCGTCAGTTAATTCAACAATCACCTCTTGGATCGGCTTGTCATAATCTTTGGGGTTAATGCAATCGGTGGTACCGAGCTTTTTCGCCAAGTCATATTTTGACTCATTGATATCGACACCAATGATGCGACTGGCTCCTGCCATCTTGGCACCAATCACAGCTGATAAGCCTATGCCACCCAAGCCAAAAATGGCCACCGTGTCTCCTTTTTCCACTTTGGCCGTGTTCAATACCGCGCCCATACCTGTGGTGACACCACAACCGAGCAAACACACTTCTTCCAATGGCGCTTCTTTACTCACCTTGGCCAATGAAATTTCAGGCAGCACGGTGTATTCAGAAAAAGTCGAACAACCCATGTAATGGAAAATCGGCTCGCCGTCTTTATAAAAACGTGTGGTGCCATCTGGCATCAAGCCTTTGCCTTGGGTTTCGCGAATTTTTTGACACAAGTTGGTCTTTCCAGAAGTACAGAATTTACATTCACCACACTCTGGTGTGTACAAAGGAATCACATGATCGCCGACCGCAACAGAAGTCACGCCTTCGCCAACCTGCTCAACGATACCACCGCCTTCGTGGCCGAGAATTGCTGGGAATATACCTTCAGGATCTTCACCTGATAAGGTGAATGCATCGGTGTGGCAGACGCCAGATGCGATGACTTTCACCAACACCTCACCTTTTTTCGGCAGCATCACATCAACTTCTTCGATGGACAAAGGTTGGTTGGCTTGCCAAGCAATGGCGGCTTTACATTTAATGAACTGGTCAGTCATGGGTCTTAGTTTGAATTAAAAAATCTATTTTAGCCCATGCTCCCTATACTTTACAGCGTTTCACATCAGAGTTTTCTCAACTGCCTTTCGGTGTAAACCAGCATCAAGACCGCACTGCTCAAAACAATACAAACGATGGCCCAAAAGATGGCATAAACATCATAATCCAGCACCACTATCAATATGAAGTTTGCCAATGTCGGCAACACCATTTGTCGCAACACACCAATGACCATAGGGAATATCGGCTGTTTAATCGCTTGTAACACGGCCACGCTGTTGAACAACAACACATAACCAAAAAAAGCCAAAGCATCAACGCGCAGATAATACACACCGATACCTATGATTTTATCATCGTTGCTGAATTGATCCATCATCAAGGGTGACAAAAACACCATCATCGGCATGGCCAAAAGCGAAACAAAAAAGCCCAACTTCAATGCCTGATGATAGGTTTCCTTGACCCGCTGATAATCTTTGGCGCCATAACTCTGACCCGCCACTGCCATCACCGCGGCATTCAAACCCATGGCCGTTAATAACAATAACTGTTCAATGCGCACACCCACTGAATAACCAGCCACTGCTTCATCACCAAATCGACCGACAAAATAAATGGTAATAAAACCACCCACGATTATGGTCAACATGTTGGCACTGGAAGGTATGATTTGACGAAGTAAATGTTTCCATTTTCGCCAACGGAATTCAGGGTGTGGCACCACACCCATTTCTTTAGACAACAACCAAAACAACACCACAGCAGAAGCCAACTTGATCACCACTGTTGACCATGCCAAACCTGCCACACCCAAATCAAGCACAAAAATAAACAACGGGTTAAGCAGCCAGTTAACAAAAAAGCCAGCAATCAATACATTCCGAAAAGCTTGGGTATTTCCAAAACCCATCAAAGCACCTGCGGCGACATTGGTTAACACAAAACCCAAATTCCCCAGCAAAATTACCCAGGTGTATTGCCAAGCCAAGTCGATGGTTACACTTGATTCCGTAAGCACAGACAACAAAGACTGACCAAACACCAGTCCCAATATAATGATCAAAATGGAAAGCAACAATGCGATGCCTGTCGCATTGTTCACCCAATGTCTGACTTTTGATTTTTTATCGCCCGACACATCGGGGGCTACCATCGCGGAAGTGCCACTTTGTAAGCCCGCGGCCAAACCAATGAACAAAGCAAAAACCACACTCGCTATGGACAAACCCGCCAACGCATCATCTGAAATTTGGCCTGCAAACCAATTGTCGGTCAGGTTATACAAGGTGTTGAACACCATGCCCAACGCCGCAGGAATGGCCAAACGAATCAAATGCGGCTTAATGGGTCCTTTTGTCAGTTGTTTTTCGCTCACAATTAAATGTCACTGGCTGAAGCCTTGATGCCGACTTTGTGTTTGATGTTGAAATGAATGCCGTTACTCATGGCTGTTGTTCAAAGCCATTTTTATAAATCACATCCGGCGGATTGACATGATAAATACCTGACATTTCGGATGCATTGTTGTCATCATCTGTCAACACAAATTTAACTTGGGTACTGGTTTGACCCTGTAAATCAACCATATATAAAACCGCCTGTTGTGCATTTTGATAAATCGAACCACTGCGCAACTCAAAAATGTCGCTGCCATACGGAGCCACATAGGCTTCAATCCACAGCGGGTATGCTGCATTTTGTTCTGTGGCATCCACCATCAAATCAAATTGAGCAAAATTACCAATCATTTGGTCTTCAATAACCGTCACAGCAGAAACTGCCACATTATTCATCAAGTGATTCGCACCCGTATCGGCATCGTCTGTGTCATTTGCGTTAATACCATCGGGTTCTGTGCCTCCATCTCGAACGATATCAACAGCTACGGTATCATTGTGATATATCAAATTCCTGCTGTAATGATTACCTGATGAAGTTTCACCACTGATAAAAATACCTTGGCTGTTGTATGCAATGGTATTACTGTTGACCAAAGAATCACCACCAATTTTTGTGTCATGCCCAGAAATGATGTCCACACCCCCATAAACATTACCCAAATCAACTGAACCACTTAAATCTGTACCAATATAGTTACCGAGTATGGTGGTTCCTGAAACTTCGTCACCAATATAAATACCTGATTCATTGGCCGCTATCACATTCGGGCTCAAACTGGTGCTATCAGTTAAGCTGCCGATGTGATTATCACTGGCGGCACCACCAAAAAATGATATCCCAGAATACGCATTACCAGCTGCTGTAGTGCCATCTTTTAAAGTGCCAATAAAATTGCCCAAAATGGCATTGTTTTTAGGCTCATTGTCTGTGGGATTACATGAGAAACCACCATAAAATTGTATCCCATCACCGGCATGTCCTGAGATCACATTGCCTTCATTATTCATACCACCAATGATGTTGTCCTTACTGCTACAGCCTAAAATCACCCCATTCGCACCGTTGTTATTTGCCAAAGCCATACCGCTCTGATCAGTACCAATCAAATTACATTTCACTTGGTTGTTATTGGAGTTGATGATGGTAATTGGGTTAAAGAAATTACGCAAATTGAGGCCACTGATAACCGAACCATCAGACCCAGATCCCAGTCTCAGACCATCAAAACCGCCGTTGCCTTGAATCACAATTTTATATTCTTCACGACCAGTAATATCACCACAAACACCACCATTACCGCCTTGGGAACTGGCATCGATAATGACTGGTGAGATGATTTCTGGTAACAACGAATTAATCGTGATAGTACAAACTCCGTTTGGGCAATTGCTGATGAGGAAACCAATTGAATCTTCCGCCGCAGTGGCATTGATTTCTTGAATCAAAGCACGCAATGTACATTCAACCTGCCCGCCAACCATTCCACCGGTATTACATGCACCGTCGAGGCCGGCATCAGGCGCATCACCAGTAGAATTGACAAAATAATTCAAAGCCACAGCCGGTGACCCAACAAAGAAAGCAATACAAAAAGACAATAATATTTTCATCATTTATTCCTCAAATAATGCCAACATAATAACTTAATTGGTAGAATAAAAAAGTGAAATCAAATCATAATTTGGAAAGTACTCGATGACTCAAAAATTGGATTGGCTTTAGGTGGTGGTGCGGTACTGGTCGCCGCACACATTGGTGTTTTACCTGCACTCGAAGAATGTGATATCAAAACTGACATGGTTGTGGAAACCAGCATTGGTGCTTTGGTCAGTACTTTATTTGTTTTTGGTTTGCCCTGGAAGGCAATTCAAAACAGCACCATGAAAATGAAATGACTGGATATTACAAAAATTTCTTTGTCTAAATTTGCCATATTAAGTAACCAATAATAGCCTTTCTGATGCACGATCAATAAGGCGATGTGGACTTCATTCAAGCCAACATACCCTTTGCCATCATTGCCAGTGAGATTTAAAACGGAAAAAAAGCGACCTTTACAACATGTCGAGTTGCCGATGCCGAAATGGTCTGCACCTGTATTCCGGGTGTGTTTTCACCCATCATCAAAAAAGCAGGTATTGATCAATGGAGGTATTTTAGAAAATATCCCCGTCAACACCACCAAAGACATGGGCGCTCATGTCATTATTGGCGCTGACCTCAATCCAAAAAAATTCGTTTTAAATTTTTACTTCAGATCGATTAACATCAAATCTTCTGCCACTAAAACAGGGCCTTGATAAGTTTTTTTAATCACCGATGTGGTTTGATCTAGATAGGGTAAACTGCTATGCATTAAGTGTGCAAGAAGCAGTTTTTTGACCTTTGCTTGAGCTGCAATTTTTCCTATTTCTGAAGGAGGCATGTGCATATTTTTTGCTCTGTCAGTGGCCTCCTCTTTTATGGTGTTGTTGGCCACCAACATTTCACTGCCTTGGGCTAATTTCGCCAAAGAATTATTGTGGTTACTCATATCACCTGAGAAGGTAATGCCACAGTCACCAATGTCCACTCGCCATCCAACCGCACTGATGGGGCCATGGTGTACACCAATACTGCTCACATTAATTCCACCGCTCAGGGTGTGTCGTTCAATTTTATTGGCATCAAGAGCTACATCTATGGCCTTTATTTTATAACTGCTATGTCTATTGGGCAGCAGGTATCTTTTCATATAAGAATAGGCACCATTCTGGCCAAATAACCTCTCCAAATAAACACTGGTATCAGGCATTCTGTTGTTGCCTTTAGGGCCCATCACCCAGAGGTCGTTTTTTCGCTCTGTAAAATATGAATCCTTGATGTAAGCGGGCAAATCAGCACTGTGATCAATGTGCAAATGCGTAAGCAAAATGGCTTTTAAATCTTCAGACTTAGCTTCAACCAATTCAAACTGATGGGCACTTCCACTTCCTGCATCAATCAATACCTCAGCCTTCCCATTGACCCATAGCAAGTGAGACGATGAAACCCGTCCATCGGATAACTCAGGTCCACCTGAGCCAAGCACTTGTAATTTGATGTTTTGCTCATCGCAACTTTGTGACCAGCTAAGAATAGGCCAAATCATTGCCCCAATCATCAATGTTTTCCGCATGAAATTATGCCATTCAAAAATACCAAAATATCACAAGTGCCACCTAACTAACATTAAAATTTCTGTAATAAATATTAACAGTTACATCAAATTCATCAAGCTTGTCTGGACCTGAGGGTACTCAGCTGATTTGGCTTTTTAACTTCAAACGATACACATGTAACAAAGGCTCGGTATAACCACTGGGCTGTTTCTGGCCTTTAAAAACCAAGTCCAGTGCAGCAAGGTACGCGATGTTGTTATCCAAATCATCTGACATGTTTTTGTATTGCTTATCGCCTGCATTTTGATCATCAACCACTTTGGCCATGCGTTCAAAAGTCGCTCTGACCTGGTGTTCACTACAAACACCGTGCGCCAACCAGTTACAAATATGCTGACTAGAAATACGCAAAGTGGCACGATCTTCCATCAAACCCACTTGATGAATATCGGGCACTTTTGAGCAACCCACGCCTTGATCAATCCAACGCACCACATAACCCAAAATACCTTGGGCATTGTTATCCAGTTCGTTTTGAATCTCTGTTTCGGTTAAATTCTTTGGCTCATCACACAATGGTACGGTCAACAAATCAGTTAAAGAAGCTCGCGTTCTTTTGGCTGTTGCTTTCTGTACTTCAAAAACATTCGTTTCATGATAATGCATGGCATGCAATGTCGCGCCATTAGGCGACGGTACCCAAGCACAGTTAGCGCCCGATTTCGGATGGCCAGATTTTTGATCCATCATTTGTGCCATTTCATCTGGCATGGCCCACATGCCTTTGCCTATTTGCGCTTTGCCACTGAAACCACATTCAAGACCGATGTCCACATTCCAGTTTTCATAGGCTTTTATCCATGCCATGTCCTTGATGGCAGCTTTTGGTGCCATGGCGCCCAAATGCATGCTGGTGTGAATTTCATCACCGGTGCGGTCTAAGAACCCGGTGTTAATGAACACGATGCGATCTTTCACTTGCCTGATACATTCTTTTAAGTTCACCGTGGTGCGACGTTCTTCATCCATGACACCAATTTTTACCGTATGCCGAGCCAAGCCCAAGGCGTCTTCTACCCGATTGAATAAAGTGTTGGCAAAAGCAGCTTCCTCTGAACCGTGCATTTTTGGTTTGACTATATAGACACTGCCTGTACGTGAATTTTTCAATTGGCCCAAACCTTTGAGGTCATACATGGCGATCAAGACACAGACCATGGCATCCATGATACCTTCCGGCACTTCATGACCGTTCCTATCCAATATGGCGGGATTTGTCATTAAATGGCCGACATTTCTACAGAACAACAAACTGCGACCTGGCAATGTTAAGTCGCTGCCTTTCAATGAGGTGAACTGTTTGTCATCAGCCAAAACTCGGGTCATTGTTTTACCGGCCTTGTCAAAGGTATCTGATAAGTCACCACGCATCAAACCCAACCAATTGCGGTACACGCCGACTTTATCTTGCGCATCAACTGCCGCCACTGAATCTTCAAAATCCTGAATGGTGGTTAAAGCCGCTTCCATGACGATGTCTTTGACGCCTGCTTTATCAGACCCGCCAATTGCTGTGGTTTTGTCTATTTCAATCATCACATGCAAGCCGTTGTTCTGTAACAAAACTGAAGACAATTTGTTTTCAGTGTTCTGATATGCCAAACACTGTTCCTGCTGTTTCAAACCAGTCACGGCGCCGTTTTCTAAAGAGATTTGTAACGATTGATTGCTCACTTCATAACTGACCACATCTTTATGCGAACCTTGCTCTAATGGAAAATGCTGATCCAAAAAGGCACGACCATAATCAATCACTTTCTGACCCCTTACCGGATTGTAGCCAGCTGAATTTTCTGCACCTTCAGTTTCTGGAATCACGTCCGTACCATAAAGCGCATCATATAAACTGCCCCACCGTGCATTGGTCGCATTCAAGGCGAATCGTGCATTGGCCGTCGGCACAACCAACTGTGGCCCAGCTTGTGAGGTAATTTCTGTATCCACATTGGCTGTGGTGATACTAAAAGTTTCACCTTCTGTTTCTAGGTAGCCAATGGATTTTAAGAACTCCTGATAAACCGTAGGGTCAAATGAGCCTTTGTTATGTACATTCCATTCATCAATTTGCTTTTGTAATGCCCCTCTTTTCACTAACAACTGATGGTTAACTGGACTCAGTTCATGAACAATTTGAGAAAAGGCCTGCCAAAAACCATCTGTGGATAATCTCAATTCAGACAACAAGTCCGGCAAAACTTCATTCTCAATGAATTGAGAAAAAATTGGGTCAACTGACAGGTCTGATTTGTATATATATTTTGGCATATTTAACTCTTTATTGGTCGGTGTTAAGACAGAAACCTTTTTATTCTACAGCAAGGTTTTAGACTAAAAACTCTAAAAGTATAATTTATCCTGAAAATAATTTAATGTCTTTAAAATTCACAAAAAACCCTTTATTTGTCGCTAAAGTGTGCTTAATATGCTGTTAAGCGTAATTCAAACGTTTGTTTGACATTTGCGTACAACCTGAAATATTGACTTAAATAGAGGAAACAATCGATGTTAAATTATCAAAAAGAAATGAATTCTGCAGATGGCCTGATCAAGAAAAATCTGTCTACTTGGGATGCCATTAACCCAGAGTTTGTTGCCCGAATGAAACTGCAAAACAGGTTCAAAACAGGTCTTGATATTGCAAAGTACACAGCCGCCATTATGCGCAAAGACATGAAAGACTATGATGCGGATTCCTCCCAATATACCCAGTCTTTAGGTTGCTGGCACGGTTTCATTGGCCAACAAAAAATGATTGCTGTTAAAAAGCACCACGGCACCACAGATAAACGTTATCTGTACCTGTCTGGTTGGATGATTGCCGCCTTGCGTTCTGAATTCGGCCCTTTACCAGACCAGTCAATGCATGAAAAAACCAGCGTGCCAGCGTTAATCAAAGAATTGTATGACTTTTTAAAACAAGCTGATGCCAGAGAAATTCGCCAATTATTCGCAGCATTAGATGATGCCAAAGCAGCAGGTGATGAAGTCGCAGTACAGCGCGTTCAAGACAGCATTGATAATTTTCAAACCCATGTGGTGCCGATCATTGCTGATATCGACGCTGGTTTTGGTAACGAAGAAGCGACCTATTTATTAGCCAAAAAAATGATTGAAGCCGGTGCTTGCGCCATTCAAATCGAAAACCAAGTATCAGATGAAAAACAATGTGGTCATCAAGACGGTAAAGTGACTGTACCACATGCTGATTTCATCGCCAAAATCCGCGCCGTACGCTATGCTTTTTTGGAACTAGGCATTGATGACGGTGTGATTGTAGCCCGCACCGATTCTTTGGGAGCAGGTTTAACCAAGCAAATCGCAGTCACAGAAAAGCCCGGAGATTTAGGTGATTTATATAACTCATATTTAGATTGTGAAGAAATTTCAGCCGATGAAATGAACAACGGCGATGTGGTATTAAACCGCAATGGCCAATTGTTAAGACCTAAACGCTTGGCCAGCGGTTTGTTTCAATTCCGCGAAGGCACAGGAGAAGATCGCTGCGTACTTGACTGCATTACCAGCCTGCAAAATGGCGCTGACCTGCTGTGGATAGAAACATCCACACCACATGTGGGCCAAATTGGTGGCATGGTCAAGCGCATCCGTGAGGTGGTCAAAGACGCCAAACTGGTATATAACAATTCACCGTCATTCAATTGGACACTCAACTTCAGACAACAAGCTTATGACCTGATGGCTGAATCTGGCGAAGACGTCACAGCCTATGATCGCGCTGGTTTGATGGACGCCAAATACGATGACACTGCTTTGGCGGTCACTGCCGACAAAATGATCAAAGCTTTCCAGATGGATGGTGCCCAAGGTGCCGGTATTTTCCATCACTTGATCACCTTGCCCACCTACCACACCACTGCTTTATCTACGGATCAATTGGCCAAAGGCTATTTCGGCGAAGAAGGCATGTTGGCATATGTCAAAGGTGTGCAGCGCAGAGAAATCCGTGAAGGCTTGGCTTGTGTTAAACACCAAGACATGGCCGGTTCGAACATCGGTGATGACCACAAAGAATACTTCTCTGGCGCAGCGGCCCTCAAAGCATCAGGAGAAGACAACACCATGAACCAATTTGATTGATTTTTGATTTAAAGAAACGCAATCAATGAGCTGGCAGTTTGTGCCAGCTCATTTTTTTACCTTACCTAAAACATGAAAACGTGGAAACATGACAGACTCAACACACCCACACTAAGTTGCTTCAAGCTCACCTTCAGGCTCCTTTAACAAACCCATCAACAATGCCGGTAAAAAGGTCAGACTTAAGAAAGTTGAGACAAAGATTCCGCACATCACAATCAAGCCAACGCCGCGGTATAACTCGGTGCCTTCGCCGGGTAGCAGCACCAATGGCGCGAGGCCGAAGATGGTGGTGGCGGTGGACATCAAGATCGGTTTGAGGCGTTTTTCGACCGCGGCTCTGACGGCATTTTGGACAGTTTGGCCTTGTTCTAAAAAGCGCCTGGTTTGGTCGACAATCAAAATCGGGTTGTTAACCACTGTACCGAGCAAGATTAAAAAACCCAGCATGGTGATCATGTCAAACGGCTGGTAGCCGCCGAGTCCAATGCTGGTCAAGCCGGCATTGACTGCATTGATCACAATCAAGCCCAATAAACCACCGGCCATGCCCAAAGGCACGGTCGCTAAGATAAACAAAGGATAGCGCCAATGGGTGAATATTGCCACCAGCAGTAAATAGATCAGCACAATAGCAATAGCAAAGTTACTGGACAAGGCATTTTGGGTGGCTTCCAACTGATCGGCGGCACCACTGATACTGACATTGATGCCTTGGGCAATGCTGCCTTGTTGGTACAAAGCAGGCAACAAGTCATTACGCACCATGGCTTCTGCGGTTTCTAATGCCACATCGCGCGGTGGAATGATGTACACCGTTACCGTGCGGTTACCATCGACCCGGCGTACCGAATCACTGTTTTTGCTTTCAACCAAATCTGCAATGGCATTCAAGGGAATCACACTGCCTTGTGGTGTCACCAAGGGTGATGAAGCCAGGTCTTCAATGGTTTGTTTATTACCGGCGTTGCTGAACATGAAGATGTCCACTTTGTCATCGTTGAGGATAAATTCATCGACATAAGCACCATCACTGATGGCAGAAACGTTATAACCAAAATCTCGGTTACTGATGCCCAATTCTGCCAGTCTTTGCCAGCGTGGGCGAATTTCTATCAAAGGTTGGCTCAAGGTCAGTGAATTGGGATCTGAGTTTATTTGTGGCTTGTCGAACACAATTTCAGCTTGGGAGTAAACCGCTTCCGCTGCTTGATAGAGGTCGTTCAAATCATTACCTGCCAAATCAACTGCAACCGCACGCGTGCCGCCATTGTTACTTGAAATTATGGAACCGCGTGATGAAAAAGCCCGCATGTGCTCATAACTTCTGAATTTTTCAGTGATGGCATCCATCATGGCATTGATGTGTTGCGCATCTACTGGCGCACTTAATACCCAAATACTGCCTATCGAAACCCGCATGCTGTAATAGGCCAGTGGTGGCATATTGGTTTTACCGCTTTCAAAATCATCTGGCTTGGCATCAACAAATTCTTTGAAATAGCCACGCAGTTCGTCACCAATTTTTTCCATTTCCGACAAATTATAATTCGGTGGTGCAAACATCCTTGAAAAGGCTTTCGGCTCTTCACCTTCCGGCAAGTATTCTGCTGGCGGCATGAATACATAAGCACTTCCCAAAATAAATAATATAAAGGCAGCTGCTGTTATCCGCGCTTGTTTTTTACTGGCAGAAAAAACAGCCACCAAGCGCATCCAACGGCCACTGAGCTGTATGGACCTGCTGTTTTTATCGTCTTTGGCATTGGACTCTTTACCGAAGTTGGCCATCGCCACAGGTACCACAAATATGGCCACCAACATCGAGGCAATGATGGCGCCAGAAATGGCAATGGCAATGTCTGAATACAGTTGACCCGCTTCCTGGTCAATAAACAGAATCGGTGCAAACACCAGTATGGTGGTAGCCGTAGAGGCCAGCACGGCTGACCAAACATCAGAAACACCTTCAATCGCAGCTTTGAATCGACTGAGGCCTTTTTTCCGGTATTGCATGATTGATTCCAATACCACAATGGTGTTATCCACCGTCATGCCTATGGCAAAAGCCACGCCAGCCAGTGAAATCACATTGATGGTTCGACCAAAGGCCAACAAAGCCAGAAACGAAGCAATGGTACAAATCGGAATACCCATCACGCCTATCAGGGTTGAACGCCCGGAACGCAGAAAGTAAAACATCACCAAAGTGGCTAAGATGGCGCCTAAACCCAAATTCACCCAGACATTTTGTAGTGAGTTTGATACATACTGCACATCGTCGCTGATCAACCTGAGTCTGAGGCCATTTTGTTTCAATAAGGTTTTATTCAGGTCTTCCACCAAGGGTAATAATGCCGTTTTTATGGCAATCACATTCGACCCACTTTCTCGGCGCACGGACATCGATAAATTTCGCTCGCCATCTGAGTATGATTTGTCGCGGGTTTCAAAGTGATCCAGTGTAACTTCTGCTATGTCTTTCAAATACAGGTTGGCGTTGTTTGTGCGGGTAATAATTAAATTTTCTAGTTCATCTAATTGTTCAAAACGACCCACCACCCGTAATAAATAACGGCTTTTTCCACTTTCCAAATCCCCAGCTGAAGCATCCGTGTTGCGTGCCCGAATGGCATCTCGCACCTGTGTCAAACTAACCCCTCTTTGTGCCAAGCGAGCGGCGTCTATTTTGATTTGAATTTGTCGTGCAGAACCACCACGCACATCCACTTGAGAAATGCCTTCAACACTTTCCATCCGGGGCCTGATGTAATCATCAGCAAAATCGCGCAACATGTCCACGTCCAATTGCATCGGGTTTCCGGCTAACGGCGACAACCTGAAGTGCATGAAGGCATTACTCGAAAATGAACTTGAATACAGCCGTGGCTGATCGACATTTTCTGGATAAGCGGGGACCTGGCTCAAAGCATTACTGACCCGAATCAATGCTTCGTTGGCATCCACCCCAAAAGGGAATTCCAGCTCAATTCTAGATGAACCCATTTCGGCAGAAGACACCATCCGTTTTAAATTGGGTAAACTGCGCAGGTATCGCTCTTGCTCAATCAGTATTTCTTTTTCAACGTCCTGCGGGGTGGCACCCGACCACCCAGTTTGCACAGTGATGGTCCTGACTTCTAAATCTGGAATCATTTGTATGGGAATGTTAACCGACGCCACGATGCCCATGATGCAGGTAATCAGCACCACCACAGTGACAAGAATACCGCGCCTGACCGTTGACTCAATCATCTTCGCTTCCGCTTATCACGTTCACAGTCACTGGCATACCTTCTTGCAAAAGCTCAACAGCAGTGATGATATAGGCTTGATCGGCAGGCAGATTATAAACAGCCACTTTATCATCTGGTAAAGTTGTGTAGCTGGTCACAATGCGTTTAGCGGTGTTATTTTCAACCACAAATACACTGCTGCCACCATCAGGATGCTGCTTAATGGCATAGCGTGGTAGAACAAAAGCAACTTGGTCACCATCAGGCAACGCAATTTCTGCTCGAGCGGACATCCCAGCCACTAAATTTTGACTGTCAGGTAAATCAATTTGAGCAGTAAAAGTACGGGTTGTTGAGTCAGACACAGGTACCAAACGGCTTAATTTAGCAGCAAAAGGTGCTGAACCTGCAGCATCAGGTATGACTTTAATTGAGACCTCTGCATGTGTAATCAATCGACTGTAATATTGCTGGGGAATCGCCACCACCAACCTCAAGTCATTTTGCGCCACCAGCGTCAATACCGCCGTTTGTGGGGTAACCCACTCGCCCACATCGACATTCCTTTGTCCAATAACACCATCAAAAGGTGCCAACAAACGGTGTCGTTTTAAACGCTCTTGCTGTAAATTTAAACTGGCTATGACCCTGGCCAACTCTGCTTCTGTACTGGCTACCATGGAAGCACGTTCATCAATCAAGGTTTTTGCCACCATGTTTTTTTCAGACAACCTTTGCGCTTCTGCATACAATCGCTTGCTTTCTTGCCTGTCAACTTCGGCCACTTCAACCTCTGCCAAGGCACCCTGAACTTCCAACTCCATCAATTTGCTGTTCAAGCTCAGCAGCACTTGCCCTTGGGTGACGTTGTCTCCAACCTCTACATTCAATGCCGCAACCAAACCTGATTCCAGTGGTGCCAGGCGTGCATTTTGTTTCGCTTCAACGGTGCCTGTTAATACAATATTTTGTCCGCTTCCAAGTGGTTGTGGGTATATAGCATCCACCTTAATGGGATCTTGTGCCATGGCAACGGAGCACCCAATAATTAAAGCTGTACAACTTAAAAGCAGTGATTTCAACGCGGCATGGGTGGTTTTGTTGATGTTACAAACATTGGCTGCGATGGAATTCGATTTAAACATATTACCTCTGTGGTCAAAATAAAATCAGTAAGTGATGTGGGTTAAATTCAATTTTATACAATTCTAACAGAAATCAATTTATTCAACTGGCCGCTTTAAATTTTGTTGAGCTTAATTGTTATAATGTCAGAAAACCAATAACCCATGTAACTATAAACCCATTCGACCGTTTCTCACTTTTTAACCCCATATAAGGACTTTTTCACTATGTCAAAACTTTGGAAATTCATCAAACGCAGCATTCAATTGGCGCTGTTGGTATTGGTGGTCTTTTTGGTCAACCTGATTTGGTTCAGACCGTTCTCTATCAACCATTTCTACGACAAAATCTTTTTAGAGTTTGCCTGGAACAGCCCCGAAACATTAACCAGTATTGGCATGGGTTTCAAGAATGATCAACTAGACGATAATTCCTTCGCCGCTGATGAAGAAAGTTTGGCGCTGCTACAAAAAGATTATCAGCAATTACTGGCCTATGATCGCGAAGACTTAACTGGCCAAACCGCTTTGTCATATGACATCTTGAAATTCTTCCTTGAAGATTCTTTATCTGGTTTGAAATACAAGTACCATGGCTACAGCGTGACACAACGCGGCGGCAGTTACCAATCGGTGGTTAACTTCATGACCAGCACACATGAAATTGAAGACCAAGGTGATGCCGAAGACTACTTGTCGCGCGTTTCTCAAATCGGCAACAAGTTTGACAACACCTTGGCTTATGTCAAAAAAGAAAAAGAAATGGGCATTTTACCGCCACGCTTTGTCATCACTAAAATCATCGAAAACCTGCATAACTTACGCGATCCTGCGGTTAACGAGCACCCTTTGGTGGTTGACTTCAATAAAAAAGTCGATGCTTTGACTGAAGTGGAATCCAACGAAAAAGATGCTTTGAAAGCCCAAATGCTGGATCACATGAATGACGTTGTCTTGCCTGCTTATGACCGTTATTTGGCCTTGTTTAATGAACTAAAAACAGTCGCCACAGATGATGCTGGCGTTTGGAAACTGCCTGATGGCGAGGCTTATTACCAAAGTCGCATCAAAGCCATGACCACCACAGACTACACTGCCGCTGAGTTGCATGCTGTTGGTTTGTCAGAAGTTGAGCGCATCGTCGGCGAAATGGATGGTATATTAAACGAACAGGGTCGAACTGAAGGCACTGTCGGTGAACGCATGTTGGCTTTGAATGAAGATCCCGAGTTCCTATATCCTGACACGGACGCAGGCCGAGAACAAATCCTCAAAGACTATGAAACCATGATCAATGAGATCGATGCCGACATGGAGAAAGTCTTCGCCGTTCGCCCCAAAGCTGGCGTGGTGGTCAAGCGCGTCCCAGAATACCGACAAAAAACAGCTTCAGGCGGTTCATACTCAGCACCTTCGCCTGATGGGTCCAGACCCGGTATTTTCTACGCCAATTTATATGACATCAAAGCCACACCCAAGTGGGGCATGAAAACATTGGCCTACCACGAAGCCGTACCTGGACATCATTTCCAAATCGCCATCAAGACCGAATTAGAAGGCTTACCGATGTTCAGGAACTTCATCGGCTTCACCGCTTATTCTGAAGGCTGGGCGCTTTATGCTGAAAGACTGGCTTGGGAACAAGGTTTTCAAGAAGAGCCGTTCAATAACTTAGGCCGCTTACAAGCCGAATTACTGCGCGCCGTGCGCTTGGTCGTAGATACCGGTATACACTACAAACGCTGGACAAGAGAACAAGCCATCGATTACATGGCATCCACCACCGGCATGGCCATGACCGATGTTGAATCTGAAATCGAACGCTACATCGTCTGGCCCGGACAAGCCTTAGCCTATAAAGTCGGCATGTTGAAAATCATGGAACTGCGCGAAAAAGCCGAAACTGAATTAGGCGATGCCTACGACATCCGCGAATTCCACGACGTGGTACTGAAAAACGGCGCCGTCCCCATGACTATACTTGAACGCTTGGTTGATGAGTATATTGCTGAAAAGAAAGCTTAAGGTTTTGAAATGCTTACACAAGTCGCGAAAGCGGCTTGTGTGAACGCCTCGTTAATAGCCGCGCATTAAATGTTTGGTAGAAACACGCCATTTTAAGCGCGTCCTTTTTAAACGTTTTGTAATGTTTTTCAGTATTCCTCACCTTCATCTCCTATTATCTTTGCGTTTAGTAATACAGCTATTTTTTTAGCCTTTTTAACTGTGGATTTGTCATAGCTGAAAGATACAGTGCCATTTGAGAAAGTGAAGTAGAATTTCTTTTTTAATACTGGAGTTGTCCAAACGCAGCTATTCGGTGTATCAACTTCAATAAGCTCACCTGTTTTCGGATTTTTAGCAACAAAAGTGTCTTGGACAGTTAACGAGTTATCTCTTTCACAAATGGTGAGCCACTCTAACTCTGATATTTTTTGTTCACGCTCAATATGTAGACTGTAACCTGCCATAGCTTTCCAACTTAATAAAAGTGAGAGTATTAAAAACTTCTTCATAGCTTTAGAACAACATAACGCCCGGCTCACGCGCCGGTTTGGAGCCGCGAAGCGGCGGAAAAGCGGTCGCCGTGCAGCCGATTGTTAGGCTTGGCCGCCACTATTCTGGATCGCTGCTTCAAATTTGCTCAAAAACGTCGAAATTTGCGACTCATACTCCGGAACCGCAACGAATTCTTCGATTTCTTCTGGGGACTTTCCGATAAGAGGGATACGCAAAAACATGTCTTCCAGAAAATTATCGCTGACTGTGGAAAGCACTACCCTTAGAGAAGCGAGCATATCGTCACCACGGTGAGAAGCATGTACTAAAGCTATGGGTTTGCCTATAACTTCGAAACGAGAAACCATCCAATCAATGGCATTTTTGAGGCCACCCGGAATGGATCGGACGTACTCTGGACTCGATATAATAATGCCGTCCACAGCAGAAACCGTTCCCATAAATTCGCGCACCGCCACTGGTGTTGCCTCATCTTCAGAGTCTGGAGAAAAAACGGGCAGCAAATCTAGCCTATGAAAAACAGACAACTCGATGCCATCCGGAGTGAGGCTCTTCATAGCCCTCAGTAAAGCCGTATTGGTGGATGCTTCTCGGGCGCTTCCGGAGATGGCTAGTATTCTCATGTTGTCCTCTTTTTTAGCCTAACAATTTATTAAATACACATTATAAGTAATTAACAAAGTATAACCTGGCTATTTCAGGGTATTTTTAGCTTGATAATTCGATTATTTATTTTTATTAAAACAATTAATGTGTTTTTATTCTTCAAATATGAGTTAAAACAGCTCAAATGCGTCGTTAACACTATTATCCGAGATAATACGCTGTTTCTTTCAAAATTTATTGCCTCAATAACCAAGCCAATAGACTGCACTAGTGCGCCCAATCAGCCCAGTCACCAGTTGATTGATTCAACTGGTGACTTAGTGAGCACTAAATCAATTATCTTTGAGTGATTCTGCGGCTTTAACGCCTTCAGCATTCACTTTATGATTGGCTTCATCAAGGTGCTTTGCATCGGCACTTGGCATCTTACATTTCGGACTGAGGGTTGTCCCCCAAGCTTGGAAAGTAATAGAACCACTGCCTTCACTGTGTGTGATACTGGGCGAACAATCTTTACTTTTCCCCAGAATGGCTTTGATTTCAACGGTGTATTCCCCACCAATAGGCACACCATTCAAACTTTGGCATTTGGTTTTACCTATAGCAAAACTGGATGACCAGTCTGTCTTAAAGTGACCGGATTTAATCCGCATTTTAGCTGCGTATCCTGCACCCACAAGTAAAGACACACATGCATCGCTGGCCGCAAAGACCACTCCCGGTGAAGACAACAAGATTATAAGCAGTAAGATTGATTTGATTTTTTTCATTTTAATTCCCCTTAAATATTAATAATAGATATAAACAGCATCACACGAGATGCCACTTACAGTAAGCGGAATCAATTATTGTGTGTGTGAGCTGATATTAATATGCTCCAAAAGCGGATCATTTGCAACATATTCTACAATTATTATGCGTTTTTCAACTGAGCACTGTTGTACATAATATCAACCTAGGTTCAGCGAAATACTCATACAGGTTGTCTCGCTGTGACTTCAATCTCTACTTTCATCTTTTCATCGAGTAATCCCGCTTCAATCATGGTGGCAGCTGGTTTGGCTTGTGCAAAAGCTTTTCTTAAAACGGGCCAACAAGGTTCAAAATCGGCTTTGTTAGGGTAGATGTAATTAACACGCACCACATCATCCAAACTGGCACCGGCTTGTTTTAAAGCTGATTCGATGTTTTGAATGCATTGATACGTTTGCGCTACCACGTCATCGCTGATGCTCATGTTGCTGTAATCATAGCCTGTGGTGCCTGAAACAAAGACCCAGTCACCGCATATCACGGCGCGTGAATAGCCTATTTTTTCTTCAAACTGTGAACCACTTGTGATGTTTTGTCTGTTGTTTGTCATTTCTGATGCCGCTGTTCTGTATTTGAGCTAAAATCATAACATGCAACAAATTCAACAAGTGACTCAATACTTAATGGCCTATCAGCAAGGTGATAAAACGGCCATCAACCTAGTGGTTGATTGCCTTTATGATCAGCTGTGCAAAATGGCCAACAGTCAGTTGCATAAGTACAATCAAAACACCAGCATGGGCGCTGAATTGGTTCATGAGCTGTACTTAAAAATCAACAAATCGAACAATTTGAACGCCCAAAACCGACAGCATTTTCTGGCCATTTCAGCCACCGCCATGCGTCAAATTATCATTGATCAAATCAAAGCCAAAAACAGCATCAAACGTGGCAAAGACATGGTGATGACCACATTATCCAACCAAGCCAAAACCTGGGTCGATAACCATTTAGAAATCCTCGCCGTGGATGAGGCTTTACATAAATTAATGGATTTAGAGCCCACTTTGGCCTCGGTTGTTGAGTGTAAGTATTTCGCTGGCTACACCGAAACTGAAATCGCAGAAGCTTTGAACATCAGCGAACGCACCGTCAGACGACATTGGCAGCGGGCCAAAAAGTGGTTGGCCTTGGAATTAGGTAATTAATTGAATAACAGACATGGATAAAAACGACATCATTAAAAAGGCTTTGTTGCTGGAAACGCAGGACAGAACTGCTTTTTTAGAAGGCATCAATGACCCTGAAATGCGTCAAAAAGTGGCGTTTATCCTCAATGATGACACCGAACTCACCTCTTTTGTTCTCAACACCGCGGCCGCTGATGTGGCCATGGATACCGTACTTTTTAATGATTTAAAGCCTGGCCACAAAATCAATCACATCACCATAAAGTCATTGATTGGCAAAGGCGGCATGGGCAATGTTTATTTAGGTTACGATGAAACACTGAAACGCAATGTGGCCATCAAAACCATTCGTCCTGAATTTTTAGCCAACCCATCAACCCAACAACGCTTCATGCAAGAAGCACAAATCCTGTCCCAAATTAACCATCCGGCCATTTGCCAAATATATGATTACATTGAATCTGACTCAGGTAATCTGTTGGTACTTGAATGGATAGATGGCAAGATGTTGAGCCAACAAAATCTGCCACCCAAAGACGCCCTTAAAGTGCTAGAAGCGCTGGCATCTGCCTTACATGCCGCCCATGAAAAAGGCATCATTCACCGCGACCTGAAACCTGATAACATCATGATCACAGCCGATCATCAGGTGAAAGTTTTGGATTTTGGCATCGCGCAATCTGTTTCTGACTTGAACAAAGACCATTCACCAATCGGTACCCTACGTTACATGAGCCCTGAACAGGCCAATGGTGATGCCATTGGCTTGTTCAGTGACATTTATGCCTTTGGCCTCATCATGTCTGAGGTACTTTCTAAGGAAGATTGTTACCGTTACCATGACACCGAATCTTTGATGAATCAGGTGGCCGAAGCTCAGGTTCACGTACCCACTGACATCAAGAAGCCATTCAAAAGCATCATCAGCCAATGTGTGGCCAAAGATGCTTCAATCAGGCCAACGGCCCAACAATTACAGCTGCATTTAAATAAATTACAATCCAGTTCGTTCAAACATTGGCTTACAGCAGGCTTAATTATATTGCTTTCTGCCTCAGCCGTTTTGGGTCTGCATTTTTGGAACAAATACCAAGCTTCCTTGGCCTTTGCTCACATTGACAGCCGCATTGATTCCCTACATTTACGCCAAGGCAAAATTGAAACGCTACCTGCTCACGACACCACCATAAAAAACAAAGCACTTGCTGAACAAGGACAAGACATCCGCACTGCCATTGCGTCCAACACCACACTCAGTAACAGCCAAAAACTTTACCTAAGTGGTCAGCTTGCCTATTTCAACAGAAATTACAGCCAAGCCATTGAACAGCTTAAAGATGCCTTTGAACTACAGCCTGAAAATCGAGATCTGGCCCATTTGTATCTGTTGGCATTGAGTCAAAATTATTTCCAAATATTGTCACAAAACATTGAAGACACTTCTTTGGCTCAACAAGAAAACAGCCAATTATCAAAAGCCCAAAAGCAACTTGAGTTGGCTTTGAATGAAATCAATCAAATTCACAATTTCAAAAACCACGCCGCTTTGCCACTTTTGGAAGCAACCAACCACATAATAGCCAGCGAATATGATGCAGCCATCGCAGCTGTGGTCACAAAAACATCAACTGATGAAGGTCAATATGCCCCGTTTTACTTGGCTGGCATCATTAAAAGACAACAAGGTTTGGCAGCATACTTCCAAGGACAATACGCAGCGTCATTGACATTTTTAGATCAATCCATGCAACACTTCAAAAAATCCAATGACTTGGCTCGAAGTTATATGGGTAATTATTACGAATTTTGTTACTTAGGTTCCCATATACTCAAAGTCAATCAACACCACAGCTCAGATGTAAAAGACCATTACCAAGAAGCCATCGATTTGTGTCAACAAGGCCTGACCATAGACCCGAATGACCAATTTATCATGGGTCAATTGGCCACTATTAACTGGCGCTATGGCCAATGGCTACTGACACATGGACAGCGTCCAGACGATTATTTTCAGCAATCATTACAGTGGGGCGAACGTTCACTGGCTGTTTCTGAAAGTGCTGATGCATGGACAAATCAAGGCATAGTCTATGATTTAATCGCCCTCCAAAAACTCGAAGCTGGAATTAATCCAGAAAAAGAAATCACTCAAGCGCTGGCAGCCTACGACAAAGTCAACATACTCAACCCGGCTTTGATCACTTCGACAACGGGCAATCAACTTTATGCCTACAATATATTGTCACAGTTTCAAGTGTTGAAAGGTGAGGAGGTCAGTGAAACCGGATTGAAAGCTTTGGATTTAATCGCTCAAGCCACAAAGCACCCACAATTCAAAACATCAGATGCAGCCAATATCTATAATAACTTTGCTTACATCGCTTTATTGGCTGCCTTTTCTGAATTTGACTTTAAAAGAGACCCTCAAATTTGGCTTAATCATGCCAAAGATTATTACAGCCGTGTTGAAACTGAATTGGGTAACAAAAGTATATTTGCCATTGCTGGCTTGGCTGAAACCTATTGGTTTGAAGCTGAAGTTGGCTACAACCATGGACTCGATGATTCAGGTTCAATAGAAGCGGCATCAAAACACATAGACGAGGCCTTGGCTTTGAGCAGACAATACTATTGGATGCCTTTAAGCAAAAGTAAAATATTGATGCTGAAAGTCAAATCCTCCTTATCAAAAGATGTCACTGCTGATATGGCTTTGGCCAAAACACTGATAGATGAAAGTGTGGCTTTGAACGCCAAATATGCAGAAACCCATGTGGCATTGTCTTATTGGCATTATTTACAAATACAGGCCACAGACCTTGATGCCGAAAACAAAACACATTACCAAATGGCACTGGCCAGTGCCGATAAAGCATTGGTGGCAAATGCACACACCGCCCAAGCTTATTTGCTCAAAGCAGCACTGACTAAATTAGCTCAAGACAAAGGCATTCCACATAACCATGAGCCAGAAAGCATTCAGACATGGAAGCGCAAAGCCAAAGAACTCAACCCGCACGCCAGACTGTGGCCCTTACCCCAATGATTTAATTAGCGACTATATCCAGACATCATTTTCAGCTGTGCGTTCGTTGACTTCGCCTGTATTGATAACACCTCTGGGCTCAACAATCATCACCGTACACACTTTTTCTGCCACTGGCTTGTGCATCACACCTTTGGGTACGACATACATGTCACCTGCTTTCAAGTGTACGGATCCATCAGGAAGCTCAATAGTTAATTCACCTTCTTGAATCAAAAAGGCTTCGTCGGTGTCATCGTGTTTGTGCCAATCAAACTCACCTTCCAATTTAGATAATTTGAATTGGTAGTCATTCATTTCAGCCACCACTTTTGGCGACCAACGGTCATCGAATAAACTGGCTTTCTCTCTTAGATTAATGGCTTTATTTTCTTTGTTCATGATAAATGTTCTGATCCATATGTGCCGCCCTGCAAGCCACCGGTGTGGATGATCAAAGGTCGGTCTTGTGCTGTGATTTCACCTTTTTGAATCATATCATTCAAGGCAAAAAATGATTTTGAGTTGTATATTTTGTCCAATTTAATGCGGTGCTTTTGTTCAAATTCAATGCTGAATTTAACCAATTCTGGTGTGAATTTGGCATAGCCACCAAAGTGGTAATTGCTCAACAAACACCAATCTGTTTTCTCGTCCGCCTCACCAAGCAACTGAATTATATCACTTTTTACGCTATGTAAACCTTTCAATACAACTGTTCCAATTACTTGACTTGGCAGTTTATGCTTTGCTACACCTAATATGATGCCCGCCAAAGTGCCGCCTGTGCCTACAGGACAAAGAATATGACTCGGGCTGATGTTTTCATCCACCAATTCATCTACCAACTCAGCCACGCCTTTAACCGCCAATTCACCACTGCCACCTTCAGCAATGAGGTATGGATTTTGGATTTTTGACAACAGCTTTTTCACTTTTTCTGCATCGGCTTTGAGGCGAAAATCACTGCGGCTGACAAAAAGAAAGTCCATACCGTATTTGGCCGCATCATGTAATGTGTGTGACCACAAATCTGGTCTATTTTCTAATTCCTCTCCTCGCACCACACCAACAGATTTAAAACCTGTTTCTCGCGCAGCATAGGCGGTCGCTACCAAATGATTCGAATAGGCTCCTCCAAAAGTAATTATCGATTTTGTTGATTGATGCCTTGCTTCGATTAAGTGGTATTTCAACTTGCGCAATTTATTGCCCTGCACGACGTGATGGTTCAAATCTTCTCTGAGCACACATACGGCTACACCCTTGATGTTGATTTTATCGATAATCATGCCCATAGTTTACCTTCAGTGTGTGTTTTGGCGGTAATTCTTTGACCTTCAGCAAAAATACCGACCAGGCCTCACTGCTCTGATAAAATAATGCAATAACTCATTGAGAAAGCAACCATGCACTTAGATTTTACTCACATTGAATTGTTCTTTTTACAAGCTTTGGCATTATTGACCGCAGCCTGTTTTTTTGTGCCCTTGTTTAAAAAACTGGGTTTGGGCACTGTGCTGGGTTACTTGATTGCTGGTGTGGTGATTAACTGGATTTATTCCGGACAATTTGCTGACCACCCTCAGGAGTTGCTCCATTTTTCAGAATTTGGCGTCGTGTTGTTCTTGTTCGTTATTGGACTGGAATTGAATCCCAGTACCTTGTGGCAAATGCGCAAAGACATTTTTGGCCTGGGTCTACTACAAATGGCCGTTACTGGCTTGGTTTTGACCGCCCTGTCCTTGGCTTTTGGTATGACCTGGCAGTCTGCCCTGGTGATCGGCATGGGCATGGCCTTGTCTTCTACCGCCATTGTGATGAGCAGCTTGGATGAAAACGGCGAACGCATGAGCGCTCATGGCCGCAAGGCATTTGGCATTTTGTTGTTTCAAGACTTGGCCATTGTGCCTTTGTTGTTGATGGTCACTTTATTGGCGCCCAGTGCTGAATCTATGACCATGCAACAGAGCTTGGTCAGTGTCGGCATTGCAGCAACAGCGGTCATTTTATTGATTTTAATTGGAAAATTTGCGCTCGACCCTTTGTTTAACTGGTTGGCAAAAAGTAAGTCACACGAAATCATGACTGCCTGTGCCTTGGCTATTGTTATTGCCGCGGCGATGCTGATGGACATTGCTGGCATGTCCTATGCCATGGGTGCCTTTATTGCAGGCGTGATGTTGGCAGAGTCGAACTATCGCCATGAAATGGAGGCCAATATTGAGCCCTTCAAAGGTTTGTTCTTGGGCTTGTTTTTTATGGCTGTTGGTTTGTCTGTTGACCTTTCGGTGGTGCAAAGCCAATGGTTGACCATCATTCTCATTGCCCCTTTGGTTATGTTGATCAAAGCACTGGCTTTGTATTTGGCGGCTAGATTGACTGGCCATTGCCACAACACCTCGGTTCTAACAGCCATGGCTTTGCCTCAACTGGGTGAATTTGGTTTCGTTTTATTCACCGCAGCCAGCGCTGCATTTTTGCTTGACGGACCATTGGCTTCTTTGCTGATTGCCATCACTTCTATGACCATGGTTTTGTCTCCCTTGTTCAGCATGATTACGCCTTTGTTGTTACACAAAGATCAAGAAATGAACATTGAAGAAAACTTCGATGATGCCTTAGGAAAAGTTTTGATTATTGGCTTCGGTCGCTTTGGTCAAATTGTTTCACAACCCTTATTTGCCGACGGCATGAGCATCACCATTTTGGACAATGATGCCAAGCGTGTACAAGAAGCCAAAAAATTTGGTTTTCGAGTCCATTTTGGTGACGGGTGTCGGCGCGACATCTTACGCGCAGCTGGCATCAATAATGTCCAAGCCGTGATCGTGGCCACAGACAAACCCTCAGTCACCACAACAATCATTGACACCATCATAGCCGAAAAACCCAAAGTGGCCATCTATGCCCGTTCTTATGATCGCCGTCACTCGATAGAAATGTATGCCAAAGACATTGAATATTCTGTGCGCGAAACCTTTGAGTCGGCTTTACATTTAAGTCAAGTGGCCTTGCGTGGTTTAGGGGTAACTGAAGATGACGCCATTGCGCATGTGGATGACATCAGAAAAAGAGACCGCCAACGACTACGTGAACAAGTAGATGGCGACATGCAGTCAGGAAAAGAGCTGTTACTCAATAAACCTGTAGAGCCTGAGTTATTAAAACAACATAAATCCGTCATTTGAACTGATCGGTCATGTACTCCTGTAAACGCTCGCCTTTGGTAAATTCTTTGTAAACCAAGTTAACAGATTTCAACAAAGTCAAAGCTTTAATTTCAATGCCTTCAGTGTCTGATGGGTCGTAATATAAGACCAGCAAGCAACTACCAGGTTGACCCACTTTGATGCGCTTGACCCAAGGTGTTTCATTGAGCTTCTGAATCTGGTCTTCGGTAGGGTGTTCAGTTAACTTAATCGTTAAAGCTTCTTGTTGAACAACAATTGTATCAATGGTTTGGTGGGCATGAAGTTCACCTTTATTCAATATCACCACTTCTTGACACAGGTCTTCTATCACCGCCAAGTTGTGAGAACTGATGATGATGGTGGCTTTGTTTTGTAAACGCTTGATGACCGCTTTGATGGCATCTGTGGTGCTGGGATCAAGGCCAGCCGTTGGCTCATCCAATAAAATCAATTCAGGACTGCCCAATATGGCCTGAGCGATAGCACATCGCTTCAACATGCCGTGACTTAACTGTTCTGGCGTTTTGTTTTGTGCTTCTAACAAGCCAACATCTTGCAGCACTTTCAATGCTTCATTTTTGGCTTGCTTTTGTTCAAAACCTTGTAATTCAGCCAACATGCTGAGTTGTTTTTTGATAGATAAAGATTTTAATAACCGCGCATCTTGAGGCAAAATAGAAAACCTCGCCTTTAATAGAATATCATCAGGCCGACAACCTAAAACAGTGACATTACCTGTACTGGGTTTAAGAAAACCACAAATCAATGACATCAATGTGGTTTTACCGGCACCATTGGGACCAATTAAACCCGTTGTGATGTTGCTTTTGATGGATAAATTGATGTTTTTAACTGCCAATTGGCTGCCAAACTTTTTCGTCAACTTTGTGGTTGAAATGGCTAACTGTTGACTCATATGTCTCTCCTTGAAAATAAAACCCATCCGGCCCAACCGTAAATCAACACGTAAATCGCATTCATCACTAAAGCCTTCAACCAATTAGGTAAATCAAGAATCAATAACCAAGGCTTGCTGGCATTAGGCAGAATATATGACACCACATCTGACATCGATTCAGATTGAAATCCAATCACAGATACAATCACTGTGATAATGAAATAAAAACCGATCCCCAACAAAGCCGACAAACCCGCTGAACCCACCAAGGCAGAACACAAAGACATCATGGCAATGAAAGGCAAAACATACAAAGCCAATGACAAGTACACCCACAACCAATCTGATAGCAAAGACATCACATTAACTTCATTTACCACAGACACCCACAGTACAGCGATTATAGAAATCACAAAGTATGCCAACCAAACCAACAACGCACAGCCAATAAATCGACCCAGATAGATTTCATTGCGGTGACACCTGGGCAATAAAAATCGCAAGTACTTACTGCCTATGTCATTGGCTGTTTGATCACTGGCTGCGAACAGCACAAACAAGGGTGCGGTGTTCATTGCCACCAGATAAAAAACAGAAAAACTGGGGTCACGGTTAGCAAACAACGACCGTGCTGTTTGCTGGTCAAACAGCCATGACATCAACATGGTGCCCTCAGGGTTTTTCAACCACTGGGGGTTGATTAAGTGGAATTTAGAAAATACCCACAACCAAAACACAGCAAAAAAAACCAGAAATAAAACGCCTCTGGCACTGCGAAAAGCATAGGTTAAATCATGTGAAATGATTGTTTTTAATGTGTGAAAACGAATGTTCATGAACTGTATCGAAAAAAGGAGCGAAAAATCGCTCCTGTTATTTTTTTAAATCTTGTGTTTTATTCTGCCGTTTCTATCGGCTGTTCGGCACCACCGCCCATTGATTTTGCACATATAATGGCCAACACACCACCAACGATACCTACAATATTAGTGATTCCAAACGCTGTTATCAATATGCCAATGACTTCGCCTAAAATGGCCATACCGCCAGCTATCATGATGAATTGCGGCTTTTTGTTGGTGAACAAGAACACAGCACCGGCAATCAATATACCCACACTGACTAAAAGGTAGACGCCAAAGGCCATGAAACCCATGCCACTTGAACCAACTTCTTTCGTAACGCGATCTAATTCTGCACGTTGCTCTGATGTCATTTCATTTTGTTGTACATATTCCGAATTCACAGCGCCTGACAAGCCCGAAGTGGCTGCACCACCACCTAAATATGCCAGTCCTGCAAATAAGTTAAATAATGCGGCGATGATTAGGATTACTCCTGCTGCAACTTTCATGATTTTCTCCCAGTTTTGTTTATAAAAAAATGTGTTTTTCGAGTCGAAAAGCCACCACCAAGCAATTTGGCTTATTTATTCTATCACATTTGTTTACAATTGAAGTGCCGGTATTTTTAAGCACCTTTGCTTATCACAAAGAACTTTTGGTCAAAATAAACACATCAACACGGCTTATATTTATGTGATTCGTGCCATCAAATATACGTCCACATATTCTCCACTTCGATAAGCGTAATTTTTCGCTCTGCCTTCAATTTCAAACCCATGGTTTTGATAGAGTTTCAAGGCTGCAGGATTGTCGGTATACACTTCCAGTTCAATGCGCGTCACTGCCTGCCAATTTTCGGCTGTGTCTATGGCTGACGCCAACAAAGTACGAGCCACACCTTGGTTTCTGTGCTGTTCTGAAACCGCCATACCCATGTTGGCCACGTGTTTGCGCCTTGGGTGAGTGAAAATTTCCATGCCCAATTGACCTAACAATTCTTCACCATCTTCATATCCACCAATGGCCACCAAGCTGATGAAGTTGGCTTGCGGCTCTTTGAGCCTGTTTTGCCACATTTGTTCTGATGCGAATGGCTGTTGCAAGGTGCCAGCGTAACAAGAAGGTTCTGCATAAAGCGCTTTGATGGCGGGTATGTCCTCAGGTTCTGAGTGTCTGATTTGGATTGTTGATTTGTGGTTCATTTTTAAAAGTGATTTTTAACAAAAGCATACCATGACCTGATCAAATATCCACAAAACGCTGCGCGTTGTTTGCTTCGCAAACGAGACCCCCGCCTTCGCGAGGGTGACTGTAAGCAAGGCCAAAACCCACTTCCAACCCGTCATTGCGGCGAAGGCCGTAAGGCCGTGAGCAGAGCGAATCAGAGAAAATTCATTAAATACATCTTGAGATTACGGTTTTTGCGAAGCAGGCCTCTTCCGCTCCCTGCTAACGAGACAGACCTACATCCATGTAGGCCAAGAAGTGGTCGAGAGATTCTACAAATGGCAGCGGTTGGTTCGCGAAGCGAATCAGAGCTGGCTCATAAAACAAGTCTTGAAGTTACGGTTTTTGCGAAGCAAAAGAAGTGGCTGAAAGACACCTAAACATGCTGGGCCTGGCGCTTGTTGTGTCGCATGCCTTTATCGGGTTTTTGACGGTTGAGTACCGCGAATAAATGGCCTTTTTCTCCACTGCGGTCAAAGTCTTTTTGTAAGGCTTCAAAAATCTGTTCGGCATCAAGTCCCAAGTGTTCAGTTAATATCCGATAAAGCAGCACAAACTGGCGGCGCAGGGATATTTTCCAGGTGCTTTTTTCTGTCGCGTACAAGGTTTCTGAAAACTGCATGAATCGTTCAAAAGGCGCATCTGCCATGAGCATCGGCAAGGTGCTGCTAAAACGACCTGAGTTACCAAACATGTCCCAGTAGCGAGCAAATCGATTGACTTTTTGCAAGTCTTGGAAGCTGATGGTTGCTGTGGACAGTATGGTGTAAGGTGGCGCTGGGTTGTAACGCATTTGGTAATCGCGGGTATGGCGGTTAATCGGCGCACCACGCAAACGCTTCAAAATGCCCAGCTGTATTTCTTGCGGCTTCAATGCCAACAGTTGATCAAAGCTGCAGGCAAAATTAGCCAAAGAGTCACCCGGCAAACCGAATATCAAATCGGCATGAATATGTGCCAATGTGTTTTCACGTAACCAGAGTAGGTTTTCTTTGGTCTTGTCGTTGTCTTGCTTGCGACTGATCAGGGTTTGGATTTCGGGATCAAAAGTTTGAACCCCAATTTCAAACTGCAAACTTTGCGCTGGAAATTTCACCAACAACTGGCGTAACTTTTCAGGCAAACGATCTGGTATGACCTCAAAATGCACTGTTAACTTGCCGTCCATGCGATCAAGAAAAAACTGTAATATGGCTGAAGAATGGGCCATCTTTAAGTTGAAGGTGCGGTCAATGAACTTGAAGTTCCTCGCTCCTTTTTGATACATCTTGTCCATTTCATCTAAGAAACGGTCAAGGGTGAAAGTTTTAGAAGTGCGGTCTAAAGACGACAAACAAAACTCACACTTAAAAGGACAACCACGCGATGCTTCAACATAAACAATGCGGTTTTTGATGTCATCATCTGAATAATACGCGTATGGCATGTTCAGTTCTTCCAAAGGTTTGGCTATGCCTTTGATGTGTCGATTGATGTGTGAATAATCAGACACTTCATTGTTCAATAATTCTCCACACAACTGTTTGAAGCTGTGCTCGCCGGCACCCTGCACCACATAATCGGCCAAATCCACAACTTCAGGCTGATCGGGCAAATGACTGACTTCAGGGCCACCCAAGACCACTTTGATTTCTGGTGCGATGGTTTTGATCAATTTGACCAACTCGGTGGTTTCGACCACATTCCATATATAAACACTGAAACCTATCACTTTAGGCTGATAAGCCAACAACTTCTCTGCCATGTCGGTGGCACGGTCATGAATGGTGAACTCAATAACTGCTGCACGACTTTGCCATTCGCCCAGGTTGGCATACAAGTAACGCAAACTGAAAGACGAATGGATGTACTTGCTGTTCAATGTGGTCAGTAGTATGTCAGTACTTTGTGTGGTTTCAGGCAGCATGTTGATGTTTTTGATTTTGCAATTCGATGAATTGTTTGATTTGTGGTGTCAACCATTTTGGTCGCTCAAGCGGCAACAGGTGGCTGGCGTCGGCGCATTCTACCAGTTGGTGGTTTGGATTACTTTGCCATTTTTGCCAAAAATCTGCCGGCACAGTGTCGGTGTGTGCACCACGAAAAGCCAAAATGGGCAATTTCGACGTCAATAATTGGTTTCTGAAATAGGTCACGCTGGCATAACATTTGGCTTCCCAAATTTTAGGATAGCGCAATGTCAAGTGATTGCCCTTTGGCACCACGCCGTGTTCTATAAAATCCCACAAAACTGCATCAGAAACACGCTTAAACGCTCGCGCGCGGCGGTGGAAGGCAAAAGCTTGCTTCTTGTTTTGCCACTCATCAGGTCGGTTTAAGGCTTTGTTGATGATGGGGACTTTTTTCTTTAAATACTTCGGCATCAAGGCGTTCAATCCGCAAAAGGCGCGAGAAAAAACGACCGGCTCAATCATCACCAAGGCTTTGAATAAGTCTGGACGCTTTTGGGCTGCCAAAAAACTGGTCACTGCGCCCAAGGAATGGCCTACACCAATGATGTTTTTCAAACGCTGTTGATCAAAAAAACGAATCACATCATCGGCCAAATCATGCCATGATTTGATGCTGTTGATGTGTGGTGAAGGTTGCCACAAACCGCGTTGTAAATAACTCACCACTTGATGTTCATCCAACATGGGCGCTATCAATTGTCGATACGCATCTGGCGGATAGGCATTTGCATGGCCAAAATACAAAGTGGGTTTGGTGTGGTCGGCACCAAAAGTTGTGTGGGGTAATGTTTTCATGGTTTTTATTTTTTATTCGGGGTATTTTTCCTGCATATAATCCAGAGAGGCTTGAATGATTTTTTTCAAAACATCTGTTTTTACATCACTGAGTTTATTGATATAAAGGCATGATTTGCCTAATTTATGCTTGCCTAATTCAGCCAACAGTTCTTCGTACTCATCAAATCCCGACATGATGTACAAAGAAAACTTGGTTTTCCTTGGTGAAAAACCCAAACGCATAAAGTCACCTTCTCTGCCACTGTCGTATTTATAATGATATTCCCCCAGTCCAACAATAGAATCACCCCACATTTTGGCTTTATACCCAGACACATCTTCCATCAGTTTTAAAAGTTCAAAGGCATCTTGGCGTTTCTGGTCCGGTTTAACGGCTGTGATAAAAGACACCACACTGGCTTCAGTGGCTTGGGTTTTGTTAACTGACATGTTCGGCTCCAATTGGGTTGGGTTTGTTGTTATCTTTCAGGTTAAAATAGCACAACATTTACCTGCCCACAAATTATGACACACATTTCTGTTTTCAAGAAATGATGTAACAACTGAATAAAATATGACAGCAACAGAACAAAAAGAACCTGCAAAAGGCGACATTGGCCATTTGAAGTTGGTTGGCCCCTTGGTCAAACCTTATAAAAAGCACATCATTTTGGCCTTGGTACTGCTGGCGCTGGGTGCAGCAGCGAATTTAGCCATCCCTGCTGCCTTTAAGCAAATGATAGATTTGGGGTTTTCTGCTGAAAACAAAGACACTTTATCTAATTATTTTATCGTCGTGTTGGTGGTTTCCTCATTGATGATTTTGTTCACCTCATTGCGCTATTACTGGGTTTCTTGGATTGGCCAAAAAGTAGTCACCGACTTGAGAAAGAAGGTCTATGCACAGGTGATGAAACAGTCAGCACATTTCTTTGAAAGCACTAAGACCGGTGAAATTTTGTCACGAATCAACACCGATACCACTTTGGTTGAAACAGTCGTAGGCAGCACATTTTCAATTGCTTTGCGCAGCGCCGTGACTTTTTTGGGTGCGGCCATCATGATGGTGGTTTCCAGCCCTAAATTAGCAGGTTTGATTGCTTTGATGATTCCTTTGGTGATCATTCCGATTGCTGTCGTTGGTAAAAAAATCCAAAAACTGTCAAAGATTGAACAAGACCGTATCGCCGATTCCTCTGCCATGGCCACAGAAACCATCAATGCCATACATACAGTACAAGCCTATGCACAAGAAGGTCGTGAAAACACTGCATTCCAAGGCGCTATAAACAAAGCCTTTAAAGCTTCTGTTGATTCGATTCGAATGACCACAACCATGTCTATTTTAGTAGGTTTTGTGATTTTTGGCGGTATTATTTCTGTGCTTTGGCTGGGTGCAACAGACGTCATCAACGGCACCATGACTGCAGGAACATTAAGTCAATTCGTCATGTATGCCATCATGGTCGCCACCTCTACAGGCGCTTTGACCACGGTTTGGAGTGAACTGAAAAAAGCCGCTGGCGCCCTAGAGCGCATCATCGAATTGATGAACACAGAATCTGACATCATTGACTCTCCTGATGCCAAAGCCCTTACCATTCCTATCATTGGCAATGTGACCCTTAGAAACGTCAATTTTGCTTACCCAAGCAGGCCTGATTTAAACATTTTAACTGACATCAATTTAGAAGTTCCTGCTGGTAAAACCATTGCCCTTGTTGGACCATCGGGTGCAGGCAAATCCACTTTGTTTCAATTGTTGATGCGTTTTTATGAACCACAGCAAGGCGAAGTGATGATTGATGGGCAAAACATCAAAAATTTTGTCTTAGCTGACTTGAGAAAACAATTCTCATTGGTGGCACAAAACGTGACCATATTTTCAAATTCAGCAGCCGACAACATTGCCTACGGTGAACCTGATGCTACGCAAGAACAAATTCAAAAAGCCGCATCATTAGCCCACGCCGATGAATTCATTCAAGGCTTAGATAAACAGTATGAAACTTATTTAGGCGAACGTGGTGTGCGTTTATCTGGTGGTCAGGCACAACGATTGTCAATTGCCCGTGCCGTTGTTACAGAACCGCCTGTTTTGTTGTTAGATGAAGCCACCAGTGCTTTGGACGCAGAAAGTGAGCGTTTAGTCCAAGATGCTTTGAATCGCATCATGAAGAACCGCACCACTTTGGTTATTGCGCACCGATTGGCAACCATTCGTCAAGCAGACAATATTGTGGTGATGGATAAAGGGCGCATTGTGGCACAAGGCACCCATGATGATTTGGTTCGTTCCAGCCCGCTTTATGCCAAGTTGGCGAAATTACAATTTACTGAAAACAAGTAAATTTGCCATAATTCAAGCCTCATCATTGGGGCTTGAATTTTTCTTTTTCAAAATTGCCAGTCGCTTTTGTATCAACTTTAACTTACGGGCTTTTTAGCGTTTGTATTCATACCAACCATAGATGCCAAACACCACGGGAGCTGCATACATACTGATGATTAAAGCATCCACTGTTTATTCCTCAATGCCAACTATTTCATAACTGTGGGTTACATTTACTGTACCTTGTAACATGTGAGATACTGAACAGTATTTCTCAGCAGACAATTGAATGGCTCGCGCCACATGCTTTTCTTCCAGTTCTTTACCTGCAACTCTGAAATGTAAATTAATGTCGGTATAAATTCTAGGGATTTCATCGCGGCGCTGTGCTTCTGTGGTTACTTTAATGTCAGTGAACTGCTGTTTAGATTTGGTCAGAATCAGTTTCACATCAATACCAGCACAACCCGCCAAGCCCATCAATACCACATCCATAGGTGAAGGTGCACAGGTGCTGCCGTCTTTTTCTGTGGCAGAATCTGTGATGATACTCTGGCCAACACTGTTGCTGCTGATGAAGGTGTAATCTTTTAACCAGTGGCTGTTGATGGTGTTTGTTGTGGGCATAACTAAATCCAATTAAAAAAACAAATTTTAACATGGCAATTTTTGTCAGCATAAAGACATTTCACCTTCAAAATCTCACACAAGGCATTTACATATACTTTTTTTGCATCATGACGACATTAATTGTGACAGCAGTCACAAAATTCATTTACAGTAACTTACCGAACCAATCAACAAAGTGGGAGTTTATGAAAAAACCAATAATGATCCTGTGTGGCTCGTTGAGCCTTTATTGTGCTCAATCATTAGCAGGCGGTCCTGTATGCACACCTAACAACAGCACCTCTTTCCAAGATTTTTTAAATCGCGCCTACACCATTGGTAGTGATGCCATGGGTGACAACACCTTAACTTCGCAATGCACCAATTTAACGGACCAACAAGTGCTCGGCACCTTGGACAATTGTGGCGTCTTAGATAACCCTATTAATGGCTTGGGTTTAAGCCCAGTTGATAAATTTTTATACGGTATGTCACCTACCGATAACCGCGGTATAGGCACACACTTGGAAATGACTTTTCCATTCCCAGCCCCCGGCCAACCCGGTGACATCATGAAAGCTGATGAGGTTGATGTTTATCGTATTGGTAATGATGGTGGCTACCAAAACATAGGCTTCATTTCTCCACCAACTGAAACAGCCACTGGTGATCCAAATGTCCACCAAGTGGTTCCCATTGTTCATTCAGCTTCTACGTTCAACCAAGCAGGTGACATGTTTATGCTCGCTTATCGAACCAACTATGAATCAAGCGCCAACATCATGGCCGGTACCGGTGACGTAAACTATCAAGCACCTCAAATTGTCATTGGACATGTACCATCAGCGACTCTGATTGCTGCAAATAATGGTGCCAACAACCTGAATGCCGTTTGGACGGATGTGGATGACAGTTCTGACCCAGTTTGTGCAGCAGTGGTTAACGAATTCAGAAATCAAACCAATGCATTTTCAGATTGTGTTGTGTCTGACTTTATCGCCAATGGTAACCATGATGCGGCTGTTGATGCTTGTTTGGCAGTTACAGATGCATCAGGTACAACCATTATGGATCGAGGCATTCATGATTTTGCTGTCAGCCCGAGTAATGGCCATTTCTATGCTTACGACTCACAAACTTACAGTGACAAAGATGTTTTGATTGAAGTTGACCCAGACGCCAACCCCATGGAGGCCAGTTGTACCGAATATGCCGATGCCGGTAATGGTACCAGACGATTAACCAGCCTGATGTTTTCACAACAGAACAAACTGGTGGCTTTGTTTGCCGACGCTAACACCGGTGTTTGGATAGATACCAGCAACGGTGACATCAACCCACTGGCAACACCAGTTGCAGACTTTCCTCACGGTGACGGCAGCAGCTTACCTTTCGACATGCTGCGCCATGCCTTTGGTGCCACTGTAGCTGATTTGATTTTTAAGAATGGCTTTGAAGATTTTATCTTTGCTAACGGCTTTGAAGGTGACCCTGTGCCACCCACATGTCCAGCCTTCTGATTCAATCATTTAAAATAAACTTAAATAAAAACGCCGCTGTTTATTACAGCGGCGTTTTTTTATGTGCTGATTACAGTTTTATTTTTTGATTTTTGAAGCCAACCAAGCCATGGGTAGGTACGCCACAACCAAATCCAAAGCGATAAACCACACAGGTGCTGGAATCATCGCACTGGCCGCCACACCACCTGCCAAGAAAAACAAACCAACATACAATGCCAGTTTTTTGTGGTTATTAACAGACATCATCACAGCCACCAATGCGCCCACCAAGGTACCTAACGCGTGGGCTAAAAATGGCATGATGAAATGCTTGGGCTCGAATAAATGTAAATTTGCTTTGATGCTGGCCGCATCCATGACATCGACACCTTCAGGTGGCGGAATCAGCATACCACTGGACATGATGATGCCCATATTGACTGCCATACCTATGGAAATGCCTACCACCAAGGCAATGATGTTTCTGCTTCTGTTTGTCATGATTAACTCCACTTCATACCCTAAAACATTAAATAAATAACCATAAAACTATACCTTAAAATCAAAAACATAACCACCAGACATAAAAAAACCCTTTACCACACGCTTGTCGGTAAAGGGTTATGTTTTCTAAAACAATTTAGGTATCAGTGCATCACAGGCGCACCCTGAATGAACCACTGTTTGTTGACTTTTTGTTCAACCAAACCGAGTCCATTTTTTTCATTCCAAGCACCGCGCTCCAACAATTTAATTTGTTGCGCTTCTTCCAAGGATTTTTTGATACCTGAGAACTGTTGGTCAATCACTTTATCAGCGGCTTTGATAGCCACTTCAACTTCAGCCATCAATTGATCAGCTTGCTCAAATTGTGTTTGACTTGGCTTGCCGTTATAGCCAACCACATTACCAAACAAAGTGCCCAGCTTTTCACGCAACTGTTGCTCGCCAGTGATGGCGCCAACTTTAGTTGCTGTGTATTTTTTGTTCAATGCCGCATAGCTTTCAGCCCATTTTTTGGCTTTCTTTTTCGCACTTGATGACAGGTCTTCAAGGGCATCCAATTGTGTGTTCACGTCTTTCAATTGACTTAATTTGAAGGTCAAATCATTGATTGAATCATACAATTTCATCGACAAGTCATGTTGCGCCTGTCTGTCTGCTTTGGTGTGCTTAGATCTGGGATCAGCGACCAATTCAACAGTGGTGTAATACTTTTTCTTGCCCTTGATGATTTCTACTTTATATTCACCTTCTGCCACTCTGGGGCCAAAAAAGCCCGGAACCAAAGAAGTCGATGGAGGGAATTTGGGTGCTTTCAGTCGCATCGGCCACTCTACGCGGTTGATGCCACGACGTTTACCCGCCACTAATGTGGTGATGATGTTGTCGTCTTTATCCAAAACATTGACCTTCATGTCACCAAACATGTGGCGTTTTTTCAAATAATAACTGATAACAGCCACCTCAGATGGGTTGTCACCTACAAACTCGCCAGCACCTGAAAAGCTTTGTAAAGCACCGCCTTCAACCATCACCGATGGTCTGGATGGCAGCAACAACACATTTTCCTGTAGCTTTTCTTTGTTCAAGGCACGCATGGGTGAAATGTCATCAATGATGTAAACTCCACGACCATGTGTCGCCAATATCAAATCATGTTCAGTCGGGTGGATCACCATGTCGTGTACCGCCACTTTGGGTAAGTTTTCTTTGAAACGCGCCCAATTTTGGCCGCCATCTAAACTTACATATAAGCCTAATTCTGTCCCTAAGAAATACAAATCAGGGTTTACCGTGTCTTGACGCATGATCCAAGCGTAACCCAAATCATCGGCAGCCAATTTTTCCCAGCTCTTACCAAAGTCGTTGGTTTGGTAAACATAAGTTTTCATGTCACCTGTGCGGTGACCGTCATAGGTCACAAAAGCCGTGCCTTTGTCATGTGAACTGGTGGTGATGCGAGAAACCCAAGTACCTTTCGGCACGCCCTTGATGTTCTTGCTCACAGACTGCCAGCTTTCACCCGCGTTTTTTGAAACATGAATCAAACCGTCATCAGAACCTACCCACAACACATCGCCATCAATTTCAGATTCTGCAATGGTATAAATGGTGGCGTTGTTTTCTGCCGTTGAATTATCAATGGTTAATCCACCGGTGGTGCTTTGGCGCTGTCTTTTGGGGTCGTCTGTGGTTAAATCAGGTGATATGGTTTTCCAAGATTCCCCTTGATCGGTAGATACGTGTACATATTGCGAGCCATAATAAATAGTACCTGGCTTGGCCGCACTGACCAACAAAGGTGTGTTCCAATTGAATCGCAAATCTTCTTCATTATCTCGAGCCACGGGAGGAATGTTTTTCACTTCGCCAACCGTTCGATCTAATCGCAACAGCTTACCGCCTTGGTACTCTGAATAAATCACATTATTGTCGGTTTTATCAACGTATGACCAGAAGCCATCACCCATGCCGATTGAATTCCAATGTTTGGCCTTTATGCCGCCGGGTGCGCGTGAGGGACCTTCCCAAGAACCATTGTCTTGTAAGCCGCCATAAACATGGTAAGGCCATTGGTCATCATGTGAAACATGGTAAAACTGACTGACAGGTAGAGAACCTACCATGCGCCAATTGTTGCCTTTATTGTGAGATACATAAACGCCACCATCTGTACCCAGTATGACTTGGTTAGGGTTTTGTGGATTAACCCACAAAGCATGGTGATCAGGATGAACAGATGTTGAGAAACCACCAGAAAACATCGATGTGAAAGATTTGCCACCGTCTTCAGAGATGACTGTTGTGTAACTGGGTTTGTATACGCGTTCTGGATCGGTTGGATCAACTTTCAACTCACCAAAATAGAATGGACGCATTTGAACCATGGCAGATTCAGAACGTTTTTCCCAAGTTTTGCCCATGTCATCTGAACGGTACAAGGCTGTAGATTCAGACTCAACTGTGGCATAAACTGTGGTTGACTGTGATGGTGCAATGGCTATCGCAATTCGCCCCTTTTCACTGTCTGGTAAACCGTTTTTCAATTCTTGCCAGCTGTCACCACCATCTATAGATCGGTATAAGCCAGAACCATCACCACCGGATGTGAAATAATCAGGTGAACGCCTGAATTCCCACATACCCGCATAAAGGATATTGGGGTTGTTTGGATCCATGGCCAAATCAGAACAACCTGTTGATTGATTCACATAAAGTACTTTTTCCCAAGTGGCACCACTGTCTTGGGTGCGGTAAACACCACGTTCTTTGGCATCACTCCATAAAGCACCCGTGGCACAAACAAAAACGTTGTCACCATTTTGAGCGTCCACTTCAATGGCCGCAATGCGTTCGGTTTTTTCTAAACCCAAATGTTTCCACTTGATGCCACCATCTTCCGTGACATAAACGCCATCGCCCACTGAAACCGTATTTCTGACCCACGATTCACCAGTACCAACCCAAACTTTTTTCTCGTCGTTAGGATCTATTGATACCGCGCCTATGGATTGCGTGTGGTCATCAAAAATCGCGCTGAAACCAACACCACCGTCATTAGACTTCCAAACACCACCACTAGCAGTACCCACATAAATCGTAGGAGCATCGCTGTTGGTGGCATCGAGTGCAGATATTCTGCCGCTCATCACAGCAGGACCTATGGCACGTGCCGACATGCCACCAAAGGTATATGAATCGACCTTAACCTCTTTGGCCGAGGCAGTTCCCACTGCACTCGGTCCAAAAATTGGCGCTAATGCCAGGGTTAACAACCATTGTTTTCTGTTCATCATTGTCCCCTTTTTTATTTATTTATCAGCTGTAGCAGCTTCTGGCTTTTCCGCTTTGGCAGGCATAGAAAACAATGCATCATCAATATCGGTATTAAACTCTACTGATTCAAAGACCAGGTTTTGACCCACAGTACCGTTCATTTTAACTGTGGTTTGCATGGGTACAACTGTGTCACCAATTTCTTCATACCCAGATGTGTATGATTCTGTGATCATTTCTTGACCCATCATGGTGGTTTGAGCACGTACCATGACTTCTAATTTGTATTCTTCATCCAAAAAGTAGGTCATCACATCTCCACCTTTTTTTGTGACTTTGAGTTCAATCACTGGCGTGCCTTCAATTTCAGAAGTGCCAATCAATTCAACGTTGTGACCTTTCTTTTCATAATCAACCAACACACCATCCATGTCTGCTTGCTCTTGAATTTGTTTCAGCTGGTCATCTGCCATTTCTTCAGGATCGGGCTTGCCCATGAAAGGCATCACCGACCACCCTTTTTCACCGTCAAAAGCTTGAATACCTTTCATGCCTTGAACTTCGAAAGCCACATGTACTTTACCTGGTCTTTTGGCCGATATTTCCAATGGCACTTCCATACCACCCATGCTCATTTTGCCCTTGGCATGCATGGTCTTGATTCCCCTGATGACTTCTAAACCACCTTTGGCTTCATAATAATCATTCAACACACCCTCTAAAGTTAAATCACTGGCTTGGACACTTACACCCCATGCCAACATTCCTAATGTACCTGCTACCTTTGTTATTGATATTTTCATGCCTTTTCCTCTTGTCATAAATTTAAAAACAATGATTTTATCCGATTGAATAAAAATAAACAGTGCTGAAGGTCATTTCATGACTGTTGACATCTGCCCTGCATACACCGGCTTGTGCTATGATAATTAGCCAATAAAATACCGAGATTTAAGAATGAAATGGCTATTACTGGCAATTAGCTTCAATTTAGCAGCGGCACAAATCCCAGAAGATGTTCAACATGAAGCCGATCAGCGGGTTAAACATAACTATAACCAAGGTATCGTGCTCGGTGTTTATGAAAACCAGTCCAGGGCTTACCATATCAGTGGTTGGGCCAACAAAGAAAACAAAATAAAGTTAAACAAACAATCGGTTTTTGAAATTGGTTCCATCACCAAAACCATGACTGCGTTGTTACTCGCAGAAGCGGTGGTTAAAAACAAAGTGTCCTTAGATGACCACATTGATAACTTATTACCTACTGAACTTAAATTCACATCGCCCAAAGCCATCACCCTGAAACAACTTTCCACACACTCATCTGGCTTACCTCGTTTACCCAGCAACCAAAAGAACATCATGGGCAAAGACCCCTATGCTGACTACCAAAGGGAAGATTTATTAGCCGCCATCAGCGACCAAACCGTATCTCCCAATCAACAACATTACGCATACTCTAATTACGGCGTGGGTTTGTTAGGTGAAGCTTTGGCCATATTAAACCAAGACAGCTACCAAAATTTATTAAAAAAACGTGTATTTGAGCCGTTGAACATGAATAACAGCTATGCCGATGCTTCCTTGGTACCAGAAGATCGTAGAGTGACTGGCTATGCTGGAAAGTATGCTGTTCCTAACTGGCACTTCAAAGCTTTAGCCGGAGCAGGTTCTGTCAACAGCAGCATAGAAGACCTGTTGACCTTTGGTATTGCCATACTCAAAGCTGACCACCCAGAGCTGAAACAAGCCATTGCACTCAGTAAACAAATCCACTACCAAGATCGTGGTGTCACTTTGGGCCTCAATTGGCACATCAATAAAGGCGTTTTATGGCACAACGGAGGCACCGCGGGCTTTCGCAGTATTTTGATGATAGACCCTGAACAAGAGAAAGTGGTTGCTGCCATCACCAATCAAGCTGAACATGCTGTAGAAGACATGGCAGGTCATTTATTGAAACCTGAAAATGAGATGAAATCCTATGACTTCCCAGTCGAAATCAGCGAAGATGAATTAAAAGCTTACACCGGCACTTTTCACAACAAAGTCAATGACAAAACCATCAAAACCAGTATCAAAGATGGCTTTTTGATGCTCCATTTTCCCAAACAGCCAGCCTATCGATTGACTTATTTGGGGCAAAATAAATTCATTATGAAGCTGACCAAAACCCGCATTCGATTTGAGACAAAAAGCTCAGGTCAATTCAAGCAACTTTACTTCAAGGCTTGGGGTGACGAGCAACTGTATCAGCGAGTGGAATAACTTTTATCTAAGCAAGGATGGCGCAATACAGTATACCCAATGCTGTGGTCAAATTTATAATCATGAACACTGCGAATGATTCATACAAAGGCAGGCACAGCAAAACAATATTCTCTGTGACTTATGAATGGCTTCAGCTCAATCTGGGTAGCTTTTGCATCACCAATCGTTCCCCTCGCTCAAAGTCCACTTCTTCTATGTGCTCAACATGGTTACTGAGTTGATCCAATATTTTATTTTGTATTAAACCTCTGGACTGGGCTTCTGCATAAGGAATCAAATGAAACATGACCATTGAATAACGTGGAATAAAGAATTCAGGTAATCGCTTTTCTAATTCAAAAGCAATTTTCTTTTTCAGGTGGAATTTGGGATCACGCACCGATGACCTCATCTCAACATAGTTCTCCAAAGCCATGTCGGCAATGGCGTTGGTGTTGTTGATTCGCGAGGCTTCAAAAATAGGCATAGCCAAATCCCAGTTATCATCTGATGCTTCCAATGCAGCATTCAATGCAGCACAGTCTTCAAAACCGGCATTCATGCCTTGTCCATGAAAAGGTACAATGGCATGGGCCGCATCACCCGTTAATATCACATTTTTATAGTGCCAGTCATTACACCTGATGGTACCTAAATAACCTGTCGGATTGGCAAAAAAGTCATGCGTTAAATCTGGAATCAACGCTTTTACATCGGCAAAATGTTCATCAAAAAACCGTTCTAATTGTACTGGATTTTTAATCGCCTCAAAACTTGCCTCACCCTTGTTTGGCATAAACAAGGTCATGGTGAAACTGGCATCAGGGTTGGGCAAGCCAATCATCATGTATTCTCCACGTGGCCAAATATGCAACGCCTCTTTATACAATTGAAAATCACCTTCGCTGCCTGCTGGCACAGTCAATTCTTTGTATGAATGGTCTAACAACTCTGAACTGACCTCAGTCTCCTCCAAAGCTTCTATACAGGCCCTTACTTGACTGCCACCGCCATCGGCACCAATCAAATACTCAAAATCATGCGAAATGGTCACAGCAGTCACTGTATTTTCAACATCACAGCGTTTTCGATTAAACCTGATGGCTTTTAACTCATGCTTAAAATGAAACGTCACCAAACCAGTAGCTTCTGCTTTATCCCGCAACAAACTGACCAAGCCAGCACGCGACACCGAATAAATCACCTCTTCAGGCTTTTGACCATAACTTTGTAATTTTAAATTTCCCGCTTCATCATGCAACATACGACCTTTCATTGGGATCAATAAGGGTTTGACTTGCTCCATAACACCCACTTCCTTCAAGGCATGAATGCCTCGATTGGCCAAGGCCAAGTTGATAGACCTCCCTGCTGGAATGGCTTCTTTTCGTATGTCCGGCAATTGCTCAAAAACAGTTACTTGGTAACCACGCTGTGCCAAATATATGGACTGTAATGACCCCACCAGCCCGGCACCAATGATGGTGATGTGCGCAGGGTTTTCAAATGTTTCTGTCATATGGCTTGCTCCAAAATATCAACAAAATGAACCATTTCTTCAAAACGATTATACAAAGGTACAGGTGCCACTCGAATGACATTGGGCTCCCGCCAATCACAGGTCACACCCTCGGCTTCAATGGCATCAAATACCGACTTACCGGGTTTATCAGTTTTTATCGTTAATGACAGCTGGCACCCTGACAACTCTTCATCAGGTGTTATGATGCCCACTTCTTCTTTGAGCCTATTGTTCAATAAAAAACGCAAATAGGCAGTTAACTGTTTAGATTTGTTGCGAAGTGCAGAAATTCCTCCGGCTTGTTCAAACGTTTCTAAAGAGCCCCTGATGGCCGCCAGTGATAAAATCGGCGGGTTAGATAACTGCCAACCTTCTGCACTTTGTATCGGCACAAAAGTGTTTTCCATTTTAAAACGAGTGGCCTTATCGTGCCCCCACCAACCGACAAAACGCGGCATGTCAGGATTATCATGGTGTTTTTCATGAACAAAACACCCAGCCACGGCACCCGGACCGGAGTTGACATATTTATAAGTACACCAAGCGGCAAAATCCACACCCCAGTCATGTAACTTCATTTCAATGTTACCCGTGGCATGTGCCAAATCAAAACCAACAGTGATGCCATGGTGTTGTGCGGCATCAGTAATCTGCTGCATATCGAATACTTGCCCGGTGTAATACTGAACACCCGGCAACATGATCAACGCCAATTCATCAGCATGTTCATCAATGGCCTTCAAAATATCTTCCGTTCGCAAACATTCTTCACCTTCACGTGGCTTCAATAGCAGCATAGATTCGGCGGGGTTATGTCCATGAAATTTAATTTGTGATTCGACCGCATAATGATCTGATGGAAAGGCATGGTCTTCTATCAAAATTTTATGGCGCTGGGCTGTGGGCTGATAAAAGCTCACCATCAAAAAGTGTAAGTTAGCTGTCAGTGTATTCATACACACCACTTCAGATGGCTTGGCCCCCACCAACTCTGCCGAAACCTTGGCCAAACCTTCATGGTAATTCATCCAAGGGTTGTCACTTTCAAAATGCCCTTTAACACCCAGTTTATGCCACTTTTCTAACTCTTCTTTGACATAAACTGATGCCAGTTTCGGTTGTAATCCCAAAGAGTTACCGCACAAATAAATTTCTTCCTTACTTGATCCTTTGATTTTGGGAATAAAAAAAGCATCACGCATGTGGCGCAATGGATCATTGGCATCCAGTAGTTGAGCGAATCCTGCATCATCCTGAAAGGAGTTTCTATCGAGTAATTCCATGTTTTTAAAGTCCGGTCAAAATACAAGATTATAATGCAGGTATTTAACAACACCTTAGATTTTTTGAACCATTGTTTGATGTATGGTTTATATTGTCTTGTAACTTTTTTAAATAATTAGAATTTTATATAAATGCTAAACCTTAAAATAACCAAGCTAAAAATTCATTGAATCCAAGTGTAAAATAATGTTAAATCAATAGGTATTAAGGGGGACATACATCAAACATTCTTTTTGATTTTGTCACAACATCTTTTTATTTGCTTGGCTATTTCTTATGAAAACATTTTATTTCAAAGGGTTTTTTATATCCCCTTTATTGCTGTTAATATCACTTTTTTACGCTACAAACTCTTTTGCTACAGCCACCATATTTGAACTGTATCAAAACATAACACCCGGCACAGTACAAGCCAGGCCGAGTAATTTTGCCATATTCAATGGCGAGTTGTTTTTTGAAGCTGCCAATGCAGCTGATAATGATGAGCCATTTAGGTTTGATGGGACGACCTTAACTCAAATTACAAATGCAGCACACCCTGGTGGAACTGCAGATTCAAACCTAACCTCACAATTTGTTTTCAATGGTAATTTATATGCCGTCATGGAAAGCAATGTGGGCCGTGAATTGTTCCAATACAACACAGGCAACCAACAATATGAACTGCATACCAACCTCAATGGTGCTGGTGATGGCTACCCAATTTTGGCTGGGGACATCAATGGCGATGTCATTATTTATAATGGCCACTTACTCATGCATGCCAATCAAGCGGCCAGTGATCGTCGCTTTTATCTTCTTAGGTCTGACAACAACCAATTACAACTTTTAGCCGGTACAACTAAAATTGACCCAAGCAACGTGGCCCTTTTTGGCGGTCAATTATTCTACGAAGCCGATGATGGTGCAGGTAATGATGAACCATTTCGTTTCAATGGCACAACAGAGACACAAATCACCAATGCATCACCTTTAGCTGGTAATGACTCAAACCTCACTTCACAATTTGTTTTCAATGGTAATTTATATGCTGTCATGGAAAGCAATGTGGGCCGTGAGTTATACCAATACAACACTGGTAATGGGCAGTATGAAGTTCACACCAACCTCAATGGTGCAGGAGATGGTTACCCAATTTTATCTGGAGACATCAATGGTAATGTGGTTATTTATAACGGCCACTTACTCATGCATGCCAACCTGTCGGGCAGTGACCGCCGATTTTACCTTCTTAGGTCTGACAATAACACGCTTCAATTGCTGGCTGGCACAACTAAAATTGACCCAAGTAACGTGGCCCTTTTTGGTGGTCAATTATTCTACGAAGCCAATGATGGTGCAGGTAATGATGAGCCTTTCCGCTTCAATGGCACCACAGAATTTCAAATCACAAACAATGCCCACCCTGGTGGAACTGCAGATTCCAACTTAACGTCACAGTTTCCTTACTTAGGTGATTTATATGCCGTCATGGAAAGCAATAATGGTCGTGAACTTTATAAATACAATACAGGAACTAATGTTTATGAACGGATGATTGACTTTAATGGTGCTGGTGACAGCTACCCCATTCATGCCAAAGACATCAATGGCACCGTTATTGAATATCAAAATGCCATGATATTCCGTGCGTCTGACACTGGCACAGAAGGAGAATTATACCGCTTACGCGCTGTAGCAGTGCCGCCAGAACTCAGTATTAACGATGTTTCTATAACTGAAGGAAATTCTGGGACCAGCAATTTGAACTTCACAGTGACTCGAACAAACAACACTTCTACAGTTAGTGTGAATTATGACACCGCCAATGGCACAGCAATCGCAGGCAGTGACTATGTCGCAAACAGTGGCACCTTAAATTTCACCAATGGTGGTGGATTAACACAAAATATCACTATTTCAATCAATGGTGACCAGTTGGTTGAACTGAATGAAAACTTTGTTGTTAACTTATCCAACCCGACTAACAGTGCCACAATAAGCGACAGCCAAGGCACAGGTACCATTAACAACAATGATGCAGCCAGTTTATCTATCAATGACATGACAGTAACTGAAGGCAATGCAGGTACCAGCCAAATGACATTCACCGTCACCTTAAATCAAGGTGTAGATACGGGATTATCAGTTAATGCCAGTACAGCAGATGGCACAGCTACACTTGCAAACAATGATTATGACCAGGTATCTGGCAGCACAATAAACTTTGCAGGTAATGCCGGTGAAACACAAACCCTCAGCGTTAACATCAATGGTGATACAGTGGTTGAAGCCAATGAAACGCTGACTGTTAATTTATCAGGGCTTTCTGCAAGCGGCAGAAACGTCAGCATTGCAGATGCCCAGGGGCTTGGAACCATCAATAACAACGATGCGGCCAGTTTGTCAATTAACGATGTCAGCACTTCTGAAGGCAATGCAGGTACCAGCCAAATGACATTCACAATCACTTTGGATCAAGCTGTCGACACCGCACTATCAATCAATGCCAGTACAGCAGATGGCACAGCAACACTTGCAGACAGTGACTATGTTCAAGTATCCGCAGCTGCCATTAATTTTGTAGGTAACGCTGGCGAAACGCAAACCATCAGTGTTGATGTCATCGGAGACACCGCCGTTGAAAATAACGAAACATTGACTGTTAATTTATCTGGCTTAGCTGCCAATGGCAGAAATGTAACTGTAGCCGACAGTCAAGGACAAGGCACCATTAATAATGATGATGCGGCCAGTTTTTCAATCGCCGATGCTGTTTTAGTTGAGGGCGATGCTGGCAACAGCAGCATGGTGTTTACCGTCACACTCAGCGATAACATAGGCGGTGCAGGCAGTGTTGATTATGCCACAGCAAACAGCACAGCAACTTCTGGCTCAGATTATACCAATGCCTCTGGCACCCTCAACTTTACAGGTACAGCTGGCGAAACCCAAAACATCAGTATTGACATATCTGGGGATGAATTGGTGGAACTGGATGAAATATTCCTGATTAACTTATCAAACCCTGTAGGCACCAATGTAGTCATTGGAGATGGACAAGCCAATGGCACAATCAATAACGATGACAACGCCAGTATATCTATTAATGACATGACCATCACGGAAGGAGACACTGGTACCAGCCAGTTGACTTTCACTGTCACCTTAGACCAAGCAGTTGATACTGCCTTAACAGTTGATGCCAGCACAGCAGACGGCACCGCAACTCTGGCTGACAATGATTACCTTCAACTGGTAGGAATCACCCTAAATTTTGCGGGTACTTTAGGCGAAACTCAAACAGTGAGTGTGGCAATTAATGGTGATGCATTGGTTGAAAACAATGAAACATTGGTCGTTAACCTGTCTGCTTTGGCTGCCAATGGCAGAAATGTAACTGTAGCTGACAGTCAAGGACAAGGTACCATCAATAACAACGATTCGGCCAGCTTATCCATCAATGACGTATCTGTTGCTGAAGGTAATGCAGGAACCAGCCAGTTGACTTTCACTGTCACCTTAGACCAAGCAGTTGATACTGCCTTAACAGTTGATGCCAGCACAGCAGACGGCACAGCCACTCTGGCTGACAATGATTATGCTCAACTGACTGGAAGTACCATTAATTTTGCGGGCACTTCAGGCGAAACTCAAACGGTAAGTGTAATTATAAACGGCGACACTGTGGTTGAGAACAACGAAACTTTGACTGTTAACTTATCATCACTGTCTGCCAATGGCAGGGATGTGACTGTTGCTGACAGCCAAGGATTGGGAACCATCAACAACGATGACTCTTCAAGTTTTTCAATCGCCGATGCTGTTGTTGTTGAAGGAGACAATGGTACCAGCAGCATGGTGTTTACCGTTACCTTAAGTGCATCAAAGAGTGGAGCTGCCAGTGTTGACTATGCCACTGCAAACAGCACCGCACTTTCCGGTTCTGACTATACCAGTGCATCTGGAACACTTAATTTTGTTGGTACTGCAGGTGAAACTCAAACCATCAGTATTGATATTATTGGCGATGAAATTGTTGAATTAGATGAGGCCCTTTTGGTTGACTTATCTAACCCTGTAGGACTGAACGCCACCATTGCAGATGGCCAGGCAATTGGAATCATAAGCAACGATGACAGTGCCACAATAACCATCAATGATTTGAGCCTCAATGAAGGTAATAGCGGCACAACAGCTTTCGACTTTACACTGACTCTCGATAATGCCGTTGACACCAGTTTAAGTGTTGATGCAACGACAAATGATGGCACTGCCACTGCAGGTTCAGATTATGCAAGCAATAACAACACAGTAAATTTTATCGGAACCGGCAATGAGAGTCATGACTTTTCTGTATCGGTTAATGGTGACACTGTTACCGAAGCGAATGAAGCTTTCCAAGTGGCATTAAGCAACTTATCTGTCAGTGGTAGGGATGTTGTTTTGAGTAATAACTCAGTAACTGGAAACATTTTGAATGATGACTCTTCTACCCTCAGTATTGATGATGTAACAATCACAGAAGGTCAAAATGGCACGAGTGTTGCTACATTGACAGTGTCGCTTAACATGGCTGTAAAAAATGGTGTTGATGTTGATTATACAACACAAGATGGTACCGCCCAGGCTGGTTCAGATTACACTGCAAACAACGGTACTTTGAGCTTTACAGGCACCCCTGGTGAAACTCAAACCATTGATGTCACCATTAATGGTGATAACTTGGTTGAACTGGATGAGATGCTGACAGTTGAATTGAGCAATGTTTCAGCACCAGGTGTAACTTTAGGTGATAGCTCAGGTGCCATAAATGTGACCAATGATGACCAAGCCAGATTGTCAATAAATGACATGAGTGTTATAGAAGGCAATGCAGGAACCAACCAGGTAACTTTAACCATCACCTCAGATCAAGCTGTTGATGCTCCTTTTACCGTTGATGCTCACACCACTGATAGTTCAGCAACCCTTGCAGACAACGATTATGTAAGCAGTAGCAGTACAATTAATTTCTCAGGTAATGCCGGTGAAACACAACAAATTACAGTTGATGTTATCGGAGATTTAGCACCAGAAAGTGATGAGGATTTCTATATTGAGCTGTCCTCTGTTTCTGCAAATGGTAGAGATGTGACCATAGGTAACAGCCAAGGAACCGTAACCATTTTAAGTGACGATCCTGATTTATCAGCCACCAAGGTTGCCAATTTCGTTATTCCATTAGGACAAACTGATACCATCAGCTATCAAGTCATATTGACCAACAACAATGTCAATGCAGATCAAGTGGTGTTCAATGACACGCCAGATGTATTGACGACCATAGTACCCGGTAGTGTAACAACCACACAAGGCACTGTACTTACAGGCAATACACAAGCAGACACAACCATTTCAATAGATATTGGAAGCGTTAACAGTGGAGCCAGTGTAACCATTAATTATGATGTACAAGTTAATAATGGAGTTAATGCTGGAAGCAGCATCGTAAACCAAGGTATGTTTTCAGGAACTAATTTCCAAGATATTTTAACTGACGACCCCAACATCAATGGCAATAACAACCCAACAGTTGCTGGTGTTACCGATGCCATCATGGTGCCAACTTTGAACGAATACATGTTGGTGCTGTTACTTGGTATGGTGCTTACTTTGGGAATTATAAGAACCCGTTTACAGTAAACTGACTTAGTATAATAAAACCCCATTGAATAATTCAGTGGGGTTTTTTTTGCTTATTTGAAAGTACACATACTCAGATTTCTTGCCATATTTTCTAAACTTATTTTTTATCGACCTTCAAGTTTTCTATATAACAATGCTTTGAACCAGAAAAGTTTTCAAACAAATTCAAATGTGAATTCAATGAACACACATCAACACGAAGTGGGTATTGAGTAATCCATTCAATCAACATATTCAGGTTGGCATCTTGTGCTGCTTTGCTTTCATACTTATGTGGTTCCCAGGGCCTGTTTTTGGCGTTTGCCACACAGTCTTCCACTGACAAATTCATGAAAATCAATTCATCCGCTTCTTTGGCTGCAAATGCCAGTAAGTCCGCATAACAACCTTCGATCACCCAGCTTTTGTGCTGATTGATAAATGTTCTGATCTTTTCAGCAGATTTTTCAATGGGCATGCGCTCAGGTGGATCACAAGGCAGCCATGCCAAAACATCTAAATCCAAGTGTGCAACACCGTATTTTGCCACTTTGTTTTTGGCTAAAGTTGACTTACCTGAACTTGAATTGCCCATGATTAAAGTTTTCATGGCTTGTTTATCCACCAGAATTAGATGTTGTAGCTACTGTCGATGCTGTGATTACGGCTGCTGCGGCCGCTTGTTGTGCAGCCAATTGTGCATTGATTTGTGCAGCATCTTGATTTTCACTGGCAATAATACATGGACCATAGCCAAAGCCTTTCAACTCATTTTCCCAAAGCATCGTGCCGTCAGCTTTATTCAGGCAGAACAAATGCCCGCCTGAATAGGCAAACAATTTGTTGTCTTCTAAATAAATATTGGTAACCGATGATGTGGACTTCAATGTAGTTTGCCAAATGATGTTTCCATTGTTTTTATCAACACAAACCGCTTTACCCTTGATACCTAAATAGATGTGATTCATACGTGCTCCTTTTATTGATTTCAATCATGTTATCACAGCAAGCACAACGCAATCAGCTGCCAAAAGTCACTCCATACAAACTAAAATACCTGCACAAAGCAGGCATTTTATCTGCTTTTTAATTCAATCTTCAAAATCAGATTTGAAAATCAAATCCTCACTCACGGTATACACAGCAATGGTGCCTGTGTCTTCATGACTGACCAATAACAAGTCTTGATTCATGCCATTGTCACTGGCTGGAATGAACAACAAACCTTCAGGAGCCACATCACCATCGGTTGCTGGCGTGTAACTTTCAAATACAGGCGCGACAGGATCAGTCACATCATAGGTCATTACGCCACCGGTACGCTCTAAGCCAATAAAAGCCAAAGTTTTATCACCCACTTGACCCAAAGTCACACCTTCTGGCTCCATGCCTTTGTCATCACTGCGCTCATCGAATTTATCAACTGATGCGTCATTGGCATTAAAAATTTCAGGGTTTTGAGACGCGATGATATTGGCGAATTCACTGCCTGAGTCAAAAACCTGTGCCCCAGTTTCTCCATTCCAAATGGTGAATGAACGTGCACCATAAGCATACAATTCGGTGTACCCAGTTTGACCTTGACCGAGGTTACTTTGTACTTTTAATCGACCCAAGTTCGCATCAGCTTGTAATGTTGCTAAATCTGGAAAAGTCAGGGGATCTAAAACCAAGTCTTTGACACGTTCATCTTCTGAACGCGCATCACCTTCATTGGCTGTAATGTAGTAATTCACACCATCCACTTGATACGTCGCAATGGCATCGGGCATAAATAAGCCTTTCACTGGCCAGTTTTGTAGGTTTATTTCACCCTCACCTTTTAGACCATCTTTGTCACTGACATCCAACTCATTACCAGCCAGCATGTGGTCTTTACTGCCCAAAGCATGAATCGCTGTGATACTTGCATCAGTCAAATCAACAACTGCAACCGCATTGTTTTCCTGTAAGGTGACAAATGCTGTGTTGTTGTCACTGGATATGGCCACATATTCTGGCTCCACATCATCAATCACAGCCACGCCATCGGCAATGATGGTTTCACCCAAGTCTTGGTTGTTGAATGCTGAAAAATCCAAAGTATTGACGGTTGCTGAAGCCACACCTGAAGTCAGGTCAATGATGCTGATGGTACCCATAGGATTAATGCCTTCATCTGGCTCACCTTCATTGGCCACAACCAGCTTCATGCCATCATGAGTGAAGGTCAGCATGTCAGGTAATGCCCCAACGGTGAGTGTCTTTAAGTGTTGTCCTGTGCTGTCAAAAAATTCAACCGTGCCTGTGTCTGTTTTGGTTTCTGCTTCTACTGCAACGGCCACCAAACCATTGAAAGATGCTATGCTGTTCGGTCCGGCGCCAAAGTTTGATAAGTTTATGATTGTTGCAACAGGTACCTGGCTCGGGTTTGAAAAGTCATATATGCCAAAAGAAGCAAAGCCTGAGTTGATAACAAACAGTTTGCTGTTGCTTTTATCGTATGATGTGATTTCAGCAGAACCTTCACCCAAAGCTGTGTCTATGCTGTTGACTTTGATTAATACCACCGCTGCCGGAGCCATGGTGCTGCAACCCAAAATCAAGGTGGCGGCCAATGCTTTTGAGCTGCCTTTTGACATTGCCAATAATAGTTTCTTCATTATAAATCCCCAGAGTTTAATCTTCAAAAACTTGGAGTTTAATCAGCCATTCTTAATTATTTGTGGCAAACAAATGAAGGTTTGGTTTCATTTTAAAATTGATAGCCAAAACGTTTGATGTCTTTTTCAAAGTGTTTGGCAACAATGGCCTGACTGGAATCATTATAATATTCTTGATAAATCGTGCGTTTTGAGGGTTTTAAATGCGGTAGTTCTGATTCAAGGTTTAATCGTGATTTAAGGTCAACAAAAGCAGCTGCCAATTCCTCAAAACGGTAAACTTTGTCTACCAGCAATTCACCCTCGTCATCACACAACCAGTCACTTTGTGAAACAAACATCAATTCACGGTCTCGGTAAAACGGGTCTTTTTGCTCAAAGCATAAATCCACCCATTGGGCAAAACTGACCGAACCGTCACCCATGCCATGTTGGTTGGTTTTGACCCGATAAGCATAATGAGAGACCACCTTATCCCATGGGTTACGGACAATAGAAAACGTGAATCGCCTTTGCCATTCTTCTTGACCTAGTTCTCTGCGTTTTTCGAGTGCTGAAGCATGTTCAAATGGCACGCCCAAAGCTTTTTCAATGCTGCTGCCCGCTGTTTTGTTGATGTGAATAAACTCGAAATCACGAACAGGCTGTGGTCTGTACTTTTTCAACCATTTTTTAATGATTCGTTTTTTTGCTTTATAAGCATTTTTGGCGGCATAATAGGCTTTCATTTTGTACCTGGTATAAATCAACAGCCATGATACGAAAAACCACCACCTCAAGCCAAACTATTTCTTCCAACCATTAACCTTCGTACCCATCCTCAAAAATGGTGTCGTTTGCTTCTGGCCTGAAAGCGGCCACTATGCCGGCAGTTTGTCTCAAAGTTCTGGCATTGTCTCGAGTGTCCGCTATGCCTGTATCTAAGCCCAAGTATTGAACATCCGGGTTGGAAAAATATTGTCTTCTGGAGCAACCATTCGCACATTGAGCAGAATATGACATCACCGTGCGGTACTCATTGTTGTGGTAATGACCAAAAGACCAAGGATTTGAGGCATTCATTGGATCTGTACTTGAGTTTTCAGGGTTATGTTCTAAACCCATGTTGTGACCAAATTCATGGGCAAATGACAAATTACCCACTGCACACGATCGACTGGTCACTTGATAAGCAAAGCTTTCAAACCCCGCACCAGGTGACTGCATCACATAACCACGACCGCAACTTCCACCAATGTCATTGGACAACAAAGAAACCATGTCGGCGCCATAAGCGGTTCTCAATTGTGCAACTGTTGGATCTGAGCGAACCCATGTCAGACTTTCGGAAGAACTACCTGAATCATTATAATTTGCTAACCCTACATAACTAATTTTAGCCTCAGCATCAACATTGCTGTTATCGAATGACAAGTTCATGGCATCAACTGCCGCTTGTGCCGTTGCTTCTATGCCACTTACACCACCCGCGGCATCTCTGGCTTGTGGTGTATAAATCACCATCACATCCAAAGTATCTGTACTTCCAGAAGGTGTGGTGGGTATCTTTTGATTACTGACAGGCAACGCTGTATCAGAAACTTCGTCAACCTCACATTCAGCAAACGCATCAGTCAATAGCGAAGCAATTCGTATTTGATCTTTTGCTTGAGGCATAAATTCAAATGTTTCTCTATCATTAAAAGCAACACCCGAAATATATCCATTAACGTATGCGAAAGAAACACTTGATTCTGGGTGGCCTTTGAAACGTCCAACCCAAGTAAAATTATTATTGCTGCGTACTTTCAAATCATCCAGCACCAGTGATTCATATCCACCACCAGGTAGATGAATACCAAACTCCGTACTACCGTCTAAAAACAAGTGTGCGTTTACTTGCGCCGTCAAAGCAGCAGATTCCGTCATTGGTAACACTGTACGGTCCAACACATTGATAGATTTTAACAAATCTTTAGCCATTAAAATTGGTGTAAACATGGCCAGACCAATCAGTACAATTTTTTTCATACTTGCCTCAACATCATAAAACAGAACATAAACATATTAACTTGGTTTATTTGCTTACTACAGTTATTGTGGCATTGTTTTCTGTTTAAGTTCAATAATCTTGAAACCCTTCACATTTACACCAACAAAAAAAGCCCGAACCAAAAGGGATTGGGCTTTTTTGTAGTTCAACAGTTAAATGATTTTATACCGTATTTAGAAGCGGTAATTAACACCTAAATTGAATTGTGATAAATCTTGATCAATTTTTGCTTGATAGTCAGATACATTAAATGTTCCTGTATCAATCAAATAAATTTTCTCTTTGCCAAAATCTGTGAAACTGTATTCTGCAAAAAACGAAACATGATTCATGAATTGATGCTCATAGCCAATACCCCAAAGCACCCCATCACGGTCTGCACTCTGCTCATAGTGAAATGCAGGGTTAACTAAAGGGTCATTGTCTTGATATTTGTTATCTGATTGCACATAACCCAACTGTCCATACAACAAACCACTGTCACTGACTTTAAATCCATAGCGGCCTACAAATGAGATCACATCTTCCGTTTCATAAGATACCAGATTTGAAGGTCTTGGAGGATTTTGAGTATAAACATGTTCTGAATATAAGTCTGCATCACTGGCCATGACCTTTAAGCCCCAAACTGATTTTTCTGTTTCTAAAAAATCACAACCAAACTGAACCCCAATACTGGTTTCATCAGCATTGGCAGATCCTGCATTGTCATTCATGGCTTCATCATTGAACGAAGTTGTTGTCCACTGATTGTCTGTTTCTAAATGGCTGGCCGATGCACCTGCATAACAGCCAGACCACACATCATCAGAGGCATAACAACTCAATGAAGTCATACCCAACAATATAGTCATTTTAAATTTCATCTAATTTCTCCCTAAATGGACATTCATCATAATAAACAGTAAGTTAAAAAGAAGTTATTTAACGCCCTCTCTTGGCTTGTTTTTCTTTAAAGTGCGCTTTTGTGGCTAAGTATATTGTTTTACTCACTTCACAATAGACCTTGTCTTTAGCATGGTTTGTCAAAACTGTCTTTTTAATCAGCTCCAGCTCGCCTGAGGACTCAAGGCGTGATTTGATGTCTTGTATTTCCTCTGCTGTAATTACAAAGTGAGCATATAAATCTTCCCTGGCAGGGGCCTTAAACCGAATCTCGGCAGACTTATCCCAAACGATGTACTTATTTTCTAAGATCGTCATCAATTGAATCATAGGAATTGGATCCACTGCTGAAAACATGCTGCCGCCAAAAATCGACCCAACATAGTTCTTGTTTTTATAGCTGTGTGGAATTTTAATTGTGATTTCAGATAAGCCTTCAGAGACCGACTGAATCCGACCGGTACTTCTGCGGTACATGGGAGATAAATTAAAACCGTATTTAAACAGCTTCTCAGGGCCAATCAGCTTGCTGCCAATATTGGCTAGGGTTTGGTAAATGGTCATGTAGATATCTTTTTTATAATGGCGGCACATTATAACGTCAATAATTCACCAATTAAGAAAGCGGCCTAAACCGCTTTCTTAATTACCCTGTATTCATTCAGTGGTGGCTTTCTTCCGCTTCTTCTTTCGACAAGTTGGTTGAGCGAATCAACTTCGATTGGAATACCGCATTGATCAGCCAATTTTGTGTGCCTTTCCAGAAAGATCGGAAATTTGGATTGAAGCCAAATTTAATATACTGTCCTCGACCTGATTTTTCCGCCACAACCAACGGTTTGTTTTTCAGTTTCTCTTGCCAATGGTCTGATACAAAACCTGCTGCCCTGACCTCTTCGGTGATTTGAAGTGGTGTGGCAAACGGGTTATCACTCGCTTTCAGCACACTGCTGCCTTTCATCAAAGCATATTGGGTGCTGTTCTTGGTGCCAAATGCCAATGGGTGCGTCAAATCTGCATCTGCTGAAACAATCGCACCACCTAATACACGCTCGGCTTGATGCTTTTCATAATCGGCATAGTTCAAACGTTCTGATTCTTTTTTAGTGGCTTTGTCTTCTTTTTTAGCGGCTTTTTTAGGATCCTTTTCTTTGGATTTTTCATCTTTGGCTTGCAGCTTGTTTTCAATGAATTGCGCACCTTTTTGTAATCCAATCAAGGTGCCACCTGTTTGAACCCAGGCTTTCAAAGCCGCTTGTGTTTTCTTGTTGATGCTGCTGTTGTATTGTCCATTGGGCAAAATGATGTGGCTGTATTCACTGAATTGAATCCGATTCAATTGATGACTGTGTACTTTGGTCAAAGGCAAATACACTTGGGTATCAAATAAATGCCAAAGACTACCTGCTTGATAAGCATCTACACCATTACCCACCACCATCATCACTTTGGGCTGTTTTATTTGTTGCACTTGAGGCGAGCCTAAATCTACGCCGCTGTCTGCCAGTGACGTATTAATTGGATACCATTTAACTGAAAATGCATCGGTTACTGTGCTCAATGTGCTGAACAATTGATCTTCACTTTGTGCCCCACCCTCAATCATAAAGCTGCCTGCTGGCACCTTAACACCGTCGACATGTAATGGCTTGGCAGTAATGCGAACCGGAATGTCTAGCTGAGTTAAGTAATGTAAAGCCGCTGGTGCGTTGCCACTGTGCCAATCGAACACATAAGCCAAAGCATTTTTACGGTATTGGTTGCTGACATTCAAAGAAGAAAAGTCTGTGTTACTTTCAACATTGCTGTTGAGTTTGGCGAAAGGTAAACCCCAAGCCATGGCTAAGTTCCATGAAGACACATCATAGAAAGTGTTGTCATTGAAACTGGTATCGGTGTTAAACAAAGACTGTAATAAAGTGGTCTGCTTTTGATTCAAGCTCATATATAGGGCTTGATTCTTCTTGAATGTATGGCCTCCGGCACTGCGGTTGGCTGCCAAATTTTTAACTTCAATTTGATGTGACTCTAAAAAAGCCACCAGTTGTTTACCACGGTATTTATTGTCTGATACATCGACCAAATATCCTGACGTATTACCTTTAGCGGCTTGGGCTTTGGCTTTGTCGTAAAAACTGTCTTTATAATCCATGATGGCTTTTCTGTTGGCCACACTGCCTTTAACTGTAGATAATGCAGTTAAAAACTGGTTGCGAATGCCACGGGCCAAAGAGCGTTCACCGTTACTGCTTTCAATGACCCCACCTTGTGCTCGGGCTTGCTCGAATAAAATACCTATACTGCCTTGTAAATCAGGATAAGTAGACCCTTTTCCAGGATAAAAATCATCAAAACCTTCTTTGCTGTAATAAGTCTGACCAATCTCATCCAAAGCTTTGGCGTGATGTTCGGCTATTTTTGCCGTCAACACTGCGTTTTCTTCAGTGATTTTAGGGTTCTTTCTACTCGGAACACCTGGTTGAAAAAAGAAACTCGAAGACGTACCCATTTCATGGTGGTCAGTCAACACATGAGGTTGCCATGCTTGAAATTGAGCGACACGAGCTTTTGATTCGGTTTGCGTCAACAACAACCAATCTCGATTCAAATCAAACCAATAATGGTTGGTTCGACCGGCTGGCCAAAGCTCATTGTGTGACATGTCATTAGGGTCCGTTACTGTAGTTACCGAGCGTGTGTTATTAACATAAGTGGTGAAACGAGACAAACCATCTGGGTTAAAGCTCGGATCAACCAAAACCACAGTATCTTCTAGGTATTTTTGTACTTCAGCGTTATTAGTCGCCAACAAATACCAAGCATACAAAACTGAAGCATTAGAACCACTGGATTCGTTACCGTGGACACTGAAACCATTCCATATTTTAAGGATTTTCGGGTCTTTTTTAACTTGATCTAAATTGGCAATATTACTTTTTGAACTGATGGCCATCAACAGCAAGGGACGGCCTTCATTGGTTTCGCCGTATTGCACCAACTGAGCTTGATCACTGCCTGCTGACAGGAATTTAAAATAACTGACTAATTGGTCATGGCGTAAATGCCGGTCACCCAATTGCTGACCCAAATAGGTATCAGGCGAAGGTAAAGTGGCATTGTACATATCGCCCTTGGGTAAGAAAAACTCCAAAGGTTCAGCCCAAGCTATGACGGGTAAAATCAACAGCAACAACAGTTTTTTCATTCTTAATCCTCTTAAGGTGGGGTTTGTAATAGTTGCTATTTTAAACCATCAAAGTGGATATTGTGAAAGAAGCTTATAAAGTGTAACTCTCAAGGCAGCTGAACCTTGGGTTATCTACCGTTGTCAGAAACTTAACATCAACTATGAGTTCCTACTGTGAAAAGCAGGCAGTTCAACAAAGAAGAGACAAAAATTAACACCACTCCCATGTTGGATGTTGTTTTTATCGTATTGATTTTCTTTATCGTTTCTACGTGGGCAAAAACAGAAACGGGGGTCGACACCTCAAGGCCTTCATGCCCACCTGTTCGTTATGTTAAAAAAGGTCATATTCTTGTAAAAGTCAAAGCCAGTGGTGCAGTTTTAATCAATCAACAATCAACCAGACTTTCACAACTACTCAACCATGTAAAGGCTTTACGTTCCGAATACCCTGTCGCCAATGCAATCATCATAGCCGATCATCATTCGCAGACTGGTGATTTACTTAAAGTCATGGACCACCTCAAAACTGCAGGTGTGGAAAACATTTCAATTGCTGCAGATAAGGACAAAGAATAAACACAGTGTAAGCCGAGTCTAAACAGGCCTTAGTTGTTAAGCCCGATACACACTACAATTAAAACAACCGGGACCGGCATTGTGGATATGGATGTATTCAATTTGACTGTTGTGAAACATGCTTTCAATGGCGCCTTCTAATGACGAACCTTCCAACGTTTCAGCATCTATCATCATTTTTTTTGTATTGTAAGCCCTGACTGAAAGTAAACGGTGACGCAACATGGTAGGCACTTCATTGACATTCAAATTGGCTGTAATAGCCTGTGCTCGAACAAAAATTGGTCCGGTGGCCCGATAGGGCGAATTCACATCATGGTGACAAAAAGACAAAGCCAGTACCCACTCTCCGAGCTTGGCATCAGTTAGTGAAACTCGACATGGATAGCCAGGGTTGACATCAACGGTAAGCCACTGGGCACCCAATGTTTTTAATTCATTGTCAGATTTGCTTAAATACTCAGAAAATATTTCTTGGTTCAATGCCTTGATTATAAATTTGACTGTCATGGCCTTATCCTGCTTAGGTTAAAACAGTGATTTTATAAGCTTTGGTTTTTGATACTCGCCAGATTCGGGTGTGACGTTTTTCTGAACTTTTATTTTAACTAAAGATTGAACCAATGGCCTCGAAAAAACCTGCCACCAGGTCAATGAGGCCACCAAAGAAGGCTTCAAAAAATCCTGTTACTATTTCCAAAACACCTTCACCAGACAATACACTGGGTACCGCCAAACTGAGCACTGCAGAAGTTATCAAGGTGCTGGCATACAAGTTAAAGCCCGCGTTCAAAACATAAATCAACGACCCCAACAACACAAATGAAGCCACCGAAAACAGTAACCTCATCAAAACTGGCTTGTCTTTTCTTTTACTCAACTCACTCTCCTTTTTATTTCATAAGTGGCATGATTTAACCTTGACCTTATGTTTACCTGCTATTCAAACTGGGCTTTGATGTGCGCCACCACATAAGCTGCATCAGCACCGACGCCGGTTAATGTGGCCGAGCCTCGTGTCCATTGCCAAGCTTTACCAATACAATACAAGCCCTTGATTTCTGTGCTGACGCCCCGCTCTTCTTTCAGTTCGCCACGCTCATCCAAAGCACCTTGCACTTTCAACCAATCATAATTGTTGTGGTAGCCCATTGACCATATAACATTACTGACGGGTATTTTTTCACCATCAGCAAATAAAGCCGTTTCATCAGCAGTGTCTGACAACCTGCCTTTGATGCGAATGCCTAATTTTTTCAATTGATTCAGTTTTAGATTCCTACCTGGAAAAGGCCCTTTGCTTTGCGCATATTTTCCGAGCCATGAATCTTTTTTCATCCTGAGCAAGCCCAGTTTATCCAACCACCAAAAAAAGTCACGGCCTAAAATTTGCTGTGGTTTGACTGCACGCTTGCTGCCAGTGGCCAATGTGACTGGGTGTGTTTTAACGATTTCACGCGCCAATTGCCTACCTGTTGATCCATCTCCGACAATCAAAACAGGACCTTCCGATAACTGGCCCGGTCTTTGGTAATTGGTCGGTGTGAATTGTTTCACTGTATCTGAAAGCTTTTTGGCACAAGGTAAGACATTCGGTACTTCAAAGCCGCCCGAAGCACAAATTACAGCTGCACTTGATACCGTTTGAGTTGTTCCATTTGAATCCCTATATTGAGTGTTGAATTGGTCATCTACTTTCCGAACCTCAACCACTTCAGCGCTCAAAGCGACTGGCAGTTCAAAATGTTGCGCATACTTTTCCAAATAATCAGCCTGCTCTTCCTTGTCTGGATAGCCTGTTTGATCACCCTCCAGTAACAAGCCCGGCAAGTGACTGTAACGACGCGAAGCAAACAACACCAAGGAATCATAACGCACGCGCCAATTGTCACCAATGCGTTGGTGTTTTTCAACGACCAGACAGCTGAGACCCGCTTGTTTTATATGGTAAGCCGCCGCCAATCCTGCTTGACCGCCACCGACAATAATGGCGTCTAATTTATTCATTATTAATCCTTTTGGTTGTGGTTTATTCTTACCATTTTCTTTTGTTTTTTCTGTGCGGAACCAAAACCTTACCCGTATAAATTTCGATGCTTTTCTTGATTTCTTTGCCTTTCATGTCGTTACTGACTGAAAACAGTGTTATGCATTCATTGGAGTTGAGTTTTAAATAAACGGTGTGAACATTGATATGCCAGCCATTGATGTTATGAAAATCAATGTGTTTTTCACCTAAAAACTTATACTGTTTGTCTTTGATACATACAGTTTCTCTGATGTTGTCAAAAATAACAAAACCTTGCGTCCAGTTATATAACAACATCAATAGATAAGCAGTGGTTGCGACAAAGAATTTCCAACTTAAAAAAAACTCACTTGGCGCATGACGTTCCATACTGATGATACTGACAAGTATGAATACACTAAAAAACAAAGTGAAAAATACAGTAATAAACACTTTTTCTGACAGACAACCCAACAGTATTTTAAGTTTGCCATCTTTGGTGTGAACCACCCTTATTGGTTCATGCTTGAGTAAATGTGGGTCTTTGGCAGCCAAAGCATCTAACTTATTCCAAAATTTTTGATAAGCCGCTGTTAATTTTTCAAACATCAAATGGACTCAATCAGCACTTGTTTTTCCGCTTTAATCGCAGCAATGCGGGCTTGGCGGATGGCTGATCCCAGTTGCTCACCGCTTTGTCCGCGTTCTTGTGCTTGGGCCACAATGGCTTTGTGGTCAATGCTTGTTGCCGCTTGGAACAATGCCCTGCCGTAATCGGCTTGTGGATAGGTTTTGAATTCATCACCCCAACGGCCAGTGGCATCGGCTTGACAGGCGAGGACAAATTTTTCGTGTATTTCTGGCTGTCTGTAAGCATCCAAAGCTTTGAACAGTTTGTCTATGGTGGTGGCTTTGAGTTCCATGATGGTGTGCGATTGCAAATGCCAACGGCACACTTTCTCGGCCAAGTTTTGATAATCCCTCGGTACTTTTAACCTTTGGCAAACGTCCTTGACCAAGGGTACGCCGGCGGCTTCATGACCTCGGTGGCTAGGCAGCACATCTTCAGGTGTAATACCTTTGCCCAAGTCATGCACCATGACTGCAAAAGCCACGTCATTGGGCATGTCTTTGGCTTGATCGATGGCCAACATGGCATGAATCCCAGTATCAATTTCAGGATGCCACTGCTTGGTTTGTGGCACACCCCACAGGCAATCTATTTCGGGTATCAATATTTTCAAAGCACCGCATTCACGCAAACATGTAAAAAATGCCGATGGCGTGGCCGTGTTTAAACTGTTTTTGATTTCTTGCCAAACACGTTCAGATACCAGTGCCTCAATTTCTCCGGCTTCAACCAATTGTCGCATCAAATCCATGGTTTCTGGATGCACTTTGAAGCCCAAATGCTGATAACGCGCCAAAAATTTAGCCACACGCAAAACGCGTAAAGGATCTTCAGCGAAAGCCGGAGACACGTGTCTAAGCACCTTGTCTTCTATGTCTTGTAAGCCACCATAAGGGTCTATGATGTCGCCATTTTCATCTTCGGCCATCGCATTGATGGTCAAATCCCGGCGCATTAAATCATCTTCTAAAGTAACACTGACATCGGTGTTGAACTTAAACCCTTGGTAGCCTTTGGCGGTTTTCCGTTCTGTTCTGGCCAGGGCATATTCATCTTTTGTTTCAGGGTGTAAAAACACAGGAAAATCATTACCCACCGGTAAAAAACCTTGTGCTGCCATTTGCTCAGCAGTCGCGCCAACAACCACATAATCTCGGTCTTTCACTGGAAACCCCAACAATCGATCTCGAACAGCGCCACCCACCAAATAATGTTTGATTTCTATAGCCTTCATGGCGAACAAGCCCTGATGGGAGCACGTTTGGTCGCTACACTGGCCGCTGGCCAAGGCAGAATGGGTTTGTTATCCACGGGCATACTCGGCATCCAATGACTGATGCGTTTGGGTTGTTGGTTCATCAGCCAATCATAAATCGTCACATTGGATAATATTTTGGCCACGTAATCTCGGGTTTCTCGATACGGAATGGTCTCTAACCACATGTCAGGAGATGATGGAAAACCAACAGACCAATCATCAGATTTGCGCTCGCCAGCATTGTAAGCGGCGGCGGCCAACATCGGGTGATCAAAGCGTTTGAACAAATTCTTTTGGTAATGAACGCCTAAGCGAATGTTATGTTCAGCTTGGTGTAACTGTTTGCTGTCTGTGTATTTTAAGCCCAATTGTTGGCTTAATCTTTTCGCCGTTGGTGGTATCAATTGCATCAATCCATGGGCGTCGGCATGTGATACCGCATCTTTAGCCCAAGCGCTTTCTTGCTTGATGATGGCCATCACCCACTGGGGTAACACTGGGCTGTTTTTACTGAATTTTTCAATCGTTTTTTGGTGTGCAATCGGGTAGCGCAAACTGTAATTATTCCACTGCCCCATGTCGGCCATGATGGCGATACTCTTGGCGTACCAACCTTCCGATATAACACGATCACTCAAGGCTTGTTTATCTGCTCGACTTAAACCCTTGTAAGCCACATTCCATTCGCTGCGCGCCATCCACAACATGCCCAAGTGATGTAGCTCAATCGCTCTCTCTATACCATCTGAAGCTTTGTAGCTATTGTTGGGTGTGACTGATGATTGATGACACAAGGCATAAGGCAGGCGCAAATGGTCTGCTGCAAGGAAGCCATAATAATTGGTCTTTTTAGAAAGTGCCATAAAATGCTTTTTGGCGCCGCTGGGATCACCATTTTTTGCTTTGGCACGGCCCAACCAATACTGCCAGTTGTCTTTGCTTATCTGAAACAATGACATGTCGTTCAAAGCTGACAGTACTTTCGGCCAGTTTTGTTTGTACAAGTAATACCGAACTATCCATGCTTTGATTTGGTCATCTTTGGCCGCAGCTGGTAATGATTCCATCGCCCCAATTGACCAATTTTCATAGTCTGTGGCAGCAAACAACGCATTCTTGCGTTCAATTTTTTGCTTTTGAGTGACTGAGAACTTATGTGCTTTTTGCAAATCCGCCCACATGGCTTGGAATGTCATCGGTTGCTTCTGTGCCATACGCAAAGCAGCTCGATTTACCAACCAAACAGTCTCAGCATCTGAAGACCAAGAGGTGGCTTGTCGCAACCCATGTTCGGGTGTTTTTAATAATTCGATACCACGGTCAATCCATTGTGGTGGGTTTTTCAGTTCTTTTTTCAGGTAAGACATCAAACTGAAATTACGCTTTTCATACGCCATTTTAATGCGCTTTAACACCAAAGCCTCTGTTTTGTGACCTTCTTTATCCCACCAACCAAAGGCCGCATCACAGGCATCAGGCGCTGATAAACCACTCAACCACATGGCCTCAATCAATGGTGCCAGGTCTGCTGTTTTCTTCGTCCCGACCCGGGCATTCAAATACCAACACTGTTGTTTTCCAGTACCGATGCCGTTGTGGTATTTAAGGTATTTATCCCAAGCTTTTTGTTGCCCCAAGGCATTAATTAAGGCTTGTTTTAAACGCTTGTTCAAGGGGCTTTTAGGGTGCTTGCTTTTAAAGTCAGCTATCGCTTTTTCTGGTAATTTATTGATGTCATGGCGAATCAATGCATAGTCCAAGTAATGACTGAGCGGATAATGTTGAAGTTTTGAGCGGTTTTGATTGACCCTCGCTCGCTCTCCATTCAAGGCAGCATAGTACAATTGACCGAAAAGCTTCCTGTCTTGCAGCCTTTGCCTGTCCTTATTATTATGTGCAGTTGAGTTTGCTAAAGCCCCTGTTAACAACCCCATCAAAGCGAGTGTCGTAATTATTTTTTTCATTTATAAATAGTAGCAGTCCTACACCTCATGTGCTAACTGTTTCAAAAATGTTACCATATAATCATGCCTTTCTTGAGCTTCTGCTTTGGCTGAATCGGTTTGGAAAGAGTCTTTCAAACCCAGTAACTTGGTGTAAAAATGATCAATGATCGATGTTTGGTCATTCGGTGTTCTGCTTTCACAAAAAGGATCATCCGATGCCAACAAAGGATTACCAAAAGATTGGCCCACCAACATCGTCCGCGCGATACCAATGGCGCCCAAAGCGTCCATCCTGTCGGCATCCTGAACTACTTTGGCTTCCAAAGTTTCACATGGGATGTTGGCTGAAAAACTGTGGGCTGCCACCGCATGTGCAACGGCCTCATGGTATTGTTCAGGGTAACCCCATTCTGCCAGCAACTTTTTAGCTTCATCAGCTGCCAGACGAGAGGCTTTTTTCCTTAATGGTGAGTCCTTTGCTACTTGAACACAATCATGTAACCAAGCAGCCGGTAAAATCACAGCCATGTCAGCCTGCTCTGCTTCAGCGAATTGTTTAGCCGCTTTGACCACACGTTTGATGTGGTTGATGTCATGCCCTGCATCAACTGCTTCAATCTGTGCCACATGTGCTGAAAAGACACCTTCCCAATGTGTTAAATCTAAGTCCATCAATTTATACTCAAGAAGCGTCTTTGAATATCTCAAACATCGACTCTATTAACACACGCAGCTCCAAACTGAATAAGGTGAATTTGGTGTCGATGATTTGAAACTCATCTTCCATGCCTGTTTCTTCCATTTGATCCAAAACCAGGTCGGTGAATTTGATTTTTTTTACACCCAAGTCGTGACCCAAGACCAAGTCAATGCGTTCATTGAACACAAGACCCAACGAAGTCACCAAATAACCGTTATCTATGTGTTTTTGCATCTGGTCATCCATGTGTTCGATGTTTCGACCTCGTACCACACCTTTGTTGTCATCTAAAGTTTCTAAAACTATTTCTGTGTCCAGTTCAAAACCTGCTTCAGCTTTGGCATGTGTCACCCAATGGGTCATGACTGTTGCTACTGCTGATGATGGACCAAAGGCCGAAACCTTGAACGAACCCAGCGTTTGACGCAAATGCGTCACCAATTCTTCAGCGGCATTTTGACTGGCCGAATCAACCACCAAAAACCCCAGTTTCAAATCCAAATAGGCGAACGTTTGTTTCGGTTTAACAAACGCTTGTGGCAACATTTCCATGGTCAACTGTTGCTTCATATCAGTTTGTTGTTTGCGTCCAGGCTTGTTGCCTGTTTCGGCTTTGATGCTTTCTATGCGTTGGTTCAACTGGTGATTAACCACAGCTGCCGGCAACACTTTTTCTTCCATGCCCAAACAGAACAACAAAGCGTCACCACTTTGCCAAACAAACATTTCGCTGTCAGGCCCAAATGGCGAAACCCAACCCTTAGACACCATTTCCATCGGTGCACAGGCTTTCAAAGCATCATTCTTTAAAGCTTCATTCAAAGCCTCGGCATCCAGGCCAAACTCTTCATTTAATTGAAATAAACGTGCATTCTTAAACCACATATCCTTATTCGCTCTGTAAAAGTTCAGCATTCTATCAAAGGAGAAGTACAAAAGCTGTTAAGAAATCGGCCTCAAGGCTTAACATTCTTGTGTAATACACCATTCCCAATTAATGATTTCTTTAAACTGTAAGGTGGTTATACAAATAAAACAGATCGATAAGACTCATCCTGATAGTTTTTTAAATTTGAAAATCGAAGCTATTGAGCTTAAACCATGTCCATTATTTAGTTGTGGTGGAGTCAAAATTGTCACGGCTTCTTTCTTGAATCTTTGAAAACATTTCAATAAACACCTATTAATGCGGTTATTTATTCAGAAATCACGTTCTGTTTTTTAAACACGCATCTTTTTTAGATACCAAAATAATGGTTTTGTCAATTTTTATTGAGTTTTTTTAAACCATATTCAGTATTATAAAAAACATAACATATCAATAACATAGGGGTTTTTAAGTGTTGTTGTTAACGAATTATTAACTTAATAATCACGCCTTTTTTATTTTACTGTGCATAATGGGAGGGGTCATGACGAACGACATGACACTTTTTTTAAACTAAAGGAGAATTTATGAAATCGAATACAGTTAAGATGAAAAAAGCCGTTAAATCTACATTACTTGCTGCTTCACTTACTGTTACATCACTGGCTTTTGCTGGTGGAAACAACCAATACTCTACAGATGAAAAACTGAAAGATGCTTGGTTAGATGGTAAAGTTGAAACTGCACTTTTGGTTAACAGGCATTTAAATAACTTCACCATAGATACTGATGTTAAAAACGGAACAGCTTTGCTTTCTGGTACAGTTAACTCAGAAATCGACAGAGAGTTGGCAGAAGAAATTGCCAAAGGAATTGAAGGTGTTAGCTCAGTTGACAATGACATCATTGTTAAAAAAGCCAAAGAGGTGATGGATAAAACCCACATCTCCCACAAACACCAAGACGAAAAAACCAGAACCTTTGGGACTTGGTATGATGATGCAACTACAACGGCATCCGTTAAGTCTAAATTATTGTGGAATGAAGAAACATCAGGTTTAGATGTGAATGTTGATACAGCTTATGGTGTAGTTACCATTAATGGTGTTGTAGAAACTGCCGCTGAGAAAAATTTGATTGAACAAATTGCTGAAAACACTCAGGGTGTACTTGATGTAAACAGCGAAATCGAAATTGACAGCAATTCATAAGCAAATCCATTCATGTTTGTGGCGGGGCTTTCCAGCCCCGCTTTTAATAAATCACATCTAAACAACCGAGGTATTTATATATGTTAAGTTATGCACTTTTATTTTTAGTTATTGCCGTAATTGCAGCCGTTTTTGGCTTTGGTGGCGTCGCTGGTACTGCAGCCAGTATTGCTAAAGTGTTGTTCTTTATCTTTTTGGTGTTACTGGTCTTGTCCTTGTTCGGACACTTCTTTAAAGGCCTGTAGTCACCGGTCCCATTAAATATACAAAGCTTCATACATCGTGAGGTTTTTGACCTAAAACATCAGCTACAATAAATTCGAAAACGAGCTTCTTTTAGGGAGTGAAGCATCTTTGCTTCAAAGTAAACCACCTTAAATTAAACAAATTTTAAGTGGCATTTTTAATAACTAACAAACTGGTTTTGGTTTATTACTGAAACTGTTCAAATTTTTTGGGAGAACATTATGAAAACAAATAAATTAATTGGATTAATTCTGCTTGTCGTTGGCGCCGTGTTGCTTTACTTTGGATTCAATGCAACAGAAGCACCCATGGAAGAACTTTCTGAGGCCGTTACAGGGAAATACAGTGATGAAACCACGTATTACTTAATTGGGGGCGGTATTGCCTTGGTTTTAGGCTTGGTACTTTCTATTAAGAAATAACTTAATCACAGATATCAAAATATAGCATTCAAAAAAACCTCACTCTGTTTGAGGTTTTTTGTTTATAACCCCAACCTAAAAGCAATTTCTTCTTTCATTCGCATGACACTTTGATACCCTTCTTCAATACAGTCTTTGGCTTTATACAACTGCAACAAACCCACATCTTTCAACCTCGGCTGTAACAGCACATCTGGTGGATCACCCACCAAACGACTGCTGGTTAAATGTGATGACATGATATGAATCGAGTTTGAAATTACATCGACGCCTTTTGGTTCCTTGACCGTGCTACCATCGGAGCTCACTAGGTTCAATGCCCTTTGAAAGCCTTCCTTGGTTTTATCCCAAAAATTTGAATCATCATCCAGCGTTTCATTGTGCTCTTCTGGTGACTCATCATCACCTTCTTCAATTACCTCATAACTGTTAATGATGTCCGCATTCAAGTTAACAGCAATCACATGGTCAGCACCCATGGCCCGACACAATGAAACAGGTACCGGATTAACCAAGCCGCCATCCACCAACCACTTTTTATCTTTCATCACACTGGGAAATAGCCCTGGAAATGCCATCGATGACCATAAGGCATCATGCACTGAACCCTCTTGAAGCCATACTTCCTTTCCTGAACTTAAATCCGTCGCCACCGCAGCAAATGACTTATCCAACTCTTTAAAGGCAAGCGACTCTATACCAATCGCGTGCTCGAACAGTTTTTGTAGGTTTTGGGCGTTAATAAACCCAGAGGCATTAAAATTTAAACTGAGGAACTGTCTTATCTTCGACTCAGTCATCGACAATGCCCAATCTTCTAATTTATCCAGTTTACTGGTGGCATAACTGGCGCCCACCAATGAACCGACAGAACAGCCAGCGATTATTTTGGGATAGATTCCCATTTCTTCTAATGCTTTAATCACACCAATATGTGACATACCACGTGCCGATCCGCTACCTAAAGCTATGCCTATTGTTGGTTTATTCTTCATAGCTTAATTATATCCTTTTCAAAACGGCTTAAAACAATATTTGTCATCATTATAAATAAGTCAAAAGTCTATTTAACTAAGTTGTTGATGAGCTCATCAATCACCACCAAGCTGTCATCCACCGCCTTAAAATCTGTTTGCCAATTGCTGATACTGATGCGCATCGCCAAACGGTCTTTCCAGATGGTTTGTCCTGCCCAACAAGTACCTTCTTTTTGTATCGCATCCATGACTTGCAAGTTCAGCTCTTCTGAACCGAAACACACCACCACTTGATTCAGTAACACATCATTCATCACCTCAAAACCAGCTGTTGTGAAATGGTCTGCAAATCGTTTGGCACAAGCACAACAACGATCGATCAATTCTTCGACACCCGACTTTCCCAAGTGGCGAAGCACCGCATATATGTCAATCCCGCGTGCGCGCCGTGACAGTTCTGGTGTGTAATCAGACGGATTACGTGTCGCATTTTCAGACGGTAAATAAGATGCCGTGATGGCCATGGCGGCTTTCAAAGCGTGTTCGTTTTTGACAAAGGCCAAGCCTGAGTCATAAGGCACGTTCAACCACTTGTGTGCATCAGTAGCCCAAGAGTCGGCTTTTTCAATGCCTTCACCTAAATAGCGGTGTTTATCTGAGGCCATCGCCCACAAGCCAAACGCGCCATCCACATGAACCCAAGCATTCTTGCTTTCCACACGTTCACAAATGTCACTAATCGGGTCAAAAGCGCCTGAATTGATGTTGCCGGCTTGACAAATAACAATGGTGTTGTCTTTTACAACAGGAAACTGTGCCATGTCTATGCGCCCCTGATCATCTGTTGGCACTTTGGTTACGCGATTGCGGCCAAAACCCAGCATGGCCAATGATTTATATACCGTGGGATGAGATTCTTCACTGATGATGATATGTACTTCAGGTGCGCCAATCAAACCATCGGCCTCAACATCCCAACCCGCCTTGTTGAACACCTGGTTCCTGGCTGCCGCCAATGCCGTGAAATTCGCCACCGTTGCACCGGTTACAAAAGCCACAGCCGATTGGGCAGGTAAACCCAGCATCTCCAACATCCAACGCCCCGAAATACGTTCCAATGCGGCTACAGCCGGTGTGGTTTTCTCAAGTCCGGTGTTCTGATCCCAAGCCGTGCCCATCCAGTTCGACGCCACACTGACAGGGTAACAGCCACCAATAACAAAACCGAAGAACCGTGGCGAGCCCATTTTCATTGTTGCTGGCGACACCCATTGATCCAGTTCTTGAATCACTTGCGTTGCATCAACGCCTTCGGTTTGTAGCTTAAAATCCAAGTGTTTTAAATCACTGCGTGCTTGATCTGAAACTTGAATGGGTAAATCATTGGACTCTTTGAGGAATGTGGTGGCGTATTGAAACGCTTGTTGGTAAAGCTCAGACATGGCACATGATAAATAAAAACAGTTTATCAAAACCCTAAAGCTCATCAACAAATTAAAACCGTTATTTTCACCTATCTCTTATACAATCTACAATTTAGTTACTGAAATTATCATGTCAATTTATGTAATCTTATTGTTTGCCCTTTCCATTGAAAAACCCGCTGTAACAAACAATTGTGGGATAAACAATCAGTCAATTGATTTAGCACACCAGATAATATCCCACCCGGAACAAAACAGAAAAACATTGAAATGTAGTGCATTACTTTCTGAAATTGCTCAACTCAAAGCCAAGATAATAGCTTCAGACCTCAATCAAAATGACATGACACCAAATGAATTTGTGGTCAAACAAGGATACCGGTTTCCAAACTACTATCCACTTCATGGCAATCAAGTAGAAGCTGTGGCGAAAGGATCTGACCCGTTAAGTTATTTGATAAACAGTGACAAACACAGAGATCATGTACTTGGACTGGGAGATTTCTTTTCACTTCAAACAGAAATTGGTATCGGTTTTTTTAAGGACGAAGACCCGGCCACACCAAATCAATGGGTGGTGCTCATTGCCCAACCTTGGCAAGCTCCAAAAGTTAGATACAAAATGGCACCCCCAAAACCCGTCAATGTCAAAGACGTCTGTCCAAGCGGTTGGGAAAACAGTGCTGATTGGCAATTAAAAAGAAAGTGTGAAAAGTTGGATCAAGAGGCCAATCAAGAATAACTCAATTAAATACGTTTTTTTTATATGACGACTATAATTTTTATAGTGGAACCCAATAGTTTTCGAGAATACTTATGCTCTAAATTACGCTCACTCGCCACTTACACTCTAACAAAACATCATTTTTGTCGGAAACAACTCCGAAAAACAGATCGCCTTCTCTCACCACACCCACGCCTTTTGGCGTGCCCGTCATGATGATGTCACCATCTTCAAGCGTCATGAATGTACTGATTTCTTTAAGCAGCGATTCAGGTTTATTGAGCATCATGTCACAACCTCCACTTTGTCTTAACTCACCATTGATATTGAGTTCTAAGTGCAGGTCAGCTATGTTTCCATCAACTTTCACAAATTCACTGAACACCGCAGCGTGATCAAAAGCTTTGGCCCGTTCCCAAGGCAGACCTTTTGATTTGAGCTTGGATTGAATCAGTCTTTTAGTTAAGTCTAAGCCAAAACCCACGCCCGCTATACGGCCATCTATAATTAAAAAAGACAACTCTGCTTCATAATGAATTTCACCATTTTTGTGGCAATATATCTCATGTGAAACAGATGAATTGGGCTTGAGAAAAATAACGGGTTCAGTCGGTATTTCGTTGCCCAATTCACTGATGTGTTCGGCATAATTTCGACCAACACAAACCACCTTAGATGGCGTGATTAAATTACCATCAAAGGTGATTTTATGACTCATTAAGCACCCGAAAAACCATTATTTCAACAAAGGTGACCAACTGGGTTCACGCACGTGGCCATTGCTGAGCACCAAGTCATTGGTGGTTTGGCCATCGATTGATACCGCTTTGAGCAAGCCTTTACCAGCCGGTGTTTTGGTGGCGTAGAGCACCATAGAACCGTTGGGTGCGAAACTGGGTGATTCGTCTAACACGCCAGTGCTTAATCTTTGTATCGTCGCTGAGGGTCTGTGGTAAAGCGAGATGTTGTATTGGTTGTTGTTACCGTGTACCAGGGCAATGTATTTACCATCTGGTGACAGACTGGCACGTGCATTGTAGGCACCTTCAAAAGTCACGCGACTGGTTTTTCCAGAGGCTATGTCTGTTTGGTAAATTTGCGGTTTACCACCACGGTCAGATGTAAAAAAGATGGAGCGCCCGTCAGGTGACCATTCAGGTTCTGTATCAATCGCCCAATGTTGAGTGATTTGTTTCAACTTTTTATCGAACAAGTTGATGGTATAAATTTCTGGGTTACCCGATTTGGATAAAGTGATGGCCAATTGTTTACCGTCTGGTGAGAATTTGGGAGCGCCATTGATGCCATCAAAGTTGGTCATCATGGTGCGGGCACCTGTGCTGAGGTTTTGAACAAAGATTGAAGAATTGCCTTGTTCAAATGACACATAGGCTATGCGCTGACCGTCATGTGACCATGCAGGAGAGAGTAATGGCTCTTTCGAGGTCACCAACGCTTGTGGTGCATAACCATCGGCATCAGCGACAATCAGTTGGTACTGAAAGCCATCTGCATTTTTCACAGCAGTCACATAAGTTAATTTGGTAGAAAACACGCCAGGAACACCTAATATGGCTTCATATATGCGGTCAGCAATGTAATGCGCCCCTGCCCTTGTTTGGCTGGCATCCAATGGTAAAGTCAGTGCCAGAAGTTGTTTTTGATCTGCTACAGATACCAATCGAAAACGCACTTCGATGCGGCCATTTCCTTGGTGTTTGATGTCGCCATAAGACAAAAAGTCAGCACCTAATAAACGCCATGTGCCGTAATTGATGTCTGAATCGGCATTGACACGGTCAACCAATAAGTCTTGTGACAAGGGTTTGAATTGACCTGAACGTGCCAAATCATTGCTGATGATTTCGCTCATGGTGTGGGGTAATGGTGCACCGTTGTTTTCAAAGGCAGCAACAGCAATCGGTAAAGCACTCGCATTGCCACCATCAATGGTGATGTTCAGCTGTGCTGTGGCTGTTTGAAATAAACCCAAGGCTGCAAAGCCCAAAGTGATGAGTGTTTTTTTCATGGATCAATCTCCTTGATACTGGAAAGTAAAATGTAACCTGCGGTCAAAAACCGTTTCAAATCCACGGTAGGGTAATGGATCGGCTTTTTTAACTGCATTGATAATAGAATTTTTAACCACTGTGCTGGCATTACATGGAGAACCAATCGAAACGTCAATCACGCCGCCACCAGGAATTTGGCTGACTTTAATTCGACAGGTCAAACCTTTCGGTGTGCTCGCGGGCCTGGCCCACTGGCGAGTTACCGCTGACTGTATGCTACCAATGTATTGTGTTAACAAGGTGTTTTCTTGGTTAGTCCCTTGTGTGCTGCCCACTGGCTGTGTGGTTTCAGTTGGTTCATCTGGTTCTTTTTCTGGTTCCGTAGATGATTCAGGCGTTGGTTCAGGCGTGCTGTTTTCTAGCTCCTGACGTTTCCTTCTGATTTCATCTAACTTCTTTTGACGCTCAGTTTTTTCTTGCCTTTTTTTAGGGTCCACTTTGGGTTTGACAACCGGTTTAGGCTCTGGCTTCTTTTCCACAGGTTTAGGCTTTGGCTTGGGTTTCGGTTTCGGTTTTGGCTTGGGTTTTGGCTTGGGTTTTTCCACCTGTTTTTTAACTGGTTTTGGTTTAGGCTTCTTTTCAACTGGTTTCTTGCTTTTCGGCTTATTCTTCATGAAATCTTCTAAATTCATGATTTCAGCATTGATGCTGATGCCTCTGGGTGGTTTAACGGGTTCAGGGTTAACTGACAAAAAGACCACAACCACCAAAACCACATGTAATGCGATGGAGAAAAACAGTCCAATAGCGTGTTCTTTTTGAAACATGATCAGTTTTTTACGGGCTTAGGATCACTGATCAAGCCTACTTTTTTTGCGCCAGCTGCTTGTGCCACTGCCATGGCTTGATATACCTCACCATAATCTACAGCACGATCCGCACCAATCATGATAGGTAAATCTGGATTTACTTTGACAAAAGCGGCCAGTTTTTTGGTTAACGATTGCTCATCAATCAACTCATACTCACCACCGATACTGAGGTATAAATCACCATTTTCTGTCACATTGATGACTGCGGGCTCTGTATCAATGGTCATCGTATTGGCATCAGATTCGGGTAAGTTGACATCCACGCCCAAATTCATCAAGGGTGTGGTAATCATAAAGATAATCAACAAAACCAAAGTCACATCAATGTATGGAACGACGTTAATTTCTGCTTTGACTTTTCTCGGTCGCCTCATGATTTATTGACCAATTTGACGGTGTAAAATAGCAGAAAATTCATCTTTAAATGCATCATACTGTGCATAAATACGTTCGACTTTATCACTGAATCGGTTATAAAAAATAACCGCTGGAATGGCAGCAAACAAACCCATCGCTGTGGCAATCAATGCCTCAGAAATACCTGGAGCCACCAATGCAATGGTCGCTTGTGTTACATCAGACAAGGCATGGAATGACAACATGATACCAATGACCGTTCCAAACAAACCAATATACGGACTGGTTGAGCCGATGGTGGCCAATATAGGTAATTGGCTTTCTAGTTTTTCTACTTCACGACTGAGGGCCACACGCATCGAACGGTCAACACCTTCAATCGAACTGACCATCCCAGTTGATGTTTTCAAACGTTGAAATTCTTTGAAGCCTGAAACAAAAATGCGTTGCATACCGGTGTTGTTTTCTTTGGCTAATTTGTCATAAAGGCGATTCAAGTCAACACCAGACCAAAAGTGTTCTTCAAACTTTTTGCCACCACTTTGTGCACTGGCCAAAACACGGCCTTTGGCAAAAATAATCAACCAAGACCAAACAGAAGCCAAGATTAAAATGATCATCACCACTTTCACTGGCATAGAAGCACTCATGATGATTTCTAAATAAAAATTGCCACTTTCGTTCAAAGCTTTAACTCCTCTATCAAATGTTTGGGAAATCGGGTTGGTTTAAAAGCATCAGCCCGTAAGCTGGCCACCGTTACTTTTGCGGTTGCCAATAGTTGTGCACCACAATACATGGTCTGTTCTATCACCATACTGGCTTTGCGGTATGAAACCGGCTGACAGCTGACCGTCAGTAAATCATCCAACCTGGCAGGTTTAATAAAATCTATGTCCATATGGCGTATGGCCAATACAATGTTTTCATTTTGACACATGATACTTTGTTGTAAACCCTTTGAACGTAACCATTCTGTCCGCGTGCGTTCGAAAAAGTTCAAATAATTGGCATGATAAACCACGCCGCCGGCATCGGTGTCTTCATAATAAACACGAAATTGGTGAGTATAAACTGCTGTCATGAGTCAAATAATTCTTTGTTAAGTGAAACTTTAGGCGGTGTAATCCCCATCACTTCCCAGGTTTTTCTGGTCGCAATGCGCCCACGTGATGTGCGGGCCACCAGGCCCTGTTGTATCAAATAAGGTTCAATCACATCTTCCACTGTGCCACGTTCTTCACTCATGGCGGCGGCAAGGGAATTAATACCCACTGGTCCACCTTCGAATTGACCGGTTAAAATATCTAAAAAACGCCTGTCCATTTCATCCAAGCCTTTTTGGTCAACTTGTAACATGTTCATTGCAGCGGCTGCAATCTCCTGAGTGATGACACCATCACCCTTCACTTCTGCATAATCACGCACACGCCTTAACAAGCGGTTGGCAATCCTGGGTGTGCCTCTTGAGCGCCTCGCCACTTCTTGACAGCCTTCAATATCTGCCTGAATATTCAATATCTTCGCCGAACGTGCAACAATTTGCGTTAATTCATCAGCTTCGTAGAATTGTAACCTTTGTACTATGCCAAACCGATCACGCAAGGGTGAGGTCAACAAACCGGCTCTGGTGGTCGCTCCAACCAAAGTAAAAGGTGGTAAATCCAATTTTATCGAGCGAGCGGCAGGTCCTTCACCAATCATGATATCAATTTGAAAGTCTTCCATAGCAGGATACAAAACTTCTTCTACTACCGCAGATAATCGGTGAATTTCGTCGATAAACAACACATCATGTGGTTGTAGGTTAGTTAACAATGCGGCTAAGTCACCCGCTTTTTCTAACACTGGGCCGGATGTTTGTCGCATTTGAACACCCATCTCATTGGCAATCACATGGGCCATGGTGGTTTTACCCAAACCTGGCGGTCCAAAAATCAACACATGGTCTAAGGACTCTGACCTGTTTTTAGCTGCAGAAATGAACAGTTCCATCTGCTCCTTAACCACCTTTTGACCCAAATAATCTTTTAAAGTCTGTGGTCTGATGCTGGCCTCAATCAACTGTTCTTGGCTGTCTTGTGGCGTACCCGTAATCAAACGATTATCTTCTAAGTCACTGAAATCCATTATTATTTTTAGCCTTGGCCCCTCAGTTGTAAGCAGGTACGAATAATGTCTTCAACAGACATCTCATCAGTGGCCACTTTTTTCACCATCATGCTGGCTTCTTGAGGCTTGAAACCCAAAGCTTGTAATGCAGATTCTGCTTCTGTATTTTTACCAAATTGGCTGGCTTGAGGCTTCGCTGTAGGATCTGCTGCCGTGATCGCATCGACATCCACCTTATCCCTCATTTCAATGATCAACCTTTGCGCCGTTTTCTTACCAATACCTGGCACTTTACAGATGGCTGTCACATTTTGTTCTTGAATCACTTGAGAAAACTCCGCCGAACTCATGGTGGACAAGACTGCCAAAGCTGACTTAGCTCCTATTCCATTTACCTTCAATAGCGCCCTGAATAATTGTCTTTGTGGATAGCTTCTGAAGCCATACAAAATAGAAGCATCTTCCCTTACCAAATGATGAATAACCAAAGTAACCGTTTGCTTTAATTCCGGTAATTCTGAAAACACACTGCTGGGCACTTCCACTTCGTAACCGACACCATTAACATCGACAATCAAATGTGCAGGTATTTCTGTATGAACCAATGTACCGTTTAATCTTCCTATCAAAATTTTTCCTCAGCCTTGTGTTTGATTGTTTTTAAAATTTTCGCCAATTACTGGTGTTATTAGATACCAGCCTATTTTGTGCCCAACGGTTATTGGCATGACATATGGCAATGGCCAACCCATCTGCGGCATCTTCCTGTACATTTTCTTTTAAGTTCAATAACAAACGTATCATGTACTGTACTTGTTTTTTATCTGCACCACCTTTACCTACCACAGCTTGTTTAACGGCTTTTGCGGCATATTCATGTACCACAATATCATTCACCACAGTGGCACAAATGGCAGCACCACGTGCTTGTCCTAACTTCAAAGCAGAACCTGCATTTTTAGCCATAAACACATTTTCAATCGCCATTTCATTGGGTCTGAATTGCTTTATCAGTTCATTAACACCTTCAAAAATAATGCGCAGTCGATCTGGGAAGTCACCATTGCCACATTTGATGGTTTCATGGTGAACATGCTGAATCTTTTGTTGTGCTGTGTCTATGATACCCACACCGGTAAACCGAGAGCCAGGATCAATGCCAATGATGCGAACCATGTATTGTTGTTCTGTCAAACAGCTTATTTTAAGACATTCAAAGGTAATTCCACGTAAATTCTTTAAGTTTTTAGTTTCCTCCTTTGACTCTATTACCCATTGTTTAAAAATTCATTTATATCAACCTGTTTTTTGCTATCATGATCATTTTAAATTTAATACCATATGAAGATTGCCTCTTGGAATGTTAACTCTCTTAAAGTTCGTTTAGAACATGTTTTACAATGGTTGGATACTGAGCAACCTGATGTTTTGGCGTTACAAGAAACTAAAATGACCGACGATGTTTTTCCTCATCAAGCATTAACAGATGCAGGTTGGCATGTGGTGTTTGCAGGGCAAAAAACCTACAATGGTGTAGCCATCATTGCCAACGAACCACCCCAGGATGTCATCACTGATATTCCTGATTTAGATGATCCTCAACGCAGAATAATTGCCGCAACTGTTAATGATGTCCGTGTCATTAATTTATATGTGGTCAATGGTTCAGCACCAGGAACACAAAAATTTGCATACAAGATGCATTGGCTTGATAAAGTCACTGCTTTTATCGAGCAACAACAATCTGAATATGAGGATGTCGTGGTTTTAGGTGATTTTAATATTGCACCTGATGACCGAGATGTACATGACCCAATCAAATGGAAAGACAAAATACTTTGTACTAAAGAAGAACGTGGCGCCTTGAATCAAATTTTAGACTTGGGCTTTCAAGACAGTTTCCGGCTTTTGCACGACGATGCTGGTTTTTTCAGCTGGTGGGACTACCGCATGAACGGTTTTGTAAGAGGTTTGGGTTTACGAATTGATTTGATACTTTGTACTGATGAGATGTCAGAAGCTGTCACCGCATCGTATATAGATTTAGAACCGAGAAAATGGGAACGTCCTTCCGACCATACCCCTGTGGTTTCTGAATTTGATTGGTGATATTTCATGAATAAATACCCTTTAAGCACACGAATCATTCACTGGATTTCCGCTTTAATCATTGTATCACTTTTTGTTTCTGGCTGGTTTATGGTCGATCTAGATTACTACAGCTCTTGGTATCAAACACTTCCAGATTTACACCAAATTTTTGGACTGGCTTTGCTGTTTCTTTGGTTATATAAAATCCTCCGCTTGTTTTGGATTAAACAACCTAAAACTTTAGAAACTCTTAAACCATACGAAAAATTCACAGCAACTGTTGTTAAATTGTTCTTTTATGTTTTGGTTCTTGTTCTGTGTTCTACTGGTTATTTTATGTCCACTGCAGGTGACCAGCATGCTTTATTGGGTTGGCTTACTTTGCCTAGCCTTTGGCTATTTGAATCAGAGGCACTTGATATGTTGGGCAATACACACAGATATATGGCATACACCATTATTGTTTTGATGTTGCTACACTTATTAGCCGCTTTAAAACACCATTTTTATAACAAAGACGCGACCCTACGTCGCATGATTTAAGTTTGACAGGAAATTACTATGAAAATTAAAAACCTATTATTGGGCTTGGCTTTATCAACAGGTATAGCCCAAGCAGATATTTATAACATCGATACCAAAGGTGCTCATGCCTTTGTTCAATTTAAAATACAACATTTAGGCTACAGTTGGTTGTATGGCCGATTTGATTCTTTTTCAGGTACTTTCAATTATGATGAAAAAAACCCGTCTGCTTCATCTATAGAAATGACAGTTGATACTTCCAGTGTCAATTCAAACCATGCGATGCGCGATAAACATTTACGAAGTGATGACTTTTTAAATGTAGACAAATTTCCTCAAGCCTCTTTTAAGTCTTCGGCTTTTTCTGAAACCGAAAATGGCAACGGAACCATGCTGGGTGATTTAACTTTAAATGGTGTGACAAAAAATATTGAATTGGATGTGCAGTTGATTGGCGCTGGTAAAGATCCATGGGGTGGATATCGACGTGGTTATGAAGCCAAAGGTGAAATTAAATTATCTGACTTTAAAATAAAAAAATCTTTAGGTCCAAAATCAGAAACCTTATTTTTAACAATTTCTGTTGAAGGCATCAAACAAAAATAATTTTTGCATCAATTCATCACATCAGAAAAAAGCGCGATTCTATCGTGCTTTTTTTTGCTTCTCAGTTTTCCTGAAATTGATTTATTTGATACATTACCCACATATAATTACATAGGAACGCTAAAATCCATCTGTACTTTTACATAAGTTATTGAAATTATTAAAAATATTTTTAGCTCACGAAAAGCCACTTGTTCTGTATTATATATACAAAATTAAACAAATATTTAAAATAAGTAACAGAATAACAAATAATAATTGTTTTTTGATGTTTTGAAGAATTTTTAGAAAGTGGTGGGTCGTATAGGATTTGAACCTATGACCAATGGATTAAAAGTCCACTGCTCTACCAACTGAGCTAACGACCCACAGCATGATTTGCTGATTCAGAGCATGACTTGCTCCGAGGTGCGAAATAATATGCGAATTCAAACGATTAGGCAAGTCTTTTTTTTCGTTTTATTAAGTTTTTTTATCTATTTAATCAGTGATAAGTTTTCTTTTTGTGAGAGATAAAACCGTCTGGGTGTGAGGCTTTTAAATCTCGATGGGTCCAATGAATCAACCCGCCTTTTTCATTCCATTCATATTCACCGTAAACCCAAACATAATCACCTTTTTTAACAGGAACCCGTTCAGCTATATCTATATTATGAACAATTAACAAACTCAAATCGTTACTTCGAATGATGAACTTTTGATGTCGGCTGCCTTTATTATCATCAGGCAATAATTTAATAACCCTACCAAAAACCTTAACTTGTACATCAGAAGTTCCTTGATTGTAGTAGTTTTTAACTTGATTTTCAGGTTTAGGAGCTTCAGCCAGGGTGAGGTATAAAGCCACTATAATGGCCAAGAACGCACCCAGACTGAATGATGATTTCACTTAATGCTTTTCCTTAAGCAATCCAGGCATTAAATCCGCCTGTTAAGTTATGGATATTTGTGAACCCTTTCTTACGGAAAAACTCTGCTGCTGCCATAGATGATTGCCCCACTTGGCAAACAAACACCAAAGGTGTATCTTTAGCCATGCTTTCTATTGCTTCTATCGCGCCCTTATCCAAACGAACCGCAGTATCTACCGTTCCTTCAGCTATTTTTTCTTCTGATCTCACATCATAAATATGTGGATTGGCTGTTTCAGATGCCATCCAGCCACGCAATTCATCCACTGATAGAGATTTAACAGCAGGTGGTTCGTTAGGGTTGTCAATACGCAATCCAGAGCCTTGTAGCTCATCTACCCACGATATAGACAGTCCTTTTGCTCGTTCGGCCGTGGCTATGTCCATATACACTTTCAACTCACCTAAATCACTCACAATCTCAAAGCCCTTGGGTTGTTCTAAGCTGAACCTTGTATTGAATGCGTCATCAATAGACAAAAATAATTGATGATCTCCAGCTTCAGCCATGCCTTCTTTTATGTGTCCCAAAGCTTCATCAGAGATATTCATTTCCGGGGGCGTTCTGTCTGGTTGTTCAATTCCTAATAATTCATGCAACTCACCCGAATTAAACATTTCAGTGATGATGTCATTACCACCTATTAATTCTTTATTGACATACAATTGTGGAATCGTTGGCCATTGACCGTAGGCTTTGATACCTTCACGAATCTCAGCATCTTCCAGTACATTGAAATGTCCAAAGTTTTCACCCAATAAATCCTTTAGAATTTTTACTGTGTTACTTGAAAAACCACACATTGGTGTTTGTGGATTACCCTTCATGAACAAAAACACTGGACTGTCTGCCAACATTTGTTCAATTCTTTCTGTAGTATTTGTCATGGTTATACGTCTAAATTACTTGCACTCAGTGCGTTTTCTTCAATAAATTGTCTTCTTGGCTCAACCACATCTCCCATTAAGGTAGAAAAGACCTGGTCAGCTGAAACTGCATCTTCAATGGTTACCTGAAGTAAGCGTCTGGATTCTGGGTTCATCGTTGTTTCCCACAATTGATCTGGATTCATTTCACCCAAACCTTTGAATCTACTGATGGTTAAACCTTTTTTCGCTTGGCTTAATAAGAAGTCCAATACCTCACCAATACTGTTGATGGCTACTTTATTCTCTCCTTTTAACAAATATGAATCTTGTTGTAATAGGTCTCTGTTTTGTCCTGCAACTTTCATTATTTGTTTGTAATCTTGTGAAGCAAAAAAGCTATGGGTTAACAATGTTTCTTCTATCAAACCATTGCCGTTCTTCTCACAAACAATGGCACTCCTTTCAGCATCAAAAAACACTTTCCAAGTGACACCCAAGCGGTTGTTTAAATTTAACAATGTGGTCGCCTCCGTTACCCATTGAGCTTGCTCCTTAACCAAGTTTTCAGAATCAATCTCTGGTAACAGTGACAATTGCTCAATCACCTTGTTGTCATATAACAGTGTTAACTTTTCAACCACTTCTTTAACAGCAACTTGTTCTTTAACCAAGCGATACAAAGCATCACCTTGTAATGGTGGTAAATCTGCTTGGTAATTTAAAGAAACATCATCCAAAGAACGGTTTAATAAATACTCGTTCATTTCTTCATCATCTTTTAAATAATGCTCTTGTTTGCCTTTTTTAACTTTATACAATGGTGGTTGACCAATGTATATATGCCCCCTTTCAATTAATTCAGGCATTTGACGGTATAAAAAGGTTAGCAATAAGGTTCTGATGTGTGATCCATCAACATCAGCATCGGTCATGATAATCACTTTATGATATCTTAGTTTATCAGGATCAAAATCATGCTGACCAATACCACAACCCAAAGCCGTAATCAGTGTTCCTACTTCTGCTGAAGACAGCATTTTATCAAATCGAGCTTTTTCCACATTCAATATTTTACCTTTTAAAGGCAAAATGGCTTGGTTCTTCCTGTTACGGCCCTGTTTAGCAGAGCCTCCTGCTGAGTCACCCTCCACTAAGAATATTTCTGAAAAGACGGGGTCCTTCTCTTGGCAATCAGCCAATTTTCCTGGCAAGCCTGCAATATCTAATGCATCCTTACGTCTGGTCATTTCACGTGCTTTACGTGCAGCTTCTCTTGCTCGGGAAGCATCCATGACTTTTTCAGTTAGAATTTTGGCATCCTTGGGGTTTTCTAACAAGAAGTCAGAAAAATTTTCACCAACACAAGATTCAACGACACTTTTAATTTCAGAAGAAACCAACTTATCTTTAGTTTGTGAAGAAAACTTAGGATCTGGAGATTTTACTGAAATAACAGCAATCAACCCTTCCCTACAATCATCTCCTTGCATTGTGGATTTCTTTTTGGCATTTTGGTTTATAAAATTATTCATGGTTCGCGTTAACGCACCACGGAAACCAGCCAAATGTGTACCACCATCTTTTTGAGGAATGTTATTGGTAAAACAAAAAACGGATTCTCGGTAAGAATCAGTCCACTGCATCGCTACTTCTACAGCTGTTCCATCTTCTTCTTCTTTCTTAAAATGAACCACACTGTCATGTAATGCAGTTTTTCTTTCAGCTAAATGACTAACGAATGAAGAAATACCACCTTCATATTCAAATTTCTTCTCTTCTCCACTGCGTTCATCCTTTAGGTTAATTTTAACACCTGAGTTCAGGAATGAAAGTTCGCGTAAGCGTTTTGCTAATATATCAAAATGAAATTCAACATCAGAAAAAATATCTGTAGATGGCAAAAACCTGACGTTAGTACCAGTTACATCTGTATCCCCAACCACTTTTAGGTCGGATTGTGGCTCTCCCATTTTATAATGTTGTTGGTATACTTTACCGTTCCTATGGATTTCTAAATCCAAGCTAACACTCAATGCATTCACAACAGAAACACCTACACCATGTAAGCCCCCTGATACTTTATATGAATTGTCATCAAATTTACCACCGGCATGCAATACCGTCATGATCACTTCTGCTGCGGATTTTCCTTCTTCATGTTTATCTGTTGGTATGCCACGTCCGTTATCAGAAACAGACACACTACCGTCAGTATGAATAATCACATTGATATCATCACAATGGCCAGCCAAAGCTTCATCGATAGAATTATCCACCACTTCAAAAACCATATGATGTAAACCGGTACCATCATCTGTGTCACCAATATACATACCAGGGCGTTTCCTGACGGCATCTAAGCCTTTTAAAACCTTAATATTGGAGGAATCGTAATTTTCACTCATGGGTGTATTTCACTGTTAAAACAAGCAGGAGATTATAACACTTAAGCCCTATCAAAGCTTGTTTTAAGTAAAGTCAAACTAAGAAAAACAAGAGTAAAATTCAACAATGTTTCACGTGAAACATATCAACTTTTTTATCTGAATAGCGATTAGGCTCGACAGTGGAAATAAGTATTTGATTTGGTAGAGAAATCAAGTAATCAAAAAAATGCGCTGCATTGTCATGGTCTAATTCTGCATCAAAATCATCTAAACACAAAACACTTTGATTGGATGATATTGAGTCCATTACTTGCAGGCAACTGAGGTAACAAATCAGTGATATCATTTTCTTTTGTCCACGTGAATAGATGTTTTTCACAAGGGTATTTTGTGATTTTATTTGAATATCCATCCTGTGTACACCATGACGTAATTGGCCATACATTAAATTTTTATCCCAATCGAGGTTTAACATTTCAGTTAATGAATATTGATCAGACCAGCCTGGATAGAATTCTAATGTAGTGACAGGCATTTTAGGGATAAGTTGATGACAGAGACTAGAAAAAAATGAGTTAAATAATTTAAATACATCAAGACGTTGATTATTAAGATCAACAGATAATGCACAGTATTGTTCTAACCACAGTGGAAGTTCTTTGGTTTGTTTGGTTTTTAATAATTGATTGATGTGTTTTTGACAACGCAGTACTTTCGTCCAGGATATCAAATAATCATGTTTCACGTGAAACACCATCCAATCAAGAAATGAACGGCGAAACTGAGGACTGTTGTCACAAAATAAATAACTGTTAGGATCAATACTAAGCACAGGAAGTAAAGAAGTTATATCAGTTTGCTTTTTGACAAGTTGATTGTTTAGTTTAAGTATTTTATGAGAAGGTTTGTTAAATTGACATCCCAAACTGTGTGTATTGTTATCTTGAGTGAAATGAGCAAATAGTGTAAATGTATTTTCTCCCTTCTTTATCAGGTTACTTGCTTTTGCTGATCTGAATGACTTACCTGTAGATAAAAAATGGATACCCTCAAGAATGGAAGTTTTTCCAACCCCGTTCACGCCAGATAAAACATTTATATGAGGAGAAAATTGAAAATCGGCTTGTTCGAAACAACGAAAAGCCGATAGCTTCAATTGATCTATAGACACGAGACTATATTCGTAAAGGCATAACAACCAATCTACAATCTGTTCGAGTCGGGTGTTTTATTAAACAACTTGAGGTTGCTTCTTTAAAACTGAATTGGATTTCGTCATCTACAAAAGCGTTTGTCGCTTCTAGTAGGTAGTTAACATTGAAAGCTGTTTCAATTTGTTCAATATCAGTTGAAATACTGATCACGTCTTCAGCCTGTTCTTGATCTGGATTATTACCCACTATTTCTAAACGGTCTTGTGTGATTTTGAATTTGACGCCTTTATATTGCTCATTCGATAAAATGGCCACACGAAGTAAAGATTTTCTGAGTGTTTCTTTATCTGCTACAAATTGTTTTTCCATGTTAAGTGGAATAACAGCTTCGTAATCAGGGAATTTACCATCTATTAACTTAGAAGTCATGGCAATGTGCTCAACTTGAACTTTAACATGATTGTTACCAACATATAATGTGATGGTTTGGTCTATGTCTTTGATCATTTTCTGTAATTCTAAAACGCCTTTACGGGGAATTAAAATTTGTTTATTTATATCAGATTCATTGACATAGTCACATTCTGATAATGCCAAACGGTGACCATCAGCGGAAACACAGCGCAATTTATTATGACTTACTTCAAAGAGCAATCCATTCAGGAAATACCGGACATCTTGTACAGCCATACAGAAAACTGTTTGTTTCAACATGCGTTTTAAGTCAGTACTGGCAATTTTTACTTGCTGGTAACTTTCCATATCTTCAATTAAAGGAAACTCCATCGCTGATAATGTACTTAAACTGAATTTACTTTTACCGGAAGTTATCAAACATTTACCTTCTTGGAACTCAAATTGCAGAACAGAACCATCTGGTAGGGCTTTACATATATCTAAGAACTTTTGAGCTGGTACGGTAATTTCACCAGGCTCAATAACATCAGCAGCGCATTCTGAGCGCATTTCTACATCTAAATCACTGGTCGTTAATAATAACTGTTCTGTATCGGTTTTGAGTAAAACGTTACTTAATACTGGTAAGGTTCCTTTTTTTTCAACAACGCCACATATTTGTGTGAGGGGAGCCAGTAAGGTTTCTCTTTGTGTCTTAAATATCATAGTATATATATAAAAATAGTAGTTATAGTAATGAACTGTTTTCTATAGTAATTACTTAACTAATTGTTTTAAAACGTTTTTTATCTGTCTAATCGGCTTGTATATCCTGTGGATAAGTTGTGCGTAAAATAGACTTTCTTTTTTCTTAACAAGTTATCCACAGATTATACATTGCTTATTCAGTGAGTTTGTTAACAATCTTTTGTTTGTCTTCATTAACATCAGGAGAATCTATTAATATTTGCTCCATTTTTCTGTATGCATGTAAAACAGTAGTATGGTCTCTGCCTCCAAACAGCTCACCAATTTCGGGATAACTTTTATCAGTCATGTCTTTAGATAGAAACATGGCCATTTGTCTCGGTCTTACGATTGAACGTTTGCGTGATTTACCTAAAAGTTCTGACAATTTAATGTTGTAGTACTGTGCAGTAATTTTTTGAATATTTTCAATAGATACTATTCTGTGATGAACCATAAACAAATTTTTCAGTGTTTTTTTAGTAAAATCTAAATCGATCATTTGTTTGGTGAATTTGGCATTGGCATAAAGTGTATTCAATGCACCCTCAAGTTCTCTGATGTTTGAATTGATCTGTTTGGCAATGTAAAAAGCAACTTCATCAGGAATGTTTAGCCCGGCTGCTTCAGCTTTTTCCTGTAAAATGGCCACACGGGTTTCATAATCAGGAGGATCAATGGCTACAGACAAACCAGAACCTAATCTTGATTTTAATCTTGGATCCAATCCGTTAACTTCTTTAGGAAACTTATCACAAGTTATGATGACCTGTTGTTGACCATCTAAGAGGTAATTAAATGTATGGAAAAACTCTTCTTGTGTTCGTTCTTTCCCAGCAAAAAATTGAATGTCATCAATCAATAAAGTAGTGACTGAACGGTACTTAAGTTTGAATTTGTCCATGTCATTGTTTCTGATGGCACTGACCATTTCATTAACATAGGTTTCAGAGTGTAAATAGCAAACAACTTCTTCCTTGTTATTCTTTAGTACCCTATTCCCAATGGCATGTAATAAATGTGTTTTACCTAATCCTGTACTGCCGTAAAGAAATAATGGGTTGAAATGTTGGTTATTTTTTTGTGCTGCTTGTAAGGCAGCGGCTAAAGCAATGGCATTCGAGCGACCCTCAATGAATGTATCAAATATAAAACGAGGATCTATGTTTGATTTTATCAGTGGTTTGGCAACAGCTGCTGATGCAGTGGTTGATAAATTGGGACCGTTGTTAGATGGTGATAACCGCAAATGAGCAGAATGTGTTTCTCCAAAAACTTCTTTAACAGCAGCTTTGATTAATTTAAAATATTTTTGATTGACGTAGTTGAGTACTATGTCATTGGCAGCATACAGCATCACTCCATCGGATTTGATGTCGATTTGCATGGGTTGAATCCATAAATCAATCTCGGCTTGAGGGATTTCAGATTCTAATCGTTTAAGACAAGTATTCCACATTCAGTTAAAAAAAATAAAAAGCAAGACAGTATATCAAAGTTTGCAAGCTCAGCTCAAGAAAGATAAATAAAAGAAAAACACTTGATTAAAGCGCAGAAAAGCTTTATTATGCACGGCCTTTTGATAGCCACGCATGATGCATGGCACAAAATAAGGCAGAAACAAGCAATCATTGATAGGTAAGCAGTCATGAAAAGAACATTTCAACCAAGTAATTTAAAAAGAGCTCGTACTCACGGATTCAGAGCACGCATGAAAACTCGTGGTGGTCGCGCAGTGATCAACGCAAGACGTGCCAAAGGCAGAAAAAGATTAGCTGCCTAATAACCTTTTAGATTCTATCAAAAAGGTGTGCCTATTTCCTAAGGGCAAGAGATTATTAACCCGGTCAGATTTTGACCGGGTTTTTAAACGCTCGAAAAAAATTCAGAACAAGCATTTCAGCTTACTCATTCACTACACCAGTACCAAAAACATTAAAAATGATGACTGTAACAGTCGTTTGGGCTTGGTTGTATCAAAAAAAGTCGATAAAACAGCTGTTGGGCGCAACAGAATCAAGCGATTGGTCAGAGAATCATTTAGAATACGCCCAAATTTAAAGTTAGCTGACTATGCCATTTTAGCAAAGCCCGCTTGCAAGAAAGCAGACAATAAAATGCTTTTAGCAAGTTTGGACCATTTGTGGCAACAAACAGAGAAATAAATAATGAACAACACGAAAAATATTTACTTGATTGCAATGATGTTTTTGGCATTTTTACTGTATGTAGAATGGCAAAAAGACTACCCACAACAGCCAACAGAAACAGTGGCACAAACTAATGAAGTGCAAACCACTTCCATACCAGGTTCAAACGAACCTGCTGTCGTAAATAATCAAGAAGATGTGCCAAGGTTAACGCAGTCATTATCAAGTTCAGATACACCACAAGTTTCCGTCAATAATACCAAAACGCAAATTATTACGGAATTAGAAACCCCTTTATTAAAATTGAAATTTGCTGCCAAAGGGGCTGCAGTTGTTTATGCTGAGTTAAAAAACTATCCTGTAGAGAAAGGCGCTACAGAAAATGTGGTTTTATTTGATTACTTAAATAACCCTTATCAAGCGGAAAGTGGACTGGTAAGTGAAACAGCAAACTTCAGTCACAATACAGTGTTCAGTGCTTTGAGCCAAGGTGGTCAATTAAATAATGGAGAAACTGTTCTGGTTTTTAAAGCTGATACGGCTCAAGGTGTTGTAGAAAAAAGTTACACCATAAAAGCAGACAGTTATGCCATTGCAGTAACGCAAAAGGTAACCAATAACACATCATCTGATTGGTTAATGACCGAATATAATCAGTTGAAGAGGAGTAATGCCTGGTTAGGGAATGATGCAGGTTTTACTGATTCTAGTCGGTATTCATTCAAAGGAGCAGCTTATTTTGATTCAGAAGATGGATACGAAAAGTTAGATTTTGAAGATTTAGAAGAAGAACAAGTCAAGACCACGTTAACTACAGATGCTTGGGTCGGCATGGTGCAACATTACTTTATGTCGGCGATTATTCCTGATGCCGATCAAATAGAGGTGCAAACAGAATACAAAAACAACACCAATATGCCCTATCTGATCAGGTATTTAACGCCACAAAAGACAGTTCAAGCAGGCGGAAGCCAAATGTTTGAATCGACTTTATATGTGGGACCAAAGTTACAAAAGGAATTACCTGAAATTAATAAAGGTTTAGATTTAACCGTTGATTACGGTGTGATGACAGCCATAGCAAAGCCTTTATTCTGGGTATTGGATAAAATTCATGGTTTGGTGGGTAACTGGGGTTGGTCTATCATTTTATTGACAGTGTTAATTAAATTGATGTTCTTTAAACTGTCAGAAGCACAATACAAATCAATGGCCAAAATGCGTAAGTTACAACCGCGTATTACTACACTGAAAGCCAGATATAAAGATGACAAGCAAAAATTCAACCAAGAAATGATGGGCTTGTATCAAAAAGAAAAAGTGAATCCTATGGGTGGTTGTTTACCTATTTTGGTTCAAATTCCAGTGTTTATTGCTTTGTACTGGGTACTGTTGGAGTCTGTTGAGTTACGTCAAGCACCATTCATGTTATGGTTACAAGATTTGTCTAGCCCAGACCCCTACTTTATTTTGCCTGCTATTAATGCCGCAGCCATGATCATGACACAACGTTTGTCTCCAACGCCAGGTATGGATCCGATGCAACAAAAAATCATGAAGTTCATGCCAGTGGCGTTCTCTGTGATGTTTGCATTCTTCCAATCAGGCCTGGTACTGTATTGGGCAGTAAACTCTGTATTGAGTTTGGCACAACAGTGGTTCATTACCAAACGCATTGATGCACAAGACACTGCTGTAAAAGTTTAATGACAGTGATTACCGACACCATCGCCGCTATAGCAACACCTGCGGGTACCGGTGGTGTCGGGATCATTAGAATATCTGGCAAAGACAGCCTGTCAATTTGTCAAAAGCTCTCAGGGATTAAAAACCCTCAACCACGCAAAGCCTATTTTGCTCACTTCAAAAACCAGCAACATCAAACCATAGATTCTGGTTTGGTCCTGTATTTCAAAGATCCCGCTTCTTTCACAGGCGAGGATGTGGTTGAACTACAAGGCCATGGCGGTCATGTGGTGATGCACATGTTGTTGAAAGCGGTTTTGTCATTGGGTGCTCGCATGGCCCGGCCGGGTGAATTTTCAGAACGTGCTTTTTTGAATGACAAGATTGACTTGGTTCAAGCAGAAGCCATTGCTGATGTGATATCAAGTGGCTCTGAACAAGCCGTATTGGCCTCACAACGTGCTTTAAAAGGTGAGTTTTCAACCCGCATCAACAACATTTTGGAACTGTTGATTCAAACACGTATTTGGGTAGAATCTGCGATAGACTTCCCTGAGGAAGAAATTGATTTCTTGGCCGATACGCAGTTACGTGAGCAAATGAATCAATTGAATAAAACCCTAACTGACACAGTAAGACAAACCCAAACTGGCGTGGTATTAAATCAAGGCATCAGTATTGCCATAGTGGGGAAACCCAATGCAGGAAAATCTTCATTACTTAACTGTTTAACCCAAGAAAATACCGCCATCATTTCAGATGTCGCTGGTACCACCCGAGATGTGGTTAAAGAAGACATCGTATTGCAAGGCATTCCAGTTCGTTTACTGGATACGGCAGGCATTCACGAAACAGATAATCCAATTGAACAGCAGGGTATTGAAAAAGCCCTGACCATCAAAGAACAAGCCGATGTGGTGTTACATGTGGTTGATGGCAGTCAAAATCTTGATTTTGAAATTCAATCTGAAAAAGAAATTGTGGTCATTAATAAATCAGATTTGATTGATAATCAGCAACAAAAAGAAGACTGGGTATATGTTTCGGCATTAACACAAAACGGTATTGAGGCTTTGATACAAACCATTGTAGATAAAGTCACAGTGGCCACTTTGAATGAATCGACTTTCACGGCCCGAAAAAGACACATCAAACAGTTAGAAATCACCCAAACACACGTGGCAGAAGCCGAACAGCAATTGACACACAACCAAGGTGAACTATCTGCTGAAGAATTGCGATTGGCACAGAATGCATTGAGTGAAATCACCGGTGAATTTTCATCAGACGACCTACTCGGCCGAATTTTTTCTAGTTTCTGTATTGGTAAGTAAGGTTTATCTTGGTTTGTGAGCCACAATAACGGAGCGTCCATAACCAAAAAAGGCATCTGTATCAGGTTTAATTATTTTTTGCAGATTTAAAACCAACGGCTTCAACTCTATCCACTACATCAAATCCATAATTTCTATAACAAAAGACCTTATCAACACCACGCAAAGAGTCAGAATGGTATTCAGCGGGTAAAATTTGTTTTCGCTTACCATCAATGATGGCTGTGCGTTCTGTGGTTTTATCTTGGGTGCTTAGTGGTACTGTGAACAATATTAACCCGCCTGGTTTGAGTACCCTATAAATTTCTGAAACCTTTCAAGTCATCTTCTACATGTTCAAAAACTTCTAGTGACGTGCATACATCAAATTGATTATTTACATAAGTCAGTTGTTGTACGTCTTGGCACTGAGTGTCGTTATAAAAAACTCCTAATGGAACATCATCAAAATATTCACTGAAAGTTAGCTGATGAATAGATTGTTGCAGACATTGGAAACATGAACCGCGCGAAGATAGCTCGTAGATTTTAAGTGATTGATTTTTATCTACATGTTTATTAAATACTTGGGCTAAAGACTGGCTGACAGCAGAGCCTTTACATCTTAAACAACGCACGCCCATTTCATCATTGAAAATTTTTAACTGGTATTTGAATCCACAAAGTGAGCAAGGTGTATTCTTTAAAGAAACTTTGGTAGGTTCAAGTTTCTTTATTATATTCAACAATTTAGTAAACAAATCAGGTGTCAGTTTTGGTGATGGCTAACATTAAATGTTGACTGGTACTTGAGTTTAATAAATAATCTTTATCTATAGGCTCATACAAAGATTCTTTGTGACTCAGTTTAATCACTTGATAACCTTCATCAAATATTTGGTTAATAAAATGTTCAACATTGTTATAACGGGCTCTGTTGAACTCCATCAGAATTTTTAAGTTGGGATTTTTCTCTCTGGTTTTCTTGCTTCCATACCAAAACCTGTCTTCGGAACCTTCAATATCAATTTTAATGAAATCAATTTGATTAACATGACTGAGTAAGTTATCGATAGAATCTGTTTCGACTTGAATTAAATTAGGGTAGTGCCTTTTTTGGGCTTGAACAGACACATTGTCTGCAAGCAAACCATTCATTGGTGTGTCGTCACTGTAAGCAAAGTCAATAGACTCCCCTGCAACATCAGAAACGCCTTTGTTAATTACATTTATCTTGTTTTCAAAACCGTTGATTTTACTGCTTTTTATGACAAGCTTACTCAGGTTGGGATTGGCTTCTAAGGAATGAACCTCACCATGAGGGCCGACCAAAGAAGCCATAAGCATTGAATAGTAGCCATAATTAGCACCAACATCTAGAGCTGTCATGCCTGGCTCAACATGTCTTGCAATATACTCTGTTATATTCATTTCCCAAAAACCATTCATCTGTAACTGAATGCCGAGCCGTTCATCTAAGGTATTTACAAACATTAAAAATTGACCTAAAACACGGCAAACACACTGGTTGTGTCCTTGATAACTGGTGTGAACGAGTGACCTTATGGTTTTGATGTTTTCATTTCTATTACTTTCTGTTTTTAATCTTTGAATCGGGAACAGCCCATTAGCAGCTAACATAAAGTTTTCCAAAATAAACAAGTATCATAGTCAAATACAAAAAACTAGCCAGTATTTATTGGAAAAAAGTAATTTAATGTTGGTTTGATTCACAATAAACGAGGGTAATTGAAAATATTAGTAAAATAAAAAATTCATATTGTTTACACAGTTTTAGGGTTTAATAACCCTCATGAAAAACTATTCTCTAAAAGCCAAAGTATTTATGTTGTTATTGGTTATCACCGGTATGGTTGTGTTGGTGATGTCTTTATTAATGCAACAGGGCGTTGATAAAAGCTTTAAAAACTACAAAAAATCATTGTCGAAAGAATTCAATCACCGCGTGATTAATACATTGGAATGGTATTATGACAATGAAGGTGGCTGGGATAAATTGGTGGGTAATGAAAGGCAGTGGTTTCATTTACTCAACAAAAGTGCCATCAAAGTCAGCAGAAAAGCCAGTGAAGTTAAATCAAAAAAAACACACAAAGGTATGAAAATACCTGACATTGAATTGCGAGATGAAATCAAAGAAAAGCTTAATCAATTCATACCCAACTATGCCTTATTTGACACGAAGAAAAAAAAGATTGTAGGCGCTTCTGAATGGGAAAAAGACCAAGGAAGTGTGTTTAAAATTTGGCATCAAAAAAAAGTCGTGGGGTTCTTGATATCTACGGGTGAGCAGGCTTCAGTTTCAAAACAAGACAGAAACTTTGCATCTCGCATAAAAAAACTGATATTACTGATGGCTGTTATTTTGTTGGTGATCAGTGTGTTGTTAACTGTGCCGGTTGCCAATTATTTAGTTAAACCCATCAAAGCCATCAACAATGCCACCAAAAAAGCCGCTTCTGGCGATTATTCAGTCAGAACTAACATAAAAAGAAAAGATGAATTGGGACAATTAGCTACTAACTTTAACCGGTTGGCTGAAACATTAGAATCTAATGCAGCAACACAGAAAAAACAAATGGCAGACATCGCCCATGAGTTGCGTACACCGATTGCTGTGGTGATGGCAGAACTGGAGGCGATACAAGATGGTATTCATCATGCTGATAAGGAAAGTGTAGGCACCATGCACGGACAAATTTCGGCATTGAAAAATTTGGTGGATGATTTACACCAATTGAGTTTGTCAGATTTGGGTACCTTACGCTACAAAATGGAAAAGATGGACTTAGTGCCTTTGGTTAAACAGGTAGTTGCCGCATTCAGTTTGGCAGCAGAACAAAAAGATTTGTCTTTGAAACTCAAAGAATCGTCTTTGTCTTGTTATGTCTTAGGAGATCACAACCGGTTACATCAACTTTTAAATAATTTGGTCAACAATGCCATCAGTTATACAGATGCCGGAGGGGTGATTGAAGTCAGCATTGAATGCAAGGACAAGGTGATAACATTATTGATTGCTGATTCAGAGCCTACATTAACCACAGCAGAAATGGCAAAGATGTTCGACAGGTTGTATAGAAAAGAAGCATCTCGAAACAAAAAAACAGGTGGTTCAGGTTTGGGTTTAACGATTGTAAAAAACATTGTTTCAGCACACCAAGGACACATCATAGCCATGCCTTCAGAATTGGGTGGTGTGGCAATGAAAATTACCCTACCAAAGGTGGTTTGATATGCCGCATATATTGATAGTTGAGGATGAATTGCATTTGGCAAAAACCATGTCAGATTATTTAAAACAGGAACATTATCAGACAACTATTTTGGAACGCGGTGATGTGGTGATGTCTTTTTTATCTGAAAACCAAGTGGATGTGATTTTGTTGGATTTGATGTTACCAGGATTGAATGGCATGGATGTGTGTCAGATGATAAGAAAAATGAACTCATCAACGCCTGTTATCATGACCACAGCCAGGGTTGATGAAATTGACAGGATTTTGGGATTGGAAATTGGGGCCAATGATTATGTGTGTAAGCCTTACAGCCCGAGAGAAGTGGTGGCTCGGGTCAAAGTGCAGCTAAGACAGTTAAATAAAACAGATATCAGTCCGCTCCAAACCAATGACAACGACATGACGGTTGAACAACAACGTAAACATGTACAACTGACGGTTGTTGAATACAGGTTATTGACTAAAATGATGTCACAACCGGGTAGAATTTATACCAGAGACCAATTGATGGATGCTGTCTATGATGATGGCCGCATTGTGACAGACAGAACGATTGATTCACACATTAAGAAATTAAGACAAAAACTCAAAACATTGTCACCTCAACATAATTTCATTCAAGCGATATATGGTTGTGGGTATAAGTTCATCAACAGTGAATAGCATTTTCACAATTCTTCCACATTTGTTGTGAATTTGGTTGTTATCATGATTTTACTTTAAACAAAACCCCCAGGGTGATTTATGAAAAAAATGATGATATTGATGATGTTAGCGATGAGTTTTTCTGTGATGGCAGGACCAGGACACAAAGGTCATGATGATTACAATTTGACCGATGAGCAGAAAACGGCTTGGAAAGCATTGAAAGAAGAAAAGCATGAACAAATGTCAGCAGCAAAGAAAGACATTTATGCAGATTATGAAGACCGTTTGTCAGCGATATTAGATGATGAACAAATGGCCAAATACAAAGAAATGAAAGCCCATAAAAAAGAGCACATGGCAATGAAAAAACACAAAAAAATGAAACATAAAAAACGCAACAATGAACGTTAATATCTCTATGAACTCGAGAAAACCACCCGCAACAGGGTGGTTTTTTTTGCTTAAATTTTACAAGCCAAAGTACGAAAAATAGAATACCATAGACCAATGCTTGATAAAAAACGAACCAAGGCATTGTTAGCCATATCTTTACCCATCATTGGTGGCATGATGTCTCAAAACATCTTGAATTTGGTTGATTCAGCAATGGTTGGACAGTTGGGGTCAACGGCTTTGGCTGCTGTGGGTCTTGGCGGGTTCATTAATTACATGTGTGTGGCTTTTTTCCTTGGCTTTGGAGCTGGTGTTCAAGCGATGGTTTCCAGGCGCATGGGAGAAAAAAAGTCAAACGAAGCGGCAAACCCCTTGCATGCAGCTTTGATTATCATTGCTTTGACGGCCATTCCAATCACTTTTTTACTCTACTGGTTGTCACCGACTTTATTTCAAATCACCAACTCAGATCCTGAAGTGATGCAACAAGGCGTACCCTATTTGCAAATGCGCTTTCTTGGTGTGATGTTTTTGGGACTGCATTTCAGTTTTCGTGGCTACTGGAGTGGCATCAACATGACCGGCGTGTACCTGAAAGCCTTGTTGTTGGCGCACAGTTGCAATATCGTCATTTCATATGTGCTGATTTTTGGAAAATTTGGTTTGCCAGAAATGGGAACAGCCGGTGCAGGATTAGGCACCAGTATCTCTATGGCCATAAGTACTTGTTATTACTTTTATGTTGCCATCAGTCGCACCAAAGATTTTGGCTTCATGCAAACTTGGCCAAAAAAAGAAACCGTCAAACAAGTCGTAAAAACATCTATCCCCTCTTCTTTCCAACAGTTTTTTTTCGCTGCGGGGTTCACTGTGTTGTTTTGGATTGTCGGTCAAGTGGGCACCCAAGAGTTGGCTGGCGCCAATGTGATCATTAATTTGATGTTGGTGGGTATATTGCCAGCACTGGGTATTGGCATCGGCGGTGCCACACTGGTTGGTCAAGCGATGGGTCAAAACAACATTGATCAAGCCCACCAGTGGGGCTGGGATGCGGCCAAGTTGGCAGGTGTTTTGGTGGTGGTTTTGATGTTGCCTGTGATGCTGTTTCCTGACCCAATCATGGCGGTGTTTTTATCAGAACCACCGGTTCGTGAATTAACACGCCTGCCATTACAATTGGCAGCTTTGTCTTTGGCTATAGAGAGTATTGGTATTGTTTTTTTCAACACCATCAATGGAGCGGGTGATACATCAAGAACCATGATGGTTTCGTTTGTTTTACAGTGGCTGATGTTTTTACCAGCAGCTTGGTTTGTGGGGCCTTATTTAGGTATGGGCTTGACAGCTATTTGGATTGGCCACATCATTTACCGCATGGTGTTAACCGTAGCAATGGTAATCATGTGGCAAGGCAGAAAGTGGTCTGCGGTTGAAGTGTGATGCAAAATAACATGAAAAAGCGTTGTGGATGGGCAGAAAATCAGGATGAAAATTACCAAGCCTATCACGATGAAGAATGGGGTGTTCCTGTAAAAGATGATCGCGTTTGGTTTGAATTTTTGACATTAGAAGGTGCGCAAGCCGGCTTAAGTTGGGCGACCATTTTGAACAAGCGCAAAGGGTACAGAAAAGCGTTTGTTGACTTTGATTATAAAAAAGTGGCAGAATTTTCTGAAGAAAAAATTCAAGCTTTGCGTGAAGATGCCAGTATTGTCAGAAACCAATTAAAAATCAGGTCAACGGTGGGTAATGCCAAAGCGTTAATTACTGTACAAAAGGAGTTCGGTAGTTTCAATGACTACATCTGGCAGTTTGTTGGCGGAAAACCCATAGTAAACCAATGGAAAGACATGTCAGAAGTGCCTGTCAGTACGGTTGAATCTGATGCCATGAGTAAAGACCTCAAAAAACGTGGGTTCAAGTTTGTTGGAACTACCATTTGTTATGCCTTGATGCAGGCTACCGGCATGGTTAATGACCACACCACAGATTGTTTTTGTTATCCAAACCTAAGAGAGAAATAAAATGAAAAAAACAGGGTTAATAATTTTGGTGGCTTTCTTGTCAGCATGTCAACACAAACCAGTGAACACCAAAGCTACTTTTTTTGAAAACTTATCAAGTTTGTGCGGGCAAGTATTCACTGGCTACAGTACTTTTCCTGACGATCCAAAACATGATTTTGCCGGCAAATTATTGGTGGCCAATTTCAGCGAATGTTCTGCTGAAGAAATTCGTGTGAAGTTTGTTGTCGGTGAGAACCACTCAAGAACTTGGGTGATTACCCAAAGTGATAAAGGTTTGTTACTCAAACATGATCACCGCCATGAAGATGGCACACTAGATGAAATAACCAACTACGGTGGTTGGGCCAATGAGAATGGCACAACATGGCAACAGCACTTTCAAGCCGACCAAGAAACAGCCGACTTGATACCAGCGGCTGCTACCAATGTCTGGATGTTGGCGTTTGACCCGCAGTCTAAGGTGTTAACTTATGATTTGAAACGCCATGACTTACCTCGCTATCAAGCCAAGCTTAAACCAAAATGATGTCCCCTATTCTGACCACTGAACGACTGGTTTTAAGTCACATCAGCACATCGGATATACAATTGATTTTTGATATATTCACAGACCCTGTCTGTATTCGCTTTATCGGTGACCGAGGCATTCGCAGTTTGGATGATGCCAAGTCATATATAGCAGAACGTTTTGTTGGTCATTATGAAAAGCATGGCTTTGGGATGTATAAAGTATCGTTTAATAATAAAGGGATTGGTATTTGTGGTTTGATACAAAGGGATGAAGCAGGCCCTCCTGATATTGGCTTTGCATTTTTAACTGACTACCGAGGCGGTGGTTTTTGCACGGAAGCGGCCCAAGCGGTGTTGGATTATGAAAATCAACGCCATGAACTGCCTGAAATCTTGGCCTATACAGACCCAGAAAACACTGCCTCTCAAAAAGTATTAGAAAAACTGGGCATGAAAAGAAAAGAAGTCACGCAGCTGAAAGGGCAAGATGTTGATAGTTTGGTGTTTGTACTGAAAAATACTTAATTATTCATTTATAATAGCAAGTTGTACTTACACACAACAACAAGATGAATAAACAATTACCTTTACTTGCCTTATTAAGCAGCACCTTTGTCTTTGCCCAAGAAGACACCTTAAAAGCCAATGCCAAATACACACAATACAGTCGTGCCACATCAGTCAAATCAGCTGATATGAATGGTGATGAATTAAATGACATTGTTATTGCATCTGACCACTTTACCGGCGTTTCAATATACTTAAACCAGGGCGGAATGAAGTTTATTCTGGATACTAAGTTTAACCAACAACAATTTGCAGGTGGATTTAGTATAAAAGATTTTGACAATGATGGTGATTTCGATATTTGGGTAACAGAAAGTTTTGGTGAAAATGACTCGGCACAAAACACCATTTATTTGAATGATGGTACAGGAGGTTTTGATAAAACATTAATTTCTGTGAAAGAAAATTACTCTCAAAGAAATGCACAGGTTCATTCAGGGGATTTTGATGGGAATGGTACTGAAGATGTTTTGGTGGTATATGACCAGTATTTAGGAAGTGCAGACCTATTTATTAACAGAGGTTCAGGACAGTTTTCGCAGAAAGAAACAGGGTTTTCTGATGTATTTGAAGATGCTTTGAATGTTGATCTGGGAGACTTTGATGGTGATGGCGACATTGATATTTGGTCAGCAAATGATTGGGTAACCGTCTATTTAAATAATGGAACAGCAGGGTTTGATGTTGAAAACCCAGTAACAGGCTTGGCGTCTACTCCTTATCATGGTCGCTTTATTTTAAAGGATATTAATAATGATGGTTTGATTGACTTTCAAACCTTTTCTACTCAGTACATGTTACCTCGATACATCAATAAAGGAAATGGTGTGTTTGAATCAGGGTCTGTTGCTGGATATTTCGGATATCCTGGGATTCAAAATGGCGTGTTTTTGGATGTAGATTCTGATGGTGATTTAGATTTGTGGTACACACATGAGTTAGATTTAAGGTCAAGAGTCATAAAAACATCAGCATCAGGTGCAGTGGATTACTCTTTAGATGAAATTTATTTTGATGACAGTCAGGTCTTTCACTCGGTAGCCAGTGACTTCGATGGTGACGGTGATGAAGATGTTATTTCTGTTGGCTATCATGGTTTGAGTGTGTGGAAGCAAGTGGCTCCTGAACAGTTTGAAAAAATGAGTCAAGCTGACATAAATGGAAAATGGGGTGTGTTCAGGAATACAGCTTTGCTTGATATGAATAATGACGGAAACAAAGATTTGATCTTAGTGGGTGACAGTGGTATCAAGGTGGCTGAAGGGCGTGGTAGAACAGGTTTTGGCCCACTTCAGTCCTGGACTGAGCATGTTGTTTCTGCATTTCATGCAACAGATATAAATAAAGATGGTTGGGGTGATTTAGTCGTAATTGATAAAAGTAAGGGAGCCTATCTATTAATAAATGATAAAAACAACAGTTTTGAACAGTTTGAACTTAGTTTACCTGGTCAGTTGGATTGGTCGGACCCATTTTCTAATAATATGATTCCAGCAGACCCATTTAAAGTTAAGGCATTTGATTTAAATAAAGATGGTATTGAGGAAATTGTCATTCAGGAGTTTTATGGACGCATTTTTGTGTTGTCAAAATCTGATTCTGATAACACCTACAGTGTGGCACAATCAATACAAGGTGAGTTTAGGGCTTTTGGATTGGGTGATTTAAGTGGTGATGGAGAGGTTGAATTAGTTACAAATTCACCATTAGGCTTTGATGATGAGTTTAAAGGTGTTTCAGTTTATTCATACCAAAGCAGTTTTACAAAAACCGCTGACTATCAAGGCAGTTTTTATCTCCCTAATATATTGATTGGTGACCTGAATAACGATCAAAGCAATGACGTGTTATTATCAAACACAGGCTCTGTTTATAAGTATTTAAATTTTGACGGTCAGTCTTTAGTCCAATACGAAATGCCTGCACCCACACCTGGTTACCCTCAATATGCTTTTGACTTTAACATGGACCAAAAAGTTGATTTTATTACTGAAAAAGGACAAGTTTTAATCAGTGATGGATCTAATTATGTTGAACAAGGTGCAGCGGAAAATCAAAGCGTAAATACATCGATGGAAACATTTGTTTCTGATTTAGAGGGTGATGGCGATTTAGATTTGGTATTGTTTGAACAAGTGGCTGGAATCACTACTTTTGTAAACACCACTATTGACCAAGATTTCAGTGGTTTGTGGTTTAACCCACTTCAAAATGGTCATGGGCTTCAGGTTGAAGAAGTGATCTCAAATGGTGTGCCGCAAGTTAATTTGGCTTGGTATGTATACGACCAGGGTGAACCGATGTGGGTAACTGGTGTCGGCCCAGTTGTGGGTAATTCTGCCACAATTCCACTGGCTATTACCACAGGTGCCAGTTTTGGTGCGGCATTCAACAGCAGTGATGTTGAATTAGAAGCATGGGGTAATATGACCTTAACCTTCACAGATAAACACAAACTGAATATGGCCTGGGATGGATCAACCTATGGGTTTTCTCAAGGTGAAATGGCACTTGAAAGGTTATCTGTGCTCAGTGGTAATGTAAAAAACCAAACAGGTATCAAAACCTGTCACACAGGCTCTTGGTATAACCCTTCTGAAAACGGTCATGGGTTCTTAGTACAAGTCATAGCAAGTGAAGTTGATCGCATGATATTGACCTGGTTTACCTACCATAACGGTGAACAATACTGGATGATTGCAGATGGTAACATAGAAGGTGATACGGCGGTTTTGAATGCCTATTCAGCTTCAGGGCCAAACTTTCCACCCGACTATATTACCCAAGATTATAACCCTAAATTATGGGGTCAAATCACTTTCAAAATACAAGATGACGAAACAGCTCATGTTTCCTGGCAGCCAGAATTAGGTGGCTTTGAAGCCGGCTCATTATCAGTTAATAAGCTGACTTATATTGACCGATATCGTTGTCATTAAGAGAGAAATACATATGAAAAAAGGTGGTTGTTTGTGTGGCGAGGTTCGTTATGAGTTTACTGGCGAGCCCTTGGTGACACATGCCTGTCATTGTGTTGAGTGCTAAAAAATATCGTCCAGTGCTTATGGTGTGAACCTGTGGATTGAGGCCAAAGACTTGGTGTTTACACATGGAAAGCCATCAAAGTTTTCCACAACTGGTGGCAGCGGTAAGCCACATGATAATTATTTTTGTAAAAAGTGTGGCAGTGCGATTTATAGCGTCTATCATGCTGCACCGCCTCAGTTTTGTTTCATCAGGATCATTGGATGAAGCATCTTGGATTAAACCTGATGTACACATTTTTCTTAAAGACAGCCAAAAAGGCTTGATGATTGAAGACACCATTCCGCAATATCAAGCCTATTATAATTTCAAAGACGTTTGGACTGAAGCCAGTCAAAAGCGTTTTAAAAAAATCTTATCAAAGGCGTGATTTACAAAGACAGTAACAACCACATTCCGACAGCGACTAAAATTTTGAAAGTCAATCATGCGGGTGAGTTTGGTGCTGTTTGTATTTACCGCGCTCAAATTTGGGTTTGTACTATCTTTAACCGCAAAATGTTACCCGTGCTGAATGATTTTATTGTGGATGAACGTCGGCATTTACAGGTGTTTGATGAAGAAATCAGTCGCAGGAATGGCGTTCGATGTAAAAGCTATTATTTTTGTGGTTTAGGTGGTTATTTTCTGGGGTTCGTTTCATCCCTGTTGGGTACTCAGGGAATAAAATCTTGCACATTTGCTGTCGAGCATACGGTGGTGTCACATTTAAAAGAGCAGCTAAAGTACTTAAAACAGGTTGATGATGTACATGCCTTTGAAGCTGTATCTTCTATTTTAGCTGATGAAGAAAGCCACAGAGATTATGGGTCAGAAGGGCTTGAGAGCACTCGATTGGTCAAATTCTTAAGTTATGTTGTCAAAGGCGTTACTACTGGAGTCATTAAGTTTGGAATGAGATGAATATAGCTGTTTTGGCATCAAGTTGACATAAATTTGCCAGATTTGGTGATTAAACTGGTGTTTTTATTTCTTGAGAATTACACCATGAAAGTTTTTTATTTTTTTGATGAAGATGAATTTGATAACTTGCCGACAGACTTTCAGTTGCTGCCTTTAGATGCTAGTTATTTGGATGCCATCTGTAACGATAATATTATTCCGGTTTCTGAGGTGCAAAAACCCAAAACTTGGCCATCACAAAAGTCACCACAGGAACCGAAACCATCAGAACCGGGCCAGCCAATGTTTTGTAATCCCAACCCCATTGATGAACAAAAAGGTAAACACCTCCCTGATGTAAAAACAGTGCGGTTAAAGAGCTGACGACAAATTTTGGAAACCGTTTCTGGTGTGCTTGATCGTCTTTGAATGTGAAATAATAGTGCCCCGCATAGGCCGTGAGTAAGCCACCAACAAACCCCGTTGCATGTGCCCAAAAGGCCAACCACCCCAGTTTTTCATGCAAAAGCAGTCCGGTACCAAAGTGCGCTATGGTTGCCGCCACACCGACCAGACCATATCGGATTAGCATGTGAAAAGTTTGCTTACCTAAACCAAACATAGACGTCCTTGTTGTCTATTTCTACAGTTAATTTTTTCAATGATTGCCCAACACAAGGGCCAGTTTTACATTCGCCATCGACAATTTCAAATGTGGCACCGTGTGCCGGGCAAACCAAATAATGCTCAGGTGTTTCCAAAAAAGCATTTTCAGCATAGTCCATGCGCCTTCCTTGGTGCGGGCACTCATTGACAAAAGCGGTCCACTCTGTAGCTAACCTTTTAATCATCACTGACACAAATCCATTGTTGGTTTGAATGCTGTGTTCGCTCCAGCCATTCAAAGGAATATCAATTAATTTTGCCAGTTTATATTTCATCAGCGGGTTGAATATTTCCTGACCGCATCTACCAATACAGCGACCTTCTCAGGCTCCATATCGGGTTGCATCCCATGACCCATATTAAAAATATGTCCGGGCTGATCACCATAACAATCTATCACTCGTTTGACTGATTGATCAATAAACTCATCAGAAGCATACAAGGTGGCAGGATCTAAGTTACCTTGTAAAGCCACCCTGCCCTCAGTCAACTGTAAAGCTTCATCAATGTTGATGGTCCAGTCGACACCCAAGCCATGGCAACCGGTATTGGCCAAGGCATTTAAACTCCGATTAGCGCCTTTGCTGAACAAAATTACAGGTGTTTCGCCATAGCCAGCTTGTTTTAAACCATCGACAATTTGTTGCATGTATTTCAATGAAAACTGCTGGAAATCAGCGGGGCTCAATACCCCACCCCAGCTGTCAAAAATTTGTACAGCTGATGCGCCGCTTTCTATTTGACCTATTAAATATTTCACAATGGAACGTGCCAATTTATCTAATAATTGGTGTGCCAACTCTGGTGTTTTATACAGCAAGGCTTTTGATTTGGCATACGCTTTACTTCCACCATTTTCCAACATGTATGTCAACAATGTCCAAGGACTGCCAGAAAACCCAATCAAAGGAACGCGGCCATCCAATGTTTTGGTGGTTAAAGAAATCGCATCCATAACGTACTGCAAATCTTCAGCGTCAGGAACTGGTAATTTTTCAATGTCGGCAGCACAGGTGATTGGGTTTTTGAATTTTGGCCCTTCTCCTTGAACAAAATACAAATCCAAGCCCATGGCATCAGGTATGGTTAGGATGTCTGAAAATATAATGGCCGCATCCAAAGGAAATCGTTCCAAAGGCTGGATGGTGACTTCACAAGCCATTTCAGGCGTGCTGGCCAAGGTCATAAAGTCTCCTGCTTCTGCACGGACTTTACGGTATTCTGGTAAGTAACGACCAGCTTGTCGCATCAACCAAACGGGTGTTCTCTCGGTTTTTTCACGGCGCAAGGCACGTAAAAATAAATCATTTTTTAAGGTCATGAATGCTTAGAAAGGCTTAAAAGCGCTTATTTTATCAGCATTCTGGGGAGATTGAAGCTTTGCATCTGTTAAAATGCCCTGATTTTTTGAACCTCAGGCTGTTTTTGTTTGTCTGAGCTTGCAGTTATTAACCCTTAGGACAATATATGAAAACAATAGTTATGACCTTGTTGTTGCTTTTCTCTTTCAGTGTGCACGCCCAAGTATCTGACGAAGCATTTGAGACTGAAATAAACAAGACGAATGTCATTCATCAACTTGAACAAGTGGCGGCTGGAACATTTAAAAAACAACAGTTTGAACGGTTTAACTTGGTGATGAATCGCTTGGTTGAATTAAGACCTCAAAACACTCGATATTTGTTTTCATTAGCCAAATCTTATGCTTTGTTAGACAAAAAAACAGAAGCTTACAATGCTTTGGTTAAGCTTCAAAATGCTGGATTCAGCTACCCAATTGCAGAAAATACTGACTTTAATAAAGTGGCAGGGACGAAAGTTTATGACTATATTGAAGATGGAATGATTGCAAATGGAAAACCTTATGGAACAGGTCAGTCTGTGGCAAAAGTTTCAGAGCAATATGGTGGCATGTTGTTTGAAAATATAGCTTTTGATAAAAATAGATCAAGGTTTTTGTTGGGCAGCATCCGTTCCGGTGAGGTGTACTTCATCACAGAATCTGGGGTTTTTAAACCATTTATCAAACCACAGACAGGAGAAAATGAAACCTACGGTGTTGTTGACTTGGTGACAGATCCGAAACGAGATTTTTTGTGGTTGGCCACGGCCAGTATGCCTCAATACAATGGTACAACGCAGGCGAACTTTGGAATGGCAACCATATCAAAATTTAGACTGAGTACTGGTGAATGGTTGGAAAATATAGACACATCATCTTTATCCAAGCCGCTGTTGTTTAATGCTTTACATGTGACTGATAATGGTGATTTGTATTTTATCAACCCATTCACCAGAGAAGTAATGACTGTCAATGAAGGTGAAAGTCAAATTAAACCATTTTTAAATGTGGCCCAGTTGTCATCTGTAAAAGCCATTACCAGCAATAATGACGCTTCAATTTTGTATGTTTCAGATTACGACAAAGGATTGTTTTTAATCAATAGGGATACAAAAGCATATAAAATGCTAAATGATCCTAAACAGACTTTTTTAAGTGGTATTGATGATTTGTTTTATTCTGATGGTGATTTGATTGCTATACAAAATCAAACATCACCAAACAGAATTTTGAGAGTACTGTTGAAGGAAGACCTGTTCTTTCAAGGTGCTGTTCCAGTAGAAAGTAACAACGAGTTGGCTTCGGCAATGACCAAAGGTTTTGTTGATGGTGGTGATGTGTATTACATTGCTAATTCTCAATGGGGGAAAATGGATATGGGGGGCAATTTGCAAGAAGGGAAAAGTTGGGACCCTGTTCATATCATTAAAGCCGAAAATAATTATAAGATACAAGAATTCATAGAAAGTCAGCAAAGAATTGCTGATATTAAAAAGAAAAGAGGCATCAAATAAGTCAGCTTATTTATATCCAAAAAAAGCCCCAAACTGGGGCTTTTTTTTGAGCTTGTAGATGTAATCACATCAAGATTTCTCTTTGATGTATTGGTCAACCAACTGTTCCAAGATATTTAACGGCACTGAGCCATTGGTTAATACCACACGGTGGAAGTCACGCACATCGTATTGGTCTCCCAAAGCTTGTTGTGCCTTGTCACGTAGTTCAAGAATTTTGGTCATTCCGACTTTGTAAGCTGTGGCCTGACCTGGCATAACGAAATAACGCTCTATTTCAGCAACCACATCAGATTCCGCCATGCCTGTGTTTTTTAACATGTAATCGATGGCAGCTTCTCGGCTCCAACGTTTTTTATGAATACCCGTATCGACCACCAAACGAACAGCGCGGAACAATTCAGCTTGCAATCGACCGATGTTGTCATAAGGATCTGGTAACATGCCCATCTCAAATGCCACACGTTCAGCATACAAGGCCCAGCCTTCAGAATAAGCTGTAAAAGGCACCATTTTACGGAAAAACGGCATGTCTTCTAATTCCTGCTGGATAGCCAGTTGAAAGTGGTGGCCTGGAATGCCTTCATGGTAAGCCAGTGTTTTCATGCCATATTTGGGTGTGGCTTTGATGTCATGCAAGTTGGCATAAAATACACCAGGTCTTGAGCCATCCATCGCGGGTCTTTGGTAATAGGCGCCAGGTGATGTTTTTTCTTTGAACAAAGGAATTCGCTGCACATCGTATTTGGCTTTTGGGATGTCATAAAAGTGCGAATCTAATTGCTTTTCGATGTCGACCAACATGGTTTTGTAGTCATCTAAGATTTGTTCACGGCCTTCATCTGAGTCAGAATAGTAGAACTTCTCGTTGATGGCCATGTTGGCAATGCTGCTTTCGAATCCTGCTGACACATCCCAGCCCTCACCTGCTAAAATCTCTAAGATTTCTGCTTGTATGCGGTCAACTTCTTCCAAGCCAAAATTGTGTATGTATTCAGGTGTATAGTCAGTTGTGGTGAATAAATTCAAAGCCGTGACATAAAAAGCATCACCGTCAGGTAAGTTCCAAACACCGTAGTTATTCTCAACTTTGTTATCTAGTACCACAAAATAATCAATTAACTTTTGATAAGCAGGATAGACAGTTTTTTCGATTTCTGCTTTGGCCTGTTTGGCTATCGCTTGTTGGTCAGACAGCTCTAATTTGGCTTTTTCCATCTTTTCGCCCAAAGCCATATACAGAATATTGTCCTCAGCTGGGGTGTTAACAAAGCCGCGCATTTCGTCTAATACCTTGGTTACGACGAATTGGGGTGGCAATATACCTAAATTTTCACGGTGCTTTAAGCCTTCCAACACTTGGTCAAATTTAATCCCTATTAATGATAAGCGGCTGATATAGTCTTCGGCATCATCTACATTATGGACCTGGTGTGTGCTTTCCATAAATGAAGGGAAGCCATTTTGAACGCCAAACAGTTGATTGACTGGGTAGTTATGGTAACGAAAGCGTTGGTTTTCTACTACCAAATCCAATAAGGACAGCATCACATCTTTGGACATTTTGTCTGCAGCATTGAGGTCTTCGTCAGCATACGATTTCAATGTTTTGTGTGCTTCGGTGATCATTTGAAACATCTCATCACCTGAAGCCATACTGGCATCATCTAATTTGGCATTGTGACCTGTGATGCCCATGCCTTCTAAAACACGAACTGAGCTCAGTGTTTCAGGGCTGTCTAGGGCAAACTTTAATGCCGTACGGCCAAAGAATAAGTTGATGTCATAGGGCTTGAAATACCAAACATGGGTAAAGAAAGCACCCGCTAAAATCAAAACAACCAACAAGAGTCGGCCGATCCATTTAAACAATTTTTTCATTTTGTTTCTCTGAGTGGGTAATGGGTTGGGGCTGTTATTCACCAGCCATGTAATAAGCGTTTAATTTGTTACCGTCTAAATCTCTAAAATAAGCACCATAAAAGCCGTTGCCGCGGTCACCTGGTTTGCCTTCGCAAGTGCCACCTAATCTGATGGCGGTGTTGTAAATGGCATCGACCTTTTCAATTGAGCCAGCACTCAAGGCGGTCATGTTGCCGTTTCCTGCAGTGGCGGCTTTACCGTTGTGTGGTTTGCAAACAGCAAATCCAGTCGAATCCATATCTGACGCCCAAACTATGAAACCTTGGGCCTCTAATTCTTCCATGATGCGCTTGCCGTTGATTTCTTCGAACAGCTTGTCGTAAAATTTAGATGCAGCATCCAAGTCATTGGTGCCGAGGGTGATGTAACCTATTAGCATGATGATTTCCTCCTTCAAAGGTTAATAGAACTTTTGGCAATTATTTTGAGTGTCACAAAGCCAGAAGTCCAGAACAAACAAAGAGAGCGCAATAAAATATGAATAAAGTCATGGCTGACCAAGCCCCAGAACCCGTAGGTTTGTACCCACATGCACGACAAGTGGGCCATTTGTTGTTTTTATCCGGAGTGGGCCCTAGAAGTAAAGGCACGAAAGAGATTCCGGGTGTGACATTAGATTCGGATGGAAACATCACTGACTATTGTATAGAAACCCAGTGTCACAGTGTGTTTAAAAATGTGAAGTTGGTGTTAGAGGCATCGGGTGCCGACTGGTCAGACTTGGTCGATGTGACGGTGTTTTTAACTAACATGAAGGATGACTTCAAAACCTACAATAAGGTGTACGCGGAATATTTTGCTGAAAACCAGCCGTGTAGAACGACGGTCGAAATCAACGCATTACCCACACCGATTGCGATAGAATTGAAATGCATAGCCACCATCAACGCAAACAATGAATAGGAGTCACCATGAGTTCAAATAAACCCGTTCCACCGTTTAACTTTCAAAAATGGATAGATGAGCACCGAGATTTACTCAAGCCACCGGTGTGTAACAAGCAAGTATTCGAAGATGACGACTTTATTGTGATGGTGGTCGGTGGGCCTAATGGAAGGAGAGATTACCACTACGATGAAGGTCCAGAGTTCTTTTACCAGTTGGAAGGTGAGATGTTGTTGAAGACACAACAAGATGGTCAAGTGGTTGATTATCCTATCAAAGCAGGAGAAATCTTCTTGCTACCACCTAAAATGCCCCACTCTCCTGTCCGGTTCAAAGACTCCGTGGGTTTAGTGGTTGAGCGCAAACGTTTGGATGATGAGATGGATGGCTTGATGTGGTATTGCGAAAATTGTAACCACTTGTTGTATGAAACCTATTTTAAGTTGCAGAGTATTGAAAAAGACTTTTTGCCCGTTTTTGATGGTTTTTTTGCTGATGAATCACTGCGTACTTGTGATGAATGTGGCACGGTGATGCCTGATTCAAACAAGTTGTCATTATAAGGAGGTTTGATGTTGAAAATAGACATACATACTCATATATTACCCGAAAACTGGCCTAACTTACGCGAAAAGTATGGATATGGCGGCTTTGTTCAACTAGACCACACCGGTTGTGGTTGTGCCAGAATGCTTTTGGATGACAAGCCTTTTCGTGACATCGAATCCAATTGCTGGGATCCGCAAGCGCGACTTGCAGATTGCGACCAGCACGGTGTCCATGTACAGGTTTTATCGACCGTTCCAGTGATGTTTTGTTATTGGGCCAAAGCCAAAGACACCTACGATTTAGCACAATTTTTAAACGATGACATTGCCCAAAAAGTGGCAGCTAACCCCAATCGTTTTGTTGGTTTGGGCACTTTACCCATGCAAGACCCGGATTTAGCGATCAAAGAATTAGAGCGTTGTGTTAAAGAGCTGGGCATGGCAGGAGTCCAAATTGGCTCTCATATCAATGAATGGAACCTTAATGAACCGGCACTGTTTCCCGTGTTTGAAGCGGCTCAAGATTTGGGGGCTGCGATTTTTGTTCACCCTTGGGATATGGTGGGTAAAGAGCAGATGAATAAATATTGGTTGCCTTGGCTGGTGGGTATGCCAGCAGAGACTTCATTGGCTATTTGTTCTTTGATATTTGGCGGTGTTTTGGAGCGTTTGCCAAATTTGCGCATCGCATTTGCTCATGGCGGCGGTGCATTTCCAGCCAGTATTGGCCGCATTGAGCATGGTTTTGATGTGCGACCAGATTTGGTGGCTGTGGATAACCCACACAACCCGCGTAAATATTTGAAGCAAATGTATTTAGACACCTTGGTGCATGACCCGGGTATGCTGAAGTTTTTGGTTGATTTGATGGGGCCAGATCGCTTGGCTTTGGGTACAGATTATCCTTTTCCCTTGGGTGAATTACAACCTGGAAAATTGATTGAAAGCAGTGGTTATTCTGATGAAATCAAAGCCCGTATGTTATCCGGTACGGCTTTGGAGTGGTTGAATGTTTCGGCTCAACGTTTTGCCTTGTCATGAGCATTTTTTCATGAGTGCTTTGTTATGAAATTGGCTGTTCAAGGCTTTACGTTTGATTTAACTAAAACACCAGAATCCATAGGCATCACTTTAAATTTTGAAGGCCCACAACCGAATCATTTTGGTGCGACGGTGGCTGCGGCGCAGCCAATGCAATCCGGAAGTTTTGTGGGTGATACACGCCAAGGTGGTTCTTGCAATGCACAGGATGTTTATCTTAATCCACACTGTAATGGTACCCATACTGAGAGCATATCCCACATCATTGATGAGCTTTTGGCGCCACATGAAGTGATCAAACAAGCACTGGTATTAGCACAAGTGGTTACTGTAAAACCTGAAGCTGGTTATACAGGAACCGACAGATACCAGCCGGTCCTTGAAAACAATGACAAAATCATCAGTAAGAAAAACCTTACAGCTGTGTGTAAAAGCATACACACTGGTGTAAAAGCATTGATAATCAGAACCTTACCGAATGATGAGTCCAAGCAGTCTTATCAATATGGTGATGAGGTGCAGCCTCCATTTTTCACCAATGACGCCATGAAATGGCTTGCAAAAAGTACAGAAATTGAACATTTGTTGGTTGATATGCCCTCAGTTGATCGGCTTTGTGATGATGGGTTGCTAAGTAATCACCGATTATTTTGGAACGTTGCTGCAGGTTGTCATCAGTTGAAAGATTCACAATATACCCACAAAACCATCACAGAAATGGCGTACATTCCACAAAGCATCGAAGACGGTATTTACCTGCTTAATTTACAAACACCGAAGTTAAAGTTAAACGCGGTGCCGAGCCATCCAGTGATTTACCACCCAGAAAACAATTGAAAACGATAAGCTATACCCTACTTGCCCTATTGGCATTTGCTGGAAATTCAGTGTTGTGTCGTTTGGCACTGGCAACAGGTGAAGCTGACGCCTTGGGGTTTACAGCAGTTCGTTTGATTTCAGGGGCGGTAGTTTTGATGGTTTTGATGCTGATTAGGTATAATGATACAGCCAAGGACAAGTCATCATGGACACAACAATGGATACCTGCTGTTATGTTGTTGGGTTATGCCTTAGGGTTTTCATATGCCTATAACAGCCTGAGCACGGGTGCAGGTGCTTTGATTCTGTTTGCCTCTGTTCAAATCACCATGATGGTTGGTGGTCTAATGAAAGGACACCAGCCTAACGGTTTTGAGTGGTTGGGCATGGTTTTGGCCAGCAGTGGCCTGTTGTATTGGCTGTGGCCTTTATGGGGACAGCCTGGATTGATTGGTTTGTTGTTGATGTGTTTTTCTGGTTTTTGTTGGGGGGTGTATTCCTTGTGGGGTCAAAAAACCAAAGACCCTATTAAAGCCACAGCATTGAATTTTATTTTAACTGTACCTTTTTTGGTGCTTCTGATGATGTGGCAATGGCCATCGGTTGAAATAACAGACAAAGGCGCTTTATTTGCTGTGGTATCGGGTGCCTTGACTTCGGCGTTGGGTTATGTGCTTTGGTATGCCGTGTTGCCTAAATTAAGGGCGGTGCAAGCGGCGGTTTTACAATTAACAGTACCCATCTTGGCGGCTCTTGGTGGCTTACTTTGGTCAAAAGAACCCATTACACCGACTTTGTTTATCGCCACAATATTGGTGTTCAGTGGTGTTTTACTGACCCAAAAAAAGTAAAATCATGTCTTTTCCAAGCTGAAAGTCATGAGCAAAGCATCAAAACCAAACACTGCAAAGCACTTTGCCACCATGGCAATTCAATCCACCGAACCAAAGGGTGATGAAACGGGCTCTGTAGCCAACTCCATATATCCCACCACCACGTTCAAGCGTGAACTCGATGGCAGCTATAACAGTGGCTATATTTACACGCGCCATGATAACCCCAATCGTCAGTTGTTAGAAGAAGCACTGGCCACATTAGAAGGTGGTGAAACTGCCTTTGCTTTTGCTTCAGGAATGGCAGCCATTTCAACCATGTTTCAAGCCTTGAAAGCAGGTGATCATGTAATCCTGCCTGATGACGCTTATTACTCTGTTCAAGCGGTAGCCAAAGATGTGTTTAAACGTTGGGAACTGTCACACAGCATTGTTGACATGACCGATTACGAAGCCGTTCAAGCAGCCATCAGGCCAGAAACGGCCATGCTTTGGTTAGAAAGCCCATCAAATCCACAGTTAAAGATCAGTGACATTACTGCTTTGTCAAAATTAGCTAAAGCCAATGGTGCGATCACGGTTGTTGATAACACCTGGTGTACGCCAGTGCTTCAAAAACCTTTGAATTTAGGGGCTGATGTGGTGATGTATTCGACAACAAAATATTTTGGAGGACATTCCGATTGTTTGGGTGGTGCATTGGTGCTTGGTGAACCTGTATCAGAAGAATTGGCGCCAGTGCTTAAAAACATTCAATCACTGGGAGGGGCTGTCCCTGCACCTTTCGACTGTTGGTTGATGACCCGAGGTATTAAAACGCTGTATTTGAGGCTTAAACAACAGTCAGAAAATGCGACAAAACTGGCCAAACATTTGTCCACTCATGAAAAAGTGGCGATGGTCCACTTTCCGGGCTTGCCGACACACCCGCAATACGATTTATCAATGAAACAAATGCCAGAGGGTTCAGGTGCCATGTTGTCAGTCCAGTTGGGCAAAAGCCAAGCAGAAACCATGGCATTGATTGGCAAGCTGAATTTGTTCACAGCGGCAACCAGCCTAGGAGGTGTTGAAAGTTTGATTGAACACCGCAAATCTGTAGAAGGTGATGACAGCTTAACACCTGATGATTTGTTGCGAATTTCAGTGGGTATAGAACACATTGATGACCTGACTGCAGACTGGGATCAAGCGCTGGATAAACTGTGAATTTAAATCAAGTTACGATGCCAGTACGTGACATGCGGGCAGCCACCAGTTTTTACCTTAAATTGGGTTTTATACAGATTGTAGATACAGCACATTATGCGCGATTTGAATGCCCCAATGGCGCCAGCTTTTCCTTGTCACTGGAAACAGAGCCATTCAACAACGGTGCCACCATTTATTTTGAATCAAAGGAATTAGACCATTGGGTAAGTGTGATAAAAACGAAAGGCGTATTATTCGATCAAGAACCAATTGATCAGGACTACTTGTGGAGAGAAGCTGTATTGCATGACCCATCTGGTAATAAAATTAAATTGTATTGGGCTGGAGAAGATCGATTGAACCCACCTTGGCGAGTCAATTTGAAAGAAGAAAATTGAAGGCAAAAAAAATCCCAATCGGGTTGGACTGGGATTAAGAGGTATAACCGAATGTTTGAAATCGGTTTAGGACACATTTCTTAATTGATACAGTAACATACGAACTTTTCTTAATGCAAGTAATTTAATTAAAAAAATCAAGAAAAGCTTGTAAGTTATTGATGTTATGTGTCCTTAATGTGTTTAATAACCAGCTGCCTGTCCATCTTTGCGTGATTCTGAAGCACCCCAATAAACACCATTTTCAGCTTTTTGAATGGCTTGGTAACCGCCATAAGGCCCATTGGCAAATTGAATTTTGTGTCCCATTCGCATCAGTGCGCGGATGGTAGGGTATGAAAAGCCACTTTCTAAATTCAAAATACCGCCATCAGTCATCATTTCACCAGTGGGTTCAGATGATCCCGTGTGGTGAATACGTGCGGCGTCACCAGCTTCTTGCACATCCATGCCGAAATCTATCATGTTGATGATGATTTGAGCATGACCTTGTGGTTGCATGGCACCACCCATCAATCCAAAACTCATCCACGGTTGATCATCCTTGGTGACAAAGGCTGGGATGATGGTATGAAAAGGTCTTTTTCCGCCCTCAAAGGCATTAAAGTGCCCTGCTTCTAGAGAAAACATTTCACCACGGTCTTGAAGAATAAATCCCAGCCCAGGTGGTGTCATTCCTGAACCCATACCTCGGTAATTACTTTGAATCAAGGAAACCATGTTCCCATCCTTATCTGCCGTGGTCAGGTAAATGGTATCACCATGAGATAAAGCCACATTACCTGCAGGAAAATGTTTGCCTGCCTTATTCTTGTCAATCAGTTGTAGTCGTTTTTTGGCATAGGCTTTGCTGATGAGTTCTTCCACGGGCAATTGATTAAACTCCGGATCGGCATAGTATTTGGCGCGGTCTTCAAAAGCCAGTTTTTTAGCCTCAGTGAACAGGTGAACATACTCTGGGCTGTCATGACCTAATGATTTAAGGTCGAAATTTTCTAACAGGTTCAATATTTGTAAAGCAGCAATGCCTTGACCATTGGGTGGTAATTCCCAGACATCATATCCACGGTAATTGGTGCTGACTGGATCGACCCAGTTGCCACGGTGATCAGCTAAATCCTCAACAGATAAAAAGCCGCCTTGCTGTTGAATATATTCGGCGATGGTTTTGGCTACTTTACCTTTATAAAAAGCATCACGGCCCTCTTTGGCAATGGTTTTCAGGGTGTTGGCCAAGTATGGGTTTTTCCATATTTCACCATGTGCCGGTGCTTCACCATTATTAGTGAATTGTTCAATAAATCCGGGGTATTTGCTGAGAAGTGGTGTCGAACGGTTCCAATAATAGGCAATCAGTTGAGAAACAGGAAAACCCTGTTCAGCATAGTTAATCGCTGGTTGTAGCACTTCAGACATGGGTAGTTTGCCTAATTTACCATGTAACATAAACCAAGCATCTACCGTGCCAGGAACTGAAACGGGTAATGGGCCATGTGAGGGAATTTTGTCATAACCATTGTCAATAAACCATTGACGGGTTAACGATTTCGGTGAGCGGCCTGAGCCATTCAGCCCATGTAATTTTTTTGTTTTGGCATCCCAAACAATGGCGAATAAGTCACCGCCTATACCATTACCAGTAGGCTCAACCAAACCCAGTACTGCATTGGCTGCAATGGCTGCATCAATAGCATTCCCACCTTTTTTCATGACATCCAAGGCCACTTGAGTTGCCAATGGTTGGGATGTGGCGGCCATGGCATGACCTGCCAATACGGGAGATCGCGTAACAAAATCCTTCCCGGTGACACGGTCAGCGGCATAGGAAAATGATCCAGTGGTGAATAATGTGATTAAAATATAACTTAAGTATTTCATTGATTTGTCCCAGTGGTTTATTTATGTAATCAGAATTTAAGAAAATAATATAGCAGTTACTTTTCTCTTCTTGAGTCGTTAAGATTATACGTAATAAAATAATCACCAGCAAAAATGACTGATCATAATTACAGTAAAGATGGCTTATTACAGTTTTTAAAAGAAGCTGCAGTATCAGGTTTAATGAATCCAGCCGTAGCGCGCAGCAGAAAAACAGCAGCTCAACAGCTTTTAGAACATGTGACGCCTGATGAACGAATCAATTTACGACAATTGGATGTGGATGAATTATGCTCGCGAATTCATAAGTTGGAAAATTCAAGTATCAGGGAAGAAGCCTTGAATTTATACAATGCCAGACTGCGGTCTGCATTGGATGATTATTTTGTCTGGTTAGAAAGTCCAAGGCAATATAAGGAAATGGGCTTGGGGCAAATACAAGCACCTACCCAAGAGAAAAAACGCAGCAGAAAAGAACAAAAGGCACTGGAAGCCATCACCCTCAAGCAAAGCACTCAACCCGATGACATCATTCCAATACCTTTACGCAAAGGATTAACGGTATATATGAAAGGCTTGCCATTAAACTTTACATCTGAAGAAGCTGAAAAAATTTGCCGTGTGATCAAGGCCTACGCACAAACAGGAGGTACAGATGAATAACAAGTATATGATGTATGCGCCAATGGCGGTGTTTGGCATAACGGCTTTCTTTTTGTTTCAATATTTTTCTGCAGACAATTCTGAAACGGCATTCAGGGACAATATCGTTCCAGAATTGATAGGCTTTTGTCTAGAAGGTTTTTTCTGGATAGGCTTGTTGTCATATTTTCAAAAAACCAGAGAAATGCAAAGAAAGAATGAGTTGTGGTTGTCTCTCAGAGGTTCGTTGCGCAGCTTTTTATCATATTTAGATATTGGTTTTTTAGAAGATAATGCGGAGCCAAGCAGTTCAACTGCATTGGAAAACGACCCGGCCATTATTCAGCAGCTGATTGAAAAACTCGATAGGCAAACCTTAGACCTTGAAAGCCTTCAAATGCTGAAAAGAACTTGCTTATATTCTTTGCCTTTGGTGAGAGATTTGGTACCCGTTGCGGCACAATTAAGTGCGACACACATGCGTTGGTGGATTGCGATTTCAGATGACATGCGCAGAATTGGTCATGCAAATGACAGAGACAGCATAGAGAAACAGGTGATGTTGTTATTAAAAAACATCCAAGAGTTCGATGGTATGAGCTATTAATCATTGTTTAATAGCGATATTGTTAGTCACAGGTGCAAAATGTCAACAAATGTGATATTTTAAATAGACACTCCTATGATTTTAATTGGAGTGTCAATGTATTGAATAAGAAAAGGGTATAGCTATGTTTGGCATTTTTGGAAAAAAGAAAAAAGATGATAAAGACGTTACTCCAGTAGACAGAAGGCGCAGCCAAAGAAGAAAAGGCAGCGAACCCAGAAGAGCGCAAGTTCGTTGGGAACCTGACAGAGAAGACCGCAGAAAAGGCGATAGACGTGGCGGTTCAGGTCATTGGAATGACAACAAAGGCATGAGATAAATTTAATGGGTAGTCACTTGTAAATGTGACAATTCATTTAAATATTCTTGTAAGCTTATTAAACCCACACAAGGTAAAACACCTTTTGTGAATGTATTTTTTTTGGCCAATTTATCTGCCAAAATTACGGCTGGAACGGTAGGTATAAAGGGGCCATCCCCTCCTTTAGCAACTAGAAACCAACGGCGTTTTATCAAAACGCCTTCCTTATTTCTTCCTTTAACAACCACGTGCATACCACCGTCATCACTACCAAACCTGTCAAATAACCGGCTCATTTTCATCCAAAACTTGGCATGCTCTGATAACTTCAATGGCAGACCTAAGCGGACCAACCAAGAGCAAACCCAAATACCCATGTGTAGCAGTTTACTTTCCATACCAGCAGAAAAGTGTAACTTTGAGATGGGGAAAAATTCAGGTAACAAGTCCAAATCGGGGACTTCACAGTTACCCATCAATCGACTGCTGATCTCAGGATATTTTTGTAAGTAAGTATCTTGCCACCCATGACGTTTTGTTGCATCGCAGATAATGGGCCGACCAATATATGACAAAACAGCTTGAGCTGTGGCTAAACCTCGGTCTGTTTTTTGGCCAGGTGAGATGCCATATCGGACATCATCAAAAGTGGTTATACCATCTTCTTGAAATTGTGCCAAAACAGCAGAAGACAAAGCTGGGACGGTACTTGCACCAGTGATGGCGGTGACACCAGCATCTTTAGCATCTTGGTCATAATGACGAATACCTTGAATAAATTCACGCCCATCTGATAAATCAATATAATCTACTTTGTATTTCAAACATGCTGCTAGCACCTTGAAATCCTGACCTTGAAACGGCCCGCAAGTATGAATAACAACCACTGGATGAGTTTGTTCAATGGCTTGATCTAATCCTTGATTGATATCAAAACAAAGTGCTTTGCTGAGGCTGTGGTTGAATGTCATATTCAAAGAATCAACCAAGTCACGTGCTTTGTTTTCATTTCGACCAACAATCAATAAATCGTGCCCTTTGGAAGCCAGTTGAGAAGCAATGCGCTTACCAAAAGACCCATAACCACCTAATATCATAATGGGTTGATTCACAGTTGTGTTTCCTCAAATATACCAGTTTGATAAAAAGTGATGCCGAGTATGGGGTGTTTCATGGTGATGCTGAATCGAAACTTTCCTTTACCATGGCTGTGGGCGAGGTCCTCATGAATCACATGTGTTTCACCGGGGCTGAGCCAGTGTGGTAATGGCAGATACCATCTGAAAAACTGCCAAAAATAGCGTGAGCTTTTGAAATGTAATTCGCTGTTTAAAGCATAAACATCAAGAAACATACCAAATCCACCACCAACACATTCCATCATGCGACCTTCATCGTCTTTTTTTACAGAAGTAACACTGAATGACTTCCTGTCAGGAAAGTGATAAGTTCTTTTCCAATAAACACCTTTTTTGCCAGTACGGGTGGTCAGTTGAACGGTCATCGGAATGTCAATCCCTTGGTGTGGAGACAAGGGGTTGCCGATGACTTTGGTTAGAGTGGCGAATAACCATCCTGAACGAGAACACTCAATATGTTCCATCATACCTTTGTAAATTATCGGTTGCTTTTCAGAAGGTAAGCGATTGAACCTGCGTTGAACGTTTGGATGTAACTGGTGCCAACTTTTACCCAAAGCCCATTTAATGGTGTTGTGCTTTGACATCACTTTTTAATTGGAGACAACATGAATTCTTTGTGAATGTTAACCGCTGTAGAAGCTTTGTCTTGGTCTCCAAAAAGCACCACCCAATAATGCTCATAAGGGGTGTTTTTATTGTATAAATAGGCCACGCCTATGTCATTTTGTTCTGTGAAATAAGGGTGCTCTCCCAACAGCAAAATGCGATGTGGCTCAGAATTTAAAAAATCCTGAAATGCCACTTCTGTGTCTGGCTCACCTCCAGCAATGGCTTCAACCTGATTACCCAAAACAGGATATCGTTTGGATAAATCATAACCATTTTTTCTTAACAAGTGGTTAGGAGTGGTATGGCCGGCATTGTGAGAAATGTCCAACTCTTTTGCTAACAGATGGGCTTTGATTAATGCAATTTTACTGAGTTTTTGATTACACTGTAACTGGGGTCTTTGTTGTTTATTGTGTTCAATAATGGCATGGGCTAATTCCTGTGAAGCAGGGTTGTTTCCACATGAATTATCAGCAGCCGATTGACCGAAGAGTAAGACTAACAACAAAACTGCAATTGATTTTTTCATTGAGAAGGGTTCGTATAAAAGTAGTCAATATACCATACAGAATTGTCTGTGTAATCACCAACCACCGCCACCGCCGCCACCTCCACCGCCGCCAGAAAAACCACCGCCAGATGAAAAACCACCAGACGAACTGCCGCCTGAAGATCCTGAAGAGCTGGGTGTGGTCATGGCAGTAGAAACTGTAGACGACAAACCTCTGGTTAGCGAACTTATGTTGTTGCTGAAAGTTCCGCTTTTAAAAGTTGTGCCATGGTACCAAGTAGGCTGATAACCGTCTTTTTCTGTGGCTTCTGCTAACTGTAGGGAAAAACGTTCTCCCCAAGCATTTTCGAGATTCAATGCAATGGCATAAGGTAACAATGCTTCATAATGCGACAAGTTTTGTTCAGGTGGATGTAACAGGTTCAGTCGATTAACTTCCGCCGTGCGCAAATACAGTTTTAGTCCTTCAATCTGATCTTTAAGCTGGCGACCAAAAAGCGTGGGCGCACGCAATAAATAGGCAAACAACAAGTTACCAAAGAAAATCAATCCAACAAATGTACAAGGCAACCAATGCGTCATGAACCATTCACTGAGCTCCACATAAGAACCAATTAAACCCAGTACAACAAGAATCAAAAGCCAAGGCGCACCGACAATAATGACGATGAACATACCCGCGAAAAAACAGGCAAATAACATCATAAAAAACAGTACAAAGCCACCCATGATGTGACCATACAAGGTATAGAAAAAAAAGTAAGATAAAAATAAACTGATCACCCATCCCCAAGAGATTTTGTCCCAGTTATCAACAAAACACTTTTCCTTGTATTCGTCCTTTAATGCTTTTGTTAAACTGATTTTTGCAGAAGCGACTTTGCTGTGGTATTTCTTCTTTAAATGTACGGCGTGGTTGCCACGGCCAAATAACTTACTCTTGATGTTTCTTTCACCGCGCGACAGCGGATGTTTATTAGGCCTGTCTTTGGGTTTGATCTTGAACAGCTTTTCAGTTTGCTTGATGGTGACAAAGCCCTTAGTAGCTAAAGACAAAATTGCTGCGGTTAAACTTTTTTCATCAATCAATTCTTTATCTATATACCTTACAGCGGCAGGTGATAAACCTTTGGGTGCTTCAAAACGGGGAATAATCACACCAGCTTTAGGGTCCCTGCCATGATGGTGCCATGCCCTGATAAAATAACTGAGATAAAACAAAAATAAACCACCTGTTAACAACCAGGCCAAATTATCAGCTATAAACCCAAAAGGATCTTTCTTAGGTGGTAAGAAAACCCCTTTAGGAAGCTTCAAGCCAATGGTCAGTCCCTGGTGTGCGGATAAGCCTTGAGTCATAGTGAAACCCAAAAGTTCACCCTGATTATTTATTCGGGCATTTTGATCGGTTTGTCCTTGATAGCCTGTCCAAAACTGCTGTGATAACACTTTTTCATGGCCGTTATTGGGTAGCTTGATATTGACAGAGGCATCATATATGGGAAATTGCCAGCCTGTTCCAGTCACATTCCAATAAAACTCATCATAGTCTGTAAAATAGCCTAACTGATTGTCTGTCTGGTAATGAATTTGGTAATCATGTTGACCCTTGGGTAATAAGAAATTTGATGAGCCTATATAAATACGGATGCCATTATTGAGCTTTTCTGTGTGATATGGAGAAGCTTTGCCGTTGCGTTTGACTGAGATAACATCAAAGGGTACTTTTCTTTTGGTCATTAAAGGGCCGAAATATTGGGTAGGAAAATCACGGTAAATGCCACGTTTGATGTCCCAGCCTTTGGCATAAACTGAAATGTGTTCAACCACATCAATCAAGCCACTTTCATTAATGGTGATGTCGCTGTGGTACGATAAAATCGCCTCTTCTGCATGGGATACATTGCTGTTGATCAACAGGTAAAAGCACAAACAACTGATTCGAAAGAGGTTAAATAAATTCATAACTACCACACTAAAGTGAAAAAAGTTTGAAATAATTATAACCAAATTAATCGCATGGCGTTTAAGCAGGTATGAAAAACGAAGTTGAACAACAGTGGATTGAAAAAGCGCAGCAAGGCGATGCCCTCGCCTTTCGCCAGATTGTGCTGCACTATGCCAAGGCCGTTAATGCTTTGGCGTACCGCTATACAGCAGATGCTCAGCATGCTGAAGACATTGCGCAAGACACGTTCATCAAAGCGTTTCAAGCGATGTCACGTTACCGTGATGACTATAAATTTTCCACATGGCTGTTGCGAATCACCACCAATGCATCCATTGATCATTTAAGAAAAACGAACCGTCAGTTGGCATTTTCTTTGGACACAGAAGATCAACAAATTGATGTACCAGAAAATCACCAAATTCCAGAAAAGCAACATGAATTGCAAGACAGTTTAAGTCATGCCATGTCGCGACTGACTGACGTAGAACGTCTGGCCATCACCATGAAACACCACCAAGGCTATTCGATTGCTGAAACGGCAGAAAAACTCAACATCAAAAGCAACGCTTGCAAACAAACCTTATTCAGAGCGGTGCAAAAACTCAGACAACAGCTCACCACCGAGGTCAGTATATGAACATCAGTGAAGAAAAACTTATGTTATTGCACATGGGCGAATTGAGCCCAGAAGAATCGGCTGAATTATTAAAATCAGCTGAAGTGTGCAAACAACTCAATCTATTGGAGGCAGACATGCAAGCCTTTGAATTAAAAACCCAAAACCCACTACCAGAAGATTACGGACACCAATTATGGAACCGAATCAGTGAAGACATCAAAGCTGAAGAAACCCGTTTCAATGAACCCGGCTTTTTTAAAAAACTAGCAGACTGGTTTCATACACCTCAGTTTTCATTTGCCAGTATGGCGATGGTGGCCATGTTGGTGGTTACAGCCTACTGGATGGGCAGACAAGACGTCATAGAAAATACAGATTTCAGTCAACAGCTGTTGGCACAAAACATACAAATGCATTTAACGCAAAGCGAAATTTTCCTGACCCAAGTCAGCCACGCATCGAACAATTCGACTGGTGGTAACACGGGAACGGAACTACAAACCATGGCACAGCGATTATTGATCAGTAATCGCATTTATAAAAAAGCATTGGCTGGATATAACAGCCAATTTACCCAACAAGTGTTGTCGGACTTGGAGCCGGTGTTACTAGAAGTAGCCAACCGATCCAAAACTCAACTGGCGGTCATGCCAAACACAGGAAACAACAGGGCTCAGGATTTATTGTTTCAAGTGAAAAGTATGAAAAAACAACTGGCCAATGACAACGTGATAATTTAAGGAGAATTCCATGAACTTACCTACAAACTTTTTAAAGTTAAACATCAAAAAAAAGCTGCCACTGGTCTTTGCCATTTCAATGCTAACAGCCACAGCAGCCGCCAACAAAACCCAAGATGCTTATCAAACAGGGCACTTGGCCATGGCACAGCAAAAATGGTCACAAGCACAAGAATCTTTTGCCACTGCAGCAAGTGATAAAAGCTTGGCCGATTCAGCGACATACTGGCAGGCTTATGTGTTGTATCAAAACAACCGACACGGAGAAGCCAAGTTATTGGTTAAAAAACTGTTGAAAGAATACCCTAAAAGCCAATGGGCCGATGATGCACAGATGTTGTTGCTAGAAAATGGTGATGCTGAAATTCCTGTGCCACCCATGCCAAGGATGATAAATAATACCCACATCGTTTCACCGCCAGCCAGTCCATCAAAGGTAAAGGCTGTGCCAAGAACTTCGCCCCGTCCATCAGCCCACCCAAGGCCAAATGCGGTGCCGCGACCAGCACGTCCACCACAAGCACCGACTTTGGATGCTGAAATGCGTTTGTTTGCAATACAACAAATCATGTTCAGCAATCCAGAGAAAGGATTGAAATTGATCAAAGAAATGTTAGAAAACGATGAGGCGGGTGCCAGTAAAGTACATGCGCTTCAATTACTTGGAATGAGCCAAGATGAACAAGCTGCGGAATTATTATATGACTTGGTTATGGATGAAGAGAATGAAGGCCTTAAAGGCCATGCCATACAAATGTTAAGTATGCGCCAAGATGCCAAAAGTAAAGAACGCTTGTTGGGCTTGTATAAAAATGAGAACAACCGTGACACCAAGGCGGCCATCATCCAAGGCTTTATCCACAGTGACGACAGCAGAACTTTAGAGCGCTTGCTGGCCAAGGAAAAAGATCAAGATTTGAAGTTACAAATGATTCATGTACTGGGCATCATGGGAGACAGTAACGTGTTGACAAAAATGTACCGTACACAAGATGCAGTTGAAGTGAAAGCGGCTTTGTTACAAGCCATGGCCATGTCTGGCGAAGCCGCTGAAGTGAAGCGTGTGATTGCCCAAGAAAAGTTACCAGAAATCAGACAGCAAGCGATCCATGCCTTGATGATGTTGGGTGATGTAGATGGTGATTATTTGCTAGATTTGTATAGTAAGGCGAAAAGTGCAGATGAAAAGCACATGATCAGTAACGTCATGATGACCAGCGATTTACCACCAGAGATGGCAAAAAAACTGTATCAACAAGAACAAGATTCAGATGTAAAACGCAGCTTGTTGATGTTGATGATGACATCACAGTCCAGCGAAGAACTGGCCGGGCTTTTCAAAGAGGAAAAAGACCCTGAAATTAAGAGAGAAATTTTACAGCACATTGGCATGATGCAAGGTGTGGATGAATTGATGTCACTGTACAAAGAAGACCCAACTGTTGCTGAAAGTGAAGGTTTCTTTATGGCATTCGGGATGACAGACTCAAGTGAACACAATGATTTTTTATTGGATCAATTTGCAGCAGGTAATCACCACACACAACAGCAAATCCTCGAAGTGTTCATGATGCAAGGCAATGCCGATCCATTGGTGGCATTGTATAAAGAAGCCACCACAAAACCGATGAAAAAACGCATTTTAGAAATGCTGGTGATGACGGATGCAGACCGTGTCATTGAAGTGATAGAAGCACCTTAAAATCGAACCAAACAGGAGATCATTATGAAAAGTATAAGAAGTTATTTGGTAGCAGGCATGATGGCCGCAGTAAACATGGCATCAGATGCATTGAACATTGAAAACATCACTGGTCAATCTTTGACCCAGTATGTTGAGGGCAACAAAAAGGAATCGCAGTGGATTGGTTACCAAGTAGTAGCGGCTGAAAACACCACGTCCATGTGTTGCTGGGATGAGGGATTAAAAGACGGCGAGTCTGCCGTTTGTGATTTGAGTGATTTGACAGGCAGTTATGGCTCAAGTAGTCAAAACGGCCTCACAGAAAACATCCGAGTTTTTGTGAATTTAAAACAAGGACAAGCGCAAAAAATCATCCCCATGGGCGATGCCTGCCCAGTGGTTGCCGAAGGCATCACAGTGGACTGGATAGAGGACGTCAGTAATCAAGAAAGTATCACCTGGTTAGCACAACAAGCAGAAGCCAAAGGTGATGACAACGGCAGTTTGTACACATTGGCCATGCACCAAGGCCAAGCCGCAGCCTACGCATTGTCAGTATTGGCAAAAAAACAAGGTGAACATGCCAACTCAGCGGTGTTCTGGTTGGGTCAAAGGCACAATGATGGTGTACCTTTTTTGAAAGGCTTGTTATCTGAGTTACCTCAAGGCGAATTGCGTAAAAGTATTAATTTTGCGCTCAGTCAAAATAAACAACCAGAAGCATTAGAAGCCTTATATGGCATTGCTCGAAATGGTGCAGATCAGTCTCAACAAGCCGATGCCATTTTTTGGCTCAGTCAAGTTCAAGACAAAGGTGAAGTTGTACCATTTTTGATGTCTATATTGAAAGACAGTGACAACAAAGAGCTGTCAGAAAAAGTTATCTTCAGCTTGTCACAGTTGAACATGGATGTTGCAAACAACGCCCTATTCGATATTCTCAAAGGTGATTATGACCGAGAAGTAAAGAAAAAAGCTTTGTTTTGGCTCAGCCAATCAGATGACGACCAAGTATCTGAACAACTGGCCGCGTTGTTATAAAGAACCTAAGTTAAATAAAGGGTGTGAAGCACTGCACCCTTTGTACCCTCCCTACTATTCAATTAATCTAAAACCCTCATCACAGCTAAATTTTATGGGTGTAAGTATATTAAATAGACTGTAACGTCACCGGCTCGCCGGCATTTACAAATACCCTTTTATAAGTTTAAATAATAAACCTGTTATTAAACATATAAAGGAAAAACATGAAAATTTGGATCAGCGGCATCGCAGTTGACGACCAAGCCAAAGCGTTTGATTTTTATACCAACAAACTGGGCTTCAAAGTAAAAAATGACATTCCCATGGGCGAACACCGCTGGCTGACATTGGTTGATCCAAATAATGAAAATGGCACCGAATTGTCATTGGAACCCAATATTCATCCTGCTGTGCCACCTTACAATGCACACCTTAAAAAAGACGGCATTCCCATCACATCATTTGCTGTGGATGACCTTGAATCAGAATACCAAAGGCTCAAAGCATTGGACGTGATATTCACCCAAGAACCAACCGATGCCGGCGATTACAAGATTGCAACCTTGGATGACACCTGTGGAAATTTAATACAATTGATTCAATTGGGTTAAAATTCCACATTCAATTGAACACAAGATCAACTATGACTAACATCCTGAATAACATGAATTACTTTTACCGCAATGCCATTTTCACACGAAAAAATAACCAAGTGGCATTGGTCAATATTGATGACTTGGAGCAAGTCTCTAATTTAGACGAATGGTTGGGTGTGGTGGTATCACTGGCAGATGGAAAACACACCATCAAAGAGCTGATCGAATACATGAGCCATCAGTATGTAAATGCACCTGATAACTTAGAAAAAACGATTCATTCTGTCTTGAACCGATTGATAGAAGGCGACATTGTGCGTTTGAGTGAAGGTAAAGTTGAATTGCCCTATTATCTTGCCGAACCCGTGGAAAACATGGACATTGAAAAAGCGCGGGCCTTGATAACAAAAGATGGCTATGCTTTTGATGGACAAGACACAAAACATTAACAAACCATTGATAACCGGAGCCTTGTTATGCGCCTTGGCTTCGCTGGCACATATGGGCTGCATCATCTTTGGTGCCGACTGGTATCGCTTTTTCGGTGCCGGAGAGCAGATGGCCCGCATGGCCGAACAAGGCTTGTGGTACCCGACAGTTGTGACTTCAGTTTTGGTCACGGTCTTGGCAATTTGGTCGCTTTACGCCCTATCAGCTGCGGGTGTGATTCGCAGCTTGCCATTAATTCGTTTGGCTTTGTGTTTAATCAGTGCCGTTTTTATTTTACGGGGCATCGGATTTATGGAATTGATGCCCATGTTCCCTGAAAACAGTCTGACTTTCTGGTATGTCAGCTCGGCTATCTGCTTGACCATTGGTCTGTGTTTTGCTGTCGGCACTTATCAACAGTGGCATAAATTGAGATAACTTTACTTTGGTTGAGGTTTCTAAATGAGGTGAGCCTTGACTTTTGTTGTCTATTTTGTTCAATTTATCTATAATGTTCATTATGGATAATTTAAACACACGACATTCAATGACTTCTACAAAAGCCAAACAAGAATTTGGTGACGTCATCATGCGCTCACAAATATCACCAATTAGCGTGACTAAAAACGGCAAACCAGTTGTGGTCATCATGTCTGAAACTGAGTATCAGGAAATGAAACGACAAAACCTACGATCAGCATTGATTCTTGGAGAGCAAAGTGGTGATGCAGGAAAATTAGACATACAAGACATCAAAAGCCAGGCCAGAAAAAAGATGGCAAATGCTCAAAGTTCATAAACAAAGTTCAGCTGAAAAGGATTTAATTGATATTTGGATATACACATGTGAAAACTGGGGAGTGCGTCAAGCAGATGTGTATTCAGATGCGATTGACGAAGCCTTACAAACCATGGCAATGAACCCAGGTATTGGAATTAAAATAGATGACATCAGGCCGGGCTACTTCAAATGCCAAGTCAAAGAACACATCATTTTTTATACAGCCACCAGAGATAAAATAAATGTCATTCGTGTCTTAAATCAAATGATGGACTGCGCCCGCCATTTGTGATTAATTAATGACGACACTCAAAGCCAAACCCTACAGCCTATACATCCTGCTGTGCGATAGCAAAATACTTTACACCGGTATTGCACAAGATCCAGAAGCACGCTTGATTCAGCACCAAAGCAAAAAGCCACCCGGCGCCAAATTCACCCGCCGTTTTAATCAACTGGAAATCGTCTACCAAGTCGAAGTCGGCACACGCTCAGAAGCCCAAAGTTTGGAATACCATGTTAAAAAATTGAGCCGACATCGCAAGCTGAGATTAATTCAAGAACAATGGAAATTAAGTGAACTGCGGGAAGTCATGCATTTGACGAATCGTGCGGTCGAATGAGATAATCCTTAAACAATAATCACTGATGATTGTATCTTTGAACTTCTATTGGCATGTTCTGACATGCTTTAAGTGACTAGGACGCTCTGAAAAACCGATGGCCAACTTAACCACACATTAAGTCGGCTGATACTTGATAAACCATGAATTAAGGTTCATGAACAATGGGACTCACCATGACAGACAAGAACAAACAACCAGCACCGGGCTGGGTTGGCGGCTTTGAACAATCTAACCAATTATTTTCCTACCCTAATCCAAACCTCTCTTCATTGCCCATGCTCGACAACATGGCGAACATCGACAAGCTACAAAGACAACAACAAGTCCTTTGGCCCGAATTCAGCTGGGAAACCCGCAAAGGTGAAAAAGACCCGAAACGCTGTTATCAGATGTTCGCCCCAGACATCTCACGTTTGGGTTACACCGACGAAGGCCGTGTCTTTTCTATCATTTGCCCACAACAAGGCGCCTATTCGCCACAATTCGGTGCATTGAACGTCGAAGTCACCGTCACAGGACAACGCGGCTGGGTTAACGAAGACACCAAAGAAATGGCCGCCGACATGGAAGTGGTGGGTAAAATTTGGTTCAGCCCCAGCGCCAAACAAAACAAGTGGGTTAAAATTCTTTGGGACAAGTTCGCAGACAGTAAACTGCCCTTCCCCAGCTCAAAAGCCAACGCCATCATGGTCACCACACACAATCCAGGTAACCCTGAACAAGGCATTTTTCCTTTGATTAAAAAGCAAAGCAAAAACTTCCCCATTCCAGACTTCGCTAAACACGAAGATGAAGCATGGGACGTTTCGCACCTCGATGTTCAAATCGGCCCCATCACTAAAACAGGTAACAAAACCGTCGATGAATTCAATCAACTGTTCCTCGACATCTTTAACCTCGCCACCGGAAACATGTTACAAAACGGCAACATCCTCAGTTGGAACGTCTGGTTCACAGCTCCCGATTTGGTTGATAAAGTCGAATGGAGAAACCATGCTGAATATTGGCGCGACTCCATCGACACCGGCCACGGTAGCCCAGATGGGCCCGGCACAACAGCGAAATATTTCGATGGCACACCATTCAGCGCTTGGGACAGCCTGCTCCATACTGAAGAAGAAAAAGTCATCAAAAGCTTAGAAAGCTGGGCAGAGACCAAAGCCGAATCGCTCATAGAAACCCGCGCCGATGCCGAAGAGGCGATGATTAAACACTTCATTGAGAAGCATGGTTTGTGATAAATTGACTTAGGTAAGCCTCAATAACTGCTTACTTATGAATAAAGAGGGAATGCACCTATAACGACAACAATAAATCATGGCGAATATTTGTTCAATAATTAAAGAAAAGAGAACCGCAGGACAAACAGTTTGTCATGTTTTTCATGGGTCGAAGGTCCTTGCTCGGAAATTGCAACTTAAAAGACTTGGTTTTAATGATATTCCAGATGAACTTTGGATTGAAATTAATCGTTTGGATGCAAAAAGATTACTGACTGATTGTTTAGCACATGATTTGGCATACCAAATAAATATCATGCCAGAACAAAAGGCACAGGAGTTAGCCAGTGCATTCCTTAAATGTTTTGATAAAGATACGGCGTTTCTAACGAATCAAACGCATAATTTTGATAACATTGGTAAAGGGTTTCTCAGCTGGGAGCCCATCACTAATGCAACTTTCGATACTGGAATTATTGCAGTTAAAGAAGGAGTCGTTGGTATTCTATGGGTAAAAGATGAAGATTGAAAATCCAAGAAAAGAATAACATCAAGGGATTAGAAAGCAGTAATGTCTATTTAAGGAGAAAAATACATGCATGAAATCATCTGCCCACATTGCACTAAAGCATTCAAAATTGATGAATCAGGTTATGCCGATATCGTTAAACAAGTCCGCGACCAACAGTTCAATGAACAAATCCACGAACGATTGGAGCTGGCCGAGAAAGAAAAGCTGAACGCGATTGAATTGACCAAAAGCCAAGTCATCAGCCAATCGGAAAAAGCAGTGGCTGCCAAAGATGCCGAAATCAAAGAGCTGATGAACAAGCTCGATGCCGGTGATGTTAAGCAGAAATTGGCAGTGACTGAAGCCCTAAGCGCGGTAGAAAAAGAGCGTGACAAATTAAAAAACGAATTACAACAAGTCACCCAACAAGCCACGCATGACAAGCAAACGACATCGCAATTGGCCGAAGCGAAGTTGACTAATGAATTACAGCGGGTTGCTGCCGCCAAAGACGCAGAACTACAAAAATTAAAGAATGAGCTGGAACGCACCCAGTATGAAAAACAACTGGCCGAAACCAACTTCAAAGACAAATACGAAACCCAAATAAAAGACCGCGAGAATGAAATAGAACGCCTGCGCGACATGAAAGCCAAGCTTTCAACCAAGATGGTCGGTGAAACCTTAGAGCAGCACTGCGAAACAGAATTTAACCGCATCAGGGCCACCGCCTTTCCCCGTGCCTATTTCGAAAAAGACAACGATGCTTCGGCTGGCAGTAAAGGTGACTATATTTTCAAAGAAAATATTGATACAGACACAGAGGTCGTTTCAATCATGTTCGAGATGAAAAACGAAAACGATGAAACCGCGACCAAAAAGAAAAACGAAGATTTTTTGAAAAAACTCGATAAAGACAGAAACGACAAAGGCTGTGAATACGCCGTGCTTGTTTCATTACTCGAACCCGAAAGCGAATTGTATAACTCAGGTATCGTCGATGTGTCTCACCGATACCCGAAAATGTACGTCATCAGACCGCAATTCTTCATCCCTATCATCACATTAATCCGAAACGCCGCCGAAAACGCCATTAAATACAAAACAGAATTGGCCTTGGTCAAATCCCAAAACATCGACATCACCAACTTCGAAAATGACCTCGACGCCTTCAAAACCGGCTTCGCCCGAAACTACGAACTGGCCTCAAAAAAATTCAAAACCGCCATATCCGAAATCGACAAAACCATCGACCACCTCAATAAAACCAAAACCGCACTGCTCGGCTCAGAGAATAACTTAAGACTGGCGAATAATAAGGCGGATGATTTAACGGTGAAGAAACTGGTTAAGAACAATCCGACTATGAAGGGGAAGTTTGGGGATTTGGGGGATGAGTGATGGTTTTAAAATCCCACATTCGTCATTCCAGCCGAGCTTTAGCGAGAGCAGGAATCTTGATTTGTGATGTTGGGCTTCGCGTTGCTCAGCCCAACCTACCTTGCTCAAATGCAGAATTGTATTTCTTCTTAGATTGCGGAAAGAATAGAAGCTTTATGTCTCCTCTAGCCTACCATGCGAATAAGTTTAAGCTGGAGGAAGGCTATTTAAGTGATGCTACTAAGGAAATCATAGATATGTCGATGGATTATCTCGATGTCAAGGACCCAAAAACGGGGCAGTCATTTTTAGATATCGCTAGAGAGAATTTAAAAATTTCCAGAGAATTAAAAAAAAATATAGAAGCTGGAGCTTATAAGAAATTGCTGTTGTATGTTGGTGAGTTGAGAAATGAGAACGTTATATCTGAGAGATAAAAGAGATTGAGACAATCGACCCTTTATGAATACAAGCTAAAAAAGAAGATAAAACCATGAACAATCCATTAAACAACTTATTGATTATTTTAACACTCATTGTGAGTTATTTAGCGTCTGCTCAAAGTCCTGCTGAATTCTTCAAAACCGATATTGGTGCTGAGTACAAAATATGTTGTGGCAATATAGATAATCGAAATCAGCACATTAATTCATGCTTCAATGCTGAAGAATACAGTTTTTACCAAAAGGCATTGGAGAAAAAAGCCACCATTAAACCGACTATCAGCAACCAATGCATGGCTAATTTTCAATCTGTAAACCCACAGATTTCAAGCCTGCAAACTCTATCGAAAACTTTGCAGAAACTCACTGACGACGAACTCGCGCGGAAGCGGAAAGAGGTTAATGAGCAATATAATAGTGTTGCGAAGAGGGTTATGTGTCAGAGTAGTGGGCTTGGAAGCCTTAGTGGGTATAACCGAAATATAAAGAAGGCTACGAAAAAAAATGCAATAGAAGGTGGGGAGAGTTATTCCAAATCAGAGCTTTATTTCTTTTTAGAGTGTGGTGAAGCGAATGACTATATGTCACCTCTTGCTTATCACGCAAATCATCTTAAGTTAGAAGACGGAAAGCTAAGCCCAATGACGAAAGAAATTATAGATTCGTCGATGGAATATATTGATGTAAAGGACCCTGTCTCCGAACTGTCCTTTTTAGATATCGCGAGAAGAAACCTTCAGGCTTCACGGGAAATGAATAACTCTCGAATGGTAGGGTTGTATGAGGATGTATTACGATATGTTGAAATAAGAAAAGATGCAAATATAATAGCTGAGAGATAAAAGAGATTGAGACAATCGACCCTTTATGAATACAAGCTAAAAAAGAAGAAAAATCCATGAACAATCCATTAAACAACCTATTGATTATTTTAACACTCATTGTGAGTTATTTAGCGTCTGCTCAAAGTCCTGCTGAATTCTTCAAAACCGATATTGGAGCTGTAATACAGGACAGGCATTCAATGAGAGGTTGAATTAGATTTTCCAGCTTCAATTTCTGTTCAAAATTCGATTGATATTTGGGTTTTGAGGAAGTTTTACGAGTAAAAAGTTTGGAAAGGTGAAGATAAGTTGATTTTCAGTTATTTTGCCATATTCAAGCCGAGTGGAAGGGGTTCACAGAAGTGAATGATTAGATTTAAATTGTTGAATTGAAGCTATTCCAGTGCAGGAACTAATTTAAAACCCAGCTTCCATTTAGTTTTAGTTTTGGCAGCAAACTCTTTAAGTTGGGTAGCTGTTCCAACAGTAGTGAATCCGATTGATTTAAACCCTTTTAATTCTTCTAACCACGTGTCAGGATTGATGCCTAATTGGTCGATTGTCTTGGCAGAATCCTTGGCTATAAAACAGCGCTTATCGTCCCTGACACACCGTCCAGATTCATCAACCAAATCTATGTAACTAGACAGATAGTAAGGCAGATCATTTTCACCATTACCGAAGTTAGAAAGCCATGTTGATTTATTGCTAATTCGCTCCTGAATTGATGTGAACTCAGAATCACCTAATGCCTTAGCGATTCCTGCACGAATTGGATTTAAATCTACGTATGCCATACAAGTCAAAAGAGCTCTCTCGTCAAGCAGCGCTTGGCATTTGAAACGACTTTCCCAGAAATGTCCTGTGCAGTTATCTTCTTCGTTTGCCATTCGGGCAATGAATTCATTTATTGACTTCATATACCAAGATACTGACATCAATCTATTGCGGAACTCATTAACGTATTCTTTCACTCTGTGAAGCTCAGCTTCAGTCTCTATTTCACCTTTCAAATACTTATCACAAAGGACAGGTAAAGAGTACAAACTTTGCCACGTCATCAACACACGATTTGCTGGCCATTCTGTTGTATCACCAACACGCAAAACAATGTGAAAATGATTCGACATAATGGCATAAGAACAGACATCAATGCCGAAGACAGAAGTGACAAATTTAATACGATTAATGAGCCACTGGCGACGGTGCTCAAAGCACTTGCCAGTAACCACATCTTCACCGCATAAAAAGGCACGTCGAACACATCTTGATATGACGTGATAGAAGCGGGTTTCTTCAAGGCAGATTTGTTGTTCACGAGCTACAGTCATGATATTTCTCCAATAAAAACATCATTTTCAGGCTTTGAACAAATAATTGCCGCCCATAATCTCAACACGATTTGTAGTAAATTCACTACAACGAGTTAAAGTGGTGCATGTCCATGCTTAGCTTTTCTTACCATAGCTATGGTTGGTTTCAATGGCAGTTTGCTTGACTATTTTGAGCATTTTTTGTTTTTCTTCTGAAATGGGCTTTTCTTTGATTTGATCATAGTATGTGCTGGTAGCCATGTTAAATGTGCAACATAGCTCTTTAATACTGTATTNTGGGCCTGATGGCAACAACCTTAGCCGCTTTCATGAGACTGGCTGCTTTGTATTTTCCAACATGAAATCCTTCATTGTTTAATTGTTTTTTCATCCTGCGCTTACCATAGCTATGGTTGGTTTCAATGGCAGTTTGCTTGACTATTTTGAGCATTTTTTGTTTTTCTTCTGAAATGGGCTTTTCTTTGATGTGATCATAGTATGTGCTGGTAGCCATGTTAAATGTGCAACATAGCTCTTTAATACTGTATTCATGGTGTGCCATCTTTATTTTTTTGATCATTTGACTTAATCTTTTTGAACAAAGATGGCTGCGGCCTTTTTTAAAATTTCATTGTCACGTTTAGCCCGCCATAGTTCTTTTTTAAGTCTTTGGATCTCTTGTTGTTCTGCTGTCATGGCTTGAGCCCCTTGGGGTGTTTCTCCATTCATTTCATCAATATACTGCTTTTTCCAACGGCTTACTGCCGTTTGGCCAGCACCTGATATATCCATGATTTGTTTGTAGGAATAGCCTTCTTCAACCATCAACTTCGCATAATCACGACGTTGTTCAACCGTAAATGATAATCTTTGCTTCTTTGACATTTTTTAACCTCTGTTTCTTGTATTATATAGGCTAAGAATATGTCCGAGTTTATTAGACCATTACA